>PKFB01000021.1 GCA_002919305.1 Actinomycetales bacterium
GGGTTCTGTTGACTCGGTTGGCTCCGCTGGCGCTACCGCCTCGGCCACCTCAACCGACTCAGCCGACTCCACCTGCTCAACAGCCTCAACCGGCCCAGCCGGACTACTCAGCTCCGCCGACTCCGTCACTTCGGCAGGTTCCGCTGGCCCCGCTGCCTCGGCTGACTCCATCGACTCGGCTGATTCTGTCGATTCTGTCGACTCGGTTGGCTCCGCTGGCGCTACCGCCTCGGCCACCTCAACCGACTCAGCCGACTCCACCTGCTCAACAGCCTCAACCAACCCTGCTGAGCTATCCGGTTCCGCCGACTCCGTCGTCCCGACCGGGTCCGTCGCTGCCGGCGCTGCCGACGCGGCGACGGTTTCCGCGTCGAGGGTTACGACGGGTTCAGGAGCGGGTTCCGAGCCACCAGGGGCGGCTGGGGTGGTGGAGTCAACCGCATCGGCCGGCACTGGCTCTGATCCACCGGTCGCGTCAGACTCCGGCGCAGCCTCACCCTGCGGCGGCACCGGCGTGTCTTCTGATACCGCCTGGGAATCGGCGTCGGGTCCTGGGCTGTCGGGCTCGGTTCCGGAATCGGCCCGCTGCGTGTCTGGGGAGGCGGCTTTCTCATCAAGGAATGTGTCCTCAACAGCCAGGCCAGCCTCGAGCGCCCATTCATAGAGAGCGGCGACTTCCTCACCAGGGATACTCGCCCCGATCGGCGATCCGGGGTTCAACACCAGGCCCCACGCCGGATCCGGCCATGCCTTGAGCACCTGGGCCAGGGTGGTCCGCACCGCTCTGACCCCACGGTCCCCGAAGTGGTCCACCGCCCGCCAGGTCGACGTGAACACCGTGATAACCGGCGTACCCGCCACATGGTTGGCTTGCCAACGAAACGCGGGATCACCCGGCGCCACTCCATCGGGCACTTCATCCCCGATCGGGACCCATACCTCGCCGAGCAAAACGGCTTTGATGTAGGTATCTGTGTCCTGGTACCGGATAGCGTCTACGAGGATCTCTTCGACCTCATTCGCTGGAACGAAGTTCCCGGCGGCGGGATTATTCACAACGAAGGTGCCGTCCTCCGACACGAATCCACCGCCTCCCTTCCGGCACCAATCTCAACGATCCTCTCATGCCCCCGCCACTTCAGGATATTCATGATCAACTTTGGGTGCGCCACAGCCTGTGGTACGCACCGGGCAGGATGGAGGGCTATGGATTCCCGGACAAGTTCCCACGCGGTGCCTCTTCTGAGCGCCAGTGATATCGATCGTCTACGGGATGCGCTCCTCGCCTCCGGCTACGACACAACCTCCTTCGCGCAGATGACCGGCACCGACGGCGAGGGGAACGTGGTCGCTCCCCCGGTGACTGATCTGACCCAAATAAGTACCCGCTTCGATCGCCTAGTCCGTCTCTTCCTGCGCCGTGAGGTCCTTCCGGCCTCGGAGGTCGCCGCGGCGTTGGATCCGCTCCCACTGTCGTCAGCGCTCGCCGCCGGTCTGATCGTTCAACAGAATTCGCTGGTTGCCGCCGCCCTGTGTCTACTTCCCATGCGCCTCCCGGACAACAGCTGTGGCTGGTTACTGTCCGACCACACCGGCATGGGACAGGCCCCCGACGCGGTGCCTGGCCTCGGCGGTGCCGCAGCGGTCCTGATCCAGGCGACACCCCGCCATCAGGTCACCTCCGCTGTGGACATCGGCATCGGGAGTGGTATTCAAGCGCTGCATCTGAACTGCCACGCGCGGGCCGTGACCGGCACCGATGTCAATCCCCGGGCGCTGCGGATCGCCGCGACCACCGCCGCTCTCAACCGGATGGACTGGGAGCTACTGCACGGCGACCTCACCAAGCCTTTGGTAGGACGCCGTTTCGATCTGGCGGTGGCCAATCTGCCCTTTGTGGTCGGTCCCGGCACGGTGAAGTACACCTACCGTGACTCCGGCTACCCCGGGGATGAGGCGTCCCGGGCTCTGGCCAAGGCAGCGCCTCGGATCCTCAACGAAGGCGGTTACCTGCAGTACCTGGCCAACTGGATCCACCCGGTCGGTCAGTCCTGGCAGGAGCGGTTAGAAGAGTGGTTCTCCGGAACCGGCCTGGACGTGTGGATCCTGCAGCGCGAAGTCATGGAGCCGGAGGCGTACGTCACCTACTGGATGCGTGACGCCGGTCAGTCCTCCAATGACCCCAGCGCCACGGAGTGGCTGCGCTGGCTCTCCGACAACGCGGTCGCCGCCATCGGCTTCGGGGTGATCACAGTACGCAATTCCCAGCGCGCCGACGCCGTGGTGCGCATCGAGGAGATGCCCCAGCAGCCCGACATCCCGATCGGACAGGAGGTGCCCGCCTGGTTCGCCCGCCAGGACTGGCTGCGGGAGCGGCCTGGTCGTCGGCTGCTGGCCGCGCCCTTGACTACTCACCCGGATCTGCGTCTCCACCTTGAGGCGGTACGCGGACAGGACGGTTGGGAACCCAATCGGCATTTCCTGGGCCTCGACGGTGGTATGGCCTGGTACCAGGAGATACCTGGTGTGGTCGCCGCGCTGCTGGCCGAATGCGACGGCTCCACGCCGCTGATCGATCACATAAACCTGGTGGCCACGACCAACAATTTCGACCCAGATCAGCTAGCCGAGGACCTGCTGCCGATCATCGTCCAGCTCGTCGAACGCGGCATGCTGGTCCCCGGCGTGTCATCCGCCTCCTCCGATGCGCCGTCCCCCTATTCCGCCCAGCCGTTCAGGTGGCTCTCCTGACACCCGCCCTGACAGCAGCTCTGACAGCAGCGCAATCCAGGTGCGCGTCCATGGTGAGGGAACGCGGCCGGCAGGGTACGGGGCCAGGAAGGCAGGGAGGGGGAAGACCTTAGGGTCGTGACGGAGGGCGGTAGGCGGCTGGCAATGACCGCCCTTGCAGTTCCCCGGTCACCACCCGGGCCGCGCCCTGGTCCACAAGAGACCGAGCCAGCTCCACCAATCGGTAAGGCACCGGTACCAGGGCGCGCCAGAACTCCTCCAGACTGTCGGCGCACCGATAGGTCAGATCCCGGCTGACGACCCCGGCGTCGAAGCGGTCGTCGTCTTCCAGATTGTCGTCGTCCCAGTACCAGACCGATCCGGCACGCTCACCCTGGAGGGCCAGCAGGATGATGCCGCCCTGCACATACCCGATCGCGAGGAGATCTTCGGTGAAACGATCCCGCAGCCACCGGTTGGCGTAGTCGACCCGCCAGAGCCAGTTTGGGGTGGCGACCCCGAACAACGGCTGATCCAGCACGAAGCCGTAACGGGGATGTACCAGCGGCACGACCGGCCGGACGCCATCGGCCTCCAGGATCCGGCGGTACGCGTCTGGGACAGGCGCACCGATCGCCTTCAACGCCTCCTGCACCCGGTCGGCGGGCGCCTCCCCCACCGGAAGCAGCTCCGGTTCCCCAGCGGAGCCTTCCCTACCCGCGGCACGCAGGCCGCGCTGGGAGCGGTCCACGCGCATCGTGCTCACGCCCCCCAGGTGCCGGAAGGCGCTGTGCACCTCGGCAGGGACGAGAGCGATCTGACGCGACATGGCGACATGCGCCCACACCCACCCCGGCGGCGTGGCGACCGGCACGGTACGCCCGGTGGCGCTCTGGGCGTCACCGCCTCCCGACTGTGTCCACAAAGGATCACCTGACCGGGCCGCCGCCTCGTTGGCGGCCAGCACGTCAACCACGCGTACCTCATCGACCCCCAGGCCGCTGAGGGGCGGGGGTAGTTCGACCAGGGCGCGGGCATACGTCACCCACTCTGGGAAGCCGTACAGGTTGACGTAGATCCCCTCGGGGTAGCGGACCCGCAGCATCGGGGCGCGCATCGGCACGACCTGCCCAGCGAAGGTCGATCCGGGCACCACCAGCTCACTCATGCCCGGATAGTAGTGCGCTGGCGGCCAACCTGGCCGCTTCCGCCGCCGACCGTGCCGATACATCTGGCCAAAGGCCACTACGATCGACCCGGTGACGACCAGCGATGTGACCGGGGTGCGCCTTCTACTCCCACTCGGCCACTATGTCGGCGCTTTCTATCCGAGAATCGGTTCTATCGAGCGGTATCACAATGTCATGCTCGGCTCCCAGGTGCACCGGCTCAATGACCAGCAGGTGACCGCCTGGTTGCTCGCGCGGGGGCCGACTGATGAGGGTGATCCTGACGAGCTGTGGACCCGTCGTCGTGCTGAGGAGACGGCGGCTAAGACCGGCTTCGAGGACATATCGCCGTTGTTGGACGAGCTGGCGGCCATGGGGCTGATCGCGGAGCCGGCGCTAGAGACCGAGGAGGCGATTGAGTTCGCCGAGTCCTACCGGCTGGTTCCCCTGATGCTCGGCCTGGGTAACACCCCCGAGAATCCGGGCCTGCACGGTATCGGCTTCCTCGACAACCCCGTGCTGAGCGTCCCGGGTACGGTCTACAACCTCTGGGAGTGGGCCCATGTCGACGATAGCTTGTGGGCCGCCTGTTACTCGTTCGCCGACATTTCACGGGAAGCCGGAAACACAGATCCGGAGTTAGTGGAACCGGAACGGATCCTCAACGGCTTCCTCACCACGCTCAGCGTGTTGTTGGTGGCTAACACCGCTTATCTGGACCGCGCGATCACCCCACCGCCCCAGCCCCAGGATGAGGAATCGGAGCCCAACGGCTCCACCGCCGTGCAGGAGGTCCGTCCGTGACCCAGCCCTTGGTCTTCCCGGTCGGCCACTACATCGGCGCGTTTCACCCCAGCGCCGGCGCGCCGTTGAGTTACCGCAAGATCCGAGTGGGAGTGGATGTCCGCCGCCTCACCACCGAAACCGAGTTCGCCGTGTGGGCCATGACCCACGGCACACCGGGCCTGGTGGGCCCCTCACGCCCCTGGACCAGGGCCGCGGTGCGGGCGCTAGCTCATGAAACAGAGCTCGGTGCGGACACCGACGCCATCCTCAACTCGCTGATCGACAACAAGGTCGTAGCCGAGGTGACCCCCGGCACCGCCGAGGCGCTGGAGTTCGCCCGCGGTCACCGCGTACTCCCGCTTCTGATGGGAGTAGGGAACACCCCTACCGAGCCGTTGTCGTTCGGAATCGGCTTCCCTGGCCTGCCGCCGGTGGTGACCGTCGACAGTTTCCTGTACGAGGTCTGGCAATGGGGCCGGCTGGGGCCGACACTGTGGGACACCTGCGAACTGTTCGCGCGGGTGGACCGGACCCGCACTCCTGAGGAGGTGCTGACCCGTATCCTGCAAAATCTTCACATTCTGCTCGCCAGCAACGTCGCCTACCTGGACGCCAAGCTGGATGATCCCGAAGCCCTCACCGAGGACGAGCTGCAAGAGGTACAGGGCGGCGCCGAAAGCACCGGGTGAGCAGCGCAGGCCGGCTTAGGCGGCCCGGCGTATCCGCAGCGTGGCGTGCCGCATTGGGCATCCAACAGGCGACGCGCCGGTATGCCCGGGCACGGTCGCAGTGGTGGCGGTCAATCGATACGATCGGCCGTGATGGCCAGTGATCAAGACAACACGCGCGTGTTCCCCATCGGTCACTACGTCGGGGCCTACCTCGACGATGAGCAAGGACAACAGGGGCACCATGAGGTACGCCTCGGTGTCAACGTCGTCGAGGTAGACAACGACACTTTCCGACTGTGGGCACTCGCCCATGGCATTCCCGACCAGCTCAGCGAGGATGCCACCTGGGGACGGCAGCAGATCATCGACGCCGCGACGACGGCCGGTATCACCAACGCCGAAGCCAGCATCGAGAACGGGATCAACCAAGGGCTGCTGGTCGAGGTGGCGCCCGGACCGGACGCCGCCGTGGAGTTCGCGACCAGATATCGGCTCGTCCCGCTGATGTTGGGGCTGGGCAATAGCGCCGAGGAGCCCGGCCTGTACGGCATTGGCCTGTTCGGGCAGCCGTTTTTGCACGTAAACAGCATGGTCTACTCCCTGTGGGAGTGGGCGCACCTGGACCGCAACCTGTGGGAGGCCTGCGAGACGTTCGCCCAAGTCGAGGCGCAGGCCGGCGCCCAAGAGCCGGACGAAACCGACCCCCACAAGATCCTGGAGAACTTCCTGGTGGCGATCCACGGGCTGCTGTCGGTCAACGCCGCGTACCTGGATGAATCCCTAGGACCGCAATGAGCGTGCCTGGTGGTCAGGTGTCGGTAGGCGGCGAGGTCCACAGCGGTGCGGATCAGTCGTCTCTGTACCCGATCGGCCACTACGTGGGCGCGTACCTCGATGAGGAGGACGGTCGTCGTTACCACGAGATCCGGTTGGGGACCGAGGTGGAGGAGGTAACCGACCGGGAGTTCCAAATCTGGGCATTCGCCCACGGCGTTCCCGAGCAGCTCGCTGTGGACTCTCACTGGGGACGTTCTCAGGTCATCGCCGCCGCGAGCAGCGGCCTTTCCGAGGCGCAGGTCAACGCCGACATTGACACCCTGATCACGCGCGGGCTGCTGGTCGAGGTGGCGCCCGGGCCGGACGCCGCCATCGACTTCGCCGCCCGGTACCAGCTGATCCCGCTCATGCTGGGCCTGGGTAACAGCACTCAGAACCCGGGCATGTACAGCATCGGCTTGATGAATGAACCCGTCATCGAGGTCACGCGCCCGGTCTACACCATCTGGGAGTGGGCTCATGAGCGCCCTAACCTGTGGTACGCCTGTCAAGTCTTCGCGGAGGTGGAGCGCCTGTCCGGCGCTACCGACCCTGATGAGATGAATCCACGCCGCATCCTGGAGCGTTTCCGCCCCGCGATCCACGGCCTGCTCTCCGTCAACGCCGCCTATCTCGATCTCGCCGCGGAGGCATACATTGACTATCACCCCATCCCCGGATGACACCCTGCTGTTCCCTATCGGGCACTACATGGGCGCCTTCCATCCCTCCGCTGGCGCCAAGGTGCGTTCCCACGACCTGCGAATCGGTGATCATCCCGAACAACTCGAGCCCACTCAGGAGTTCCCGATCTGGGCGCTGTGCCACGGGCTCCCCGATCAGGTGGATAACCAGCCGTGGACCCGGGCCGTGGTTGAGCGGGCCGCTACCCAAGCGGGGATCCGCAAACCGGACCAGGTGATCGACGAGCTGCTCAACCGGAAAGTGTTGGTTGAGGTGGCGCCGAACGTGGACGCGGCCGTGGCGTTCGCCAGCGCCTACCGGGTCCAGCCGCTGTTCCTCGGCCTGGGGAACCTGCCCGATGACCCCACTCAGTACGGCATCGGTCTGTTCGGCCGGCCGCTAGCCGTGGTCTCCAGCTTCGCCTACGACCTGTGGAAATGGGCTCACCTGGCCGACAGCCTCTGGCACGCCTGCCAAGTCTTCGCCGACGTGGCGGCCGAGGACGAAGAAGGGCAGGAGGAGACCAATCCCGACCGTATCTTGGCCATGTTCCTTCAGCTGCTCCACCCGCTCCTAGCCCGTAACGTCATCTACCTCGACCAGGTGGTCTAAAAGCCGATCTCCCCACGGGGTTATCCCCGCAAGGCGCCTTGGAGCATGACGGCTGCCGCCGCCGGCCGGTGACCGGCGGCGGGATCAGCCACCCATCATCTGGTGCAGTTCGGACTCGCTCGGCAGGGAAATGCCCAGGGATGCGGCTGCCTGCTCGGCGGTGCCCCGGTCGGCGGGAATCGCGGTGACGGTGTCGGGAATTCCGCCACCAGGCACCCAGCCGGTTCCCTTCATCCACGTCAGAGTCCGCATACCTCGGTCCACAGTGGACTCGAT
This sequence comes from Actinomycetales bacterium, assembly GCA_002919305.1. Classification (GTDB taxonomy): domain Bacteria; phylum Actinomycetota; class Actinomycetes; order Mycobacteriales; family Micromonosporaceae; genus RSA1. The sequence goes on from PKFB01000021.1 coordinate 7,745, forward strand.
GATGAACAGACCGACAACCGGACCGGTCAAGCCGAACTGATCGGGCTTCTTCAGCTCAGGCAGCTTGCCCGGCGTACGGTCCTGCTCCTTCTCGGGCTCCTCCTTGGGAGGAATCTGCAGCTCCCACCCGATGTCGATCTGATCCGGATCGGTGAACGTCCAGCCGGTCGTCTGGGTCCGGCCACGGTTGAGTTCGAAGATCTCCGGCCAGCGGTTGGCGTCGCCCAGCAGCTTCTCGGCGATGCTGGACAGCGTGTCGCCTCGCTGCACCACGTAGGTCCGCGGCTTGGGCGGCTCGGGTCTGACAAGGTCTGCCGGCTCGAGCTCCGTCTTGGAGGTGAGCAGGAAGTAGCTGAACAGCTCGACGTCGTCCCGGATGTAGCGGGATCCCCACGGTACCCGTGGCCGGCTCGGCCGCCGCTGATCCGGATTGACGTGAGGCGACTGGCCAGGGGTGATCGGCGGGGTGACACGCGGTCGAGTCGTCGGGCTGAGGCTGATCGCGCGACGCAGCCGGTCGGGCAGCACCCGGTCGGTGATATCGGCGATCCGCTGGTGCAGCACCCGGTGTCGGGCCGGTGGCGGCGTAATCCCGTACTCGTCGGGATGAGAACGAGCCAGCCTGACGACCTCATCCACCACGGTGCCGACCTCGTCGGTCCAGTAGGCGCGCGCCCGTCGGAGCTTGGTGTCGTTGAACAGCAGGTCCGCGTGGTCCAACGCCACCGCGACTCGCTGCTGCCGCCGCCGCACCCATTCTGGGTCATGCCCCTTGCGCCCGTCCGGCGTCAATGATTCAGCCAAGGACTGAATCTGAGCCAGCAGACCGATGTCGCGTGGCGAGAACGTAACGCCGAACAGCCACTGCAGGAAGCGACGGCCTCGACTCTGCTGATCAGTCAGCACGTCCCGGCCGACTCGCTGCCCGGCGTTCCTCTGATCGAGGGTAGCCCGGTGTCGGGCGATCACCGCCTCCAGCACCGGCTGGTGATCCAACCTTCCCAGCTGTGGTGACAGGTGAATAGTCACCTCACGTTGTCCATCCTCGTTCACCGTGACCGTCACCTGCGCGGCGGTCTCCGACGACAAGTTGGGATCCACCTGAACGGTGAAGACATCGGTGAACTGGTTGCTCCCCGGTTCGGTCCTGATCAGGAACCTGGGAGCGTCGGGATCGGGACGCACCACCAGACCGGGGTACTGCCTATCCAGGGTCGACTCCAGGATCCGAGGAATGGTCCGGTTCGGGTTACGGATCTGACCCGACCCGTGCTGCCTCGGGATCTTCGGCACGGTAAAGGTGTGGGCGTCGCTCTCGGAGACGCTGTGAGTGACCGGACGCGCGGGCCGCAGCGGGGTCTGGTGCCGGGCATCGCTGAGTCGACCCGCCAAGCCACGGCTGACACGCAGCCGCCGGCGCGCCTCCGCGTCCCGCTGCTGCTGACGCCGCTCCTGGAGCGTGGCGTCCAGCTCCCGACGCAGCTGCTCCATCCGGGTATTCAGGTCCCGGGCCAGGTCTGTGATCGGCTCTGCTCGCTTGGTCTCGGCCTCCTGGCGGACGATGCGGTCAGTGAGTTCCTGCTCCCGCCGCATCTCCTCCAGCTCGAAGTCCCAGTCCCGTGGCGCACGCGAGCGGCCCTGCAACACCGAAGCGAGTGCCGCAGGCGTCAACCAGGGGTTACCGGTCAGGAGCGCGCCGACCCCTAGCGTGAGCGCCGCCCCTGAGGCCGGGCCGCTGGCCCGAACATTGTGCGCGAACCGGTGTGGCGGGTCCTCCGGCAGATAGTCGGGGGCCTCCCGGCCCAGCCCATGCGCCAACTGGTTCAGCACGTGCTGAACCGACCACAGCGCTTCCCACTCGGGCTGCCCCGCCCGGGCACTGAGCCGACCATGTGCGTCTTCACCCACGGCCAGACCCAGATTGCCCAGCATAGAGCTGCTGCCCCGGACCACGTTGCTCGGGCTTCCCCACAACAGCCACGCGGTGAACTGAGCCGTTGAGGAGGCGATGCCCTGTACCGCGCGTCGGATGTAGATGAACCGACGTGGCAGCATCGCCGCTTCCTTCTGCTTCTGCGACTGCTCGGCACGCGCCGCCACCGTGTCGTCGCCCCACAACCGGCGCCCGAACACCCGGCCTTCGCGCAGCGCCTGCAGTCTGCGCCCGACCGCCTGGCTGAAGGAGTCAGCTATCTCCCGGATCGGGTGGAACGTCTCACGCCGCTGATCGATCATGGCGCGCAGATCCTGGGCCAGCTGATCCATGTGCGCGTAGGCGGTCTCCAGTTGCTTCCGCTCCTCAGGAGTGAGGTCGCCACTGTCGCGGCGCGCCTCTGCCCGGGCCGCCAATTCCAGCATCCGCTCCACGACGTCAGCCACGTCGCGGCCCCTGAACTCGTCCGGCCTACGGGTGGACGGTTGGTTCGCCTGCCACGCCTTCTTCCGCTTCTTGAACCACCCGTCCATGTAGCCGCGGGCGAGTCCGCCCAAGATCTGCCCGGCACCGCCGAGCACGGCCAACCACGGGTTGGGAAGCAGCTGCAGACCGACGGTGATGGTGATCCCACCAGCCACGATCTTCGGTCCGGCCCGCCGTGCCATGTCGACCCACTTGGGCACGTTCTCCGAGACCGAGGAGTCGCCGCGTAGACGCGCCTCGGCCGCCCGCTGCCGCTGCCGGGCTTCCCGCCGCTTGGACCACCAGTCCGTCACCGTGGTGGTGATCAGGTCCGCGAACGTTCCCGCGGTCTGCGCCGCCGCCCACCCCAACGCGATAGCGGGGTTGCTGGTGGCAAGCGCCGTCACCGCGGTGCTGACCACCAGGAATATTCCTGGCACAAAGCGCCGACGGAAGTTGGCCCGGTAAGACGGCGCCCCCAGCTGAGGCTCCGCCTGACGGCGCCTCCGCTGCTCCAGCGCCTCCTTCCACGCTGCGGGCGAGCGCCACCGCGATCGCTTGGAGCGAGTCGGAGCCTGGTTTGCGGAGGCATCCTGGGAAGGAGCGGGGGTGTTCGACGCCTGGTTCGTCGTCGTGTTCTGCTCCTGCCCCGACTTTTGGTCGGGCCTCGATGAGGTGTCCGGATCCGGTGTCGAATTCGAGGTCGAGGTTTGCTGCGTGGTCGACCCCATGTTCGAATCCGGGGTCGTCTGCGAGGTCGTCCCCGGTGTCGAATCCGGCGTCGCGTTCGGATCCAGTGTCGCGTTCGGATCCGGCGTCGCGTTCGGATCCGGCGTCGCGTTCGGATCCGACGACGGCTTTCTCGATGTCGAGGAGCGGTTCAGATTCCCGCCATAACGACGGTTGCGGTTACGCCGATTGCGGCGAGAGCCATGCTTCCGGCGCGAATCCTCACGCCGCTGCTGCTCCCGCGGCGGCAGTCCTTCATCCGGATTCAGATCCTGGTTCAGGTCCTGCTCATTGGTCGATTCGGTGGTGGTACCCCGCCTGTCTCCATCCGGGGTGGAGTTCCCCGACGGAGAGACCGACACGCTTGACGGGGTTGTCTCCACAGTGGACTCCGACCCCGGAGTAACCCGCTGCGTAGGCGTAGCCGTCGGCGTTTGGGTCGTCGGTGTCGAGGTGACCTGTACCCGGACAGTCTGTGTCGGCTGTGGACTGTTAACAGAGGAGTGTGGAGTGGACGGACCGAGAGCGGCCGTCACAGCCATCGCGAATGCCGCGGTGGCCATCATGACGCGGCCAATCCCCAGCCTGCCTCGGATCGCCCGGAACCGCGGCGGCTGGGACTGCCCTGAGGCCTGCGCCTGACGCTGCTGGGCCCGCTGACCGCTCTGTCCCCCGGTCACCCTGGAACGCAGCCGGTTGAACGCCTGAGTAAACCGGGAGCTTTGCTGGCTCGTCGTGGACTGGGTCGTGGTGGGCTGGCCTGTGGTGGACTGGCCGGTTTGCGCCTGGGTCGTGGGAGACGCCGTCGGCGTGGACGTCGTGGTCTGCCCACCGGTCGTGGTCTGGCCAGCGGCCAGCGTGCCGCGGGCCGGAGAGCTCATGAACGACACGGCGTTGCGAACCTGGCTGGGAACAATCCACCGCCTGAGTGAGGCCAGCCGCTGCCGCAGCGTGGGTCGCGACCCACCGCCCGACGGGCCTTGGTTCGACGGCGAGCCGGTCGGCGGGTTCTGCTGCGAGAGCACCTGCTGCTCGATGAACCTGGCGACCTTATCCGACAGGTACGCCCGGGCGTACCGCCACTTCACAGGGTTGTTGAGCAGGTCAGCCGCGGTGAGTTCCCTGGTCAAGGCGTTGAGCCGCCGCTGACGCTGCGTTGGGGTGAGCGACTGGTCGGCTAGCGGTTCACCCAAGGACTGGATCCGAGCCAACCTGCCGATATCGGTCGGGCTGAAGTCCAGCCCCAGCAGCCGATGGGCAAAGCGCCGGTTGCGGTAACTGGGGTTGAGAACATCAGCTTGGGCCGATCGACGCCCACCGAGCGCCCGGTCTAGGTGTGCCCGGTGCTGGGCCACCGCCGCTTCGATGATCGCCGTGATTTGCGCCTGGTTGTCGCGCGTGTTGGGCGGCGGGGCTATCTCGATGATGACGGAACGCCCCACCAGTCCCTGGCTGACGCGGACGCGCGCCGCAGTCCCAGGTGGCAGGTTGGGGTCGACCCGGACGTGGAAAGAGTCGTGGACTCGCCCATCCGGCGCCTTGAGCTTGAACCACACACCTCGGTTGGGTTCAGAGCGGCCCTGGTTGGAGCCGGAGCGGCCTCGGTTGGGGCCAGGGCGGAGCAGCTCCCGGGTCGGGGTCTGACCGTACTGCCGCGCCAACACCTCGGGAAGCGCCTGGCGGGCGAGCACGGCGGTGCGAGACTCCGATAGCCGTGTCTGGTTCTGAGTCGTGGAGTCTGTGGTCGCTGGCACCTCGAAGTCTTGAATTGCCCCCGAGGTGGCCTCCGCTGTGACATTGTGGTTCTGCCGCAGCGGGGTCTCCCCAACAGCGTCACTGAAGTAACCAGGAAGCCTCCGGTTGAGCCGAAGGCGACGCCGCTGTTCCCACTCGGCCTGCTCGGTCCGTTTCTGTTCGACGTAGCTGGTGTACTCGTTGTCCTGCTGCGTCAGCTCGTTGGTGACCTTATCCGCCAGTTCAGCGACCGATTCGATGACGACATCGGTCTCCGAAGCCGCCTTCAACCGGTCGTACGCCCGGCGCTGCTGAACACCCGCTTCTTCCTTGGGGATGTAGCGCCAGTCGACCTCGGTCCGGACCACGCTGTACAGCGTCATCACCCCGAGCCCGGCCGCGAACGCCGGGAGTACTCCGAACAGCGAGGCCGCGATACCGACCACCGGCACAGTGATCAACGGGGTGGCCCATCCCCGCGCCATATGCGCCAGTCGGGACTCCCGCTTCAAAGCGCTGTCTGCGTCCTGGCCTGGGCCCATACCCAGCGCCTCGCTCAACGCGGTCCGTCCGGTCCGGACCGTGTGATACGCCTGCCGGGTACGCTCCCCGAAGCCCCGGTTGAGGTTCTCCATGGTGACCTCACCGGCGCCCAAGGCGAACATCGAAGTCACGCTCTCGGCGCCCGCGACCAGCATTCCTGCGCCTACGGACTGGGTGGCACCGATGAAGTTGGAGCTTCCCCACCCAAAGCCCTGGAGGATGCGCGAAGCGAAGAAGTACCGCTTACGGATCCGACCGCCATCCGCGGCACGGCGGTGTGCCCGCTCATTGATGCGCTGATCGGTCGGGGTTCCACTGACACGTCGCCAGGTGGCGCCAACCGCCTGGAACGCCTGCTGCAGGGCGGACTGGAACGGCCGGTAGGACCGACGCTGAGCCCTGGACACCTCGGCCAGCTTCTGCTCAACCTCGCTGAGCTTCGTCAGCAGCCGCTGGGCCGCTTCCCGTTCCGCTGGTGTGATGTTGAGACCGGCATCCTGCTTGCCCTGGATCCGGGCCGCTACCTGTGCAGCCTGCTCCCCCAACGCGGACAGGCGGTTGAGCAACTGCCCCTCGACGTCGGGGTGCTGCTCCAGCCACTTGGCTTGCTTGCGGTCCGACCACCAGTCGGTGACGGCGCGGACCGCGTTGGCGATCGGCGCTCCCACCGCGGCCGCGAATGCCAGACCAGCCGGGAGCATCGGCACCAGAGTGCTGGCGGCGACGTAGGTCAGAGCACCAGCGACCAATGGGCCGGGCATCCGCCGCGCCAGATGCATCCCCAACGACATCTGACGCTTAGCGGCCTGCCGGTCGGCAGCCTCACCGGTCCGCGCAGCGATCCGCGATGCAAGCGCGGCGACCGCCTTCTTGAAGACCTGGTCGAACGCGGCGGTGACCACCAGCCCGACCCCCATCGAGATACCCATCACCGCGGTCCAGGCGAAGGCGTAGGGGGTTCCCGCCAACGCGGCGTACTGAATCAGCAGGGTGCCGCCGATCTCGATGATGTCGGTCGCGCGTCGACCCAGGTTGGCCCAGAATCCTGGTCCGCCGCTGGGACGACCGCGCTGCGGCGAGGTACTACTCGCCTGGCGTCGCTGACTCGCTTGCCCAACACGCTTCTGGTTGGTCGGGCTGGTGCTGCTCGACGTGTTTGTACTCGGCGTACCCGTGTTCGGCGTACTCGACGTACTCGTGTTTGACGTGCCCGTCTGCTGTGTGGCGGGAGTACTCGGGCTGGCCGCGTTCGGCGTGGCCGGGCTCTGCGGCGCCGGGCTGGAAGGCGTCGGGCTGGACCCGCTGGGCGGCGGGGTGGGCGGAGACGGCGGGTTACCACCGCGCCGGGACCCCGGCTTGAGCCGGTTCAGCAGCGACTGGAACCGACGGGTACGCCGCGTCGACGGCGGAGACGGCTGATTGTTGCCCTGCTGGCTCTGCCAGACCGACGGCTCCAAGCCCCGGGTACGCCGCAGGAAAGAGTCCACACGGCGCTGGAAGTTTTCCTGCGCCGGCTGAGAACGCTTGCCGTGCCACAGGTCGGCAATTCCCTCATAGATAGGACCGACAATGGCCGCCATACCACCGATGAGCCACACCTGGTGGATGACGTTCTCGGCCATCCCGCTGAAGTTGATAAATGGTGGCAGGTTGCTGGTCAGAGCGATCAGGGCGTTCCGGAAGTGGTCGAGGGTGAGCGACACGCCGAGCAGAATCATGGAGAAGGGCACACCCTTGGCCGCGCCCCGCAGGATGGCCCGGCCGTATTCCTTCCACGTGCTCTTCTCCGGATCACGACTGGGAGCCGGATCCGCAGCATTCATATCCTGCAGCTCAGCGGCGCGCGATGCTGAACGGCGCCGTGCCGGCGGCGATTGGGAATTGGAGCTCTGCCCTGATTGCGGAGCGTTCTGAGTCGCCTGCCCCGAATTCTGAGTTCCCTGATTCCCTTGTTGAGTTCCCTGATTCCCTTGTGATGTTGAAGACGTTTGAGGCGTCGACTGGGACTGGGCCGGGATAGCCGGGTCTGCTCCTCCTTTGAATTGCTCCTCGATCCGCGTCCGGAACACAGCCAGCCGCTTGTTGAACTGCTCCATCGTCGTCTTGTACGCCAGATTCACCGAGCGGATACCGTCCCGGTGCGCGGCTGTTCCGAAGACTGCCCAAGAGCCGATCAAGGAGCCAATGATCTGGGTGAACCCGAGGGTCGGGTTGTTGACGGTGAGGATGGCGCCCAAGAGTCCGGAGAACAGTCCCCAAGGAGTGGCCACGGCGCTCATCATGTGAACCCCGTGCTGCCACCAAGCCATCGTGCCCGACGGACGCGGGCCGAGTACTTTGGCGCTCCACTCGTCGGGGTTGAGTTCAGCCGGTGGCCGCTCGTTACGGTGACGCCACCGCTCACGAAGCCTGCTGAACGGCCGTCGTTTCTGATCCTGCTGCTGCTTGGCCTTCTCCTCGGCTTCTTGGCGGGCTTCCAGGGCCTGGCCGAGGTCGGCCATGGCCTGCTGAACGGCGATGAAGGCCGGCTTGGGCTGGTAGTTCTGGTCAAAGAGAGCGCCGGCACCGTCCTGGGTGGATCCGCTGGGTACCCGGGTGTGGGCGTCAGTGCCGCCGCTGAAGCTCACTCCCCGCACCCGCGGGTTCTCCAACGCCGCAGAGATGATCCGGCGGTATGCGGCAGCCTGCTGCTCCAGCTTCTCAGCGGTGACCGGCATCTCCATCCGGACCTCGAGTCCGGTGATGGTCACCTCAAGACCCAGGTCGGTGAAGCGACGAATGTTCTCCTCGAACGATGGGGATAGATCGCCCAAGGCGATCGGGCTCTGGATGCTGATTCCGTGAATGGGAACCCCCTGCTCAAGCAGGGACTTGACCAGATCGTAGAGCGCGTCGCTCTTGGGGTTGATTCCCTCGATACCCGATTCGCTGATGTAGAGCCTGGCGTTGGGATCGGCAGCGTGCGCGGCCTCCAGTACCTTGGCGATGTACTCCGGCCCCAGCGTGTTCTGCCCGACCGTCTGGCGGAGGCTGCCGTCGCCCTGCAGAGGCCCATTGATCACTTCCCAGACGTTCACCCAACCCCGGTAGTGACTCACCACCTCGGTGGTGTGCTCCTCCAGGATTCGGATCAGCTCATCCGGAGTGAAGTTGCCATTGGTGATCCAGTCCGGCAACTGATCAGGGTCAATCAGGGCGGATCCGCGTACCTGCTGGCCGTGCCGGTCAGCGAATTCAATCGCCTGGTCGGCCTTTGTCCAGTCATACCTCCCTTGATCGGGACTGATGTTCTTCCAGCTGAACTCGTTCTCGAGCGTGACCGCGTTGAACTGTTGTTTGATCAGCTCCTCGTACCGAGGGTCGTTAGCGAGCGCATCGGTGTTGAGCGACGTTCCGATCCGCAGCCCACGGGCCGCCGCTAGCTGACGCAGATTCTTACCCGCGGTGACTCCCATGGCCGCGTCGACCAGGTCGGGCAGGGAGGCCCGCACATCGTTGATCTCCTCAACCAGCTCCGCAGCTTCTTCGGCGAACCGGCTGGGGTCGGACGCCAGCCTCTCCACCGCCTGTCCGATCGCATCCTGCAGCGCCTGATCCAACTGAGCCGCGATCTCCAGCTCCATACGCTGCCGGACCCAGGCGTCGTGCTTGCGCTTAGCGCGGGCCGCCTTGACCTCAGAGACGTAGTTAGACAGCGGCGCCGCCACGCTCACGGACAGCAGACCGAACGAGCCGACGATACCGGCGTTCTTCACAAAGCCTGGGAGACCGTTGATGGTCCACAGGGCCACGGCGGTCAGGTGTTGAACCAGGAACGCTGGGAAGCCGGCGATGAGGCCACCGATCGTCCGGAGGGTCCATGGCACGGTGACCGTCACCGCCCGGTCGGACCTCATGGCCTGCTGGGTGCGGATCCGTTCGGCCACGGCCTCCCGGGTGAATCGACGGGTCTTCGGCCGTTTCCCGGCGTCCGGAGTCGACGTTTGCCCCGCTTGAGCCTGGCCCTGCTGAGGCTGGTTTTGCTGAGCCTGGCTCTGTTGCCCTTGGCCCTGCTGAGTCTGACCTTGTTGAGCCTGACTCTGCTGACTCGGGCTCTGCTGCGACTGGGCACCCTGAGGCTGGCTCGGCTGAGATTGACTCTGTTGCCCTTGGGCCTGCTGAGGCTGGCTCTGCTGATTCTGGTTTTGCTGAGCCTGGGCCTGTGCCTGCAGCTCCTGCTGCCGCTGCTGGAGAGCGTTCCTGAGCTCTTGCTCGATCTGGCGGGATACGTCCTCCAGTGCCGTATCGAGCGTACGCGCCAGCTGCTCTGCGTGCTCCTGATTCTCCCGCTGATCTGACCTGGCTTGCTCGATCCGAGCCGCCTGAATGTGCTTGTACTGCCAGCGCTGGGCGATGGTGTGGGTCAAGAAGCTCAAAAAGCCCGTGTAAATGACCGTCGTAAGGCCGGTCCAGAAGGTGTAGTCCGTTTCAAACTGGTTGATCCGCTTTTCGACATTATCGATAAGCGAATCCAACGCCTTCGGATCGCCCTGGTGGTTGGCAGCCTGTCGCTGGAGCTGCAAAAGCTCCTCCTTAGCCGCCTCCAGGCGTCCCTTGACCCAAACCTGCCAGTTATAGAGCGAGGTTGTGCCGGCTGTTGCCTCAGTACCACCCCCCTTAAGGTTCTGCACCAAGTCCTGCCACCAGGTCGTCTTCGTGCGGTCGGTGCTGGGACGGGACTCACCCTGCCGCGCATGCTCCGGTATCGCAGTCCTGGTACCAGGGGCTACACCGGCGTCTGGGTCTTGACCGGTGTCGATAGTGATCGCCGGGACATTGGGGTCCAACGGCGAGGGTTGCGAGTCGAGACCGGCCACCTCCAAGTCCTTGCCAGCCGCCACGGTCTGGGTAGCCACTTCCACCGCGACACTGGGGTGAGCCCGCCACCGGGTCCGCCACCGGGCAGGCATACGTGCTTCCCGTGGCACCCCCAGGCGGGCCAGCATGTGGCGGTCGGTGTCAGTCAGCAAGCGATCGATCGCGCGACGACGCACCAGCGAATCGGCCGTGTAGCGCCAGACCCCGTTCCGGCGGCCCAGTCCCAGACCCAGCTCACGCAATCCCTGGTCGATCCGGGTACGCAGTGCGTCAGCTTCGGCTTTGTGCGCGTCCCCTTGCGCCTCCAGTGCGGCCAGATCAGCGAGTCTGGACCGCAACAGAGCTACGTTGACGACGTCGGCGAGGCTGAGCCGAGGACGTCCCCTGCCAAACATGGGGCCGTTGCGCAAGAAGTCCGGACGGTCCAAGGCACGCGGTCCGTCGCTGGTCAGTGCCTCCAGCAGCGCGCCCATGACCGCGCGGATATCGGCGTCCGACAGGGAGTACGACAAGGACACCACCAAGCGCCCGTCGCTGGTGCGCTCCACCCTAAGCGGGGTGTTTTGTGCCGAATCCGTGGTGACCTGCAGCAGAACCGAGGAGAACCGCCCAGTGCGGATGCTGAAGCTGCCGGGCCGTCCAAGGTGCGCAACCCGTTGGTTATCGGGATCGCGGTTGCCGATGTCGGTTAAGGCCTGCCAAGCCGTCTGCGCCACATCGTTGACCGGTCGGTTGACCGGTCGGGGTTGGGTGTTCATCCCCTCCGGCAGCAGGGTCGGGGTGACCGACGCCAACCCGGTCGGCTGCGGATCGGTACTTTGGACGGTCTGCGGCGTACGTCCCCGAACGGCCGGCGTATTGGATTGCTGCCCTGACGTGGGGTTGTTCTGGGGAGACGTGGGCCCACTGGAGGTAGAGACGGAAACAGGTGCGGAGTTACGTGGAACGTAACCAATGTAATTATTCGTCGACCCGTCGGAATCGGTAGCCGAATCCGGCGCCGCAGTTTGATTGCTGTTGTTTTGAGAGGTATGAACTTTATACGGCTCAACCAGACGCGGGTCAATCTCAAACGGATTGAAATTCGACGGCAATTGGAAATTTAGCGGTGGCGCAACCAGTGGAGGCCTTGGAGGAGACTGCAACCCCAGGGCCCTCTGTTGCATACGCACAACCACCGAATAGAGATCCGGTACCCGCACTACACGCGGTTCATTGGGATAGAACAGAAGCCAGTGTCCGTTCGGCGGTTCGACTGGAACTTTTTTCGTCTGGTTAGGGTTATCTGGGGTCGGATCGGGTACTTCCCTCTCCGCCGAACTAATGAAGTACCCGGTTTCATAAATCCATCCCAGGTTACTCGGCGCCCATACCGGTACTCCCAGGGCGTTAGAAAGCTCCCGCGCGACACCATGAGGATCGTTTCCGGTCCAGCAGGACATGAGAAATATTGGATGCCCTCGCCAGTTGGGCATTTGACGGATCTGCCGAGCAAGCTGTTGAGCCGTCAGCCTGACATCCCCCGCGTCTACCCAGGAAGGTAAACCGTGGAGGGAAACCGTATAAAAGCCTGGCACCCAAGGCAGATTCTTTGCGAACTGGTACGTTCCGTCATTCTTGTCGAAGAACAACGCACCGTTCGGCGTCATCTCGGCGAATTCCCAAACTCGACGAGCCCTCTCCGGCCCCAATTCTTGGGCTTGTCGTATCGCCTCTGAAGGCGGCGCCGTTTGAGGGAGAGTCGGTTGCGAGAGAGCCGGTTGAGAGAGATAAGTACTAGACTGCCCGGGCACCGAGACCGATTGCGGGGCAACCGGCACAGCGGTCTGGTTATTTGACGCTATCGGGAACGGGGGCGACAAATTGATCTCGGTCAGCGCGTACCGCATCTGGTCGTCGGTAATCAGACGCCCACGTTGCCACGCCTCATTCATCGCCTGCCGCACCCTAATCCGGTCAGGATCAGGGAGCAGATCAGGATTGGAAATATTGAGATGGATATGTACGCGGGTGACGCTAAACGGCTGCACATAGCCGTTGGTGGTTTGGACACCCGGCGACACCAAATCGACCTGAAGCAGGTGTTCAGCCCGGAAGTCCGCGTTACGAACTGCGACTTTAGTGTTGCTGGCCACATAATTCACGCCAAGGCCAGCTTTTTCCAAAACTTTCTTAACGAAACTGGGAGATGACAGATCCGGGGTTCTCGACCCTCGGCCCAGCAACGCCTGTACTGCCCGCTTCAGCCTGGCCATAGGCCGGAACTCGGCGGCCTGCGCCTCCTGGAACGCCTGACGCAGCCGTCCCTCGAGCTCCCCGAACCTGACACCGGTCTGCGTCCACATCTGGTTCAGAGCCCAGATGTCAATAACCGGCGCCGTCGGGCTGGGAACCGTCTCGACCGACTGCATCGGCGGTGGAGCCGGTGGCGGAGGCTGGGTAAGCGGTGTAGTCCTAGGCCTCCGAATCGGCTGAGTCGTTTCCCCGTCAGGAGAGGGCACGGGCCCATTCGGCTGCTGGTTGTAGGGCCCTGGATTGAGTGACGAAGGATCCCCGACGTAACCGCGCGTCTGGTCCTGTGTAGACGTGCTCCCGTCCGAGGCGTTGACGGACGCTGGCCCTGTGGTCTGGTCAGTGCTTCCCGGAGGCGGAAGTTGATCCAGGTCAATACCGAGCTGGTCGAAGACCAGTCGCGTCACCGGCCCAACCAGCGGCTGGTCGTTGTCCGGTGCCACGCTCCGTAGCACCTGGTCGGCCGCCTCATCCAGATTGAGTCGCGCGACCGCCTGATCAGCGCCATCGCTGTAGAGCAGCTCATCGAGGCTGAGCCCACCGGTTTGCCTTGGGCTTGAGAAGTAGAGCTGCTCAATGTGGGAGATGATGTCGCGATCATTCGCTCTCGCCAGGCCCCGTTCCTGTTCGGGAACCACCTGGTTAATCGCGCTGGGCTGACCAGCCAGCTCTCGATAGAAGCGACGCTGCACCGCGTACGCCTGGAACTCCCGCTCCAGCTTGATACGCGCCTGACGTTGGCGTGCGTCCTGAACACTGACGACCTTGCCACGCAGCAGCTGGTTGATCCGTCTCATGGGCGGCTGCAGCGCGTGCACGCTCTCATGCGCCAGCAGAGCCGTAACCTCACTGAGCGGAACGTTCGGTGCGGCCAGCAGCAGACCGGTCTTCGTGCTGTACGCGCCTCTGCTGTGCTCATCAGCGATGAGCGGCTCAATAGCGTTGCGGTAAACCAGCGGAGCCTCGGAGCCGTACTGCTCCTCCAACACCTTCATGGCCGCGTCCCGGTCCAGCGGGACCAGTCGCTCCATGAATTCCCGGGCGTGGCGAGCGAAATCGCTGCCAAGCGTGTCCTCGATCTTCGTGAGCATGATGGCCCGGTCCATCACGTGGAACCGACCGGTGTCGGGATCCACGGTCCCAGGCAAATTCATCAGCCCAGCGGGGTTAAGCGGATCCAGCCTCGCCAGATCCTGTGACCTATCAGCGGGGTACGCCTCTGCGTACTCCCCGATGGCGCGGCTGAGGTCCCGCAACCCGTCAACAAGCGGCGTCAGGTCACCGGACTGCTGCACGTCCTGGACCCGCTGATTGACCTGCTCGGCGAGCCCTGCCAGGGATTCCAACGCCGCGAGTTGCCGTGACACCGCCGGATCTGCCGGATCGGCCTCCTGCCGCAGCTGATCAGCTATCTGCTGGATTCGCTGCTGCAACTGCTGAGTCAGGTCGGCGCTCCGGCGCACCTCCCTCGCCGCGGGGGAGGTGTGATCCGGCGCTGGACTCTGATCTGGGGTGCTGTTCTCGGTGGTGGGTGGTAGCGCGGCATCCTGCTGATCGGGCCTGGAGGGCACCTGATCAAGATCGATACCCAGCTCAGAGAAGACCGCCTCGGTGATGGGCCCCACCGTCGGCCGGTTCTGATCCGGTGCGGCCGCCTCCACCGCCTGATCGGCGGCCTGCTCCAGATCCAACTGAGACAGCGCCTCGGCCATCTCGCGGGTGGAGAACACCTCGTCCCAGGTCAGGCCGGATTCCTGTCCCCACCTCTGGGCGTAATTCAGCTGGATGTATTCCAGGATCACATCCCGATCACCCGTCAGGATCGCCGGGTGCACTTCAGGTACGACCGGCCTGGTCGAGCCGGTCTGCGAGTCCATGAGGCGCTGCAGGAAACGACGCTGGGCCGCGAATCCCTGGAACTCCATCTCCACGGCGATGGGGATGCTGCGGCGGTACGCTTCCCGGTCACTGCCAGTCCGCTGACGCAGCAGCTCGTGTGTTTCGTTCACGGACTGCTGCATGGCGTGGGTGATCTCGTGTACCAGGGTGGATGCCAAGGCGTCGAGCGGAATCCCCGGGCGCGCCAGGATGAGGTTGAGCGTGGGATCCAGCGCACCAGTCAGGTGCGGGTCGTTGAGCAGCTTTTCAAGCGTGCGGTACGCCTGGTCAGCGTCTGGACCGTAGATCTGGGTCAACACCCGCCGGGCGGCGTCCGGCTCGAGAGGAACCATGCGGTCGGCGTACGCCAAAATCCGATCGGCATAGCCGGGCCCCATGAGGTCCTCGATCTTGGTGGCCATGATCGCAAGGTCCACCGGGTTGAGGAGCCCAGTCTGCGGATCCACCGCCGCGATCCGCCGGTTCATGGTGGCCGGGTCCAGCGGGTCCAGGGAGCCCACATCGCGAGCGCCATCTAGGTTGTGACCGACGCGGTCGAGCGAGTACCGCTCGGCGTACTCCTGTATCGCCTGGCTGAGCTCGCGCAGCGCGTCCATCAAGGGCCGCACATCATTGGTCTGCCGAGACTCGCCAGCCAACTGATCGACCCGGTCGGCCAGCCTGGTGATGTTGTCGAGCTCGGAAAGCCGCTGCGTCAACTCCGGCGTGGCCGGCAGCTGCTCCAGGAAGCTCCGCGCTTCATCGGCGCGCGTGCGGATGTCCTGGGTGATATCCGAACCGGCACGCGGGCCGGAGGCGGTGGACCCGAAACCGACCGGACCACGCGCGCCCATCTGGCCCCGACGCAGACTGGACTCTCCGCTCTCGTTGGTGGGGCCCCTGTCGGTAGACGTATCGGTCGATGTCTCCTGGTCGGTCGACGAGGAGGCCGGGTTCGTCGTTGATGTACCTGAGGTCTGAGAGGTAGTGGACGGGGAGGCTGTTGAAGTCTCGCCACCGCGCTGCGACCAAGGTTCCAGGAGAGCTCGATCGATCTTCCACCTCTTGTTGTTCTTGGCCTCTTCGACGAGGTTGAACGGTTCGGTGGTGTCGGCCTCGATCTCCTGGTCCGTCATCGGTGTGGTGGAGCGGTGGTCAGCGTACCGCTTACCGACGACGGTCAGCTTTGGCCGCATTTCCGGGTCGAGATTCTGAAGCGCCGGCAGGACCTCCGGCAGGTGTTCCAGGGCGCGTGCCACCTCTAGGGTTACGCCCTTCAGGAACTCGATCCGAATCTCTGGCGGCCTGCCATCGACGTGGTACTGAGGATTGTAGGCCGCGATCAGAAGCTGTCGAATCGCTTGTTCAGCAATCCCTCTCGCATGTTTATTCGGCCTTGGCGCTACTTCCTGACCTCCACTATCACCCTCATTTTCCCAAACCTGGAGGCCAAAGAGGTTATAATCTTTTACTTCATGCCAGACGCGCCCATTGTCAGTTAAAACGTCTACCTGAGTTTCAAGAGCGTCTATATTCGATCCGCCAGGGTACCTTCCTCGAACATCGAGAGATACAGGGAGATCGACATCACTGACATTTTGAGCCCTGTTAGCAAAATCGATCTCCGCTATCTTGCCATAGACACCACTTAAGACGCCATTGAGGGAAGGCTCATCAAAATTGGTTCGGAATTTTTCAATACTTTCCACTGCGGAGTCTAGGCCGTTACGCCAACTCTGCAGCCCACGCTCGCTAATATTTGGATGCTTCTGCGAGATATTATCGATAATTTTTCTCGCACTTTTGATATCCGATAGCGCATTTTTGATCTTCTCCGCCGCTTCCGGCGGGACGAGCTCCTCCCACGGGCGGTTGGCGGCTTCGGCTTTCTGCCGCTCCTGCTCCGCCTTCTCTACCGCCTTTCTATATTTTTCGGCGAGAATCTCATCTAAGGTGGTACCCCGCTTCTGGGCCCCTCCTTCCATTTTTTCTAGAATATTTTCCGTCTGACCTGTATCAAAGCCAGTACCTGCGAAGGTTAAGTCAAACCCTGCACGCCCGTTGGGGGATAGAGAATCTCGTATAGTCTTGAGTCTCTCTGTCAGTTTTGACAGAAGATCGGACTCAGGCGTCTTCGATAGAAGATCAAGCAACGCAGATGTAGAAATCTGCTGCTGGCGTCCACGTCCACGGGCTTGTTCTTCCTCGAGACCCGCCAGTGGGGATTCATTGTTATGAGTGACGGTTCCGCTCGACGTCGGACCAGATGTAGTCGATCCTGTTGTCGGAGTACCGAAGAACCGAGCCGGAGGTGTGGTGTCAGCCGCGATCTGCTGAGGCGTCATCGGCTCGGTAGCCCGATGGTTGGCGTACCGATCACCGACGACGGTGATCTTCGGCCGGGGCGGTTGTTGCCCGGTCCGAGGGTCACCCTGTTGCAGTTCGGGGAGTTGGTCGGGCAGATTCTCCAGCAGCCGCGCGACCTCTAATGTCACTCCCCGGGGGAACGTGATCCTGATCTCCGGCGGCTGCCCGTTCACGTGATAGTCAGGGTTGAAGGCGGCGATCAGGATCTGACGGCGCGCTTGATCGATGATGTCCTCGGCCTGCGACACCACACTGTCGATGGAGCCATCCGGGTTACGGACATACAACCCGAAAGGCCGGTAATTCTTGATCTCGTTCCAGGTCCGGTCATTATTGGAGAGGACATCAACCTGGGAATTGATAACTGTGCCGTCAGGTAGGGTGACGGTGATTGGCTTACCGATACCGGAGACGTTCGAAGTATTTTCGACGAAACTGATCTCGGCGTGGATTCCGTTGATATCGTTAATATATCCTTCGACGTCTCTCCGACCCTCCTCCTTGGCATTTTCCAGGCCGTTTTTCTGTCTCTCGAGCTCGACGCGCCACTCGCGAGTAATCTTGGGGTTGACGTTGGGGTAGGTCTGTTCGATGGCGTTAATCCGTTGCTGCAGATTCTCAATCTGCTTTAAGGCGGAATCGATCCGCGTCCTCACCTCTGGCGGCAGCGAGGCGGCCGCGTCCTGTTTTTTAGCCTCTTGCCTGGCCTCGTTTTCCGCCAGCTCTTCCAGCACCTGCTCCAGGGTTTTACCCTCTTTGTCGGCTTTTCGGCTCAACCCATTCAACGCGTATTCCAGGCGGTTCGGGTCCGATTTCGCACTGGCGAACTTCCGGTCGAACAGATCCTGCGCCTGAGGGGACAGGGAGTTACGCAGCTCCTCCTGTTGTGGGGTCAGCCTGGACAGGTCCGGCTTACTGTCTCGCGACTGTTCAGAGGCGTTATCGGTTAGCGCGTTATCCGTTGAGGACGGAGCGGCTGGGATGCTGTCGGGGTCGATCCCCAGTTCAGTGAGAACCGACTGGGTGACGGGTCCGGTCAGCGTTGCGGTTCTTTCAGGCAGAACGTCTTGCATTACCTGGTCGGGGACCGTGTCCAGATCCAGCTGGTCGATCACCCGCGAGAATCCGCCCTGTTCAGTGATCTCGCTCCATGAGAAACCACGGCGCTGCTCGTCTGTAGCGAAGTAGTGCGTCCGAATGTGTTCCAGAATGTCGTTGTTGTTAGATCCAACAAACGCTTCACGACCGGGCGGAATCGTCTCCAGGTTCTGGAGGAAGTGGCGTTGCATCGCGAACGCCTGAAACTCCCGCTCCAGTTTGATCCGAAGAATGGGAGCTACTGCGTCCCAGTCACTGCCGACTTGGGCTCGAACCGCTTGAAGGATGTCCGGAAGCGACGGCTGCAGTCGGTGAGTGTTCTCGTGAACCAGAAGCGAGGCGGTCTCACTCAACGACAACCCTGGCCGGACCATGATCAGGTCCAGTCGAGAGCTCTGGTTAGCCCTCACCTCAGGGTCGTTAATCAGCGTTTTGATGCTGTTGTACGCCTGGTCAGCATCGGGACCGTATTTTTCTTCCAGAACCCGCCGAGTGGCCTCGCTATCCAGCGGAACCGTTCGGCTGGCGTTGTCGAGAACGCGGTTAGCGAACTCAGGCCCGAGAACATCCTCGATCTTGGCGATCATGGTCGCCAGATCCACCGGACGGAACCTGCCGGTTTCGGGGTCCACGTCCGTAACCCGATTAGCCATCTCAGCCGAGTCCAACGGATCGAGGCCAGCCAGATCCGGTACGCCGGTGACCTCGGTATCGGAGGCATGCTGCTCCGTGTACGTGGTCGTGGCCTGACTCAGCTCTCGAAGACTGTCAACAAGCGGTCGCAGATCACCTGACCGTGCCGCCTCATCGGCCCGCTGATCAACCTGGTTGGCCAGGTCCTCGATCCGGTCAAGCTCGGCCAGCCGCTGGCCCAGCTCCGGCGATGGCCCGAGACGCCGGAGGGCGTCCCGTATCTCGTTGACCCGGTTTCGGATATCCTCGGTCAGCTCCGAACCGCGTCGTGGCCCTGAATCGAGATCGGTGTGGGTGTTCCCACCTCTGCTCTGCTCCTGCGGCCCTTCCTGGACCTGCGGATCCGACTGGGTCGATGGCTCGGGCTCGGTACGCCCCATCGAATCCAGATCGATCCCAAGTTGATCGGCGACCCACTCTGTGATCGGCCCACGCAGCACCCTGTCATGGTTCGGATTGTGGTCCGGAGAAACCGCATCCAGAACATCCCGAAGCGTCTGGTCGATATCCAGATTTAAAATGAGGCTCTCGATGGGACCGAACAGCTCCTGTTGGGTATATCCAGCATGCGTCCCAGGGGCGGAGAAATAATCCTGCTGGATTGTGTTAAGGATAGCCCGCGTATCTTCGCTCTCACGCCCTTGATAGTCCGCGGGCACCTCCAAAAGGTCGCCGTTGGCGTCACGCACTCCCTCGGTCACCAATCCGTTGAGGAAGTGGCGCTGCATCGTGAAACCTTGGAACTCTGATTCCAACCGGACTCGGGCCCGCCAAGGCTCCGCCTCCCTGCGAACCGCGTCCTTGTCGACCGTCTCGCCTCTTTGTTCTAGTTGTTCGCGTACCCGGTCTCGGATGGCGTTCTGTATCTGAGAGTCCGGAATCTGCAGCGCATGGGTCGCCTCATGCACCAGCGTGGCCGCCACCGAAGCCAGCGAGCGTGGGTTCTGCGGTGTGTCGGGCTTGATAACGATGATCCCGGAGCTGGGGCCGTAGACCCCCCGGCTGGTTCCAGCTTCGACGACAGACCGTACCTCTTCGTAAGCGTTGTCCGCTTCCGGACCAGGGCCGTACCTGTCCTCTAACGCGAACCGGACCGCATTCGGCTCAAGCGGCAGAATATTGTGCGCGTTTCTCAGCAAATGATTGGCGAAATCGCTGCCGAGGATGTCCTCGACCTTCGCGATCATGATGGCGAGATCGATCGAGGCAAAGCGCCCCGTGAAGGGGTGCATAGGGGCTACCCTGATCGACATCTCGATGGAATCCAGTGGATCGATCCCATCGACGTCCCGCCAGCCGCTGATATCGACCCGTTCGGAAGTGTCGGGATCGAGCGCTTCCTGGTTGGAATACTGATCGGCGTACTCCCGGACCGCCTGACTCAGCTCCCGCACTCCATCCATAAGGGGACGCAGATCACCGGTCTGATTAGCGTCCGCCTCTAGCTGATCGATTCGGTTGGCCAGGTCCGCGATCGTATCCAGTTCGGCCAGCCGCTGATCCAGCGCCGGCGATGCCGGCAGAAGTCGCCGCAGAGTCTGCTGGGCCTCACTGACCCGCTGCCGCACATCAGCTGTCAAGTCTGAGCCGGTGCGGCGGTTATGCCCAAAGTGGATGCTGGGCCCTCGGCCCCGTTCCTCCAAATGCTGAGGCCCGATATCGGTTTCAGGCCCAATCATCGGGCTCATCAGCACAGCAGGGTCAGTGTCGGTCGATGTGTCGGTGTTCTGCTCCGACGACGTGGACTCCGGTGCTGTGGTGGTCTCGGCGGGAGCCCGGTTGGCACTGACCGCGGCGGCACCCTCCTGCCGGAGCCGCTCCCGCACCTCTGCCTCTTGCTCTGGCGACAGCGGCCGACCGTTCTCATCAGTGAGATGCCGCTGTCGATCGGCCTCCTGTAGTTCTTGGGTAGCCGGAACCTGCCGGTTCTGTGTCTGGTCGACGGCAGGGGAGTGCGCACCGCTGTCGTCGCGGTGTTGTTGTTCCGGCTCGATACGCCGGTCCGAGTCCAGGTTGCTGTCGACTCTGGACTCGTTGTCGACCCCGAAGTCGTTCTCCTGCCCAACCAGATCCTGGTTGTTGGGGTCCTGGTTGAGCGTGGTCGGCTCGGAAGTCGACGAACGCTGGGCGGTGTCCGCCGGTACGTCGCGCTGACCGGTATCGGCACCCGGTCCTGATCGGGCCCCAGATTGTTGCTGTCCCGAGGTCGACTGGCCGGTCTGGGAGGTCGGCTGCTGGCCAGAAGTGGCGGACTGTGGACTGGTGGTGGGCTGCCCACTCGTGGTGTGCGTGGTAGGGCCGAGTTGAACCGTCTGTTCGGAGTTGGTAGGTGTTGTCCGCCGCGTGAAGTCGGAATCCGCCGACCGGTCCACACCGGACTCCGGGACGGACCGGTCGCCGTCCGGAGCGGTCGTCTGAGTCTGACCGGTGTCGGTGCCTCGGGACGATGGAGTGGCCTCCGACCCGGTAGTCGCCGTCGGTTCGGTCGTTGTGGACTGGGTTTGTCCAGGTGGAGCCGTCTGGTGCGACTCGCTGGTCCGAGTCTCCGGTGTGGGAGCGTTTGTCTCGGTGTTCGAGACATTCGTGGTGGAGGTATCGGTGCTGGTGCCCTGAGGCGTAGGGCCGCTTGCGGCGCCTTGTCGCTCTCCACCGGACGTGCTCTGCGTACCGGTGTCGGTCTGTGTAGTTGACGACTCGGGAATAGTGGTATCCGGGGCGCGGGTGTCCGACGAAGACTGCGTGGGAGAACTGGTGGTATCAGTCGTGTTCTCCGGCGCGTGACTCCTCGCCTCTGGAGCCTGCGTCGCGGTGTCACCGGCAACACCGCTGTCGGTACGGGCACCGTCGCTCTGATCGCCGACGCTGGTCTCGGGGCTGACGGTGCTGCTCGGGGCGTCGGACTCTTCCCGCCGACTCTCGTTCTGCTGGGTACTCTGCTGCCCCTGTTGGCTTTGGCTTTGCTGAGTCTGCGGCCCTGTTCCCTGCTGACCAGTACTGGTCTGCTGCGTGCTCGTCGACGAGGGCGCGCCCGAAGCTGGAGGCTGTGTCGAAGCAGGAGGAGCGAACGAGTTGTCCCGTTCCTGCTCGTTAAGCAGCGATGCGAGATTCGGGTCACCTGTGCGCTGGTCACCGAAGCTGCCGCCGCCTCCCGACGCACCCCCATTCTGGGAGTTCATCGCCTCACGCAGATCGGACAGCCCCCAGTGGGCGCCTCGGTCCTCGAAGCCGATCACCCGCGCCAGATTGTGCTCGCCAATGCCGACGCGCTCGAGCAGCGACAGTGCCGCCATCTGACGCCGCATACCCGTCTCGGTGAGCACCGGGGCGTCTGGAACGGACAGATCGACGGCCGCGCTGTGATTGAACCCGAAATTGCTGGCGAACTCCGTTGTCTTAGAGCGGAAGGCTCCGTTGGCGGCCATATACCCGGCGTCCTCTAAGGAGAAATCCGCGCCGCCGGGCATATGGCTGCTGAAGCCATCCCAGAACTTCCCGAAATTCCCTTGCAGCAGGCCGCTGATGCCGCCGGCGTTGTCAATACCGGCCAAAATACCATTGGTCGCCGTGGAGATGGCCGCGTTGTTCACGCCAGCGACGACCGCCTGACCGGTATGTGCCACGGTCTGGCGGATAATCCGAGACGGCAGGCTTCCGTTGTTACTCCGGTTGTGAGTATTGGTACTCGAATTACTGCTACTCCGGTTATTCGAAGAGGTGCTGGAGCTGTCGCTCCTCCGGTTTCCAGAAGGGTTGCTCCTCTGACTGCCGGAGCTATCGCTTCTCCGACTGCCGGAACTGTCGCTTCTCCGGCTATCAGAGTTGTTTGAGCTGCTTCTGCGATTACTCGGACCAGTACTGCCGCCGGTCCGGTTGGGGCCTGTGTTGTTCCCTCCCGGCCGCCTGGACGTGCTGGGAGGCATACCACCGGGCGGGCCGACTGTGTTACGGCCACGAGGACCGGGGAGAGCAAGTGGGCTACGCCCGTTGGGCATCAACCGATTGAACGGTTTGTTGAGGAAGTTGGTCAGCGGCGACAGTGCCTTCCCCAGAGCACCACCGACCACACCGCCACGGAAAGCATCCCAGGTCTTTTGACCGTCCCACTCCCGGCGATGTCCCCACAGCATCTGGGCCGACTGCGTCATCACGTCGATGAGGACTTCTTCAAGCACCTCACCGGCGATCTCTTTGATCAGGTCCAGCAGGAGCTTTACAAGGAAACCGCGCAGGCCGGCCAGCGCGCCCGGAATCGCGCCAAGTGACGCGCCAAAGAGAGGCGCGAGGGCTAGACTGATCGCGATTACCGCGGCTGTAACGATCAAAGCGGCGATGATTGAGTACTTGTCGTACTCAATCAATAAGCCGAAGTTGTAGCACATGGTACCGAGCTGAGAGGCGAAGGCCGCCATGCCCGGTAACCCATCCGCTTTTCCTATCTCCCCATAAAACTCACTCAGCGCGGTCCCAACCTCACCGGTGACCGACGACAGTATCTGAGTGAAAGCGGGACCCAGCTCGTTGACGGCCTCATTGACCGCGTCAGCGATCTCCTGCCAGTGCTCTTCGGCAGGCCAGAACTGGTCCTCATCCGCCTCTGGCCACTTCTGACCAGCCGTGAGCACGGCGACTACATTCCAGAGCCCAGCCAGGATGGAGTCGACGGGGTCGCCGAAGCTGGGCATGCTGAGCCCCACTACTTGCCCTCCCGTCTGTCCTAACTCACTACCGCGGATCTACTGTTCATGCCGCACCTACGCGCAGCGTTCATCGGCAGCCGGCCCCACACACCAGCCGACGCGGAGGCCTCATCATTTCCCGCCCTCTTGCCGCTTGAACCACGCCGCGATCTCGCGGTCAGTGTCAGTCAGGGCCCCAACCGCCACCATGATGTTGCCCGCGGTCTGCTTGAGCAGCGTCGCGTACTGCCGGACTGCAGTGATAGCTGCGGTGTGCGCTGGCTGGCTTCCCCCTTGCGAAGGGACAGGGTGAGCATAGTTCTTGAGGAACTCTGTGCCGGCGCGGTCGCTCCCCGCATACGTAGTTACGTTGTTGTTGAACGCCGTCAGCGCATTCGCCGGTCCAGCGATCCGGTTCTCCAGGTTGACCGCCAGGTTGTACAGTGCTCTGGCTCCCTCCCGGGCTTGGTCCTTGTCGAGGAAGACACCGTCACTCATCGCACTTCACCTCGTCCTACCTGGTCCCCGCCGGGAAGCATGAAATCTGCCCGCTTCAACATGCCGTCAAAGTCCAGCTTCATGTGCGCTTGCAACTCCTCGGCGGGCATGAACGGCTTCACCATATCCGCGAGCTTGTCAGCGGCCTCGGTCGCCGCACGCTGCACAGTCTCCACGATGGACTGAGCGAGGGCTCGAGAGTTGGGTTGCCGATAGATGCGGGGATCGAGCTCAAGCCGGATCAACTGGCCACGTGGCCCTACCGTCGCCTTGATGTACCCGTCAGGGGAGCTTGCGGTGACTTGGAGACGCTGAGCTGCCTGCTGGAACTCCTTCAGACCATCACGCAGCTTGTAGTAGTCCTCCATCATCGCTTCCAACTTCGCCCGGAGGTTGGCCACACGCTCCTGACGTGGTTGCTGCGGACGGTCCACAGTGCTCACTCCTACTCCAGCTTGTGTCTCCCGGAGCCTACTTAAGGGTCGCAAGCAAGGTCACTCCCCACAAGGTGGTAATCCTCCTGGATAAGGCACCGCCCCGAAGAAGCGATTACGAAACGTCGAGAGCGTTGACACAGACAGGTAGTGAAAAGATCCGTCTAGCGCGGCAGTACCGTGAAGCACAGCTGAGGTGGCGTGAAGGTCCACACGAGCCACGGTGAAGCGGAGGCGGACGGAGCAGGCCATGGATTATCAAGCAGTGTTCTTCAAGCGAGAGCACGGCGGCGCCCCAGACGACTGGG
The DNA here is from genome assembly GCA_002919305.1 of Actinomycetales bacterium. GTDB lineage: Bacteria > Actinomycetota > Actinomycetes > Mycobacteriales > Micromonosporaceae > RSA1. The sequence continues at coordinate 32,250 of PKFB01000021.1, forward strand.
CCGACGAGCAGATCCGCCGTGCCGCCCATACCCAACCACCAGCCGACCCACCTCTGATCAATGCTCCACAAACCGGAGAAATTCACGACATAAAGCTGTCAGGGATACCTTGCCAAGTTTGGGTAGATGACCTGGCCGCCACCCGCCTCATAACACTATCTTTTTTCAGTAGCCAATTCCACAAACGGATACGCTGCCAAGAGGAATACAGCTATCTACGAGATGGGGGCATGGGGTTCGCTAAAGCCTTCCGCCACCTATGCGAAACCATCCAACCCGAAGTCGCCGCCACCATCCTCTACCCCATCGACGATCTAGATGAATACCTAGACAATCTAGAAGAGCATGTCATAAATTCTAACATTGAAAAACTTCTCAGCTATCGGTATGGGCTGCTCTACCTCAGCGATAGCTACGCCGAAAATCTAGATGCCCTTCTCCCCCTCGGCTCCCGAGATGAACTACCCTGTAGTACCGGACGTCTCCTTTTCGCTGGTACAGCACCCCCCCTATACAAACGCTGGTTCTAGCAACCACAATGACTATTGCCCCTTCCTAGGAGTAGGTCATGGAGTACAGTCACCAAGCGGTGTTCTTCAAAACTGACGACAGCGACGGCACCCTAGAAGACTGGATCACCGAAAACCTGCGACGCGCTATCCGTGCCCAACCACTAACCACCCCGCCTCTCCTCCACACCAACTCCCCCGATAACGAAAAGGTCGTTGAGATACAGCTATCCGGAGTAGCCTGCAAGGCTCACGCAGTCGATCTGAGTATCGCTCGCACCCTGCAACTCACAGTCTCAAGGGAAGACTTCCTAAAGCGAATAAAGTGCGAGGGACAGTTCAGTCACCTGCAGGACAGCGGCATGGGGTTCGCCGACGCCTTCCGCCACCTATGCGAAACCATCCAACCCGACGCCGCATTCTTCATATACGACCATATCAACAACCCAAACGAGTATTTCGATAAATTAGAGGACCAAATCTACCTTCTTGAAACAGAAAAACTTATAAACGGCAAGTTCAGTTTGCTCTATCTCAACGACACCTACGCCGCCTTCCTTGGCGAATATTTCGTTCCAGGTACCCGAGACGAGCTACCCTGCAAGACTGGACGCCTTCTCTTTGCCGGCATAGCCCCGCCTCTGATTAACCGCTGGATCTAAAAGATCGAGCAGAACTGAGGCTTCTCAGATCAGGCCACTTGTCATTTGTCTTCCCAAGACAGGCCACGACACACTACCCCTAATGGCCGCTGGGCTTGATGACGGGCTCATCACCGTAGATCCGCCGATGTCATCCCCACCATCGGTTCTCGCCTGTACCGGCGAAGATCAACCGACCGTCTTCCACCGGTATTTCGTCACGTTCCCCAGGGGGTAGGAAGGTGTCCAGATCGGACGCAAAGCTACCGCTCAGGTACAGCAGGCCAAGCCGGCGCCGGACCAGGGCAGGGGTATCGACTGTCAAGGCTTCCTGCGCCAGCTCTTCCAGCAGCTCCCACAGATCCGGTGGACGGTTCTTGACGATGGCCGCGACCTCGGGTTGGAGGATCTGACAGGCGTCTCGGAAGGCCTCAACGAGGCGTACCTCACCTACCGCCTCGCCGGCGTCGCCGCTTGTGCCGGTGTCGTCCGCGTCGGCGCTGATGAGTTGTATGAAGTCAGTGCTGGCGAACAGCAGCACCAAGGCCCACATGCCGGCCAAGTCAGCTCCTCGCATCCGGCACCGCAGCCCTCCGAACTCGACGTCAAGCTGCGGCCACTCCACCACGCCAGGACGTACCTCGACGGGGGACCCTATCGGCCTGACCGGCAGCCTCAACCGAATCACGCTCTCTTCCGCCCAAGACCTCGGATCCAATCCTGGTACGGGTGGCGTGAAGAACACCGCACAGAACTCACGACTCACGTCCTCACCCCCGCCGTACGACTCGCTCTTTTACATCACCCATGCCCCACGCCGCCACGGGGGCCGACGTGCCCCTCACTGTGAAGCGGGCGTCCTCAGCCACGGCCGCCGCCCCGCGGGAGTGGAATGTCGCTAGCTATGTCGACTGACTGCCATATCGCCGGGCCGGCCGGAGGTACCGTCACCGTCCACCGCGCCACCCGCAGGAAGAAATCACCTCCTAGAACGTGGGTGTATCGCACCCACGAATAGAAGGCCAGGAGCAGGTCGTCACCCGCCACCGTCACCCGGGGCTCATCCACCGTCGGCAGATTCGCCACCTCGGGGAACTGTTCCCGCAGTGTTGAGGCGGATTCCACCAATCCAACCGCGGCACTGGTCCACGGGTGGAACCACACCAGGATCTCGGCCAGCGCCTTCGGGGCCATCCCGTCCCGTAGTCGCCGCGCCAGTACCGCCACATCCGCGGCGTCATTGAGATGGTGTATGTCGCCTTCGCGAGTGATCAGGAATGCATCGACTGGGGTTCGTCCTCTGGTGAGTAGGTCATCCCGGCTCGCTTCCACCACCCGTGCCACCCAGGGCTCCCGCTGGATGGTGTACGGCTGCCGGGGTTCGCGGACCAGCAGGTCCATCCACCGTGACCTGACCGCCACAGCATCGGACAGGACGGTGATGTCGAGCCGTTCGTTGGGCCCGGTCACCAGATACCGCCGAACGAGCCGCACCGCCAGGTCCGCGTCAACCATTCCCACTCCTCATTCCCGTTCCGTACCCCCTCGGGGTCACTGTGAGCCGGCGCGCCGCGTACCCATCCTGCCGAGTCCGTGCCAGCTGGGCGGGTTCATATCCTCGGGTCTGGCAGACCACGCCAGGCGACCGGTACCCCGCTGACAAGCTCTCGCCAGGCCCAGACCGCCGGTCCGCGGGGTGGGACGGTCACCATCCATGCGAGTACGCCCAATCGCATATCGGTCGGGCCTCGGCCCTGCCGCGTCCAAGAAAAGAATTCCAGCGTCAGATCGTTTCTCTCGGGCTCCGCGGCGTGCACGACCGGACCGGTGACCTCAGGCAGATCCTTGGCCTCTGGGAACAACGCCGGCAGATCATCCGGCGCGGTGACCACCCCCACCTGTGGCTGGGGCGACGGCCAGAACCACACCAGAACCTCGGCCAGCGCCTCCGGAGCCATGCCCTCCCACAGCCACTGCGCCAACCGGGCCACCTGGCTGGGATCGTTGAGGTGCAGCACATCGCCGCCCCGTTGGACGACGAACAGGTTGGAAAGGCGCTCCGGACCGTTGTCCGTCCCCGGCTCCTCGACGATCTCCATGATCTGGTCCACCCAGGGCTCCCGCGCCAGCAGCAGGTCGTCACGACGGTGGACAGAAAACCGCACAAATCGGCCGGCCTTGACGGTCAGCACGCCATCACCGGTCACGACGGTCTCTGTCACCGGAACGGCAACGCGGGAATGACGCTCGGCCAGAAGGCGCTCCACCGTCTGCACCGCCGTGTCCCGATCGGCAAAGGACCATTCCGGTACGTCCGGCTTCTCATCGGGAAGGTCGTGTGAGCGACCGATGACTGGCTTCGCTACCCGTCCCCGGCTAGGGACCGGAACCCCCCACACCACGTCATAGGCGATCCACGTCGCCGGCCCGTCCACCGGAACCGTCACCCGCCACGCGAGGATCTCCAACCAGCGGAGAGCATTCCGACGGCGCCGCCAGGAATGAAATTCCAGCACCACCTCATCAGCTTCGGTACGCCGTATGCGGGGAGACGCCACCTCAGGCAGATCAGCGGCTTCCTGTTCCGACACCAGGCTCTTGAGCTCTCCTGGGTCACGGATCAATCCCACCTGGTCCGGGGTCCACGGATGGAACCACACCAGGATCTCAGCCAGCGCCTCCGGGGCCATCCCATCCCGCAGCCGCCGCGCCAGCAGAGCCACATGAGCGGGATCGTTGAGGTGATACTCCTCTCCATCGGAGAGTAGGGCGAACATCTCCGACGCGTAACGCCCCTCCGTCACCGCGTGGCTCACGCATTCCACTACCTCAGCCACCCACGGTTCGCGGGCCAGTGGGATATCCGGACGCGTCTGGAACAGGCGAGCCGTCTGTCCGGTGATGACACGGACCCCGTCGCTGGTCTCCTCGGCCTTGGCCCGCCCCTTCCAGGAGGGCAACATGTACTGTTCCAGCAACCGCACCGCGGTCCGCCCGTCAACCATCCGTACCCTCGCGCTTCATCCTCGAACGGTTCGGCTCGCTCGCCGAGCTGTCAGCCCGCCGACCTCATAGATCGACTTACCCCACCTGCGCAATCGCTGTTCTGCGTTGTCTGCTCTATCAGACTTCTGCCCGCGTACCGCTCCTGCCGTGACAACGTCGGGATCGGTGGGGTGGCACCGTGCCGCTACGTCGCCCAGGTCCCCCATCAGTCCTCCGATCCGGCCCAGGGTAGCGGGATGTCGCGGACTACATCGATCCTCTGCCACGTCGCTGGCCCGAAAGGGGGGATGGTGACGATCCATTCCAGAACCCGCAGCAACGGCACGCCCCCTAGAGATGAGGAGTACTGGATCCACGAGAAGAATGTCAGGACGAAGTCTTCACCAGACTGAGCAAGAGTCGGCGGGGTCACCGGGGGTAGCTCTACCCCTGGGAACTCTTCGGTCAGATCTTCGGCCCTTCTGACCAGGCCGACCTGAGCGCTGGTCCATGGGTGGTAACGGACCAGTACCTCGGCCAGTGCCTCCGGGGCCATCCCATCCCGCAGCTTGCGTGCCAGCACGGCGACGTGCGCGGCGTCGTTGAGGTGAAACTCGTCCTCCTCGTGAGACAGCACGAAAACGTCTGAGACCTCCCGCCCTTCGGTGACCAGGTCCTCCCGCGTCACCTCCACTATGTCGGTCACCCACGGCTCAGCTTCGATCGCCAACGGCGGATGAGGACGATGGGCTACCAGATCCTTCCATTTCGTACGCACCGTCACCGCGTCAGGGAAAACCTCGACCTCGAGTACCTCATCACCACTCAACAGATATCGCCGGATGAGCCTGACGGCAGCCTCGGCGTTCATCATCACCGCTCCCCTCTCCCAGGCTGGCGACACGCTCACAGGCGTCGAAGTCGCCCGGCGTACCACCCGCCGCCTCACCACCGTGCCACCATGCCGCTATGTCACCGCAGTCACCAGGTCGGTGAAGTCCGTCAGCACTCGGCGTGCCGTCCGGTGGTGAGCTGTACCGTATCTGGGCGGATCTCCCACGGCAGCTTCGTCAGCCCATTACCACCCGATCCACAAATACCCACCGAGCCATGGGTCCCACACCGTCGGATGTCGTGCCCTGAAACGTCGCGCTGTCGCACTACCATCGCGGGCAGCGAGTGGAGCGCGATGGGTCACGGGCGGGGCTGACGTGGACATATCGGTAGCGACACAACGGAGGTGGTGCGGCATGCGGCGTGCGGCGGCGACCGTCGCAGCGCTGACAGCGTTAGCCACGGTGGCGCTCCCGATACCGGCATTCTCACCTGCCCCGGCCTCAGCCCATGTCGCGACGCAGCAACGCCCACGGAACTGCGCCCAACCCGGCCCTGTGATCACCACCATCCCCTGGCAGCAGCGGCTTCTTGATCCGGAGCGGATCTGGCCCTTGACCGACGGCAGTGGCGTCACGGTCGCGGTGCTGGACTCAGGTGTGGAGGCCGCACATCCGCAGCTGACGGGTGTAGTCGAGCGGGGCGCCGACTTCCTCTTCGACGACGGGGGTGGCCGAGCAGATGACGACTGCTCTGGTCACGGAACCGCGGTAGCCAGCATTATCGCGGCGCAGCGCATCTCGGGTGTCGGCTTCCACGGATTCGCCCCCGGTGCCAGGATCCTGCCGGTACGCATCAGCGAGGAGGAGACCGCCGGGGATGGGGATGATGACAACACCGTCTCCCCCTCGGAGTTTGCCGAGGCGATCCGGTGGGCCGCCGATCAACCAGGGGTACAGGTCATCAACCTGTCGGTGATCGTGTTGCAGGATCACCCTGACATAGCCGAGGCGGTGCAGTACGCCCTCGACCGCGACATCGTGATCGTGGCGGCGGTGGGCAATCTTTATGAGGAGGGCAACCCTACGCCATACCCCGCTGCCTATCCAGGTGTCATCGGCGTGGGTGCCGTGAGCGAGACGTTGGAGCGGGTCTCGGAGTCACAGGTCGGCAACTACGTAGACCTTGTGGCGCCCGGGGCAAACATCATCGCGGCTTCGCGACCTCTGGGGCACCTCAGCTACACCGGGACCAGTTTCGCCACCGCCTTCGTGTCCGCCACAGCGGCGCTGATCCGCAGTTACCGTCCTGATTGGACCGCGGAGCAAGTGGCGCAACAGTTGATGTTCACCGCCTCCCCCATCTCGGGGGCGTGGCCGACGCAGCAGTACGGCCACGGGCTACTGGATCCTTACCGGGCGGTGACCGAAGAGATTGATCCCTCCGGCGAACCGGTGGCACAGCCCGCGTTGAGTACGCCACCCCCCGATCCGGCCGTCGTGGCCCAGCAAAAGCACGACGCGTGGACCCGCCGGATAGCGTTGGGGATCGGCGGCGGAATCCTCGGTCTAGCCGTGATCATCATCGCCGCTGCGGCGTTGTTGCCGCGGGGTCGGGCACGCCGGTGGCGTCCTGGACGATACGTCCCCTTACCGTCTGATCCCCCGTCGTTGCCCGCCGGTATCACGCTGTTTGAAAAGCCGCCCCGCCAGTCCTGACCGAGTTTTCCCAAGGCGCTATCTGCAGACATGACGACGGGGATCTTCGAGGTACTCGTACCTTGAAGACCCCCGTAACGCTTCTGTATGCCGGAACCGGCCGGTTGGTTCCGATTTTTGGTGAATCAGCCGATCACTGGAAGAGGGACGCCGCGTTGCTGTCGCTCTGCTTAACGGCGGGCACCGCCTCAGCGACCGCGGTGGCGATGTTCCCCAGGATCGTGTCCAGGTCGGCAGCGGCCTGATCCCATTGGGCCTGACGGGCCTGGTAAGAGGTCAAAGCCTCACCTTCCCAGTCGGCCGTGAACCGGGAAATGTACTGCTTCAAGTTGTCCAGCTGAGTCTGAAGCCTCCGCTGTCCCTGGCGAAGGTTGTCGTGCAGCGCGTCCAGATCGCTATAGCCAATCCGGAACAGGTCGTCGCCAGACATGCCTTATTTACCTCCCGCTCTCGTCGACTCACGCCCCGCCACGCAGCACGCTCATGTCCAGGCTTATGCCTTCAGCACCACCGGTCGCAGCAGCAGCGCGGTTGATGCTCTCCATGATCTGCTGGTCGGTCTGGCCGAAGTTCCTACCGGCGCTCTCAATACCATCAGCGATCCGCGACAGCGCGTCGTTCAGCGCGTTCGTCTCGTCGCTCCAGCGGATCATCACGTTCTGGAACGCGGTACCACCTTGACCGACGAACGCCGGCGCGGCGGCCTGAACCGCACTCTGCAGCGCGTTCAGCATGTTGACGAGCTCGTCCCTGACCTCGCGCACATGATTAGCGCCGTTTTGTAGCTCGATGAGTGATGCTTGAGTCGTACCACTCACAGCGGAACTCACCCCCGCCAGTTCTCATCGTCGTCCGGCTTTCGGAACGACGCACCTCGCAACCCGCTTTGGGGTCTTCCTGCCGGAGACGGTAACCCTTAGAGGCAAGTCTCGGCTAGCACCCAGTTCATCGTTGTGGATAACGAGTCCACACTGGATGGTGAAACTTTGGTGCTTAACTAAGCCGGACTTGTCAAGAAGAACGACGTCACTCTTGTTCGGACGGTGGGAGCTCGCTGGATGGCGCCGGCTGCCGGGCGTTGGCCGGGTTGAGAGCCGGTCCTACCGGGATACGCTCTACAAGGCTGCTGGGCAACTCGACGGCCAAGTCAACCGGCAGCCCGAGCATCTCCAACACCTCTGGGGCGGCCGGGAACCGGATCCCCAGGTCGCTGACGAAATACAGCGGCCCGTCGTTGGCGTTCGGGGAGGCCATCGAGCGGACCACCGCCCCACCGCTCGGAGGCACCACGACCTCATCGGCCAACACCACGCCCTCCTCGGTCTGCGTCGCGGTGGGCAGCCCGTCAACCTGGGGCACATCTGCGTCGATCAGCACCTCGGCAGGCTCCTCAAGGCTGGTGTATACAGCGCACACCCTCGCCTCCTCAGCCTGGATTCGGGCAGTCGAAGGGGTACGCTCAGGCGCCTGCTCCGGCCCATTACCCGGGTGCAACTCTCTCTGTGAGGAGGGGGCACTGGTGATGGCGCTCGCGGACACCTCCCGCGAATCCTCCTCATTCTCCGGATCGCTGATCACGATGGCGGCCTGCACCTCGCTGATCGGCGCGATCCCGTCCTCAAGTACCAGGTAGTACTGCGGTGCTGCACCCGGTGTATTGACGACCAGCACCTGTCCAATTACGACATCCATACCGGGGATGTCCGCAGGCTCACCACGGTTAGGCACCGGGATCCGTTCCAGGTCAACCCCACTGGGCAATGCGTCAAGCCAGGCGGAGTCCACCGGAACCGGCTCCACCGAGCCCATGCCCAACGCCGGGAGCACGATCTCCGGGTTACGGATCCGATAACGGTAATCACGCCAGATGAGATAGAGATCGCCGGTGTCACTTTCGGTGACGAGCAAAGCGGCGTCCCCCAAACCCTGCCCGTTCTCGGGCTGTTCCCCGACGAACAGCACCGTTGAGGTGACCATGTCACCGGCATCGGTACGTTGTTCCCGGGAACACAACGCCCATGGCAAACCGACCAAATCGCGGGCTCGGGGCAGGGAGTCCGGCGCGTTAGGGATCCCTACGGTGTAACCGCGGGGTGCAGCGGCCAGCGAGTTATGGGAAACCCTGGCCACCTGGGTGGTGCCCGCGATCAGCGCGGCGGAGCTGAAGTTGAGGGTGGGGTGCAGCTCTCCGCCGAAGTACACGAAGGTTGCACCGGTTTCTGACTCGATGATGACCCGTCGCTCGTCCTGCCAGTCCTTGCTGCCTCCCGGGCGGATGAAGCCGTACACCGTGACCCCGGCCAGCGTGATAGCTGCGATCATGATGCTTGCGAAAATCGCTCCGATCGCCCGGCGGAAGGGGGACTGCGCCGGATCGGTCTCGCGAACGACCAGGGCAGAGACCACCCGCTGCATCAAGAACTGATACGACTGGAGCTGGTCCCTTTTCGAGGGCATCTACTCTCCCGATCGTGGGTTCATGGACGGCGACGCCAGAATCTTTGCTGTAGGAATACAGTAGGCGTTCGCCTACAACAGTGACCGGTTCAGCCATCTGGGTTACGGAGGCTTACAGGGGTGACCACGGCACGTGCGAGTGTTCCCGCCGCCAGAGCCTCAGGTTTTCCGCCTCCGGCCCGGGGGGTGGCCTCACCGGCTCGTGGAGTGGCGTCTCCGACTCCGGCGCCGTCACTGCGGGAACGCCCCGTCGAACGTCGTCCCCGTCCTGAACGCGGATCTGGCCGGCTCGGCCCGGTTCACACTGGCCAGTTGGTGTGCTGGCAGGGGGCCATCGCGGCTGTAGCAGCGACTTTGGGGCGCGACATCGCGTTGACCATCGCTGTTTCCGTATTGGCCGTTATCGTGTTGGCCTTCACGGCGATCCGGATACGCGGGCGCTGGCTATACCAGTGGTTCAGCCTGGCGATGGACTACTCCCTGCGGGAAACCACCCTGGAGGTGCCGCGGTTGGGAGACCGACGGGCCGAACTGCTGAGTTTTGTAGCGCGCGGTGGCGCGATGGCGAACACCGAGTTCGATAAAACCGAAATCGGTGTGATCGAACACGCGGGTGGGGTCACCGCTGTCCTCGAACTCACCGGTCCGCAAGGCGGCCTGATCGCTGAACGTCCAGTGGTGCTGCCCTCTCCTGCGGCTCTTCTTCCGCCCGCCGACCCCGCGGTGCTTCCCACGAGCGTTCAGCTGATCATCCAAACCGTCCCTGCGATTCTGGATGGCAATGACCCGGCCGCGGTCTCCTACCAGCAACTCACTGAAGGCTTGATTCCGGCTGAGCGGCGGGCGTGGTTGGCGCTGCAGCTGATCCGCACCGTGGACAGTCACCCTGACGAAGTGTTACGCAAGATGCTCGGCGGTTCGGTACGCCGCATGATTCGCCGGCTCCGTCAGGATGGGATCACCGCCCGTGCCCTGGATGGCAACGAGACGCTCAACACCTTGGCCTCGCTGGCGCATCTGACCGTGCCGTCGATGGTCCAGACCCGCAACGCCGACGGCAGCGCCACTATTGACCTGCGCGCGTTGCAACAGGCCGGCCCGATCGCCCGCGAGGACTGGAAGGTGTGGTGGACCCAGAGCGTCCCGCAAGCCACCTACCGGATACGCCGCTGGCCCGATTTGAGCACGCCACCTGGATCGCAGCTGTTCGCTCGCCTGGCGAGCGTGCCGGCCAGCGCCGTCACGGTCTCCCTGGCGGCGAGGCGCCCGGCGTGGGCGTACTCTCCCGATGCTCAAAAGGACAAAGAGCGGGGTGGAGCCGACGAGGTCATGCTGGAAGCCGCGATCCGCATCGCGGCCGCGGATACCGACCGGCTCGCCCATATCAGCTCCCTGCTCGTTGAGCGGGCATCCGCGTGCGGCGCCACGCTGGAACGCCTCAACGGCCAACACCGGTACGGCTTGGCCGCCACGCTCCCATTGGGAGGTTTCGTGCCGTGACCGTCTTCCCAGAAAGTCACCTGGGCGTTCATCTGGCCGATCCGCGTACCCTGCGGACTTTGGAGCTGACCGCCGACGGCGCCGGGCTGATGTTGGGGCGTAACCGGCAACGCCATCCGGTCACCGCCCGTCTGTTCCGGCCGGAGCACACGCGGGTCCTGTTGGCGGGAGACCTACGCTGTGCTCAACTGTTCGCGTTTCGGGCGCTCGCGCTCAACGCGCAGATCATCATCCAGTCGGCTCGTCCGGCGGCTTGGGAGGGGTTCTCCCGGGCCCTCGGTCGGGTGGTGGCAGGCGGCTCGGTGCATTTCATACCCCCCGGCACCCCCCACCGTGCCGTAGGTACCCGGATCCGGCCGGTGTTGGTGGTGCTCGATGTCGGGCCCGCGGTGGGCAACCTGCAGCAAACCGAGGCGGCCTGGCAGGCGACTTTGAACGTCCGGGACACTCTGACCGCCTGGGATGTCGACTCACTGGTGCGGGCTGATCTGGTGGTGATGCAGCCGCTAAGTCGGATGGAGGCGGCCTTGGCCGCCTCCACGCTGGGACTCACCGAGGTCCAGGAGTGGCTGTGGCGGATCAGGGGTGACATGGTGACCCTGGTTAACCGGGGTACGGTCCGGTGGGCACAGCTCGCTCCGTCCAGTGTGGAGCGTCAGGTGATCGGAATGCCCACCCGTACCTCCTGATCACCCACCCAGGCCTCGTACGTAGGAGTACAGCCCCAACACGGCGCAGGTGACGGGTAGCAGAGCCACGATCAGCAACACATCGAGGATGTCGGCGTACCGACCGAAATAAGGGGACGGGTTGCGACGGCTGTAGGTCAGCCCTGACGTGACGACCAATCCACCCACCACTATCAGGCCGCTCAGCACCGCCGCCATCCGCAGCGTCGTCGACAGCGTCAGGGTGTAGTCCAGCGTCAGGACAATCACCAACCACAACCCCACCAACAGCAGCGGCAGCCGCTGTCGCACCACCGGGAACAGCCGCGCCCGCAACAGATAAGACAGCGCCACAATCCCGGCCAGCAAGGGCGCGGACCTCCCCTCCTCACGTGCCAGGAGAAACGCGCTGACCGCCGTCACACACGAAGCGCCCAGCAGCATCCCGGTGAGCAGCTCATCGGCCCGCACCACCGCCGCCACTACCTGCGCCCGCTCCGGCATCGGCTCGTCTTGCAGCAGTTCCTCAGGCGTCGTAGGCAACTGCGGCACCGGCACCTTGCCCACCCGCAGCGCAATCAGGGGGTACGCGGGGAGAAGCGCCAGCAACGCGGTGGTGATGATCGCCGCGCAGTCGATGGGGGATACGCCCAGGTAACCCAACAGGGCCGCCACGCAGCCGACGAATCCAGCAACCACACCGGCCACGAACAGGCGAGGGAGTTCAGCCACACCGAAATAACCGATGAGGCTTATCACCAGCAGGGAGGCAGAGCCGATCAATAGATGGGCCGCTCCGAACTGGCTAATCGCCCGTTCAGAGCCCAACAACAGTGTGCCTCCCAGAAACGCGTAGGGAAGCCCGATTGAGGCCAGTATCGCCCCGGCCAGCCCTTCTGAGATGGCCCGGGACAAGACGGTTCCGATCACCACCAGGACCAAGGCGATACTCAGCCCCAGGATGCCTGGCGCCAACCACGGCGGTCCGGACAGGTACAACACGACCGTCCCTATCGCCAGCAGGACGCTTCCCAATGTCAATCCACAGATCCGCGTCGCCCGCCGACTCCACTGGATCCCGTAGCGGCGAGCGCCAGTAGCGATAGCGTCGACGACGTCGTCGTAGTCCAGCTCCGGCCACTCGGTGCGGCGAGGTACCAGGTGCAGGACCTCGCCGTCACGAACGTTCTGGCTTTGCAGAGTGCGGGACGCCTCCAACGGGGAACCGTCAGGGCGGCGTAGCACCCACCCACCGTGCGCTTCGCCCTCGTCAGCGAGCCCTTCACCCGCGTGACGCAATAGTCCGGGGAGCAACTCGGCCACCGGCACGTTCTCGGGCAGGGCTACATCGAGGCGCCGCCGCGGCGCGGCGATGGTTACCCGTGCCAACCCGGTACCGGTCGAGACGGTCACCCGCGTTCACCTCCGCGATCCGTTCAGCGTCCAGCTGTTTATCGTCGTGGTCGGTGCCGGCGGGGCGTCCGGTGTCCGTGTCCACTCCACCGGCGTTGTCGCCGACTCCAGCCTCACATCCGATCGTCGATACCGCCGATGTCGGTCGTCGTGGCCACCGCACCGGACCGGTCGTACCGGACTGTCGTCAACGCACTTTATTCGAGGCGTGCCGCCCCAGGGAGTGGGGATTCAACCAATGAGGTTCCAATCGGTTCCGAAGCGTTCTCACCACGGACGGTTCCTCTGGTGATACCACGCACAATGGAGTTCGGTCTTGCCCCACCTTGCGCTGTCCGGGAAGGCTGGGACGAAAGCCTTAGCATGGGTCGCGACCGTGGCCCGTCGTCATTGATGAATGAGCAGAGCAGGCCGATGGACGGTCACAGGAATACTTCAGAAAGGACGGCATAGGTGAGCACGGTCATCGTCAAACGGCCACCCCGCCGTCCCGCTCCCGAGATCCCCTCGGGAGAGGTGATTCTGGATCCCCCACCTGAGCTTCCCCCGCCGATCAGCCAGAGCTGGATGCGGCTGATGATGCTGCTGCCGATGGTGGCCGGTTCGGGTGCTATGGCTTTGATGTTCGCCCGTCAGGGCGGCCGAGCCGACCCGATCATGTACATCACCGGTGGCATGTTCGGCCTGTCCATGCTGGGCATGGTCGCTGTCCAGTTTTTCTCCCAGATCGGGCAACCCGGCAAGCAGGAGCTGATAGCTCAACGTCGGGATTACATGCGCCAGCTCGCGCAGCTGCGACGCCGTATCACGCAGACGATCACCCAGCAGCGAAAAGCGATGTACTACCGCTACCCGGATCCGGAGTCGCTGTGGTCCACCGTGGCCAGCGCCCGACTGTGGGAGCGGCAGTCCAATGACGGTGATTTCGGGGTGATCCGCATCGGGATCGGCCCTCAGGAGGTGGCCACTCCCCTGGTACCACCCCAGACCAAACCGGTGGAGGACCTAGAACCGATGTGCGCCGCGGCGCTGCGGCGTTACGTCACCACCTACTCCACCGTGCCGGATCTGCCGATCGCGATGGCGCTGCGCGGCTTCGCACGGCTCTACCTGCGCGGTAACGACACGGAGAAGCTACGGGGCCTGGTACGCGCGATGATTGCGCAGATCGTTACCTTCCATGCCCCAGACGACATATTGATCGCGATCTGCGCCGGGGAGAACCGTCCGCACTGGGAGTGGGCCAAGTGGCTGCCCCATGCCATGCACCCCACCAAGACCGATGCGCTGGGACAGCTGCGTCTCGTGGCGCCCACTATCACCGCGCTTGAGGCGATGCTGGAGGACATCATCGCCAACCGGCCCCGGTTCAACCCCAACGCGCCGACCGTCGACGGTCCGCATCTGGTGGTGATCCTCGATGGCGGAGACACCGCCGGCTCTGACCACCTGATGACCGAAGGCGGCGTGGAGGGTGTCACCATCATCGATCTGGCCGGCCGCCCGCCACGGCTACTCGACCGCGCGTCGCTGATCCTCGACATCTCCGACAAAGGGCGGATGACCAGCACCACGCTGGAGGAGAGCAGCGAGATCGGCGTACCCGATTTCCTCAGCGTGCCGGAGGCCGAGGCCATAGCGCGGCAACTGGCGCCGCTGCGGTTGTCGGCGGCTTCCCGGGGTGAACAGGCGCTCAGCGCCGAGCTCGGTCTGATTGAGTTGCTGAATCTGGGTGACCCCTACGAGCTGGACCCCAACACCACCTGGACGCCGCGTCCCAACCGAGACCGGTTGCGGGTCCCGATCGGGGTGGGTCCTGACGGCTCCCCGGTCGACCTAGACCTCAAGGAGTCGGCGCAGGACGGTATGGGTCCGCACGGGCTGCTGATCGGTGCGACCGGGTCGGGTAAGTCGGAGCTTCTGCGTACCCTCACCCTGGCGCTGGCGGTTACCCACTCGCCGGAGATCCTCAACTTCGTCCTGGTCGACTTCAAGGGTGGTGCCACCTTCACCAAACTGGACCGGCTCCCGCACACCAGCGCGGTGATCACCAACCTCGCTGATGAGCTACCCCTGGTCGACCGTATGACCGACGCCATCAACGGCGAAATTCTGCGGCGACAGGAGCTGCTGCGGAAGGCCGGTAACTACGCCTCGCAGCGTGACTATGAGAAGGCCCGGGCGGCGGGGGCGCCCCTGGCACCGCTCCCCAGCTTGCTGATCATCTGTGACGAGTTCAGTGAGCTGCTGAGCGCCAAGCCGGACTTCATCGACATGTTCGTCCAGATTGGACGGGTGGGGCGTTCGTTGGGGGTCCACCTGCTGCTGGCCAGCCAGCGCCTGGAGGAAGGGCGGCTGCGCGGATTGGATACTCACCTGTCCTACCGCATCGGTCTGCGGACTTTCTCGGCGATGGAGAGCCGGGTGGTGCTCGGGGTCCCCGACGCCTACGAGCTGCCGCGTTCTCCCGGACACGGCTATCTGAAGTTCGGCACTGAGCCGTTGGTGCGCTTCAAGGCCGCATACGTCTCGGGTGTCTACAGAGGACCGAACCAGCAGCGGACCACCTCGCCCAAGCAGATCGAGCAGCACATTCTGGACTACTCAACCCACTATCTGGCACCCAAGGTCGAGGAGGAGGAAAAGCCCACCCCCGAGGAGACCGACGAGCAGGAGGCGCTCGGCGAAAGCGTGCTGGACATCCTGGTCTCACGGTTGGAAGGGCGGGGCATGCCGGCTCACCAAGTCTGGCTGCCGCCGTTGAAAGAGCCTCCCACCCTTGACCAGCTGCTGCCGCCGCTGACCACCGACCCGCAGCGCGGCCTTACCGTGGGTAACCCGGAGCTGTACGGCTCGCTCCAGGCGCCGGTCGGCATCATCGACAAGCCATTCGAGCAGCGCCGTGACCTGTTGTGGCTGGACCTGTCCGGTGCCGCCGGACACGTCATCGTGGTGGGCGGACCACAGAGCGGCAAAAGCACCCTGGTGCGTACGCTCATCACCAGCCTGTCGCTGTCTCACACCCCTCAGGAGGTCCAGTTCTACTGCCTGGACTTCGGTGGTGGTTCCTTGGCGTCGCTGCGTGACCTGCCGCACGTCGGTGGCGTGGCCAGCCGGTTGGACATCGATCAGGTCCGCCGGACCGTGGCGGAGATCCGCACGCTGCTGCAGGAGCGGGAACGGCGATTCGCCGACCTCGGCGTCGACAACATGGCCACCTACCGCCGGATGCGCCGCGAGGGACGGGTCAGTGATGACCCCTTCGGTGACGTGTTCCTGGTGATCGACGGCTGGTTGACGATCAAGAACGATTTCGCGGAACTGGAACCCGTCGTCACCGACATCGCCAACCGGGGTCTGTCGTACGGCATCCACGTCGTGGCCACCACCAGCCGCTGGATGGACATGCGGGGTGCGCTCCGGGACGTGTTCGGTACCCGGCTGGAGTTGCGGTTGGGTGACCCGATCGACTCCAACTTCAACCGGCGCGCGGCGGCGAACGTCCCCGAAAACGCCCCGGGACGGGGTCTCACCCCCGACGCGTTGCACTTCCTGTCCGGTCTTCCCAGAATGGACGGCCGCCAGGACGCGTCGGACCTGGCGGAGGGCGTACGCCATCTGGTGTCCTCGGTCCGCGCCGCCTGGAAGGGCGCTCCGGCTCCACGGGTCCGGCTGCTGCCCGCGATGGTTCCCCACACCGATCTCCCACCGATCACCAGCGACTCGCCTGGTATCCCGATCGGTATCGCCGAGGAGGACCTGGGACCGGTTTACCTGGACTTCGAGACCGAACCGCACTTCCTGCTCTTCGGTGACGTGGAGTGTGGTAAGAGCGCCTTCCTGCGGCAAGTCGCGTTGGGTATCACCGAACGCTACACCCCGCAGCAGGCCCGGATCGTGCTCATCGACTACCGGCGCAGTCTGCTCGGCGCCATCAAGACTGAGCACCTGATTGGGTACGCCACCGCCGCTCCCATCACGACCACCTACATCCAGCAGGTCTGCACTGTGTTGCGGGAACGCCTACCGGGGCCGGATGTGACCCCCGAGCAACTACGTACCCGTAGCTGGTGGAAGGGGCCTAACATTTTCATCCTGGTCGACGACTACGACCTGGTGGCGACGGGGACCTCTAATCCGCTACAGCCGCTGCTGGAGTTCCTGCCTCAGGCCCGCGATATCGGTCTGCACCTCGTGGTCACCCGGCGGATGGGTGGTGCTGGGCGCGCCATGTTCGAACCGATCCTGCAACGGCTGCGGGAGCTGGCCTCCCCTGGCATGGTGATGTCCGGCTCTAAGGATGAAGGCACCCTGCTGGGCAACATCAGGCCGCAACCCCTACCGCCAGGACGCGGTTGGCTGGTCACCCGCCGCGGCGGTAACCGGTTGATCCAGGTTGCCTGGCGGCCTCCCGCTGAATAGCACCTTCTCACCTTCCGCTGTTCATGGGGCTCTCGGGCATGGCGCCCGGGAGCCCCATAAGCACTAAGGGGGTGCGAGATTCCTACCTTTTGATCTTTGAAGTAGCCACCCACACCCAAAATGCCCCTCAGGGCAGGGTCCACAATGGAGCTAACCCGCGTCCGTCATCTCACGCGGCATGGTCCAGCGGGCAATCGAAGTCGGGAGTGACCCCGTCGGCCGTTCAACTCCACAATGGAATCTCCCCAGGGGCGTCGTCCTGCTGTGTCGGCCTGCGGGCCTCCTCCTCACGCCACACCATTTCTGTCAGGACAGCGGTGACTGGAAGTGGCAGCCCGCGGCACCAACCCTCCATGTCCACTATCCGGCCCGCCCGCACAGCATCGATCTGAGCAACCACTGGCTCCTCGGACAGCGGGTTCAGCGGCCGAGCGCTCAGTCCACATTGGAGAATGTGGCCCCTCGCCAGCCCAACCGGCCCTCTTGGCCTTCCCCTCGCCCCGGACTCCTTGACCCGATCCATGCCAGGGCGCGGTTGAGCGACGCTCAGTAACAAATCTCTGACCCTTCGATTGGCAACCCGCCCTCACCGCGACGTCAACCTCGGGAGACTCACCGATGAGAAGCCACTGTGGACGGTGGAATCGCCGGATTCGATACCATCGCCCCCCTGAGATTGTCCCTTTCTCCTAAGCGCTAGGACCACCCTCAGTCACTGAAGAAAACACTGCACTACTGAGTGTGCATCCTGTATAACCCACGTCACCCGCAGGAGAGTCAGGAAGCACCGCCTATCCACTGTTGTCCACGATGCGTCGGATCGTCGTTGGATCGTGCCAGTAACCTACTGTTCTCTGGTTCGGGACTGTTCCAAGGTTGCCTAATGCCGATACGCTGCTGATCGCAAGTACGCACATCGGATCGCTACCTCCCTGACTCAGTTCACATGGGAGGGACCTAGCGCGACTGGATCGATCAGACGGGGGTCGCCGTGGGTATCCCAGATGATTCCTCAGGACCAACCTGGTACGAACCAGCAGACATCGACGTTGACGTCGACTCACTGCAAGAGTTCGCTACCAACGTCCGGCGCGACTTTGAGGAAAACTTTAGTGAGAACATCCAGAAAGCGATCTCACCGCTGACCGGAGGGCCACGGTTCGGTATGGCCCCCCAATTCGAGGAGATGTACTACGCACGCCAGTACTACTCCACACAACAAAGCAACTTCTTCGGTCAGCAGGGCATGCTCGCGTTGCTCGCTCAAGGAGAGTTAGCTCTATCTCTCGGAACCGAGTCCGCGGCCCGTATCTATCAAGACGTCGACTCCTTCCTCGCCGCCGATCAGAACAGAATCTCTCAGCTGCTCACCGAATACAAGCCACAGGAGAACAACGGCGACTCGAACCAAAACGGGTCTGAAAACCAGAACGGCAACTCCAACAGTGACGGCTCAGAGTACCAAAAGTATGTCGAAGAGTTCCGCCGGGAACAGCTGGGCATCGAGGATGACGCTCCTCAAGGAAACGATACTCTGAGGCCGGACCGGTTGGGAGATGAACAAGTCATGCGGGATGACGAAGAGGTGTGGCACACCAATCTCAGGCCGCCTCGGCCAGAGAATTAGCCGCCACCATCAAGGAAATGATCTAGATCCGGAAATATAAAGCAACACGACAAGGATGGTGAGCGGATGGCTAATCACAATATCCCGTCAACCGACTGGAGCCAGATGACCTTCGAGCAGATGTGGAATGCTCTGAAGTTCTCTGGCGACGATGAGGTCATCTCCGAACAGGCTCGAGCTTGGGGGCGGCTGAGCGAGCTCCTTCGCAACACGCACACGAACCTCTTCTGCCTTCACAACAACCTGATGGTCAACTGGCGTTCCCGCCCGACCCCTGACAGCGCGGTGCAGCTCTTCAACGACAGGACCGAGGAGCTGCTCGACTCGCTGGACAGGGCGTCGACATGGGCCAGTAATTACTCTGCTGCTCTCTGGGGCTTCTCCTCTGCTATCGCAAATGCCCAGGAGAGAATGAAGCCGCTAGTTGAGCGGTACCAGCAAGAATCCGAATCCGGGGATACGGACGACTGGGAAGACCTTCAGGAAGAGCTGGCCGAGCAAGCCCGGCCAATCATGCAGGATCTGGCTACCCGGATACGCCAATCAGTCCAAGATAACCTCCGTGAGGCGCCGGAGTACCGGGGTCCGACGTTAAATCCCAATATTCTTCCCAACCTCGGCGACAACGGTGGCGGTCCAACGGGCGTAGGGCCCACCGGCAACCGTCGCATGCCGCAGATCCAACAGCTGCAAGACCTCAACAATCTGCTCACCCAAATACAAGTACGCGTTGATCAACATCCACAAATTGATCAACAAATTGGGCAAATTCCGCAGCAGCAACAGCAGCAACCCCAAATCATTAACCCCACCCTGCCTGTTGATATCCAGCAGCCCAACCTTGACACTGGGCCGATTCTCAGCGGTGTAGGTACCCTGCCTCCACCCACCACCACCGCGCCGGCCCCACCTGCTCCGCCGCAGCTGCCGACTCCGAGCACTCCTCCCCTCCACAGCGGCACGGGAGCGGTCCCCGCTCCGATGCTCCCTCCGGGCATCCGTCCCAGCCCGCTGACACCGCCTCGGCCCCCGGCCCTCACGCCGCCGGGTGCTCCTCCCCGAGGAAACCTCCGCATGCCCGGTCAACCCAACCTGGGGACTCCACGCACTCCAGGCGGCATGCGGCAGCCCACCATTCCTCCGGGTATGACCCCGCCGTCGCGCTCCAACGCTCAACGCGGAGTCCTCGGCTCTCAGAGAGGGGTAGGGTCGCAGCTCCCCGGGGCTCGCCAGCCTATGTTGCCGCCGGGCGCTGGGGCGCCCCCTCGCAATGGCGCTCAGAACCTTCAGAACCTGGCCAACCGGCGTACCGCTAACGCTCGCGGCCTCAGCGAGCCGGGCGTGCCTGGGAGCCGGACGCCCGGCCTGTCCTCGCCCCGCAGCACTCCGACCACTCCACCTGGAGTGCCGCCTGCGCTGAACCGCAAACCCGTTCAGTCGCAGAACACTCGGACCCCGAGTCCGACGCTCGGTTCGACCTCGACGCGGCTATCCAACACCTCGCCCACCTCGTCGGGCTCGATGGTGCCGCCCAACACCCTCGGGCGTGGACGGAACAAGCCGGTCGACACCGACGCTCCCACCCCGCGGCTGGCCGGTGCGCGCGATCAGCGTCGTCCTGTCCACCACCCCGACATCGCACCTTCGTCGACGCAGCGGCGGCGTCAGACGCAGCTGTCGGATGAGGAACGGCTGTGGACAGTCGAGAGTCCCGGTGACGGGGTGCTGCGTACCCCGGAGTCTGAGCCGAATGTCGCGACCCCTGGCCCCGCGCTGGGTCGCTGACCGTCACCGTACGCCTGTTCAGGGCCCGATCCGGTTCCCCGGATCGGGCCCTATTCCTGCCTGAACGCGCCGGCGCCGTCTGTTCGGTGCGGCCGCCCGTTGATGCGGGTTCCGGGTGCCCTATGGGATTTGTCCTTGATCGCACAAGCCCGCATGATGGTTCGGTGTCGCGTTCCCACCAGGTTCTGATCGGGACACGTCGGCGTGGCCCCGCTTCTCTGGGAGCCCGGTTTAAGGACGCTGTCCGCGTTCTCGTACTCGCCCTGTCACTCTCGGCTCTCTACCCAGCAGTCCCCGCCCAGGCCGATGAGGTACGCGATGAGCAACGCCATCTGATCTCCCTCCACGCCTCCGAGGCCTGGCAAGAGGCCACCGGCGAAGGGGTCGTGGTGGCCGTCGTGGACTCCGGAGTCGATGCCGACCACGTCGATCTGGTTGGTCAAGTGCTGCCGGGGATCGACCTGGTCGATGAGACACCTGACGGCGCCTTACCGGGTGGCACCGACGCGGTGGGACACGGCACCACCGTCGCCGCCCTCATCGCTGGCCGAGGTGACGACGAGGACGGCGTGATTGGCTTGGCCTACAACGCGAAGATCCTGCCGGTACGGGTGCTGGACGAGAACAACCGATATGACGATGCCCGAGTGGTCGCTGAGGGGATCCGCTGGGCCGTCGATCACGGCGCTGACGTCATCAACTTGTCCCTCGGAGGGACACGCTACAGCACCGATCTCGCCGCGGCGATCCAGTACGCGTTCGACCACGATGTGGTCGTTGTCGCCTGCGCCGGCAATCTCGATGAGGAGACCTCAACAGTCCCGAACGAACCCTGGTATCCGGCTCGGGAACCAGGGGTGGTCGCGGTAAGCGGGCTGGACCGGAACAACAGGTTGTGGAGTGGGTCTCTTTACGGCCCGGAGATCTCGCTGGCCGCGCCGGCCACCGACGTGCTCGGGGCTCGTCCCGGCGGGTACTGGCGGGTCCAGGGGACCAGCTTCGGCGCGCCCCTGGTGAGCGCTACCGCGGCGCTGATCCGTTCCCGATGGCCCTCGCTGTCCGCCGATGAGGTGGTCAACCGGTTGCTCCAGACCGCGACCGACCTCGGTCCCGCGGGACGGGATGACCAGTATGGCTACGGGCTGGTGAATCCGGTCGCGGCGTTGACAGCCGAGGTACCGCCGTTATCGGAGACCTCCCCGACTTCCTCCGCGGCCACGGCTCCCGCAGCCTCCCCAAGCCAGCCCGACGCGCTCACCGCCAGGCGCGTCGACAACTCGTTCTGGCTGTTGTACCCGCTCGGCCTGGGAGGCATCGGTATCGCGGTGCTGGTGATCGCGTTGGTCCTGCACTACACCACTCCCCGGTCCCGGCTCCAAGGCAGCGGGATGAGACGGAATCCCACCCGAGGTCCGGATACCCCACCGTCACCTAACCCCCCTTCCGGGACCTCTCCGACGAAACCGACACCCCCTCCCGTCTGAGTTGAGTCCCTCCATCTGATACGGACAGATCCCTGTGCCCAAACTCTGGGCCACCGATGTGATGAGCTAAGGACATGAGGCCGATCACCGCGGAGCCGCTCCCCTCCTGGCTGGTACCGCTCGCCGAGCGGGCGGCGTCCGTGGAACCGGAGCGACTGTCCCGTTTAAAGCCCCCGGCACAGGGGGGACGCCCCAGCGCCGTCCTGGTCCTCATCGGCCCCGGACCGGATGTACTGATCCTGGAACGCGCTGCCTCGCTGCGTAACCATGCTGGACAGCCCGCCTTTCCGGGAGGCTCTGTCGACCCTCAGGACGCTGATCCGGTCGCGACGGCATTACGGGAAGCCTGGGAAGAGGTGGGGCTGGACCCACGATCCGTCGTCGTCATCACCACACTGCCCCGGTTGTGGATCCCGGTGACCGGGTTCGTCGTCACCCCGGTTCTGGCCTGGTGGCGTGCACCGCACCCGGTCCGTCCGGTCGCCGTCGCTGAGGTGGCCCGCGTTCATCGAGTGCCGGTCGCGGAGCTCGCCGATCCGGCCAACCGGCTGCGGATACGGCACCCCAGCGGATACATCGGCCCGGCGTTCCAGGTCCACGGCATGCTGGTTTGGGGTTTTACCGCAGGAGTGTTGTCGACCATTTTGGATCTGGCCGGATGGGCGCGGCCGTGGGATTCCTCCCGTATCGAGGAGCTGCCCCCCTCCCAGCTAGGTATCCCCGCCGCCGATAGCGGCGCTGGCGCTGGCGCGTCAGACGCGGGGGCCAAATCGTGATTATCTCCATCTTTTCAAAATCCTGCCTTGTCGGCATCTGTTTGCCGTCAGAACAGATAGTGGAGGCACAGGAGCGACTGGACAGCGCTGGTTGGGGGGTCCCTTGGTCGGCACCATGATCGACGTCATGCTCGTCCTGCTCATCCTGCTTTTCGCCATCAATGGCTACCGGCAGGGGTTCGTGGTCGGGCTGTTGTCGTTTGCAGGTTTCTTCGGCGGTGCGCTACTCGGGCTGCAGCTAGCGCCGATCGCTGCGGATCAGTTCAGCGATGCCACCTGGCGAGTCATTGTGGCGCTGTTCGTCGTATTCGCGTTGGCGTTGCTTGGCCAAGCATTGGCTGGGCTGTTGGGGGCCCATATCCGACTCTCCATCCGACATGTCGCCGCCCAGGTACTCGACGACATCGGCGGCTCTGTGATCTCGGTCTGCGCAGTGCTGGTGGTCACCTGGATGGTGGCGGCCCCGTTGGCCTCGTCGTCGATCCCGGGCGTAGCCAGCGCGGTCCGTAACAGCGCCATCATCCGCGGCGTCGATGAGGCGATGCCTCAGGCGGTGCGGGGCGTCTATGACTCATTGCGGGACACCCTAGACACCAACGGTTTCCCAGATGTCTTCGCCGGCTTGCAGCCCACCGATGTGGAGCCGGTCCCCCCACCGGATCCCGAGCTGGCCAATTCCGAGGTGGTGCAGCAGGCCGAACCCTCGGTGGTGAAGGTGCTCGGTGATGCTCCCGACTGCTCCCGGCGCCTTGAGGGGTCCGGGTTTGTGTACGCGCCCGAACGCGTCATGACCAACGCGCACGTCGTCGCCGGTACCGAACGGATCTTCATCGAGGTCATGGGGGAGGAGAGATACCCCGGCGAGGTCGTGGTTTACGACCCAGACCGGGATCTCGCCGTCATCTACGTTCCGGGATTGGACGCCCCGACGATGCTGTGGGCCGAGGAGGAAGCGCAGACCGATCAAAGTGCGATCGTTCTGGGCTACCCCTTGGACGGCCCGTATCAGGCCACGCCGGCCCGGATCCGGGATTCACGGAACGTACGGGGACCGGACATCTACGACGAGGGCACCGTGGTACGGGAGGTCTACTCCATCCGTTCGGAGGTTCGCAGCGGGAACTCCGGAGGACCCTTGATCTCTCTGACCGGGGAGGTGTACGGCGTCATCTTCGCGGCGGCCGCGGATGACCCGGAGACGGGGTACGCGCTCACCGCTGACGAAGCCGCCCCAGTCGCGGACGCTGGTCGGCGGGCCACGACCCCGGTGAGCACTGGCCCGTGTACGTGAGCCGCCGCAGTGGATTCGGATATACCGATATTTACCGGTATACCAGGGATGTGCCGGGCGGTGACCAAACGACTCCTTTCGGTTCCTACCGGCTCCTATCGGCCCGCCCGGCAATCGCGCTCGATCGAGGCGCCGATGGTTCTCACACCCCGAAGTAGCGTTCGCTCAGGGCTGCTAAACCCGCGTCGTCCAACGGGGTGTCGTTATACAGGTGCAGCACCTGCCCGGACGGGGCGACAAAAAGAGTCGCCGGCAATGGCCGACGCCCCAGGGAGGCGTTGAAACGCCCCTGCTCGTCGTACACCGCGGGGAAACGGACATCGAGATCCCGCGCGAGCGCCACCGCGGACTCACGTCGATCCTGGGTCACGATCCCCAACACCACGACCTGTCCCCGCGTGCGCTCCGCGTACCGGGCCAGCGTCGGCAGCTCATCCCGGCACGGTGCGCACCACGAGGCCCACAGATTGATCAAGAGAGGGACGCCGAGCGGTTCTCCGAAGGAGACGTCCTCACCGGGCCCGAGGCAGGGAAGGGTGAGGTCGGGCAGCTCCCCCACCTCGCTCTCCCCGGCCGGTGCCGGTGGACTGGCCGTCGACGGTACGGGCGACACCGGTTGGGGGCAGGCGTCAAACCATTCCTCGGCTGGATCGGATTCGGGTTGCGAGACGGGTTCGGGCTCCCCGCAGGCACCGAGGACGAGCACGGTGAGGAGCACGCATCCGAGCGTCCATAAACGTCGCGCGATGACACGTGTCATGCCCGTTGTTCCTCACGGTAGTGGTGCGCCCGCCAAGGCGGCGAGTTCAGCGACGCGCGGCCCCTTGAGGAGTTTGACCGCCGCGGCTGGCTCGACTGGACCCGTTCCGTAGGAGGGACACCAACGCGTCAGGGTGCATGCGCCGCAGGCGGGCTTACGGGCATGACAGACGCGCCGGCCGTGGAAGATGACCCGATGGCTGAGCATCGTCCAGTCCCGTTTAGGGAACAGCTCGGCCACCGCGAACTCGATCTTGACCGGATCCTGCTCGCTGGTCCAACCCCACCGCCGCACCAGACGGGAGAAATGGGTGTCCACTGTGATCCCTGGAATCCCGAACGCGTTGCCGAGGATGACATTGGCTGTTTTACGCCCCATGCCGGGAAGCGCCACCAGATCCTCGAGCCGGTTAGGGATCTCACCACCGTGCCGGTCCACCAAGGCTTGTCCCAGCTTGATGAGCGAGTCCGCCTTGTTCCGATAGAAGCCGGTAGGACGGATGAGCTCTTCCAGCTCGGCACGGTCCGCCGCGGCGTAGTCCGCTGCAGTGGGGTAACGGGCGAACAGCTTCGGAGTCACCTCGTTGACCCGTTTGTCCGTACATTGCGCCGACAGGATGGTGGCTACCGCCAGCTCCAGAGGAGTGCTGAAGTTCAGTTCGCAATGCGCGTCAGGGTGCGCCTCAATCAGAGCTCGGTGCATACGCCGAGCCCGCCGCTTCAGCGCCAAAGGGGTTTCCTGGGAGGGTTCAGCAGTGTGGGCCACCGCAGAAGCTTACGTCGCCGCCTCCCTCACCTTGACGTCCCGACCGCTGCATGTCGCGCCGCTGAAGGCGGCGGGGAGCCACGGCCACGCCTCCAGCAGCCGACAACAGGCCGTCTCGAACCGAGAGCTGATAGACGAAACCCTCGCCAGGGTCGCGAACCGGAACGCCAGAAACCGCCAGACAAGACGGCGAGTCACGTCCGCATTATTACAAGGCCAAAACCGCCACGAACGATTCTCGCTCACCTCAACCGAACCGGTTGAGTAAACCCGCTGTGGCCTGCTTCAATATTGTTGGGTATCCAGCGTATCCGGGCACGCGAGGGCACCCTGCCAATCAGTTTTCTAGGTAAGAGGGACTCATCGTGCTCAGGAAATTCGCCTGCGCGGCGGCTTTCACACTCCTCATCACCGGCTTGGGATTCATGGTCTCCCATCCTGCGCAATCTCAGCCGGGTGTCGTCAGGATCATGCCCCTGGGAGACTCCATCACCGGTTCTCCCGGTTGTTGGCGGGCCCTGTTGTGGACGCAGCTTCAGGATGCGGGCTACACCAACATCGATTTCGTGGGGACGCTACCCCCGCAGGGTTGCGGTATCCCTCATGACGGCGACAACGAAGGACACGGCGGCATTCTGGCCACCAACATGGCCAGCCAGAACCTGCTCCCGGCCTGGCTGGCGGCCACCAACCCCGACATCGTGCTGATGCACCTGGGCACCAACGACGTGTGGAGCAACCGTCCCACCCAGGTCATTCTCGACGCATTCACCACGCTGGTTCAGCAGATGCGCGCCAACAACCCCAGCATGCGCATCGTGGTCCAGCAGATCATTCCCATGAACCCCAGCAGCTGCTCCGAGTGTGGGGCGCGGGCCGTCGCGCTAAACAGCGCCATTCCGGACTGGGCCGCCTCCCTGACCACTCCGCAGTCCCCCATCATCGTGGTCGATCAGTGGACCGGATTTAACACGGCCACGGATACCTATGACGGCGTGCACCCCAACTCCGCCGGGGACCAGAAGATCGCCAACAAGCTGTTCCCTGTGGTGCGCGGGCTCCTGTCGGGCAATCTCCCCACCTCCTCGCCCACCACGTCGTCCCCTACCGCGAACCCGACGACGACGCCCCCGACCTCCTCGCCGACCTTCGGCGATACCTCCTGCACGGCGACCTACCAGATCGTGGGGCAGTGGCAAGGCGCCTTCCAAGGCGAGGTCAGGGTTCGCAACACCGGTACCCACACTTTGACCGGGTGGACCGTGTACTTCAGCTTCCCCAACGGTCAGGTGGTCTCCCAGGTGTGGAACGCCACGCTGACCCAAAACGGCGCTGAGGTCACGGCGGTCAATCTGAGCTGGAACGGCACCCTGGCCCCCGGTACCTCCACCGCCTTCGGGTTCATCGCCAACTGGAACGGCAGCAACACGGCGCCGTCCTCTATCACCTGCCTCGCTTCCTAGAGGCTTCCTAAAAAGTCCTGAAGGCTGGATCCGCCCATACCGTTCAGCACCGTCTGACGCTTCGCGTCACCGGCCACCTCTCAAGAGCCTGAGGTAGCCGGTGACGCGCTGGTTTCAGCTGCAAGCATGCGTTTCATCCGCAGGCATGCCGGCACCCGGCCCGGGAAGCCGGCACGACGAGAGCGACAACCTGCTCAATGTCCGCCTTCCGTGCGACGGCGATCTCTACAGTCGGAAGGCATGCGGCCTGTCACACTCGCGATCGTCGGTGCCGGTGATCGGGGGACCACGTACGCGAACTGGGCTTTAGCTCATCCCGATCGAGCTCGGGTCGTGGCGGTGGCCGAGCCGCGGGACATACGCCGGGAACGGATCGCCGCCGCACACCGCGTACCGCCCACTCATCGGTACACGGACTGGCGACAGTTGGCCTCCCAGGGCCGGATCGCCGACGCCGTGGTGATCGCGACCCAGGACGCCATGCACGCCGAGCCCGCCGTGGTATTCGCGGAACTGGGGTATCACATTCTCCTCGAGAAACCGATCGCACCAAATCTTGACGATTGCACACGAATCGTCTCGGCCGTTCAGAAAGCTGGGGTCCTTTTTGCGGCCGGGCACGTTCTGCGCTATACGCCCTACACCCGGCTTGTCAAATCCATCATCGACGCCGGAGAAATTGGGGACATTGTTTCGATACAGCACCTGGAGCCCGTGGGTTTCTGGCACTATGCGCATTCCTACGTGCGCGGAAACTGGCGTCGCCAGAATGAGTCGGCCTTCATGCTGCTGGCCAAGTCCTGCCATGACCTGGATTGGTTACAGTACATCACTGGCCAACGAATCCGCCGGGTGGCGAGTTTCGGTGGGTTGCGGCACTTCACACCCGCCAACAAGCCCGCGGGTGCCGCCTCCAGATGCCTGGACTGCGCCTTGGAGGCCACATGCCCGTATTCCGCGGTCCGCCTCTACGTCGGGCAGCTCCGGGCTGGAGCGCATGGGTGGCCGTTGAGTGTCGTGGTCGATGAGCCCACCGAAGAGACACTCATGGTGGCGTTGCGGGAAGGCCCGTACGGCCGCTGTGTCTACGACTGCGACAACGATGTGGTCGATCACCAGGTGGTCGCCTTGGAGTTCACGGACGGGGTAAGCGGCACCTTCACCATGACCGCGTTCACCGGGGCCGGCTTGCACCGCCACACCCGGATATTCGGTACGCGAGGTGAGCTCATCGGCGACGGGGAAGAGATCCACGTGCGCGACTTCCTGTCGCAGAGCATCCGAACCACCCAGGTGCCGTATGTCGGGGACGCCACCGCCGGCGGAGGACACGGTGGTGGGGACGCGGGCCTGATGGACGCGTTTGCCCGAGCGGTCGCCACCGGTGACCCCGCGTCCATCCTGTCCGGACCGGATGAGACGCTGGCTAGCCACCTGGCGGTGTTCACCGCCGAGACCGCCCGTCAACGCGGTGAGGTCCTCACCGTTCCCCTGCCCTAACCGGTGTCTCCCGGCCGGCGGCGCGGCACCCGCCCGCGGCCTTACGCGCGTGCGTGCCGCCACGGGCTCGCGAGAAAGTCGTGGCCTCCCTGCATAACGGCCTCGTACACCGCCCGCGCCAACCGGGCGCCCCATGGTGAGCGCGGACCTCCAAAGGGCGCGGGCTCCCCGTCAGGCGGGCACATTAGGCACACCGCGTCGGTGGGGGTGCCGGTCGCTTTCACCCCTAAATCCCAGAGCGCCTGGGTCTTCGCCTCGGTCATGGTCGCCACCGCATTCACCAACGCCGCTTCGGACAGACGTACCGGGGTCCGAGCCAGGATGTTGATGGTGCCCACCGGTGCACCAGACCCGGGCATGTCTTTCTCAGGAAGATCATGTCGATCCTCCTGAAGATCTTCAGCCGCCGCGGCCCACGTCGGGGTGCCGAGTCCAACGGTGGCGACCACCGTGACTCCGCCGTCCGCGGTTCTCACCCGCCGCGTGACGTCGACGCCGGTCAGTAACCCGACCCCGGGCCCGTCCAGTCCAAACCGGACAGCGAGCTCCATCAGGTGCTGGTCGGGATCGAGGCGGGAATAGGACATGGGAACCGTCGCGTTGAGTACCCAACGGCGGAGACCAATGCCGCCTCCGAGAGGCGCGCTGGAAACCGCCAAATGGGGTCCGTCCGGACGCCACAGCAAAACCGGGAGGTCGACGCCGTCCTCGGGGCGACTGTGCAGCTCCACATGCATCGGCACATGCTCGCATCCGCTGCCGGTGGTCGGGAGGGGCTGATGTGGGCAAGAGGCACCGAGGCCCGGGCCGAGAAACTGACGGTAACGGTGGAGTCGGCCCCCGGTTCTGGGTCACGCCATGACTATGCGGCGGGACGGATCAGCGAGGTGGATGGCGTACCCGGCACAGGCAGGCGCACGCTTTCCGTGACCAGGGTCTTAGACTCGACCGGGCGGCCCAAAGGCCGAGGTGGAGGTGCACGATGGACGAAGTTCTTGCCCGATGCGGTCTGTTCCAGGGAGTCGACACAGAGGCGGCCGAGGCGCTGGCCAAGGAGCTGGACTACTTCGAGATCCGCAAGGGCGACGTCGTGTTCACGGAGGGTGAGCCCGGCGACAGCCTGTACATAATCCTCTCGGGGAAGGTGAAGCTCGGGCGCCGGGCCGCTGATGGGCGGCAGAACCTCATCGCGGTCATGGGCCCCAGCGACATGATGGGGGAGCTGTCGCTGTTTGACCCCGGTCCTCGGACGGCGACGGCCACAGCGGTGACGGATGTCCGGCTCGCCAGGCTGCGTAAGGCGGCGCTGCGGCCTTGGCTGAGTAACCGCCCGGAGATCGCCGAGCAGCTGCTGCGGGTGCTCGCGCGGCGGCTACGACGGACCAACGACGCGCTCGCTGACCTCATCTTCACGGATGTGCCGGGACGGGTCGCCAAGAACCTTCTGCAGATGGCGGGGCGTTTTGGGACCCGGGATGGCGGTGTCCTGCGGGTGACCCACGACCTGACTCAGGAGGAGCTGGCGCAGCTGGTGGGTGCTTCTCGGGAAACGGTGAACAAGGCGTTGGCCGACTTCGCTTCCCGTGGCTGGCTGCGGCTGGATGGTAAGAGCGTGATCATTCTGGACCCCGAGCGTCTAGCCCGTCGCGCGCGGGTGTGACGGTCGGTCGTCCCACTCAACAAACGAATACGGGCCGGCTCGCACGTTGGATGTCGTGTGCGAGCCGGCCCTTCTATTTGGGTGTTACTTATGATTTCCGACATCTCATCTTCAGAGTCCATCTAACACTCTTTTCGGACACGTCTTACGCATAGTCACCGCTCATGTGCGGTCGCCCGGATATTCCCAGCTAATTCACAGCCCATCGTGGTTTGTTCGACTGTTGCGATGGCTAAAGTTCCCTCTGGCCCAAGAAAAGGTATTCATCAACATTGCCTAGGTCAGGTCGCTCAGGCCGACTTCGTGATCTTTGACTCAAGTATCACGACCTGAACGACCTTCACGGCATCTGGAGGGACCTTGGCGGAGGAGATGCAGGCGATCCGCACCCTTACCCGACCACCCCGCAACCCCACACCGCCACGCCAGCCGGATTCGGATCACCGGTCAGCCTTCCCCCGGCTCGGCCACCGGCCCGCGCTAGACGGGGTACGCGGATTGGCGATCCTCGGCGTGTTGGTGGTCCACACCAACACCTTCGGGGGATGGCCAAACCTGATCCCAGGTGGTCATTTGGGTGTAGTGGTCTTCTTCGTCCTCTCCGGGTTCCTGATCACGACCCTGCTTCTGGAAGAGTACGAGGCGACCGGAAACATCTCGCTGCGGGGCTTCTACCTGCGACGTGCCGCACGGCTCCTACCCGCCTTGCTGCTGTTGTTGCCCTTCCACGCCCTGGTTTGGGGCTTCCGAGTATCGCCAACCGAAGTAGCGTTGTCGATCTTGCCGGTGGTGCTGTATGTGAGCAACATCGTTCGGGCCAACGCCATGATCCCGCTCTACGGCACCTCGTGGACTTGGTCCCTCGCCGTTGAAGAGCAGTTCTATATGGGCTGGCCCCCTCTGCTGCGCTGGCTGCTCTCCAAGAGGTGGGGGCTGTGGATCCCCATGCTGGCGTGCCTGGCCGTCATCATCTTCTCCTGCTCATTTCGAGCGGTATACGCCAACGAGCCGCTATGGCACGGCTATCTCTACTACGCCACTGAAAGCCGCATCGACGGCTTGGCGTTCGGTTGCCTGGCGGCGCTGGTGCTGTGGCAAGTGACCCGGCACCCGATCGACCCGCATACGCGCCTCGGGGCGGCTGTTCAGTGGTGCCTGAGGCTCCCCGGAGGGACTCGCTGGTTGGAGATCGCCGGCTGGCTGGGCCTGATCTGGCTGGGGTACTCCTACCGGGTCTATGACAATCACCTGAACGAGACCTTCAGCTTCGCCTTCCCCACCGCCGCCCTTGCCGCTGTCATGGTGGTACTCGCCGTCGTGACACGCCCCACCGGTTGGCTCGCCCGTCTGCTCTCCAACCGGGTACTGGTCCGCTTCGGGATGCTCTCCTACGGGCTGTACCTGTGGAATCTGCTGCCGATCCAGGCGTGGCGGATCTTCTATGAGGAACGTCCTGGTCGGCTCGCCACCGCCGGTTGCCTCGTGGTCACCTATATCGCCGCTGAGCTGTCTTTCCGGTTCGTAGAACGGCCCATCATTCGTTGGGCGAAGTCCAAGACGAAGGGCGACAAACAGACAAAGGACGATAAAAACCCACCGCGCTCAGGTCGATAAGCGGCATGCTGACTCGGTCGCGGCCAACACCTGACCATCCCACCCCACCACCAGCCATCTCCGCCCGAAGGCAGCGGCATGGTGTGCCGCTCTGAGGCGGGACCACACCGACGTCACCGGCGCCGTAGCGCCGGTGACGTGTCACGCCCGACGGTTGTTCCGCATCATCGACAGCAGAGAGGAGAGCGCCGCCATGACCCGTTTGCGCCAGTTATTCTCCAAATCCGGATAGGTCCAGTACGCCGGTGGCGCCGGCGGCGGGGCCGGGGGAACCGGATCGGTGAACGGCGGTGGCGGTGGCGCCGGTGGCACCGACGGGGTGAACGTCGAGACCGGACGAGGCTGGTGCGGAGGCGCCGACGGCCGGCGTGGTGGCGGTGCCATCGCCTGCGTGGGGGGCACCGACGGCGGTAACGGTGTGTGCGGCGGCGCCTGCGATGAGACCTGCGTTTGCGGCGTGACCTGTGGCGAGACCTGCTGTGTCGGCTCCTGGACCGAACTCGTACCGGAGAGGGGCAGGGTAGCGGTCGGTTCGCTCCGGGGCAGCAGCGTCGGGACGATGACGCCGGACGCGGCGGCCAACTCGTCCCGCAGCCACTCCGCCGTCGGACGTTGAGCCGGATCCTCCGCCAGCCCGGCGCGGAGGGCGTTCATGATACGGGGAGGCACCCCTGGCAGGTCCGGCACCGGCTGCTGGTGCAACGCGAGCATCTCCACCAGGCTCGGCGTCCCCTCCGCGGGCCAGCGGGGCGGGCGGCCATGCAACAGGGCGTACAGCGTGGCCGCGAGGGAGTACACATCCCCGGCTTGGGTGGGGGGTTCGCTACGGAAGGCCTCCGGCGGCGCGTACGCCGGGGTCAGCACATCCAAGGTGGCCGGCGACAGCCGGTGCATGTCGTCCAACACGGCCAGCCCGAAGTCGGCCAGCACCGGGCTGCCGTAGTAGTGCAGCAGGATGTTGGCCGGCTTGACGTCGCGGTGCAACACCCCCTCGCGGTGAGCGGCCGCCAAGGCATCGGCGATCTTGACCCCGACATCCTGCACCTCCTCCACCGGGAGCGGTCCGTGTTCCCGCAGCCGTTGGCTGTAGGAGGTCTGGCACAGCTCCATCACCAGGTAGGGGTGTCCTTCGGCGGTCACTCCGGCGTCGAACAGATCGACCACGTGGGGATGCCCGGACATTCGGCCAGCGGCCCGAGCCTCCCGCATGAACCGTTTCCGATCCCGCTCGTTGTCCAGCGTCCGGTTGTCAATCTTTAACGCCACATCTCGCCCTACGGACTCTTGATGCGCCCGATAGACGGTCGCGAATCCGCCCCGGGCGAGCACCGTCAGCTGGGTCAGGCCGGGTACCGGTGAAAAGGAACGCGAGGGGCTCACAAATGGCAACGGTACGACACCACACACCGTTCATGCCCACTGACGGCCCAGGACGGCCCTAACAACCCAGGCCAGACCCCCGATAGATAAGGGTGATATGGCACCTCACGCCGGTTGTCGGGACACGGAGCCTGTCACGGAGCCTCACGTGTCAGACAGGGCTGCCAAGAGCGCGTCACTGGCGGCGCGTCCAGCCACCTGCTCTGTGGCGTACGCCAGCTCCACGGCGGCCCTGGCCACCTCACGGGCGCTCGCGAAGTCCTCTATCTCTGCCAAGGCCCGCGCGAGCACCCTCTGCGCCGCCACACCGCTGCGGACATCCTCCGCCGGCACCTCCACGGCCCGTCGGGCATGTTCGAGAGCCTCAGCGACCCGACCGGCTTCCAACAGACAGTCGGCGTAGTCGGCGATGGCCTGACGACGCGCGAACAGCAGCGAGGGGCACGCGTCACAACGAGTGACCTCCTCCAGGATCTTCAACGCGCCATCCAGGTCGCCTTGGGCCCGCAACGCCGCAGCCAACAGGGCCCGGGGCCCCACCTGCGCTGCCTCGGACATGTCGTGGGCGTACTCCAAGGTGGCGTGGGCGTCCTGCTCGGCCGCCGCGGCGTCCCCCAACTCAAGGTGGCAGTAGCCGCGCATAGTGCGGGCCAGCCCGGCCATCAACCAGTGGCCGGCGCGGGTGCCGTGCGCTTCCGCACTGTCGAGGAAATCCACCGCACGGCGCGGATCGCCCTGGCCGCGTGCGATCGCCCCCCGCACCATCAGGGTCAGACTGCGTCCCCAGTCGTCGCCGATCCGATCAAAGGCGCGGTACGCGGCCTTCGCGTCGGCCTCCGCGTCGGTGAGGTGCCCCAATTCAGCCGCGGCGAAGCCGGCCACGGCCCGCAGCGTCCCCACGGCCCAGGTATCCCCCACCCGTTCCCCGAACGGCAGGAAGGTGTACGCGATACGCCTCGCCTCGGCCAACCGTCCAGCGAACAGCCGCGTAAACGCCGTGGTGCCCCGCAGCCAGGCCCGGCCGACGACGTCGTCCAACTCGGTGAACAGCCGCGCCGCTCGTCCCAACGCGTCATCGGAGGCGGCGAAGTCTCCCCGGGTCGTGGTCACCCACGCCAGATGCTGCAGTGCCCACGCCTGGTTGCGTCGGTCATCCGCTTTCGCGGCGATCTGGTACGCGGCCTCAAAGCGTCGCTCCGCCTCGGAAAGCTGTCCGGTGAGGTAGTCGAGCATGCCCAAGCGGCACAGCGCCTCGCTGTGGGTGCTGGGGTCCGCCGCCGCCACAGCCGAATCCAACGCTTCCTGCCAGGAACGACGCGCCTGCGCCAAATCTCCACCGGCCCGATGCGCCTCCCCCGCGAGCAGCAGGGCCTCCCGGCGGATGGCGGGGTCCTCCGCGTTCGCGGCGACCTTCTCAGCGATGGCGCGGGCGTCCACCATGCGCCCCAGTTGCAGCAGTGCTCGAGCGTGGACCAGTCGATCCGTCGCCGAGAGGGTCCCACCCGCCAGGGCCGCCGCCCGCTCCATGAACTGATCGGTCTCGGTCGGCTCTCCCGCGGCCAGTGACCGCCGCGCCATCCGCGTCAACGCCGCCACCCCCAGCGGCGCCACTGTCCGGGTTTCGGCGTCGTCACGCAGACCGACCGCCTCAGCGAGCGAGATCGCGCGCTCAGCATGCTCGGCCACGAAACTGTCGGCCTCTGGATCGGCCAGTGACCGGGGTCGTTTCCGCGCCCCCCACCGGGCCAGCTGAGCATGTTTGATAGCCAGTACCGCTTTGCCCAGCCCGCTGTACGCCGCCTGACGCATCAAGGGAGTGACAAACGCGTACCCACCGCGGGTACGACGACGCAGCATCCGCCGAGCAAGCAGCTCATCGATCGCCTGCCCGAACTCCACGGCCGCCACCCCGGTCGGTCCGTCCTGCAACGCCTCCAACGCCCCCTCGGGGATGGTGTCCCCGACCACGGCGGCGTCCCGCAGCACGGCCCGGGCCTGGGGAGGGAGGGCGTCGATACGGGCCGCGAGCACGGCGGCCAGGTCCCGAGACAGCAGCCGCCCGGACAGGGAGCCGGGTGCCAGTCGCCATTGCTGCTCCGGTCCGCTTGTGAGCAAGCCCCGCTCAACCAGCAAAGTCACCAACTCGGCCAGGTAGAACGGGTTACCTTGCGCGGTGGCCAGCAAGCGATTCTCGTCGGCCGGCGGGAGTTTGCCACCCCCCAGATAGGAGGACAGCAGCCGCGCCGCATCGGCGCCTCGCAGCGGCGACAGGGGGACCGCCTCAGCCTCGGACATCCGGGTGAGGACACCGGCGGTCCGCACCAGCTCGGGGCGTCCCAGCAGCAACACCAGGATCGGTCCGGTGAGTCGGGCGATCGTGGCGCCGAGCGCGTCCAACGCCTCGGTGGTGGCGTCCTGCAGGTCGTCCACCACCACGACTAAGGGCGACTCACGAGCGAGCATGGACAACAGCTCCGCGACCGCGGCGGGCGCCACCTCAGCGTCGGTGACCTCACGACCAGCCCCTGTCGGACGCTCGGTACGCCGACTCGGACGCCGGTCCCCAAAACCCAACAGGGTCAACAGCACGTCGATCTGAAGCGTGGGACCCGATACGTGCCGGTCCGGCTGCGCCTCCCGTT
Source organism: Actinomycetales bacterium (assembly GCA_002919305.1). Taxonomy (GTDB): domain Bacteria; phylum Actinomycetota; class Actinomycetes; order Mycobacteriales; family Micromonosporaceae; genus RSA1. The sequence continues at coordinate 68,144 of PKFB01000021.1, forward strand.
CGGCCCGTGCGAAACGCTCCGCCAACCGCCGTAGGCGCTCCTCCACCACGCCTCGGTCGGCGTAGGTGTCCGGGTCGTCGAGGCTGAAACCAGCGGCGCTGCGGACCAGATCGGCCAACGGGGCCAAGCGGCGATGCTCGCCGTAGGCCACGCACCGCACGGACAACACCCGGGCACCGCGCTCCCCGGCATAGCGTCCCGCTTCAGCGGCGAACCGGGTCTTCCCAACCCCCGCCTCCGCGGTGATCATCAGCACCCGGGCTTCCCCACGATCACCCACCTCGGCCAGACGGCTGGCGAACCGTCCCAGCTCGGCCTCACGCCCTACAAACGGCGCCTCGTCGCCCAACCCGGACCGGGTACCAGGAGCGTCCCGCAGCCCCAGCAGCTCGAACGCCTGAACCGGCTCCCGCTTCCCTTTCAGCCGCAGGGGACGCAACCGCCGCCACGCTGCGCGATGACGAGTGGCGGCCACGGTCGCCTCACCGGCGTAAACGGTGCCCACCGCGGCGGCATCGGCCAGTCGCGCGGCCGTATTGACGGTGTCCCCGATCACCGTGTACTCCAAGGCGGCCTGAACCCCAGCCACCACCATGCCGGTGTTCAGCCCTACCCGCAGCCCAAGCGGGACACCACCACCCTGCTCGGCGTCGAGCACCCGCCGGACCGCGCGCTGCATGGACAAGGCCGCCCGTACCGCCCGCTCCGGGTCGTCCTCATGCGCCACAGGGGCGCCGAAGACCGCCATGATGCCGTCACCGGTCAGCTTGTCGACGTGGCCACCGAACATCGTCACTGACCGTGCCAGCGCGGCCAGCACTCGGTCGGTGACCGCCCCGACCCGTTCCGGATCCAAGTCCTCGGCCCAGGCGGTGAAGTCAGACAGGTCACCGAACAAAACGGTGACGACACGCCGCTCAGTCGCAGGCAGAGAGGCCGCCTCCGCCAAGGCGGCGCCACACATATGACAGAAGCGGGCACCGGGAACCGTGACCGCACCACAGACCAGACACATCACGGCCGGTCCAACGGTGACGCAGGGTCGATGTGTTCCCGGTCACTATGGAAGCCGGCGGGTTCATGCCTGTCATTCCGGTTTTCATGCCGACTCACGGTGAGATCCGCGACCTCGGCCCCCGCCGGATCCCCATCCTGGGCTCGCTCGGGACGGATCCCCAGGTATGCCAGTTGCGCCCACGCCGCCGCCTCCGCGGTGCGTCGCAACGCCGGCTCGATGTCCTGGTACACCACGTCCACCACCTCCCGGGCAGTGCGCGCGCCGCCCGCCACCGCATGGCGGACCTGCTCCAGTCGGGAGCGACGGTGCTCCAGGTAGGTCGTCGCGGCCGCCGCACAATCGGTCAACGGCGGACCGTGGCCAGGCAGCACCGGAATCGGCCCAAGCGTGCGCAGGGCCTCCAGACTCGCCAGATAGTCCCTCAGGTCACCGTCCGGCCATCCCACGACCGTACTGCCCCGGCCGAGTATCGTGTCGCCACTCAGGACAGCCGGCGCCCCGCCCGCCACGGTGTCTACGACGAACGACAGCGAATCCCTGGTGTGTCCCGGGGTAGCGAGGACCCGGATACGCAAACCCGCCAGGCGCAGGGTTTGACCGGCCCGGAGCGCCTCTCCTCCCACGCACAGCCGCTCATCCGCCGCGCGTACCCACGCTCCGGTCAGCTCCGCGAAGCGGGCGGCCGCCTCGCTGTGGTCGGCATGGTGGTGCGTTAAAAGAATCCCGGCAATCGGACCATGGTCGGCTAACCGGTTCAGGTGACCAGCGTCGTCCGGTCCGGGATCGACGACGACGCATCCGGTCGCGCCCGGGGCACGCAGGATCCAGCTGTTGGTGCCGTCCAGGGTCATGACACCGGGATTGGGAGCACGAACTAAAACGGCCCACGGCGGCAGGCTCTCCGCAAGCCCTGCCGCCGGAGCCGTCATACGTCCTTGGACGCTCCCCGCCGTCACGGCTGTGATAGTACGACTCGCCCATCCGGCGAGCACGGCTCAGAGCCCGCCCACCGGGCACTTTGCCACGTTATGGGCAGGCTTCCGTCACGTACGGTGACCAGCTGAGGCGCGTCCCGACGGACGTGCCGGTTAGGCGACCTCGAAGATGGCCTCCACCTCCACCGGGGTGTTCTGAGGCAGCTCAGCTACCCCGACCGCGCTGCGGGCATGCTTCCCCGCCTCGCCGAAGAGCGCCCCGAACAACTCGCTCGCACCGTTAATCACCGCTGATTGGGCGGTGAACCCCGGCGCGGACGCCACAAACCCGGTGACCTTCACGACCTTGACCACGTTGTCCAGCCCCACCAGGGCCTCCACCGCGGCCAACGCGTTAAGGGCACACCGTCGGGCCAGTTCGGTGGCCTGCTCGACGCTCACCTCGGCGCCGACCTTCCCGGTCGCCGGCAGTTGCCCATCCACGAAAGGCAACTGCCCCGATACGTACACATGGTTGCCAGAACGTACGGCCGGCACGTACGCCGCGAGCGGCGCCGCCACCTCGGGAAGCGACAGCCCCAGCTCGGCGAGCCGGGCCCGGACGGCGCTCACGAATTCTCCTTGGGGCGCTTCAGGTAAGCGACAAGCTGCTCGGGATTAGGTCCGGGGACCACCGCGACCAGCTCCCAGCCATCCTCACCCCAATTGTCAAGAATCTGCTTTGTTGCGTGGATGAGCAGCGGCACTGTGGCGTACTCCCACTTCTGCATGGCTCGAATGCTCCTGTCCTGCTGTCACGCTGTCCTGCGCCGTACAGCCATTTATTGCCTGATGCTTCAGAGAGCTTGGCATGAGCCTGCCGCGTGGTACAGCCGGACGTGAATACTGGCACGAATACTGGCGTGCCCTCATTACGCTGGCCAGGCACTGTGGATATCACGTCGAACAGCCCAGCCGCGAGGGTTACCCATGACCGAATCCTCCAAGCCGCCGAAGCCCCCCAAACTCGTCCCTGGCCAGCCCCTCTGGGGCCCACCCACGATCTCGCAGCCCGCCGCTTCAGCGGAGGACTCTCAGGCTCAGCAGTCTCAACCGGAACAGACGTCACCGACTTCGGTCCGGATCCCCCTCTCCTCGACGACCTACTCCAGCACCCGAGCCTTCCACGATCCTGGCCGCCAGTCGGCACCGCCGGGCCAGGGTGGCTGGGGACATCCTGGACAGCCTGGCCATCGCCCCAGTCAGCCCACGCCGGCTCACCCGGCCGCTGCTCAGGTTTGGTCGTCCCCTGGCACCACGTACGGAGCAGGCTCCGGTACTGTCCGATCTGACTCCACAGAGTCCACATCGGGCACCGGTGAGGATTCCCGACCCGAGGCGTCCACACGTCCTCGTCGCGGTTCGTGGTTCCTCATCGCCCTGGTGTGCTTCCTGTTAGGAGGCGTGGCCGGCTTCCTTCTGGCCGAGCTCACGTAAACCACACATCCTCACGCAACGTCTTCATGAGGTGGGAAAGCTCGACTCCGCACGCTGCCCTCTTGCCTGGCCGTGATTCGGTCGTAATAGCCGTGTCCCGGCGTGTCGAGAAGTCGCGGTGCGGCGGCGACCTAGCAACCTAACGGGAGGACTATGACCTACTACGGTCAGCCCGACGCTGGCGCCTACGGTGATGATCCGTACGGCGGAGGGCACGCCTATGGTCAGCAAGGGGGATACGACTCTAGCTATGGGCAACCGGTCTCCGGACCGGTATACCACCAACCCGTAACAGGTCAGCCCGACTACCAGCCTGTGACGGGCCAGACTGACTACCAACTCGACTACCAGCCCGTGACGGGCCAACCCGACTATCAACCCGTAACGGGCCAGCCTGACTACCATCCTGTAACCGGCCAGCCCGACTACCAGCCCGTAACAGGCCAACCCGACTACGGATCGCAGCCCAACTACAACTCGTATGCGACGGGTTCCGGGATGCCGCCTCCGGCGTTCCCGCCCGCACCGCCACGCAAAAGCAACGCCGGCCTAATCATCGGCATTCTTGGCGGCGCCATCGCCATCATGTTCGTCATCGGCCTCGGCGCCCTTCTTCTGGTCAACGGCGATAACAACGGTGGCCCCAGCGCGTCCCCGACCGAAGTCGTCGACGCCTTCATGACCGCGCTACGGGATGGAGAGTACGAATCCCTCTCGTCCTACGTCTGCGAGGCGCAAAACAGCCAGGAGAGTGAATACTCACCCAGCACTCTCGACACTCTCCTCTCCGGCGTCACCCTCACCTGGGACCCGCCGACGGAGGTCTCGAACGACGGCCACAACGCCGAGGTAACCGTCGACATCACCTTCACCATCGTTGGGTTCTCGCAGGAATTCACCTGGGAATTCGATCTTGTCCAAGAGGACGGCTGGAAGATCTGTGGTTTGAACACGGACGGCCTGGCATAAGCCGTGGTACGCGGGCGGCGAACACGCACCATCATCCGCGTACCCCGCGGTTTCCTGTCAGGACAGCCGCCGCAAGGTGAGCGGTACGCCAGGGCGGGTAACCTCGCAGCGTGTCGCGACAAGCTGCCCATCCGTCCTGGCCGTCCGCCCGCCTACACGTGGTGACCGGTAAGGGAGGCACCGGTAAGACCACCGTTGCCGCCGCCCTGGCCCTGGCCCTGGCGACCGGCGGGAAGCGAACCCTACTGGTAGAGGTGGAAAACCGGCAAGGCATCGCGCAGCTGTTCGATGTGCCCCCGCTGCCCTACGCCGAACGCCGCATCGCGGTACCGCCCCGAGGTGGTGAGGTCCGCGCCCTGGCCGTAGACGCCGAGGAAGCGTTCCTGGAGTACCTGGAGCTGTTCTACCGGCTGGGGCGGGCTGGCCGGATGCTCAAACGGATCGGCGCGGTCGATTTCGTCACCACCATTGCCCCTGGACTCCGTGATGTCCTGCTGACCGGCAAGGTCAAGGAAGCGGTCACCCGGGTCGAACAGGGGCATCGGGTTTACCACGCCGTCGTCCTTGACGCTCCCCCCACCGGGCGCGTTGGGCGGTTTCTCAACGTCACCGCCGAGGTGGCCGGACTGGCCAAAGTCGGGCCGATCAAGCACCAGAGTGAGGGTGTGGCGGCGGTGCTGCGCTCCCCCACCACCGCAGTTCACGTGGTCACGCTGCTGGAGGAGATGCCGGTTCAGGAGACCGCCGACGCGGTGGCGGAGCTGCGTGAGTTGCAGATCCCCGTGGGCTCAATCATCGTGAATCAAACCTGTGAATCGGTACTGTCTGGTGCCCGGGTCACGCAGACGCAGCTGCGCCGTGACTTGGAGGCCCTCGGGCTGCCGACCGATCGACGGACTGTCGCGGGTTTAGCGGCCGAGGCTCGGGATCATCAAGCGCGGATCCGGGTACAGCGACGGTTGCGGTCGGAATTGGAGCAGCTCGGTCCGCCTGTCCTGGAATTACCGTTCCTCGCCGACGGGATCGATCTGTCAGGGTTGTACGTCCTCATGGACGCGCTGCTGGAGCAGGGCGTCCACACCGCCTAATTCCGCTCTGTAGCGGCCTGACCGACAGGTGCTAGCCGCGGCGGAAGGGAGGGCGACCGGTCGGACCCCAACGTGATTCATCGTCATCAATGGCTGACGCGGGTCTTACAGGCCGATCAACCTGATCGGGTTACCCTCGCAGATATGTTGTCCGATCTTCCACCGCGGCGGGTACCAGGGTGAGCGTGGATACGAAGCGCGCTCTAGATCTGGATACGTTGCTCGCCGACCGCGACATCCGGATCATCGTGTGCTGCGGTTCTGGTGGCGTCGGCAAAACCACCACTGCGGCCGCTTTGGCGTTACGCGCGGCCGAACGACACGGTCGTCGCACCGTGGTGTTAACCATCGATCCGGCTCGCCGCTTAGCCCAATCCTTAGGGCTGGCCGCCTTGGACAACACCCCTCGTCGGGTGGACGAGATCGATGAAACCGCTGGTGGCGAGCTGTTCGCGATGATGCTCGACATGAAGCGCACCTTCGACGAGGTTGTGCTCGCCCACAGCGATCCTGACCGCGCGAAGGAGATCTTCGCTAACCCGTTCTACCAGGCCATGAGCTCCACCTTCTCCGGGACGCAGGAGTACATGGCCATGGAGAAGCTCGGACAGCTCAGAGCCCGCAACGAGTGGGATCTGATCGTTGTTGACACCCCGCCTTCCCGGTCGGCGCTGGACTTCCTGGACGCGCCGAAGCGACTCGCTCGCTTCCTGGACGGCAAGATGCTGCGGCTCCTGCTGGCGCCGGCACGCAGCGGAGGAGGACGGAGCGTCCTGCGGCTAGTCGGAGCGTCGATGTCGATGGTGGGCCGCATCATGCGGAAGGTGCTGGGCGGCCAGTTACTCAACGAGGTCTCCACCTTCGTCAGCGCGTTGGATTCGATGTTCGGTGGCTTCCGGGAACGCTCGGAACGGACCTATCGCATCCTCCAAGCACCGGAGACCGCCTTCTTAGTCGTCGCCTCCCCTGAGCCGGACGCGATCCGTGAGGCCAGCTACTTCGCCGGCCGGCTGGCCGAAGAGCAGATGCCCCTCGCCGGCCTCATCGTCAACCGGGTACACACGGTGGCCGCCCATGGGTTATCCGTCGAACGCAGCCTCGCGGCGGCAGAAACCCTGACGACCACCGACCCGGACTCGGTGACCGCGGCGGTATTGCGGGTGCACGCCGATCTGGTACGCACGGCCGAACGGGAACAACGGATCACCGACCGCTTCCGGCGTACCCATCCCGATGTCCCGGTGGCCCAGGTGCCGGCCCTGCCGGAGGACGTCCACGACCTCGAAGGCCTGCGTCGCTGCCTGTCGGCGCTGCTGTGACTCGTGACGTTGCCGTGATTCCCGCCCCCCCAAAGACTCGGTTCGTGGCCGGGTGGCCCCTCACATCGGGACGGGGGCCACCCGCGGGCTTCCGACCGGTGGACGAAGTCACCGCACTGACCACCACGCTGTCGCACCGCGTCGGTCCCGGCCCCCGTCACCATGGTTTTCATCGGGTTTTCATCGCACTAGGCGATCCCGTCACGAGATCCCGTCACGGGTGACAGGCCGTCATGAGCTGCTGCGTCACGCTTCACCCCGCCCGGGCGAACGCAGCCGCGGCCGCCTGCCGATCTCTCGCCGATGAGACCACCGCGTTGTTGTTTCCTCCTCCCCGACGGCTGCCCTGCATCAGCGCCGTCTCGAAGAGCTTTCGCCAACTGGGCACATGCGGATGCCGGCGCAGCAGAGCCCGACGTTCGCGTTCGGTCATCCCGCCCCAGACGCCGAACTCGATGCGGTTATCCAGCGCGTCTGCCAGGCATTCGTAACGGACCGGGCAACCCCTGCAGATCCGCTTAGCGACGTTCTGCTCCGCCCCCTGGACGAACAAGGCGTCCGGGTCCCCATCCCGGCAAGCCGCCTGATTAGCCCAGTCAATGAGCAAATTCATGGTTCAGAACCCCCCTTTATGTCCCCCCTATGCGACCCGAACGGCCGAGTTTTGGTCCGTGACATACCCCCGATCGCGGGGCATGAACCGGACGCCCCAGCGACGTGACCGTTCAGGCAGTGTCGCTTTCGTACGCGAGGACGCCATGCGCCTACCCGCGCAGACATAATCCTCTGTAGCCATGTCGCTACGCAACGTCCTAGACAAAATAGGATGCTTCACACCCGTCGGGCAATGCCCTTGGGCGCTAGCCCTCCGCCTGCGACGTTACGTACCACCATCTACACGGGGCGAAACGGATGAGAAGCCAAGAGGGTACGCCTATCGGCGTGCCGACACGCCGGGTCGTCGAAATATGTCCAATCGGTCACAGCGCGACGCTGAGAGGACTGTTGTAGACGAGGTGGGTACCCTGGGCGCGTGATACGGATGGGTGACCGAAAGCTCGTCAACAGCGCGGCGTCGCTGCTGATCTGCGGTCTACTCGCCGGCCTGGTGGTGGCCGCCGCCGCATTCCCGGCGGTTGCCGTCAGCGGACTGGCGGCCAAAGCTGGTGCCGACTCATTCCAGGATCTCCCGACCGACCTGCGGGTGATCCCACCGCCCCAGACCTCCTACCTGCTGGCGGCGGACGGTACGGAGATCACCCGGTTCTACGACGAGAACCGGGTCCCCGTGGCCTTGGAAGACATCTCCCCGCTGATGCAGCAGGCGATCGTGTCGGCTGAGGACAGCCGGTTCTACGAACACCACGGCGTCGATCTGCGAGGCGTCATCCGAGCCTTCGTCGCCAACAACGCCGCAGGCGAGGTCACTCAGGGCGCGTCCACCCTCACCATGCAGTACGTGCGGCAGGCGCTCACCTACTCGGCGCAGACCGAGGAGGAGCGACTGGCCGTCACCGAAGACACCGCGGCGCGCAAGCTCCAGGAGATCCGTTACGCGATGGCGCTGGAGCGGGAGCTGACCAAGGATGAAATCCTTGAGAACTATCTGAACATCGCGTTCTTCGGCAACCGCTCCTATGGCGTATACGCGGCCAGCTACACCTACTTCAACAAGCACCCCCGTGACTTGGAGCTGCACGAGGCAGCGCTGCTGGCCGCTCTGGTGCGGGCGCCTAGCGCGTACAACCCCTTCTCTGAGGATGAAGAGACCCGGCAAGCCATCCTGGATCGCCGCAACTGGGTCATTAGCAGGATGGTCGAGCTGGAGTACGTGACAGCCGAAGAGGCCGAGGCGGCCACCGCACAGCCGCTGCCGAGCCAGCCCACCAGCCCACCCCCGAACGACTGTGTGGGGGCGAACCCGAACCACTGGGGCTTCTTCTGCGCGTACTTCCTGCAGTGGTGGGAGAGACAAGAGGCCTTCGGGGCCAACGCGGAGGAGCGGCGCGAGTTGCTCGACCGAGGCGGCTACCGGATCACCACGTCGCTGAACCCCCAGCTTCAGCAGATCACCATCGATGAGATCCACGAGCGGCGCGACGACGATGACGAACACGCGCTGGGCGTGGTCTTCATCGAACCCGGCACCGGGTACGTACTGACGATGGCGGTGAACCGGGTCTACAGCAACGACACCGAAAACAACCTGGAGCACACCTCCCCCGACGTGGACGGGCCGGGCACCCGACCGAACACCACGAACCCCCTGCTAGGTGGCGGTGACAACGGCTATCAGGCCGGGTCGACCTTCAAGATGTTCACGATGCTGGCCGCCCTGGAGCAGGGCATGCCGCTGGCGACCACCTACTACTCGCCCCACCAGTACCGCTCGTCGTTCGCCTCGGGGAGCTCGGATGGAGCCTCCTGTCAGGTGAACGGTGAGTGGCGCTACTGCCCGACTAACTCCTCGGAGTCGATGCAAGGTCTGCGGACCATGTGGTCCGGCTTCGGGATGTCGGTGAACACCTACTTCGTCCAGCTCATTGAGGACACCACTCCGGGCGCCGCTGTGGAGATGGCAGAGCGGCTTGGTCTGCGCTGGCACAACCCCAACGACCAGAACCAGGCGGATAACCCGGATGGCTGGGGTTCCTTCACCCTGGGAACCTCCATCACCACTCCGCTGGAGATGGCCAACGCGTACGCCACCATCGCCTCTGGCGGGATGTACTGTGAGCCGCTTCCGGTCCTCGCCGTTCACGACGTGAATGGGCAGCCGATCGATGTGGTGCAACCGCAGTGCGAGCGGGTGCTCACCGAGGACGTCGCTTGGGCAGCCACCGACGCCGCCCGCTGCCCAGTCGGCGACAGGGCCCAGGCCGGAAACTGTGAAGGCTCCACCGCGCCGTGGGTCGGTGAGATCGTCGACCGCCCCGTCGCGGGTAAGACCGGTACCACCGACTCCTACCGGGCGGCCTGGTTCGTCGGCTATACCCGAGAGATCGCCGGCGCTGCCTTCGTCGCTGACCCGGACTACAGCCTGAACGAGGTAGGCAGTACGCAGCACGCGTCCCGGGTATGGGCGGAAGCGGTTGACCGGTTCCTGGGCGACGAGAACCCTCAGAACTTCCCAGCGCCGCCCGACTCGTTGGTCAACGGCCGCCGGGTGTCGATCCCGGATGTCACCTGCAACACCGTGGAGGAGGCGACTGCACGCCTGGAGAACGCCGGCTTCCGGGTGATGGTCGCCGACGAGTCGGAGGCGTCGCCCTGCCCGGCTGGCACGGTGGCCCGCACTGAACCGGGAGACACCGCGCTCGAGGGCGGACGGATCACGCTCTTCCTCAGCAACGGACAGCCGGTACCCCCCACCCAGGACCCCAACTCACCTGACCCTGGACCTGGACCTGGGCCTGGCCCTGGACCGGGTCCCGGGGGCCCGCCTGGTAGCGGTCAATGCCCGCCTGGCTGGAACTGCACGCCTGGCACGGAGCCCGGACCGCAGGGGGACCCAAACAACGATCTACGGTCCGACAGCGCTGACGGCTGAGTAAGGCGTCACCGCCTGATCCGGGCGTATCCAACCCCGCCCCGCTGATCATGAAGTAGGCGTGTCACACGCTGGGCAACCGCCCGAAGACTTCATGATCAGCGGGGCGGCGGGTTTAGTACCACAGAAAGCACGGGACGCAAGGGGTGCGGCTCAGCCAGCGGAGAGCTGCTTGCGGACCTCGGCAGCGACCCGCGCCCCCTCGGCCCGGCCCGCCACCCGCGGCACCACAGCCTTCATCGCCTGCCCCATCGCCGACATCCCTGACAGCCCGAGCTCGGCGAGCACCTGGCTCACCAAAGCGGTCAGTTCCTCATCGGACAACTGCGTGGGCAGGTAGCCGGACAGAACCTCTTCCTCGGCCTTCTCCTGGTCCGCCAGTTCGGTACGCCCAGCCGACGCGTATACCTCCGCCGCCTCCCGACGCTTTTTCACCTCACGGCGAATCACCGCGAGCACCTCGTCGTCGGTGAGTTCTCTGGCCTGTTTGCCGGAGACCTCCTCGTTGCGCACCGCGGCCAACGCCATCCGCAGGGCGGCAACCTTCACCGTTTCCCGGGCCTTCATCGCGTTCGTGAGATCAGCCTCCAGCCGATCCTTCAGTGCGCTCATGGAGGCAAAAACTACCCTGATCGACATGCGTACACGTTCGGTTATTGCGGCCGCCGGTGGACTGACCGCCATCGCGGCGGGCGCGCTGGCCTACGCCTCCCTCTGGGAGCGCGTGCGGTATACCCTTCGGCGCTACGACGTCCCGGTGCTCGCTGAGGACGCCGAACCGTTGCGGATACTGCAGGTCTCCGATCTGCACATGACGCCTGGGCAGCACGGTAAGCAGGAGTGGGTGGCTTCACTGGCCGCTCTGGATCCCGACCTGGTCCTGCTTACCGGGGACAATCTCGCCCACCCAGACGCGGTGCCCAGCGTGCTCACCGCGCTCGCGCCCCTGCTGAAGCTGCCCGGCGCCTTCGTCTTCGGTTCCAACGACTACTACGGACCGGTCCTGAAGAATCCCTTCAGCTACTTCAACCGCGACCCTAACCGGCAGCCAATCACCGGCCCTGATCTGCCCTGGCAGGACCTCCAAGCCGCTTTGGAAGCGGCCGGGTGGGTCAACCTCAACAACGCGCGTACCACCGTGATCGCGGGTGGGCGCCGGATCGAGCTGGTGGGGGTGGATGATCCCCACATTGATCGCGATGACTACGCCTCGGTAGCCGGTCCGGTCTCCCCCGACGCCGATGTCCACATCGGCGTGACCCACTCCCCCGAACCCCGTGTCCTCGACCGGATGGCGGCGGATGGGTTTGAGCTGCTGGTGGCTGGTCACACCCACGGGGGTCAGGTCTGCGTTCCCTGGTACGGCGCTTTGGTCACCAACTGCGGGCTCAGCCGGGACATGGCGCGAGGCCTGCACCGGTACGGGCCGCCCGAGCACCGGAGCTGGCTCCACGTCTCGGCGGGTCTAGGTACCAGCCCGTACGCGCCGTTCCGGTTCGCTTGCCCGCCTGAGGCGAGTGTGCTAACCCTGGTTTCTCGGGGTTAACCGGTCTGCCGGTACGGCTCAACAGGCCCCTTCCCGGGCTTGTGGGCCGAGGGGTGGATACCGATGTGTGAAGCTCCTCGGCTGTCGGCTAATATGGGCCGGCACCCTCGGGGTGTGGCGCAGTTTGGTAGCGCGCCTCGTTCGGGACGAGGAGGTCGTCGGTTCAAATCCGGCCACCCCGACTACATCGCAGAGGCCGTCCTCTCACCAGGACGGCCTCTGATTGCATTTCCCCTGGTTAAGTACGCGACGGTCCGCATCCAACCGGCGCGGTAGGGTCATCACAGCGGTGGTGTGCCCTTCAGCCCAACGCTCACAGGAGACCACGCGTCTTGTGCCCGGAGCCCGACTCCTCCCCCTCCGGCCCGGCACCCGGCTTTCTAGACCGGGCCGCCTTGCGGGGTGACTGTGCGAACTGCTTCGGTCTATGCTGCGTCGCCCTGCCCTTCGCCGCCTCAGCTGACTTCGCGGTCACCAAAGCGGCCGGACAACCGTGTGTGAATCTGACCACAGACTTCCGCTGCGGTATCCACGCCCGACTCCGAGAGCAGGGTTTTGCGGGATGCACCATCTTCGACTGCTTCGGGGCAGGCCAGCGGGTCTCACAGGCCACCTTCGGTGGCATGGACTGGCGGAATCCACGCGTCGCGCGCCGCATGTTCGAGGTGTTCGTGGTGATGCGGCGGCTTCACGAGCTGCTGTGGTACGTGGCCGAGGCCCTGACCCTGCCGGCGGCCCGTCCGCTTCATCAAGAGCTACGCCGCGCCCTGGTGGAGATCGAGCAGCTGGCCCGCGGTGACGCCGACTCCCTCATCGGGTTGGATGTGGCGGCGCTCCGCCAGAGAATCAATCCCCTGTTGCTGCGGACCAGTGAGTTGGTACGCGCGCGGGCGTCACACAGCGGAAGTCCTGGAAAGCGCCCCAAGAGCTACCGCGGGGCCGATCTGGCCGGAGCTAGGCTCGCCGGCGCCGATCTACGAGGCGCGGATCTTCGAGGCGCCTGCCTCATCGCCGCCGATTTGACCGGCGCTGACCTGAGAATGGCCGATCTGATCGGCGCCGATCTGCGTGACGCCAAGCTGAACGGCGCCGACCTGACCGACGTGCTCTTTCTGACTCAGCCTCAGCTCGACGCGGCCGTGGGGGACGCCACCACCAGGATTCCTCACGCGCTGGAACGTCCCGCGCACTGGCCCCGGGTGCCTTCACCGGTTGCCCAAACCGCTCAGAGGACGGCCGTCTCTGGCGCCTCCCCCGACCGGCTGACGCGATCGGGGCGCCCAGCACATGACCACCCAGCGGCCCGCTCACGGCGCCGTAGCTCCCCCGGTGAGACCCCACCCACCTCATAAAGCCGGACGCCGGATTATCGCCGCACATACGTCCCCTGAGAGCGCATACCCCTAGCCCTGGCTAGCCCTGGCGTCCCCACCACCATGGGCTCCACCGCACGACGGTTGTCCACAACCTAGGCCCGTCGCTGGTTACTGGGTGTGGAGAGCTGCGCTCTCCCGAGCGGCGACCTCCATGCAGATCTGAACAAACTCGTCCACAGCCCTGCGCCGGTCACCGCAACGCCAGGCCACAACGACCTGAGTAGGGCTGATCGTGTCGACAGGGCGATAGACCACGCCTGGCTGCGAGGAGAAGCGTGCCACTGACGCGGCGGTAAAGCACACCCCGATGTTGTCGGCTAAGGCCTCCAGCAGCTCCTCAAGGGAGTGGGCTTCGCCGCCGATGACGACCGGGCGCCCGGCGCGTTCAGTGGTCGCCAGCCAGTAGTCACGCCACGGGCCGGTCTCGGCCGGCATTGCGATGAACGGCTCGTCAAGCACCTGCTCGAAACGCACCACTTCCTGAGCGGCGAGCGGGTGCCGGGCGGACATCGCCAACCACCGCTCCTCCTCAAACAGCATCCGCATGTGCAGCCGTTCCTGCCCCGGTACCGGCGGCCTGAGAAAGGCCACATCCACCTCGCCGTCGAGGAGACCGGCGGTGGGGTCGGTCCACGCACCCTGGGACATCGTGATCCGCCAGTCCGGACGGCGTTCGTTGAACTCCGCGAGGATCTCCGGGATTAACTCGGCCGCGCTATTGGCGATGACGCCCACCCGCAAAGTACGCGCCTCCTCAAAGGCGACACCCCGGGTGAGGGCCAACGCCCGCGACCAGCAGTCAAGCAGCCGCCGGGCCTCCGGCAGCAGAACCGCTCCAGCAGCGGTCAACTCGACCTGACGGTGGGAACGCCGCAACAAGGGAATCTGCAGTTGTAGCTCTAATTGGTGGATCTGCTTGGACAACGCCGGCTGCGACAGATGAAGCCGTTGCGCCGCTCGGGTGAAGTGCAGCTCCTCTGCCACCGCGACAAAGGACCTCAGCAGCCGTAGATCCACGTCCATTCCACGAGACCATCTCTACACCTAACGGACATATCCATTTAATTATTAAAGATCATCGTCCAGTTTGCCCCAGATACAGGAGTTAAGACGGTGGCCGCTCAAGGCGTATCAGCGGCACGTTGCCCGACCTCGACCGACGTTCAGGGCAGGGCGGTGTTCCAGGCCTCGCTTCTCGTGCCGCCCGCACCGCACCACACCGAGAACGCAAGGCGGTGGGGTTGGTGGCCCCCTAAGGGGGCACACCCACGTATGGTGGGGCCGCACGTTGACGGTGAAGCCTGTTCTTGGCGACGGGCTCAGGGCACGTGCGGCCCGCTGCGGCGCTCGGTGAGCCGACACGTCACAACCGGGCGGCTTTTCGCCGTCTCACTACCGACTACTGTCAATAAAAATCAGCCGCGGTTCCGGCGTCTTGAACCAGCTCGACCGTCAAGACCGTCAAGAATCGCAGATCTGCCCTTGGGGTCTTGCCGCGGTCGTCCTCAAAGCCGCTGAGCTTTTCGAACCGGCCCCGTTAGGCGGCGTTGACCATCCGCTGGGGGCGACGGAGTCGACCTCCTCTGAACTGCGGTGTTGAACTGCGGCGGCGACGGAATTCATGCACGAATCACGTGCAAAGAAGTGGCCGGATGGGTATTCAGGGAAATGATGAGTGGTACGCGCGCACTAGTGGATCTGGTAACGGCGGCGCTACAGGCCGTGCGTTCCGTTCCTGACGCGTGCCAAACTGTAGTGACGATTCTGAGAACTCGCGGGCGATCTCACCCTGAGATTCCGATTCCGGACCGGGATCAGATTCCGTCCGGCGATCCTTTGACCGCAGTGGTGTTGCTGTGTACCGGTGATCGATTGCGGTGCTTCGGCGCCGCCGGCACCTGGTATGTCTTCGATGGGGTTCCCTTGAACACCGGTATGGTGGGACGGGTTTTCCGTACCGGCCAGCCCGCCATTCTCCGTGACGTCACCACCGACCCCGACTATACGGCGCTCAGCAGCGGCGTCCTGTCCGACGTGTGCGTACCCCTGAAAAGCAAAGACGGCCGTTCCATCGGGATCCTCAATCTGGAATGGGCCACCCCCATCGATGAGAAGCAGTGGAGTATGGCGGCCTGTGGAGTCGCCGCGGCCCTTGAAGCCCGGATCGCCGCGCTCGGTGGGGTCCCTCCGGAGTCAGGAAGCCAACGAATGTTGCGGCACGCGTTGGCCCTCACCTCCGCCCCGACCGAGAACGACTTGCTCAGCAGGAGCCTGATCGCGGCCCAGGACGTCTCCGGGCTGTCAACGGCGGCGATCCTGCTACCGACCTCTCGGCAGGAGCCTCCTCGCCATATCGCCGCAAGCCAGGAGTACCCCGAGTGGGAGCTTCCGGGCACCCGCAGCGTCAGCGCCCACAGCATTGTGGATAACCCTGTGGATAACTCTGTGAACAAAGCTGTGGAAAACCCGGTACGCATCGCGGGCGCCCTCGGTCCGCTCGCTGGTCACATCGCCCGAGCTGATCAAGAGATCCTCAAGCTGGTGTTGTCCCAGATCCACCGCCACGGCTCCGCGTACACCTTGGGTGATCCCGCCGGCCTTAACGCCCGGGAATTCAGGAGCCTGGCCGAACTGGGATTGCGGACCGCCGTCGTGGTGCCCATGGGCGCCGACAGCGAAGCGGGTGGGGTCCTGCTGTGCGCCGACGCGCGGGTGAGCCGCCCGGCCGTGGCCACCGTGAGCCTGCTGGAGCTGCTCGCCTCCCAGACGTGGATCTGCCTGGAGCGGCTGCGTACCCTGGCCTACCTCAATGAGCGCGCCGGCTCTGACCCGCTGACCGGGCTACGTCACCACGGTCGCTTCGCCGAGCGTCTGGCCTTGGCCCGCCCGGGGCGTACCGCGGTGCTCGCCATCGATGTCGACGAGTTCAAAGTCTTCAACGACACCTACGGTCACCCCGCCGGCGACCAACTCCTAGTGGACCTGGTACGCGCGTTGCAAGCCGTCCTCCGCCCCCGGGATGACCTCTACCGGATCGGCGGTGACGAATTCGCCGCCGTCGTGGAGGTCAACCACGCCGATGAGGCGGTACGGATCGGAGAACGGCTGGTTGCCGCTGCCCGCACGACGGGTCGCACGATCAGCGTGGGGGTCGCGGTCCGCACCCCAGGAGAATCCCCCCAAAGCACGGTACGCCGAGCCGACAGCGCTTTGTACGCCGTCAAACGGAGCGGCCGCGACGGTGTCCGATTCGCAGAACCAGACCCGGATGAGGAGCTGATCATCGAGCCCGGAAACGGATTCCGAAGCCTGTGACCTAGGCGCGGGTCGTAAGACCACATGTAGGAACGATCCACCCATAGGTAGGGATCCGCCGCGACCGTAAAGATTAATCACTGATCTTCACTATTTTTTCACCACTATGGTCAAGGCTTGGGCACAACGAGCGGTTGGCTCTTGCGTCCGGGGGATCGCCTGGCACCATTGGCGTCCATCAGGACCGACCAGGACGGAGGAAGCACATGCCCGTTACTTTCCGGCGTCGTCGGTCGCTCGCCGCGACCGGGCTCGCGCTCAGTCTCGCCGCCGCTGTCACGGGATGTGCGCGTGAGGACAATAGCGGTACCTCCGAGGAGCACCCCGAGGTCAGCCTGGTGGAGGCCGGCCAGCTGACCGTCTGCACCTCCCTGCCGTACCCTCCGTTCGAATTCGAACAAAGCGGAGAGGTCGTCGGTTTCGACATCGCGCTGCTTGACCTGGTCGCCGAAGAGCTCGGTGTAGACCTGGAGATCATCGACACCCCGTTCGAAGGGATCCAGTCTGGGCAGGATCTCAACAACGAACGCTGCGACGTCGCCGCCGCCGCTATGACCATCACCGAAGAACGCGAAGCGGTGCTGGACTTCTCCGACGGCTACTTCGACGCCAACCAGGCGATGCTGGTCCCCGCGGATTCCCCCTACACCTCCCTGGCCGATGTGGCGGGGCAGCGGGTGGGCGTCCAGGCCGGCACCACCGGCGAGATGTACGTCACCGAGCAGAACGAGGCGCAGGGACTCGACCTCGACATCGTCACCTACGAGGACCCCGCCACCCAGCAGCAGGCGCTGGCCAACGGTGACATCGCCGCCGCCGTTAACGACCTGCCGGTGTGGGCGGACTTTGTCGACGACAACCCGGACTTCATCATCGGGGCTGAGTTCGACACCGGTGAGGAGTACGGCTTCGCGGTCCGGACCGGCAACTCCGCGCTCCTCGACGTGATCAACGATGTCCTGCAGCAGGCACGCGAGGACGGTACCTACGACGAGATCTACGAGGAGTGGATCGGGCAGGCCCCGTCGGCCTCGTCGCCCTCACCGTCGGCTTCCTGACCGAAGGCACCATCGCCCCAGGTGAGCTGACTTAGACGGCCCGATCAGCGTCTCCTCGACCCAGCTGGGAATCGCCATGACCAGTGACCCGCCGACCGAGACCGCGCCGCCCGCGTCCGGAAACCTCCCCGAGCCGATCGTGGTCCGCCGCGGGCGGTTCAGCCCGCGGCAGCGGCAACGGTTCACCCGCCTCATCCAGTACGCGGTGTTCGTGGTGATCGTCGGGCTTGTCGCGGTCACCGCGGACTGGAATCGCCTTGCGGAGTCCTTCTTCAACACCGAGGTGATCGGTGAGCTCTTCCCTGAGATCCTCCGCATCGCACTGATCAACACCATCGTCTACACGCTGCTGGCGTTCGCGTTCGGCCTGGTCGTCGGGCTGATCTTGGCGTTGATGCGGCTATCCTCGATCGGTCCGTACCGCTGGTTCGCCACCGCGTACATCGAACTGTTCCGCGGTCTGCCGGCGCTGCTGGTACTGCTCGCGGTCGCCTACGGTTTTCCGCTCGCCTTCCCCAACCTGTACATCCCCGGCGGCGGCTACGGGGAGATCGCGCTCGGGCTTGGACTTACCGCAGCGGCCTACATGGCTGAGACGATCCGGGCCGGCATCCAGGCGGTGCCTCGGGGGCAGATGGAGGCCGCCCGGACCTTGGGCATGTCACACACCCGGGCGATGATCTCGATCATCCTCCCGCAGGCATTCCGGGTGGTGATCCCGCCGCTGACCAACGAGATCATCCTCCTCACCAAGGACACCTCGCTGGTCTACATCCTGGGGTTGTCGCTGACCGAACGGGAACTGACCTCCTTCGGGCGGGACGCGATGACCCAGTACGTCAGCCTGACACCTTTGGTGATGGCGGGCCTGTTGTACCTGGTCATTACGGTTCCGTTGTCCCAACTGGTACGCCACCTGGAGGTCCGTACCGCGAGGAAGGTGGGTAGTGTCCAGCACTGACACTGGCCGGTCCCCAGGGACTGTGCAGACCGATGACCCCAGGTCGTTGGCTGTCCGCATCCGTGGGCTGCGCAAATCGTTCGGCACGCTGGATGTGCTGCGGGGCATCGACCTGGATGTCCGCTACGGCGAGGTGGTCTGCATCATCGGCCCCTCCGGCTCCGGCAAGTCCACCCTGCTGCGCTGCACGAACCTGCTGGAGACCCCCTCCGCCGGACGCATCGAGGTGTTAGGGGTGGAGATCACTGACGCCGATGTGGACATCGACGCGGTCCGCCGCCACATCGGCATGGTGTTCCAGCAGTTCAACCTGTTCCCCCACCTGTCCGTGCTGGACAACCTGACCATCGCGCAGCGCCGGGTGTTGAAGCGCTCCCGTCAGGAGGCCACCCGGATCGCCCAGGAGAACCTGGCCCGGGTCGGGCTGTCCGAGAAAAGCCAGGCCTACCCCAATCAGCTGTCCGGTGGTCAGCAGCAGCGGGCCGCGATTGCCCGTGCGTTGTCGATGAATCCGCGGCTGATGCTCTTCGATGAGCCCACCAGCGCCTTGGACCCGGAGCTGGTGGGTGAGGTGCTGACGGTGATGCGCAACCTCGCCGCCGAGGGCATGACCATGCTGGTGGTCACGCACGAGATGGCGTTCGCGCGGGAAGTCGCCGACCGGGTGGTGTTCATGGACGGTGGTGTCGTCGTCGAGGACGGGCCACCCTCGGAGGTGTTGACCTCACCTCGCCAGGAGCGGACCCGCGAGTTCCTGCACCGGGTGCTGGACCCCACCCATCTCACCCGCGACGAACTCACCGGCGAGGAGGCCACGACGGATTCGGTCGCTTCCTGAAGACCGTCACCTGCGGCGGGTATCCCCAAAGAAGCGCCTGCGGGCTTGTGGTACGCGCGATCAGGTCCGAAAAGCGCACGCTGCCCGCCTGTACTCCGCTTATATGCGCTGTAAAGGGCGCCGCTGCTCAGGCGTGAGGCGGCCGGCGCCGACAGCGGAACCGAAACGACGCGGCGCGTACCCTCCGCCGAAAACCAGCAGAGGGTACGCGCCCGCAAGCGTCCCGTCCACGCCGGCCCCGGTCGAGGGGCCGGTCGGGAAGCGGTTAGAACTCGGTCTCGGCAACCAGCTCGGCGATCTGGGCGGTGTTGAGCGCCGCGCCCTTACGCAGGTTGTCACCGGTGATGAACAGGTCCAGTGCCCGTGGGTCGTCCAGGGAACGCCGGATCCGCCCCGCCCAGCAGGGGTCGGTGCCCACCGCATCGATCGGCATCGGGAACTCGCCGGCAGCCGGGTCGTCGACCAGGACCACACCGGGGGCGGCGCGGATCACCTCACGCGCCCGTTCGACCGTGACCTCGGTACCGAAGATGGCGTGGATCGCGGTGGAGTGGCCGGTCACCACCGGGACCCGCACACAGGTCGCAGACACCTTCAGATCCGGCAGCCCGAGGATCTTCCGGGACTCGTTGCGGATCTTCAGCTCCTCGCTGGACCAGCCGTCCTCCTTCAACGAGCCTGCCCACGGCACCACGTTGAGCACCAGCGGTGCCGGGAACGGTCCGAGGTCCTCGCCCACCGCCTGCCGGATGTCGCCGGGACGGCTGCCTACGCTCCGATCGCCCCCGACCTTGGCCAGCTGGTCGTAGAGCGCGTCCACACCGGCCTGCCCCGCTCCTGAGGCGGCCTGGTAGGAAGCGACCATCAGCTCCCGCAGCCCGTACTCCCGGTGCAGCGGGGCGATCGCCACGATCATCGACAGCGTCGTGCAGTTGGCGTTGGCGATGATGCCCTTGGGGCGGTTGGCCGCCTGCTCCGGGTTGATCTCGGGGACCACCAGCGGCACGTCCGGGTCCATGCGGAACGCCCCCGAGTTGTCGATCACGATCGCACCGCGCTCCACGGCGATCGGAGCCCAGTGCGCCGAGACCTCGTCGGGGACATCGAACATCGCGATGTCCACCCCGTCGAAGACCTCCGGCGCCAGGGCCTGCACCGTCAGCTGCTCCCCGCGTACCGTGATCTTCTTGCCTGCTGACCGGGGTGAAGCGATCAGCCGGATCTCACCCCAAATGTCCTTACGGGACGACAGCAGCTCGCACATCACGGTGCCGACCGCGCCGGTAGCCCCCACCACTGCGAGCGTGGGCCGCCTGCGTTCCGTCATTCCTGTCACCTCCCGGTCCCGGCGTACACCGTGGCTTCTTCATCGCCGCCGAGGTCGAACGCCTCGTGGATGGCACGCACCGCCACGTCCAGGTCCGTGTCGCGGCAGACCACCGACACCCGGATCTCCGACGTGGAAATCATCTCGATGTTGACGCCGGCCTCGCCCAGGGCCGCGAAGAACTTGGCGGCCACTCCGGGGTGCGACCGCATCCCAGCACCGATCAGCGAGACCTTGCCGATGTGGTCGTCGTACAGCAGGCCCTCGAACCTGATCTTGTCCTGCATTTTCTGGAGCGCCGCCATCGCCGCCGGGCCGTCGCTCTTGGGCAGGGTGAAGGAGATGTCAGTCCGACCGGTGCCGTGGGTCGAGATGTTCTGCACGATCATGTCGATGTTGATCTCGGCGTCGGAGATCGCCTGGAAGATCAAGGCGGCCGAACCCGGCTCGTCAGGTACCGCCAGAACCGTGATCTTCGCCTCGCTACGGTCGTGCGCGACGCCGGTGATCAGTGCTTGCTCCACGGGAAGATCCTCCGTTGACCCGGTCACCACCGTGCCGGGCCGGTTCGAGTACGACGAACGGACATGGATCGGCAGGCCCGCGCGCCGGGCGTACTCGACGCTGCGCAGGTGCAGCACCTTGGCGCCACAGGCGGCCAGCTCCAGCATCTCCTCATAGGTGATGCGTTCGATCCGGGACGCGTTGGGGACGATCCGGGGGTCGGCGGTGAACACGCCGTCTACGTCGGTGTAGATCTCACAAAGGTCGGCGTTGAGCGCCACCGCCAAGGCCACCGCGGTGGTGTCAGTACCACCCCGCCCCAGGGTAGTCACGTCCTTGGTGTCCTGCGCCACACCTTGGAAACCGGCAACGATCGCGATCGCGCCCTCATCCAGGGCGCTACGGATCCGGCCCGGCGTGACATCGATGATCCGAGCCTTGCCGTGCACCGACGTGGTGATCACGCCGGCCTGCGAACCGGTGAATGAACGCGCCTCGTAACCGAGGTTGTGGATCGCCATGGCTAACAACGCCATCGAGATCCGCTCACCCGCAGTCAGCAGCATGTCCAGCTCCCGCGGCGGCGGCAACGGGCTGACCTGACTGGCGAGGTCGAGCAGTTCGTCGGTCGTGTCGCCCATGGCGGAGACCGCGACCACAACGTCGTGGCCGGCTTTACGAGTGGCCACGATCCGCTCCGCAACCCGCTTGATGCGTTCAGCGTCCGCGACCGAAGAGCCTCCATATTTCTGGACGACGAGGGCCACCGTTCTCCCTAGGTACTGTGTTCCGATTTCTGATGTATTCGGGACGTCCGGGCCGGTAAGGCCGTTCCACTGCCGGCGTTTCGCCGCCGCAGCCTACGAACTCCTGCGGGGGCTGGCGAACGGATTCCCGCCGCGCGTTCCCTGGTCAGGGTACCGGCATATGGACCTGGTTCGGCGACACCGTCCCGAGATCCGGTAGGCCTCGCAGGAGAAACCGGCGTGCCGCAACCGTCATGGCGTTATGACTTCGGACAATGTCGGCGTGACACGCTCCACCATCCGTCTGGTCAGCACCCTGTCCGCCCTCGCTTTGGTGACCGTCGGATGTGGTGGCCCTAACACGGCCGTGGTGACCCCCTCGACCAATCCCACGCCATCGCTGCCGGCCCCGGAGCCGGATGCCCGCACTCGCCTGGCGGGCCAGATCGCCGCGGCCAAGGACGAGCGTTACACCGCCAGCTATCTGCTGACCGGCCCTGACAACGTGGGGCGCACGGTCACGGTGGTGCTGGCCCAGGACGGCTCCTGGCGAGTCGACATCCCCGGTGGTGCACGAGGCGGCACGGTTGACGTTTCAATCGCCGGTAACTCCGATGGTGTGTTTCAGTGCACCTCCTCCTGCGTATGGGTCGCCGCGCCGGGCGAGCCGATACCCGCCGAGATTGATCCGCGCGTCCACCACCTGTTCACCGACTGGCTGGATGTACTGCTGGACCGGCAGGCGGCGCTGTCGGTCGCGCCCGCCGATCCCCTCCCCGGCAGTCAAGGCACGTGCTATTCGGTGGAGCCGACCACCGTGTCCCTGACGCCTCCGATGGACTCCGGGATCTACTGCTACCTGGACAACGGGGTGTTGACCGCCGCGCAGTTCAGTCCCGGTGTCCTCGTCTTGATCGGTGAGCCAGGACCCGCACCGGAGAGCGTCGCGCTTCCGGCCCCGATCGCGCCAGCCGGCACCAGCCCGGTGCCCACGTCACCTCCCCCGCCCTCTCCGACGCCTGACCTGCCCTGACCTAAAGAAAAATGAAGTGAAGTACGGAGAAGGGGTACGCCCGGCCACGGACTCTCTCGTCCCCCTAGACTCCACCTACTCCCTAGGCCACCAGCTAGTCCGCCAGTCCGCCCTACCGTTCACCGACCACCCAGCCCGTTCCTCCTCCCCCGCCACCCCTTAGGCCCTTTCTTCTCGTACTTCTCTAGAGTGTCCCTGGGCCCGTTCTTTGACCTTCTTGCTTCAAATCCCGTTGCGGGTGTCCCGGCGGTCACGCTAGACACTCTTACCCCGTTCACCCGGTACTCCTATGATGATCTTGTTCTGTCAGATTTAATCCATTTCTGACCTTCGCGCTTCCACCATCAGCGCTGATGGCTGGATGAGGGATGAGAACCAGATCCGGTACGCCGGGTACGCTCCGGCGTACCGGATCGGTCTTTGGCCGCTGCTGACCGATGACCCCTCGGAACCGCTGACCGGAGGTTCCGCGGATCCCGCCACGTCAGATCACCCAGCTCTACCAGGGCCCCGTGTCACTCCTGCGTCGCCACGACGCCCGGCGGCGTTCGACGTGGCCAGTACCGGGCAAATCCTCAGGCCAGACTGGGGGTCGCGTTGGTTGGACGGATGTGGACGCTTCCGGTCGATGCGTCGTGGAAGACCTCCACGATCCGCGTGCTGTGACGGGTCAGTCCGGTGTCGACCAGCCTGACGGCCGGGTCGATCACGAGACGGGGCACCCGCACATGCTTCGCGTAGACGTCGATTGGCGCACCATCGTCATCGACGCCCGCGCCGATCGCGACGGTCTGACTGCCGTCTGATTCATCCGTAATGACCACAATGCCGCGGTCAGTGGGTATGGCCATGCCAGCCTCTCTTTCCTCAGCAGGCTTGTCTGTGCTGAGTTCTGTGCCCTTGTGACGTGGGGTTGGAACGGGTTGGAACTCGCTCGGGAACTCACGAGCTCCCCGGCTCCAACGGATGCAGTGGGGACCGAGGTGGGGCTGGGCTGCGGAACATCACACGCCGCCAGTCACCGGCGAAACAGAAGACCCCGCAGGAGGTGGCGACTCCGAGCCGACGTGGCACCCGGGAGCCGATGACATGTCGAGGCACCGACCCCATGGAGTACACGCTGTCCAGATCCGGCCACAGCGAGACACTCCACATCGTGCGCCGCCGCCAATCGACGACGGCCCGGCTACCGATCAGGCCTCGGCCGTAGCGCCGCACATCCCGCTTGATGCGCACGTGCAACACCAACAGCAGCAGGAGTGTGACCAGGTTCGGGCACTCGAATCGGGTCACGACCACCTGCCCGCCTGCGGGATCGAGCTCGAAGATCGGCTCCGGTCGGGGAGCGGCCGCACCGCGTGCCTTCCCTGACGTGGTCACCCCTGAAGGGTCTGCGCCACGGTGACCGCCGCCATCCCCAGCAGCAGTACCCCCGTGCCGCGCCTGACCAGTTTCTGCCATTGCGCACCTCGTTCAACAACGCCGGGCAGCCCGGCGGTCCGGCTCAGGCTCCAGACGGTGACTCCCACCGAGGCCAGCACTGACACGCCGACCAGCACGGCGGCGGCGAGCGAAGGCTCGAGTAGGAGGATCGCCGCCATCGCGGCCCAGATCAGTGACGTGGTCTTCTGCGTGGTGAACAGCAGACCGAGGTCAAAGCCCCACACCACTCCCAGAGATCCCGGCGGCAGTGTGCGTACCAGTCCCTGGGGGACCTGACGCCAGACGTGGGGCGTGCGGTGACGCAGGTCAGCCCACGCCAACACCGCACAAATAGCGGCCAGGAGTAGTACCCGTCCGGTCAGCGGCATCACAGAGGTGAGGGCTGAGCCGAGAAGGTACACAGGAAGCGACAGGACAAGTCCTCCGGCGATCCCACCAACCGTCAAGCCCGCCAGGAAACGGGCAGCGCCGGCGCGGGTACGCCGCATCATCGGGCCGGCGACCCCGGCCATCGAGATGCCTCAAGGGCTCAAGACCTGCAGGACCGCTCCCACCAGGCCGATGATTACCCAGCGAGTCACGGGGTCCTCTCAGTTGGTGTGATGAGTTCCAGATCAGCGCCAGTGACCCGGTCGGCCCCTCCACATCGTTCGGCTCCGACGGGCTTCCTGGGCTCGTTCACACACGATTCGTCGGCTTCGCCGAGACCATCGGCTCAACGAGATCCCGGCGCCTTCGATCCCAGAGCTCTACGCCGCCTCAGTTGTAACGGCAGCTACCGGCCGAGCCGTTGATGCTTCCGCTGCTGCTGTAGCGCTCGCAGCACTGGCACCACAGGCCCCCGCTCCCCATCGAGCAGGTCCACACGTAGTGCCGGGCGGACAGGCAAGCCGACATGCTGATGTTCGGCGGTGCGTAGACCAGGTTGCAGCACTGCCAGTTCGCGGCGTGGGCGGGCGACGACCTCCCGAAGATGGCCGCCGCGGCGGCCAAGCCACCCGCGCCCAGGCCTCCGAGGAGCCGACGCCGACCAACCCGCTCCCCCTTGACGGCGTTTGTGACGGTGGATGCTTTACTCACGCTGCCTCCTTCATACGTGACGTTGCCGCTTTCACGGCTGACAAATCGGCGAATGACAGCGCCGATTCCAACCTCCCTTCCCGGAACACCAGTGCGACTGGGCTCATGCTGACCCCGGTTTCTCCGGAGACCCAGGTGCCGAGTTCATCGATATGGCACGACACGCGATCCAGGCCGTGTCGTTTCACGAAGTCTTCGCCGTGAGTGCGTTCTCCGGTGGAGACCAGAACTCCGATGTCGGTGAATCTTCCGGCGTCCAACTCCGCCGACAATTGAGAGGCGACATCCTCACACGTGGCGCACACAGTACTGAGGACCAACACCACACCCTGCTCGGCGGTTGCGAATCTGGCGAGCTCCTTCGGCCAGCTAGCCGGTTCGCTTCCCAGCCGCGCCCCCTCCACCGGCATAACCTCGGTGCTGCGGACCCGCTGACTCGTGTCCGGTATTCGCGAAGCCAATTCACCGACCATGGCGAACAGCAGCACCACCGCGCCAGCCAAAACAAGTACGACGAACCCCAGGAAAATCTGCATGGTCGGCTTCACCCATTCCCGTGTGACCGGGCGGCACCGGTACGCGCCAGCAAGCGCCACGCCAGCTCCCGGTACGCCCACAAACAGAGCACGAGCATCAACAGAGAGGCGGTCAGCGGTGCCCAACTGGCGTAATCACCGCTGCCTTCCCCTTCCGGTGCCGCCAGGCGGTTGAACGGGAAAACGGCTGCTAACGCCAGTCCTATAAGGACATTGCGGCCTCCCAGTGGCCGGTCACCGTGTGTCCCGAGACACCCACAGGGCACCGTGCTGCGACGCAGCCAGCCCAGGGTTCCCAACCCGGCGAAGAGCACCCCCAGCACCGTGGCGGCGCCCGCGGCGATCAGACGGGTGCCCGGGATCAACAGCGCTACTCCCGCCGTGACCTCTAACAGGGCGAACCCTCGAGGGATCGCCGTTGGTATCAGGATCGTTGTCGCGGCGGCTGGGGCGGTTGAGGCTGGAACCGTCGTAGTCTGTGCCGTCGCTGCGGATCGCCTCACTGGCAGGACCTCACTCAGCGCCCGGCTCAGCGGTCTTGGAAACGCCAACTTAGCTAATCCAGCGTTAATCAACACCGCCGCCGCCAGACCGTTCCCCGCAACGATCCACCACTCGATGTTGGTCACATGTCCCCCGTCAATGGTCGAAGCTCCCAGTGCGCCCTGGCACAACCGATTTCCAGCACACTGGGACCGCCGGCTCCCAGCGAATGGAGTCACGTACCACCGGCATAACGATGGGTACGCGCCTGGAGCCGCGGCAGGAATCAACGACCGACGATCACATCAGTGATCCAGGCGCGACAAGATCACGCCCTGTCAATGGGCAGAACCTGAGAACTATTCAATTACCCGCCCAGTGGCCAGTTACAGCGCCGAAGGAGTAGCCCCTGAACAAGATCTGTCATTACGGCCCGGATGCCATCTTGTCTCCCCGCGGCACAACCGTATGGCCCACCGACCCAAGGGCGGGAAGCACCGCCACGGTGGGGCGAAAATCCTTAACCGCAACGCATGGCGCGGAAAACGATTTCTTCCTCCATCATTCTGGAACGTGATCCAGATTACGTCAAGGTTTCAGGAGCGCAACCTTCAGGCAAAAATTCCGTTAGATACTATCTATGTCGGTATGCACCACTACCTACTCTCGCCTTAGAACCCGGCTAGCCCATAAGCCCGCCCCATACTGTCAGGAACCGGACTACCGGGCGCCTGCCCGGGCCTACTCCCGCCGCCGCTCCCCGCGCCACCCTCACCCAACGCTGGCCCGCCGGACACTGCCGTTCCGTTTGATGATCACGCCACCGCGTACCACTCAAACGATCGTCACCGGAAAAGAAAAGAGAAATTGATTCGCCTTCTTACTGGTGACGACCAACAATGCCGATCATGAAACAGCGCTTGCGTACCCTCGCCAAGGAGACCGTCGCCATCGTCAACCGGGGTCAGTACACGGCCCGGTCCGGTCACCTGATCGATATCAGCGAGGACGTACGCAACGCCGTCGCCGCGACCCGGCTGTATCTGCCAGAAGAACCGCTCCCGGCCCCCGCCATCCGCATCGAGCCGACCGTCGAGGTCACGAACGAAACCACCCTCGCCGCAGCCCAACGACTCACCAGAGACGACGCCGATGACGTCGCCGCCCTAGTGTTCGCCTCCGCCAAGAACCCAGGTGGTGGCTTCCTCAACGGCGCGCGGGCCCAGGAGGAAAGCATCGCCCGCTCCTCAGCCCTCTACACCTGCCAGAGGGCCGCCCGTGACTTCTACGCGTTCCACCGCAGTCAGCATGACCTGCGCTACAGCGACCGGGTCATCTACTCCCCCGCTGTCCCGGTGTTTCGGGACGACCGAGGCGAACTACTGGAGACCCCCTACCGGGTCGCCTTCCTCACGGCGGCGGCACCCAACCTCGGGGCGATCATGCGCAACCAACCGGAGTACGCCGACTCCGTCCCCGTCGTGCTGCGAGCACGCGCCATCCGGGTATTGCAGGTCGCGGCACACCACGGTCATCGCCGCCTCGTCCTTGGAGCCTGGGGCTGCGGTGTCTTCCGCAACGACCCCGTGGGCGTCGCCGACGCCTTCGCAGACGCTCTGGCCGCCGTGCCCGCCTTCCGGCACGTCACCTTCGCTGTCTTAGACACCCACTCCGCGGTCCCCACCTACGCCGCCTTCGCCGCCCGGTTCGCCGGTCACCCCGATCAGTCGTCAATCTCAGCCCGATCTTCACGCCTACACCGTGCGTGATCACAAGCGAGGTGGATAACATGCCCACCCTCACAGAAGGGGCACCCTATCCCCTTATCTAAGAAGTCCTGTTTATTTATCTGACTCGGTTATCACATTGCATAATGCGCCACACACCACACAATACAGCGACTGCATTAATCAGGACTCAAAATCGACACTACACGAGAAATGCCAACCTTAGACTAGCGCATCAATCGCCGCAAAGCCCTTCCCCATCTTCCGAAATATTGATATTGATAATATTTCCATCCGAATCAAGTCGGACAGAAGCACCTCCATAAATATCCTCTCATCGAAACCCCTTTCCTGCGCCTTGAACATCAGCATCAGTCAACGCATATGACCTGTCACCGATAGAAACTGCATAGAATGCCTTACCGTCCTCTTCAGCAATACCGACGATCACGCCTCGCTTCCCTGCAACTCCCAATAGTTCAGCATCCGCAGTAGGAAGCACAAGGACTTCGCTATAGAAATCCAATGTCTTCATTAATGTGTCACCTCACCAAGCGGTGATACGTTGACATGACGACCATCAAGCGAAAGTCAGCAAATTTACGCCTCCCCAGTAGGATCCACTCGACCGGGATGACACCCGTAAGGCAACTACCGCCAATATGTCTGACGTTTCTGGACGCCTCCAACCTCCCCATACCGCCCACCGCTGCGAGTACGACGAGGGAACAAGGATGTCACCAACCTAAAATTAAACTCTTGCAACCTTACCAGGATCTATACGAGTCATATCGCTCAAGCTTCAAATCAAGAAAATCCACAACAACATCTTCTGCGTCACCCCCTCAACCCTCCCCCTTAGCCTAAAATTGAAATCATTCAAGCTCTACCAGATTTCTTTCTTGTTATCAAATTTAATCAATTCGACTGCGCCGCACCTGATCCGCCTCGATGATAGCCGACGCCACCTGCTTTCCTAGATCCTCAGCAGATTTACCCACTTCGCCAAATAGCCCACTAGAGAGGAACAACATACCATTCTCAAATTGGATTTTACGCCCACCAAAACGAGCAGCGATTGATTTTATCCTACTCTCCCCAACATAATTCGTACCGAGATAGGCGTCACTAAACTCAAACCCGTCTGGTCGGCTCAAAATCTCGTACGGGCACGGCAAAGGCCACTCTACAAGGATAGCGCCATAAGACGGCGAAAGCGCAGCAATAATCGAGGAGAACAAGCTGATAATTCCGTCGGCAGCGCGTTTCTTGACAGCCGGGCGAGCATCCGGTTCGAATGCGCGACCATCACACCACAGCGAAATTGGATGCCGATCCCTCCCAACAGCCTCCTCCGGAATGGGAAGTACACGCACATAAATATCGCGACCAGACGAACCAACACCCACGTTGGTGAGCCTAACCCCGGCAACCGTTCTTTCTGCAGAACGGATTAGCGATTCCAATTCTTCCCTATCACCGATATTTACTTGATCAACCCGGCTGAAGGTAAGATTTCCAATAGAATCGCTATTGCCAGCTTCACCCAGCACTACTTCACCCGCCAGCCGAGCACCTTGCGCAATAAGATAATCGACCACCTGAAGCAGCCCATCATCGGTGCTATGATCAGCAAAATAGAAACTGAGTTCAACCAGCGGCGGCCGAGGCGCTTTCGTATCCCGCATAGCCATCTTTATATCAATCCCGCCACTCGGAGCATAGCACTCACCTGACGCCTGGTCGGTACGAACGCGGTAGCTAACTCATTCGCTCTTCCTCCGTCGCGGAAGAACTGTACAACAAAGCGCTTCCCTTCGATACGAGCCAAATGCGCAATAGTTTCTGCCGTCCCCGTCGACCACGGAAAGGATATGCTGGAGGTAGAAGCCCGCCTGATAAGGTTTTCCCACTGCCCCAAATGAGTTTCCATCGGCACTGGACGCCCGAACCACTGTGCTGCATGTCTGTCGAAGCTGTGGGTCAGGCCACGCGTGTTTGAGATCTGGTAAGGAGACAGCCCAAAGGGGTCACCTTCAAATGTGGGATTCGAAACGTAAGCGTGAGCACTGTTAGGGTTAGGAACAGCACCGAGAGGATCTGCTGATAGATACTGCGCTGTTCCGGGGTCGTAATACCGGAAATAGTTGTAGTGCAGACCGGTCTCGGGATCGTGGTACTGCCCCGGGAAGCGCAACGGACAATCCACCTCACCGCCGTCGGTGTAGGTGGTTCCCCACAAAGTCGTACTGGTCCGCCAAGCAAGCTCACCAGCGGGCGTGACTAGCTCTGCGGGCGTGCCGGTTAGGTCCGCGACGATGGTGTAGAACCGCCGATCAATCTCGGCCTGCGGGGCGTCTCGAAGCGCCTCCAGCGACGGTGCCCGGGTCTCGATCTGGGATACCGGCCGGAACGCATCCGGCTCCCAATCCCAAGCAGTCGTCCGCAGTTGACCGTCACGCGTTTCGATCCGCTCGGCGAGAAGATGGGCGTCCCACACGAAGGTGGTCTCTTCGATGACCCGGCCGTCACTATCCAGGCGCTGCTTGGCGACCCGACGCCCCAACGCGTCATACCGGTACCGCCACCGCTCCCCTGTCGGGGTAGTCACCCCAACTAGCTGGTCATCCGAATCCCACTCATACCGCCAGGTCAACGGTTTGGCCGACAGGCGCTTCTGCTGCCGTAGCACAACTCGCCCTTGAGCGTCGTACTCGTAGCGGACAGCGCCAGCAGCGCGCAGCAGGGTGCCGGTGTAGCGACGCCCACCCCGGGCGCCCTGTTCTTCCCAACCGCCCCCAGCGAGCCGGTCAGCACCACCAGCGACATTGGGCCTTATGGGCCATAGGGCCTCGGTCAGGTTGCCGGTGGGGTCGTACGCATAGCGCTCGGTCCACTCCGCGCCGCGTACCTCTCTCACCCGGCCGATGGAGTCCAGCTCAAAGGTGCGCACCCCGCGCAGCTGGTCATCGATCCGGGTGACATACCCGTCGGATCGGTAGGTGTATGTGCGGCGCTGCACCAGACGGGTCCGGCCGACGGTAGCGGGCTGCTCCAGCACAGGCCCCACTGCGGCCAGCACGGTCTGAGAGGTCAGGCGGTGAGTGGAATCCCAGGTTTGGGTCAACGAGAATCCAGCGTCGGTACGCCGAAGGATTTCCCGGCCGGCGGCGTCGTACTCAAACCGCAGGACCTGTCCAGCGGTCCACAAGGCGACCGGCCGTGGCCCCGCCCCGTACTCCCACTGGCTCTCCACATTGGATGGTGTGATCCGGCTGACGCGGCGACCGAGAGCGTCGTAGGTAGAGCGGAGGGTTCTGCCCTCGCAGGTCTCGGCGATCACCCGGCCGAGTGGGTCGCGTTCGAGGACGAGAGAGACGTCCGGGCTGGCGGCGGCGATCAGGCGTCCGGCAGGGTCGTAGGAGAAGACGGTGTCGCCCTCGGGTGCCTCCTTAACGGTGACCCTGCCCAGGACGTCACGCCGGTAGCGGGTAGTCTGGCCGGCTCCGTTGGTACGCGCGATGAGTTGTCCGGCAGCGTCGAAGTCGTAGCGGATCGTCCGGCCGTTGAAGTCGGTTTCTGTGATCAGCCGCCCAGCGGGGTCGTAATCGTACTGCCAGACTAGCCCGTGCGGGTTGGTGACCGAGACCAGACGCAGTTCGGTGTCGTAGCGGAACTCCAGCCGCGCCCCGTCGGGGGTCACCCGCGCAGCCGGCACATCGAACGGCGCCATCTCAAACCTGGTGACCCCTCCGAGCGGATCGGTGTGCGCAACGAGGTTTCCCTCGCCATCCCAGGTCCAGCGCTCCTCGGCGCCATCAGGCCAGACGCAGGAGATCAGCTTGCCTTCAGGGCTGTACGCATAGCGAGTCACGCCGCCGACGGGGTCGGTGACCGTCACCACCCGTCCGGCGGCATCCCGTTGGTATCGGGTGACGGCGCCGTCCGGCTCGGTCACCTCTACCGGCAGACCCGCAGCGTTACACCGCACCTGGGTCACGTTGCCGAGGGCATCGGTCACGGTGGCGAGGCCACCGTGCGCGTCATAGGTGTATCGCGTGGTCGCGCCTGTGGGATCGGTGACCGACACCAGGTTGCCGGCCTCATCCCACTGCCGTTGCCAGACCGTGCCGTCGACGGCGGTGGTCTGGACCGGCAGGCCCAGATCGTTGTAGACCGCGGTGGCGACGCTGCCATCGGGATAGGTCACCGACACCAGGTTGCCGGCATCGTCGTACGTCCAGCGGGTGGTACGCCCGAGCGGGTCGGTTTCGGCGGTCTTCCGGTCGAAGGCGTCCCACTCGTAGACGGTGATGTTGCCGAGTGGGTCGATCCGGCGTACCACCTGGTAGTGGTGGTTGAGCTGGTAGACGGTCCGGTGTCCGAGGGAGTCGATCTCTACTGTGGACCACGTCTCGTCACCGGCGGCGGTGGGGTCGCCACGCTCCTCACCGGAGGGGTGGTGGTATTCGAAGGTGCGGGATAGCGCCGGCCCGGTTCCCTGCACGCAGCGTCCGCGCTCGTCGTAGACATATTCGTACCGGGTACCGTTGCGGTCCTCCCAGCCGGTCAGCCGTCCCTCGTCGTCGTAGAAGAACCGCAGTGGTTGGCCAGACGAGTTGATGACCTCAGTCAGGCGCTCACCGTCGTAGCCGTACCGGATTAGAACCGTGCCCTCGTCGTCGTTGTCTCCGTCGAGCAGGCGCAGCGCGGTCACTAGACCGTCTGTGCTGTCGATGGCGATCCGGTAGCCACCCGAGTGCCGGATCTCAGCGGGGACGCCGTCGCTGTCATACAGGAAGGCGATCCGGTTTCCTCGGCGGTCGGTGATGGCTGACAGCCGCCACAGTTGGGGAATGCTGGGGGAGGCGTCGGTTCCGGCCCCGGTGTCCTGGTCTGTGGTGTCGTCGCCGGTGGGTCTGGGGAGGGTAGGTAGAGAACCGACGGTGGCGCCGGCTGGGTTGGCGAAGTGCAGAGTCTGTCCGGTACGCGGGTCAGTGATGGTGTACCCCACCTCAGCCATGGCAAGCGGCCACCGAGGACCGTGCAGCGGCATCACAGCGCTCGTGGCGTCGGGGATGGGATAGACCAGAAGCACCCCATCCTCGCCGGCGAAGTACACCCCGTCCTCGTCCACCTCCAAACGCTGGTCCAATGTGGACGCCCAGGACGACCCGTACCAGTGACCCACCCGGTAGGAGGAGAGGTGGGTCCGGCTGATCCTTAAGGGGAGAACCCCTGGCAGCTCCACGTCGACCTGGCTTTGGACCACCTCGCCGGTGACCACATCCACCGGGTCGCCTACCGTGGTCCGGCTGTTCATTACTCGACTGAACACTCGACTGTCGGCGAGGTTGTTCAGGCCGTTGCGGATGTTGGTCGCAAAGCGTGGCCCCAGCCGCCCCACGGTGGGCAACAGGTCTCCCGCCGCTCGTAGAGTCCGTGCTCCCAGGCCTAGCAGCCTCCCACCCGGGATCACGGTTAACGCGGTATCGATCAGGATGCTCGTCAACGACCCCTGTCCGGTGGCGACGTAGAGTGAGGCGTCGATGAGCAGGGCTCCTGCACCGGTAATCATGGCGATCGGGCCCATGACAGGGGCCAGAACCGGGATGAACGACAACAGCCCCGCTACCGCCGACACGATCTTCAAGCCAGTCGAGATCGCCGATAGAACGTCGGCGTGGTCCCGCACGAAGTTGGTGAACTGACCCGGCAGATCCCACCACTTCGGGTTCTCGCGGAACCGCATCCCCTCGGCCTCGCGGATCACCGAAACACAGGCGGAGACGGCATCGTCTAACTCCGACCGCAGCCCCTGGGCGGCGTTGTAGCAGGTGTCCCAGGCCTGTTGGGCCGAGGCCAGGGCAGCGGTCGCTGCAGGAGTATCGGATTGATAGGTGTCGGCTGCACCGTCTGGGGAGTTACTGGCCTGCCGAGCGTGTTCGGCGTCGGCCGCCTGGGCCCGTTCGACCCGCCCATGCGCGGCCTGAAGGGCTTCCCACAGGCCAGGTGCTTGCGCGGCCAGAGGGCGCATCCGGGTCTGCAGAGAGCTCAGTTGGTCGGCGAAGGTGCTGAGAGCCTGAGCGACCATGCCGAACGCCTCACCCGTGATGCGTAGGTGTTCGGGCATCTCCGCGTTGAGGCCTTCGCGGAATTGATCCCCTTCGGGGCCGACGAACTGGCTGGTGTCCAAGGAGGTGATTTGCTCGGAGGCAGACGTGGCCGCTTCCGAGAAGGACGCCCAGCGTTGCGCGGACCCACGGATCAGTGACGGATTACCGTCGATGGTGAACACATGAGCCGGAAACTCAGACACCGTCGTACGCCTTCCGGATCCACCACTGACCACGCCACCGTTGCCGGCG
Organism: Actinomycetales bacterium; assembly: GCA_002919305.1. Classification (GTDB taxonomy): domain Bacteria; phylum Actinomycetota; class Actinomycetes; order Mycobacteriales; family Micromonosporaceae; genus RSA1. Next base: position 102,840 of record PKFB01000021.1, read on the forward strand.
GCGGTTGAACCACATTCAGGTCACGGCCGAGAGAAGGACCAGAAGAATCGACGGGTACGCTCGCACGTCTCCATATCAAATCAAAGGGGGCCTTAGGCGCAATTCGGAATCTTGATCTCAATAGACGCACAAGCTATTAAGGGATTGATTCTGAATAAGCCTGGGTTCCCTTGGGTTTCCTGGCAGGAGTGGCTACCTGGTCCGACGGCCGGCGCCGACGATACGGCCGGCGCCGGTGCCGTCGAGGTGAAGCCGTGGTACGACTCGGACCCGTCGATAGCGGGAGCGGCGAGAATAGATTCCGGGGCGTCAGCCTTGCAGGGCGCCGCGGACCTGGCTGCGCATCTCCTGCACGGAGCTGGTGGTCTGACCCAACGCCTGCATCACTGAATCCAGAATCTCGCTGACGGTCTGTGCCGCGCTGTCCCACTGCTGCTGAATCCCGTTGTAGACCTCCATCTCGTCACCCTCCCAGTTCGCCCGGACCCGGTTGACGAAGCCTGAGAGGTCATCCAACGTGGCCCGCAGCCCTTGGGCCACTGAGGAGATGTCGCCATGCGCTGTCTCGGCAACAGATTCGTCGTAGCTGAAAATGTTCATTTTTCCTCACGCCTTAATCGCCGGTGTCGGATTCCTGACAGCAGAGCGCAGCAAAGTCCGTGGCGATCGCTGAGCTTTAGCAGTCGCTTGGTGTTAGCCTCGGAACCGCGCGGCGTCCCAGTTCGCCGACGCCATCGTCGCTTGCAGCTGGGAGGTCTGCTCCTGGTGGTAGGTGTCGTACAGCTGGCCCGCGTTCGATACCCGGCTGGTGATATCGCTCAGAGCCCGGTTGAGATCCGCCATCGCCTCATTCCAGCGTGACGTCAGCTGATCCCAGGATTGGAACGCCTGGCCGCGCCACACCGCCGGCAGCGGCTCGATCGCCGCGATGAACTGTGCCGCCTGTGAATTGAGAGCAGCCACCGTCGTCTCCAGGTTCGACGCGTGCTGGTTCACCGCGTCATCGGTGATCGAGAAACGTGTCCCCACGGTGTCCTCCTCACACCCTGAAGGTACTGGCCAGCATTTAAAGATGATCAATATATGATTGGTGCGAGCCCGCTTTTCCCATTGAAGCACGCATCTTCAAATTGATCTTTGAGAGTTCTGCAAATCTGATCTTGAATTCGCCAGCCCTTTGATCACCGAAGCCGCTACGGAAAAGATCGCTCGTTTGAGGTTCGGCCCGGCCAGATGCCATACCAATGTGTCACTGCGTCCGGCGCCGTGATCACGTGGCAGCACGAAGGTGGGTTCCTGGAAAAAGTTCTTAGATACCTGAAAGCGACCCGCTTGCTCCTCACCACGCTGGATCAGGACACAGGTGACTCGACCGCCGGCGCCCTGGTCCTGCCGTAGCCACCGCAGCCAGTACAGCGTCTGCTGCACCGCGGCTACCCCCGCCTCATCAGCGCCACCCACCACCACGAACCAGTCAGCGGTGTCAACCACGGCGGGTAGCACCGGAGCGACAGGGGCGCGTGGGGTGTCGGTGAGAATAAGCGGAAACCAGCGGCGGAGCCGCCGCACGCACTTCTGGTACTCGTTGCCTCTCAGCGGCGCTTCCGCGCGTACTGGATCACTGGCCAGCAGCATCGGGCTCGCGCCGGCGCCTCCCAAAGCGAGTCGCTGCTTGAGCCACCGGTACCCCACCTGAGACGGCGGGGTCGGAGCGGCTGGCCATCTGAGGGGGGTACGGGCTCCAAGCGCGATCAGCACGTCCGCCATCGAACCACCCGCCCGGGTCGCGATTCGTTGGTAAAGCCCTCCGTTGGGGTCGGTGTCCACGGCGAGAACACGTTCCCCACGACTTTCGGCGAGCGCATACGCCAAAAGCGCCGTCACCGTGGTCCGTCCCACCGGCTCCGCTCCGATCACAGCGATGCAGCTGCCGGTGGGGATCTTTCTGGTGATCTCGCCGTACCGGATGCGATCTTCACGCAGCTGGGCAGTGAGCCGGGGATCAATCGCGCGTAACACCATTCGGGGCAGGTCCCCGAAACGACGGGAGGGCGCCCTCGCTGAAACAGTCGCCCGACCAACCACTCGTTCGAAGGCTTGGAGTTGCTCTAAGAATTGTGAGGGAGTGGATGCTGCCAAAAGTTGATCACCCTGTCCGTCGCGACTGTCACCGATCATGAAACCCCACCTTCAGAGTTGACAATCGGTGTTCCAATCGGTGTTGACGCTGCTTCGTCGGCCACTGCTACTCTCGGCTTCACGGTAACTGAAGGGAGGCCACTATGGTCTTTGTTCAGTATCCATACGAGACCTTGATCAGTCTCGGCCAAAATCTGACGCACCTCAGCGAGAGTCTCGCCGAGTCACATCGCGGCGCGGAAGACTGCGAAGGACTGGGTTCTGATCAAAGTGAGATACAGAGCGCGATCGAGTCCTTCCGCGATACCTGGCGGACCAGTCTGCTGGAACTAGAGAACAACATCGGCCAATGGGGTGGCCTATCCCAGGCCATCGGACAAATGGTATCCGATTGGGATACCCAAACCGCCGCCGCTCTAGATCCAGGTGAGTGAATCTTGACGACCCTTAATCCCTTACCTGCTGAGGATCTTAAGCTCAATCCCAATGTTCCACACCCGCCATTTCCCTGGCGGATTGGGATACCGTCCGACTGGGCGCTGTTGGACACCCACCCGCAGACCTGGGAGCGAAGCGCCCGTCGTCTGGTGGATGACCGTTTCCACGGCCGGAAACTATCGGCCGCTGAACGGCGTGCCGTGCTCGGTTTCCTGGAGCAGTTGGTCGCGGACTGCCAGCGTTCCGGTGCGGCGCTGAGCATGATTCAGCTCGGCCGCCTCTCCAGTGGAGCGGTGGGGAGCGCAGGCCTGCATGTGGCCTGGTACAACTCGGCTCCGGACCTGGCCGGACTGGCTCCGGTACGCCAGATCCTCCCTCGTTCCGGGACGGTGACCGAGATAGAGACCCCCAACGGGACCGGGCTCCTGCACGCCGATGCCATCTCAACCGTCCCCCCGGGTGCCCGGGAACGGGTGCGCTCAATGGTGTTTCAGCTGTTCCTTCCTCTGGCCGGAACCACCTGGACCATGGTGTTCAGTTCGGCCACCCCGCACCCGGAGATGGAGCCCGTTCTGAATCAGCTCATGATCGCGATGGCGCAGAGCGTGGAGTTGGATCCCTCGGCCCGCGTGGCGCCCTCGCCGTCCCCGCGCCCAGCCTCACCGAACGGAAGCTCCTCTAACAAAGGCTCATCGAACGGGGGTTACCGCGCGGCGCCTCGGCCGAACGGCCCTGGAATCGAGAAGGGGTTCGGCACCATGCTTCCCGAGTCCCGTCCGGATTCTTCCGCTGAGGACGACGATCGTGCCTGACGCTGACAGCCGGACCGTCCTGGAAGCGCACGTCCTGCGTTCGACGATCGCGCGGGCCGCGCTCCTGCACGGCTCGCGACGCTCCCCCCGCCAGTTACGCCGCCCCTTTGGGCCCCTGCTGGTCAGTGTGGGGGTAGGCGTCGTGCTGCTCCTGGCGATTTGGGCTGCGACTCGCATCATCACGGTCATGGAGGAGCGTGAGCGGGAGCGGGAACAGCGAGAACGCTCCGCTCCCGTCGTCGCCGTGGTCGCCGGCGACGAGTGGTTCCTAGAGCGATTGATCGATTAACCGGACGGTCGCTTCTCGGCTCTCTCCTATCGCCGGCCCCGCAGCCGGCCGCGCAGACCAACCGACGACGCTCTTACTGGCCATAGTGGACGGCCGGTCACCACGGGATCAGTCGGCGAGGCCGCGTACCCATTCAAAGGCGCCGAACACCGCCAAGACCAGCGGAACCACCGAGATCACCGCCACCGTCTCCAGCGCGTCAAAGATTCGCCGTAGACGGGCCGCGGCGACGTCATCGAGACGCACTCCCCTTGCGATGATCAAGATGGCCGCCAGCGGAATCAGCAGCCCGGTCGTCACCCACGGAGCGGTCGAGGCGGGCTGGACCAGCCACGCGGGAATGGTCACCGCCGCCACCCCGGCCAGGAGCACCGGAACCGTCAGCATGGGCAGCACCTGACGGGTCCTGGTGAACGCCCGGGAACGCAGCGCGAAGATCAAAGCGGTGACGCCTCCTAAGACAGCCGCTGGCGTGGTGCGGTGAGCGAGCAGCGCCCCACCGGCGGTCACCGCGATCACGGCAACCCCGGTGACGCTCCCCGCTAGCGTCGCTTGTCCCTTGTTCACCGCCGCGGCGACCTCATCACGGCGTACCCGCTCCCCTTCCTGTTCGGCGCGCAGCAGGGATACCAGGCGGGATCGGCTCACCGCGATCTGGGGAGCGATGCCCACCGCGAACAGCAACGCGATCACCAGAAGCGCTGCCGCCCGAACCATGTCCAGCCCGGCGATCAGGCACCCCAACCCGACGAGAGATAACGCACCGATCGTCAGGCCGGCGGCGCTCACCGCCCGATACCGGGCACCGGCGGCGGCGAAGCCGTACAGCCCTGCGCCGGCTCCTGCCAGGCCGGCGAACAGCCTGATCGCGCCGGTCGCCTCGACGGCCTCGGCGAGGCCAAGGGCCCCCAGGGTCCAGGCCGGTACCGCGGCGGCGATCAGCGCCGCGCCCCCGCGTTCCCGAATCAGCCACCCCACCGCTGTCGCCACCAGGGCGAGCGGGAAGAGCACCAGGGGTACGCCGATGCGCGGCGTCAGGGTCCACCACATGAAGCCGGCGATCCCTACCACGGGCAGCGCTGCCAAAGCGGTGCAGCCGTTCACCCGCGCCTCGCCGGTCCACTCGCTGCCGTCGTTGTCGAGGGTGGCGCGCACCTCGTCGACGACGTCCTCCACAAAGGGAGGAGGCGGCGCCTGTTCCGGTGGTGTCAGAAATAAGACATCAGCGTCGACGATCCCGGCTTCATCGAGGGAGCGCCGGGAATCAAGAACACCAGCGGTCACCGTCGATAACTGCCAGGATCCGGGCGGATCCATGGGAGGCAGAGAAAGCAGAGAACACAACTGGGGAATATGCTCCACCAACGGACGGGTCGCCGGCAGACTCACGTCGAGTTGACGCCCATCAGCGATCACCGTAACCCGGGTGAATCGTGTCGCCATACCGCCAGCTCCCATTCTGGTCCGGCCCAGCAAAACCTAGGCAAGATCAATATTGTCCGGGCTGATCAGATTCATCAATATCACGGCGGATCACGATCTTCATCAAAGATCCTCTAAGGATCTTGTTCAAGCATGGCCCCTGTTCAGGCAGGTCCTCGTGCCGTTGTGATCAACCATGTTGCAAGGCTGGGAATGATGGTCAAGATAACGAGCGTGCTCAAGCTACCGAACGCGTACTAGTGTGGATTCACGCTTCTGATTAGCTCACGCTCTTTGCGGCGCTGGCCCTGGAGGTGTGAGGGTGACACAGCGGGTGGTGCACCGCCCTGCACGAGTTCTTCCGCCGATTCCTGATCTCACACCGATCGAGGTGGTTACACCTCCGACGGTTCCCGATTCCAGCGGATTTAGTGGCGCGATGCAGGTGCTGCTTCCGATCATGGGAGGCGGCGGTTCACTAATCATGATCATCGCGCACAACAATCCGATCATGCTGGTCGCAGGTGGCGCGATGCTTCTGGTCACCGTGTTGGGCGCGATCGGGATGTTCGTCAGTCAACGCACCGGTGCCGCACGGCGGTTTACGCAACAACGGCATCGGTATCTGGATTACCTCGATGAGATCGGTGATGAGTTACGCGCCGCAGGCGAAGCACAACGCGCCCTTGCTCACCGTCGTCACCCCGACCCTGCCACGCTCCCTGACCTGATCCGAGATCCCCGGCTGCTGTGGGAACGACGGCTGTCCGACCCTGACTTCCTGGTACTCCGGGTTGGGCTGGGCACCGACCGGTTATGGCGCCAGGTCACCCTCCGCGCGAACAGCAACCCCCTTGTCGAACTCGACCCGGTCACCCACGCCGCGGCACGGCTGCTGGTGGATCGGGACCGCACCTTGGACGGCATGCCGATCGCGGTGCCGATAGACGGCGTGGTATCGGTGGTAGGGCCCGCTGCGGCAACCCATAACGTGCTGCGCGCGATGCTGGCCCAGCTCGCCGCGTTACACGCGCCTGATGATGTGCGGGTGGCCTGGTGCCTCGGGCGCGGGGCACTCAGTGAGTTCGAGTGGGCCAAATGGCTGCCGCACAGCCTAGACCCGGAAGAATACGACGGCCCGGCGCCGCGCCGCTTGATCGCCCACGACGGCCCTGCCCTCGCGGAGCTACTCCGGACCGAGCTGGACCGCCGGCTCGCCGACCGGGCCCGCACCCGTCGCCTGGGTGTGGAGAACTACCAGCACCGGGGCAGGCGCCTGGTGGTCATCATTGATCACTCCTCGGTCAGCGCCGTCGAACTAGTCGATCCCCGTGACAACACCCAGCTCTCTGAGCTCGGCATCGCGACCGTTGTCCTGGTCCCCGAACGCCATTTGGAACCGTCCCATGTGGACGTACGAGTGATCTGCGATAGCGACCAGGTCACCGTGGAAGATCTGCGAGAGACGTCGACCGTCTTCTCCGAGGAAATCGTCGCTCAACGGCGCCAGATCCAAGGCGCCACCAGCGGTACCGCGGATACCGTCACCGTCACCGATATCGCCGCCCTGACGCGTCAGATCGCACCACTGCGGTTAGTGGCCGACGCCGTCAAGGAAGCGCCGCTAGAGACCACCGTGGACCTGCGGGGTCTGCTGGGTATTGAGGATGAAAACAGCTACGAAATCGAGTCCTTGTGGAAGCCGCGGCCTCTGGATGACTTCCTGAAGGTGCCTTTCGGGGTCGATCCCACCGGAAACCCGGTGTACCTGGACTTCAAGGAGTCCGCGCTGGGCGGCATGGGGCCACACGGCCTGTGTGTAGGCGCTACCGGTTCGGGAAAGTCTGAGGTGCTGCGCACCTTAGTGCTCACTTTGGCGATGACTCATCCCCCGGAACGCCTCAGCCTAGTCCTGGTCGACTACAAGGGTGGGGCGACTTTCGCCGGTCTGGAGGATCTGCCCCACACCTCGGCGATGATCTCCAACCTCTCCGAAGAGGTCGGTCTTGTCGATCGGCTCCACGACGCGATTCAGGGGGAAATGACGCGTCGCCAGGAAATCTTGCTGGAGGCCGGACAACTTCCCAACATCACTGAGTACAACCGGCGCCGTGACGCCGGGATCCCCTTGCCCCCGCTCCCGAATCTGCTCATCGTTATCGATGAGTTCAGCGAACTGTTGGATGCCAAACCAGAGTTCCTCGAACTACTGATCGCCATCGGTCGAATCGGCCGATCCATCGGGCTGCATCAACTGCTGGCATCCCAACGCCTGGAAGAGGGCAAACTGCGTGGGCTGGAATCGTTCCTCTCCTACCGGCTCGGGCTGCGGACCTTCAACGCGCAGGAGAGCCAAACCGTATTGGGGGTACCGGACGCTTATCACCTGCCTCCATTTCCAGGTTCAGGCTATTTGAAGGTCGACACCACGATCTTCCAGCGCTTCAAAGCCGCGTACGTCTCGGGCCCCTACCGTCCAGCCAGCGGTACGGAGGTAGCGGAAGCCCCACCCACCGCCGCTCCGTTCCTGGCCTACAACGAGGTTCAGGCCTGGCTGGACCGCACCTACCCCACCGCCGAACCGGACCGCCCGGACGATACCGATAACGACGTCCTCGTCCCCACCACGTTGGACGTGGTGGTCCGTCGCCTCGCAGAGGCCGGCACTCCAGCCCACCGCATCTGGCTGCCGCCGCTGCCTAAGACTCTCCCGTTGGACTCCATCACCGGCCCGTTGGAGAAACATCCGGGATACGGTCTGACGGTCTCCGACGCAAGCCGACGCGGCACCCTCCGCATCCCCCTCGGCCTCCTGGACCGCCCCACCGAGCAAAAACAAGAGCCCTTCACCCTCGACCTCGCCGGTAGCGCCGGTCACCTGTGCGTCCTCGGAGCCCCTCAAACCGGTAAATCCACCCTGCTGCGCACCCTCATCCTCAGCGCAGCGGTCACCCACACCCCCCACGACATCGGCTTCTACTGCGTAGACCTCGGAGGCGGCTCCCTCTCTCCCCTGGTCGACCTCCCTCATGTCGCCGGTGTCGCCGGGCGCTTGGACCCTGACCGGGTACGCCGCACCGTCGCCGAAGTAGCGATGCAGCTCAGCGAACGGGAACGCCTGTTCGCCACCCGAGGCATCGACTCCATCGACACCCTCCGCCAAGCCCACCGCGAAGGTCGCCTTCCGGAGATCGACTGCGCCGACATCGTGCTGGTCATCGACAACTACCCGGCCTTGCGCAGCGACTTTGAAGACCTCACCGACATGATCCAAGACATCGGCAGTCGCGGCCTGGGGTACGGAATCCACCTGGTGCTCACCGCCGGGCGCTGGGCAGACCTTCGGATGCAGCTGCAAGCGGTGATCGGCACCCGCATCGAGCTCGCCCTTAACGACGCGTTGGACTCCTCGATCAAACGCAAAGTCGCTGAAACCCTTCAAAAGTCCAAGATCCCTGGGCGCTGCCTGACCCAAGAAGAGTTGATCGCGCACATCGCGCTGCCCCGACTGGACGGCGGCACCGATCCTGGCACCACTCAAGCCGCACTTGAGGCCGCCATCGTCGACATCACCAACGCCTGGGACGGCCCGCGCGTACCCCCCATCCGGATGCTGCCAACCCTGGTGCCCTATGAAGAGGTCGTCAAACAGGCCCCGGATGACCGCCGGATCCGGCTGGGGTTGGATGAGACCGAACTGCGTCCGGTGTTCCTCGACCTGTTCGGTGCCGACCCGCATCTGCTGATATTCGGGGACTCCGGATCGGGCAAGACATCCGTGCTGAACCTGATCGTGACGGATCTGATCAGTCGGTTCAGCGACTCCGAGGTGGTGTTCGCGGTCATCGACGTGCGTCGCACCCTGCTGGATGTCGTCCCCGACGACTATCTGGGCGCCTACGCCGGCACTCTCAAGGTCGCTCAAGGTCTGGCGCACGGTGTGGCCAGCGAGCTTCAACGACGCCTGCCGCCTGACGACGTCACGCGGCAGCAGCTACGGGAACGGTCCTGGTGGAAAGGGCCGGAGATCGTGGTGCTGTGTGACGACTACGACCTGGTCTCCCCGGGCGGCCCGGGACCGCTCGCGCCCTTCCTGGAATACCTCCCCCAGGCTCGGGACGTTGGCTTCCACCTCGTCATCGCCCGACGCAGCGGAGGCGCGGGGCGTGCGATGCACGAACCGGTCCCCCAGCGCATGCGGGAGGTCGGCTGCACCGGTCTGCTGCTGTCCGGGGAGCGTCAGGAGGGGCAGCTGTGGCCCGGCGCGTACATGTCGCCTCAGCCTCCAGGACGTGGCTTCTTGGTCCGCAAGGCTCGCAAGCCGCAGCTGATCCAGACCGCCTTTGTGTCGCCCACCGCCTCCTGACCCGCACGTGCGGCTTCACCCGCCAATCCACCCGTGCCACCCACCTGTGTTGATCATGAGGGAGGCGGCGTAGTCCCCAACCACCTCATGATCAACATGTGTGGGTACGCCATGCGTCGCGATCAGAAGCCGAACCGAAAGCCACACAGAGCGGCCACCAGGCGAACTGAACCCCACAGTGAACCGCACCGGCCGCGACCGTTAAGGCAGCCGAGCGGTACCTCCAATGGCCCGCGCTCAGCGGCAACCCGCCTGACGCGCGATCACCGCAACTGTATGGTTTTTACGGCTTCAGGGTTGGATAAACCACACCCGACGTGATGATCATGGGCAACTGACGATCATGAACGGCGCGGACGCACCACATCGGGTCACCAACCTCGGGTGAACACCATGGGGTCCCCACACCATCGCCCGCCCCGGGCGACGTTGGATCTCCTCAGTGGCCTTACGCATCCCAGCGATGTTGGACCCTCATAAAGGGCATCGCTGGGGCCGGCTCAACGATGGTCCGCGGCCCACAGCCGACCATCTTGAGCACACCAGCGAGCAACGCCGACGAGTGGCCCACGGACAGCCGCCTGGCGCCACGGCGGGATCCTGGCCACCTTCAAACGGTCATAACCGACCATACCTGACGACTCCTGCTGCGGCTCCGAACTATCGACCGCGACGCAGCGTGACACGGCTCTCAAGATTCCATGCGTGTCTTTGCGAAGTCGCACCGGTTCGCGTAGCGTGGCCACCGTTATGTGGCGCGCTCTGCTCCTTCGCCGCCGCGGCGGGGCCCGTTAAAGGCCGGCACCTCGCCGCGGAGTTTCTGCGCGTCTGCCGGGCCGTTCTTCAAAGACACCCATGGTCTGAGATCCGGACCTCCACCGTTCGTGGCGTGGTCCGTGAATCCTGTCCGAACCGTCTCAACGTGCCTCAGCGACCAGTCCGTCGAAGGAGTAAGCATCGCCATGTCCGACACCGCCACCGGTCAGGTATCCGTCGATCCATTCAGCCGGCAGCAGCCCAGCCGGATGCCCATCCACCGCTACCGCCCCTACCACGAGCAGTTCCGTGTTGATCTGCCTGACCGGACCTGGCCGTCGCGCCGCATCGAGGCGGCCCCACAGTGGTGCGCGGTCGACCTGCGGGACGGCAACCAGGCGCTGATCGACCCGATGTCGCCGGAGCGGAAGCGGCGCATGTTCCAGATGCTGTGCCGGATGGGTTACAAGCAGATCGAGGTCGGGTTCCCGGCCGCCAGCCAGACCGACTACGACTTCATCCGGCTGCTCATCGAGGAAGACCTGATCCCGGACGACGTCATCATCCAGGTGCTGGTGCAGTGCCGGGAGCACCTGATCGAGCGGACCTTCGAGTCGCTGCGGGGTGCGAAGCAGGCGATCGTGCACTTCTACAACTCCACCTCGACGCTGCAGCGACGCGTCGTCTTCGGGCTGGACACCGACGGAATCACCGACATCGCGACGAACGCGGCCCGGCTGTGCCTGAAGTACGCCGAGCAGCTCACCCCGGACACGGAGATCTACTACGAGTACTCGCCGGAGTCCTACACCGGCACTGAGCTGGAGTACGCGGTCGAGATCTGCGGCAAGGTCATCGACGTGATCGATCCTTCCCCGGACCGGAAGATGATCATCAATCTGCCGGCCACCGTGGAGATGGCCACGCCGAACGTGTACGCCGACTCCATCGAGTGGATGCACCGGAACCTGCCGCGCCGCGAGTCGCTGATTCTGTCGCTGCACCCGCACAACGACCGGGGTACCGCGGTCGCCGCCGCCGAGCTGGGCCTCATGGCCGGAGGCGAGCGCGTCGAGGGGTGCCTGTTTGGCAACGGGGAACGCACCGGCAACGTAGACCTGGTCACCCTGGGTCTGAACCTGTTCAGCCAGGGCGTAGACCCGCAGATCGACTTCTCCAACATCGACGAGATTCGCCGCACCGTCGAGTACTGCAACCAGCTGCCGGTGCACGAACGGCACCCGTACGCCGGGGACCTGGTCTACACCGCCTTCTCAGGCTCGCACCAGGACGCGATCAAGAAAGGTTTCGAGGCGCTGGAGCGGGACGCCGCCGCGGCCGGAGTACCGGTATCGGAGTTCACGTGGGCGGTCCCGTACCTGCCCATCGACCCCAAGGACGTGGGGCGCACCTACGAGGCGGTGATCCGGGTCAACTCGCAGTCCGGTAAGGGCGGCGTGGCGTACATCATGAAGACCGAGCACCAGATGGACCTGCCGCGCCGGCTGCAGATCGAGTTCTCGGGCGTGATCCAGCGGCACACCGACGAGCAGGGCGGTGAGGTCACGCCTGCTCAGATGTGGGAGATCTTCGCTGCCGAGTACCTGAACCAGTCCTCCGGCCGGATGAGCGTGGACCGCTACAGCACCTCCACGGTGGAAGGCAAGGTCGAGGTGGCCGCCACCGTCACCATCGACGGGGTGACGCACGAGATCAGCGGCGTGGGCAATGGCCCGATCGACGCCTTCGTCTCGGCCCTGGCCGACGTGGATGTTCAGGTGCGGGTGCTGGACTACAGCGAGCACGCGCTCAGCTCGGGCGGTGACGCGAAGGCCGCGGCGTACGTGGAGTGCGCGATCGGCGAGAACACCCTGTGGGGCGTCGGCGTCGACGAGAACATCGTGACCGCCTCCCTGCGTGCCGTCGCCAGCGCAGTCAACCGCGCCTGACCTCTCAGCTTCCCTCTTCCTCCCCCGCGATCCACGAGGTTTCCCTGCGATCCAGGGAGCCTTCGACGGCGGAACGCCCACAAGGCGATGCTGCTCCCTGGATCGCGGGGAGTTTTCTTCAACGGCCGGCTTCGGTCCGACGGCCGAAGCCGGATCACCAGCGGGATCAACCCACAGGGCGGTGGGGTACGCCCGGTGCGCCGTCAGTCACCGCCGGGGCGCAACGTGCCGGCGATCTCGGCGGTCTCCTGCGTCACCGACGGCCCAGCGAGCGTCTCGTGAGCGGGCACGAGTTCCGCCGCCACCTCGTGTGGGCTGATCCGGCCTGTCGCGATGTCCTCCGCCCAGTGGCACGCCACCCGGTGTCCCGGAGAGAGCTCCCGCAGCGCGGGACGCTCCTCGTGGCACCGGGTCTCCTGCCGCCACGGACACCGGGTGTGGAACCGGCATCCCGCTGGAGGATTGGCGGGGGAGGGCAGGTCACCCACCAGCAGGATGCGTTCCCGCTGGTCCTCCACGACCGGATCCGGCACCGGCACGGCCGACATCAGGGCCTTGGTGTACGGGTGCAGCGGCTCGGCGTACAACTGGTCGCTGGGTGCCTCCTCTACCAGCCCACCCAGGTACATGACGCCCACGATGTCGCTGATGTGCCGCACCACCGCCAGGTCGTGAGCGATCACTAGGTAGGTCAGGCCGCGTTCCCGCTGGAGTTCCTCAAGCAGGTTGAGGACCTGCGCCTGGATGGAGACGTCCAGGGCGCTCACCGGTTCGTCAGCGATGATCAGATCCGGCTCGAGCACCAAGCAACGCGCGATGCCGATCCGCTGCCGTTGGCCTCCTGAGAACTCGTGGGGGTACCGCCGCAACGCCCCGGTGGGCAGCCCGACCGCGTCCAGCGTCTCCCGCAGCTTCCTGCCTACCTGGGCGGAATCCCGGGCCAGGTTATGCGCTTTGAGCCCTTCGACCAGGATGGACTCCACGGTCTGCCGCGGATCCAGGCTGGACAGCGGGTCCTGGAACACCATCTGCATGCGGCGCCGCAGCCGCCGGAGCTGCTCGCCCTTGAGATGGCGTACCGGGATGCCGTCGAAGAAGATCTCGCCACCGGTGGGTTCGACCAACCGGAGCAGGCCACGGCCAAGCGTGCTCTTCCCGCAGCCGGACTCCCCCACCAGACCGTAGGTGGTGCCGCGCTGAATGTTCAGCGACACACCATCGACCGCGTACACATAGCCGACGGTCCGGTCTAGGAGGATTCCCCGTTTGATAGGGAAGTGCACCTTCAGGTCTTCCACCCGAACCAGGACATCCCCGGCCGCTTCCTCCGCCGGCTCCGTCGCCTCAGCCGACGTTGCCTCAGCCGAGGCCGCCGCGTGCGCGGCGTCGCCCTCCGACACCTGGTTGCTCTTTATCGGCCCGGCTTCCGCTGTCTCCGTCGTCGACGGCCCGATGGTGTCTTCGGGAGAGCTCATGCCCGCACCTCCTCGGCGGATTCGGCGTCCGACACCGGCACTGGGTTGTGGCAGCGCAGCAGCCGGAAGCCGTCGTCGTCCAACTCGGGCGTGTTCTGGCGGCAGATCTCCACCGCGCGGTCACAACGGGGCTGGAACGCGCATCCCGTAGGCCACGGGATGAAATCGTTAATCGACCCCGGAATCGGCGTCAGCGGAACGCCCCGCGGCTGGTTCAGACGCGGCACCGAACGCAGCAGCCCATGCGTGTAGGGGTGCCTGGGCTCCTTGAACAGCCGGTGCCGGTCGGTCTTCTCCACCACCCGCCCCGCGTACAACACGTTCACCTGGTCACAGATCCCGGCGACCACCCCCAGGTCATGGGTGATCATGATGAGCGCCGTGTTGAACTCATCGACCAACTGGCGCAGCACGGTGAGGATCTGAGCCTGGATCGTGACATCCAACGCGGTGGTCGGCTCATCGGCGATCAACAGGCGAGGCCGGCAGGCCAACGCCATCGCGATCAGTGCCCGCTGCCGCATCCCACCGGAGATCTGGTGGGGGTACTCCTTTAAACGGCGGTCCGGATCCGGGATCCCCACCGCGTCGAGCAATTCTCGCGCCTCTGCGATGGCCTGTTTACGGTTCATACCCCGGTGCCGGGTCAACACCTCGGTCACCTGCACCCCGATGGGGACCACGGGGTTGAGGGAGGACAGCGGGTCCTGGAAGATCATGCCGATCTCCCGTCCGCGCCGGTCCCGCATCTCCTTGGGGCGCAGCTGGAGCAGGTTGACCCCTTCGAACCAGACCTCACCGGTGACCGTGACGCCCCGGCGGGGCAGCAACCCCATGATGGCCAGTGAGGTCACAGACTTACCACACCCGGATTCACCCACCAGGCCGACGGTCTGGCCTTCTTCCACCGTGAAGCTGATCCCGTCCACCGCGACCACATCCGGGGCGCCTCGGCGACGGAACGCCACCCGCAGGTTACGCACATCCAGTAGTGGCATCGTGTCTCACCGCCGGTTCTTGGGGTCAAGCGCCTCGCGCATGGCCTCACCCAGCAGGGTGAAGCCCAGCGCCACGATGATGATCGCGAAGGCGGGGTACATTGCGAGCTCCGGCCGAATCTCCAGGTATCGCTGGGATTGTGCCAACATCAACCCCCACTCGGCCCGGCCGATGGTCTGGTCCCCCAGCCCGAGGAAGGACAGTGCGGCCGCGTCGATGATGGCGGTCGCCAGGGTCAACGTGCCTTGGACCAGGACCGGTGACAGCGAGTTGGGCAACATGTGGCGCAGCACGATGACGTGCTGCTTGACGCCCAACGCACGGGCGGCCAGCACATGGTCGCTCTCCCGCTGGGCGAGCATCGCGCCCCGCAGCAGCCGAGCGAAGACCGGGACGCTCACCACCGCCACCGCGGTGATCACGGTCCACTGGCTGGGCCGCTCGGCCAGCGCGGCCAGGCTGATGGCCAACAACAGGCTCGGCAGGGCGAGCATGATGTCGACCAGCCGCATCAACACCGCGTCCACCCAGCCGCCGAACGCACCCGCCAGTCCGCCGATCACCGCGCCCACAACCAACCCGGACAAGGTGGCCAGCACACCCACGATCAGGGTCTGCTGCGCGCCGTACAGCAGGCGCGAGAAGAAGTCACGCCCCAACTGGTCCACGCCGAGCACGAAGCCGGGCACCGAGTCAGGGATGTGGTCGGCCCGCAGCTCCGGCACGTCGAACTGCCGGGTAGGGTCGTTCGGCGCGATCAGCGGCGCGAGCAGGGCCAGCAGAACGAACAACAGAATGATGACGGCCCCGATGATGGCGACCGGGTTCCGGGACAGGCGACGTAGCGCGTCCACCAGCAGGCTGGTCCCGCGCCCCTCGGCGGCCACCTCGGCCAAACCGTCCAGCCGTTCCTTCTTGTATTCGGCGAGTCCGGTCACCGCACACGCACCCTCGGATCGATGATCGCGTAGGACAGGTCGACCAGCAGGTTGACCACCACGTACACCAGGGCAGACAGCAGGATGAGCGCCTGCAACCGCGGGTAATCCCGTTCGGTGATGCCTTCCGCGAGCAGGAAGCCCAACCCGCGCCACACGAACACCCGCTCGGTAAGCACCGCTCCGGCCAGCAGCAACCCGGTCTGCAGCCCGATCGCGGTCACGACCGGCAGCATCGCGTTACGCAGGACGTGCCGCCCCCGGATAGTCCGGGCCTTCAGGCCCTTGGCCTCAGCGGTACGCACGTAATCCTCGTTGAGCACGTCCAACACGCTGGCCCGCGTAATCCGCACAATCACCGCCAACGGGATGGTCCCGAGCGTGATCGCTGGCAGGATGATGTGCTTCAGAGCGTCCAGCGAGGCGTCCCACTCCCGCGTCAGGATGCCGTCGAGGATGAAGAAGTTCGTCACGTGGGTGGCGTTGATCGTGACCGACTGCCGCCCTGACGGGGGCAACCAGGCCAGCCCTTCAGCGATGCTTTCCTGCAGCAGGTAGCCCAGGAAGAACACTGGCACGGCTACGCCCACCAGGGAGCCGATCACGACCGCGTTATCCAACAAGCTGCCCCGATACCGGGCCGCGAGATACCCCAACGGGATCCCTAGGCCGACCGCGAAGAGCAGCGCGAAAAAACTCAGTTCGATGGTGGCGGGGAACGCCCGCCCCAGCTCCTCAAGGACCGGGTCCCCTGTGCGCAGCGAGGTCCCGAAGTCACCGTGAAGGATCCGGTTCAACCAACGTCCGTACTGCACCCAAATCGGCTGGTCGTACCCGAGTTGCCGCTCCAGCTCGGCGACCCGTTCCGGGGTCGCGCGCTCGCCGAGCAACGCACTGACCGGGCCGCCCGGCAGATTCCGCAGCCAGACGTACATCAAGACCGACAGCACCCATAGCGTCAACACCATCTGCAACAGGCGCCGGATCACGACTCGCAGCATGGCTCTCCTCTGGAGAAAGCGGGCTGGCCCGGGTCAGTAACCCGGGCCAGCAGAGGACAACCTATTCGACGACGACGGTGGAGAATTCCTCCTGAGTCAGCGGGCTGGGAACCAGACCGCTGACGTTGGAAGCCACCACGATCGCCGGCGGCGAGTGCGAGATCGGGATAGCGGGCAGCCACTGGCTGAGCAGGTCACGGTTGACCTGCTGCCAGGCCGCCTCTTTCTCCTCGGCATCGACGATCGAGTTAGCCGCGGCGATGGCGGCGAACATCTCGGCGCTGTTGGCATCGTTGATGCCGAATTCGTTCGACGGGCGTCCGAAGAAGGTGCCGACGAAGTTGACCGGGTCGTTGAAGTCACCGGTCCACCCCAGCAGGTGCAGGTCGTGATCCGGGGTCTGGCGGATAGCGTCGATGTATCCACCGTTCCACGGCAGCGACACCTGCTCGATCGTGATACCGACCTCCTGCAGGTCGGCGGCGATGGTCTCGAAGATCTCCTGCGGGTTAGGCATATACGGCCGGGTGACCTCGGTCGGCACGTGGAACCTCAACGTCAGGTTGGGATAGCCGGCCTCAGCCAACAGCTGCCGCGCCCGGTCCGGGTCGTACTCGTAGGTCTGGACGTCGTCGGCGTACCCCACCACCGTATCGGGGATGAACTGGGTCGCCACCTCAGCGCCTTCCGGAAGCCGGGTGCGTACCAGCTCCTCCCGGTTGATGGCGTGCGCGATAGCTTGCCGCACCCGCAGGTCAGTCAGCGCCGGGTTGCCCGCCTGGTTGATGCCCAGGTAGAGGATGTTGAAGGGCTCACGGACCATGAGGTTGTAGCCGGCTTCCTCCAGGGAGGCGTAGTCAGCCGGAGAGGGGAAGTCATAGCCGTGGATCTGCCCGGCGTCCAGCGCCTGCCGACGTTGCGCCTCATCCGGAATGATCTGGAAGATCAGGTTCCGGGTACGCGCGGGCTCTCCCCAGTAGTCCTCGTACGCCTCCAGCCGGATGACGCCCTCCGCCTCGTCGTACTCCACGAACCGGTATGGACCGGTACCAACAGGGTGCGACGTGGCGTACTCGGGATAGATGAACGCCTCACCCTCCTGCCGGACGTTGTCGGCGTCGTACTGCTGCAGCGCCGTCGGGCTGGAGATCGACAGTGAGGTCAGGCTGAACGCCGCAGGGAAGCTACCGTTGAACTCCCGCAGAGTAATCACGGCGGTCAGCTCATCGGTCGCCTCGCAGCTGACGTAGTTGGACTCACCGTAATCGCCCTGGTTCTGTGCGAAACCACCGAACACGTCGGCGTAGTAGACCGCCTGAGCCTGACCAGCCGCGGTGGGCTGGTTGTACCAGCGGTCGAAGTTGAAGCAGACCGCTTCAGCGTTGAACTCGGTACCGTCGTGGAAGGTCACTCCGTCCCGGAGGTGGAATGTCCACTGAGTACCGTCTTCGTTAGATTCCCAGCTTTCGGCCAGGCCGGGTGCCAGGTTCGCGGTGCCAGGCTCGTGGGTGATCAGGGTCTCGAATATCTGGCGGGCAGGACGGAACGTCTCCCCGTCCGTGGCGTAGAACGGGTCAAAGACGTCCGGCGCGCCAGCCGCGCCAAAGATGAAGGTGTCCTGTCCCTCACCGGACGAGCCATCACCGCGCTCACTCTCCGCACAGCCAGCAGCGACGAGCGTGATGGCGGCTGTGACGGCGGCGAGTTTCACAGGAGTCCGGTGCCTTCGTATGTGCATCATCCACCCCTGTCCGTCAGCCTCCCGCGCCCTCGTCAGCGCGGTTAGGTGCCGAACACTAATGAGAGATGCTTAAAGGCAAAACCGGCCGACAAAAATCGGTACCTGACCGTCATCTTGACGTAGCTCTTGAAAACCGTCCGAAAAGCGGACGTCGTCTCGCCGCTAAACGAATGAGACGGGACTGAGACATGACCGGATGGCCGGGTGGGCCACTCAGACGGCGCGACGCCCCTCAAAGGCTCGTCCAAGGGTGATCTCGTCCGCGTACTCCAAGTCGCCGCCCACCGGAAGACCGCTGGCCAGACGGGTCACCGTCAACCCCATCGGCTTGACCATCAGGGCCAGGTAGGTCGCGGTCGCCTCGCCCTCGGTGTTGGGGTCCGTGGCGAGGATGAGCTCTTTGACCGTCCCGGCCTGGAGCCGCTCCATCAATTCCCGGATACGCAGATTGTCCGGCCCAATCCCCTCCAGCGGGTTGATCGCCCCACCGAGCACGTGGTAGCGGCCCCGGAACTCTCCGGTCCGCTCGATCGCGATCACGTCCTTGGGCTCTTCGACCACACAGATGATTTCGTCGGTACGGCGAGGGTCACGGCAGATCCGGCACTGCTCCTGCTCGGCCACGTTGAAGCAGACCGAGCAGAACCTCACCTGTTCCTTGACACGCTGCAGCGCCTGGGCCAGCCGGGTGACGTCCGCGGGGTCGGCGGACAGGATGTGGAACGCGATTCGCTGTGCGCTCTTGGGTCCGATACCGGGCAGCCGGCCCAGCTCGTCGATCAGATCTTGGATCGCGCCCTCGTACACCGAACTCAGGCTCCGAGCCCAGGTAGACCAAGACCGCCGGCCAGGCCACCGAGTCCTCCGGCGAGCGGCCCCATCTTCTCGTTGGCCAGTTTGTTGACCTCAGCGCTAGCCGCCCGGGCCGCGGCCACCACCAAGTCGCCGAGGGTTTCGGTGTCCTCCGGGTCCACCACCGACGGATCGATGATGACCGACTTCAGCTCACCGGTTCCGCTCATCACGACCTTTACCAGGCCGCCGCCCGCGGTTCCGGTCACCTCGGCCGCAGCGAGTTCGGCCTGGGCTTGCATGAGCTGCTGCTGCATCTGCTGAGCCTGCTGGAGCAGCTTCTGGAAGTTCGGCGGACCGCCTCCGGGCATCACGGCGACTCCTTGGGATCCAGGTCTCTACTGATCCTCAGCGTATCCGGCCGGTCGGACGCTCTCGTCCGTGGGCGTCACTGATCAGCTACTGGTCAACTATCACGTAGGTTCCGACGACCCTGTCAGCATAGGTCTGGCGCCACTCATCATTCCGCATCATCGCCATTAAATCTAAAATACTTCCCCTTCTGATATATCTGTCACGAATGAACGCCATTTTTGGACCAATCGGCTGCCCCGTTTGGGCGCTCACCAACCGGATCCCCATCGCCTTGCGTCCCCAGGACTGGCCGGTACGCCCGCTCAGGTACCACCGGTTGTAAGCGGTCAGGCCGACAAAAGCCAGAAGCATCACCGCGATGACGGTGGTGAGGATCAGTATCTGAGTGGTCCCGGAGGTAAATGTGACGGTGAACAGGAGCATGATTCCCCCGAGGAATAACGGCGCCAATGAACACAGCATGTCTACTACGTATGCACCGACCCGCTGATCCCAAGTAGCGAATACGGGGAAACCTCCAGGGAAACCGGGTGAAGGAGGAACCAGAGGAGGGATATTCCCATCACCAGAGCCGGCCGGAGGAGGGCCGGGGAAGGAGCCAGGAGTTGGTGGATACCCACCAACCGGCGGGGTGTGGGGAGACTGGTGACTCCCTCCTAGTGGTGGCATTCCCGGGCCGTATCCGTATGTCATCGCCGCTCCTCACCGCTGAGAACAGAAACCGTTAAATCACATGCCTCCTATACGGGGATAGTAACCATCCGATCAAAGCAAATATCGGATCACTCAGACAGAGCTACTGAATCAACGCAGGTGTGTGGCGGGAAGACGATGTGTGGTCCTACCACTGCGCCATCGCCCCTGACATTGCTCCAGAGCTCCCGTCAGAAGCACCCCGAAAAGGGTCCAACCGGCGTCGTCCCGGATCACCGACCATCGCTAGAAGTCACCACACCACTTTGCAAAGTGGAATGGATAATCCGATGCGGTCCTACTGACAGGCAAGACAGCAATCTCGTCGAGAGAAGCAGCAGCGTCAGTAAAAGCGAGTCCCGCAGCGCTATCACGCACTCATCTGATACGACCCGTTCCGACGCAGTAAAAATCATCCCATTAAAAACTGAACCGACTCGTCTCGAGGAACACGAATCTTCGCCGCGGCTGCCGACCGTCAACTCTCTTCGATCTCGCCGATCTTCTCCGCACCGAAGGTGCGTTTCAGCAACGCGAGCGCCTGCTCTTCCATGGTTCCCTGCGTTTTCTCGTCCAACGGTTCATCCAAAGGCTCGTCGCCGGGATCGAACCCCTCATAGAAAGCCACCGAGGCAGCCGTTCGGGTCTCCGGCTGGGGCATGGTGGCGACACTTCCCGAAACCGGCGCTGCGCTTCCGGTGGTTCCCCCGGTAGCGGCGACGTTCCGGCTCTCACGCGCAGGCGCCACCGCAGAAGCACGTGGCGCATCAGGTCTCCCAGCCTGGGCCGGAGACATCCCGGTCCAGCCTAGGCGGCCCCCCGTCGGGCCCCCAGGTGGCGCGGCCACCCCACTGGAAGGGCCGGTTCGCTGCGCTGGCGCAGCCGGCATCCCGGCGGGTGGTGGCGTCACCGGTTGCGGCGGTGTGGGCGCTGATCGGGGTGAGGCGCCGCGAACGGTCCGTCTGTCCTCTCCAGCGAGCTCACAGCGGACGTTCCAATGCCCTCCGAGGACCTCGGTGAGAGCACCCCGGATCACCGCGAGCACGTTCTCGTCGGAGAACCGAGGAAGCAGGCCGGGATGCTGCAGGGACAGCACCAAAACGTCCCCCTCGACCGTCAGAGGGGTCACGTTCTGCAGCAACGACCACACCACCCGACGCCGCTTAGTCCGCTCCAGGATCTGGGGCCAGCGCTGGTGGATCACGGCGTCGTTGACCGGACCGCCGCTCCCCGCAGCGGACACCGGTACGCCGGACGCCGCAGCTGGGGCCGCCACGGGCCCGGATGGCGAGGCATGAGGGGTGGGCCGAGCGTCTGCTGCGGCGCCCCCACCTGCCGGCACGGCGGGCTGAGGCCAGTCGGTGTCTGGGCGCGACGCTAACGGCGCAGCCCGTGTCGACGGCGCTGAAGGCGCAGCCGGCGGCGCCGGTGGCACCGTGCCGGAGGACGGTGAAGCGACCGGTGGGGACCCCACCGGGGTTGCGGTGGCCGGCTGAGCCGGCGCAGCCGTAACCGGCCCAGTTGCGGCCGGCGCCGCCACCACACCGGCCTCCACACGACGCTCTAGACGCTCCAGACGCGTCAACAAGGCCGCGCCAGAGGTATCCGCCGCGGGCAACAGCAAACGGGCGCAGATCAGCTCTAGAACCAGCCGAGGAGCCGTGGCGCCCCGCATCTGAGCCAGACCGTCGTGCACGATGTCGGCCATCCGGGACAGCTCAGCCGGCCCGAGCCGCAGCGCCTGCGCCGTCATCCGCTCCAACTGGTCGGCGGGCACATCCAGCAGCCCTTTGGAGGCGGCGTCGGGTACCTGGTTGAGCACGATCAGGTCCCGGAGTCGCTCCAGCAGATCCGAGGCGAATCGGCGGGGATCGTGGCCAGCCTCCACCACCTTGTTGACCACGTCGAACACCCCCGCGCCGTCGGCGGCGGCCAACGCGTCACACATCTGGTCAATCAGCGTGCTGTCGGTAACCCCCAGCAGCGCGGCCGCTTGGGCGTAGGTGATCCCTTCCTCACCAGCGCCCGCCATCAACTGGTCCAAGATCGACAGCGTGTCGCGCGCCGAACCACCCCCGGCACGGACCACGAGCGGGAAGACAGCCGGCTCGACCTTGATGTTCTCCGCCTGACAGATTTGCTCCAGATAGGGGCGCATCACCCCCGGCGGGATCAGGCGGAACGGGTAGTGGTGGGTACGCGAGCGGATGGTCGGCAGGACCTTCTCCGGCTCGGTCGTCGCGAAGACGAACAGTACGAACTCGGGAGGCTCCTCGACCAGCTTCAACAGCGCGTTGAACCCGGCCGACGAGACCATGTGCGCCTCGTCGATGACATACACCTTGTACCGGCTGGACACCGGCGCGAAGAACGCCCGCTCCCGCAGTTCCCGGGCGTCATCCACACCACCGTGGGAGGCGGCGTCGATCTCAATAACGTCGATGGAGCCGGGGCCGTCCGGAGCCAGGGCCACACACGACTCACACTTCCCACACGGTTCAGGGGTGGGGCCTTCGGCGCAGTTGAGGGATCGGGCCAGGATGCGGGCGCTGGAGGTTTTACCGCAGCCACGTGGGCCAGAGAAGAGGTACGCGTGGTTGAGTCGGCCGTTACGGATCGCCTGAATCAGCGGTACGGTGACGTGCTCCTGACCGATGATCCCCGCGAACGTAGTCGGTCGGTACTTCCGATACAGGGCGAGATTCGCCACAGCGTCCCCCCTCCGCGCCCCCGATACCCCGGAAGCCCACGCCCTCTTTCTCGGAGGATCTGGTGAAGATCGGAAAGAGAGGACCCCTCGCGCACCCGTCAGAGCCTGCTTATCCTTGCTGCCTTCCGGCCCTGGGGAGGTTCACAGGATGCCGCCGCACGAGGGGCCGTGACCACTCTACCCGGCTCTGAGCGCCTGTGGTGCACGCCCCCCTTCACACATCACCCATCTCGGTCCTGTCCCTAAACTCCGAGGTCCGCGGGCTCTACGGCCCTGCCTGCCCGACCGCCTGGCGTACGCTGAGCCGGCCGGTGTAAGTGAGATCATCGCCATCGGGCGGCCGCCCGATGCATGGACTCCGGACGATTAGGTATCCTGTCCGACGGAGGATTCGCCTAGCGGCCTAGGGCGCACGCTTGGAAAGCGTGTTGGGGTCACACCCCTCACGAGTTCGAATCTCGTATCCTCCGCACCCGTATCAGGGCAGTTGAGGGCTCCGATCCGTTGTGATTGGAGCCCTCACTCGTTTCTCCCACCGTCTCCTCCCCTTCACCGAGCGTGACCCCTCGCGCCCCTCCCACCGCTTTCCCCTCTACCCAAGTCCTCGGTTTCCGGCCGTCTTCTTCGACTCAGGTACGCCGCATTCCGCCTGCGCGGTCAAGAGCTGCCAGGAGCGGCCGTATCCACGGCTTCGCCGAGGCGTACCAAATCCGGTCCGGTTGGCCGCCCTCGCATAAGGCCCGCTTATTCGCCCGCTGCCTTTGTGGGGGTGGCTAGGGGATCCACTGAATCGAGATAACCAATACCCAGGGATATATCGTCTAAATTTCACTTAATAGTCAGCACTGAATGATTCACCCATAGTTGGATAACTAATCACTTCTGAATTGGGTTCTCGAACCGCCCCAGCCCACCCGTGGCCATATCTGGCCATGTCGACTACGCCCCATCCGGACAGCGCGCCCGTTCGCCTCTCCGAGGCTGCGTACCGGCGACGAACAAAGCCCGCCAGCACGACGCCCTGCGGCTTTCGCCTTCCCCACCCACTCCGCGCACGACGGCCGTCGGTCGCTCACGTCCCCGACGGATGCGACCACCGGCCCGAGTGTGGAGCTAAGGGGCAGGCGTCGGGTTCATGGGCGTGTGGCTTTAGGCGTGACCAGAACGCGGCTGGTACCGCATTAAGGACCTTCTATGCCCGCTTCTTGGAGGAGGGTAGGCCTTCAGCACCTGACGCGGCTGAGTAGCGCATTTGAGGGCTAGGCGGATGCACACCTGTTGATCTGCGGGCGTGAGCTGTCCGGAGTGCGTATACCGTGAGCCGCCCGGCACCAAGGCACTCGCGGCCCCTTCGGGGTTGAGCGCCGCGCTATCGAGGGCTGTAGATGAGCTGATGGTGCGTACACAACGAGGCCGGTGCCTGGGATCGCCTGGCACCGGCCTCGTGGATGTGGTGGAGGGTGCGGGTTAGGTCAGCGGGCTCTACCGAAACTGTGAATGGGCATGTGGTCCATGGGGGCCAACTTCACCACGTCGCCGGGCTTAGGCGCGTGGATGCTCATGCCGTCACCCACGTAGATTCCGACGTGACCCAGCCCTTGGTAGAAGATCAGGTCACCAGGGGACGGGGAGTCCACATAGGCCAGTTGTTCGCGCTGCCGGCGAACGCTGTGGGCCAAGGAGACTCCGATCTGGGCGTACGCCCTCATGGTCAGTCCGGAGCAGTCCCACTGATCCGGACCAGCGGCTCCGAAGACGTACGGTTCACCCAGCTGGGCGTAGGCGAACTGAACGATGGCGTTGGCACCCGGCGGTGGAGGAGGCGGGTTGCCACCACTATTACTCGCCGGGGTGGAGCCATAGGTGTCCTCATACATGTCGGTGAGGCGATCGACCTCAGCCTCAAGCTGGTTACGCCGGTCGCTCAGCTCCTGCTCCAAAGCAGTCTGCTCAGCGATCAGCTGGTCGATCTGGGCCCGCTCATCCAGCAGCTGAGCGTTGAGCTCCTGCAGATGGGCGATGGCCTCACTCCGGTTAGCAGCTAGCCAGTTCACGGTAGCCAGCTGCTCCAGGAAGGTGGTGGGGGAGCCGCTGCTGAGCAGGGATTCGATGATGGAGGCGTTGCCACCCCGGAACATGGTCTCGGCCATCTGACCGGTCTCGGCATAGGCCGCATCGATCTGCTCTTGGAGCGGCGCCAGTTGGTTGTTGAGTTCCTCCGCCTGCGCCTGAAGCTCCTCGAGACGCGCACGCGCGTCGTTGTATTCCTCGACAGCGAGCTGGAAAGCCTCTTCAGCCTCTTGGATCTGCTCCCTCAACTCATCCCGGGACGGCTGAGCAAGGGCAGTGGACGAGGGCAGCACCACGAGGAACGCAGCGGTCGCAGCGGCGAAAGCGAAGGCGAAGGCGCGCAAGGATCTGGATACGGCATGCGCTGCTGTCACCAGGAGCTGGCTCCTTCTTCCTCAAACCACCTACCGGGTTAGCTGACGGGTTCGGGCGGGAAGGAGTATCGCCCTACCAGCGCGTGAAGTACGCGCCGGATTCACCCCGAAGGTGGAGACGCCGTGGTGGTAGGGGGTGCTGAGACGGCGCCGTTTGGGTCCCCGGTCCGCCGGGCTTCGGCGATTCGGCGGTTGACCGTCCGGTGCCACCCGGCTGGGAGGCAGACACCCGGACAATCGGCAACTCACAGTAGAGACTCAACGGGTGCTTTCGCAAGGCCGACGCTCAGTCAAACGATATTTTCCTCAGGGGTCCATTGAGGACATCAGCTATCGATGCTGATGCAGTCACGGTTGGTGATACCGCAGGTCAGAAAGGTAAAGCACTATCAGACGGTAAACCGTGAGGGCGTCGGCGTTGCGTGCCGACGCCCTCACGGCGTGACATTTCCAACTATCCGTGTCCTGTCACACAACACATGCGACAGATACGGAGAGCGATCGCTATTTCACCGAGCCGGCGAGTACTCCCTGAACGAAGTACCGCTGGAAGGCGAAGAACACCACGAGCGGAACAATCATCGACAGGAAGGCACCCGGCGCGATGATGTCGATGTTGGCACCGAACGACCGGGTCTGCTCCCGGAGCGCGTAGGTGATGGGGGCGTTTTCCGAGCTGGCGAACGACAGCGCCACCAGCAGGTCGTTCCACACCCACAGGAACTGGAAGATCGCTAGCGAGGCGATCGCCGGCCAGCCTAGTGGAAGCACGACCTTACGGAAGATCGTCAGCTCCCGACCACCGTCCATGCGGGCCGCTTCCAGCAGGTCACGAGGGATCCCGATGAAGAAGTTCCGCAACAGGAAGATGGCGAACGGGAGCCCGAAGGCGACGTGGAACAGCACCACCGCCGTGATGTCACCGTAGATCCCCATCTTCCCGAAGAGCCAGGCGTCAGGCAGCAGACCCACCTGAACCGGCACCACGATCAGGCCCACCACCACGATGAACAACCAGTCCCGCCCGGGGAAATCGATCCAGGCGAAGGCGTACGCCGCAGCGGCTCCAATGAGGACCACCAGGACCGTCGAAGGCACCGAGATCAGCACCGTGTTCCACAGCGAATCGATGATCCGGTCGCTCTCCAAGATGTTCTGGTAGTTCCTGAAGGTGATCTGTGCCGGCTCAGTGAAGACTGTCCACCAACCCGACTCGCTGTAGTCCTGACTGGTCCGCAGGCTGGTGATAAGCAGGCCCACCGTGGGTACCAGCCAGAGCAGCGCGACGATGATCAGGAACGCCTGCACCAGGCCGTTCCCGAGGGCCGACACCACGTAGTAGATGGCGCTGCGCTTCGGGGCGCCCATCGCCTGCCGCGCCTGCTGCTCCTGCGAGCCTGAGCTCGACGCGTCGGCCGGGGCTGTGGTCGCGGTCACGACTGATCCCTCCGGAACCTTCTGATGTTGAACAGCATGGCGGGCAGTACCAGCAGGAACAGGAAGATCGCCAACGCGCTTCCCAGTCCTTGGTTGCGCTCATCGAAGGAGACCCGCCACATCTCCAGCGCCACCACGGTGGCGTCGGACTGTGTGGACTGCGGCGCCAAGACCAGCACCAGGTCGAAGACCTTCAGGACGTTGATCATCATGGTGATGATCACGACCAGCAGTACTGGTTTGACCAGTGGAATGGTGACCCGACGGAACACCTGCCACTCGGTGGCGCCGTCCACCCGGGCCGCCTCCAAGGCGTCGCGAGGAATGGCCGACAGTCCGGCCGCGATCAGGACCATCGCGAAACCGGCCCAGATCCAGATGTAGGAGATGATGATCGACGGGGTTACCAGGGTCGGCCCGAGCCAGGTCACGCCGTTGAAGGGTTCGGCGAAGTTGGAAGCCGCCAGGCGTACCGTGTACGCCCCGTCCGTCAGGTCGGGGAAGGAGAAGCGACCCTCATTGTCGGTCTCCGTGGTGGCGACCACTTCGCCGTCACGGATCGCCTCAACCTCAACACCGGGCAGCCCACGCTCGCCGTTGTCCACCACAGCAGTGGTGCCGCCGCCTCCGCGGACGAAGTCGGACCACACCAGGCCGTGTAGTCCTTCACCGTCCACGTTAGACGGAGCCTGCTGTGCCTCGGAGGGGATCTCGTCTGGTGCGATACCCACCAGGGGGAACAGCACTGGCTCCCCGGCGGAGACCGGCTGGGCGGTGTCGATAGCGCCGTCGTCGGTCACTGTGGTGACGGCCGCGTCAGTACCCGCCACCTCTTCGGCGTCCCGGACCCGGGCGCCGCTGTACGGTGACGGCTCGAAGATCATGTCGTGGATGGTGACCGCTATAGCGTTGGCCACCCCACGGTCCGGCTCAGCGTCGTAGACGATCTGGAAGGTCACACCGGCGGCGAGGAAAGAGATCGCCATCGGCATGAAGATCAGCATCTTGAACGCTGTGCCCCACTTAACGCGTTCGGTGAGGACCGCGAAGATCAGTCCGAGCGCGGTTACCACCGCGGGGACGACCGCGACCCAGATGATGTTGTTGGTGATGGCGCGCAACGTCGACTCGCGGGTGAACATGTCGACGTAGTTGTCGAGCCCCACGAAAGTCTGGAATCCGTCGCGCCCGAACAGACTGCGAACCAGCGTCCAGCCGATAGGGAAGACAACCAGCGTTCCCAGCACGATCATCGCGGGTGCCAGGAACAGCACGGCCATCAGACGGCTGGCCCCCGTCACGCCGCTTCCGTTGCTGGAGCGGCCGCCGCGGCGGGCGGTGGTGGCTGACGCCGTCCCCGCCGCCTGGCCGGCGGCCGCCACAGCCCGGGAGCGACCGCCGTCTGTTGCCGTATCAGCCGATGTTCCGACCTGCTCCGAGCGCTCAGGAGTGGACTGAGCGTCGGCGGCGGTCGATCCCGGGTTCGTCATCTCCTTCAGCCTCCGTATGCCGCGGTTGCCTGTTCCTCAAGCGCTTGCGCGGTGCCCTGAATGTCTGTGGGGTTGGCCAGGAAGTCCTGCAGGATTCCCCACATTCCCGCGCTAGGCGTCGCGCCGAAGGCAGCGGGCTGCAGGTCAGACATGTCGTACCGAACGTTGTCACCAGCGTCGATCAGCGCCTGCGCGATCTGCTGGGTGCTCTCGTCCGGGTACACGGAGAGGTCGACGTTCTGGTTGGGCGAGAGGAAACCACCCTGGGCCGCCCAGATCTCGGCCGCCTCGGGGCTGGCCAGGAACTCCAGCAGGCCGTGCGCGCCCTCGTTGTCCTGCAGAGCGACCGCCACGTCACCACCGGCCACCACGCTGGTCGGCGAGCCGTTGATGGAGGGGAAGGTGAAGAACTGGGCGTTCTCACCCACCGTCGCGCTGGTCTCCGCGTTGATCACGGAAGCGACGAAGTCACCCTCGAAGACGATCGCGGCCTGCGGGTCATCGCTGAACACGTCCGCGACCGACTGCTGGAAGGTGATCTGCAAAGCGCCCTCGGGGCCTCCCGAGACGGCGTTAGGCATGCTCCACAGCTCGCTGAGGATCGTCAGCGTGTCGATCACGGTCTGGTCGGTCCACGGGATCTCGTGACTGGCCAGCTGGTCGTAGGCCTCGGGACCGGCCACCCGCAGGTAGACGTTCTCGAACCAGTCGGTGAGGGTCCAGCCGTCACCACCGGCTATCGACAGGGGCGTGATACCCGCGTCGGACAGCGTCGACACCACGGTGGTGAAGTCCTCCCAGGTCTCGGGCGCCTCCACCCCCGCGTCATCGAAGGCTTCGGTGTTGTACCAGACCAGGGACTTGTTGGCCGCCTTCCAGTAAACGCCGTACAGCTCGCCGTCGACGCTTCCCAGCTCACGCCAGATACCAGCGAAGTTCTCGTCAACGGCGGCGCTCACCGCGTCGTTGACCGGCACCAGGGCGTCCTGCTCCGCCAGGTCACGGAGCAGACCCGGCTGAGGCAGAATCGCCACGTCCGGCGGCGAGCCACCCTGCAGGCGGGTGTTGAGCACGGTGGCGATGTCGTCACCGGTGGAGGTGTACTGCACCTCCGCGCCCGTCCGCTCCTCGAAGGCGTCCAGCACCAGCCGGAACGACTCCTGCTCGGCACCGGTCCAGACCGCTGCTACCTCAATGGTCTGGCCTTCCAGCGATCCTTCCGCGGGCCCACCGCCGTTGCTCGACCCGCCGTCATCGCCACCGCACGCGGCGGCGAATAGGGCGACCGACGCAAAGGCCGCCCCAATGCGCACTCCTCTGCGGCTCATCCATCTCCTCCTGTTTCATTCGGGGTTCAGAGGTTGCTCGTGAAGTCGTCGCATCACCGATCGGAATCCCCCCAGATCGACACACCGGTCTCGGCGTCGAACACATGGATCCGTTCGGTGTCCACCGCCACGCTGATCGTGTCGCCCTCGCGTACCCGCGACCGGGGGTTGAACCGGGCAACCAGATCCGTGCCGCGTGAGGTCGAGCCGCTGGGCACCTCGTCCGCGCCGATATCCGCGGCGAGTTCGCGGGTGTCCTCGGTGACGACTTGAGGAACGTTGAGAGAGAAGTGCACCAACAGATCCGATCCCAGTGCCTCCACCAGGTCCGCGGTGGACTGCAGGATCGCCGACTTGTTGGAGCTGATCGAGGCGTCCTCCATGTCCTCAGGCCGGATCCCAACCGCCACGGGCCGATCCAGGTATCCCCGCAGCGCCGGCCGCTCTTCCAGGAGCTTCCCTGGGACGGGAATGCTCTGGTCACCGAGGGTGAGGGTCAGATCGTCCCCGTTCCGGCTGAACACACCCTGAACCAGGTTCATCGCCGGCGACCCGATGAAGCCCGCCACGAACAGGTTCGCAGGCCGGTCGTAGAGCACCTGAGGGGGCGCGACCTGCTGCAAAACACCCTTACGCATCACCGCGACCCGGTCCCCGAGTGTCATCGCCTCGGTCTGGTCGTGGGTGACGTAGATCGTGGTGACCTGCAGATCCCGCTGAATTCGGGCAATCTCAGCCCGCATCTGTACACGCAGTTTGGCGTCCAGGTTGGACAGTGGCTCGTCCATCAAGAACGCCGCAGGCTCTCGGACGATCGCTCGTCCCATCGCCACCCGCTGCCGCTGACCACCTGACAGGGCGCGGGGCTTACGGTGGAGGTACTCCTCCAACCCCAACGTGCGAGCCGCCTGCTTGACGCGGCGGTCGATCTCATCCTTGTTGAGCTTGCGGAGCCGCAACCCGAACGCGATGTTCTCGTACACATCCAGGTGGGGGTACAGCGCGTAGCTCTGGAAGACCATCGCCACGTCGCGGTCCCGCGCAGGCACCTGGTTAACGACGCGATCCCCGATCCGTAGCGTTCCCTCGCTGATCTCCTCCAGACCGGCGATCATCCGTAGTGCCGTGGTCTTACCGCATCCGGACGGCCCGACGAGGACGAGGAACTCACCATCGGCGATATGCAAATTCAGGTTGTTGACCGCCCGCGTACCGTCCGCATAAACCTTGCCGACGCCTTCGAGGACAACCTCGGCCATCGTCTGCTCCCGGTTCCGACTCGACAATCCATGCCCCGGACCGGTACCCGGATGCGAGAACCACATGCACGGAGCGTCACGACAGACACCCCCATGAACGGGTCGCTACCGGGTCAATACGGCGTCGGAGCACGCCTGACCGCTACGTGATGGATCATCACCCACGTTTCACACGTATGTCAGGCGCTCGTGATTCCGTCTTCAGGCGCAGTGACCATTTCGAAACATGACACCGAGAGCGTGGAGGGGATCACTATCAGTGATCAGGCGCAAGTGGTGCACTCAGCGCCTGGGATCCCACCTGCCGTCACGCGGTGAAAGAATCCAGGTTCCGCTCATCACTTCAACGCCGCCCCAGCTTTGTCTTCTCTCCAGCTATGCGGGCGGAGCAGGTGATGACATCCCAGGAAATACCGAAAAGTGCGGCTGAACTCAACGGTGTTCCGAAAGAATCTCGCGTTAGCGGCGCGACATGTGCGGTTGGAGCGTGAGGCCAGGAAAACGA
Source organism: Actinomycetales bacterium (assembly GCA_002919305.1). Classification (GTDB taxonomy): domain Bacteria; phylum Actinomycetota; class Actinomycetes; order Mycobacteriales; family Micromonosporaceae; genus RSA1. The sequence continues at coordinate 134,198 of PKFB01000021.1, forward strand.
AACGCCCGGTTCATCCCTGGGGATCCGCCGGGCGTTTCGCCTTCTCAGCAGCGGTGGCGGCGGGATTTGAACCCGCGGAGGGCGTGAACCCTCACACGCTTTCGAGGCGTGCTCCTTAGGCCGCTCGGACACACCACCGGGGCTTAGCCTACCGGATGAGTCCTAGCGAGTTACCAGGGTGGCTGGCCGCTTCAGTCAACACGCCTCGACACATCAAGCGACGACGTACCAAGCCTCGACGTCTCTGAGTCGATTCGGCCCCCGCTCCCCCTCTGTCACGGCTGTTCCCTCACGCCGGCTAGCCGGTGAAGCGACGCGCCCGTCAGCTCCTGAAAAGAGTTCCTGCGATCGGCTTCCCTCCCCTCACCCAGCCCTCTACCGTCGAAGAAATCAAGCCACCCCGAGCCGAGGAGTGCTCATGGCTGACACCAACCGTTCATCGGTACTGATCATCACGGGGGACGCCGCGGAATCCTTGGAGGTGATGTACCCGTACCAGCGTCTGCTGGAGGAGGGGTACGAGGTCCACATCGCGGCACCCAGCAGGAAGCGACTCCAGTTCGTGGTCCACGACTTCGTGGACGGCTTCGACACCTACACCGAGAAGCCGGGGTACACCTGGCCCGCCGATCTCGCGTTCGCGGAGGTCCGCCCCGAACGATATGTCGCGTTGGTGATCCCGGGAGGCCGGGCCCCGGAATACATCCGCAACAACGGGGACTGCCAGCGGATCGTCAAGCACTTCGCGGAGCACGACAAGCCGATAGCGGCGATCTGCCATGCCTCCCAGGTCCTGGCTGCGGCGGGTGTGCTGGCCGGTCGGCGTACCTCCGCGTACCCCCAACTCGCCTGCGATGTCCGGGCAGCGGGAGGCGAGTACGTCGACGGGGACGCGGTGGTGGATGGCACCTGGGTGACCGCCCGGGCCTGGCCCGACCACCCCGCCTGGATGCGGGCGTTCATGGAGGTGCTGCGCAACAAAGCTCCCGTCCGCTGACACCACACACCGGTACCCAACGAACCGATACCGGGTGCGGGGCCGCGGGCGTCTAGGGTGCCCTGCCGGCTCGGTCGGCACGCCCGGCCCCGTATCCGGTTCGTGAACTGGGGTACGCCGATCGAGTGCGCATAGCGCGCCACCGCACGAGCTACCCGGCGTACCCCTGCGTGTCTGGGCCGTGTCCAGGCCAATCAGGAATCGCTGGCAGGCAGCGGACAGTAGAGGTCCACGGCGTTGCCGTCGGGGTCCAGCACGGTGGCGTAACGCTGCCCCCATGGGGCGTCCCATGGCTCATGGATTCCCTGGTACCCCAGCTCGGTGAGGCCACGGTACGTGGCATCCACTTCGCTCGGGCTGTCGCATCGGAAGGCGAGCGCTATCCGTGGGCTACCGGACGGCTCCTGCCAGTTCGGGTCGATGCTCCGCGCCACCTCCACCGTGTCCCAGGCCAGCCGCACCCCACCCGGCAACGTCACCTCCACGTGCGGCTCCTGGTCGGCCTCGGACGGCAGATCCAAGCCGAGGCGCCGGTAGAACGCCAGCGACCGTGCCATGTCGGACACCGTCAGGGCAAAGAAGTCCAACTGGAGCGCCATCGCGCCCCTCCCTCACTGTCTGTGATTACACGGTTGAAGTACTCATCGACTGCTGTGTTCCTGACGCCACTGTAAGGAGCTGACCGACAAAAACATGGGGAAACGATCCTCCGGGGTGGATCCAGCGGCCCGCACGCCCGCTGGCAGGATCGACGGACATGAGTACGCACATCGCGGCGAAGCCCGGTGAGATCGCTGAACGGGTCCTACTCCCCGGTGATCCGCTCCGGGCCAAGTGGATCGCCGAGACCTTCCTGGAGAACGCACAGTGCTACACCACGGTGCGTAACATGCTCGGCTTCACCGGCACCTACCGAGGAGTTCCGGTGTCCGTGCAGGGTTCAGGCATGGGGATGCCCTCGGCCTCCATCTACGCGCATGAACTGTTCGCGGAGTACGGGGTGAAGACCCTGGTGCGGGTGGGCAGCGCGGGAGCGCTGGCCGATGATCTTCAGCTGCGTGACGTGGTGGCCGCGATCGGCGCGAGCACCGACTCAGCGATGAACCGGCAGCGTTTCGACGGGCTGGTGGACTACGCGGCGGTGGCGGACTTCGACCTGCTGCGCCGGGCGGTCGACGTCGCGGCGGAGCAGGGTATAGGGCTGCGGGTCGGGCAGATCCTGTCAGCGGACGCGTTCTACACCGACCGGGAAGACCTCTACCACAAGCTGGCCAACTACGGTGTGCTGGCGGTGGAGATGGAAGCGGCCGGCCTGTACGCCCTGGCGGCCCGGTTCCGCGCCCGGGCTTTGGCGATCGTGACCATCAGCGACCACATCGTACGGGGTGAGCGGCTCCCCGCCGAGGACCGGGAGCGTTCTTTCGCCGACATGGTCCGGATCGCCCTCGATACGGTCATCTCTTTTTGAGCTTCTCTCTTCAGCCCTCAAGCCCGCGATCCAGGGGATGTGTTGTTCCGATGTTCCCCTGGATCGCGGGACATTGAGACGGAACTTAAGGAAAGGGGTGAACCAGAGGGGTCAGGGCGTGGTCAGGGCCTCGGTCGGGGACAGCCGGGCGGCCCGCACCGCCGGATAGATGCCCGCTAACCCACCGATGAGCAAGGCGGCGCCTAAGGCTCCCCCGATCACCCACGGAGGCACCAGGATCGGCCAGTCCTGCGTGAGGGCGTACCCCATCGTCACCGCGACACCGAGGATCACGCCCGCGCCGCCTCCCAGCCCTGACAGCAGCAGCGACTCGACAAGGAACTGCAGCCGGATGTGCCCCTGGGTGGCTCCCAAGGCCCGCCGCAGCCCGATCTCAGAGCGCCGCTCTAAAACCGAGATGATCATGGTGTTGGCTACTCCTACTCCGCCGACCAGGAGCGCCACCGCACCCAACCCCAGCAGCAGCCCGGTGAACGTGGTGTCCACAGCGTGCTGGGCAGCTAAGGCGTCGGAGGGTCGGCTCACCTCCACCTCCTCGGGGTGTTCGGGATTAGCGGTACGCGCGAGCACCCCCCGCACCTGCTCGACGGCGTCCTCCGTTGAACGCTCGTAGATCGTCGTCGGGTGCCCGTCGAACCCCAGGTACTCTTCAGCGGCCTCCCAACCCACCAACGCCGCGGTATCCAACTCCGGGGCGAGGGGCACCGGGTTGAGGATCCCGATGACGGTGAACCACTGCTCCCCCAGCCACACCTGAACGCCCGGCCGGGTGATGCCCAGATACCGCGCACTATCGGAGCCCAGCACCACGGTCGGGTATCGGGCGGTCGCGGCATCCAGCCAGGACCCTTCGGCCACCGTGCCGCTCACGGTGTCGAGCAGGTCAAGCTCGCTGGCGAGCACCGCGATCCCATTGGTGCGATTGGGATTGATGTGCTCATTGCGGTAGACGTAGGTGTCAGGCACATCCCCCGTGGCGGCCACCGCCGTGACCGGGCCGATCCGCGCCACCATATCCGGCGCCTCTTGAGGGAGGACGGCCTGTTCACCCAGGATGCTCTGTCCTGGACTGACCGTCAGCAGATTGGTGCCCAGCTGCTCGAGGAACCGGTCCAGGTCGGCGCGACTGGAGCTGGAGATCCCCACCACCGCCACCATGGCGGCGATACCGATAGAGATCCCCAAGGCAGACAGCAACACCCGTAGCGGACGGGTACGCAAACCGGCGCTACCGACTCGCAACAGGTCCATCGGTCGCAGCGGCGCCGGACGGAGGACTCTCATCGCGTACCCCCCTCGGAGCCGAGGTCGTCGGGGACGCGGGCTGAAACGGAGTCCGGGGCCAGGGCAGGGGCAGAAGCGGGGGCGTCAGAGACGGTGTCGGAGACAGAGCTGTCGGCAACGATCCGGCCATCCTGAATCCGGATCTGCCGCGGCAGACTCGCCGCGATCTTCTGATCGTGGGTGATCACCAGGATCGTCGTCCCCCCGTCGTGCAGCTCCCGCAGCAGCGCCATCACCTCCGCCCCCGCCGTGCTGTCCAGATTCCCCGTCGGTTCATCCGCCAGCAGCAGCGCTGGTTCCCCCACCACCGCACGCGCGATCGCGACTCGTTGCCGTTCCCCACCCGACAGTTGGTGCGGCCGGTGCGTCAACCGGTGTCCCAGTCCGACCCGCTCCAGCGCCGTCGCGGCCAGCTCCCGGCGGCGGCTCAGCGGTACGCCTGCGTACAGCAGGCCGTTCGCCACGTTGTCCAGCGCCGATACCCCCGGGGCGAGGTGGAATTGCTGGAACACGAACCCGATCCGTCGCGCCCGCAGTGCCGACAACTGGCGGTCCGACAGCGTCGACACGTCGTAGCCGTCCACCTCGACCAGGCCCGACGTCGGCCGATCCAGGGTGCCGATCAGGTTGAGCAGCGTGGATTTCCCCGAGCCCGACGGCCCGACAATCGCCGCCATCGTGCCTGCGGCCACCTCAAGCGAGACCCCACGTACCGCCGTGACCCCGCCCGGATACTCCCGCCACACACTCTCCAGACGGACGATCATTCCGCCACTCCGACCACGGTGCCTTCAGTGATGCCCTCACCGCTGATCTCTACGTAGCCGTCAGCGAACATCCCGGTGTCGACCGCCACGATCTCGCTACCGGTTTCGGTGATCACTTCGACGCCGTAGCCGCCTTCCCGAAGCGCAAGCAACGCGGTCACCGGCACTGTGAGCACGTTCTCGCGGCGTTCCGCCTCAACCCACACCACCACGGGTGCGCCATCCAGTTCGCCGAGCGCGTCCTGATCCTCGATGGTCACCGTCACCCGCAGCGTCGCCGCGCTGGGGTCACTCTGCCCCTGCTCGTCCCCGGAGGCCTCCGCCACCGAGGCCACGCGGCTCACGGTCCCCGCCACCCGGGTACCGTCGGGCAACTCGACCTCCACGGCGGTGCCCTCCGGTACCAGCTCCTGTCGGGAGGCCGCGATCTCGCCGATCACTACCCGACTGGTCGCCGTGTAGTCGTACACCGTTGTCCCCGGGGTGAGCTGATCCCCGGTGCGGACCTGTACCTCAGCGACCCGGATGGCGGCTGGCAGGAACACCACCCGCCCGAGATCGACCACGCCGGTCACCTCCAAGCCGTGGTCCTCCTGCCATTCCCGGACCGCGGCGGCGGTACGCGCGGTGTACTCGCCATCCACCGTGAAGCCGTCGTACCCGAGGGCAGCCAATCCGTTCTCGAGCTGTTCGACGTCCTCGCCATCGCTGCCCGGGCCGAGCTCGCGGTACATCGGCATCATCCCCGCCATCAGGAAGACGGGCTGATCGTCTACCCGATAGAGGGTCTGCCCGGGCGAGACCACCGCACCGATCTCCGGAAGCCAGGTGACGATGCCGGACACGGTGCCCCGCAGCGGCACCTCATCCCCGTACCCGAGGGTGCCGTCCAGTTCGGTTTGCTCCACCAGCGTTCGCCGAGTCACTTCGGCGGTGGCGACCGACGGAGCATCGCTGGTCGTCGGCGCACCCCCGGAGCTACCAAACCCCCAGATGGCGGCTCCGATCGCAAGTATCCCCAGCGCCGCACCGCCACCTGCGAACCAACGCCGAGCCCTCATGCGCCGCCCTCCAGGATGTGTTGGCAGGCCTCTTGGGCTTCCTCAATCTCCCCCGGATCGGTATCGGGCCCTTGAGACACCACGATCGGTCCGCCCGGCTCCGGGTCCTGCATGTCCACGCCGTGCTCCCGCATGCACTGGGCGTACTCCCGCTGCCGCTCGTCGTGTTCTGGATCCCGGTAGTATCTGCCGCCTTCGGGCGCTAGCTCATGGCAGATCTCCTGGGCCTCCTCGTACGCCTCCTGGTCAAACCCCGGGCCGTGGGTCTGCATTATTTCGCCATTGGGCCCCGGATCAGGCATATCGATACCTTGCTCCCGCATGCACTCGACGTACCGGCGGGACTGCTCGACAGAGTCGAGACTCTCCTCCGCTTCCCCTGGGCTCACCGCCGCGCTCGGGTCATCAGCCGTCACCACTTCACTGCCGTTGTTCTCACCGCCACCGCAGGACGCCAGCGTCAACGCCAGCAACGGCACGGTGACGACTCTCGCGATTCGTGTCAGCATGCCGGTCAGTCCAGCCACCGGGGCATAAACCTGTCGTCAGCGTTTTCGCTTACGGATTCCTTACGGATCACGGAGGAGGATGGGAGATCAGGGCTGGATCCAGGAGGGGTACGCGTGCGGGTGTTGGTTGTGGAGGACGAGCGGATACTCGCCGACACCATCGCCGAAGGGCTGCGCCGCCACTCCCTGGCGGTTGACGTGGCCTATGACGGAGACGCGGCGCTGGAGCGCCTCGGGGTGAACGAGTACGACGTGCTGATCCTGGACCGGGATCTACCCACCATCCACGGGGACGAGGTGTGTCGAAGCGTGGTGGAGAGCCGCTCCGGCACGCGCGTACTCATGCTCACCGCCGCCGTCCAGGTAAGCGATCGGGTGTCCGGCCTCGCTCTCGGCGCCGACGACTACCTGCCGAAGCCGTTCGCCTTCGCCGAACTCGTGGCGCGGGTACGCGCGCTGGGCCGCCGGTCCCGCACCGCGTCGCCTCCCATCCTCGAACGTGCCGGCATCCGCTTGGACCCCAACCGGCGGGAGGTACAACGCGACGGGCACTTCGTGCGGCTATCCCGAAAGGAGTTCGCGGTTCTCGAAGAGCTGCTCCGTGCAGAGGGTGCCGTGGTGACGAGTGAGCAGTTACTGGAACGGGCATGGGATGAGCACATCGATCCGTTCACCAACGTGGTACGCGTCACCCTCATGACGCTGCGGCGCAAGCTCGGCCCGCCCCCGGTGATCGAGACCGTCCACGGCGTGGGGTACCGCATCCCATGACTCCCCAAGGTGGTGGCGCATGATTCTGTCGCGGCGCAGGCTCCCACCATTGACCATCCGGGCACGACTCACACTCATCTACGGCGGGTTGTTCCTCGCCAGCGGGGTGGTGTTGATCGGGCTGACGTACCTGCTCGTTCAGAGTGCGCTCGCTCAGTTTCTGGAACAACCGGTCATGGTGACCTCCCAGACCTACCCGGACTCGTCCGCCGAGCCTGAAGCGACCGGGGCGGAGGTCGACGCTTCGCCCTCCGCCCCGGATGGCACCCACGATCCGGCCCAGGAGCCGCGTGCGGATCTCGATTCCGAACCCGCCCCGGACACGGTCGTGAGCCAACGGTTCCGCCAGGCTCAGGAGGACACCCACGACCGCATCCTCGACCGCCTCCTTGTTCAGTCGGTGGTGGCGTTAGGCATCGCCACGGTCGTCGCGGTCGGGTTTGGGTGGCTGGTGGCGCGTCGCGCCCTCGCCCCACTCCATGAGATCACCGCCACCGCGCGTCGGGTCGCCGCCTCCGACCACAACCTGCGGGAACGGATCGCGCTGGACGGACCCCAGGACGAGATCAAGGATCTGGCGGACACCTTCGATGAGATGTTGGAAAGGCTGGACCGCTCCTTCGATGGCCAGCGCCACTTCGTCTCAAACGCCTCACATGAACTGCGTACACCGTTGGCGATCAACCGAACACTCATCGAGGTAGCGCTGGGGCAACCGGAACTACCGCCGGAGACCCGCGTCCTGTGCGAAAACCTGCTCACCGTCAACGCGCGTAATGAACGCCTGCTCGATGGTTTGCTCACGTTGGCGCAGAGCGAGAACGCGCTCACCGATCCGGTGCGGTTGGACCTCGCAGAGGTCGCTGGGGTCGCTGTGGAGCAGTTCACGGCTGAGGCGGAGCAGGCAGGGGTCTCGCTGCGCCTTGACCTGGCTGAGGCTCCCGTCATGGGAGATCCGGTGTTGCTAGAACAGGCGGCGCAGAACCTGGTGCAGAACGCGATCCGATACAACCAGCGGGACGGGTGGGTGACGGTCAAGACCCATATACGCACCGATGGTGAGGCCGACGCGGCGGGCGGCGCCACTGCGCGACGCGCTGAGCTGGTGGTCGCCAACACCGGACCGGTGGTGGCCTCCTACGAAACTGAGCGGATATTCGAGCCGTTCCAACGCCTCGGCAAAGAGCGGACGAGATCATCACGGGGGGTCGGCCTGGGGCTGTCGATCGTGCGATCGGTGGCACGGGTACACGGCGGGACCGTGCGAGCGATTCCACGTGAGGAGGGTGGTTTGATAATCACGGTGTCGCTGCCGTTGGCAGCCGATCCCGCTGCGAAGTCGGTGGCTTCCTCAAAGGCCGCAGCCGCCTCGCCCCGCTCCGGTCGGTCGTGGGAGGTACGTGCCTAGTTCCCTGATTCGCTGCTTGGCGATCGCTCGATGCTCCCCCCAGTGATCGCCTTGGCGGTCGCCTGGCGATTTAACCCGCTGACGTTCGCGGGATGTGCCCCGGCGGGCTCACGGGCGGCCTAGGAGGGCGTGGTCGGTGCCCCGTCGCGGTGTTCGGCGAAAAAGTCCCGGATCAGGGCACCGCATTCGTCCTCGAGCACCCCCGCGTACACCTCTGGTCGGTGGTTGAGGCGACGATCGCGGACCACGTCCCACAGCGACCCGACCGCGCCCGCTTTGGGATCCCATGCGCCGAACACCACGGCTGAGATCCTGGCCAGCACGATCGCCCCGGCACACATGGTGCACGGCTCCAGCGTCACCACCAGGGTGCAGCCTGACAGGCGCCAACTGCCCAACTGTGCGGCCGCGCGCCGGATCGCTACCACCTCGGCGTGCGCGGTGGGGTCAGCGGTCAGTTCCCGTTCGTTGACGCCGGTGGCCAGCTCGGATCCGTCGGGCGCGTAGATCACCGCGCCGATCGGGACGTCACCGCTGACCGACGCCGTCGAGGCGACCGACAGGGCACGACGCATCCATGCCTCGTATCGCCCTGCCGGTCCCCTGACGGTCACGCTTCGCGTAGCTCCTCTACCTCGTCCAGGCAGCCCAGGATCTGGCAGATCTCAGCGGTGATGTCGGAGGGCAGGTGCGCATCCTGGGCGCACAAGGCGATCAGTCGACGGGCTGAGATCCCCAAGTCGCTGAGCAGGTCGGCGTCTCCCACCGGCTCGATGTCCAGCTCAGCTGGGTCGGAGAACTCGGCGTCGAAATCATCGTCGTCATCCGGTATCGGGGGCCGGACCACCGCGTCCTCCAGGTCGGCCAGGAGCACGCTCCCAAGGCGGGACTCCTCGGCGAACGCGGCGTCGGAGGCGAACACCCTCAGATCCGTGCCCTCGTCGAGGCGGAGGATCGCGAAGTATTCGTCGTCGGCTTCGATGAACAGCAGCGATACCTCAGCGTCAGGATCGACGTCGCGGAGCCGATCGGCGACATCCTCGACGTCGGTGACGCCGCGCAACTCCAGGGAACTCGCGGACCATCCCTTGGGCCCACGAACCACAGCGGCAGCGAAGTACGACACGGTCCCCCCGGTCAGGTCGTCGGGTACGGGCACGACAGCACCGGACACCTCACGATCAGTGGTCCTTGTGGTCAAGCTCCGACCCGGCCTGGTCGGCACCCCTCCGACGTCATCCAGGTCAAGAGCGTTAGCAGCGAAAAGCGTAGCCGGCCGGGTTGCCTTCCCGCGTGGACGGTCACCCGTCCGACCGTGGACACATTAGGACCTAGAACGTTAGCTGGTCGCCCACAGGTCACGTGACCGATGTGACGGCCGACCGGGCCGGTAAGGCGCAACGAATGCTTAGAGCGGCGATCGGGTCGTGGGGTCCGCGCGATCGAAAGGTGAGGGTGCGGTTGACTCACTCAGTTCGATCGTCCAGAGATTCGGACATACAGCGAACAACGGCACCACGAGGGCCGAGAAAGTCACTTAGCTTTAACCGGTTCAGATCGTCAAAGATTGACCGGTTCAGGTAGCCAAGCGACGACGCATAGCGATCAGTTCCCGAATCCGGTCGGTACGCACGCGACGAGGTGTGATCCGGTCCCGCATGGCTTTGGCGTCGGCCAGCTCAGCGAGCAGTTGGAGTCGGCGACGACGCCGATCTGGATCCAGACGCTGCAGGGGGGCGAAAACCATGAGCCGAATGTGCACGGCACCTGGCCGAACGTCAAGGCCGGTTCAGCTTTTGTCCCTTTCGCCACACGAAACAAGGGAGCTGAGAAACTGTTAGTGAACCGGATAATAACCCATAGTTAAATGTTCGTTAACATCTCGACGGCGCCGATGGGTACTCGACCACTGAAGCTGACCGACAGCTACCACAAGATCCACTGACCGTCGAGGAAGTAGGGCAATCCAACCACCAAACCGGCGATCCCGACCCCGAAGGCGCTGACCACCGCTACTCCGATCCCCACACCCCGGTCCCCGTAGCGGATGAGTACCCACGCGGCCAGCGTGGCCAGGACACCGGCGATGACGGTTGCCCACGCGTACGACATCCGGCTCCACGAAACCAAGGTGAACAGCAGGTACCAGCCGGTCGCCGCGACCATCCCCACCCCCACCGCGCTGGGGCGGACCGGGTGGGGTTCCCGATAGGTCGGCCGCCTCATCGCTGATCGACGCGGGCCGTAGAGATAGGCTGAGCGTGCCCTGTCGCGATCGGTACGCTGCCAGGGCTGCTCCGCCGGGTCCCATCCCCCGTCCCAACCAGCCTCATCGCCACGGACGTGATAGCCCACATGACTCACGGTTCGAGCCTACCCACGCCTCGCTCGCCGTTTCCTTCCGTAATCTGCTGATCACCTCAAGCCCACCTGGCCTATCTCCGTCCCTCACCGGACGCTCCGGGCCGGGAGGTCACATGTGAAACCCGTAGATGGCAGGCTGCACCACATGACGTCTTCCGGAACCCGTGTCGCGATCATCGGGACCGGTCTCATCGGCGGCTCCCTGCTGCGAGCCCTCGCGACGACCGGCCTACCGGTCAGTGGCTATGACGCCGACCCAGCGACCCGCGCCCAGGTTCGGCGCGCTGGACACGAGGAGCCGGGGCACAGCGCTGTCTCCCGCTCAGCCGCTCTCCCGCAGGCGCCCGGTCAGCCTCGCTGGCACATCGCCGACTCGCTCCCCGGCGCGGTCCGAGACTTCGGAGCCGACCTGGTGGTGCTGGCCGTGCCGCTCCCCGCGCTCCCCGCCGTCCTGGACGAGCTAGACGCCATCGGCTACCAGGGCCTTCTGACCGATGTCACCTCGGTGAAGGGGCCTGTCGCGACCCTGGTGGCCCGTCATCCGGCCTTGAGGTACGTGGGAGGACACCCCATGGCGGGCCGGGAACACGCCGGCTTTGAGGCCAGCGATCCTGAGTTGTTTTCGGGGCGCCCCTGGGCCCTGTGCCTGGAGCCGGACACCCCGTTGGAGGAGTGGCTGGCCCTGGCGGATCTGCTCACCACCATCGGCGCCCGCGTTGTCCCCACCACGGCGACGGCCCATGACGCCGCCGTGGCACGCATCAGCCACGTTCCCCACCTGCTGGCCACCGCCCTGGCCCGAGCCAGCACCGATCCGTTAGCGGCTGGCCTGGCCGCCGGTTCCTTCCGGGACGGTACTCGGGTCGCGGCCAGTCCACCAGCGTTGGTAACCGCGATGTGCAGCGGAAACGCAGCCGCCGTCCGAGAGGCCCTCGACGCGCTCCTGGACGATCTGCGGACCGCACGCGAGCTGCTGGAATCGCCTGAGGAGTTCACCCGCTGGCTGGAGCCGGGGTACGCGATGCGGCGCTCCTGGCCCTCACAGCCAGGGCCAGAGTCGACGCTCCCCGCGACCCGCACCGAGCTGCTCGCGCTGGGTCAGGCCGGAGGATGGATCACGAAGGTGGCCGCTGACCGGCGTGCCGTCACGGCCCAGCGTCCCGCCGCCTGAGCCGTCCGACGCCTCCCGGTCTGCCTGCCGCGCCCGGTCTTATCCGCCCGTCATGCTCATCGTCCGGCCGTCACGGTCCGGACGATGCCGGCGGGTGGTCACCTCACCCGTGCCGCACGGCTCGCACGCCGCAACGCGTCCCGCACCAACGGCACCGTGGCGGGGTCGGCGATCACCTGCGCCACCAACTCGTCCACCGGCAGCGGAACCCCCTCGGCGCTGATCGCCTGTACCGCACCGGACCAGGAGCGGCGCCAACGGGCGATCCCGCTGTCCACCGCCGCCACAGCGAACGCGGAGCTGAGCAGCCGGCGTACCAAGGCCATCTGGCGTGGTGTAGGAGCCGCCAAGCGGAGCGCCTTACCAGGGGTGCCCTCGGTGCGGCCAGCCCGTGGATCGCTGGCCAGCGCGGCCAACTCCCAGATCCGGCCCTGGGCCAGCAGATCCAGCACGTGCTCCAACGTGGAGGGTTGGCCCCGCAACCGGCTGGCGGCGTCGAAAAGCTGGGCGGCCTCCTGCCGGAGCTTCTCACTGGCGCCGATCGCGGAAAACTCCTCCCACGGCACCGCCACCCGGTCGGCCAGGCCAAGGATCCGCTGCTCGACCTCCCGCTGCGCAGAGGCCAAAGCGGGCAGGAACATGCTCGCCGGACGCCGATCGGTCGGACTGGCGCTGTCCGATGCCCGGTCGATAGCGGCCAACCGCTCCAGAAGCGGAGGGTGCGGATCCCACCACGCAGGCTGCTCCTCGGACACCACCCCCCGCAGCTCGGCTGTCTCCTGGCGGTGCTGCAACAACAGCCGCCGGAAACCGTCGAACACGTCGACCGGGGCATACCCCGCCTTGGCGGCGGGCTTGATGTACTCCTCGACGTAACACTGCCACACCGTGCGGAGCACACTCATCTCCCGCAGCGCTTCGCGAGTGTCGATCCGGCCACAGACACGCACCGCCGCTTGGTCGGCGTTGAGTTCCTGACGCCGGCTCAGCGGGGCCTCCAAGGTCAGGACCAGCCCGGCGTACATCCGAAAAATCCACCCCGCCAGGGAGCGCCGGCTACTGGCGCCCAATACCCGCAGCACCGCGTCGCGGGCACGGTGGCTGATCACGGGAAGCAAGCCGTCCCGCTGGGAATGGTGGGCCAGTTCATGCACCAGGATGGAGCGCAGTTGACCGACGGTCAGCCCGACCAGCAGCGCCAAGCCGATATCCAACCGGCGAGGCCCCGATACCAACCCGAGGCGCCGAGTACGCTCCGTGAGCCGGAGATACGGCCCTGGCACGATACGAATCTCGTCTGGCGGCTTGCTGTCCACGGTGGCGGCCAGCTCCCGGACCATCTTCCACAGCGGGACATCAGAGCGGGGGAGCAACACCACTCCGTCCCCTGGCACCTCCTGTTCCCGTTGGATTAGTCGGGAAAGCAAGAACGCCAGCACCGCTATGACGATGCTCAACGCCGTCCACGACGCGGCGATCATCCCGGCCGACGTGGCCCACCACCATGCCGCCATAACCGCCACAACGACCGCGCACAACCAGGACCCCGGAATCAACGCTCCCAGTAGTGCCAGAGCCACGGCGGCCCGGATCCTCGCCATGCTCCGTCCTCCCCCCCGGGTGGCCGCGAACGGCGATAAGCTCCGCGCGAAGATAACGAGAACTTTGAAACAGGCGCAATCCCACCCGACCGAAACACAACGCACACGGCTGCAGGTCAGTATCGAGCGAGAGTCGTGGCCCGCCACTCCAAGGGCCGTCGGTTCACGTAAGGTTCGAGCGTGGAGAGCATCGACACCATCGCTGATGCCTACATTGACGAGTGGGCATCACTGGATCCACTCGGGGCAACGTACGCCGGGATCGCCGGTCACGACCACCAGATGACCGACCTGTCTCCGGAGGGCTTTGAGGCGCTCGCCGAGCTGGACCGGCGTACCTTGGCTCGCCTAGCCCGCGTTGAACCCGCCAACGAACGGGAACGGGTGGCGGTCGAGGCGATGACCGAACGCTTGTCGCTGGCCGTGGAAAAGTACGAGGCCGGGGAAGCCGCCAGCGAGCTCAATGTGATTGCTAGCCCAGCACAGGCGGTACGTCAGGTCTTTGACCTGATGCCGACCGAGGGCGAAGGAGCCGTTGAGAACATCGTGGCGCGGCTGCAGAAGGTGCCCGAGGCGCTCGCTGGTTACCGCCAATCTCTGCTACAGGCCGCCGAGGCTGGACACATCGCGGCTCTCCGTCAGGTGGAGGCGGTGGCGGCGCAGTACGAGTCCTGGGTCGATCCGGCGGGGGACGACTTCTACCAGGGCCTGGTCGCCCGTGTGGCCGCTGAGGGAGAACTCGCCCGCGCTCTGGAACAGGCCAGCGAGGCCGCTCGGGAAGCGACCGCGGAGTTCGCGCGGTTCCTGCGTACAGAGCTGGCGCCCCGAGCCCCCAAGAAGGATGCGGTGGGTCGAGAGCGGTACTCCCGGGCGTCGCGGTACTTCCTCGGCGCCACCGTGGACCTGGAGGAGACCTACGCCTGGGGTTGGGAAGAGCTGGCGCGTATCGAGTCAGAGATGAGCACGGTCGCGCGCCAGATCGTCTCCGAGGGAAGTGTGGACGACGCGGTCGCCGCTTTGGACGCTGACCCCAACCGCAAGATCGCGGGGAAGGAGGCGTTCCGCGAATGGATGCAGCAGCTGGCCGACCGCGCGATCAGTGAGCTGCATGGGGTGCACTTCGATATCCCCGAGCCGGTACGCCGGATCGAGTGCATGATCGCGCCGACCAGTGAGGGCGGGATCTACTACACCGGACCCAGCGAAGATTTCTCCCGGCCAGGTCGGATGTGGTGGGCGGTTCCCAAGGGGATCGACGAGTTCTCCACCTGGCGGGAGGTCACCACCGTCTACCACGAGGGTGTGCCTGGGCATCATCTGCAGGTGGGGCAGACGGCCTACCGCTCCGATCTGCTCAACCGTTGGCAACGCACCCTGTGCTGGGTGTCCGGGCACGGCGAAGGTTGGGCCCTGTACGCCGAGCGGCTCATGGATGAGCTGGGGTATCTGGAAGACCCAGGTGACCGGCTGGGCATGCTCGACATGCAGGCGTTCCGGGCCGCTCGGGTCATCGTCGACATCGGGATGCACCTGGAGTTGGAGATCCCCACCGGCACCGGTTTCCACGAAGGGGAGCGGTGGACCCCCGAGCTGGGCTGGGAGTTCCTGCGAGCCCACTGCCGGCTCGAGGAGAAGCAGCTGCGGTTTGAGTTGGACCGGTACCTGGGGTGGCCGGGGCAGGCGCCGTCCTACAAGGTCGGCGAACGGATCTGGCGGCAGGCACGGGCCGACGCCCAGCGGCGGCAGGGTGCGGCGTTCGACCTGAAGAGCTTCCACCGGGCGGCCCTGGATCTGGGATCGATCGGGCTGGATCCGCTGCAGCGGGCCCTGGCTCGACTCTGACCCTGGCGCGTCTCTGCGCGCCTCCTGGCTGGATCACCTGCTGAGGACAGCGCCCCGGTTTCGGCACTGCACGGCAGCGGTTCAGCGCCGCTGTGCGGCGCGAGCCGTCATGATGCTGTCGATCTCGCGTCCTAGGAGGGCGAGCCGTTCGGTGAACCCGACCGGATACACCCCTGGCGGGTCAGGCGGACGGTTGGGGTCAACGAAACGTTTCCCGAGAATGGACAGCATCGCCACGATGTAGTGCCGCCGGGGCGCTCCCGGCAGCGACGTGACGATGCCGGCGTCTCCCCCAGAGACGTTCGTCCATCCGGTCTTGTGAGCGAACACCACCTCGGCTTTGGCGTTGCACGGGCGTACGTCCTGACCGAACACCCGTCCCGCCACGGTCACGGTGCCGTCGACCGGATTGATCCACCGTTCCGGGACCCTCTGGGGGATCCCGGCGGCTGGGTACTGACGCTCCCCCCAGTTGACTGTCGATAGCGCGATGTTCAGCCCTTGCTCGGCGAGCAGCCTGTAGAAGAACCGCCGGGAGGAGCCCGACAGCACGTCGGCCGTGACTGGTCGACCGTCCGGGGCGTGCCACAGTGTCCCTGGACTCCCGTTAATGATCAGCAACAGCCGTGCGGTGTCCAGCGCACTCATCACGGAGTGGATGAAGACGCCGCCGGTGGTGGGGTTGGTCCCTGTCAGCTGGAGCATGGACAACCCAAGCTCGCGGAACGTCGCGTTCAGCGCGTCCATCTCGCCCAGGTCGTGCAGCATCTTGATCAACGCACAGGTGGCCCGGTTGTCCGACACCGTGATCATCAGGTCGAACCAGGTCCGGATGGTGTTGCTTCCAGGTGTGCCGCAGCTGGTATCCGCCGGGGCGTACACCAGCATGTCATCCAGTCCGATCACGCCTCGGTCGACCAGGCGAAGCACCCCGAAGCCGACCATGAGCTTGAGCACCGACGCGGGTCGGGCCGTCATGTACTCCAGGGGAGCGCTCTCTCGCCCCGGCAGAATGTCCTCTGACCCGGCTAACCCCTCATTCCACTCGTCGACGTTCCAGCGGCGCCACCGAACAGCGGTGGTCGACATGTTCTCGTCGATCGGCACCACCACCCCCTGCGGGTAGTGGGTGCTCAGCAGCACATTGGCCGCCTCACGCGGACGCCCCTGCTCATCCAGCTCGATCACCGCCAGATCCACATTGGGCATGTAGGCCACGACCCTCGGCTCCCCACCCCCGGGTGGCTCGGTGTCGATCAGCTCGTCGAAGCGCTGGTGGTTGAGCGCGGCCCGCAGCTGGGAAGCCAGGCTGGGTTTCTCATCCGCGTTCACTGGCCCTCCCGATGGCTCCTGGTGTTCCACCTCTGAGGTGGCAAGACACGGTCACATATAGCGACTGATGCGATCAAGTGTTATCAAGAGCAGTTCGCACCGCAGATCGAACCGATAAGCGGTGAATGTTGATCATCTTTCTCCGCGACTAAACAGTGGCGGCGCACCTTTAGTATTCGAAATCACGACGAAACCTCACCGGAGACTGCCGTGGAGCTACGAGACTTGGTGCTTATTGAGGATGAAGCCACCTACGATGTCGAGTCCTTGTGGCGCCCACGCCCAATAGACGACTTCCTAAGAGTGCCTTTTGGAGTCAACTCTATCGGAGACCTGGTTTCCCTCGACCTCAAAGACTCCGCCCTCGGCGGTATGGGGCCACATGGCCTATGCATAGGCGCTACCGGATCCGGAAGGTCCGAGTTATTACGCACTCTGACACTCGTCCTAGCGATGACTCATCCTCCGGAGCGGCTAAACTTAATACTCATCGACGAGAGGAGTCAATTTCACTTCGAGAAGCTGAAGGAGCTGCCCCACGTCTCGGCATACGCTTTCGATTTTTTCTTCGAATCCTCCAGCGTTGTCGATCGACTTCGCGACATCATTCACAGAGAGATAACGCATCGCCAGAAGATTCTACAGGAGGCGGGACAGGTCCCTAACATTACCGAATATAACCGACTTCGTGACGCCGGCGCCCCACTGCCCCCTCTCCCCAACTTACTGATCCTCATCAACCACTTCGCTTCAATATTAGAAAACGTTCCGGACTTTCTAGATTTATTGCTCACTATCTGCCGATCCAGCCGACAGCTCGGGCTACATTTATTGCTGTCCGACTCTCACTATTTTGATTTCGCAACGAGCGATTACACAATGCATAGACTGGAAAGGTTCTTGTCCTACCGGATCGTCTTGCGCACCTTCACCCCAGCAGAAAGCGAACTCTTATTAGGAGTACCGGACGCTCACAATCTCTATAATTCCCCCGGGAAGGGCTACCTAAAATTCGGCACCACGGTTTTCCGGCGCTTCGAAGAAATCGTGTACGTATCATCCCCATACCGGCCCGCCACCGGCACTCGCTCCTTGCATGACTCCGATGAGGAAAGCTGGTTGTTGTCACCGAGCATCATGGAAGTGGTGCTTGGTCGACTCATCAAAGCTGGCACCACGCACTTAGCGTCCTACGCCATTAAAGAAGACCTCGCTGGATAGCGTCATGGATCTGCGAAACTTGCTGGGTATTGAGGATGAGGGCAGCTACGATATCGCGTCTTTGTGGCGCCCGCGACCTGTGGAAGACTTTCTGAAGGCGCCTTTCGGAGTCGATCCTGCCGGAAACCCGGTATACCTGGACCTTAAAGACCTCACCCTCGGCGGCATGGGGCCACATGGCCTGTGCGTAGGCGCCACCGGTTCGGGAAAATCCGAGTTATTACGCACTCTGATACTCACTTTAACGATGACCCATTCCCCAGAACGGCTAAACTTCGCCTTCATTGATGGCTGGGGAGGCGTGACTTTCAACAGGCTGAAGGAGCTGCCCCACGTCTCGGCATGTACTTTCAACATCCTTGACGACCCCAGCATCGCCGATCGACTTCACGACGCATTTCACGGGGAGATGACGCGCCGTCAGCAGATCCTGCAACAGGCCGGCCTGCCCACCGTTACGGAGTACAACCGACATCGTGACGCCGGAGCCCCACTACCACCCCTACCACACCTGCTGATCATCGTCGAAGACTTCACTGAGCTGCTGACTTGCGAGCCGGATTTTCTCGACCTATTGATTAGCATCTGCCAACTTGGTCGACCACTCGGGCTGCATCTGCTGCTAACCGCTCAACGCTTGATAGAGGGAAAAATACGTGGGCTGGAAGTGTTTCTGTCCTACCGGATCGGCCTGCGCACCTTCAGCGAGCAGGAGAGTCGGGCTTTATTGGGAATGCCGGATGCTTACAGGCTGCCCCACCTCTCCGGATACGGCTATCTGAGATTCGGTACCACGCTCCTCCAGCCTTTTAAAGCGGCGTACGTATCGGGTCCATACCAGCCCGCTACCGCCGCCCTGTCCCCGTCTCGCCCCAAGGAGCGGAGCTGGTTGGCTGAGCTGGATGACTGGACCCCTCCCCCCACCACCGTGGACGTGGTGGTTTCCCGACTCGTCAAAGCCAGCGCCCCTACTTACCGCATCGTGCAACCACCACTACCTAAGGCACTCCCGCTGGACTCCATCACCGGCCCGTTAGAGAAACACCCTGGATACGGCCTGACAACCCCCGACGCCAACCGACGCGGCGCCCTCCGCATCCCCCTCGGCGTCCTGGATCGCCCCAAAGACAACAAGCAGGAGCCGCTGGTTCTTGACCTCTCCGGTCATCTATGTGTCTTGGGCGCCCCTCAGACCGGGAAATCCACCCTGCTGCGTACCCTCGTTCTCAGCGCAGCCGTCACCCACACCCCTCACGACATCGGCTTTTCCTGCGTGGATGTGGCGGGCGACAGCCTTTCGGCATTGGCGAGCCTGCCCCACGTCGCCGCCGTCACCGGTCAACGGGATCCTGACCGGGTACGCCGCACCATCATGGACGTGGCGGAGTTGCTGCACAAGCGGGAGCGGCTGTCCGCCGTCTGGGGCACCGGTGTCGTCACCGCCGACCGCCAAGTCCACCGCGACGGCCGCCTCCCAGACATCGGATGCCTCGACACCGTGCTGGTCATCGACAACTACCCAGCCCTGCGCCGCGACTTTGACGATCTCACCGAGGTGATCCACCACATCGCACGCCGCGGCCTGGGGTATGGAATCCACCTCGTCCTCACCGCCGAACGCTGGGCAGACCTTCCCGGACAGCTGCAAGCGGTGATCGGCATCCGCATCGAACTACGCCTCAAGGACTACCTGGATTCCTCCATCAACCCTCGCAAATCTCGCCGGCTTCCCTACGACACCCCTGGGCGTTGCCTGACGCAGGAAGAACTGATCGCGCATATCGCACTGCCCCGCCTGGACGGCGGCACCAAACCCGACGCCACCGCGCTTGAAGCCGCTATCGCCGCCATCGCCAACACCTGGAACGCCTCTCACCCACCTTCCGGGGCGTGAACGGACGGCAGGGAGCCCGGGAGCTCCTTGTCCTCCAGGCTTCCCTCGTGGCGCGTCCCACAGCACAGCGGCTGATTCCACTCAGCCGGCTTCCCACAACTCGCGGAGTCTTAAACCGCATCCTCGATGTCGGCGCTTTACCGTGGCTCACATAGGCAAGGCGTGATATCTCGACCCTCGACGAGGTCGGAAATATGACCCAAGGTCACAGCGTCGTCATGCAACCGTACCCACCCGGCACGCGTGCGGGCTGTGTCCATCCGCGTACTCTTGTGGACACCTGAGAGCTCTCGGAGGACCTGTGGGGAGGCTGAGCGCGACCTTCGCGGGGGCACTGGAGCGGCACCGTCGGGCTGTGGCGTACCTGCGGGGAGCCGAGCAGGAACTGGCCCGGATCACCGCCGACCGGTCCCATTTCGAACAGTCCTATGTAGAACAAATCGTCCTTGCGGACCAGTTACGGCACATCGCCGGCCGCCTGACGCCCGGGTGGCTGGGGATCCAGTGGAACGAGTTGACGTCAGGCACTCACCTTCCCATGGGGCGTGACGTCACCCCAAACCAACCGGTCCTGGTACGCCTGGGCGAGGCGACTGTGGCCGGTGGGCAGGCCAGTTTCCCCGTCGTGGTGCCGCTGCTGGGCGCTGGTCATCTCGCTATCGACGCCGATGCCCGAGACCCGCGGGTGACGGCCCTGTTCCGTGGGCTCCTCACCCGTCTGTTGGCCGCCTGTCCCCCTGAGCTGTTGCGGGTACTCCCGGTCGACTCCAGCACCGTAGGAGCGGTGTTCGCGCCTTTCCAACCCTTGGTGGAAGCCGGCGCGATACCCCCCACGGCGACCACCCAGGAGTCCTTCCACGCCGTGCTCGACGAGGCCGAACAGCACGTCCGGGCGGCCCAAGCCGGCGCCACCGATCTGCCCTACCTGCTACTGGCGATCGCCTCCCTCCCAGCCGACGGACGTTCTGAACTGACCCGGCTGGCCAGTTTGGCGCACGCCGGCCCCTCCCACCGCGTCCATCTGCTCATCGGTGGCTATCCGCCGCGGTTACTGTTCCAGGAGCAGGCGCCCCGCCTGGACTACACCGCTCAGCTGATGACGGTGGAGTCCCATTTCCAGTTGCGCAACCCGCCCGGCACAGAGCTGTTCGGGGTCAGCGGCCTGGCAGGAAACGTGACGCTGGACCCTGAACCCTTCGCCCACACGTTGCGGGACCTCACCCAGCAGCTCGCCATCAGCGCTCGCACCGCCTCCACCCTGAGCTTCACGGAGCTGCAGCCGGAGCGGCTGTGGACGGAGAGCTCTATCACCGGCCTGCGGACCGTGGTGGGTCGGGAAGGGCGTCGCCTGGTGGAACTGGCCTTCGACGACGCCACCCCACACTGGATGGTGGGGGGGCGTACCGGCTCCGGAAAGACGGTGTTCCTACTGGACGTCCTGTACGGCCTGGCGGCGCGCTACTCACCGGACGAGCTGGCGCTATACCTGCTTGACTTCAAGGAGGGCGTCTCCTTCACCGAGTTCACCCCGACCGAGGTGGACCCGACGTGGATCCCACACGCCCGGGCGGTCGGTATCGAGTCCGACCGGGAGTACGGGGTGGCGGTGCTGCGGGAGCTGGTCGGGGAGATGAACCGGCGGGCGACGGCTCTGAAACGAGCCGGCGTCACCAAGCTCGCCGATCTGCGGCAACGCCGCACCGACGTGGCTCTACCCCGGATTCTCGCCGTCATCGACGAGTTCCACGTGCTGTTCAACGGCAACGACCACATCGCGGCTGAGGCCGCCGCCCTCCTGGAAAACCTGGCCCGCAAGGGCCGCTCCTACGGTATCCACCTGATCCTGGCCAGCCAGACCGCCGCTGGGATCGAGGCGCTCTACACCAAGTCCGAATCCATCTTCGGACAGTTCCCGATGCGGATCGCGCTCGCCGGCGCCACCGGCATCCTCGACCCGCTCAACGACGCCGCCGCTGGGCTCCCGATCGGCACGGCCGTGGTCAACGACTCCGGCGGTATCGCCGGACGTAACCGCCTGGTGCGCTTCCCGGACGCTCACGCCGAAGCCGAGACGCTCCGGGCACTACGCCACCGGCTGTGGGAGGCCCGTACCCCCGGCAGCGCCCCACCCGCGGTTTTCACCGGGTACGCCGAACAGCGAATCGAAGACGATCCCACCTACCAGCGGCTGTCGCCAACCACCCAGCGGCGCTGGGCGCTCGTGGGCCGCACCGTGGACGTCACCTCCTCCACCGCGCGTTTCGCACTGGACACCTCGGTGGGCCGGCACGTGGCTGTGCTGGGCCCCAGCGTGGTGGGGGCCGACATTCTCCAGGCAGCGGCTTTGGGGCTGGCGCGACAGCACCACCCCGGTCACGCACGCTTCATCCTCGCTTCCCTGGTGGCCGCCGCAGACCAGGTCACCGAGGAAACCGCTGTGGCGCTACGCGTAGCTGGTCATCTGTGCGACACGGTGGACGCCAACGGGCTACGCCGCACGCTGGCCCGGGTGGCCCGACCCGAGGAGGTCAAGGACGAGGAGAGCGCGGGCGGGGCCGAGGCGGCGAACACCGTGCGCCCGGCGTACACCTACCTGTTCGTCTTCGGTATGGACGCCGCCAGCGGGGTGCTGTCCCAGATAGACACTGGACCAGGTTTGCGGACCGGTTTGGATGACCTGCGGACCGTGCTCAAACAAGGACCGGGCCAAGGAGTTCACCTGCTGGCCTGGTGGCGCAGTCTGGCGCGGTTCACCGAGGACATCGGAGGTTCGGCGGGTCGGGAAGATGTGGCGTGTCTGGTAGCGCTCAACGTCCCCGGCAATGAACTCGGACTAGCCCTGGGACGCATCAATCTGGAGTGGCGGCCACGTCCCAATCGGGCGCTGCTGGTGGACCGCCATGATGACCGGACGCAGGTGATCGTGCCGTTCGTTCGACCGGGACATTACGAGGGCGTGCTGTGAATCCGTCGACGAGTCCGTGGGCGTCCTGGCCCGCGTACACCGAACTGGCCCGCCGGCTCGACGAGGTGCGGCGCGCCGAGGAGGAACACAGCGAGAACGTACAGCGGCGCGTCGAGGCGGCGCAGAACCGGATCTCCGAACTCGATTCCTACCTGTCGACTCAGCGAGGGCACCTGACCGATCTGGCGCGTCAGGTCCGTCAGCCACGTCCGGCGTTCGCTGAGCCGCCTCCCGAGTTCACCGGTGCCCTGGAGGAGACGATCCGGACCGCGGAGCGGTACGCCGATGAGGCCGCCGACGCCGCCGAGGAGGTGGCCAGGCTCGCCACCGAGCCCGTCCTGCTGCCTCGCTGGTCGGTACGGAGCCGCAACGCGGTGATTTACCTGATGGCCGCCGGCGGCGCCCTAGTGGGGCAGGCTGTCCTGTTGGCGCTCCAGGCATTGGATCAGATCAGCTGGTGGACCGCGGCGGCGTGGGCGTTGTTTGGGCTGCCGACGCTCGCCTTCTTCGTGGGTTATGTGCTGGTCGGCGTCTTGGGGGTACCCCGCACCGGTGCGAGCGAGGTGGAGCGCTCACCCCGTCTCGGGTTCGCGATCTGCATGGCTTCGCTCCCTGTCTGGGGGGTGTTGACGGAGCTGATCAGGCATATGTTCTGAGCGAGGGTAAGGAGGGAGCCACAAGGTGGCCACCATCGAGGAGATCAAGGCATCCCTGCAGGCCAGCGTCCAGAAGGGGGAGGAGGCGGTTCAGGGTCTGCAGCGTGAGGCGTCCACAGTTGACGAAGCCATCGCGATGCTCCAGGGAACGACCACGGGCTCCAGTCACCAGCTGGCCAGCCAGGCCGCCGCACAGTACCAGCAAGCCAAGCAGCGGCTGTTCGAGGCCACTCAACTGATCAAGGCTGCGATCGACACGACAAACAACTACCGACAGATCCTGTAACCGACTGACCGGACCGTGACGCTTGCCCATCACGGCCCCATAACCTCCTCGAAACAACCAACCGGTATCCAGATCCGTGTTGTCGCTGGTCAAAATTCCCAAGAGGAGCGAGTAACCGACCAGGGCTCATCGTCTGTAGAACCGGCTCGGTCCGACGGCGCCTCCTCCCGTGGGGCATCCGGTCCGGGCCGGTTCCTCTTACGGTCCTGTCCCAAACCTCGGCGACGGGTTTTCGTGATAGCGAGCACAAGGCCACCGAGATTGTGATCGGTTACCGGATTCACCCTCATTTCGCTGGAGATAACCCACCCGCCCACATGGCCGAAAAGGGAACCGTGTTCCCCTAGCCAAGATCCTTAAAAAATCAACAGTTAACCCGAAACCGCGCACCGGACAGGACCGTATCTCGCGAAGGTGGAAAGCCGCCCATAAACCCCGAGAGCCTCCTTAAAGCGGCTCTCAATTATCAGGACTTATTCAGAAACTCAACCGAGGACCGGGCAGAAGCCCTCGGGAGTGAGAGGTCAGAAATAAGGTTCCAGATCAACTCTGCTGTTCCACAGTCACCAGACCATGGCGGTACGCCAGAGCGGCCTCCTGCATCCGCCCTGCATTCCGGTACATGTCTCCTAACAAACGCTGCGCCAACGCCAACTCTTGATGCCGTCCCGCGGCCGCATACTGTTCGACCGCCATCCGCAGATGTGTCTCCCCGTCGTGGGATTCCCCCTTCTCAAGGGCCAGCAATCCACGCTGCCGGGAGATCCTGGCATGCGCCAACGGGTCCTCGGTGTGCTCCACCAGCGCCGCCGCTTCGGTAAGCACCTGCTCCGCCTCAGCCAAATGCCCCAGCCGACGACGCACGTCCGCCAGATCAGCCGCCGCGCCCGCCAACCGCGCCGGGTCACCGGCTCCCCGCAGCATCTGGTAGGCGGTCTCCAGCTCAGCGCAGGCTTCGACATCGCGCCCTTCTCGGGACAGCAGCTGCCCCCGCGCCCAGTGGCACTCTCCGATCTGAGGTCGCAGCGCCACCAGTCGCCACAGCTCCTCAAGCCGGTCCAGGTACCGCCTAGCCTCAGCGACCTGTCCTTCGGCGGTGAGAGTCCGCGCCACAGACAGGTACATCGTGGCCAGACGAACCAGTTCCGGCCCCACCGGGGCCAGCTTCACCGCCTCATCCGCAGCCGCCGCGGCCTCCTTGGTAGCGCCCACATCCAGGTAGAGCCCCACCAGACCGGCGTGCAGCGCCAGCAGCGCCGTGGGATCGATCAGACCGGTGCGGTTGAGCTCCTTCAGCGTGCTTTCCAGCAGGTAAAGCCCGTACCGGCTGTCCCCCAGCCGACGGAGGCACTCCGCGCGCCCCACCAAGGCAGGTACCCGCCAGGGCAGCGGGGCGTCCCGCAGCAGTCGCTCCACCGACTCGAACAGCTCGTCGGCCCGGCGCACCTCCCCTCGCCATAGGGCGAACACCGCCAGCCGAGATCTGGCTCGCGCCCGCACCTCGACGAGGCCGTACGCCTCGGCCGTGCGGTCAACGTCCTGGCACACCTGCTCGCCGTGCGCCACCTCGTTCTGTGTCAGCTCCTGACCAGTGCTCAGTGTCAGCTCTGCCAGGGCGAGTTCCAGCTCGACGGGTAACCGGGTCGGCCGACCAGTCAGTAACTCGTCGGCATCCACTCCTAACTTGGCAGCGAAATAATGAAGAGCGTCTGTGGAAGGAGTGCGTCTCCCGGATTCCACCGAAGACACGAATGCCGCACTATAACGTGGTTCAGCGAGCTGTTTTTGTGTAAGCCCACGCGCGCAACGCAGCTTAAATATCCGCTCGCCAATCCCATCCCGATCCGACACTGATCAGCCCCCGCATCCACGTATCCCAACCACGACGCGGCTGATGGTTCTATGCTCTCAATGTCCCGCCCGCCGTTACGCCGGCCCACCCCTCCCGGCTACGGTTCCGAAAGATCAGTGTACGGCGCTGTTCCAACGTAACGGAGTGGGTGGCACCGGTTCAGGGCGCCTGTGGCGCGCGCCACTCCCCATGTTGTGTCGTTACCGTCATGACTCGCCATGATGGCCACTACTACGGTCATGGCCGAAACCTCACCAAAGACGAGCACTATGAAGGCGAAACGGCCTTTCGTACACTCCCGGCATGCTCCTGTGGCCTGATGTCCATGAATCGGACCACGAGCTCAGCGCCGATATTGGACCTCGGGTATTCCAACTCCGTCTACGCCGTAACCTGACGCAACAACAGCTCGCCGAACCACGATACACCCGCAGTTATGTCTCCTCTGTGGAATCCGGCCGGCGAACTCCCTCACTAGCCGCCATCTCGCACTTTGCCGGGAAGTTGGGAGTAACCCCTGAGGAGCTCCTTACTGGTCGGCCACCCCATCTGATCCCCACGCTACAAGCGGATTTGACCGCTGCCCGACGCGCACTGGCATGTGGAATCACGCAACGAGCGACCGCGCTCTATACCTCAGTGCTTTGCCGGGCCACCCGACACCGAATGCGGTTGTGGGAGGCTCGGGCGCGCTGTGGCCTAGGAGAGGTGGCCCTGTATCGAGATGACATTTCCGCCGCCGAGGCGCATCTTTCCGACGCCGCCGCCCGCTTGACGGGCTACCCCGTCACCACACGCGCCCCGGTCACCGCCCAGCAGGCCTACTGCCTGTTCCGCTCCGGCGCGTTAAGCGACGCGGTCGCGCTCGCCGAAACCACGCTACGCACGGTGCGTGAGGAAGCCGGGCAACACGCCGACGCCGAGACGCAGCTGCTGGTGGTGCTGTTCACCATGTACCTCGAGATGGGCTCCCCCCTCCGTGCGGCGGACACCATCCGCAGCATTCGAGCATTGCTGCCGCACCTGCAGGATCCAGAGCTGCGGGCACGCGCGTACCTGCTGTCGGCAGGCACCGTGCCGTCCCACGACGACACGGAACGGGCAGCCGCTGAACAGGCGCTGTCGATCGCGCGTACCCTGTACGGCCGCCTTGGCTTCTTGACCGATGTTGGTCGATGTCACTGGAGCCACGGTCGGCTGCTGAACCGGGCCGGAAAACGCTCCGAGGCTATAGCGCAGCTGAGTAAGGCGCGGGAGATCTTCGTGGTGACCCGCTCCGCTCAGGACCTCATGGGAACTACCATCGAACTGGCGGAGGCGTACCGGCTCCATGGCGAGTTACCTCAGGCCCGCAGGCTCGCCGATGAGGCGCTGACTCTCCTGAAGGAACACGGCGATGTTGCGGATTGGGCGCGGGCACACCGGTTACGCGGTCTGATCGCCAAAGACAGCGGGGATCCCGACGCGGTGCGATGGTTACACCGGGCCGTGACGCTCTATGGCCGGCTCGGTGCCCGTCTCGAACTGGCGGTGACATGCCGAATGCTGGGAGATGTGTTGTTCGAAAACGGTGCCCTGATCGACGCGGGTGAGATCATGCGCCACGGCTTGCGCGCCCTGGAGCCCTCCTGATCTCCTTCTCCACCGCGAGCATGACCGCTCGCCCGCGTCCTGACGCCCATCTCAGTCTGCGTAAGTAGCCCTGGGTCCTGGAGAGTGCCGGCGTCGTTCCTGCGGAGCCTGGTTCCTTGTGACTAGCCGAAGCGGTGACGCGACACCCACGGTGTGAGCTGGCTCTCGGTGCCGCCACGCCAGCTCACACCGGCCCGCGCGGCCTCGTCCTTGAGGCGGGACGACACATCCCGGGTACGTCCCCGTGGGCGTACCCAGACGACTGGGAAGGAGCGCCTCCCATGACACGCGGGCACGGCGACCATCACATCGTAGTTCTCGGCGCCGGGTACTCCGGGCTCTTCGCGGCCCTGGGGTTGGCCCGGCGGACTCGTCAACTAGGCACCCGGATCACGCTGGTCAACCCCTCCGACACGCTCACGGAGCGGGTGCGGATGCATCAGATAGCGACCGGCCAGACCCTCGCCGAGTATCGAATCCCCGACATCATCGCCGGTACCGGGATCACGTTCGTTCAAGATCGAGCCAGGGCCCTGGACCCGACGGCGCAGCACATCATCCTGGATTGGGCTGATCAGGCCCTCACCTACGACACCCTGGTGTACGCCATCGGCAGCGTCGCGGACTCCCGCACCGTGCCGGGCGTCGCCGCCCACGCGTACACCCTCGATGATGTGCCGGCTGCCCAACGCCTGGCCAACCGTCTGGCCCAGCTCCCCGACGGCGCTCCTGTCGTGGTGGCTGGCGCCGGCTTGACCGGCGTCGAGTTGGCATCCGAAATCGCGGAGTCTCACCCTCGGTTGCGGGTCCGCTTGCTGAGCCGCACCGAACCTGGCTGGACGCTGAACAAACGGGCGCGGGCGTACCTGCAAAGGGCCCTGGAACGGCTCGGTGTGGAGATCCGGGCCGGGGTCGAGATCACCAAGGTGCTGCCAGAGGCGGTCGAACTCGCCGATGGTGAACTCGTCAACTCGGCCGCCACGGCATGGACCACCGGTTTCGTCTCCTCTCCCCTCGCCGCAAAAGCCGGTCTGACCGTTGACGCCATCGGACGCATCGTGGTGGACAACACGCTTCGATCGGTATCGCATCCATCGGTGCATGCCATCGGGGACGCGGCCGCGGTCCGGCAAGCGTGGGGCATGCTCTACAGCACCTGCCAAAGTGGAATACCTACCGCGGCGTACACCGCTGGGGCCATCGCTCGACTGCTCAAAGGGAAGAAACTCCGGCCGTTCCGGTTCGGCTACAGCTACCAACCCATCAGTCTGGGACGGCGGGACGGGGTGGTTCAGTTCACCAAACCCGATAGGACCCCGGTACGTTGGTACCTGTCGGGCAGGCCTGCGGCCCGCTTCAAGGAAGCCGTCACCTCAAGCCCACTGTTGGCCTACCGATTGGCCAAGCGGTTCGCCATCCCAGCCGGATTAATCATGCGGCCGGATGTTGGGTTTCGGTGGTCGGCGAGCTGACCCGCACCGGACCGCCATGTGGTGAGCGAACCGCCTGAGGTCTACCGGATGGGCCGAACAGCCACCACACCGGCCAGCTTCTCCGGATTGCTTACCACATAGAGCGCCTCGATCCGGCCGTCGCGGACACCGAAGGTGAGCGCGGCGGCCGGATCGCTACCCGAGAAGATCAGGGCTCCCGGCCGGCCGTTGAGGTCGACCACGCGGATACTCATGTCAGGCGGCAGGCGCCGAGAGAACGTGAGCAGCGCGTGAACCACAAGCTCGCTGCCGATGATCGGCTTGCGCGGCGCGGGCGCCAATCCACCACCGTCGGCGACCAGTTTGACGTCCGGGGCCAAAAGCGCCATGAGCGCGGCGATGTCTCCACCCTCGGCTGCCGTGAAGAACGCCTCGGTGACCTGCATCAGGGTCCGCCGGTCAACGTCATACCGCCGTTGACCGCTGTGAATGTGCCGACGAGCCCGGTAGGCGGTTTGGCGTACGGCGTCCTCTCCTCGGTCTATGAAGCGGGCAATCTCCGCATAGGAATATCCGAACACGTCATGTAACACCAGGACCGCGCGCTCCAACGGAGTCAGGTTCTCCATCAGGAGCAGCACCGCGGTGGAGACCGAGTCGGCCCGGACCACATCCTCGGCGATATCGGGAGCGGTCAAAACCGGTTCCGGCAGCCAGGGGCCGATGTAAGACTCACGTTGCTTCTGGGCGCCGCGGAGTCGATCAATCGCCAGCCGGGTGACCACCCGTACCAGATACGCCTCGGGGTCGGACACTGTGGCCACATCAACCCGGCTCCACCGCAGCCAGGCTTCCTGGACGACGTCTTCGGCGTCGACGTACCGTCCCAGGAGCCGATAGGCGACGCCCCGCAGCAGATCACGGCAGCGCTCGAAAAGCTTTTCCCGGTCCGATCGCTCTACCGACGCCGGTTCCGCCATGGCCTCCCTCCCCTGGCCCTGGGCCCGGCCAGCATACCGCTGGGTCGTCCGGCCTCCTCATGCTCTCTCAATCACCACTGGCCGCCTTTCTAGGCAACTGGCGTAATGTCCATACCGTGACGAATTATTCTCTCGCCCGTTACCCCTTCTGGGGATCACCGGCTGCTCATCACCCCTGTCCGAGCACCGGTGAAACGTGAGTGTTCAGACCCTCACGACGGGAGACGACATGATTCGATACCGAGGCGTCAGATACCGGCGCGCCATGATCATCCTGGTCGCGCTCGGGCTGTTCGTTCTGCTTCCGGCCAGCGGTGGGGAAGCGGTCACCACGACGCAGTCACCCAGCGCGCTGACCCTCACTCTCGCTCAGGGCCCGAATGCGGATCCGGTTCTGCGTGCCGTGCAGTTGCGCTGCGACCCCCATGGAGGTGACCACCCGAACACCGCCCGCGCCTGCCAGCAGATCGCCCTCGTCGAAGGTGACTTCACACGGCTGCGGGGTGAAAGCGGCATGTGCACTCTGCAGTACCAGCCGGTCACGGTCACCGCGTCAGGGACCTGGCGAGGCGAGTTGGTCTCATATCAGGAGACGTTCTCCAACCACTGCACCTTGCTTCGGACCCGCGGTGTCGTCTTCGATTTCTAACTATTCTCACTGACGGTCTCACTCGTCCCACACGAGGAGTAAATGGATGTGAGTCCGTTTTACGTTCTCCTTGGGACGAGCCGCGTACGCCACCCGAGGCCGGTTAGGCTCTCCGCGCGGGTGAAAGCCACAGCGCGGGGAGGTGGCTGGTCCAGTGGCGGCGGCGGCGGTGGCGTTCTGCGCGGCGGTGGTGTTCTGCCTCGTAGCCTCAGCCTTCGCCCTACGCCCCGCCTCTGACGCCGTCGCCCCGCTTCGGCTCGCCATCATCCGGGCGAGTCTGGTCCTGGGCGGGTACGCCGTCGTCAGCCTCGAAGTGCTGAGCCTGGTGGGCGCCTTGACCGGGACCGGTGTGGCGGTCGTATGGACAGCGGCCGTGGTGCTGACGGCGGGCGCCGCCGCGTTCCGGTACCGACGGGACGCATCCAGCTCCGCCACCGCTCCCGCAACCCCCCGCCGGTCACCATGGACGACGGCATGGCCGGAGCTGAACGGTCTGTGGCGCCGATTACGCCGACTGGGGTGGTTAGAGCGATTACTCATCGCCGGCTTGGCCCTGTTAACCCTGCTGGAGTTACTCGTCGCTCTCGTCGCCGAACCGAACACCTACGATTCCCAGACCTACCACCTGCCCAAAGTGGAGCGCTGGGTCCACCAGGGCTCCCTGGAATTCTTCCCCACCGGGATCCACCGGCAAATCACTCACGCTCCCGGCGCCGAATACCTGCTGGTGTATCCGCGTCTGGTCACCGGTGGAGACGCCCTGCACAACCTGCTTCAGTGGGCCGCCCTGATCGGCTGCCTGCTGGCCGTGTCCCGGATCGCCGCCCAGCTCGGTGCCACCGCCCGTGGACAGCTCATCGCCGCTGCTGTCGCCGGCACCGCGCCGATGGCGGTCTTACAAGCCACCAGCACCCAGACCGATCTGGTGGTGGCGGCCTGGCTGCTGGCCGGCGCCACTCTCGTCGTTGACGGCCTCCTCCGGCCAGCCACTCTCGACGTCATTCCTCTCCTTGGCCTGGCCACCGGGCTGACCGCCTTAACCAAGGCGACCGGCTTGCTGGGGTTGAGCGCCCTGCTGGTGGTGTGGGGTCTGGCCCAACTCCGTTTTGTTTTTCAGCGCCGTTCCCGTCCGGTCGTCGGAGTGGCCCAGGTAGCGGCCTGGTCAGTGACGGTGATCGCGGTGGGCTTGGTCATAGCCGGCCCCTACCTGTGGCGTTCGTACACCGAATGGGGGCATGTCCTGGGACCGGAGTACCTGCGGGAGTCCCAAACTTTGCAGCGTCACGACCCAGGCGCCCTGGTGATCAACGCGCTCCGCTGGTGCCTCAGCGTGATGATCACGCCGTGGCACGACCTGAACTACGCCCTGGTCTCCATCGGGCTGGATCTGTCCGCATGGCTCGGGGTGGATCCGGAGGATCCCTCAATCACCTTCCCCGGCAGCCGGGTGGGGGATTCCTGGTACCTGCTGGATGAGGATCACGCCTCCTATCCGCTGCAGTCCTTGTTGGCCTTCCTTGGTTTGGTCGCGGGTCTGTACGGGCGTCGGGTTCCCGGCCGCCGGGGGTACGCGGTGGCGGTGCTGGCCATGCTGGTGGCGTTCTGGGTGACCCTGAGATGGCAGACCTGGGGCAGCCGCCTGGTACTGCCCGTGCTGATCTTGTGTGCTCCCTTGGCGGGGGTGTGGCTCGATCGGGTCCTGCGAGGAGTGGGCCGGACCCGGCCTCACCGGTGGGCGCTGCCGGTGGTGTCGGTGCTGGTGGCGGCGTTAGGGGTGTCAGGTCTGCACGCGCTCGCGGTGGGTGAGCCCAGGCCCTTGCTCGGCGCCCACTCCGTCCTCACCGCCGATGAGTGGGAGACCCGGTTCGTCCACCATCCCCACTGGCAGGAGCTATACCAGTGGGCCGCCGATGAGGTACGCGCGTCAGGAGCTGAACGGGTCGGCATCGTTGAACACCCCGACGCCTGGGAGTACCCGTGGTGGTTGCTGCTGGGTGATCTGGAGCTGGTGCCGTTGCAGTCGGCCCTACCCCATCATCCTCCCGAATCCCCCGACACCGTCGACGCGCTGGTCTGCGTCAGCTCACCCGCCTGGTGTGAGGATCTGGCCCCGGACGGCTGGACGGTCCGCTACCGGGGTGAGGTGGGGATCGCTCTCCCGTAGAGCCGCAGCCTTAAGCAGCCTTAAAAGGGGTAGTGGCCTTAAAAGGCATACCAGTCACCGTGCCGCAGTCACACTGGACGGCACCGCCACACGCAACGGCCCTAAAAGTCCAGTCACCGGGTCCGGTGCCCCAGGATCACCGGACCCTGACCACACTCGATGCTCTGGCTTTGGGGGTCGCCCCGCCCTGGTTCACCCCCTCGGCCCTGATGGAGAATCTCGGTATTATTCGGCGCTCTGACGCCGAAGGAGCGCGCTGCACTCCCCTCCATGTCACCCATTTGAGGCTTGCCGCCCCTCCCCACCCGGGTTTTTCTCCTTCGACGCCGCGCCTTATGCGACATTCGCCGCCCTCAGAAGGCGTCATCAGAAGACCTCATCGGGAGGAGTCGAGTTCGACGGGGACGGCGACCACGTCCACGAAGGCGCCTCGCCGCAGAGCGGTGATCGGAAGCCGACTGCCGATCGCCCGGGCGAGCATCAATCGCTGCAACGCCTGTGGGGTCTCCACAGGACGTCCCCCTGCCGAGACGATCGTGTCGCCCAGGTACAGCCCAGCCTCTCCCGCCGGACTGCCTGGGATCACCTCCACGACACGCAACCCGGTGCGCTGTCCGAGACGCTGGGCGATCGCAGGCGGCAACGGCACCGGCACCCCCGCCACCCCGAGGAAGGCGCGGCGGACCTTTCCGTTGGAGATCAGTTCGCTGATGATCCAGCGGGTGGTGCTGTTGATGGGGACCGCCAACCCCAACCCGTAACCAGCCACTGCGGTGTTGATCCCAATTACCCGACCGGCGGAGTCACTCAACGCTCCACCGGAGTTTCCCGGATTGAGGGCGGCGTCGGTCTGGATGACGTCGTCGATGAGCCGAACATGCCGGCCATCCCTGGCCGGGAGTGAGCGCCCGAGGGCGCTGACCACTCCGGCGGTCACCGAACCGGCTAAACCCATCGGGCTACCGACCGCGACCACCAACTGCCCCACGCGCAGCCGGTCGGCGTCGCCGAGTTCAGCCGCGGGTGCCGCGCCGGCTCGGGTACGCAGCACCGCAAGGTCGGAGAGGGGGTCGGTGCCGATCACGCTGAATGAGGCCTCGGTGCCGTCCCCGAACGCCGCTGTCCCACCCGACGCGTGGGAGACGACGTGGGCGCTGGTGAGCAGCAGCCCATCATCGGTGAACATCACCGCTGATCCGGCTCCCGTTCCGCGCGGGGTCCGCACGGCCAGACTCGCCACCGAGGGGAGGATCCGGGCGGCGACGGTGGACACGATCCGGCTGTAGGCGTCGAGGGCGTCAGCCTCATCGGGCTGGAGGTTGTCAGGACGGCCCGTATCAGTGGAGCTACTCATGACTTCCAGAACACGCCCGCAGGTCTTAAATACGCCCGTTTTGGTTTCTCTCTGAGCGAAAAGGGAGGGGTACGCGGATGCCGAGGTGGCGAGGTCGACGCGGCCGCGTACCCCTGGAGTGACAGAAAGCCACAGAAAAAGCGGTTCGCGCAGGATTGGGATGCGATCAGTCCGACGCGATCAGCCCGGTCATGTTGGCGGCCGTGCCACGAACGCACCGCTACCGCGTATGCGTCGGTGACGGGGTCGACGACGGTCAGCGGTCAGGGCTGCGACGGGGAGGCTAGTGGACGCCTGAATACCCCGGCGCGGGCCGCGGCCACAGCGGCCTCGGCGGCACGATCGGCGGCGGCCTCATCGAGAGGGTACGCGGTGGTCAGTAGGCGGTAGTACAGCGGAGCGGAGACCGCGCGTACCACCTCACAAGGGTCGGTCCCCTCCGGGATCTCACCGCGTTCGATGGCTTGCTCGACGCAGGGCGCCCATTCCCGGATTCGGATGTCGTAGAAGCGGTGCAGGGCCTCGGCGGCCCGGGAGTCGCAGATGGCGGCGGCGATCACCGCCTTGAACAGGGCCCCCTGTCGAGGGTCGGCGAGGGTGCGCTGGACCAGCCGGGCGTGCGCCTGCATGTCACTGAGCAGGGAGCCGGTCTCGGTGCGCGGCAGGGACTGCGCGGCCATCTCTAGCAGCATGTCGGCCATCAGGCGGGTGACCGTCCCCCACCGTCGGTAGACGGTCGTCTTCCCTACCCCCGCGCGGCGGGCGATGTCGGTGAGGTCAAGCCGTGAAAACCCCACCTCGATCAGCGCGTCCTCAGCTGCTCGTAGCACCGCCGCCCGTACCCGCGCGGTACGCCCGCCAGGCCGAATGGTTCCCGGCTCCGCACGCTCAGAACCCATAACGGGTCTCCAGTTTCATTAGCTCCCCTACTCTGCTACCGTGGTAAGCGGTTAACGGGACTACAGACCCGTTAACAATATGTTTAGCGTACCCACCAGTGTCCGTACCCGCCGCTGACCTGCGTAGGCGACCACCCGGGATTCCACCCCCTCGGGCAGACGTCACCGCGGCTTAACGACGGGTGAGGACTCGGCGTGGAGTGACGCATTAACCGACGACGGCACGTCATAGGCGGCGTGGTCGCTTGGTCGTCACGGAAGGACTCAACATGGAATTCAGGCGCCTGGGCGCGTCCGGGCTCATGGTCCCTGCGCTCAGCTTCGGCACCGGCACTTTCGGCGGTCGTGGCCCGTTGTTCAGTGCCTGGGGCAACACCGATGTCCAGGAGGCCCGCCGTTTGGTGGACATCTGCCTAGACGCCGGGGTCACGCTGTTTGACACCGCCGATGTCTACTCCGACGGCGCATCAGAGGAAATCCTGGGTGCGGCGATCAAAGGCCGACGGGACCAGGTACTCCTCTCCACCAAGACCAGCCTGCCCACCGGTGACGGCCCACATGACGCTGGCTCGTCCCGGTCCCGCCTGATCAAGGCCTGCGAGGCCGCGCTCCGTCGACTCGGCACCGATTACATCGACCTGCTCCAGCTCCATGCCTTCGACGCTGGTACGCCGGTCGAGGAGGTGCTGTCCACCCTCGATGCCCTGGTGCGCTCCGGGAAAGTGCGCTATGTCGGGGTCTCGAACTTCTCCGGCTGGCAGCTGATGAAGTCGCTGGCCGTAGCCGAACGGTACGGGTACCCGCGCTACGTGGCGCACCAGGTCTACTACTCCCTCATCGGCCGTGATTACGAGTGGGAGCTGATGCCGCTGGGCATCGATCAGGGTGTCGGCGCGCTGGTGTGGAGCCCGCTGGGGTGGGGCCGGCTCACCGGGAAGATCCGCCGCGGTCAGCCTCTCCCGGCGCAAAGCCGACTCCACGCCACCGCTGAGCTCGGCCCACCCGTAGATGACGAGTACCTCTTCAGCGTGGTCGACGTCCTCGACGAGATCGCTAAGGAGACCGGCAAGACCGTTCCGCAGATCGCCATCAACTGGCTGCTGCAACGTCCCACGGTGGCGTCGGTCATCATCGGCGCCCGCAACGAGCAGCAGCTTAAGGACAACCTCGGGGCTGTGGGGTGGTCGTTGACTCCGGAACAGATCGCGCGGCTGGATGCCGTAAGCCAAAGGGACGCCGCCTACCCGTACTTCCCCTACCGGCGGCAGGAGGGGTTCGCCCGTCTCAATCCGCCGGTGGTCTGATGGCACGCCGCCTGGGTGACCTTGTGGCGCTGCCTGCGTGTGGCGCGGCCTAGGTGACCTCGTGGTGACTGGATCAGAGTGGTGACTGGATCAAGCCCGAACACCGGGCATGGTTCCTCATAAATCCTCGTATCAATCCCCGTGTACCGCCCTGCTGTCCCGGCCAGGGCAATCCCTGGCCGGGACATCGACGTCTCTTAAGCACGTTCGGCCGCGACAGGGACGTCGTTCTCCTGTGCCGGATAGATGTCGGCTATAGCTTGGGTACGCCTCGGCACACCGCGGTGAGGCTACCCAAAGCCGCTGGTCCCGGCTCAGTCGAACAGTCGTACCGGGTTGGTCAGGTCGGCGTAGACGAGCAGGCCACCCATCAAGATCATGAGCACCATGACGCCGTAGGCCAGTGGAAGCGCCTTGGCGACATCAACGTAGCGCTGAGGCCGTCCCAACAGCCGCGCTATGCCGTTGCGGATCCCTTCCCAGATCGCCCCGGCAGCGTGACCGCCATCCAGCGGCAACAACGGGATCAGGTTGAACATCCCGATCGCCAAGTTGAACGACCCCAGCAGCATGATGAACTGAGCGATCCGGTCACTCACCGGGGCGGGTGCGTCGGCGATCTCACCGCCGATTCGGCTAGCGCCCACGATCCCGACCGGGCTGTTCAGATCTCGCTCCTCACCGGCGAACGCCGCGTTCCACACGTCCACCATGCGTTCCGGCAGGTGGATGAGCCCGTCAAAGGTGCGCTTCACGAAGTCCCACATGGAACTCATCAGCACACCCAGGCCGTGCCGCTCGTTCTCAATGACCGGTTCGATCCCCAGGTATCCGACCGTGACCAGCTCGTCCGGGTCCTCGGTGGACTGCCGTTGGGTGGCGATCAGGTGAGGGGTCAGGGTGACCGTCTCACCGTCACGCTCGATGACCACCGTGACGGTCTCACCACCGGCCCCGCGGATCAGGCCGGTCAGCTCATCCCAACTGTCGACGGGTTCACCATTGAAGCTGACGATCCGGTCACCCGGGGTGAAACCCGCCGCGGCGGCAGGCGAAGGCGGGTCACTCTCCAGGCAGGTGGAACGCTGTTCGGTAATCGGGATCACGCAGTCAGGGACGGCGTTGACCACCGGCTGTGGGGTCGCCACCCCAAAGCCCATCAACACAATGCCGAACAGGATCATGGCGAGCACGAAGTTCATCGCCGGCCCGCCGAGCATGATGATGAGCTTCTGCCACCACGGCTTGCGATAGAAGACACGGTCAGCGTCCCCCGGTCCGATCTCCTCGCTCACCGCGCCCCGGGCGGACTCGATCATGCCTTGAAACAGGCCGGTGGAGGTGGGACGGAGGTGGTGTTCATCCTCCATAGGCCGCGGCGGCAGCATGCCGATCATGCGGTTGTAGCCACCGAAGGGAAGCCATTTGATGCCGTATTCGGTTTCGCCCCGTCGCCACGACACGATGGTGGGGCCGAAACCCACCATCCACTGTGTTACGCGGACGTTGAACAACTTCGCCGGAACGAGGTGCCCCACCTCGTGCAAGGCGACTGACACCAAGATGCCGAGGAAGAAGATGACGATTCCTAATAGGGCGACCCAGCTCATCCGGCCTCTCTTCCCACATCCGGGCACACAGCCGCCGCCGTTAGTGCGACCCCCACGCGACTGTCCGGTGCTCGATGGTAGCAACCAGCTATATTCCTCTCCCTTCTCAAGATCTTCTGTGAGATCTCGTCGGTTACCTGCGCTGACCTGCTACTCCTACCCCTTTCCCGGGCTGAGCGCCCAGACAAAGGGCATCCCCCAACCGAGCTACCGTCGGATGCTCGTCGCAGGAATCAAGAAGCCCACGGCGGGACCGGTCAGCACTTTCGCGATGTAACCGGGTCGGTGCTCGACGTTCGGGATATCCGTCCACTCCGAGGAATTACGCGCCTGGAGTACGCGCCGTCAGCTCTTCTGTCTGCCACCCGGTGTTTTCCAGGAATCTAGTTGTCACGCCCAGCGCCCTGAGGAACGATCCGGACATGTTTGATCTTGGTTTGACGAATCGGGTCGCTCTCATTACGGGCGCCAACCAGGGGATCGGTGCGGCGACCGCACGGGCCCTTGCAGCCCAAGGAGCGGCGGTGTTCCTTACATATCTCCGCCTCGATCCAGCCGAGGCGGACCCGGTCTTCAAGCCGACGTACGGGGAGGCCAGGGCCAGGACCACCGACGAGGTGGTACGCGAGATCCGAGAGGCCGGTGGACGCGCCGAGAGCATGGAGGCGGATCTGGCCGACCCGACGGTGGTGCCGGCGTTGTTCGACCGCGCCGAGGCGACATTAGGTCCGGTGGAGATCCTGGTGAACAACGCCAGTGGGTGGCTGGCGGACACGTTCCTGCCTGACACGGTGGACCACTTTGGCCGTCGTCTGCAGCCGGTGAACCTGGACAGCCACAACCGGCAGTTCGCGGTGGACGCCCGGGCTCCCGCGCTCCTGATCGCCGAGTTCGCGCGACGCCACATCGCCCGGAATGCGACCTGGGGACGCATCATCGGCCTGACCTCCGGTGGAAGCGGTGGATTCCCGGGTGAGGTGTCCTACGGGGCAGCCAAGGCGGCGCAGGAGAACTACACGATGTCGGCGGCGGCCGAACTGGGCCGGTATGGGATCACGGCGAACATGGTGTATCCGCCGCCCGTCGACACCGGCTGGTTCACCCCAGGGGTAGAAGAGGCGGTACAGGAGTCAAGCCCGCTCCGGCGCGTCGCGACGCCAGAGGACGTCGCTGAGGTCATCACCCTGCTCGCATCGCATCAGGCACGGCACATCACTGGGCAGGTTATCCGGATGTCCTGATCACAACGTACCGTTCACTACGCTCCGCTATCAGGTGTTAGAGGCGACATCCCCACCCTTGAGCGAAAAGTTTCGTGGATCCCTTTAAGAAGGGTCCATCCTGCTCTACGCTCCCCTGTTAGGCGTGGGAGCGCTCCCACGCCTTCCTCGGATCCCCCCGATCATCGTGCGAGGAGCAGTATGAGATCCCCCCTCAGGGCTATCGCGGCGATTGGCCTGTCCCTCGCGGCAGCGTTCGCCGGCGTGGCCATCGCGACCCCCGCCCAGGCCCAAGGTCAAGTCATCTGTGAGCAGTACGGCTCTGCCCGGATTCAGGGCGGCCGGTACATCGTCCAGAACAACCGCTGGGGTGCTAGCACGGAGCAGTGCATCACCGTCACCGACAGTGGTTTCCGGATCACCACGGCCAACCACAACAACTCCACCAGCGGAGCGCCGGCCGCGTACCCGTCGATCTACATCGGTTGCCACTACGGCAACTGCACGACGGGCAGTAACCTGCCGCTGCAGGTCAGGCAGATCGGATCCGTACCCACCAGCATCAGCTACACCTACGTCAGTGGGGCGACCTACAACGCCTCCTTTGACATCTGGCTCGACCCCACCCCCCGCACGGACGGCCAGAACGGCACCGAGATCATGATCTGGTTCAACCGGCAGGGTTCGATCCAGCCCATCGGCTCGCCGGTCGGTAACGCCACCATCGGTGGCCGTACCTGGGAAGTGTGGCGCGGCAACACTGGCTGGAACGTGATCTCCTACGTGGCCCCGTCGCCGATCACCAGCTGGAGCTTCGACGTGCGGGACTTCATCAATGACGTGCGGTCCCGAGGCGCGATCACCGATGACTGGTACCTGACCAGCATCCAGGCTGGTTTCGAGCCGTGGATCGGTGGCGCGGGCCTAGCGGTCAACTCGTTCTCCGCCAGTGTCACCACCGGCAACAACCCCACCGGTGGCCCGACCGGGGGGCCAACCGGTGGTCCGTCCGCGTGCCGAGTGACGTACACCCCCACCTCGTGGAATGACGGCTTCACCGCCAACGTCACCATCACCAACACGGGCGGAAGCACGATCAACGGTTGGACGTTGACCTTCTCCTTCCCCGGCAACCAGCAGATCACCAACGCCTGGAACGCCACCGTGTCCCAGAACGGCTCGAACGTGACGGCGCGGAACGTCAGCCACAACGGTTCCATCCCGCCAGGCGGCAATGCGTCCTTCGGGTTCCAGGGCACGTACAGCGGGACAAACGCCTCACCATCCAGCTTCAGCCTCAACGGCACCGCCTGTGCTATTGGCTGATCGAACTCGCGTCAGCTGACCGAGCCGATGTCGACTTAATCGAACCTGCGCCGGCCTGACCGAGTCTGTGTCGGCTGATCGGGCCCACACTGGCTGATCCAAACTGACCGATCGTGGCGAGTCTTCGTGGCCGAAAGCGGCGAAGACTCGCCACCTCGCTTTCTCCTCCCCTGGCTCCGCTGGTTGGGCTGAAAGCCTTAATCATGGACGAAGCAGAACTCGTTGCCTTCCGGATCCCGCATCACCTGGAAGGATCCGGCCTCGTCGGTCACGACACCCCCTATCCGCTCGACTCCTAAGGCCAGCGCCCTGGCGGTCGCCGCCTCGATCTCGTCAACCTCGATATCCATGTGAAGCCGGTTTTTCGCCGTCTTCGGTTCAGGTACTGGTTGGAAACCCAGCCGCGGAAACCCGGGTGGTGTCAGGTACGACCACCCATGTGGACGGTCGACCACCTCGCCACCGAGCAGGGCGGCCCAGAAGCGCGCGAGCTGTCTTGGCTCTCGACAGTCCACAACGATTTGACTGAGGCCGGCATGCATCCTCGAGGGTATGGCGCTGTCGCGGCTGTCTGTCGCGCCGGCATCGGTCGTGGTCAGGCGTCACGGCGGTCTATACCGAATTTGCCCGCCATCCCCACCCTGCACCGGGGCGCTGGAGAGCCTGACGGAGCGAGAACACGAAGTGTTGACGTTGCTCGCCCGTGGTCTTTCCAACAGTGAGATCGCTGAGCATCTGCATCTGGGTCAGGGCACGGTGAAGACCTCCGTCAGTCGGCTGCTCAGTAGGTTGCAGGCGCGGGACCGGGCCCAGCTAGTGATCGCCGCGTATGAAACTGGTCTAGTAACTCCGCGCCGGGCCTGTGCTGGAGGCCCCGGTCCCGCATGAGGTGGGGTGCTTCGATTATGAGAAAAAGGAGCTCCTTAATCCAGATCCACCTGATTGAGAAAAACACAGACATTCATCTATGCGGCAGGTAAACGTCGCGCTCAGCAGGCAAAATCAACAAAGACAAATTTTTCTTTAGATAAATAAAGGGAAATCTAGGCACTAAATCGACATAGTCGCACTATATACAGCACATACGTCACGTATTTCCGCAGTGCAACATCGCGCCCGTTCCTCCCCAGGAACGCACGTCCAGCATCCCCATGGCCGATCGCGTTCGTACGATGCGGGCGGTCAGGCGATACGTATCACCTAGCCATCTCACCTAGT
Organism: Actinomycetales bacterium; assembly: GCA_002919305.1. Lineage (GTDB taxonomy): Bacteria > Actinomycetota > Actinomycetes > Mycobacteriales > Micromonosporaceae > RSA1. The sequence continues at coordinate 175,457 of PKFB01000021.1, forward strand.
CATCGCCTACGTGTCGGATGTTGGACTCTTCAACTCATATCGGCACATTGACCTAGGGGTTGACCGTCGGTAGGGTGAAGTTGTTCGAACATTTGTTCGACAGTGGAAGTCGGCTACCGCGCCACCGACACCACACCACCGAAGGCTCGGATCGGACGCCTACCAGGAAGGGGACCACGTCATGGGGGATCATGCGCGTCCGTCACCACGGAACAGCACTATCCCGGCGACTAGCTCACCCGCCCCTACCCCTGACCACCCGCTGTGTAACGCCTTTTCGTGGTGCACCGGCCACCACACCCCCGACTGGCCGTCGCACTACGGCGAGGCCACCACATTCACCCTCGAAGACACCACGGTCGACATTCAGATCACCATGTTCGACGCTGGCCACCCGTCGGTCAGTGTCCACATGCGGGAGCAGGAGTTCGCGGAAGCCATCGACCTTCCCCCGCACGCCGCCGAGGCTTTGGGGCGTCTCCTGCGTGGTCTCGCCGAGCTCGGCTCCCAGCACGTCTCGGCGCTGGGCACAACGCTGATCACGCTCTCCCAGCAGGCGTTCGCCGCTTCACAGTCCACACCAGAAACGTCCCTGAGTTTCCCCTCCCTCTCGACGGACGTGCTCTCCCCCACGCCTTCCTCCTCCACCCCGTCAACGCCACGCCTCGCCCCCACCACGACAGACGCGACCCTCCTCACGACCACGATCCCTGTGGATACCGCCGATCCCACCTCGCCTACGGTCGAAGTAAGCCATGACCACCGTCGTCCACGCGTGATCCTCACTCTCGGCAGCCCACCGGCCGAGCCTGGGAAACACCATCGGGGGCAACGCGCCGAACTCACCCTTGATGAGGCCCATCGCCTCGCCGAGGCTCTGCGTCACGAGGCCGCCCTTGCGCTATCCGCCCGTCAAAACCGCCGGTTCACCGAACAAACCGGTCAAGACCACCCCGCCTGGTGCATCATCGCGCTTCACAACCCAGCCACCATGTGCTGGTGTCACTACGCTGAAGGCCTCCACCTCGCCGCTACCGCCGGCCCATACGAGGCCAATGACAGCGGCGCGTCCTTCCCCCGCCTGGAGGTGTACGCGGCGGAGCAGGTAGACGGCACCCCAACCGTCACCGTCTCGATCAACGCTCCCGACGGGTGGGTTGAAACCCAGTTACGCCCTGAAGAGGCCCGTGCTCTCGCTACCGCTTTGATCGCCTACCCCGATTCCGCACGGATCGCCGGCTGACTCTTCCCGCCCCTCCCGGTGCGGCGATCTCTACAAACGCCACTCCATACGCGACTGGCCCGAGATCGCCGCACCGACCTCTCCGCTTTCGCCTGCTGTTTTGTCCTCGTAGCCACGTCGCCTTTGCCAGCCATCACGACGCGACACCGCGCCCCGACGCCCATCCCGGTTGGGGTCATAACCGGTTGGCGTTATAAGCGGCCTGCCAGCCGCCGTCGGAGCCTGGTCCCAACACCCTCACATGCTCCTCTTGACCTCAACAAATGTTGAGGTTTTAGCGTTCCTTGTGGTCGTCGTGACCAGCGTGGGCACACAGGACGAACGACCGCATCGAACAGACCGCTCATTCGAGAAACATGCAGTAGGTGGAGGCGTGAGGATGACCAAGCCCATTCGACTGGCGGTCATTGTTGGCAGTGCACGAAAGGGGCGTTTCGGTCCAGTCGTAGCAGCCTGGTTCACGGATCTAGTACGGCAGCGTGACGACTTCTCCGTCGACGTTATCGACCTCGCGACGGTCAACCTGCCCTTCGATCTGGATCCGACGGGCATAGATTCGGGTGATGGCCCGGACAACGTGGCCCCCAGGCTGGACGCAGCGGACGGATTCGTCATCGTTACCCCTGAGTACAACCACAGCTTCCCGGCGCCGCTGAAAAACTTCATCGACTGGCACCCGACGCAGTGGCAGGCCAAACCCATCGCTTTCGTGTGCTATGGCGGCGTCTCCGGTGGCCTGCGCGCGGTAGAACAGCTCCGACAGGTATTCGCCACACTACACGCCGTCACGATCACAGAAACCATCAGCTTCCACGGGGGACAGCAACGTTTCGGCCCAGACGGGCAACCGATCTCGTTGGAGGAAGCCGAGGCAGCCAAGCGCCTGCTCGACCGGCTCGCCTGGTGGGCGGTGTCGTTGCGCGAAGCCAAGGAAAAACGCCCCTTTGCCGCGTAACTCCTTCAGCGCCCCATGAAAGCTCGCCAGTGGGCACTCATAAAGAAACGAGGTATCCACAATGGAGCTTCTTCCTGACGTTGCCCGCCCCGACGCCAACGTCATCGTTGTCAGCGACTGGATCGTTGGTACTCCCGAGAGGCAGCAGAAGGCCGCAGACGCCCTAGCCACTGCATGGTCCTCCTCTTCAGAGGAAGCCGAGAATCAGTGGCCTTCAGATCTGCTATCTCTAACCTCTCTGTTGAGCGTGGACGGAAAGTCCATTCTCAACTATGAACAATGGACACAATCCGACGCGTACCATGCCTTCAAAGACTCCTCCTGGCCCGATCTCATCGAGAGAATCGACGCCGAGGTCCCCGGCATTGAGCGTCCTGGCGCGGTCCTATACGAGCTGTATCGGAGCTTTAGCCGCCCGCACGAGGAGACACCCGGTTGCATCGTCGCCATCACCATGGCCACCGCCGATCACGCTGCGGCCCGGCGCTGGGTGGACGCCGTCCTCGAAGCGATCGAGGGTGACGGCGGGCTACCCCCGGGTGGGCTGAGCGCCCACTTCCACATCAGCCGTGACGGCACACGCGCCTTCAACTACGCCGAATGGACATCGGTGGAGGCCCACCAAGCCGCTCTCGACGCGGGGGATAACGGCATTTCGCGTGGCCCACTGTGGAAACGGGTACAGAACATGCCAGGCACTCGTTTCCTCAGCCTCCGAAGGCACCGTCCGTACCGGTATGTGGCGGCCGAGCCGTCGACGCGGGGCACCCAGGTGTGGGCCCGCGACATAACGTGACCGGCCCGACCGGTGTGTGACCCCAAGGCCCGGTGGCGGCGAGCTACCTGACAACGCGATGATCCTCAACCTCGCCGCCACCGCTCGCATAAGCAATGGGGTACGCGCCCCCGACCCGTAACCGCAGCGCCGCCTTACTCCGCTTTCTCGCCCCGACCGTTGGCCTTGCCGACCAATGTCCGGATCGTCTTGTCAGAGGCTCTCAGTACGGTTTCGCTCACAGCGCGTAAGACCTCCCCGGTAGGGGGCGAGGCTGGGAGTCTGACACTATGGCGCGACGAGCTCGACGAGACGGACCGAAGAGCACCTTTAACCCCCTGGTCTGGGGGGTGGTGGGCGGCATGATCGCCGTGTACTGGCTGCAGTTGGCGGTCGAATGGATTAGCCAACACCGGATTTGGGCCGCGCTGATCGGGATTGTGCTCCTGAGCATCACGGCCGCCGTCGTCAAAATCGTCGTTTCAACTCGTCGGGCCGCCGCCGCGCGTCAAGCCGCCCTGGAACGCAGCATCAGCCACACCGATGACATGACAGGCCCGCAATTCGAACAATGGGTCGCGCGCCTGCTCACCCGCAGCGGCTTCACCGAGGTTCAGGTACGCGGAGGCGCCGGCGACCTGGGCGCTGACATCATCGCCGTGTCTCCTGTCGGCCACCGCGTCGTGATCCAGTGCAAACGCCACCGCAGAAACATCTCCAGCCCGGAAATCCAGAAGTTCGCCGGCACCTGCCGATCCATCCACAAGGCGGAGATCCCCGTCATCGTGACAACCGCCGGCTTCAGCCAGCCCGCCCGTGACCTCGCCGCCCAGCTCGGTATCGTCCTCATTGACCGGGATCAGTTGGCCGCCTGGGCGGCTGACGACATCCCACCGGCCCGCTTCACCTCTCTGTCGCGCTAGCCCGGCCCTGGACGAGCAACAGACTCAAGGCAACGGCGGCGACAAGGAACAGCCCAACGCCCACCTCGCGTAATAACGCAGGAGAGCCATCGACGCAGGAGAACATCGATACGCCGAAGCGAGCTACCTCGTCTCAGCGCGGGCTTGAAGCTGGGCTATCCGTTCCAGGAGCATGGTTCGCTCGGGCGGAGTCGGAGCCAAGGTCGCGGCTCGTTCGAGTTCTTCAACGGCCTCGGCGTACCGCCCTAACCTCGCCAGCAGGTCGCCCCGGACCGCGCCGAACAGGTGGTATCGCCCCATCCGAGGATCGTCGCGGAGGGCATCGACGGCAGCGAGGGCCGCTTCCGGTCCGTCCAGGTGCAGCACCGCAACCGCCCGGTTGAGGTGGACCGTCGGTGACGGCACAAGCTGAGTTAGCGCGTCATAAAGCGCAAGGATGGTTTCCCAGTCGGTGTCCTCAAATCGGGGGGCACGAGCATGGCAGGCGGCGATGGCCGCCTGCACGGTGTATGGCCCCAGCGGTTTGCCGAGGCTTTGAGCGCGGGCGAGCGCGGCCAGCCCGTGCGCGATGAGGGTGCGGTCCCAGCGGGACCGGTCCTGATCCGGAAGCAGGACCGGTCGACCATCCGGCCCGATGCGGGCCGCGAAGCGCGACGCCTGAAGCTCCATGAGCGCCACCAGGCCGTGCACCTCCGGTTCGCGCGGCATTAGACCGGCTAGGATCCGCCCCAACCGCATCGCCTGCTCAGCAAGATCGCGACGGATCCACTGGTCGCCCGAGGTGGCGAGATATCCCTCGTTGAAGATGAGATAGACGACCTCCAAGACGGCGGACAGCCGTGTCGGCAACTCGTCAGCATCGGGAACCGCGAACGGCACTTGGGCCGCGGTGAGGGTTCGCTTGGCCCGGGAGATCCGCTGCCCCATGGTGGTGGTGGGCACCAGGAACGCCCGGGCGATCTCCTCGGTGGTAAGCCCGCCGACCGTACGCAGGGTCAGCGCGGCCCGCGACTCCTGGGACAGGATCGGGTGGCACGCGGTGAACACCAGCGACAGCAGGTCCTCATCCGCCGCGTCGGCGCTGGAGCCGCATGCCTGTTGTAGGTCCACGGCGAGCTTCGCGTACTTGCTGTCGCGTACCTGTTCCCGCCGGATGAAGTCGATGGCGCGGCGCCGCGCTGTGGTTATCAGCCAGGCGGCTGGGTCATTGGGAATCCCCTGCCGTGGCCACTGTTCCAACGCGGTGAGGAACGCGTCCTGTGCGACATCTTCAGCCAGCCCGATGTCTTGAACGAGACGGATGAGGGAGGCGACCACACGGGCGGAGTGCATCCGCCATACCGCCTCGACCGTACGCCGCACATCCACGCCCATGCGCGCCTCCCGTCACCGCCGGTCCTTAACTCAGTTCTCCCCGCGCCGCGCCTTCAGCTCAGCCTCAAGGCGCTTCTCCCGCTCTCGAATCTCCGGGGTGTACGCCTCACCGAAGTCCTCTTCCTCGGCGTACGGGCGGATCTCCAGAATCTGCGCCACACTCGAGTCCCGGTCAGAGGGGCACTGCTTAGCCCACTCCAGGGCCTCTTCCAGCGAGCTGACCTCCCAAATCCAGTAGCCGCCGATCACTTCCGCAGCCTCGGTAAACGGCCCAGTGACCACAGAGGTCGTGCCGCCCTGCCTGATCACCTTGGCACCTGCGGAGCTGGGCTTCAGCCCGACCCCGTCCAGCATGATCCCCGCCTTGACCAGCCGCTCGTTGTACGCGGTCATCGCAGCGAACGCCTCTTCCGTCGCTTCAACCTTGTCCTCGTCGGCACCGACGGTCTTGATCATGACCATGACCTTCATGACTCGTCCTCTCATCAGGCCGCCGGACCGGTCCCGGCGGCGTCGTCACCTCAAGGTCGAATGAGCATCGCCTCGTTTCGACATCGCCTCGGATTTTTTTCACGGCCGTCTGACAAGGCATCACATGCGCTTCAGCTGGATGCCGCCCCGCCACCGGTCGGCCTATCGATGGCCTGCCTGTGGGGTGTCTGATATGGGTTGTCTGATCTGGACCGGCCGTATTAAGTTGCGGGTATGTCCCACGCTGACGAATCGCTCTCCCGCCGGTTACCCGATCCCTACGCGGATTCCACCGCGGTCCCTGGACTGGCTCCTCCGGTAGGCCCCCCGCATCCGCTGCCACCGGCGGAGAATTTGTACGCCGTGGTCCTGGTGCGACGAGTCGGCGGTAAGGCGAAGCGTGAAACGGTGGCGTGGGTGCCGGATCGGGCGTACGCGCGTCTGATCGCGAGTCTGCTGCTGTCGCGTCCGGGTTCCTCTCACGAATACGCGGAGCTGTGGCGGGAGGGCCAGGGCGGAAGCGAGATGGTGGTCTGCGCCTCCCGGTCCTCGGCTAGCCAGGTGCTCGATACGCAGCAGTAGCTGGACCGCCAGGACGACGCGGGCTGGACTGCCATAGCGGAACAGGTCCGTGACATCCCGTGACACCACGGACCTGACTCCAGATACGGGCCTGATCCTATGTATTAAGTGCCTTGAGAGCCGTCAAAGGTTCACTTCGATTCAGTATCGCGATAATTCGCGCGATTGCGACGCCGACGCGGCCAGCTGCCCCAGCCGGGTACGCGGCTTCAGGCTTGGGTACGCGCGCCAGCTCCAGAGATCGGACGCGCAGCTAGACCTTGATCTGCAAGGAGACGAGTTCTCTACAGTGCTCTGCGCAGGAAGTAGTTCCAAGAACACCCGGGATCCTGCATCCGTGGAGAGCGGTCCGGTGACGCCGGTGCCACTCTGCTTCTCATCTGTCCTGACCTGTGCCTCCCTCTGTTAGGAAGGTCCGGCAAAATCCCACTGAGAAGCACGACGGTATGGCTGGTAGCGCGGTGGCTTATCCCGGAGTCGCTGAACAGCCGGCACACAGACAGTCACCCATAGTGACGCCGGATGAACCATAACTATTCTGAATATCGATATCAGCGTCGTGCTGACTGCCGTTAACCGCGTTCTTCTTCCGCTCGCCACTTTACATTGTCTGGACAGGCCATTGTCAAAACATACTTACGTGCTGCCTGTCGGGCAGTCTGTGGCGTTACACACGCTCGATCCAGACCACAGAATATTGGGTCTCCCCGCGTAGTCGAATGCGATAGCGTTCTCCTCATTCCGGTCCGGCATGTCCTCCTCGCAGCCGACGCCTCCCCTCACCAAGCCAGAAAATAAATGCACGCACCGGATGCCCCAACCCTACTTGGAGAGCACCTGGACGCGACGCATCCATCCAAGAATCGAAATCTAGATGCAGATATTCCGGGGATAGATTCCAACGAATCCATTCTGGTATCACTTCCTGACAAGTGATGCCAGTCTCCTGATCAGGTACCCACCTACCTGAAGCAGGTATTCCGATATCCGCCACGTATCGGGTGAGACGATCAGATACCGCCCGTACAGCACCCATGGCGCTGTTGAGCCTTTGTTCGGCCTCCGTCAACTGCCACACTATCTCTAAGGTGGCCGAGGTTGCCAGGCTCGCACTCAGTGCATGACGAGCGTCTTCAAAACTGTCTCTGCCATGTGCAAGATACGCCTGGATCTTTACCAATGAAGCGCGGATTCCGGCTAAACGTTCCCCGAAGCGCTGTACCAGGCTTGCCATCCCTGCCCCTCTCTCAAGAGGACAAGGATCCTATACTCTTTGTCTCATGAAGCGACTTAAGGTCTGCCCACTATCGAGAAACCAGCAAAAATTATGATCAATAATTGTTGATTATTTCACCTTCCAAATCACGTTTCATATGGCAAGCATGCCCGACGTTCATGAAGTTGTTTTCTGACAGGCCGCGTGGCTTCCGGCCGGGTTCACGGCCTGCTCCTCTCCAGTTCATCTGGTGTGCTGGCGGCGGCGCTGTTTTGCCTCACCGCTACAGCCCTGGAAGCAGCACGGCGGCTAAAAACATGACACACAGCCGCAGTCAGCTCGCCCACCTACTAGACACCTACCTACTGGACACCCAGCAGCGCAAGTGCCGCAGGTACGCGGGACGACGCTCGACCGCTGCCCCGCGTACCCGAGTTTCCTTCCTTATATGACTGTCCTACATGACTGTCCTGAAAGAGACGGCGACCGCCCTAGGCGCCCCACGATGAGTCAGTCACCCTTGACATTGACGATCTGCCGCAGGGTGTGCCGGACCTCCACCAGGTCCGCGGCATCCGCCATCACCTGGTCCACCGGCTTGTACGCCTGCGGAATCTCGTCGATGAACGCGTCGGTATCGCGGTACTCAATCCCGACCATCGCCTGCCGCAGCTGCTCCCGGGTGAAAGTCCGACGCGCCGCCGACCGCGAGTACTGGCGCCCAGCGCCGTGCGGTGCCGAGTGGAGCGACATCGGGTTTCCTTTCCCGACCACCACGTACGACGCGGTCCCCATCGAGCCGGGGATCAGACCGGGTACGCCCACCGCGGCGTTGATGGCGCCCTTACGGGACAGCCATACCTCCTTCCCGAAGTGGGTCTCCCGTTCGGTGTAGTTGTGGTGGCAGTTGATGGTCTCCACCCGCTGAACCGGGCCATGCCACTCTTCGAAGCAGGCCACGACGCGGTCCATCATCTCCTCACGGTTGAGCCGCGCGAACGTCTGCGCCCACCGCAGTTGCCGGATGTAGGTGTCGAACTCGTCGGTGCCTTCCTCTAGGTACGCCAGGTCCCGGTGGGGCAACTCGACTCCTCGCTTGGCTGTCTGCTCCTGGGCGACCGCGATGTGCCACGTGGCGATCTTGTTACCGACACCGCGGGAACCGGAGTGCAGAAACAGCCACACCATGCCGTTTTCATCGACGGTGACCTCGATGAAGTGGTTACCGCTGCCCAGCGATCCCAGCTGAAGCTCCCAGTTGGCCGCGTATGTCGCCGGGTCGAAGTCCATGGTGCTGGCGAGCTTGGCCAGCTCCTCGACACGCTGCTCCGCGCTTGAAGTCAGCCGCTTGTTGTATCCGCCGGCCGACAGCGGGATGGCCTGTTCGATAGCGATCCGCAGCGTGGAGAGCCTCCCGGTCAGCTCTTCCCGGTGGTACTGCGTCCGGACCGCGATCATGCCGCAGCCGATATCCACACCGACCGCCGCCGGCATGATGGCACCGAGGGTGGGGATAACCGACCCGACGGTGGCTCCCTTACCCAGGTGAGCGTCGGGCATCAGCGCCAGGTGCGGATAGATGAACGGCATTTGGCTGGTCATCTCGGCCTGGCGTCGGGTGCCGTCGTCCAGAATCGATGCCCAGTTGTACAGCCGCTCATTGATCCGCTCCACTGAATACCCTCCTTTGACGAGGTATCCGTTTTAGAACTAGTTGTTAGATCAGCCTGGTTTATGGCTTATTTCATCGGCTGCCCCGCCGCGGGTCACCACATCTGTGAGGCCTGCCTTATAGCCGAACCGGGTCGTGGTCGGGCGCGAGGAACATGGTCGGATATCGGCAAGACGCCGGGGCGGTGGAGCTGAGAGCATGCCACGGTTCCGGTGCCCGCTGTCATCCCGGCCACGCGTCGCGCTCATATAGTCGCGGTTCGCGGCGTGCGATGCGACTGTAATTTCCACTCTGGCCCATGTCGGGTGCGTACCCCACTGGACGCAAAAGAACCACCCAGCGCGGGCTCGATACGCGCCGTCCATACCCGGACAGGGCCCAAGAGCCTAGGCCGCGTCCTTGCGGCAGGGCTGTCCGGTGTCCCAGTCGACGGGGCCTCCCTGGTAGGTGTAGCCGGGGCGTCCCATCTCCTCAGCGAGACGGGCCGCGTGTCGCTCCATCAGCCGCAGTCGAGCGGCTACGGCGTCGGCGTACTCGCGCCGCCCCACCGACCGCCAGGTTTCGTCGAGTTCGACGGTACGCGCGGCGATGTCGCATAACGCCGCACGGTAGCCCTGTTCGTAGATGACGTCCGTGTACCAGTCCAGAAACTCCCGGTACACCTCTGTCCACGGTAGACGGTCACTCACGACGGCCTCCCCTGCGATGACATCGCGTCGTGATGCTCACCGCGGGGGAAGTAGCCGCCCGTGACGCGCTACCGCGACCTGCATCACCTGCCGCCCCCTTCTTTTCAGACTGCTCCTTCATGGGTAATCCCAGCAACCGTGGGTTGAGGAGATCGACTCATACGGTGGGAAGTGTCCGGATCAGGCACGGGTTCGGCAGCCACGTGATCGCCAGGATGTCACACCCTCCCGCTACGAGAGCGGGTGGAAAGGAGAAGATCATGAGTCACGATCTGCGGGTGGAACGCACCCTCAACACCACACCGGAGCAGGCTTTTGACGTGTACACCGACACCGAAGCGCAGAAGACGTGGTTCGCGCTCGGTCCGGACGGCCCCGACGGCACCATCGTCGAGATCACCAATGATCTGCGGGTTGGCGGGGAGTGGAATGCCGCCTGGGGCGACACCCCCGACCAGCTGTTCCGTGAGCGGGGTGTCTACCAGGTGGTTGATCGGCCCCACCGGGTGGTGATGACGTCCACAGCGTGGGCCCCTGGCGAAGAGCCCGTCGAGTCCACGATTGAGGTGACCTTCGAAAACCTGGGTGACAAGACCAAGATGGTGGTGACGCAGACCGGCCTGCCGACCGCCGAGCTCCGCGACTTCATGGCCACCACCGGCTGGAACGGAGCCTTCGACCGCATCGAGCGTTACCTGGCGCTTCAGCAGCAGTCTCAGTGACTCATCTGGGTCCGGGCCGAAGGCGGTAGCGCCCCGTCTTCGACGTCCGACACTGTCGGGCTCTCCGTCATGGGCCGCACTGTCGGGCGCGGCGTTTGTCCACCCACCGGAGCCGTGGCCCGAAATACCCCTAGGAAGGGTGCTTCGCGCCTCGCAGGGTCGAACGCTTTCGCGGGCTTGAACGCTTCGGTGCCCTGTCGTGGGCTTGCTCGACGATGTCAGCCCACTCCGTTTCACGGTGGGGTGAGGGAACGCGTCGGCACGGCCTGCCCTTGAAACCCAACCCGCGCGTGGTCAAGACGAACGGGCCGCTACCGACCAGTCTTATCGAAGTATCAGATAATGCGTCAGCTGCCCGGCCCAGCCTCGCCTAAATTTAAGGTTCTTCTGATGGAGACCACGCGGCCATCGGGAATTGACCGTCGGGTTCCATGCCAGGCACCGACCGTCGTGGGGGGATTTTCAAAACCTATCCCATCGTCGCTCAGAACACCGTCGGCTGCTTCTGCGAATAAGGCGTGGTGTGCCCTCACGGGACCTCCCGCGAGGGCACGGTGGAGCCATGAACAGTTCGCGGTTCATGACGGCGAGGTGGAAGAACGAACGGCCCCTGAGCAGGGAGCACTGAGGAACGGACTTCATGTGGTAGGGCGGTTCTTCAGGCCCCAGGGCCTGCCCTTCAAGACATAGGGTTGCTCTTCAGGGCATAGGGCGGGCAGCGCCTCACAGAGGTAGTTCACCGTACGCAACGGGCCCGTCTGCCCGCTACGACCGCCCTGCTCGATCCGCATGAGCGATCTGCCCTGATGAGCAACCCCTGCCGCCGCCATTCGTTTTTCTTTACCCCTGCCCCGCGAACAGTTTCCTCCGAAACATTTCGCGACTCTCTGTAATTACATGCGATTACATAGAACTGTCGAGAATGCCCTGGGGTACGCGCGCCAGAAAGAAAAGGGTCTGTGATCATGTAAAACCAACACGGCGCGTGTGAAATGAGTGACAGAACAGCGAAAGTTACCGCGGGATCACGGTAAAGTAGTTTCGGACGGAACAGGACTCGACCGGCATCGAGGACATCCGCTGTTCTGCTCGGCAGCGGTGGGGATATCGGTGGGGAGGATATCGCCCCGACTACGGAACAGCGGCGCCGTGTCGGCCGATCAGCTGCCGGGGGCGATCGGCGTACACGGTGAACACAGGCCGGGCACGGTGCCACTCAACGCACGTTCAACACGCCCATTGTTGGAACCGAACGCTCCGCCAATCCGATTCGGCGTACCCCCTCAATGATCCATCTACTCACCAGAAGCCATGACCCGGCCGCCGTATCGCTCGGCCGTGGGTTCTCAAGACAGATCACGACGCTGGCTGCTTACGCCGAATGCACACGCCGGATGGCCGGGAAGCTGGTCAAACCGGTGGGTAATGGATCGAGACGGCGGGTACTCGACCGGTGGGCCGTCGGGTCACATGGGCGGTCGGGCACGTCGAAGTGAAGGTGGGTCACGGTGCATCTGGTTCAACCACGACATCACATCTCGCTCCAGGACTACGAGAATGTCGCCACCTTGAGTGTCACCGTCCGCGATCTGCGGCAGGAAGTCAGCAACCTGATCCCCACGCTGGGAAACCGTCGGGTGTGGATGGTGAACAGCACCGCCCGCGGGGGTGGCGTGGCCGAGATGATGCCTCCCCTGATCACTCTGATGCGGGACCTGGGGGTTGAGGCGAACTGGCTGGTGATGGATGTCGCGGACCCCGCGTTCTTCCGACTCACCAAACGGATTCACAACATGATCCATGGTGAGGGAGCCACCCACGTAGACGACGCCGACCGGCAGCTGTATGACCAGATCAGCCAGCACACCGCCGACGCGCTGGAGCAGTATGTGTCCCCGGGAGACGTGCTGGTAATCCACGATCCGCAGCCGATGGGGGCGGGCGCCATCGTGCGCAGACGGATGGATGTCGCCGCGATCTGGCGATGCCACATCGGTCTCGATCAGGAGACTCCCCATACCCGTGCCGCCTGGGAGTTCCTCGGCCGCTACACCGACGACTACGACCACGCGATCTTCAGCGCCCCCGAGTACATCCCGGGTCCGCTGACCGGTAAATCAACGGTCATCTATCCCACGATCGATCCGCTCAGCCATAAGAACCGAGAGCTGCCGATTCACAAGTTGGTGGGGGTCCTCGTCAACGGGAGCCTTATCCAGCCCTTCGGGCCGGTGCCGACCGAGCAGTTCCCAGAGCCGGCGCGTCGACTGCAGTCGGACGGCACCTGGGCGCTGGCCTGCCAGCCGGAGGACATCGGCCTGCTGTTCCGGCCCATCATCACCCAGGTATCTCGCTGGGACCGCTTGAAGGGCTTTCTGCCCTTAATGGAGGGTTTCGTCACCTTAAAGCAGGATCTCACCAACGGCACCGTCCTGGAGAGCCGGTACCATAAGACACTTCGTCTGGCGCGACTGGTGCTGGCCGGCCCGGATCCGGACTCGATCCAGGATGACCCAGAAGGGCAGGAGGTGCTTAAGGAGATCTGCCAGGCGTACCTGAACCTGCCGCCCGCCTTCCAGAAAGACATCGCGATCATCTCGCTGCCGATGGGGTCGGCCAAACACAACGCCCTGCTGGTCAACGCCCTGCAGCGCTGCTCGGACATCGTGGTGCAGAACTCGCTGCGTGAAGGGTTCGGGCTGACCGTCACCGAAGCCATGTGGAAACGGGTGGCTGTGATGGGGTCCCACGCCGTGGGGATCCGGCAGCAGATCCGGCCCGGACTCGACGGCTGCCTGGTGAAAGATCCGGAAGACCCCAAGGAGATCGCCTCGATCCTCGGCGAGCTGCTACGGGATCACCACAAGCGAGAGGAGCTGGGGAACAACGCCCAACGACGCGTCTACAACGATTTCTTGATCTTCACTCAGGTACGCCGCCTATTCGAGGTGATCACCGAGGTGGTTGAGGCGCGCTGGTCCTAACCCCATCCTGACCCTGTCCTAAGCCGCCGAGTCCGCTAAGGCCGGCGGCCCTGAAGCCAAGAAAGTCCAGTTCGTCTCAGTCTGTCTAAGTCCCTGTCCGTCGCCGCTGTAGCCGGGGTGGCTGTGGGCGACGGAGTGACCGGCCTCCTTGGCTCTGGAAGCCGGTCGCGGATGGGGATAAGTGCCCGTGATCTGCGAGGCTGTGGATCTGCGGGGCCGTGGTCTTGCGCGGCCCCGCAGATGGCGTCTAGCGGATCCGGGGGCGGATGGGTATGTTCCGCACAAGCAGCCAGGTAAACGCCGCGCCTACCGCGAACGCCAGCAGACTCAACCCGATCGCCGAACCGACTGAGGTGGTCTGTGGATCGTAGATACGGTCCGTAAACGGCAGGTCCCCCATCCCGGTGATGGGGCCAAGAACACTAAGCAGAACGATCCCCAACACGATCGCTAACACTGGTGAGACGTCGTTACGTCGTAAGGCCGCTCCAATGAACGCCCCGGTGATCGTCCACACCGCGTACAACCCCCACCAGCTGTAGATGATGAGCGGGATGTTGAGGGAGTCGAACAGTCGGTCGTCGATGAAGGTGTGGGACCACCCCATCAGGTTGTAGATGAGGTGTTCCAGGGCGTACCCCAGCGCCATCAAAACCGCCAGGACACCCGAAGCGACCAGCACGAACAGCGTGGCCTGGGCCGTGAAGGCCCGTCGGGTCCGGCCGTGCATAACGCAGGTCGTCAGCAGTTCCCGGGTCAGGTAGGTGCCGTAGAACAACGCCATCCAGCGCAGCAAGGCCGCCGAGTGATCCCACACGCTGACGCTGATGTCGACGAATAGGGCAAGCACCGCCGTGATCACCGTGAGGAGCGCCGCCAGCGCAACCCACAGCAGCATTAAAAATGGCAGATGTCCGAAGAACAGCAGCACGGCGATCGGCCAACGTTGCTGGAGCTGTCTCATCGCGACTCCTCGACGGCCCCGGTCAGGTGGATGAATAGGTCCTGCAAAGCGATCGGCTCCATCTCCAAGCCCAGGTTCTCGGCCTGGCGGCGGTGCAGATCGGAAAGCTCGCCGTACACGGTGACGCTCTTGATACGGCCCAGGCGCCGCTCCGCCAACACGTTCATCCCGAATACGAACTGGTCGACTTGGTCCGCTGGTCCGGTCACCGCCGCACCCCGCGACCGCAGCGTGTCGGTGTCCTCATGCAGCAGCAGTCGACCTTCGTGCAGGATCAGCACCTCTTCGAACAGCGTGCTCATCTCTTCGATGAGATGTGTGGACACGATGATCGTGCGAGGGTTCGCCATGAAGTCGTTGAGCAGCTCCTCCTGAAAGAGCGCGCGGGAGGGAGCGTCCATACCCAGATGCGACTCGTCGAAGATGGTCAGCGGTGTCCGGCTGGCCAGCCCGATCGTGATCCCCAAGGCTGACCGCTGTCCCCGCGACAGTTGAGAGACCCGT
Organism: Actinomycetales bacterium; assembly: GCA_002919305.1. GTDB lineage: Bacteria > Actinomycetota > Actinomycetes > Mycobacteriales > Micromonosporaceae > RSA1. The sequence goes on from PKFB01000021.1 coordinate 190,531, forward strand.
TTACGCATCGGGATCTTGAACTTCTCGAGCAACCGCTCGGCGTACTCCTGATCCCAGGTCGACCGCAGTACCTGCGCGATCTCCATGACGGTCCTGACCGTGTCGGACTGGTCGCCCACATCGCCGCTGTCACGGATCAGGCAGATCCGGGACACGGCCCGAGGGTTTTCGAACACCGGCTGCCCGTCCACCAGGACCGAACCGGAGGTGGGCCTGATAAAGCCCGCCAGCATCGATAACAGGCTTGTTTTACCCGAGCCGTTCCGTCCGAGCAGCCCGTAGATCTTGCCGCCCTCCAGATGACAGGTCACCCTGTCCACCGCCGTGGTGTCCTCGTAGCGGAGCCTCAGTTCCTCCAGATCGATACGTGATGTCATCGCTCGTCCTCGTCCGCGTGCCCGGACTTCGCCTTCTCTTCGTCAGAACGGGCCGCCTGTTCGATTCGGGTGATGATGTCGGCGAGGGGAATCCCGATGACCTTGGCCTCAGCCACCATGGGATCGACGACATCGGTGAAGAAGCGTTCCCGGCGCTGCGCCAAGAGCATGTCGCGGGCGGTCGGGCTGACGAACATGCCGATCCCTCTCCGCTTGTACAGAATCTTCTCTTCCACAAGCTGTTGGAACGCTTTCGCCGCAGTCGCCGGATTGATCCGGTAGAAGGCGGCGTACTGATTGGTCGACATCACCTGCTCATCAGCCCGCAGCACTCCGTTCAGAATGTCCGTTTTGATCTGCTCGGCGATCTGCCGATAGATCGGACTTCGGTCGTCGAACATCAACGCCCCGCCCAGCTTGTGGGTTCATTACTTGAGTAATGAACCATAGATCTTAAAGGTCGTCTCGTCAAAGCGGTAGCACAGAGAGTCACCCCCGCGTCCCGCCGTATCGCCGCTCCGGCGGGGCGGCACCCTGCCACGATGCGATGCGGTTGGTGCCGTTGACGCGTCCGTAAGGCCGTCAGATCCCATGAAGCCACCAGACACATCACGACGCATCACGACACATCGCGCCCCACATCGGAGCACGGCACATTACGCGAGGACGCGAAGCGCGATGTCATTCGAGTGTCATCCGGCTGCCATTCCCGAGGCTGTCGCCCCGACCACCGGCCTCTGAATCCGTATCGCTCCGTATCGCACGGGCTCATGCCACATTGGGCCGGCGTTGGTGACTGGGAGAAACCTGAATCCGTATCGCGCGAGCTTATGGGGTGACAGGCGCCCAGGCGCTGACCTACGAGCCGCTCCCGAGCCTCAGCGCCGTGTTATTCAACGGACACAGAGACAGAATTCTGGTGAAAGAATGACAGAATGCCAGAACGCCCCGCCTCAGAGGACCCTGATACGCGTACCGCCCGGGTCGTCGCCGCCGCCACCGCCGCCGCCCGTGCCCTCGGGCTCACCGTCACCCAGCCGAAAGTCCTCCATGACGTGTTCTCCGTCGTCGTTCACCTGGCCCCCTCACCGGTTGTGGCGCGGGTCCCCACCGTTCTGCCGCCCTCACTGAAAACTGACCTCGCCGCCCTGGCGACACGGCAGCGCCTAGAGCTTGACGTCACCGCGTGGTTGGCCGAGCAAGGCCACCCGGTGGTGACACCGAGTCCGCTCGTGCCTCGGGAACCGGTGCAGCGGGACGGCTTCTCCATGACGTTCTGGCAGCTGGTCGATCAGGACAGGGATGTTGAGATCGACTATCTCCACACCACCAGACTGACCGCGTCTTTGCACGCCGCACTGCGGGACTACCCCGGCGATCTGCCGTTTCTGTCCTCAGTGGACGCCACCATCCCGGAATGCCTCACCGCTCTAGAAACCCGCCCCGACCTCATCGAGGCGTCCGATCTGGACCGTGCCTGGCAGGAGTGGACGCTCCTGGAACCCATCGTGGAATCCCGTGCCCACTTCGAGGCCACGTTCCCCCACATCGATGTCCAGCCCATCCACGGCGACTCGCCACCGTTCAACATCATCATGACGACCAGTGGTGAGCTGTACTCCGACTTTGAGATGGTCACGCTCGGCCCGGTCGAGTGGGACCTCACCCTCCTCGGTCCCCAGGGGGAAGCCGCGTACAACACCGCCGCCGCACAGCTGGGTCTGCGTTCCCTCGACAAACGGGTGCTGCGGGTCATGGAGGCGGCACGCCTCCTCCAAGTCATCGCCTGCCTGGCGCTCGTCCCGCAGCTGCCGATCCTCGCCGACGGCCTGAAACCCATCATCGAACAGTGGCGGATGTCCCCGATCGCGGGCGGCCTGAACGAATGGCTGTAACAGGTGCAACGGGCCACTGTAACGAGCCACGAACCGACAATGCCGGGCGTACGCCACCACGGTACTGATCCCCGCTGACGATGTTTTAGCCTCGGACCCGGTTCACCCTGGCTCAAGGAATCAAGAATTCCCGCTGAGGAATCACACGCACCGACCGATAAAGGACGCGGATAAAAAAAATCCGCCGCGATAGTGGTGTGACGTGTCGAATAACGGATCCGCCTTTCTCATACTCCGCCTTAGGCATCGAAGATGCGACCACGAAAACGTATTTTTACGCAGTTGCTAAGCAGCAGAGCCGGCGAGAGGAAAAAGGACAACACGCACCTCAGGTATTCGGGTGCACGCCTGCTCGATGAGCGGGCGTACCGCGGCCCACTCCAGACCACCGTTCCCGCACCTGAGCGCCGGAACCGCGACCGAGCCGATGCTGTACCGTTCGATCACCTCGACAAACGCGCCCAGCCCCGCCTGGATCTCCTCCAGTCGTGACGGGTTGCGCCAGTGCCGCTTGGTCGGAAAGTTAATGATGTGCCGCCGCGACGTCGGTTTTCCTCGATCATCAACATTCCCTCGATCAAACATGAACATCCGGCCGATCTGCACCTCACCTCGGGCGCAGGCATCACGGTACGCACGGTAGTTCTCCGGAAAGACCCGCTTGAACTGCAAAGCGATGCCCTTACCCATCACACCCGCCATGTTCACGGCATTGACGAGGGCAGCCACATCAGCGGCGAGAAGATCACCATAGCCCACTTCAATCATTGTTATCCCCTCCCTGGTCGACGTTCGCGCCGTACCAGGAAGGTGTGACAATCCCACGCCCACCAATAACGCAAAAACTTGATCTCTCACCGCGCCTTCCTCAACGGCGCGACCACCCGAAAAGACCGAAAACGGCGCGTGGCGTGACACGAGCACCGTCCCGATGCCATGTCACCGCCCCCCACCGGAAACCAGCGTCCTGACCAGACGGACCCGCCGACTTCCGTGTCTTCCAGCGCTGAATGTCCGAGCGAACCGGTACGGTGTGCCCGTGACAGCGACGGTCGGGACGTCCCGGTGACGCCCGACTGAGCTCCAAAAGGCGCCCGAGAAGGCGCCCACGGCGGTCACGACGATCACGAACATTCACCCGCGTGGTCTGTGAGGGAACATCCGTGCAGAACGACACCGACGCGCGCCTGCGCCGCATCCGGGGCTCGGCACGACCCACGCGGCACAACGCGCGCACGATCGCGGCACTCACCGGTAACCCCGGCTGCTCCCGGCGTACCATCGTGGACACGGCGGGGGTAGACAAGGAGAAGCTCGCCCGACACATCGGCTTCCCGTCGCGCTTCGGCCAGTCGGAATTCGCGATCACACGGACCAACGCCTTCCAGACACTGCTACGGGCGGACGATTACGCGGAGCTGACACGGCTACTGCGAGAGGTGTTCCCGGAAGCTCCAGAGCAGATCCAATACCTCGACCTTGAGGCGACGGATAACACCGATGCTCAGGATCAGCGGTACGCCCGCGACCAAGCCCTGATCAGTCAAGCGATCGCCGGCAACACCGGCGCCACCCTCTTTGACCATCCACTGTTGTCCCTGAACGTCGCCGGTCAAAACGTCTATCTGGAACCCGAGCTCCTGGTGTTCCAGTACGGTGGCTCCGCGTACGTCGTCCAGGTCCGATCCTTCGCCGTGATCGACGGTCAAGCCAACGGTGAGAACGTCGGGCAAGCCGCGCTTCAAGCCGCCGGGTACGTCCTGGCGCTACGCCAGACCCTGGGCAACCCCGACGCGGCCCCACCCGAGGTGCTGCTGATCTGCCCGAAGGACTTCTCGAACGTCCCGACCATCACCCGGCTCGACATCCGTTGGCAACTAATCGCCGTGGAGTACCAGCTCGACCGGTTGACACACATCGACACGCTGCTGGACGCGCTCCCCCCACACCTGAACCTGGATCTGGGCCTGGACGCCTCCGGGAACCCCACGCGTCCGGCCACCGAACTGATCGACGCGCTCCGCCACCTGCCGGCCCGGTACTTCCCGGAGTGTCTGTCTAATTGCGATCTGGCGTTCTTCTGCCGCCACGAGGCCACCGGTCACACCGCGGCGCTCGGCAGGAGTGTGCGGGAAGAGTTGGGTGGAATCGAAACGATCGCCGAGGTCCTAGGGTTCGCCGAAGGCACTGTGGCCCCTCCAGAGGAGTGGGATGAGGCGGCCGCGCTGCTGCGCGGCGCGGCGTGGTTGTACGCGGAGAGCGTGGCGGCTGCTGCCTACTCCGGCGAATCCGCCGCTTTGGGACCCAGTCGGGACAGCCGTGAGCCGGAACGGGGCGTGTCATGAGCGTGATCACCGCGTACGCCCGTGCCCGAGCCGTGGCCGCCGGCGTCGCCCAACCGATCGCCACCGTCCGACACGTTCACCTGGCGGAGCGTCCGCTGGTCTTCGTGCCGCTGACTCTGGCCGGTGAGGCGAACGCGCCACTGGCCGCGATGATCGGCACCGATGCGGAGAAGCCGACCCTGCTGACGGTGCCGCAGCCCCGTAACCGAGACCTGCGTTTCGCGTTCGCCGCGCGACTGGCCGACATCGTGGTGCCCTATGTGGACTCATTCAGCCATGAGGTCGAACCGCTCCGCGACACCGTATGCGCCGTGGACGCGCCCCAACTGATCGTCCCCAACCCCATGGGAATCGAATTCACCCGACTACTGGGGCGTTCCACCCGTTTTCGCCGTACGGACGGGCCGTACGCGGTCGCCCCTGGCGTACCGCTGCTGGGGCGGTGGTTGACCTACTTCGCCGAGCGGGCGGAACACCCTGGCTCCTGCGCGCTCCTGGCACTCACCGACGCATTGAGCCTGCACTGGGCAACCGGGCAAAGCGCCTTGGAAGACACCAACCTGGCGGCCCTGATGGCATGGATCGATCCGCCAGCCGAATCCAGCGGAGCCCAGGCAGCGCGTGAAGCCGAAAACCCCAAGGTGTGGCCGCCGGCCGGTCCAGCCACCGATCCCGAATTCGACAACCAGGTACTGGCCCCATTGATCCGGGCCTACGACACCAGCGCTCCCGACTCGCCAGCGCGGCAGCGAGCCCTGGACGAGCTGGAGCAGGCACTGGCCAGCCAACTGGAGCCCACCTGGCACCTGATGTGGCGCGGCATCGCCCACCTGCGCTCCCTACCGCCAGGCGTCTCGGTAGCGGGCCGCTGGGCCGCGGACCGTCGCGCCTTCACTGACTTCCATCGTTACGTCAGTGAAGGCGGAGCGCCGCAGCCACGGCGGGACGGAGCGGTCGCCGCCGCGTACCGCCTCAACCTACTGGAGCGGGCCCGCACCACCTACGAAGCCGAACGCGCCTTCGACGACCCCTTGGTGATGGCCACCCACCGTCTCACCGGTGAGGCGTTCCAGGGCACCGTGGTGTCGGTGGACCGGGAACGCCGCGTCCCCAACGAGAAAGGCAACCTGGTCACCCGGCCACTGGTCACGGTGCACACCAAAGACCCGGTACGCCTCCCGGCCGGCGCGAAAGTCGCCGCGGCGACCCGCCGCTCCCAAACCGGCCTGATCGTCTCTGTCGAGACCGTCCCCGACGGGACCCTGGTGACACTAGAACTCAGCGGTGGCATGGGACGCGCTAAAGTCCCCCCGCCGGGCAGCGTCCCAGCCCTCGACGAACAGCTCTGCTACAGCGGGGTCCTACCGGAAAACATCCCTTCACCCGCACTCCCGCCGGTGGAGGAGACCCCGTGGACCCACGGCGGCCCCCCGCAACCATATGAACCGTCCGATGAGGACGCTGCAGAGGTGTGGGAATGACCGTCGATACCGCCTCACGTCACTCCACTATGTCCGGTCCAGCGCGATTTGATCCCGCCGCGGAGGCCGAACGAGCAACCCAGGCGATCCTGGCGGACTTCACCTCGGCCCACTACCGCGGCGTCGTTGTCGACTCCCCTCCCGGAGCCGGCAAATCCACCCTGGTCGTTCGTGCAGCCGCTGAGATCGCCGCCACCGGCGAGCCACTGATGATCGTCGCGCAGACCAATGAACAGGTCGACGACCTTGTCGACCGGCTCGCACGACGCCTGGCCCAAAACATGCCGAGCGCGCGCATTGGCCGACTCAGCAGAGCCGGCTACACGGCCCCGGACCGAATCGCCAACCTGCCTAACGTCACTGTGGACAGTGACCTCACCGCGCTCGGTGAGCCAACCATCACCATCGCCACCGCCGCCAAATGGGCGCACGTTAAAGACCGCACCTGGCGCTGGGCCATCGTGGACGAGGCGTACCAGATGCGCTCCGACTCCCTGCTGGCGATCGCGTCCCGCTTCGAACGCGCACTGTTCGTCGGTGACCCCGGCCAACTCGACCCCTTCTCCACAGTGGACAGTGACCGGTGGCGTGGACTGACCTGGGACCCGATGCAAAGCGCGGTGGCGGTACTGCTACGCAACAACCCCGACCTCCCCGTCCACCGCCTGCCGGTATCGTGGCGCCTCCCCCACACCGCCGAGCGGATCATCGCGGACGCCTTCTACCCCCACACCGGTTTCCGTTCCGGAACCGGACCAGGCGAACGTGGGCTGCGGCTGGGCACCGCAAGCGGCGGCTCGACGGCCCCGATCGACGCTGTCCTGAACGAGGCAGCAGCCTCCGGCTGGGGACTGTTGGAGCTGCCAGCGCGATACACCGTACGTACCGATAGCGAAGCCGCAGCCGCGGTGGCCGCGGTAGCGCGTCGTCTCATAGAACGCCGCGCCGTGGCCAGATCCGCTGATCAGGAACAACCGATCACCCCCCAACGGATCGCGATCGGCGCAGCCCACCGCGACCAAGTGGCGGCCATCCGCACCGCCCTCGGGAACCTGCCCGTTGCTGTGGACACCGCCAACCGACTCCAAGGACGCGAATACGACGTGACCGTGGTGCTCCACCCGCTGTCTGGGCGACGAGACGCGTCCGCGTTCCACCTGGAGAGCGGGCGGCTGTGCGTCCTGGCGTCACGCCACCGACAGGCATGCGTAGTGGTGGCGCGGGCCGGGATCCGGGAAGTACTGGACACTCATCCGCCCACTGGGCCGGTACATCTGAGTGAACCCGTGAAGTTCCCCGACGGCTGGGTCGCCAATCAGACCGTCATGGCTCATCTGGAGGCACACCGGGTTCGCGTGCGATAAGCCGAACCAGTCGCCAAGGCGATATGCACCCAGTGAGGACGCGTAATCACCGCCACTTTATCCACAGAACACCCCCACATGCGTGGGGAGGACAGGAAACGACCTGCACTTTTACATAGCACAGTGCATAAGTGGACCGCCCCTGTCCGCATACCGTACTCGCTACCACCTCCCCAAAGCAACATAAAAGTAACGTTTCTCAAGTCTGAGAAGGCTTGCTTACTCAAAAGCACACTCTAGTCACCGCTCCTCACAATCAATGTGGACGCTCTCTGTCCACTTTGCGGTTCCTGTCGAGGCCGGGATAGGAGCTGAGGAAGCAAGTCGCCTAATCACCTCACCACAGCATCCGCACTCGCCTGGAGTGGGAAGCCACCCTGGGCGGTGATCAGTCGATAGGCTCAGTGAGGAGGCGGCCAGCGTGTTCTCTGAGGCCTTTGTATCTGGCGTTTTTGGCTATGTCCCTCAGGTGCGCCAGCGCAACGTCGCCGCCGATTGTGGCCAGTACCTCCAGGCCGGTTACGGCTCGAGCGTGACTTCCCTCACCTGGCCAGGAAAGGATCAGTGGGGTCAACCGGCGTACCGTCTGCTCATTCCCAAGTAGGCCAAGTGCGTCGAACGCCCAGCGTTCTCGTGATGGTGTACCTGCGTTTTGCCACTGCTGGAACAGGGCCCAGGCGAATTCGGCCAAGCTCTCTGGCTCACAGGCTTCCTTCACCACCGCGACGCCCGCGTACGGCTCGTCGAGTCGGGAGAGGGCCAGCATGACGAGCAGGTGCTGGATCGCTGTTTTCGGTAGCGCTCCTGCTCCGTTCTTCAACCACACCGGGGGTAGCAGGGCCGGCTGTGCCCAGATAGGTGGTTTGGGGATTCGCGCGGGGAGCATCTCAAGCGGGTCGGTCCCGAGGAGGGTCTGCACCGCGGCTTCCACTCGTGGGCCGTAGCTGCTGGCGGCTGTTAAAACTGCGTCGGTGTTCCCGACGGCGATGGTGCGTAAGGCGTGCTCGGCGTGTCGCCGTTTGGCGCCTGTGCGTCCCAGTGCCAGTGGGATCAGGGCACGGGCGGCGGCTTCGGGATGGCGGGCAAACCAAGCTAGCGCGGTCGATCGGACAGCTTTTGAGCGTGCCCACTGCGCCATCAGCAGAGCGATTTCTGGTCCGGTGAAGGGCATCAACAGGTGGGCATGGCACACAGGGTGGCGTCGTGCCACGTCGAGTACGACGGGAAGGGCGGCCAGTTCGAACCGGGCTACCACGCTCTCCAGCCATAGGGCTCCGCTTCCCAGGAGATCCATTGGGCGCCACTGGTGGATGAGGGAGCGCGCGAGAGGCTCGGGGGCCTCCATGAAGAAGGTCCACTCCTCGTAGGGGGTGAGTTGACCGGCGCGTAGTCGCTCGGCCTTCAGGGCCCAGTCGGTGTCGTGCTTCCAGTACCTCTGGTGCTTTTGGCGCCAGTCGTCGCGCTCCCCCGGTTCCCATTTGATTGTCGGCGCGTCATCGCAGTGGAGCCCGGCTATCTGTGTCCGAAGTGTCTGCCGAGGTTTGGTCCATGGTGGATTGACGAGTGGGGCGGGTAGCGCCTTCGCTGGCGCTTCCACGATCGATGCTTTCTCTTTTCGGATTGTGTAGAGCCGTTTCGCTGCGGCTGGGCTCAGCGATGGCAGCACCTCATTGATCAACTCGGGGTGTGCCCTGGCATGGACTCGGAGCAGCTCACCTGGGAGCGGCTGTGCCCCGGCTTCGGCTAGCAGGCGGAGGGCTCGTCTGGGGAACCGTTTGGCGGCCTCGACCAGTGCGGGTCGGACGTGCTTGCTATTCACGCGGTCAAGTAGCGTTTGGAAGGCGTCATCGGTTGGTAGTACCGCGATGGCGGACAGCAGGCGCCGGATGTTCTCTACGTATTCCTCTTGGTCCAGCCATTCGATGAGGAATTCGAGGGCGTCTGATCCCAATCCTTCCACAAAGGACGATAGGACCGGTGTTATGTGGGGTACGGCGCTGCGGGGCACCTGGTCTGCGATTCGTCGGGCCTGTTCCGGGGTTCTTACCGCTGTGAGCAGGGCCAGTCCTAGGTGTTTGTCACCGGACTCGGCCACCATTGCGCAGTCGGCTTCTACCCAGTCGGTTTGGGTGGGGGCGAGGAATGATGTGGCTACCCGTTGGTACGCGGTGTACCGCAGCTTGGCCAGTACCGTGACGGCGGTGGCGTACTCTTCATCGGACACGGCGGCCAGCATTGTTCGGACCCGGCCAGGGACCAGCAGGAATTGCTGGTAGTCGATACCTAAATCCTTCTTGAGCGGTTTGCGGTATCGAACCGCCTGGGCGGGGAGGTTTCCGTCGAGGTGGGTGAGGGCCATGAGGTGGGCTGCCGCGCGTACCGCGAACGGTATGCCGTGTTGGATGATCCAGGCGTCGGCGAAAACCTCTTCTTCGTCCTGTCGGCGCCAGTCAAGTCCGTTTCTGATCGCGGCGATGACCGCGGCGGCGCCCACTGCGTTGGTTTCTCCTGCGAGGTACGCCTGTCCGGCGGCGGTCAGTTCTGGCGCGGTGTTGGGGTGTGTGAGAGCCCGTGTAATGGTGGTTCGGAATTCTTGGAGTAGTTCTTCAGCTCGGGTGACGGCGGTGGTCTCTGGCGCCCTCGTCACCACGCTCACGCCGTCTTTGCGGGGGTACCGGATCCGGTACCACGCCGGTGGCACGACGAAGGTGTTCTCGTCCGACGGATAGTCTACAGTAGACGGCATCTTGTCCAATTCTGTCACCGTACGTCACTATATGCCGGGATCGCTCGTTGGATCTACCTGTGGCCGGTGACAGCACATTGGCGATGTTGACCAACCTCACTGATGACAGAAGGCGGTCATACCTGGTCATCGCCAGCCCCCATGGCCGTTTCTTCCTCCCCGCCCAACGCTGTCCCGACCTCGGGTCGAAGAAAACGGAAACCGAATATCAGGATCTGCTATTTGGAATCACTCAAAAAATCGATTGAAGTCTTACGAGGAGCGTTTGCGGCGCCGCGGTAGCAACCAGACGCCATCGCCTACGAAGATCTCGATACTCGTTGCCTACTCCTGACTCGCCCCCTATCGCACCTCACCCGGCGGTGTCTAGGTTCTCACGCCCTATTATCACGCTTCTTCTCTATTTCCGATGAATTCTCCTGTCACTTTGACCGTCCCTGGATAACGAAACTGAGACACTACAACCGCCGACTGACATAGATACGTCGATACCCCATACAGACTTGGCGGCTTGTCACCAATAGATCTATGACATATCGCGTGTTATATGAATACGACGAACTATCCGTAAAATCGATGGCACATACCATCAATTACGCGCTTCGCCTCGCGTAGGAAACACAGGAAGCACATAGCGATACCCAGGCCGCCTTGTCATCGACGGTCAGCTTGGTCGTGGCGCCCACACCGGAGGCTGTCGCCTCCCGGCCCGCTTCCAACCGAGGCGCAATGCGGAACACACAGTCGCCGCCGAGTCGAGCTTCACCCCTCTCTGAGCCCACGAGACATGGATCTGTGCCGATGTCTTAGGAGGAGATCCCGATGATTCGGGCTCAGCGAAGCGGGGTCGCCTCTGGTGAACCGGGCGTCGCGCTGCTCATCGCGCGCGAGCCTGATGGACGAGACGGGTCAGCCGAGGTGTCATCGGCTCGAGCCCACCTCTGGCGTCCAGTAATCCGAGTGTCGTGTTAGATCCGCCCATGGGGCGAGCCTGCGGTGACGCGTTTGCGCGTAACGCGGAGTGCGTGGGGTTCGTGGGGTTTCTGTGTGGGGTTTCAGGTCCGGGTGTGTGCGCCCAGCCCCGCCGCACCGTCGCCCTCAATGGGGTTCTGTCGCTACGACACCTACCACGGATTCAGGACCTCACCCGCTTCCCACATCGGACTCCTGGATGAGAACAGGGCGCCGGAAGGAAACGGGTGAGGATCCGGTTGGTATTCAGTTCAGTGCGGGCCAGTTGAAGTTTCAGTGCAGATCATCAGTTGAAGCCGAAGCCCCACGGCAGCGACGTCCAGCGGAACAGGTGGAGCGGCACGGCGTCGGCCAGCATCTGATACCCGGTCGGGTTCAGGTGCAGGTGGTCGCCCTCGTCCGCCTCCGGCCGCAGTCGGCTGGGGTCGGAGGGGTCACGGACCGCGCGGTCAAAGTCAATGACCGCGTCGAATCGGCCGCTGGTGCGGATCCAGCGGTTGACCGCCTGCCGCGCGGCTTCCCGGTGTCCTTCGGGGTCGTCGTACATGTCGTTGCCTCCGAAGGGCAGCAGGGTCGCGCCGTACACCCGTAGCCCCTGTGCGTGGGCTCGCACGATGATCTGCTCGTACGCCGCGATCAGGTCCTCCACAACCTGCTGCTGTGCCTCCTCGGTGGCCTCGGCCGTACCGATGTCGTTGATGCCTTCGAACACGATCAGCCACTGGGGTCCACTGAGCGCCAGGATGTCCCGGTCCATCCGGGCCAGAACGTTGGGGCCTAAGCCGTCGTTGAGAACGCGGTTACCACCGGCCGCCTGGTTCAGGACAGCGATATCGGCCGTGCCCCGATTCGCCCGCAGCCGCTCGGCCAGCCGATCCGGCCAGCGGTTGTTCATGTTGGTGGTGGAGCCTCGTCCGTCGGTCAGGGAGTCGCCCAGGATCGCGATCGCTGAGGTGGTGTGCCGCGCCCACACCTCAAGGCCGCTGATGAAGTACCAGTGGTCGGTGGGGGTGGCGCCGGGCAGATCCACGGCGTTGACGTGGTTGCCGGCCAGCAGGTAGGAGGTGGTCCGGGAGCCGGGGTGTGAGGTGATGTTGTTGGAGGCTTGTCCCTCGGCCAGGTACATCGTGATGGTGAGGTTGGAGCCCGGGGCCACCCGGAAGTTCAACGGGTCGGACACCATCTGTGCCCCGACCGGGATCACCACCGACTGCCGACCGCTGAAGGTCACCCGCCGCACGGTGCCCGGTTGAATCGCGGAGACGCCGGCTCGACCGCCTTCGGGCAGCGCCACGGTGACCGCGGTGATGGGAAGCGGCGCGCCTCCGAAAGCATTCGAGATCCGTAGCCGTATCTGATCCCCACCGATCGATACGTGTATGGTCTGCCGCAACGTGGCGTCAGCGAGCACCAGATTGTCTTGCGTGAACGGGGCCGGCGGCATGTTGTGGGGCTCTGTCAGCTGCGGCATCGCCGTCCAGGTGTGCACCCAGTGGCCATTCATGGCCGGGCCAATCTGTGGGGTGCCCCGTTCCGGCGCGGTTGACGCGTTCTCCGCCCACGCAGCGGTGATGACGGGTGTTATCACCGCGAGGATGACCGCGATGATTCCCGCAGCGAGGAGATCACGGATTGAGGATCTCCTTCTGCTCTTCGCGGACGCGTTGTCTTCTTTCATAGGCGTGCCTTCCCGCGAATCCGACGGATAGGCGGCGGCTCCGCTTTTGGGTCAATCGGACATCACTTTCCCCTGTCTTGACTCCACTAAGTGACACCGCCGCCTCATATGACCGAAAATAAAGTTAACCTCCCTGAAAACTCATATCAAGATAATCAGGTCGGCTATCCATATAGCTCGCGTATACATATAAAAGGGCAGCCTGAAATAAACTCCTGGGAATTCAGGAGTTATTTCGGCTGCCCTTATGGACGAGAACGATTCAGCCGCGTCGGGCGGGTCGTCCGAACCGCCATCCCTCCGCGCGGAACTCCCTGATGATCTGGTCGACTGCCGCGACGGTCTGGCTCCGGTCACCACCGCCGTCGTGCAGGAGCACGACGGCGCCCGGTGTGATGCCTTCCCGCAACCGGCGTACCAGTTCCTCGGTGCCCGGAGGTTCCCAGTCACCGACTGCCAGACGCCAGCCCAAGGGCTGCATGCCCAGCTCCGCCGCCACCTGCGGGGTCTGCCCCCAGCTGCCGTAGGGTGCGCGGAAGTAGGGGATGGGTGCCCACGGCACGATTCGGCGGATCGTGGCGTTCGTCTCCAGTAGATCAGCGCGGATCTGGGCGGGCGTCCACGTACTCATGTCGTCGTGGTGCATCGAGTGGTTGCACAGGATGTGCCCTTCCGCGACGATCTGCCGCACGATCCACGGGTACTGCCGGACGTGATCGCCCCACAGGCAGAACACCGCCTGGACACGGTGGCGACGCAGGACCCGCAGAAGCTCAGGGGTGTCAACCGGGTTCGGACCGTCATCGAATGTGAGGGCGATGACGTTCCCGCCCTGTTGCGTGGAATCGACGATGTTCGCGTTGGGACGCCCCGCCTGGACCGCACCCGTTGGGGTCAACATCCCACTCACCATAAGGCCAATCGCCAAGAACACGGCCGCCATGAATCGGCGCGACCGGTGACCTGGCTGTGTGGCGGCTCTGATCCGGGTCTTTGTTGTCATGTCCGGCCCTTCTCGCGGCGCTAGCCGTGGCCGCGTCCAGCGTCCTTCTCTCGTCGTTCTTCTCCGATCCGCCGTCCCACCGTCTCTGAAACTTTTCGATAGTGGCCCGAAATCGTTTCAAACCTAGAGAGGACGCGATATCACGTCAAGACACCGCGGACGACATCCCCGAGATCTTCCTCAGCGCATGGGATGTAAGTGGGTATTCCAGGAGGTAACTCTCATGTAGAGAGATCTCCGGTTATCGATGGAATCTCCGCCCCGTCGCCCATGATCAATAGCGAGGTCGCCCAGCTCACGCTCCCCACCTTCCGCCCCGGAAGCGGAGGGGGTACGCGCGTCCGCCCCATTCCTGACCGCCACGGCGTACCGCCCAGGTCGACGCCGCCGAGGCGTCATGACCGCCTCGGCAATCGCCTAGCCATTGCGACCGTCTAGGCGTCGCGCTCGAAGAAACCGGGCCGTCGGGCACCTGGATGACGGGGGTCAAAGTCGTCCGGTTCCCCCCGCGACGGTTGGACGCCGGGGGCACCAAAGCCGCGGGCACCAGGCTCTCGCCGGCCAGGGGGAACCCTGGGGTCTCGTGGCCCGCGATCACGCGTACTCATGCTTCGTGTGCTTCGTGGTCCGCCCTCACGGGAACCCAACTCCCACGGGCCGCTGCGTGAAGCACCCGGTTCCCGCAGCCCGCGGCCCGGCGTACCAGAGGGCGTACCAGAGCCCGATGGGCCAAAGCCGCGCTGGCCGGGTTCCCGCACACCAGGTTCCCGTAGGCCGGAGCTGCGCGCCTCAAAGCTCCGCGCCTCGCCTGAGCTTCGCGGCTCAAAGGTGCGGGGTCCACGGTCGTAGGGTGCCCCCGGGCCGCGCGGGGTTACCCGCGGCCCTCGCGAGGTGCGGGCCTCACGGCTACTCCTCCCCGAGTCCGCAGCCCGGCGACCAGCCGTGCCAGAGGCCCGTGAAGTCGAAAATTCTCGAGAATGAGGTTTGATGTCTGCGCCCGCGTCTGCGCCTGTCTCCGGGGATTCCTGGTGCGGGCTCTCTGACATAAGGCCTGGCATAGGACGAGCCGCCAGCGCCGCCAACGCGGTGGTGATCGGCACCGCGGCGATCAGGCCGAGGGTACCCACGATGGAGCGCACGATCTCCTGAGCGACGAGTTGACCGGTGAGTACCTCCCCCAGCCCTTGGTTCCCGGCGGCGAGCAGGATCAACAACGGTAGAGAGGCACCGGCGTACGCCAGGATGATGGTGTTGATCACCGAGGTGATGTGAGCACGTCCGATGCGGGTGGCAGCGCGATAGAGATCGATGCTGGTCATCGCGGGATTCGCCCGGGCCAACTCGGTCACGGTGGCCGCCTGCGTGACCGCGATGTCGTCCAGCACCCCCAGGGACCCGATCAGAATGCCCGCCAGGAGCAGACCCCGCATGTCGACCCCGTGGACCATGCTCAGGTAGTTGGTCTGCTCATCGGCGACGCCGGTCAGACGCGTCAGGTTGGTCGCGATCGCCGCCAGCACCCCGGTGAGGGTGAGGCTGGCGAGGGTGCCGGCCACCGCGATGGAGGTGGCGGTGGTGAACCCGTGCGTCAGGTACAGCACCGAGAGCATGATCGCCGCCGATCCGACGATGGCGACCAGCAGCGGTGAGCTGCCCTCCAGGATGGCCGGGATGATGAAAAACAGCAGCACCGCGAAGGTGATCCCCAGCCCGCACAGCGCGCGTACCCCTCGCCACCGTCCGAAGGCGATCACCGCGCCGGCGAAGGCGACAGCTAACAGCCACAGCGGCCCGCCGCGCTGGTGATCGATGATCTGGTACGCCTGGCCACTCATCGCCCCCGGCAGGTACATCAGGATCACCGGGTCACCGGCCTCCACCACCGGCGCGGCGGGGCCGTTGGGGACGCTCGTGGTGATCTGCTCTCCCGCGTCGGGGCCGCTGGTCAACCGGACGGTGACGGTGCCGCATCGTCCGGAGGCGCCCAACTCCGGGCTGATCTCTTGTAGCTCTTCAGGGCAGGGCTCGTACTGGACCTCAATGACGTTACCGGTCACCCGCTGGGCGCCGTCCTCGGCCTGCTCTGGCGAGGCGGGCCGTCCGGGCCACAGCCACAGCATCGCCACAGCCACCACGACCGCGGCGGGGATCAACACCGCCAGGGTGAACCGTTTCGCCTGCGGAGACGAGGGTTCCTGATCGGTGTGGTTATCGGTGTGGTCGTGACCGGCGTGACTGTGTCCGGCGCCCATGAACGGGCACACCTCCTCATTGATCGTCGGTCCCGGGGTTTCCTGGGCAGCGCCTCCTTCGGCCTTCGGCCCGCGTATCTCTTGCCCTCTGCCTTAAGGAAGCGACTTACGGAAACGGCGGGGCAGGCCGAGGGTGACCTACCGATGATGCCGGGCACCCGTGGCTGCCTGTCCGCCCCGGGTACGCCTGTCCGATTCATCAGATTCATCAGAACGGCCGAGCTAAAGGCGCTGTACGGAAGGAATGTGATTAAAGCCAACAAAAGAGGCGGCTCAGGCTGCGTGGAATCCGGCCGAAACGTCGTATCGCGACGCCCGTTAACCCCCAGGGGGTATGCTATGGTCACCCGCTAGATACCCCTACCCCGTACTAGTAATGAGATGGCGAACGACAGGCGAGGTCCCACATGAACACGGTGACGAAGCTGAGCGGCTTCCTGCTCGGTCTCGCGGCGGTGTTCGGCGCGGCGTACGGAGTCGGTCAGTTGGTCGGCCCCGTGACCAGCTCCGCCGGTACCGGCCATGGCAGCGACACCGGCCACGCCGCCTCCGACCACTCCGTCACCACCGACGCCCACGCCACCGACGGCGCTCACCTTCCGGACGGCCTGCTGACCTCCCAGGACGGCTACACCCTCACACCGGTCCCCAGCTCCCCGGAGGAGTTCGCCTTCCGCATCACAGGGCCGGACGGGTCCACGGTCACCGCCTTCGACATCGAGCACGAACAGCGCATGCACCTGATCGTGGTCCGGCGCGATCTGTCCGGTTTCCGGCACGTGCACCCGCAGATGGATCCCGACGGCGTCTGGCGCACCCCATCCCCCTTCGAGGAGCCCGGCGTGTACCGGGTGTTCGCTGACTTCCACCCCACCGGCGGGGCGCCGCTCACCCTCGGCACCGACGTCTCCATCGCCGGCATGTACTACCCGCAGCCACTGCCACCGCCAGCGCCGACCAGCACCGTTGATGGCTACACCGTCACCCTCGACGGCGCGCTCGAACCCGGCCACAGCGGTACCCTGACCCTGAGCGTGACCCGGGACGGCGTACCAGTCACCGACCTGGAGCCTTACCTGGGCGCCTACGGGCATCTGGTGGCGCTACGCGCCGGCGACCTGGCGTACCTGCACGTTCACCCGGAGGGCGCCGTCGGCGATGGCCAGACCAACCCCGGCCCTGACCTGAGGTTCACCATCGAAGTTCCCACCGCCGGCACCTACCGGTTGTACCTGGACTTCCAGCACGCTGGTGTGGTGCGGACCGCCGAGTTCACCCTCATGGTCGGCTCCACCTCGTCCGGTAACTCGTCCGGTACGCCATCCGGTACGCCCGCCGCGGACAACACCACCGGAGCGGACGACGCCACCGGCGCAGACCACACACACGGTACGCCCGCTCACACCCACTGAACCGCCGCCACAGGACGAGCCACGGGATGACCAAAGGATTGACGTGATGACCAGCTCAATCAGCACCGGCGTTGATCAACCCGATCAGGTTGATCAGCGTGCCCACGTGGAGCTCCTCATCGGCGGTATGACCTGCGCCTCCTGCGCAGCCCGCATCGAGAAGAAGCTCAACCGGCTCGACGGGGTCGAGGCCACCGTCAACTACGCCACCGAGAAAGCGAAGATCGTCTTCTCGCCGCAGATCAGTGTCGACGACCTCATCGCCACCGTGGAAAAGGCCGGTTACACCGCTACACTTCCGCCGCCCCCGCCGACCGCGGCGGACACCGCCGAAGGCACGCCGCGTACCCCTGACGCCGCCTCATCGGACCAGGAGCAGGAGGCGGCCCTGACCGCCCTGCGGTACCGGGTCCTGATCAGTGCGGTGCTCTCCGCTCCGGTGGTGCTGCTGGCGATGATCCCGGCGCTGCAGTTCACCTACTGGCAGTGGGCCTCCCTCACGCTCGCCGCGCCGGTCGTTGTCTGGGGTGGCTGGCCCTTCCACGTCGCCGCCTGGAAGAACCTGCGCACCGGCACCGCCACCATGGACACCCTGGTGTCGATCGGCACCCTCGCGGCGTTCGGCTGGTCGCTGTGGGCGCTGTTCTTCGGCGCCGCCGGCGAGCCGGGTATGACGCACCCGTTCAGGTTGAGTGTGGAGCGCGGCGCCGGCGCGGACGCGATCTACTTGGAGGTCGCCTCCGGGGTGACCACGTTCATCCTCGCCGGTCGCTACTTCGAACGACGCGCCAAACGGCGGGCCGGGGCCGCACTGCGGGCCCTGCTCGATCTGGGGGCCCGGGACGTCGCTGTGCTACGGAACGGCACCGAGGTCCGGATCCCGATCGATCAGCTCGCGGTCGGTGACCGCTTCGTGGTACGCCCCGGCGAGAAAATCGCCACCGACGGGATGGTGGTTGAGGGCACCTCCGCGGTGGATGCCAGCCTGCTCACCGGCGAGTCGGTGCCGGTCGAGGTGGGTCCCACAGACGCGGTAACCGGCGCCACCGTCAACGTCGGCGGTCGGATCATCGTGGAGGCCACCCGGGTGGGCGCCGACACGCAGCTGGCGCAGATGGCGCGGCTGGTCGAGGAGGCCCAGAACGGCAAAGCCCAGGTGCAGCGTCTGGCGGATCGGATCGCCGGGGTCTTCGTGCCGATTGTGATCGCGCTCGCCGTGGCCACCCTCGGCTTCTGGTTGGGCGCGGGTAGCGGCGCCGCCGCGGCGTTCACCGCCGCCGTCGCTGTCCTGATCATCGCCTGCCCCTGCGCCCTGGGGCTGGCTACCCCTACCGCTCTCATGGTGGGCACCGGCCGCGGCGCACAGTTGGGCATCCTCATCAAAGGGCCGGAGATCCTGGAATCCACCCGCCGGGTCGACACGATCCTGCTGGATAAGACCGGCACCGTCACCACCGGCGCCATGAGCGTGGTCGACGTCATCGCCGCCGACGAGGTGGGCCGTGAGGATGTGCTGCGCCTGGCCGGCGCCGTGGAAGCCGCCTCGGAGCACCCGATCGCCCGAGCCATCACTGAAGCCGCGGCTGCGGCGGCCGCTGAGGCCACCGGGCCTGGGGCGGCCGAGACCGGCAGTTCCGGCGTGGACGATAGGTCCGGCGTGGGCGCCGGGAACGATAAACACCCGGCTGCTGTGGGGCGGCTCCCTGTGGTGGATCGCTTCGTCAGCCTCACCGGGCTTGGGGTAACTGGCACGGTCGAGGGTCGAGCCGTCACCGTCGGCCGCCCCGACCTGCTCGCCGAACGCGGCATGCCGCTGCCTGAGAAGCTGGAGTATGCCCGCCAGGAGGCGGCCGGACAGGGGCACACCGTCGTCGCGGTCGGCTGGGACGGTGCCGCCCGCGGGCTGATCATGGTGGCCGACACCGTCAAACCGACCTCGCCCCGCGCGGTCACCGAACTGAAGCGGCTCGGTCTCACCCCGATGCTCCTCACCGGCGACAACGCCACCGTCGCGGCCGCAGTGGCGCGTGAAGTCGGTATCGACGAGGTCATCGCCGACGTGCTACCCGAGCAGAAGGTCGAGGTGGTCAAGCGGCTGCAGGCCGAGGGCAAGGTGGTCGCCATGGTCGGTGACGGTGTCAACGACGCCGCCGCTCTGGCTCAGGCTGACCTTGGGTTGGCGATGGGGACCGGCACGGATGTGGCTATCGAGGCCTCCGACCTGACCTTGGTACGCGGTGATCTCACCGCGGCGCCCGACGCTATCCGACTGGCCCGGCGTACCCTCGCCGTCATCAAAGGCAATCTGTTCTGGGCGTTCGCCTACAACGTCGCCGCACTGCCGCTCGCCGCCGCCGGACTGCTCAACCCCATGATCGCGGGGGCGACCATGGCGTTCAGCTCCGTCTTCGTGGTCGGCAACAGCCTGCGCCTGCGTCGGTTCCAGCCGCGTTGACCCGTCACGGCCCAGTTCCTCAGCTGACCTGATACGGATGCCCATGTGCCGCATGTGCGCACTGACGCGATGCACATGGGCGCTGATGCACAGTGTGCGCTCCGCCTCCTTGAGGCGGAGCGCACACCTACCCGTTGGTTAGGCCACGTTGGTTAGGCGGTCATGCCAGCACGGCCAGGAGCTCCTCGCAGGCACGTTCGCACCGGCGGCACTGCTCAGCGCACACCCGGCAGTGCTCGTGTATGTCGGCATGCTTGGAGCATTCCTCCGCACAGACCCGGCACGCCGCCGCACACGCCTCCACCATGGAGCGGGTCAAATTCATGTCGTAGCCGGTGTGCCGCGACAACACCCGACCCGTGGTGTCACAGATGTCGGCGCAGTCCAGATCGGTGCGGATGCACTTGGCTAACTCGGCGATCAAGCTCTCGCTTAAGCACGCGTCCGCACACGCCGTACATGTCTGGGCGCAGCTGAAGCAGGCCTCGATGCACGCGGCGAGCTTCCGCTTGTCCACCCCCAGATCAGCCGGATAGGTGTCCAGCATCGCAATGGCCTGGCTCATGACGACCTCCCAGGATCGAGCGGTCACTGACCTCCCCGCGTACCCGTCCTGGATTCGAAGTAACGCCTGTGCCTGATCTATCTGAACCTGACCTGATCGTCGTCCCCGCCGCGTACTGACTCGGAGATCACATCAATATCGCTACCGCTGCGGCGACGAGCGGACCATCATCGTCAATGTCGGTTTGAGCTTTGTTTCCCTCATCCCGCCTTATCGCTGGCGCGAACCCGGCGGTTGACATTCGAAAGGTGTAACTCGTGAGCAAACGCGGCTGGGTGCTGTTCGCCGCGATGAGCCTCATTTGGGGCATTCCCTACCTCATGATCAAGGTGGCGGTGGAGGAGGTCTCTGTCCCCGTCCTGGTGTTCGCCCGCACCGCGATAGGCGCGGCCGTCCTGCTGCCGCTCGCACTGCGCAGCACCGAGTTGAGCGCATTGCGGCGCCACTGGCTGCCCCTGGTCGCCTTCGCGTCGATCGAAATGATCATTCCCTGGGGGTTGCTCTCGGACGCTGAACGGCACCTCAGCAGCTCGATGACCGGGTTGCTCATCGCGGCCTCGCCGATCGCCGCGGTGCTCATCGCTCTCGCCACCGGTGATCGGGAACGCCTCGGCCTTAAGCGGTGGAGTGGCCTGTTCCTCGGGTTGGCGGGGGTGGCGCTGCTGGCCGCGCCTGAACTGGAGGGCGGGGCGCCCTGGCCGATCGTCGAGGTTCTGCTGACCGCGGTCTGCTACGCCACGGCGCCCCTGATCGCGGCGCGGCGGCTGCAAGACCTCTCGAGTCTGACGGTGTCCTCGTTCAGCCTGGGCCTGGCGTCCCTGGTGTACGCGCCACCAGCCATCCTGACCTGGCCAGACCAGATGCCTTCCGGACAGGTGCTGGCCGCACTCGCTGGGCTGGCCCTGATCTGCACGGCGCTGGCCTTCGTCGTGTTCTTCGCGCTCATCCAGGAAGTGGGCCCCGCCCGGGCGCTGGTCTTCACCTACATCAATCCAGCGGTTGCTGTCCTCGCCGGCGTGCTGCTCCTCGATGAGGAGCTCACCCTCACCGTCGTACTCTCCTTCGCGTTGATCCTCGGCGGGTCTGTCCTGGCGACCGCGTCCCAGCCCAAGAGCGCGGACCCATCCGCCGCGGCGGCCGACACCGACAGAGCGCGTGACGCCGAGCCCGAGCCCTGCACCACGCCTAACGGGTAGCAGGCATTCGTGGGAAACCACCCGCCATGACTAATGCCTCACTTCAACAGCAGGCGTTAGTCATGGCGGTTCGCTGCCGGTTCTCTACCTGCACGTCGCGTACCGCCTTATGCCGCTAGCGCCTACCGCCACCGAACCGGTCACGTCTGCGACGTGACCGCACGCCGCGCACCGATCGCGTACCCGCCGCTCACACGACCGCCGGCCAAGCATCCGCCACGCCGGTCATCTAGGCGGGTCACACAGACACGGCGTCTTCCGACATCGGGATCCGCAACGCCGTCGTCCCCTTCAGATCCAGCCAGGCCGCATGGGGAGCACGGGTCAGCCGCAGCACCACCGCATCGCACCCCGGGCAGCGCGCCACCAACCCAGGCGCGTGCCGGTAAACCCGCAGCGTGGCGACCTCACCGGTACGGCCACAACTGACACACCGGCAGGTCGCGGCGGTGACATCCACCGTGAAGATCTCCCGCAGCGGGCCGGCCAGCGCATTGCCGTCCTCATATCCGTCGTATCCATATCCGTCGTATCCGCCGAGCCCCGCGTACCCCTCGGTCATGTCAGCCTCCAGTTGGTCCGAACCGCTCCGTCTTGATCCGGCGAGGGTCATGCCCGAGGGCCACCAGAATGTCCGCGACCGTCTCGACGAAACCGGTCGGCCCGCACACGTAACAGGTCGGTTCGAACTCCGCTGGCCAGCCATGGGTGTTCACGTCGTAGACGCTGATCCGGCCCGGCGGTCGCGTGACCTCCTCGGGAGCGACCCTGGTGTACAGGTACGTCACGTCCAAGCCGGGAGCGCCGCGGCGCAGTTCAGCGGCGTAGTAGATCTCCTGGGGCGTACGTACCGAGTAGATGAGCCGAAACGGGATCCGACTGCCGGCCGCCTGCCGGGCCCGCACCATGGCCATCAGCGGGACGATGCCGGAGCCGCCGGCCACTAGCAGCACCGGTTCGGTCGCCGTCGGCCGCCATACAAACCAGCCACCCACCGGGCCACGAATCTCCACCGGGTCCCCGATGCCGAGAACTTGCGTCAGATACGGCGAGACCTCCCCGTCCGGGACCTGTTGCACGGTCAACTCAACCCGGTCCTCGTCCGGCGGCGCGGCCAACGAGTAGCTGCGCTGTGTGCTATAGCCGTCGGCGGCGGTCAATCGGATATCGATGTGCTGCCCGGCCAGGTGCCCCGGCCAGCCCGGTACCTGGAAAAGCAGCGTCCGGGCCGTGGGCGTCTCCTCCCGGCGTTCCACCAGCCGGGCGACCCGCCAGATCAGGCGACCCCTCAATCGCCCTGGTACCGCTGCTCGCGCCATGGGTCACCGTAGTTGTGGTAGCCGGCCGTCTCCCAAAAGCCCGGCTCATCAGTCAGCAGCAGCTGAATGCCACGCACCCACTTCGCCGACTTCCAGAAGTACAGGTGCGGGACGAGCAGCCGGGCCGGCCCACCATGCTCCGGGGCGAGCGCCTCCCCCTCGTAGCGGTACGCGATCCACGCCTGTCCGTCGAGCAGATCCTCCAAGGGGAGGTTCGTGGTGTACCCGCCGTAGGAGTGCACCAGGGCAAAGTCAGCCGCGCTGTCCACCTCGGTGAACAGCGTGTCCAGCGACACCCCCTGCCAGATCGTGCCGAGCTTCGACCACTTCGTGACGCAGTGGATGTCGACCGTCGGGGTCTCACTGGGCAGCGCCATCAGATCGGCCCATGACCAGCGGTACTCCTGCCCGGTCTCGGTGGTGATCACGAACTCCCACCGGTCGGTGGGGATCCGCGGCGTGGGCCCCGCGGACAGCACAGGAAACCCCTCGGTGAGGTACTGGCCGGGCGGCAGGCGCGTGTCCCCGCGGCGTGGCCGTCCCTGGAAGCCCGGCGACACGATCCCCATAACGCACCCTCTCCGCTCCGGCTGCTTCTGCTGTTCTCTGAGGTTTTCTGCTGCTTCTTGCGTTGTGCTGTGCGCGCCGCGTACCCGCCGACAGCTGGCGGTACACCACCCCGGCAGCGCAGCGCCTCCTAGCTGTCAGTTCCCCGGTTTCTGGATCCCAATGCGCTTTTCCAATGCGTTTTCCATGCGCCCGGTTTGGTACACCTCCCGGCGGTGAAGACCGGCATGCGGGCACCAGAGCGGACAGCGCCTTCTCGCCACGCGTACCCGTCCGTCCCGATACGGAGCCGCTGGTGGCTCCCACCGTCGCCTCAGAGCCTCAGAGGAAGTACGGGATCTTCATCGGCGCCGGCTTCATTGACACCGGTGATCCCGACAATCATGCTGCTCACGGTCAGCGACGACGTGAACCGCCCATGACACTGTCATCGCGGGTGGTCAGCAAAGGACCGCCGGCACGGCGTCGGTAACGCCGTCTCACCTCACATGGAGACCCCGATGTGGATAAGACTGTTGGGCCCGCTTCAAGTGCGGTCCGACGAGGGGGTGACGGTCCACGTCGGCGGGCCGCGCCCTCGGTCGCTGATGGCCCTGCTGGCGCTGCACGCCGGCCGCGTGGTGCCCGCCGACCAGTTGATCGCTGGCCTGTACGGCACCGAACCGCCCCACGGCGTGGTCAATGCCCTTCAGGCGCAGGTGTCGCGGCTGCGTCGTGGTTTGCGGGCAGCCGGAGTCACCGCGCCGATCGAAATGCACGGGGCGGGATACCGGTTGGCGCTCGATCCCGAGCAGGTGGATGCGCTTCGCTTCGCACGGTTAGCGCGGGAGGGCCGGCAGGCGCTGGAGGCGGGGGAGTTCATCCATGCGACGGCGCTGCTGCGGGAGGCGCTCACGCTCTGGCACGGCCCTGCGCTCGCCGACGTGGCGGACGCGCCCTTCGCCGCCGCCCACGCGACCAGGCTGACCGAGCAGCGCGTCTCCGTACTGGAGGATCTGGCGGAGGCCGAGCTGAGGCTGGGCCGGCACGGAGCACTGGTGGCGGAGCTGCGTGAGGCGGTCGCGGAGCATCCGTTGCGGGAGCGGTTGCGGGGCCAGTTGATGCGGGCGCTGGCCGGGGTGGGGCGGCAGGCTGAGGCGCTCGCGGTGTTTGAGGACGCGCGGCGCATGTTGGCCGAGGAGCTGGGGGCCGACCCGTCACCGGAGCTGATGGAGGCTCACCTGGCCGTATTACGAGGCCAGGCACGGGCGAGCCGCGAACCGGCCCCTACCCGGAGCGGGCTGCCGGCACGGGTGAGCAGCTTCGTGGGCCGGGAGACGGAGCTGTCCCGGGTAGGGGACCTGTTGTCCTCAGGGCGGCTGGTCACCCTGGTGGGCCCGGGTGGGGTGGGCAAGACCCGTTTGGCGTTGGAGGTGGCCGAACAGGCCGTGGGACACACCGTCGCCGAGGCGTGGTTCGTCGATCTGGCGGTGGTTCCCTCCGACGGGACCGGGGGTGGCGTCGCTGAGGTGGTGGCCAGCGCGCTCGGGCTGCATGACACGGGGCAGCTCCGCCGCGGCGAAGCTCGCCTGGAGCCCGAAGAACGGTTGATCACTGCCCTTACTGACCGGGAAGCGCTGCTGGTCTTGGACAACTGTGAACACGTCGTGGCCGAGACGGCCAGGCTGGTGCAGCGGCTGCTGGGCGCCTGTCGGCGGCTGCGGGTGCTCGCCACCAGCCGAGAGGCGCTCGGCATGACCGGGGAGATGTTGGCCCCGCTGGCTCCGCTAGCGACCCCGTCGCAGCAGGAGATCAGTGGTGGGATCACCCCGGAGCGGGCGCTTGAATACCCGGCGGTGCGGCTTTTCATGGAGCGGGCGGTGGCGGTGCGGCCCGACTTCCGGCTGACCGAGGCCGAGGTGGAGCCGGTGCTGCGGATCTGCGCCACCTTGGACGGGCTGCCGCTGGCCCTCGAACTCGCCGCCGCCAGGCTCCGGTCCCTGCCACTGGCCGAGCTGGAGGCCCGCCTCAGCGACCGGTTCCGGCTGCTGGGGCGTGGGGAGCGGACGGCGGCGCCTCGGCACCGCACGCTGCGTGCGGTGGTGGAGTGGAGTTGGAATCTGCTCGACGCGCGGGAGCAGGTGCTGGCCCGCCGCCTGACCGTGTTCGTGGGGGGCGCGTCGCTGAGTGCGGTGATGGAGGTGTGCGCCGACAACGGAGCCGACGATGCGGCCGTGGCCGGTGAGTTGGTGACGATCGACGACGCTGCTGAGGTCATCGCCGACCTGGTGGACAAGTCGCTGCTGGAGGTGGACGCCGCAGGCCGTTACCGAATGCTGGAGACGGTACGGGAGTTCTGCGCGGAACGGCTCGCGGAGTCTGGTGAGAGGACACGGCTGGAGGCCGCGCACGCCCAATGGTGCCTACGGTTAGCGGCCGAAGCCGAACCCCAATTACGGGGAGGTGGGCAGCGGGAGTGGCTGGCGCGGCTGGATACCGAACACCCCAATCTGCTCGCCGCGATCCGTCGCTCGACCCGCACAGCACCGGACCAGGCGCTGCGGATGATCGCTTTGTTGAGCGGGTACTGGCATCTGCGTGGTCTCCGGGGCGAGATCGCGCCGCTGACGCGTGAGGTGGTACGCACCATCGGCCCGCGGGTGCCGCAGGAGCTGCATGACGAGTACGTCTTGTGCGTTCTGAACGCGCGTACC
Organism: Actinomycetales bacterium; assembly: GCA_002919305.1. Lineage (GTDB taxonomy): Bacteria > Actinomycetota > Actinomycetes > Mycobacteriales > Micromonosporaceae > RSA1. The sequence goes on from PKFB01000021.1 coordinate 216,851, forward strand.
GCCGGCGATGACTCCCCCGAGTGGCGTGAATGGTGGGACCGAGTCGTGACGATCATGAAGGATCGGACCACACCACCGCGGTACCCATACTTGAGCCTGCTGTGGGCGGTGGCCGCCGGCCCAACCGACGCCACCCGGGAACGCCCAGAGGCGTACATCGGCACAGACCTCTGGTCGCAGGCGCTGGCTCATCTCGGAAAGGGATACATGGCCTTGTTCGCCGGGGCGGCCGGGGAGCTGGTGGAGGCCGAGTACGAGGCGGCGCTGCGTGGATTCCGTGCCGTCGGAGACCTGCTCGGGCAGGCGGAGGCCCTCAACGCTGCGGCGACGTTGGCGTCCCGACGCGGACAGCACACCCGGTCCCTTCACCTGTGGGCGGAGGGCATCGCGGCGGCGGACAAGCTGGGCTCCGTCGCCCTGGCGGTGGATATGCGGTGCCACCGGGGCGACGCCCTGCTGCGGAACGGCGACATCGACGGGGCCCGAGCCGAGTACGCGTGGGTCGAGTCAGTGGCCCGGCGTGAAGGGCTGCGGGACGAGTTGAACGCGGCGCGCTGCGGGCTCGCCGACGTCGCCCGGTTGACGGGCGATGGGGAGACGGCCCGCGGGTTGTACGAACTCACCTTGCGGGACACGACAGTGGGTTTCGTGCCCGGCGCGATGCTCCGGGTGCGGGCCCTGGTGGGCCTGGGCCGTCTCGCCGAAGCGGAGGGTGATACGGAGGGGGCGCTGGCCAAACACCGGGAAGCGCTGAACGCGGCGTTGGAAAGCGGCGACCTGGAGCAGGCGGCCTGGGCCGTGGAGGGCCTGGCGGGAGTGGCGCTTGCGACGGGTGACGGCGAGCGGGCGGCGTTCCTGGTCGGGCTGGCCGACGCGTTACGCGGTGGGGAGACGACACCGGAGCCGGACACGGTGCGGCTCCGGAGCGGTGTACGGGACCTGCTCGGGGCGTACCGGTTCACTCAGATCCGGTCGCGCGGCGCGGCGTTGCCCCTGGAGGCGGTGCTCGCCGAACTGGGCGTGGGTAAACCCGCAACGCCGCACGGTCAGGCCCGGTAAGCGACGGTCAGCGGACTGTCAGTGGACGGTAGGCGCCATCGCCGATGGTGCCCCCATGACGGGATCACAGACCACACGTAACGCCCCCGAGGCCACCGAGGCCCTACGGCTGGTACGGGTCAGCAAGACCTATGGCGGGGACGGAACCCGGGTCACCGCACTGGACGACGTGTCGCTGGCACTGCCACGCGGCACATTCACCGCCATCATGGGCCCCTCAGGGTCAGGAAAAAGCACCCTGCTGCACTGCGCGGCCGGCCTGGACAAGCCCGACTCGGGCACGGTGTTCGTGGACGGCCAGGAGCTGCGAGGCAGAAGCGAAACGGAGCTGACGAAGTTCCGTCGAGAGCGGATCGGGTTCGTTTTCCAGCAGTTCAATCTGCTGCCGACCCTCACGGTCCTGCAGAACACCACGCTCCCGTTGAAGCTGGCCGGGCGCCGTGTCGACCTCAACCGGGCCCGCGCCGTCCTGGAACGGGTGGGTCTGGGGCAGCGGCTCGACCACCTGCCCAGTCAGCTCTCCGGCGGCCAGCAGCAGCGGGTCGCGATAGCCCGGGCGTTGGTCACCGCTCCGAGCGTGCTCTTCGCCGACGAACCGACCGGCGCGCTGGACACTCACAGCGCCCGTGACGTACTGACCCTGCTTCAGGAATCGGTGCGCGTCTTCGGTCAGACGGTGGTGATGGTGACACACGACCCGGTCGCGGCCTCCTACGCCGATGCGGTGCTTTTCCTGGCGGATGGCCGGCTTGTCGGCCGGATGTCCAACCCGACCGCGCAGGCGGTGGCGGAGCGCCTGACCTACCTGGGCGATGAGGTGGCGCGGCAGCGACGGCAGCAGCGGCACCAGGTCGGCCTGGACGCTTCCGTCGCCACCGCGGGCCGTCCCAGGAAGGAGATCTGAGCATGTTCGGGCTGGCTGTGCGGTCGGTGCGGCGACGAGCGACCGCTTTCGTCGCGACCTTCCTGGCGGTGTTCCTCGGCGCGGTGCTGGTGATGGCTTTCGGCGCGTTGGCCGACACGGGAGCCGCGACCGGTGTGTCGGACCTCGATCAGGAGACGTTGACCACGATGGCGGTCGTGGTAGGCGGGTGGGGCCTGCTCCTGGTCGCTTTCGCGGTCACCTCCACCCTGACCCTCTCGGTTCATCAGCGGGCCATGGAGATAGCGTTACTCAAAAGCGCCGGCGCCACCCCGGCGCAGCTGCGCCAGATGATCCTGGGTGAGGCCGGCCTTCTGGCGGTTGTCGGGGCCCTGGTGGCGGTCCCATTTGGAGCGCTCAGCGGCCGTGGACTGCTGGCGTTGTTGAAACGCACCGACCAGGTCTCCGAGGAGGTGGCGTACGCCTTCGGGCCGGTGGCCCTCGGCACCGGGCTGGGCGTCACCATCCTGGCCGCCCTGGGCGCGGCGGTGGTGACCTCGCGTCGTGTGGCGGCGATGCGGGTGACAGCAGCGTTGAGCAGCGCGGCCGCGGCCGAGCCGCGTCCCAAGCGGATGGGTAAGGCTCGGGTCATCGCCGGTGTGGTGTTCTTCGGGATCAGCCTGCAGCTGTCCGTGATGGCCGCGCTGGCGGGGCCCGAGGGTTTTGACGCCATGCAGTTCGCCGGCTCCGCCGACATCATGTTCGGACTCGGCCTGGCGTGCTTCGCGCCGGTGCTGATGCGGTGGACAACAACGCTGCTCGCCGGGCCGATCCTCCGGTTCAGTGGCGCCAGCGGCTACCTGGCGGTTCTGAACCTTCGGCAGCGTACCGCTCAGCTGGCCTCCGCCCTGACCCCCGTGATCCTGTTCGTCGGCATCGGCGTGGGCACGTTGTGGATGCAGGTTATCCACAACGACACCACCCCTCTCAGTGGTGTGTCGGCCTCCGAGGAAGCCGTGGAAACACTGAACTTCGTGATCACCGGGATGATCGTGCTGTTCGCCTGCATCATGCTGATCAACACCCTGGTCGCCGCGACCACTCACCGACGCCGGGAGTTCGGACAGCAGCGTCTGGTCGGCGCAACCCACCGCCAAGTGCTGGGTATGGTCGCCGCGGAGAACCTGGTTCTCATCGTCGCGGGCCTGGGATTCGGCACGATCGCGGCGCTGCCCACCGTCCTGCCGATGAGCTACGCCAAAACCGACAGCTGGCTGCCCGACCCGGAGCCTGGGCTTTGGCTCGGTACCGCGGCCGTGGCGGTGGTCGTGACGTTGGCCGCCTCGCTCGGCACCGCGCGTCGTGTGCTGCGGACTCCCGCTATCGAGACCGTGGCACGGGCAGGCTAGCCGACCACACAAGCTCGCCTTTTCACCCTTGTGGCCTGAGCGATGGTGGCGTCGACCGTCACTTAGGCCACATCCTTTCAGGCGTCAGGAAAGCCGGCTAGCGGCGTACCAGGGAAAACACAAGGGGTACGCGACCCCTCGCTCTTTTGGCGCCTCAGAACCGACACAGCGGGGTAATACCGTTACACCTATGCAGCGGGTGAACAGCACCGTCGTGATCATCGTGGGTGATCAGAAGCGACGGATCCTGAACGGGCTGACCGGCATGGCCAATGTGGCGGTCGCCGACGAATCACCCGAACGGGTGCCAGAGCTGGTTGCGCGCGCCTCCACGCCGTACGTGGTGCACGACGTGGATCCGCTCACCGACGTGGCCGCCGCCTGGGCCGGTTTCTTCGATGGCACCGCCCCCACCGGCACCCTCGAAGTAGCGATTGAGGCGGCGATCGCCGCACTCCGCGACGGACGGGCCCAGCTCCCGGACTACTACATCGTGTTAGACCCCGACGACCTGCCGACCACCCAGCGGCACTGGTGGCTGGGCGTCCTCGCCGATGCCGCCCCCAGCCGGGTGGTGCCCGCCCCCTCATCGGTCAACGCCGTCCGTGCCACGCTGTCCCGGCTGCCCGCCGGCCGCTGGTGGCCAGACCCGCCAGACGACTGGCTGCGCCGCCTTCCCAACGTCGTCCCCGACCAAGCCGGCCTGCCCACCGCGGTGCGGCTCCATCACGAATCTGATCTGTCGCGCTCCCCCTCATCGGCCGCATCGACGGGGTAGCGCAAGCAACGCGCCACCCTGCTGTCAGTCCAGACGAACGACGATGTCCGCCACCGTCTCAGGCATGGACAAAAACGGCGAGTGGGACGCGTCGATCCTGACCACAGAGGTCGGGTTATCCGGGAAGGCCGCGTCGGCCTCGGCGATGAACCTCTCCTGCAGGGCCGGCTCAAGTGCCCGGTCCTTGGTGCACAGCAGGTAGGTACGCCGCACCGACCCCCAACCGTCGCGGGTCAGCGTGGTGCTGCTGGCCATGATGTCGACCGGACCGTCGGGGGTCAGCAGGCCGGTAGCAGCCTCAGCCAGCAGCGGGTCCACATCCCCGTAGAACGCTTCACGAAGCTGTCGACGGTATTCCGGATCCGGGTTGGCCAGGTCCAGCCGCACCGCGCCTGTCCGCTGCGGGTTGCCCCGCAGCAACAGGGTGACCAGGCTGTCGGCGGCCTCTGGGCTCCTCAGGTACCTCACGCTCGGCACGTCGGAGGCGGGCATGTACGCGGCGAGATACACCGCATGCGCGATCAGCTCGGGCGTACGCTGAGCCACCCGCGTCAGAACCGGACCGGCCGCGCTGTGGGCAACCACGGTGACCGGCTTCCCACCGCCGATCTGCGTTATCTGGGCGGTCAGTAATTCAGCCGCGTCGTTGAGGGTCAGCCCGGCTACGGGCGAGACCTCCGTCTCGACCGCCTCGGGGTTGTAGGACCGGTCAATGAACCACTGTGGACGCTGGGCGTATAACCCATGCCCCGCCATATCCACCGCGACCGCTGGGCGACCGGCGGCCACCACGTGGGGAATAACCCGACTCCAGCACCACGAGCCGTGCCAGAAACCATGAACAAACACCAGCATGAGTACTCCTGCAAGGGATGGGTGGGGAGGGAAGCTGGCCGCGTACTCCTGCTTCCCTGCCTCGACACATGAACTGTCCCCGCCCGGTCGGATGCGACGACCGGGCGGGGACATGCGGGGTGGGGGTCAAAGAATCAATGCGATAGGCGAAACCTGATACCCGTACAGCACCGGGCTCCTGAGGCAGCGGCTCAACGAATCAGCCCAGGCCAGATCGCCTACCACCCAGGCCAGTACGCCGCCGTGCACGCCTGACCTCAATGGTCAACGAGATGACACCCGAACCCACCTCAATAGGACTGATACGACATCCGTTGCTTCTCGATCGCTGTCACCATCATCGATGGGCTTGCACTCCTTATCCAGGTCCTTTCTCCTCTAGTTCGGGTGCCCCTTTTCCGCTATAGAGAACGTCGTCTTGAACACAGCCGACAGCCAGCACACCAGCGCCTACAGGGCAAGAGGCCTGCTCCCACGCGTTCTCTTGTCACTCGCTATCTGGGGAATGGGCGATGTGGCTGTGATGACGAAGTTGCCCTCCTCAACAGCGGCTTTATCGACGGTAACAGAGTGGTGAGTGCCGTCAGGGCCAACGAGAAGCCATGTGTCGTATCCGGGCCGGCCGTCGAGGATGATGGCGCGCGTTCCAATGGCGCGACACAGGACCGTAGTCAGTTCACGTTCACTGATGTGACCAATAGCGTCGGCCAGCTCGTCTCCCGCCTCCAGAACACAGGCGAAGTGCTCGTCGCCGGCAGGGGCGGGGATGATAAGCGCCATCGGCCACCGCCCAGATGAGAAAGCCACCTGGTCAGCGGTGAGGATCCGTTCAGAAGGAATGCCGTAGCGCTGTACCAGCGCATTGGCGATGCTCTCGGGAGCGGTGCGGCTATCAAAGTGGATCTCGTAATCCACCGCTCCTCCCGCATCGACATACGAAGCATCCGGCTTGGAAACTCACACCTGAGTCGTGTCCACAGTTCATGCCCTATGCCCTCTCTACTCAAAATCATTTCAGTATCCTTTATTGATCTCAATTGATGACATTTCGATCTTGAAGGTTGATGCTGCACGGAAACAGGGCCATTGACACTGATGCCCTATAGGACCGATGCGCTCAGGCCGTTGGGTGCGGTGGGTGATCGGTGGGGTTACCGCCGGCTGTTGCGGGCCGAGGCAGAGGTAGTGCTGTTTGTCGGCCGAGGCCAGCTGTTGGAGGACCTGACGCCTGGTGCACGCCCAAACCCCGGCAGGGGGAGGTATGGCTGATCACCGGCCGGGGCGGGGAAGCAAACCCGCCTGGGAGTGGAGCTGGCCAAACGCGTGCGGGGTTTGGGGGATTACGCCGAGACCCACACCAGCCAAGTCACCGCCTGCCCTACTGGACCGCCCCAACGACGCGTACGCGCCATGCTGCTGGCTCGTTCTGTGGGAGAGCCTCTACGGCCGGCCGCGGAGCAGGCTGTGGCGGCGCAGGCGGGCGTTCCGGCTCGCGGTCGAGCGCACCGAAGCGGGTACGCACGAGGCCTTCACCATCGACGCGGTGCCGCCTGTGTGACCGATATCATCGCCGCCACCCAGCAGGTCACTGAGCGCTCGATCACTGTTGAGTACCGTCCGACTTTCTTGATGAGGCGTGGGAACTTCGCGCCGCCACCAGCACGATCCGTGAGCAGCTTGGCCAGAAACCCTGATGTATCGATATCAATACTCTGATTTGTGATCAGTGGGCTGTCATCGGTCGTTCGGGCTGAAAACACGTAAAGGAGCGGCTAAGACGGCCTGTCAGGCGCAGCGGTGGCTTTTGCCGGCCCGCGAGCCTGCAGGTGGCTTTTCGGCGGCTGCTGCAGCAAGCCAGCGGCATGCTAAAGGCCCCAGGGCTCAGCGTCTCCGCTGGCCGCTGGGGCCTTCAGGTATCGCGCGCTCGGAGGGATTCGAACCCCCAACCTTCTGATCCGTAGTCAGATGCTCTATCCGTTGAGCTACGAGCGCTTGCTCGGCCAAGTGTAACCATAGGCCGAAACCGCGGAGGCTCCGGGATTTGAACCCGGGAGGGGGCTTTAGACCCCCAACCCGCTTAGCAGGCGGGCGCCATAGACCGGACTAGGCGAAGCCTCCTGGTCGGTCCGCTCGCAGACCGACGCGACACGAGAATACAGGGCGCCTTGAGGCAACGGCAAAGAGGTAACCTCCCCACTTTCAAAAGTCACTGAAATAACCGCAAAGGTCATCGAATCCCCCACAACTCACAACAGGCCGGTTCCGGGCGTTGACGTGGCCAGTAGCGCCGCATCGTTAACCTCGCTGCTCATGGGGCGTGATGAGCCGACACCAGCTCACCGGACCGGTGATGTGACAGAAATCTCGTCGTCGACCGCATCTGCCGATTCCTCCGTCTCCCTCGGCTCCCAGGCGGACTCGACCGCGCTGACGCAGCGGATCGTCCCTGAGGCGACTCAGCGGCTCGATGGACGCGGCTCGGACGAGTCGACGCGACGACTCGATCAAACGGCTCCCCTTGACCCGACTCTCGTGGAGTCGACCCGCCGGTTCGAATCAACCGGGTCCGCTGAGGTCTCGCCGGTCGCTGACGCGTCAGAGGACGTGACCGCGGTGGTACGCGCGGGCGAGGTGTCGGAGCAGCCGGCTGCGCTTCCGACGAGTTTGTGGGACCGGATGCGTCAGGATCCGGAGTTCGCCCCGGAGTATCTGGCGTTGGCGGCGGTGGAGCGGTTCGGCCCGCAGGCCGCGGAGTGGGTCGCCGAGATGCGCCGGAATCATCCGACGATGACCACGGAGGAGCTGGCCGCCACGGTCCGGAAGCGGTTCGTGTCGATGTCGCGGTACTCGGGTGCCGTGGCGGGGGTGGCGGGAATCGCCGGCGCGGTGGTGGATGTCGGGGTGCTGGCCTGGAATCAGGCGCGCATGGTGATCTACCTGGCGGCTGTGCACGGCCGGGATCCGCGGGATCGGGAGCGGGCCACGGAGCTGTTGATGCTGCAGGGGGTCTATGACCTGACCGAGCGGGCTCGGACGGCGCTGGAGGTGGCGGCGGGTCGGGCGCCGGTGCGTGCGCTGTTCACGGGTACAGGGGTGACCCGGCTGGCGTTGAAGCTGGCCCGGATGGCGGGGATGCGCATGATCCGCCGAGGGATCGCGAAGGTGGTGCCGGGCGCGGCCGTGGTGTTCGGGGCCATGGCCAACGCGGGTTCGACGAAACGGCTGGCGGATCGGGCGATCGCGTTCTATCAGGGCCGCGACATAGAACTTCGGCGTGCGGAGCCTGGCGCCGCCCGGCAGACGGGCTCCTGATCTGACGTCCTCGCCGCGCCTGGGTCCCGGTGGGCGCCTCAGTCTGCTCCGGGCGGGGCGCCGCTTGAGTCGGCTATCGGTGGGCCGGGACCACCGCGGCGGCCCCGGCCACACACGAGGGGGGACACACGCGACGCCGGGGGCGGGTCCGGCGGTCCAGCCGTCACCTCAAGGCGACGGACGGGACGTACTGCGCGGTCTCCTCATAGGGGGTGCTTTACGAGTATCCCGGGCGCTCCCGATACGGGTGACGAAATCTCGAATCTTCTTAATCAGAGTGACGCAGATCTCAGAGAGAGGTCAATTTACACTACTCATTCCAGATCTTCCGGAATCTCGACGCCGTAGGTGATCCAGAACCTTTCGGGCATACGATCGGCGTCGGCGCCGCAATGACGCACTCAACGCTCAACCATGATGACCGGCACCATCAGATCGCCTTCAGATCCATGAGACCCGGTCATGAAGTAAGGCATATCCGACAAATGCCACGACATCCAGGATGGTATGTGCGACGATCAGCGGCATCGTCCGGCGCGTACGCAGAAAGAAAACCGAGAAGATCACGCCCATGATGGCGTTGCCGACGAATCCCCCGAATCCCTGGTAGAGGTGGTACGCGCCGCGCAGCAGTGAACTGCTCGCCACCACGGCGGCGGTCTTGAGCCCCATCTGTTCCAAGCGGGTGATGAGGTAGCCGACCACCACGACCTCTTCCAACACCGCGTTCTGCGCAGCCGACAGCACCAGGATCGGGACCGCCCACCAGACGTCGGGAAGCGCGGCGGGGACCACATTGGCGTTCAGGTTGAGGGCGTGGGCGGCCAGGTAGAGCCCGAGTCCGGGGATCCCGATCAGGGCGGCCAGGCCGGCTCCGGTGCTCAGGTCGAACCAGGGCCGCCGCGTATCGACCCCGATCACCTTCAGCGGTTCGGGACGCAGCATGTAGAGGGCGAGCAGGACGGGCACCAACGCGAACCCGATGTCAACCAGCTGGTACGCGAGGTCCAGCCAGGGTCGCTCCGGGGCGCGGGAGGCGTTCAAGGTCGCTTGCTGTTCGGAGAGCCGCCCGGGCGCGGTGAGTCTGGCGAGGAGCGCGAGGAACGAGTAGACCGCCGACGCCCCCAGTGACACTCCGAGCACCAGGAGGACCTCGTCGCGCAGCGCGCGCCGGTCAGTGGTCGTCGGCTGGGTGGGGACCGGTCGGGTGGCCGCTGGCTGGGTTGTCGGCTGGGTTGTCACGTGATCAGCATGCCAGTGGCCTCGAATCATCCGTCTTCCCCGGCGCGGCGGCCGTCAGGTAATGGTTCCCGCCTGTCCCGAACCGATCTCATGATCGCGGAGAAGTGGACTGTGAGTGATGTGAGAAACCGTTCGTAGAGCGCATGCTGGACCGCGGTGATCAGTTCGAGCGATATTTATTTCGGCCACCTTCTCGAAAGGGGGATCGTCGCACACAGTGTGCGATCCGCGCCTACTTCCCGCCCAGATGATGCTGAGTATTCAGGTTTTCATCAGCGGCCTCACCAACGGGAGGTACGCGAAAAACCTATGGCGGAGTGCGGCGGACAGCGACGGCCCCACGACAAGGACTGCACAACGAGGGCATCATGACCACCTTGTCTCGATTGTTGAAGGAAAGCTGGTCACTCATCGAAGATCGGGCAGATGCCGTCGCGAGCTACTTCTACGCTCGGCTGTTCACACGTCACCCGCATTTGCGGGACCTTTTCCCGCTTCAGATGACCTCGCCACGCGAGCGTCTGGTGAAGGCCCTCGCGTGGCTAGTGCAGAACATGGAGGATCCGGCTCGCGTTGAGGAGTACGCGCGCGGGCTCGGCCGCACCCACCGGCGCTTCCAGGTGCTGCCGGAGCACTACCCCCTGGTGCGGGCGGCCCTGCTAGACGCGCTACGGGCGTACGCGGGTGAGTCGTGGACCCGAGAGTACGAGCTGGCCTGGCGCCAGATGTTCGACATCATCACGCAGCACATGATCGGAGGCGCCGAGGCGGATGCCGCTGCGGGTCACCCGCCGTTCTGGGACGCTGAGGTGGTCTCTCATCAGCGCCGGACCGCCGACATCGCAGTGTTTCGCTGCCGCCCGTTTCAGCCGTTTTTCTACCGGGCTGGTCAATACACCTACCTGGAGAGCGCGTACCGACCTCGGCTGTGGCGCCCCTACTCGATCGCTAACGTGCCCGGCCCGGACAACGAGCTGGAATTCCATGTCCGTGCAGTGGGCGCAGGCTGGTGTTCCAGCGCCCTGGTCTGGAAGCTCAAGCCGGGTGACGTGGTGCGCCTAGGTCCGGCGCAGGGGACGATGACGCTTGACCGTCAATCCCCGCGGGATGTGGTGTGTGTGGCGGGCGGTACCGGCCTGGCCCCCATCAAAGCCATCATCGAGGAGCTGGCCTCGTTCCAGCACAACCGTCGGGTAACGGTGTTCGTGGGGGTTCGCCGCCGCGTGGACCTGTATGACATTGCCACGCTGCGGCGGTGGGAACAGCAGTTGCCGTGGTTGAGGCTCGTGGTGGGGGTCAGTGACGAGCCGGTGAATGAGCACACGGCGGCTGGCGAGTCGTTAGGTGAGTCTGGGGCGGCGGGACCGAGTCTGGTACGCGGCGCGATCCCCGATCTGCTGGCCCGGTACGGCTCGTGGAACGCCGACGTGGATGTGTTCGTATCGGGCCCGCCGGGTATGGTCCGCGCCACCGTGGATCAGCTCACCGCGCTTCAGGTTCCCGTGTCCCGAATCAAGTACGACCCGTTCGACGATGTCTGATGGACGCGACTATCACACTCAAAGTCCAATCCAACCATGGATTTAACAGCGACACGCCAGTGACCCCTGTGAAAATCCATGAGAACTGGAGTTAAACGAGAGCGTCGCTCATAACTCATCTCATGACCGCCCGGCTCAACGAGCGCGCCGGGCTCTCAATAGCACCTTATCCTCCGCAGACAACGTCCGAAATTCTCCTGATTCGTTCCAGAACCATCGCTCAGCGATAACCGCCAACAGCCTCCACCAACACGACACCAACACGAATCGTCTTTTCTCTCCGGCGCCGCGCCTGAACCCCGCTCACGCTCGTCTTGACCCGTGTCATGAGTGAAGTTGGAGTGATCGTATCCTCACTCTCTCTCTGAGTACTTCTGGGCGGCTTTACTGAAGCTATCCGGAATGCCACGGTGCGAGGAGGCGGGTATGCATTGGGCCCGATCGAACCGTTACCGTCGCGAGTTACTCAGTACCGCCCGGCGCTGTGTGGCCGCTGGCTGGCCGGTTCTTCCTGGGGCGTGGTGGTCACCGATCAAACGGCGCCATGTCTGCGATATCCCTACGTGTCTGGCGGCCGGACCCCATCCATCCGTGGGTCCAATTCCTCAGGACACTGACTTGGCTGTGTACGCGTTGTGTCACGAAGAAGCGGTAGTCGATGCCTGGAGTCGACATCCATATTCGATTCTGATCCCAACGGGAATCGTGTGTGATGTGGTAGAGGTGCCGGACTCCGCGGCGGCCCGCCTTCTACCCGCGCTGCGACGCGCGCATTTGGTGGGTCCTATCGCTCGGCATCAGTCTCAACGGTTCATATTCACCACCACCGGCTCGCGATTGGATGTCACCGATCCCTGGTTCGGTCATAACCGGGTGGTTCCGCATGGCCGGGGTTCCTGGGTGACTATGCCGCCGTCTCTTCTGGATGGCCGGCGGGTTGAATGGCTGATTCCACCGCCACCGCGTCCGCCGTGGCGGTTGCCGGATCGTGACGGCGTCCTGGAGGTCCTCACCGCCGCCGTTTCATAACGATTCATAACGCTTCATAACGACCAGTTCCGTAACCCCCGGTTTCATGACCGCCGCGTGAAACCAGCGCTGACACTCAGCCTCCCCAAGCCGACGCATGGCCCGCTGAACACCGAGGTGCCCAGCACACCGATGAGCGCCGTCGACGCCCAGCCTGGACGGCCTCGTCGCCGGTTACCGCGGACCACCGCCCTCCGGAGACGGTGTTGTCGCGGGCGATGCGGAAGCCGCCGAAGGGTCGGGAGCGGAGTAGAGAGCCGTGGCCAAGACCTCGGCCAGGTGAAGGACGCGTCTGCCAGCGCGCCGCTCCTTCCCGACCCTTCGGCCCTCTCCGCTGCTTTGCGCGTCCTCGCTCCCTTGATCCTCTTCAGCTGGCTGTGCCTCTCCGATTCCCCAGGCGATCTGGGTACGGCAACTGAACCCGTCCGCGAGAATCAGCGTGTCCTCGGGCGCGGAACGCACCGCCGGCAACAGCACGCGCTCCCCCGCTGCCCGCGAGACCGCGACGTGTCCCGGTTCGAATCCGAAGTTGCCGGCCAGGCCGCAGCAACCGGAGTCCAACGGCTCCACCTGTACCCCGGCGCGCGCCAACAGCACTTGGTCCGGGGCGTACCCCATCACCGCGTGCTGGTGGCAGTGCACCTGGGCGATCGCCCGCCGCCCCAGGGGATGCAACGGCAACGGCAGCGGTTCCAGCAGCTCCGCCAGGGTGACCACCGATGACGCGACCCGGCGCGCCGCAGGGCCGGGCACCAGATCCGGCAAGTCGCTTCGCAGCAGCGCGGTGCAGCTGGGTTCCAGCCCGACCACCCGCGCTCCCGCTTCGATCCAGGGCGACAGCACCGAGACGGTACGCCGGGCCAGCCGCGCCGCCACGCCCAACTGCCCCGTGGACATCCACGTCAGGCCGCAGCAGACCGCCTGGGACGGCACCGTGACCTCAAACCCGGCCGCCTCCAGCACCGCCACCGCCGCCCGCCCCACCGCGGGCGTGAAGAACCGCGTGAATGTGTCGGGCCACAGCACCACCCGGGGTCGCTCCCCGGTCCGCCGGACGGGTCGGTTCCGCCACCAGCGCAGGAAATCCTGGCGTGGCAGGGTCGGGATGTCGCGTTCCGGCGCCACCCCGGCCAAGGTCTTCAGGACACCCGCCGCCCGGGAGCGAGACACCGCGTTGAACACCCCAGGCGCGTGAGCCGCCAGCCGCAACCAGGCCGGCAACCACCCGAGCGTGTAGTGGGACCGGGGGCGAAGCCGACCCCGGTAGTGGTGGTGCAGGAACTCCGCCTTGTAGGTGGCCATGTCCACCCCGGCCGGACAGTCCGACAGGCAGCCCTTACAGGCCAGACACAGGTCGAGGGCCTGGTGCACCTCCTCCGAACGCCACCCGTCGGTGATCAGCTCGCCCCGTGCCATCTCGTACAGCAGCCGGGCGCGTCCCCGAGTGGAGTGCTGCTCCTCACCGGTGACCATGTAGCTGGGGCACATCACGCCACCGGATGGACGGCGGCACTTTCCCACCCCCACGCAGCGGCGCAACGCCCGGTCCAGATCGCCCCCGTCCCGGTGCAGGGCCAGCGTCACCGGCAACCGCCGCTGCGGCTGGGCCGGCGGTTCAAACCGCAGGTCGGCGTCGAGGGGGGCTGGGTCCACCACCACCCCCGGATTCAGCAGCCCGGTCGGGTCGAAGATCCGTTTGAACTCACCGAACGCTCGCAGCAGCTCCGGCCGGTAGATCCGGCTCAGCAGCTCCGACCGTGCCCGACCGTCGGAGTGCTCCCCGGAGAGCGATCCGCCGTAGTGGGCGACCAGGTCCGCGGCCTCCTCCAGGAAACGCCGGAATCCTCGGCGGCCGTCGGCGGTGAGCATGTCGAAATCGATCCGGATGTGGATGCATCCCTCACCGAAGTGGCCGTAGCTGATGCCCCGGCGTCCATGGCGGGCCAGGAGGGCGCGGAAGTCCCGCAGATAGTCACCCAGCCGCTCGGGAGGCACCGCGGCGTCCTCCCAGCCCGGCCACGCCTCGCCCCCGTCGGGGAGCCGGGTCGCCAACCCGGCGCCGTCCTCGCGTACCCGCCACAGTTTGCGTTGCTCGACGGTGTCGGCGACGGTACGCGCGCCGGTGACCTGGGTGTGGGTCGCCGCCGTCACGGCCGCGGCCAGCTCGGCCGCCTCCTGTTCGCTGTCCGCCCCGACCTCCACATACAACCAGGCGCCCGCCTCCGGCAGCGCCACCGCCGGGCGACGCCCGTGCGCGGCGAGCACGTCAAACAGCGCCGCGTCGACGCTCTCGATCGCCAACGGCCGCAGCGGTAACAGGTTGGGCACCGCGTCAGCGGCGGCGCAGTCGTCGGGGAACCCGAGCACCACCAGGTGACGCACCCGGGGCAGCGGGACCAGCTGTACCGTCGCCTCCAGAACCACGGCGCAGGTACCCTCGCTGCCTACCAAGGCTCGGGCCAGCTGCCCGCCCCGCTCCGGCAGCAGGTGCCCAAGGCCGTAACCGGAGACTTGACGGGTGAAGCCGGAGCCGGTGGGTAGCCCCAGGCGTATGTCCGCCATATGCGTCGTCACCAGCCGCCGCGTCGCCGCGTACACCTCCCCTTCCCGTCCGGGGAGCGCGGAGCGGCGTTCGAACTCCTCCAGCGAAGTGGGGCCGACCGACAGACGCGTGCCGTCGGCGAGCATCACCGACAGCTCCAACACGTTGTCGGCCGTGGTGCCCCAGGCCAAGGAGTGCGCCCCACAGGCGTTGTTGCCGATCATGCCGCCGAGGGTGCAGCGGTTGTGGGTGGATGGGTCGGGCCCGAAGGTCAGGCCGTACGGCGCGGCGGCGGCGCGGAGCGTGTCGAGCACCACCCCGGGCTCCACCCGGGCGATCCGGCGTTCTGGGTCCAGGGACCGGATCTGGTTCAGGTGCCGAGTGTCCAAGATCACCCCGGGGCCGATCGCGTTGCCCGCCACGCTGGTGCCGCCCCCACGTGGCGTAACCGGCACCCCGTGATGCCGGCACACCTGAAGTAACGCTGCGACATCGTCGGCATTCCGGGGAGCGACGACCGCCAACGGCACCACTCGGTAGTTGGAGGCGTCCTGGGCATACAACGCTCGCGCGCCCGGGGTCAGCCGGACCTCTCCGGGCGCCACGCCAGTCAGATCTCGGACAAAAGTCTCGCTGGCGAACGCGGACGGTGACGCGCTTGTCGACATCACGGTCACCATACCGACCCGGGCTTTGGATAGCCTGACCTCAGTAGTTAAGGTAAGCCGACCCTAACTTCGGACGGAGGTGCCGAGATGGCGCGACCCGTGGCTCGTGACGGTTCGCAATCGCCCGTCACCGATGGCGCGCTTCCCCTCGTCGCCGACGGCCTCAGCGTTGGGCACGGCGGCTCCCCAGTGCTGACCGACATCAGCCTGTCGTTGTCCCCCGGCACCGTCACCGTCCTGGTAGGACCCAACGGCTGCGGTAAGTCCACTCTGCTGCGTACTCTCGCCGGCCTGTTGCCTGCCCTGGCGGGCACGATCCGTGTCGAGGGCGACCCGATCGGTCGGCTCTCCCGACGCGAACTGTCCCGTCGGCTCGCCTTCCTACCCCAGACTCCGTTGGTCCCGGCGGGCCTCACCGTCGCGGAGCTGGTCAGGCATGGTCGGTACGCCCACCGTGGGCCGTTCGCCCGTCACACCGACGCCGACCGGGAGGCCATCGCCTGGGCGTTGGAGGTGACCGACGCTCTGCCGTTGGCCGACCGACGGCTGGACGAACTGTCCGGTGGGGAGCGGCAGCGAGCCTGGCTGGCCACCGTGCTCGCCCAGCGAACGGGTGTCCTGCTGCTCGACGAACCGACCACCTACCTGGACCTCAAGCATCAATTCGAGGTGCTGGAAGTGGTGCGCCGGCTGGCCCGGGAACACGGCATGGCGTGCGGCCTGGTGCTGCACGACCTGGGGCAGGCCGCCGCGTACGCCGACCGGGTGATCGTCACCTCCGGCGGCACGATCCTCGCGGCGGGACCCGCCGAAGAGGTTCTCACCTCCGAGACGATCGACAAAGCCTTCGGCCTCGACGTCTCCGTCATCCGCGATCCCGAAAGCGGGATGCTCGCCTGTTTCCCCCGCGCCAAAGCCCGGGCCTGACAGTCCGTTCACACCAACCGTTAAATCCGTTGAGGGAGAAATATGCGCAAGTTCCTCGGCGTGCTCGCCGTGGCCGGCTTAGCGGTCGCCGCGTGTGGCGGCGGCAGCGCCGGTGAAGAGTCCGGCACCAGCAACGGTGCCGACAACGGCGGCGGACGAATTGAGCTGCAGGATGCCACCGGCACCGTCTACCTCGACGAACCCGCCGACGACGTGGTGGCGCTGGAGTGGTCCTACGTGGAGGACCTGCTCGCGTTGGGCGTCACCCCGGTAGGAGTCGCCGACATCGAGGGCTACCACACCTGGGTGACCGCTGGGGACCGTGTCCCTGAGGACGTCGTCGACGTCGGTACCCGGCAGGAGCCCAGCATCGAGCAGATCCGCACCCTCGAGCCAGACCTAATCATCACCGACGTGGACCGGGGCAACCTGGACCAGCTGCGGGAAATCGCGCCGGTTTTGGCGTTCAACCTCTACGACGACAGCGCGACCCAGTTGGAGAACATGCGGAGCGCCTTCACCACCATCGCCGCGGCGGTGGGGCGTGAAGACGAGGCCACCGCGGTGCTGGAGCAGCTCGACCAGACGATCGAGGATGTGCGGGGCCGGCTGGAAGACGCCGGACTGAGCGGCGCGCGGTACGCCATCGCCCAAGGCTTCACCTACGAAAACGTGCCGACTATGCGGCTGTTCACCGACGAGGCGCTGGTCGCCCAGGTGCTCAACGAGGCGGGCCTGGTCAACGCCTGGACCGGCGAGCCGGACGACTACGGCATGACCACTGTGGGCGTTGAGGCACTGACCCAGGTCAGTGACGCCAACTTCCTGTACGTGGCGCAGAATGAGGACAACATCTACACCGGTGCGCTGGCCGACAACCCGGTGTGGACGAACTTGGACTTTGTCCGGGAGAACCGGGTGTACCCGCTCGACCCGGGTACCTGGTTCTTCGGCGGCCCGCTGTCATGCGTACAGCTGCTGGAAGAGACCGCCGCGGCGCTGGGCGCATGACAACCGTCGCGGTCGCGGGCGCCCTTCCGCGGCGCCGCTCACGAGCTCTCCTCGTGGGCGGCGTCGCTGGAGTCCTGCTCATCGTGGTCGCCCTGTTCCACCTGGGGCAGGGAGCCTCCGGGATCGGCCTGCTGGATCTGCTCGGCGCTCTCGCCGGTAACGGTGACACCCAGGCGCGGGCGGTGTTCGAGGGCAGCCGACTCCCGCGTACCCTCGCCGGCTTAGTCGCCGGGACCGGGTTGGGTCTGGCCGGTGCCCTGATCCAGGGCTCTACCCGCAACCCCCTGGCCGCGCCGGAGACCCTCGGCGTCAACGCCGGGGCCTACCTGGCCGTGGTAGCGGCGAGTGTCCTCGGCTTCAGCCTTGGAGGGTTCGCCACCAACGGGATCGCCTTCCTCGGGGGCCTCGGGGCCGCGACGCTGGTGAGGCTGCTGGTGGGGTCAGGGCCACTCACCCCTGCCCGGGTCCTGCTGGCCGGCACCGCCGTGTCGATGGCCGGGATGTCCGGCGTCAGCGTCCTGATGATCCTGGCGGAGGAGTACACCCAGGGCCTGTACTTCTGGGGCGCCGGTTCCCTGCTGCAGACTGGGCTGTCACAACCGGCCCAGATCGGACTCCTCACCGCCATCACGGCCCTGCTCACCCCGCTGCTGGCCCGCCCCCTGGATCTCCTCGCTCTCGGCGACGACACCGCAGAGGCGATGGGGGTACGCGCCGGCCGCATCCGACTCTTCGCTCTACTGCTGGGTGTCCTGCTGGCCGCGTGTGCGGTGACGGTTGCGGGACCGATCAGCTTCGTCGGGCTGATCGCGCCGGTCATCGTGCGTACCTTCGGCATCCGGCGGCATGCGTCGCTGCTGCCGCTGTCGGCGCTGATCGCGTCGGTGATGCTACTGGCCGCCGACAGCCTGGCGCAGTTCGTGGTGACCCGCGGTTCAGGCTATTTCGGGGAGCTACCGGTCGGTGTGGTCACCGCTTTACTCGGCGCCCCCATCTTCATCTTGTTGGCGCGGTCGGTCTCCACTGGAGACGCCGACACTGGTGCCGCGGTCAACGTCGCCTACCCCCGTTCTCCCCGGGTCTTCGCCTCGATCGCCATCGGGATCGCCGTCGTGCTGGCCGGACTGCTGCTGCTCGGCCTGCGGCTCGGTGACCTGTCGATCAGTTGGGGGCAGGTGTTCGCCGTGTTAGGCGGCGCCGGTGACGCGGCTTCGCAGGCGCTTGTCGACTACCGGCTCCCCCGCGTTTTGATCGCTGCTGGCGCGGGCGCGTGCCTGGCGATCGCAGGCGTGGCGGTCCAGTCCGTGGTCCGCAACCCGCTCGCCGAACCTAACCTGCTTGGTGTCACCGGAGGCGCCGCGACCGGCGCTGTCCTGATCATCACGGTCCTGCCGTGGATGCCGGTCTGGGGCATTCCCGCGGGGGCGATGATCGGCGGCACCCTCGCTCTGCTCCTCGTGGTCGCCTTGGCGGTCCGGAGCAGCCACCTGGACCCCACCCGGGTCGTTCTGATCGGTATCGGCGTCAGTGCCGTGACGACCTCACTGGTCAATCTGATGGCGATACGCGCTCAGATGAACCTGGCCTCCGCGCTGACCTGGCTGGCCGGGAGCACCTACGGGCGGGACCTGCGGCACCTGGGCTGGTTGCTGATACCCGCTCTGGTGGGAGTCCTGCTGCTGATCCTGGCGCGCCCGCTGGACCTGATGGCGCTCGGCGACGACCTGCCTCGCTCTCTCGGCCTGTCGCTGACGCGTACCCGGCTGCTGGTGCTCACCGGCGCCGCCCTGGTCGCATCCGGAACCGCCGCGGCGGTCGGCACGGTCGGCTTCGTCGGCTTGGTCGCGCCGCACCTGGCACGCCGTCTGGTGGGTTCCGGGCACCGCCGCCTGCTGGTGGTCGCCGCGTTACTGGGCGCCAGCGTCGTCGTCATCGCCGACATGGTCGGCCGGTGGGCGTTGGCCCCCCGAGAGATTCCCGTCGGAATCGTGACCGCTCTCATAGGCACCCCGTACCTCATCTGGCTGCTGCGGCGGCAAGGAGTGAGTCAGTGAGCATCTCCCTGATCCCGTCCCCCGCGACGACCACACCGTCGGCTGTGGAGTCACTGTGGACTTTGGTCGACGAGGCCCGGCCCGAGGGCTATCCGGCCGGGGTGGCCACCGGGCTGGTCGTGCCCCCGGACACCGTGGCGACTGAAGGCTGGTTCCCCGCCACGAAGCTGGTGGACGGTTCGCTGTTGCCGGCACTGCTGGATGAACCGGTGAGGCGATGGGGTGCCCCACCCCACGCCGCCGCGGCGTTGAGTTGGAAGGCGTACACCTACTGGCTGTGCCTGCCGGCGGTGCTGGGGTACGCCCGTCTGCGGCGGATTCCGGTATGGGACGCGGACAACACGGTGGTACGCCTCTGCGAGGACGTGCCGTACCTGATGCTGGGGATGCGGTATCCAGCCGTCGCGGTCCTGGAGAGCGATCCGCTGGCGGGGCAACCCGGCACCATGGTGGTCTCCTCCGAGGCGGAGCTGCTCCAGATGCTGCGGGAGTCTGTGGTGGACAGGCACCTGGAGCCGCTGCTGCGGGCCACCCGCGCTCAGGTTCGGGTAGGCAGCCGGATCCTGTGGGGGGCGTTGGCCTCCTCGGTCGCCTATGCGATGACCCTGGCTCCGAATGTTGACCAGATCGCCACCGCCAAGGTCCTCCTCGAGGCGCTCGGCACCCCAGACCTGGTGGAGCTGGTCCCAGGGCCGGACGGAGCGACGGGGGTCCGGCGCCGCACCTGCTGCCTGGCGTTCACGGCGCCGTCGCTGACCATCTGCGCGGACTGCTGCATCCGTCGCTGACGGCCAGCGCCGAGTGGCGCTGGCACTGGCGCGCCGCCTCCGCGGACCTCGGCTGCCTCTGCGTACCTCGCCGTGCGGTTGGCGAGGTTGACGAGGGGAGTTGACGAGGGAGAACACGGTCAAAACTCAGTAGGCCAGGGCCAGTCGGGCCGACTCACCTCAGCTCCTGCCCCCCACCACGCTGCGTACTTTCCCTCGTCAAGGAGCACCCTCGCCAGGCCTGGTGCTCACCGTCGTGTGGGAACCGTGCCCGGGTCAGTCGCCACTACCAACGTCACCGGGTATAACGCGGGTACGCCGGCGCCACCGCAGGTGAGGTGTTCACACCTTTTCCACCACCGGCTGCAGGCTACGCAGATACCGCTCGGTGACCTGGCTCTGCACGATCCGCAGTACAGGGGTGCCGATCCGCTCCAGCCATCCCCCGGGGCGACTGACGGCCGTCACGGTGAACAGCACATCCTCGCCCTGCTGCTCCACCATGAACGCCTCCTCACCACTGGCTGGATGCCCCGGCAGGGTGCCATAGGCGAAGCCGATCCGGTTCTCCTCGCGCGTAACCTGCACCACTCGGCAGGGAACCGCGACCACCAGCGGACCAGCCGGTACCGTCGTGATCACAACCTCGCCCGTCTGCGCACGTGGGCTCTCGGCGTGGACCCCCAGCCCGGAGCAGCGCTGCACCTCCCACGACAGCACCGCCTCGCCGGCCTTGTGGAAGATCTCCCGGCCACGCCCTAGCTCAATCCGGCGAGACACCCGGCGGTAACCGGCCGGCGTTCGTTCAGCCTCAGTGATACCGACATCCCGATAGGTGAGGGGCGCGTCCTGGAGCTGTGTCAGAAGCCGGGCCAGCCGCTGCGTTGAGGGCCGCCACAGCAGGATCACATCCCCTCCTTAAGTCCCTGTCAGTAAGTCCCTGTCAGTCCGGTTGAGTGTCGAACCAGTCGCAGGTCCGACGAATCGTCTCCTCCAACGGCAGCATGGGACAGGTAGAACAGTACTGGCCCTGCCAGCGAGGCGCCTGATATGCCAGGCAGCACACCGAACGCCGTTTCCACGTCACCGGCTGCCCCTGATGCTCAAATTCGATCCAGGCGACACGGTGCCCCAACGGTGGCGGCGCGGCCGCTAGCAACGCGTCGGCCTCAGCGCGACCGGCCGCGGGGTCCCCCAGGAGCCGACCGGTCAGCAGCAGGTAAGTCGCCAGGCGATCGCCGGCGTCGGCCCACAGTGCGCGGCGCCCTCGGCGTGACTGGACCCGTACTTGCTCCAAAAACGGTTCCAGCAGCGCGATGTATCCGTCGATCAACCAGCGGCGGAGCGCGTCAAGGTCCGGCACGATCTCGGAACGGGCGACCACGGCCTGCTCACACGGTGGGGTGGTGGGCGGCGTGTGGGAGACCATCGCCCGGTCGGCCAATACCTGGCCAACCGCCGCGGGATCATCCGGGATCTGGTCGGTACGCGGTTGCTCCGCCAGGAAAACCAAGGGGTCATCGGGGAGGACCGCCATGTGGATCTGATCAGTGGCGAACGCGTCGAACCCGCCCGCCGCCGGATGCAACCACAGATGCTCGGGCTCCAGACGCACCGCGCGTCGTTCCATCAGTAACGCCGCGGTAAGGGGAGAGGCGACGAGCGCGCTGACGGCACTCGCGAGCAGCGAAGCGGTCACGGTACGGTTGGCATCGCCGGTCATCGCCCCCGCATCCCCGATGACCGACGTTAAGGTTTCCGGCTGGTACAGCGCCGTAAACGGGATCCAGCCTGGCTCCGTGGGCTTGCCCGGAACGAACGTGAAGTGACCTGTCATAGTCACCGCACGCCTGAGGACATGGGCTGCTGTCCTCCCGTCGAGGCCGAGATCCACAGAGACGGCTGCGGAACGCGTCGCGAAACTCATGTTCCCCCCAGTTCCGACACCGCACCGCCAAGCCGGTGAGCATCCCACTTCGGAAGCTTAGGTCAGGCTTACCTACGAAAGCAGGATGTCACAATACCGGCTCACCGCGGTCCGGTTGGGGGGCACATCACCCCTCCGCCTCACAGAATTGAAGATTTATATACGGAGAGTAATCATCCTTCAACGATCAGCAACAGGTAACCGTGTCAGTTCACGCCCACGGACGGCGACTGATCCGGGTCAGAGAAGGGCCAGGACAACAGGATGGTGGCGTCTTCGTCGTCTCGATGAGCGGGCGTACGCGCGTCTGCCGCCCACGTCGCGGCGCTGTCCCGCTCGCCCAAAAGACGGGTTCCGCAACATCCTCGCTCCCGCGCCAACCGAGCGAGAGCCGCGATAAGTGCGCGCCCTACCCCGCGTCGACGCCCAGATTCGGCGATATTGAGGTCGTAGAGGAACATTTCGGTTCCCTTATCGGGGCACGCCATCTCGACACCGGTCACCATCCCGAGCGGCTCATCACCGTCATAGGCGATGAGCAAATGGTGGTTGGGTCCGGTGAGGAACCGATCGATCGCCACCGGGAACGCCGCCCCGCCGAAGAGCGCCCTCGCCGCCTCGACCTCTCGAGGGTCAGTTACTCTCCGTATCTCCATGCGGAGAGCCTACGACGTTTCGCACCGCCTTTTCAGGCCATACGCCTCCATGTCGACGTATCGCCTCGTCAAATTCCGTGCAAATAGGGCGATGAGCGGCGCCAGCGGACCGCTCTGCGTGATGGTGAACCGGACGTCGACGGTGCCGTCACCTTGCGGTGTCAGGTAGTGGCCAGCGGTCGTTGTGACGCCTGGACTCTTCGAGACCCAGACGAAGGAGCGTCCGGGATCCAGCTCGGTGACCCGCCAGATGGCCCGAGCCAGGCGAGGCTGCTTAAGCGTGACCTCGCTCCCCAATCGCAGGTCACCGGTGTGCTCCACGCTCGTCACCGATTCGGTCCACTGCGGCCACTTCGTGACATCGGTGAGCACCGCCCACACCCGATCCAGTGGCGCCTTGATATTCACCGAGGTCGCGTACTGCACCAGCAGCTCCTCTCCTCATGTACCAAGTGGTACATGTACCATGTGGTACATGGGGTCGCAAGATCCAAAACAGCGCCTTCTTGACAAGGTGATCGACCACTTGGCCACACACGGACTCGGCGACCTGAGCCTGCGCCAATTAGCCGCGGCCATCGGCACCAGCCACCGCATGCTCAACTATCACTTCGGCTCCCGAAGCGGACTCCTCGTCGAAGTGGTGCGAGAGGTGGAAAGACGACAACAGCAGCGCTTCAACGACTTCCTGCGGGAGCTGGAGAGTCACGCCCGGTCCACCACCCAGACCCCTCTGTTCCCTGAGATCGCGTGGCGCTGGTGGCAACACATCAGCGACCCGCACCTGTGGCCACACGAACGCCTCTTCTTCGAGATCTACGGACAGGCGCTGACCGGCCATCCCGAACTCGCCGGCTTCCTCACCAGGGTCGTGGAGTCATGGCTGGATCCCCTGATCCGGTTCGCCCGGGCGTACGGAATCCCTGAACCCGAAGCCCGCACTGAGGCCAGACTGGCCCTCGCCGTCACCCGTGGGTTGCTACTGGACTTGCTCGCCACCGGTGACCGCGCCGGAGTCGACGCCGCCATGAAGCGCCAGATCGCTCATTACGTCACGAACCACACGAACTCCGCCGGCGTGGATGTGACCAAAACGACTTAGGCCGGTGCAGCCCTCTTCCGCTCCGCTGATAGCGAAACTGCTGAGAGCGAACAGTGTCCGTCCTTTACCCCGGACACCTTTAGCGTCACCAGCAGAACCCACATGACACGTCGCGAAGGGGTGCCATGTCCGAGTTATATGTTCCTGCTTCCCCCGCGTTCCCTTCCTCGGCGGCCCCTGGTACGCACACCGAGGAGCCTGTTGCCTCAGAGCCTGCCGCCCGGTCGTTCCAGACCAACATGAACTTCGATGACAACGTGTTCCACCGCCTCCTGCGGGAACGCATCATCTTCCTGGGCAGCGAGGTGACCGACGAGGTGGCGAACCGGATCTGCGGGCAGCTCATCCTGCTCGCCGCCGAGGACCCGGATCGCGATATCCACTTCTACATCAACTCGCCCGGTGGCTCTGTGGACGCCGGCATGGCGATCTACGACACCATGCAGTTCATCAACAACGACGTGGCCACCTATGCCCTGGGGTTCGCCGCGTCGATGGGCCAGTTCCTGCTCACCGCCGGCACCAAGGGCAAGCGGTACGCCCTGCCGCACGCCCGCATCCTGATGCACCAGCCTCTGGGTGGCATCCGCGGTACCGCCGCGGATGTCGCGATCCAGGCCGAGCAGCTGGTCTACATCAAGCGGCGAATGCAGCGACTGATCGCCTTCCACAGCGGCCAGCCTGTGGAACGGATCGAGGCCGACTCGGACCGGGACAAGTACTTCACCGCCGAGGAGGCCAAGGAATACGGTCTGATCGACCACGTGGTGTCGACGTCCCGTCAGATCGCCAGGATCCCGGTCGACGCCGTCCGCTGACACCACCGGTCGTCCAGAACGACCGGTTGGCCACCCACCATCCTGGTGGGAAGCCGACGCTGCGCCGCGCCGGGCCACAAACCCGCGCCGGGCGTCCCATCACCCGACTCCACGGGCGGTGCCAGACGCCCGGCGCCGGTACTCCCCGCTCCGCCTCCGAAGCGGCGAGAAATACTGGACGGAGCTTCATCGATAAGGAGCCCCATGACCCAGCTAACTCGAGCCGCCGTGGACCCCACCCCCCGGACCGACCCGCCGCTGCGCCGGGTGGATCTGGGAGAGGTTCCCTATCTCCAGGCGATGGAACAGATGACCATCTGGGCCGAGGAGCGCCGCACCGGGCTCGCTGAGGACCGCCTCTTCCTCCTCAGTCACCCCCCGGTGATCACCTATGGCCACCGGACCCCGCCCAGTGACCTGCCCCAAGACCTGGACATCCCGACCGTCGAGGTGGATCGGGGAGGCTACGCCACTTACCACGGCCCAGGCCAACTCATCGGCTACCTGGTGGTCGACGTGCGTCAACGCGGCCCGGTCGACATCGTCCGCTGGGTCGAAAACAGCCTCATCGCGGCCCTGGCGGAATTGGGCTTCGCCACCGTCCGCCGCGACACCCCCAAAGGCGCTCACAGCCTGGTCGGCGTGTGGACCCCCGAACATCACAAACTCGTCTCCATCGGCATGCGCATCCGCGGCGGCATCACCACCCATGGCTTCGCCCTCAATATCGACCCCGACCTCAGCGTCTTCGACCGCTTCACCGCCTGCCGACTTGAAGACGTCACCATGACCTCGCTGCGTCGGATCTCTGAGACCAAGGGCATTCCGCTGCCGTCCGAGGCCGTTATCCGGGACACCATCGCCCGCCACTTCGGCGCCACCTCGGAGTGACCAGCCCTGTAGTCTGCCTTCACCCGCGGCCAAGGGGCACGCGTCGGTTCCTGTCCAGGCCCGCCCGTGCCCGCGTCCAAGCCTGCTTTGAAGACTGTGGTCGTCGGACCGGTTTCACGTGAATCCTGACGTCGCCACACCGCCCGTCCAGGACACCCATGAAGACACCCATGAACAGACACCCATGAACACGTGTCCATGAGCAACGGAAGCCTGGACACCAGGGAGCGGTCTCCAGCAAGACGCAGCTTTAGTCTGCGAACGTAGATATACGGTAGATATACGTACATACGAGTCGATACCTGACCACAGTCACCGGCCCACTCCCCACCACAGGCACAGCCAAGAAGGCTTCAGGCAGGGAAAAATCAATAGATCTCAGTCGATCTTGTACCTATATTGGCTGCGCCTGAACCAGGGAGGCTCCATGGCACATACTCGGCCGGCCCAGCTGCCCGACCCCCCGTACTACGCGGTTATCTTCTCCTCGCTCCGCGCCGAAGGCGACAACGGGTACGCCGAGATGGCGCAGCGGATGGTGGAGCTCGCTTCTCAACAGCCTGGTTTCCTGGGCATGGAGTCCGCCCGAGGAGCTGATGGCCTCGGTATCACGGTGTCCTACTGGCGAGACGAGGAAGCCATCGCGGCATGGCGCCAGAACGCCGAACACAGCGTGGCACGCCGCCTCGGCAGAGAGCAGTGGTACGAATCGTTCGCTGTTCATGTAGCGAAGGTGGAACGCGCGTACCGGTTCAACCGCTCACCATCACCCGCAGAGCAGAGACCGTGAACCTTCCTCGGTGACTAGCGCAAGCCTCAATTACCGAAATCGCCAGGTGCGATATTCCCACCCCGGCCACACACTCGACACGCAACACTCATCACTTGCGCCTACTAACACCATTGTCACCAACATTCATCGGAAACAACAAAAACAAACCTGTCGACTATCCCACTATAATAAACCCCACCGCCCGTGACAAACATCCACTCATTCGTCAAGATACTCCTGAATCATATGAGTAATCTGACGTATAACATTAGCATGGAAAGCGTCTCCGATACCCTCGAGCAGGTCAACGAGGGCAGCGAATGTCCGAATCATGTCAGGGCGATAAACATCGCCTTCCCCTAAAACCAAATCTTGGTATATGACGACGAAATCCACGAGAGCGGATACAAAATCCGCACCCAGCCGACCCTCTCGCCGCCTATTTCAAGCAAAAATGAAAACGGTAGCATCCAGCTTTTCGATCTATGACCGTAACCACTCAGTTACGCTACGGTCCCCGACACTCGTCACACTGTCGCCAATCGGACACCAGTCGCCTCGATCGAACGCCTCTCGCCGAGGTGTTCTCTCATCGAGGTGATACGTCAGAGAGACCCCTTGCTTTACTCGCTACCGGCAGCAGCCCATCATCATCCCGCGCGGTTAAAACACGACAGCATCGTCATTTTTCTCATAGTTGCACCACTCGTTATCTGCCACCTGATTCGTACCGCAGCTGCGCCCGCTAACCCTCTCGTTCACCAGACCGTAGCCCGAATAGTGATCACAAAAATCGCCTAGCCAGCAATAGGATTCACGATGACGTGTCTAAGCTTCCGCACCATACGGTGTGGTTTGAACAGCAGGCGAACGTAACGCATCAATCTAATACGGAAACTTGTAGCCGCCCTACAGTCACAGCCTGACTGATCAATGCGCCTTTTATCGGTCCAGTGGACCACTGACGGTCATCAGCGCCACGCGACACGCATGGTATCGAGGGCAGTAGCGGACCGCCGCTGATCCACTGTATCGGTTAACGAGTGAAGCCGTGAAAGCGGGAATTTCTAAAACGGTGCCGCGGGACACGCTCGTGCTGAGGGCGTGGCTGATGGCGAAGCCGTACGGATCGTGAGCTACCTCTCATGCCGAGTGGGAGAACAAGTTTTTGGCATAACGATCGAAGGAGGTGATGGAGAAGGCCTGCTGTATGCGGACAACCAGCTTCTCGTGAGGGAGTCTCACCAGAATGTTTGTGAGGAAATGTTTGTGAGGACACGAGCACACCACAGGACCCGTTGCCCTCCCGGGAGGTACGGCTGGTGACGGCCTGGTTGAGCGGGCTAGTAAGGGTAGCGGTGATGAGGAGCCGCGGCTAAGCGATCCAGCCTGTTGTGCAGGCCATTTTGTTCCTCAGGCCGCAGCCGACGGCGGTGTGTTCAAGGACGCCTTTCACACACGTATCCGCCAGGACCAAAGTCCTCTGAGGCGTCGTCGCTGACCGGCCTGCCCTTGAGACTGTGGGCACGATGTGCCCACACGATCGCGGATGATCCTGGATCGAGCTGGTTGCCGCAACGCGAAACGGGCGCCCACCGACCAGGTTTTGGCTGGTCAGGGGACACCCATCACAACTGCAGCGGAGGGCGTGGGATTCGAACCCACGAGAGCGGGGTTACCGCCCTAACGGTTTTCAAGACCGTCGCCATCGGCCACTAGGCGAGCCCTCCTTGGCCACGGGAACAAGAGCGGTCTTGCGGCCACTTGGCCGCGTACCCTACCTGTTCCGCAGCAGACGGCGCATCGACTTTCGTGTCCGCGCCGCAATGTTAAGTCTGCCAGATGCCTACCAGCTGTCGAACGCGCCCAAGGCTGCTTCACGCCGGCCAGGTCCGAGGCTCGCCGGAGGTACTGGCGGTGGCAGGTCACCGCGGAGAGTCGGCCCGGATCAGAGGCGGTCCGGAGCCGATGGGAGGCGTCGCGAGCGGATCGACCGCTGGGTATCGTCCGGGCATGTACGCGATCACGATTCGGGAACCGGGCGGTCCGGAGGTACTGGAATGGACCGAGGTGCCGGACCCGCGTCCCCAGCCGGGTGAGGTGCTGATCGAGATCGCGGCGTCGGCGGTCAACCGGGCTGACATCCTGCAACGCCGGGGTCACTATCCGCCTCCGCCGGGAGCACCACCGTACCCGGGCTTGGAGTGCTCGGGGCGGGTCATCGCCACCGCCAGTTCGGATTGGCACGACGGGGACCTGGTCTGCGCGTTGCTTCCCGGGGGCGGGTACGCGGAGCGGGTGGCGGTGCCGGGTGAGCTGCTGCTGCCTATTCCGCGAGGAGTGAGCCTGGAGGACGCGGCTGCCCTGCCGGAGGTGGCCTGCACCGTCTGGTCGAACATCGGCTTCCTCCGTAAGGGACAGGTGCTCCTGGTGCATGGTGGCGCCAGCGGAGTTGGGACGTTCGCGATCCAGTTCGCGCGGGCTCGAGGCGCGCAGGTGTGGTGTACGGCCAGCCGAAACAAGCATGACCGGCTACGGCAGCTGGGCGCGGAACCGATCGACTACCGCACCGAGGACTTCGTCGAGGTGGTGAAGCGGGGTACGGATGGGCACGGCGCGGATGTGGTGCTCGACATCATGGGCGCCGTCTATCTGGAGAGGAACCTCGACGTGCTGGCCACGGAGGGGCATCTGGTGGTCATCGCGGTCCAAGGAGGGCGCAAGGCCGAGCTTGATCTCGCCCGGTTGCTCGCGAAACGCGCCACCATCTCGGCGACGACGCTGCGTTCTCGCCCGCTGAAAAGTAAGGCTGACATTGTGCGGGGAGTACGCGAACAGGTGTGGCCGCTGATCGAAAACGGCATGATCCGCCCCGTCATCGATCGACGTATCCCGCTGCGCGATGCGGTCGAGGCGCACCGGGTGGTGGAGTCCAGCGCACACATCGGCAAGGTTCTCCTGACGCGCTGACCGCCCGAACCGACTGACCCAAACCGACCATGTGGGTGGTACGCCGGCGCGGGGCGTCCCTGGTGCGTACGCCACCGCTGCACCGGGCCTGCCCCGCCGGCGTCGACGCTCACCTGCGTCACAGTCAGGCCCCTCGCCCGCGTGAGGGTGGCCGGGTGTCACCCAGCAGATAGCGTGGCCCGCTCCCTAACACCGCCATTTCGTCGTCAGGGTTGGACAGGGTGCAGGTTTTCAGCGACAAGCAGCCGCATCCGATACAGCTGGTCAGTTTGTCACGCAATCGCTCTAAAAGCGCGATCTGATCCTCAAGACGGCGCCGCCAGGAGCGGGACAGTCGCTTCCAGTCCTGCTTGTTGGGGGTGCGGTTCTCGGGAAGCGTGGCGAGCGCCTGTCGGATCTCCTCCAAAGACAGGCCCACCTGCTGGGCGATTCGGATGAATGAGACCCGGCGTACCTCGGCACGGGGGAAACGCCGCTGGTTACCGCTGGTGCGTACCGCGTGGATCAGTCCCAGGCGCTCGTAGTACCGCAGCGCTGAGGTGGCGACGCCGGTACGCGCGGCCAGCTCCCCGATGGTCACCATCTCGGGTAAGGCGCCCATTGCTTCGCTCCTCACAAAACCTTGAGTTGAAGTTAACTTCAAGTTGCATGGTAGAAGTATGAGCGCGTTGGACGTACAACACGGTTATGCGCAGCTCCATGCTCTGCTGTCTCGCGTAACCGGTGATGAGAAGCATCTGCCGAGTGCAACATCCACATTGGACGTACTGTGGGTGTTGTACGACCGGGTCCTCAATGTCTCCCCCGACACCGTCGATGCCCCTGACCGCGACCGGTTTCTGCTGTCGAAGGGGCACGGCCCGGCCGCCTACTACGCCGTGTTGGCGGCGAAGGGCTTCATCCCCACCGAGTGGCTCGACGATGTCGCCTCGTTCCTCTCGCCCCTGGGGCACCACCCTGACCGGGTCCTGGTCCCAGGAGTGGAAATCTCCAGCGGCTCCCTGGGGCATGGGTTGCCCATCGGGGTGGGGATCGCCTTGGGATTGCGCGCCCAGGGCCTGACCTCTCCCAAGGTCTATGTGCTGGTGGGCGACGCCGAGCTGGATGAGGGCTCCAACCATGAGGCGATCGCGTACGCCGGCGCTATCGGGTTGGACAACCTCATCGTGACGGTGATCGACAACCAGTCCGCCACCCACGGCTGGCCGGGCGGTATTTCGAGCCGGTTCAGCGTAGCCGGCTGGTCAACGGCCACTGTGGACGGACGAGACCACGACGCCATCGAACATGCCCTGCGTACCCCGCTACCGGGCCGGCCGCACGCCGTGGTGGCGGTGGTGGAGCCAAAGGAGGAGTGACCGTCATGCGGGAACGTTTTGTCTCAGTCACCTCTGAACTTCTGGAGTCGAATCCGCGTACCGCGCTGGTCCTGGCCGACATCTCGGCCGCAGCGTTCGAACCGGCGCGGGTACGCCACCCCGATCGGGTGATCAACGTAGGAATCCGGGAACAGTTGATGCTGGGAGTGGCCAGTGGCCTGTCACTGACCGGGCTGCGTCCGATCGCGCATTCCTACGCACCGTTCCTGGTAGAGCGGGCGTTCGAGCAGGTCAAGCTCGACCTAGGGCACCAGCAGGCGAGCGCGATCCTGGTCAGCGTGGGTGCCTCCTACGACTGGACCCAAGGGGGTTACACCCATCATTCGCCTGGCGATGTGGCGGTGTTGTCCACGCTACCGGGGTGGACAATCCACGTTCCCGGGCACCCGGATGAGATGGAGGCGCTCCTGCGGCAGGCGGTCGCCTCCGATGACCTGGTCTACATTCGGCTGACCCAGCGGGCGAACTCCGCAGCCCACCTGCCCGACGGCCACCAGGCGAATGGTCGGATCCATCTGGTACGCCCGGGCTCCAAAGCGCTGGTTGTCGCGGTGGGTCCGATGCTGGATCCCGTTCTGACAGCGGTGTCCGATCTGGATGTCGCGGTGGCGTACACCACGACGGTGCGTCCCTTCGATCATGTCGGGCTTCGCCAGGCGGCGCCCTCCAGCGATATCGTGCTGGTGGAGCCGTATGTCGCCGGTACCTCCGCAGCCGAGGTGAACCTCGCGCTCGCGGATCGTCCACACCGGCTCCTGTCCCTGGGCACCAACAACCGCGAGCTGCGCCGCTACGGCACTCCTCGGGAGCACGATGTGGCGCATGGCCTGGACCCGGCCGGACTCCGCCGCTCCATCGTCGACTTCCTGACCTCTTCTGTGAGCTAGGGAAGCCGGCCGCAGAACGCCGATGGCAGCGCCTGCGACACCGATGACGCACAAGATCAGGGGGGACCGGGGTATTGCGCGGCTCAGGTTGGGGGCAGCGTGGCCCGCACGGACGCAGGCAGCAGTTCCAGAATCCACTTGGGGATCTGGGCGCTGATTCCCGATTTCTCGCTGCGGACGCTGACCTCGCCGAACACTGTGTGGACCCGGATTCGAATCAACGGAGCCCCAGGGCGGCGAGGTGCGGGCCCGAGGTTGAGTTTACGGGCGCTGAAAATCACGGCGCCGTTGATCTCGACATCCACCCCCTCGGGAACAATGATCTTCAATTCGCCGAAGACCGTGAAGCCGTTGATCTCGATAACCCCGTCGGTCATCGCCTCTTGAGAGATGGTGGCCTCACGCAGGTCGAGTTTGCAGGCGCCGAAGACATTGATCAGACGCATCACGCGGGGTAACCGCCAGGCACCGGACCGCTTGTGCTCCCCGAAGATGTTGACGGTGCTGTACACCGCCTGAGTAGCTCCGACGGAAGGAGGCAGGTTCAAATCAGCGGTCGCTGCAGCCAGTTCCTGGTCCGTCTCGGCGGCCCAGACCACACCGACCCGGTCACTGAACTCCTCAAGCGTGAGACGGCCTTCACCGCAGGCTCGCTGCAGAAGCTGAGCCGCTCGTTCCCGATCAGCGTCGGTGATCCGGATTCCTGGTCGGGGCGTCGCTTGCCCTGGTGGCACAGCCGGTGGAGCTGGCGGCGGGGCCGGCGGCGGATCCAAAGGCGCGGGCGGGGGCGAGACCGGATTCGACGTGACCGACTGTGGTGGCGCGGTGGAACCGCCTTGAAGGGCCTCGGTCTTTAACACCGGGGTGGATTGGGAAGGAGCAACGGATGAATTCGAAGGCGACGGTTCGGACTCCATGCCTTGACGGTATCGATCAGATGCTCACCACGTCGAGGACCTCCATATCGGAGGTATCTCGCTCTCAGTGCTCCTCAGTCGTCGCTGTCTCCGATGTCACGCGCTTTGCTCTGGGCCTCCTGCAACCGCCATAAATGATCGTGGCCCCGATCCTCAGGGAGTCCCGTGAGGACCGGGGCCACGGTCAGGGGACGCCTGTCCGCTGACCTCCTGTTACGCATAGTCAACCGCTGATACAGCGCCTCGATCGGTGTCAGCCGGCGGTTCACAGCGCCGGTGCCCTGAGAGGCGCTGAAGTTGGTCAACCCCGCCCGGTACTGCGGCGTCCTCGTCGAGACACCGCGTCGAGGATCACCGCGGCCAACAGCACCGCCGCCGTGATCATGAAACGCACCGAGGAGTCCAGCTGGAGCAGCAGCATGCCGGACTGGACCGAACCGAGCACCAGCATGCCCAGCAGCGCGGAGTAGGTGCTTCCACGCCCACCGAACAGGCTGGTGCCGCCGATCACCGCGGCAGCGATCGCCATCAGCAGGGTGTCACCGGCGCCGGAGGCCTGCGTCACCGCGTACCCGCGGGACGCGGCGAGAATGCCGCCGACCGCTGCCATCCCGGAGGCGATCATGAAGACCGAGATCCGGATCCAGTCGACCCGGATACCGGCCCGGCGGGCCGCCTCGATGTTGCCACCCACCGCGAAGATGCTCCGCCCGTACTGGGTCTTACGCAGGATCAGGTCGAAGAACACCACGAAGCCGACCATGATCAGCAGGGCCAGGGGTACGCCCCGCCAGCTGTTGAGGATCGCCACGGAGATACCGATGCCGACCCCCAGCGCAACGGTGCGGATGATGAGGTCCCGAATGTGGGCGACAGGCAACCCGGCCGCCATTCGGCGCCGACGCCCCAGGTACGCGGTTATCACGTACGCGGCCACCGCCACCGCGCCGACCGCCCACCCCGCGGGGGCCGCCAGGGTGGTGGAGGTCAGCCGCGCGATGGTCCCATCGAAGGGGATGTTGATCGTGCCGCGCTCTCCCAAAACATACAGCTGCAGACCCTGCCAACCGATGAGGCCAGCGAGGGTGACCACGAAGGAGGGGACGCCGAGTTTGACGAAGATCGTGCCGTGCAGGGCACCGATGGCGACTCCGACTGCGATCGCAGCCGCGATCGCGAGCACATCGGACACCCCATGCCGGACCGCGAGGACGGCCATCACCGCTGCGGTCACACCGGAGACTGAGCCGACCGACAGGTCGATCTCACCCAGCAGAAGGACCAGCACGATACCGACCGCGATCGTGCCGGTCGCGGCGATCTGCAGCGTCAGATTGCTCAGGTTTTGGGCAGATAGGAAGCGGGAATTCAGCGATTGGAAAATGATCCAGATGAGCGCGAGGCCTAAAACCACCGGCAGGGCGCCGAGTTCCCCGGAGCGGATCCGTCGCTTAAGGATGAACGCGTAGTCCGACAGCTTCTGAGGCGGAGCGTCGAGGCGCGGATCGATAGCGGGGCCGGGTGTGGCGGTGGCCACGGATTCGCTCTTGACAGTGCTCATGCGTCGGCCTCCGTGGTGGCGGCGGCGCCGGCCGTCCGGGCCCGCCGCCGGGAAACAGCGTTGTCGGACGCTCCCGTGATTGCCGCGACGATGTCTTCCTGCGTCGCCTCGTCGATCCTGAAGCTGCCAGCGTTGCGTCCCAGCCGCAATACCACCACCCGGTCGGCTACCGCCCGGACGTCGGCGAGATTGTGGCTGATGAGGATCACGCCGAGCCCGCGATCGCGCAGCCGCTCAATCAGGTCAAGAACCTGCGCGGTCTGCGCCACCCCGAGAGCAGCGGTGGGCTCGTCCAACATGACGACCTTGGGGTCACCGAGCAGGGACCGTGCGATCGCGATCGACTGGCGCTGACCACCCGACAGCGATGCGACCGGCACCCGGACGTTGGGGATCTTCACCGACAGCGAGGCCAACAGCTCGCTGGCCCGCTGTTCCATAGCGATCTCGTCCAGGACTCCCAACCGCTCGAGTTCCTGCCCCAAGAACAGATTGGCCACGACGTCCAAGTTGTCGCATAGCGACAGATCCTGGTAAACCGTCGCGATTCCAAGCGCAGTGGCGTCGTGAGGCTTGTTGATACTGACCGGACGTCCTTCCCAACGGATTTCGCCCTCGTCAGCTGGGTTCACACCGGCGATGACCTTGATCAGCGTCGACTTGCCCGCACCGTTGTCACCAGCGAGCGCCACCACCTCGCCTGCGTAGACCTCGAGACTGACGTCGGTAAGCGCCTGTACGGCACCGAACCGTTTCGAGATCCCGGACAACGCCAGTATGGGGGTGTCCGTCACGTTTTACTCCTCCCTCGCAGCCTTTCCCGTGCCACGGTGGCCTGTCGGGCCATCGCCACAACAGGCCACCGTGTGTTCTTCAGGTGCCGTCCCGGTGTCCGTCGGGGCGGGTGGGATTGGCTACAGCAGGCCCGCCGCGGCGCAGGCTTGCTCGTACTCCGGGGTGCAAATCTCTTCGAGGGTGTAGAACCCGTCGGCGATGATCGTGTCGGCGATGTTGTCGATGGTGACCGCGACCGGCTCCAGCAACACCGCGGGCACGTCGACGGTGCCGTTGTTGACGGTGATCGTCTCACCCTCGTACTCCTCGCCGGTGGCGAGAGCGATCGCCATCTCAGCGGCCGCGAAGGCCTCAGGCTCGATCCGCTTGTAGACGGTCATGTACTGCTGCCCACCGATGATCCGCTGAATCGCGGCCAGCTCGGCGTCCTGGCCGGTGACCGGGGGCAGGGGGTCGAATCCGGCGCTGACCATCGCGGCGATCGCACCGGAGGCGGTGCCGTCGTTAGCCGCGTACACACCGATGATGTTCTCCTGGCCCAGGGCCGTGATGGCCTGCTCCATCTCGTTCTGGGCCTCTTCCGGTGACCAGTCGGGGGTGTCGTACTCCGCGCCGATGTTGACGTTGCCGTCGAGCACGGAGTGGGCTCCAGCGGCGAAGTCCGCGGCGTTGGGGTCGGTCGGGGAGCCGTTGATCATCACGATCTGACCCCGCATCGGGTCACCGCCGGCACGCAGCGCCTCTAGCAGCGCCTCACCCTGCACCTCACCGACCCGACGGTTGTCGTAGGAGACGTAGTAGTCGACCGGACCGCTGGCGAGACGGTCATACGCGACCACCGGGACTCCCTGTTGTTCGGCGTTGGCCACGATGCTGCCGGCCGCCTCAGCGTCGACGGCGTCGAGGATCAGCACGTCCACGCCCTGGGTCAGCATCGCCTCGGCCTGGCTCTGCTGCTGGGCAGAGTCGGCGTCGGCGTTCTGGTAGAGAACCTCACATTCGGGGCACAGCTCGGAAATCCGCTGCTCGATCAACGGACGGTCGAACGCCTCATACCGGGCCGTGACCGCGTCAGGTAATAACAGTCCGATCGTGAAGCCTTCTTCAACGCTGGCGTCGCCGCCGTTGTCGGATCCGCCCGTATTGCTGTTACAAGCGACAGTGCCGGCCAGCAATGCAGTCACTCCGAATACGACCAGCCCGCGCCGGGTATTCATCCTCATGACGAAGCCCTTCTGGTCACTCCTATGTCGCCGGTCACTTCCCGGCGTTGAGACAGAGTGAACCGCCTCACACCCTTGTCGTCAAGAC
The DNA here is from genome assembly GCA_002919305.1 of Actinomycetales bacterium. Lineage (GTDB taxonomy): Bacteria > Actinomycetota > Actinomycetes > Mycobacteriales > Micromonosporaceae > RSA1. Next base: position 252,893 of record PKFB01000021.1, read on the forward strand.
TTGAACACAAGGGAAGCGAATTTGAGACCTTGTGTTCGGGACGCAAACAAACACCCCCGCTTTCGGGGGGAGGTAAGCCACGAATCCCGCGAAAGTGCTGGTAGAAAGGCGAGACGCGGACACCCGCGGAAGGAATGGATGCCACACGCCCGAGGCGGCTGAGACCTCAGTGACTCAGTGACTGGGACTCAGTGGCTGGTACGCGACCGGTGCGTCGACTGCGGCGACGGGTGTGACGGCTCATGGGTTCACAAGATCATCGCCGGGTTCGACCGAACGCACCACGACGGCCAACGCACCGATCACCGCGGCCCGCCCGCCAACCTCGGCGGGTACCACCTGAACGAGATCAGCCGAATTGGGAAGGGTCTGCCGGGCCAGTGTCTCCCGCAGCGGCGCGAGCAGGACATTGCCTGCCTCCGCCAATTCACCACCGACGATGATCCGCTGCGGATTGAGCAGATTGCACAGGATCGCCGCTACCGAACCGACCGCCCGACCAGCGTCAGCGATGACCCGCCGCGATCCCAGGTCCCCCGCCAAGGCGGCGTCCACGAGGGTACGCAGCGTCGGCGGCTGTTCACCGTTCTGGCGGGGAAGCAGGTCCAGCAAATACGGGCCGCCCACCACGGTCTCCAGGCAGCCCCGGTTACCGCACCGGCAGATCCGCCCGTTCTCATTGACGGTGATGTGCCCAAGCTCCCCGGCGAAGCCACCGATGCCCGTGTAGAGCTCCCCATTGAGGATCAGCGCGGCACCTACCCCGGAGGAGAGCTTGAGGTAGACCAGGTCCGTCAGCCGACGCCCCGCACCGGCCACCATCTCCCCGAGCGCGGAGGCATGGGCATCGTTGATCACCTTCACCGGCATCCCGAGCCGGTCAGATAAATCCCCCACAATGTCCACACCGCGCCAGTTGGGCATCAACGTCGCCGCCACCATCTGCCCTGTGCCCGCGGCGACCGGACCGGGGACCGCCACCCCGACCCCGCGTACCCGTGAACGGTCGAAACGGACCTGCCGCAGCAGGGTGCTCACCAGCCACTCGACGCGACGCAGACTGCGGGATGCGGAGTGCGCCACGTCGTAGGGGATGCACTCCTCGGCATGGATGCGGTGCGCCATGTCGGACACGGCGGCCCGGATGTGCGAGGTCCCCAGCTCGACCCCGATCGCCATACCGGTCGCGGTCGCCAAGGACACGCTCTGTGCCCGACGCCCGCGCGAGATCGGGGTCACCACGACCGTGCCGTCGTCCCGCAGCATCCGCACGATGTTGGACACCGTGGCGGCGGACAAGCCGGTAGCCCGGGCGATCTCCGCTTGTGTCAGTGAGCCGGCGGCCCGGATAGCGCGCAGCACACGACGCCGGTTCGCCTCGCGTAGTGCGCTCTGCGATCCAGGTGTCTCCACCGACATGCCGCCTCCCCCGGCTGACCGGCTTTCTGAAGCCTGCTGGCCGGCGGGAGCCAGTCTACAAGTCTTGAACACCACTACAGCGGTTGCCGGACTCCGACCTCGTCGATGTGTTGCAGAAGGTCGGCTGGATCCTGATAAACACGGTAGCTACCGGCTCGTTCCAGTTCCTCACGGCCATAACCACCCGACAGCAACCCCACTCCGAGAGCGCCAGCCCGGCGCGCCGCGAGCATGTCCCACACGCTGTCACCGACCACCATCGAATGCTGTGGCTGCGCACCCAACCGGCGCGCCGCCGCCAAGAACAGATCTGGGTCGGGCTTGGCGCGCTGCACCAGATCCCTCGTGATCAGAGGGACATCCTGGGGAAGACCCAGCATTTCCAGGGCGGGCTTGGCCACCCGGGCCGACCCGCTGGTCGCGATCGCCCACGGCACTCCCCATTCAGTCAAGGCACGCAACAGCTCGGCGGCGCCCGGGAGTGGGCGGACCGAATCGAGCTGAGCGATGTACTCGCGGGCATGCAGCTCTCGCAGTTGATCCGCCTGCTCGGTCGCTAACCGCAGCCCCATCTCCCGCTGCAGCGCCGTGACGAACAAGCCGCCACTCATCCCGATCCGACGATGGATCCGCCACACCGGAAGATCGATGCCGACCTCGCTGAGGGCATTACGCCACGCGATGACGTGTTGGTAAACGCTGTCGATCAGAGTGCCATCAAGATCAAACAGGAACGCCGGAGTGGGCAGCTCGAAGTCATCGCCGGTCGTCATACCCCTGAACCTAGTGCGACCGGGATCGTCGTGGCGCCTTTCGGCCGTGACTGCTCCTCACGCGCGTACCAGCCGAGAAAGACACACCGCCGAATCAACGAATCAACGGACAGAGCGGACCCGTTCCCGGGCCAGGATCCACAACGCCTCGACTCCGTCCCGCCAGGTGATCTTCTTCCCCTCTTCCCGGGTACGCGCGCGGTAGCTGATCGGCACCTCGTACGGCCGGATTCCGCGTCGCAGTAACTTGCCGGTGACCTCGGCTTCCATGCCGAATCCTTGAGAGCGGATGTCCAGCGAGCGGTACAGCTCCACCGGCATCAGCTTGAAGCAGGTCTCAAGGTCGGAGATATAGCAGTTGAACATTACGTTCGCGGCCGTTGTGACCGCGCGGTTCCCCATGACGTACCAGAAAGAAAAAGCGCTGTGACTACCGAAAGTCCGGTTCCCATACACGACGTCGGCTCGGCCGTCCAGGACCGGTTCCAGTAGTTTGGGAATATCCTCCGGGTCGTACTCTAGGTCAGCGTCCAAGATCACCATGTAATCGCCGGCGGCCTGGTTCACGCCGGTACGAATCGCGGCGCCCTTCCCGCGGTTCCGGGGATGGGTGAAGACCCGAACCCGCTCGTCGTCCACCCGGGACAGGATTTCGCCGGTGGCATCCTTACTGCCATCGTTGATGACAATCAGCTCGATCTCACAGGGGTAGGTAACCGCCAACGCCTGCTTGATCGCCTCAGAAACACGGTCCTGCTCGTTGTAGACCGGCATCAAGATGGACAGCTTCACGATGCCTCCCGGCTCGCGATCCAGGATTAGCTCGCCGTTGGACGGCAGTCGCGAGTTTATACGGTGCTTGACGGACTGATCGCACACGATACTGGAAGATCGCACCAAAGGCTCCGGGTGACCTTCGGAAGCAAGACTGACCTCCTCTTTGAGAACATTCATCCCCTACAAAGGGGATTTTCGGAAAGGTCAGCAAGAGTCGGTCGGTTTCAACTCCGATCGGATGTTCCCGGCCCGTGGCCCCGGGGACCGCGGTGGATGACCGCGAATCCTATGAACATGATCGGCCACACCGGCCAGAAATAGTTCACCTCTCCGGCAGCGATCGAGGTGACGGCCCAGATACCGATCAACAACGCCGCGAGTGGCACTAGCCAGGCCAGCCGCGGATACTTCACCAGCCACCCGGCGTTGCGCTTCTTGGGTTCCGGGTCGAGCAGGCGACGACCCCCATCGGGCAGATCGGCCGTGAGCGGCATGAGATCGCCCCTGGTTCGAGCGGCGTACGCCTGTCGTATGCGCTCGTCCGCCTCCTCCAGGGTGAGCATCCCCTCACCAGCGGCGCGGCTGATGACACGCGCCACTGCTTCCCGTTCCGCGTCGGAAACCCGGATATGTTCGGTACCAGGCGGGTAGGCGAGCGAAGGTGAAGGCAGGGCCGATGGATCGGGAGAGTGCATCGGTGCTTCCCCCTCTCAGCTCGCCACGTGGTGCCGCCCTGTCGACAACGCCGGTGGGATAGCCGCTAACTACGCGCCGCCCGACGCCACTTCGGGACACGCCGCGGACGAAGCACGCCGGTATACACCGTTAATGATTACACAGATACTGTGGCACCCCCGGGTCTACGGTCACGGTGCCTCCCCAGGGGGTATCACAGGCCGACCGGTTAGGTAGGGGAGGATTGAGTCATGACTGAGGGCGAACGCACTGAATCCGCCACTCCACCGACCCAGTCAGGCCCATCGGCGCGGCCCCAAACCGTCATTGTCGTTGGACCGGACGGCCGTCCCATGGGCACCGTGGATGTTGATTCTCGCAAATCAGACGAAGACGACAACGATCCTGCGCGCCTGGTCGAGCAGCCCGCCAAGGTCATGCGGATCGGCAGCATGATCAAGCAACTCCTGGAGGAGGTCCGGGCTGCCCCGCTGGATGAGGCGGGTCGGCAACGCCTCAAGGAGATTCACGCTCGGTCCATCTCCGAGCTGGAAAGCGGGCTCGCGCCGGAGCTGCGTGACGAGCTCCAACGTCTGTCTTTGCCGTTCGAGGACGAGGGCACCCCCAGCGAGGCTGAATTACGAATCGCCCAAGCTCAGCTGGTCGGCTGGCTGGAAGGCTTGTTTCACGGCATCCAAGCGGCTCTGGTCGCCCAGCAGATGGCGGCGCGGCTCCAACTCGAACAGATGCGGCGGGACTTCCCCGCGCTTCCTGGGCCAGCAGGCGGCGTCGGTCAGGCGGGGCACGCGTCCGGCGGTTCCAGTAGTCATCACCCTGAGCCACCCCGTACCGGGCAGTACCTGTAAGACCTACAAGCGGTTCCGTCACCGACGGACCGCCCCGACGAATGGGGGTACGCGCCCGCGTACCCCCGGTTCTGATTCGTCGGCTGCGGTAAGCGTCGACGCTGGTGACTCAACGAGAAGCCACAGGCGACGTCAGCCAGGGTGACCCTGACTCAACGCTGCTGGGTAGCCAGGATGCGATCGAGGTAGACCGCTACCCCGTCCTCGTTGTTGGACAGCGTCACCTCGTCGGCCACTGCCCTCAGCTCCGGATGCGCGTTCGCCACGGCGACACTGTGCCCCGCCCAGGTGAACATCGGGACATCGTTGGGCATATCCCCGAACACCAACACGTCCGCGGGGTCCACCCCCAAAGACTCGGTGACCACCGCCAACCCGGTGGCCTTGTTGACCCCCGGAGGGCACAACTCGATGCCGTGCAATCCGGCGTACGTCACCACACACAGTGATTCGGGAATCACCCGACGCGCCACGATGAGCAGCTCATAGGGCGTCAGCGTCGTCGAGCTGATGAACGCTTTGAGCACCGGCCCTTTCAAGGCCTCCTCTCGAGGGCGTTCCACACACGGCTCGGGGTACGGCCACCGGTAACCCGGCTCCCCCCACAGAGGAGCTCCCGGTGCGGCATCCGCCTCCACCATCACCAGCAGCGGCCCGCACTCCTGCTCCAGCAGGCGCACCGCCTCGGCGATCACGGCGCCTTCCACCCACGTCTCCCCCATCACCATCACCGACTCATCGGTGAGGTCAACGACGTAGCCGCCCTGCGCCAGAACCAGATACTGCGCGGCGTCTAGATCGGCACGACACAAGGGGAGAATGCGGGGACCCCGGCCGGTCACCCCGACCAGGGTCACCCCTGCCTCACGTACTTTGTCCAGGACCGTCCTGGTGTAGTCGCTGACGGTGCCGTCGTCACGGACCAGGGTCCCGTCCAGATCGGTCGCGACCAGCTTGGGCAGACCTCTCACTGGCCACCCCCTTCCGAGTTGGGGGAGCAAGGCTACCGCGAGATCGCGACCGTGTGGGATCTTGTGCGTGACAACCGCGTAATTTTTCTCAGGGCTCCAACACTTCCGTGCCTAGGAAAGGCTGCAGCGCCTTGGGGACTCGCACCGACCCGTCTGGCTGCTGATGGTTCTCCAGCAACGGCACCAACCAACGGGTGGTGGCAAGCGTGCCGTTGAGGGTGGCGGCCACGCGCGTCTTGCCCTCGGCGTCGCGGTAACGGATCCCCAGCCGGCGGGCCTGGTAGGTGGTGCAGTTCGAGGTTGAGGTGACCTCCCGGTACCGGCCCTGGCTAGGCACCCACGCCTCACAGTCGTACCTGCGGGCAGCGCTGGCGCTCAGATCACCGGCGGCCGCCTCGATCACCCGGTAGGGCACCTCGATCTTGGCGAGCATCTCCTCCTGCCACGCCAGCAGCCGCAGGTGCTCCTCAGCGGCCTGATCCGGCGTACAGAACGAGAACATCTCGATCTTGTCGAATTGGTGCACTCGGATGATGCCTCGCACGTCCTGGCCGTAGCTGCCGGCCTCCCGTCGGAAGCAGGACGACCATCCGGCGTACCGCAATGGTTCGGTGAGATCGAGGATCTCGTTGGAGTGGTACGCGGCGATCGACACCTCGCTGGTGCCGACGAGGTAGAGGTCGTCGGACGGTAGGTAATAGACCTCGTCGGCATGGGCGCCCAGGAAACCAGTGCCATCCATGGCTTCAGGCCGCACCAGGACTGGCGGGATCATCATCGTGAAACCGGCCTGCACCGCCTGCTGCAACGCCAACTGGAATATCGCGTTTTGCAGCAACGCACCGACACCGGTGAGGAAATGGAAGCGGGCACCCGAAACCTTGGCGCCCCGTTCGGTGTCGATGGCCTTCAGCAGTTCACCGAGTTCCAGATGGTCACGAGGCTGAGGGATGTCGGGCTTTTCCCCGACCTCACGGAGCACGACGTAGTCGTCCTCCCCACCGGGCCTCACCCCTTCCTCGACCAGGTTGGGGAAGGCCAAGTGGAGCTCACGCAACTTCACCTCGGCCTGGTTGGCCTCGGCCTCGGCGGCCTTCACCTTGACGGCCAATTCTCTGGTACGCGCGAGTAGCGCGGCACGTTCATCGGGATCGGCCTTCGCCACCGCTTTACCGAGCTGTTTCTGCTCGGCGCGCAGCGACTCGAAGCTGGAGAGCGCGGACCGGTACTGGCTGTCAGCGGCCAGCAGTTGGTCAACAGCGTCCTCAGACCCGCCCCGGAGCCGTTGGCTGGCACGGGCGAGATCAGGGTTCTCTCTCAGCAGACGAAGGTCAATCACGAGTGTGCAGCCTACCCCGCGTTCGGATATGAGGACGCAACCGATTAGCGACTCGCCGCGGCCCCACCTCACCGTCACCAGACCCGGTCACAAGTGGACAGAGCGGCGGAGGCGACGGTGAGGACGAGGATCGGGAGCGCGGCGGACAGGGCCGTTCCAGGGCGTACCTGCGCTACATGGGCGTACCTGGTGGAGGGGCATACCCCGTCGGAGGAGAAGGCGGATACCCCTGGATCAGCCTCGGATCAGGATTCGGGGTGGCGCCCGGCGGCACCGGTCCTGCGCCCGAAACTGGGGTGGTGGGAGGAGCGTATTCATACCCCGCGGCTGGGTAGGGGTAGGACCCAGTAGGCACCCCAGGGGGAGCGACAGCGTACTGCGGCCGGTGAGCGAACGCCGCGGCCGCGGCAAAGGCGATGACAGCGAGAAATGCCATAATCAACCCAGCCCCTGTACCGGTGTTCATGTTCTGCGTGCTGGAGAACTCGCCTTCACCGGCTTGCTCCAGCGTGGTGACGACGTCGTGCGCCTCCATCGTCAGCAGGACCAGGAACAGCAGTGTCAGTCCGGCGGCGACAAACGCACTGACCCGGTACGCGAATCGACGGCGGGTCTCAAAAATGGCGGCGACCGTCAGCCCGAGGAGCCCGAGAGAGAGCAGCAGATATAGGATCGCGTAGGGTGCGGCTGAGACCTCAGCGCCGAAAGGCTCCATCGACTCCCTAATTTCTGCCGCTATAGCGCTGGGGGCATCCACACTTATTCCGAGTGCCCGGTTATGGATCAGGTCACTGAAGCTGATCGACAGGGACACAGAGAACGCCCCGACGAATTCCTCCTCCACGTAGATGGTGAGTGTCTGCCAGTCGAGAATGAAGGACAGCAACAGCAGGAGCGTTCCCGTCCCAGCAGCGCACAACGCCGTCCACTCCAAGCCCGTAAACCGTCCTCCCCGCCCGGGCTGCGGGGCAGCCGAGCCTATCGGCCCGCCCGATGTGACCGGTGCGGCGGAAGCTGGAGGCACAGAAGGAGACACAGAAGGTTGGTAGGGAGCGCCGGAGGTGACCGGGTGAGGATCCTGAGGCGCGCCGTGCGGGGAGTATGCCATGGTGATGTGCCTACGCAATTACTGTTGCGTCACGCAAGCAGCTTTTTGACACTCAGATCTCTCTGATGCCTTAATGTTACATTAAGCGAGATAAGTGCCATTTATCCGATCGCAGAACCCGAATATTCTTCATATAAGTCTACCATATACACCTTCAGAACGCGCCGTTCTCACCCCAACACCACCCAAACAGCGCCACAGCACGTCCCGGCCCACACGAACGTAGGCTTTAGTAGCCTTGCTCATCTTCGAGACTTTTGGGACGCGCCGTCACCGGAGTCAAATCTGACAACCTCACACCAGTGACCTTCAAACGGCGCTCACACGATACAGATCCCGTTTCTCGATACCACTCCCGCAACGGGAAAGGACGGCTTACTGTGACACAGTTATGAAACATCACCAATTCACCCCCCCCCAGGACCGTATCGTCTTACAGGATATTCACACGATAATCATTCCTCACGCAGCCCTTAGACCAAAACTCCACCAAAATCTAAAGCCCGTAAAACCCAAGAAGATATTACGTCACCAAATTTATGATCAACCACGACAGCGTATGGCGCGATCACAAGACGCACCTAAACTCTCTGATCAGGTTACCGGTGCCCGAAGGCAGCAACCGCGCCGAAAGCGATGGCAGCGATGAACAAAAAATCATTTCTACCCCGGGCACGAATCCACAGTAACTGCGAATGAGCGGGGATCTGTACTGAAGAATTCACTACCGACGTACTGTTCGACGTCATAAGCCTCTACCGTCAGCTAAATCAAACACGGCAGCGTCAACCCGGCGGTGATCAACGTACCGGTCGCGAAACGCTAACCAATGACGAAGCGGACCGAGCACGGCAGCAACCGCTAACCCTAAAAGAACCAGAGAAAACACCAGGCGCACAATCGCGGGTGGGTCCGTCGTGACAGAACCTCGAAAGGCCCTAGCCCGTCCCTAAGCGTCTCCTCTAGAGAAGGAGGAACACTCAGGTCCACTCCAGAAGCTCAGTCATCGATGTCTTACGCGATTACCGCCCGTTACGCAAGAGACTCATTGGCCGTACGATTTACACTAAAGCTTTCGCTTTTCAGCGAAACACTCTTATTTATCCTGCGACACTATATAGGGTATATAGGGCGGCCGTCGCGTACCTCGGCTACTGAACGCCAGGGTACGCAGGACGACCGCCCACGCGAGTCGCTTCTGCTGGCCACCGAGCCGGTACGGCGCTGGCCTTCCTGATAGACCTACCTTCCCGCCATCGATGCGCCGAGCAGGTCTGATCCCTCAAATAACGCTGACCCTCACCACTGCTGGCCGCCATAGGGCTGCTGCGGCGGGTACTGCTGACCGGGGTACTGCCCGCCGTACGGCTGGCCACCTCCAAAGAGCGCACCGCCAGACGCGTTGCCTCGACCGGCCGCGAACAGCAGACCGACCGCGGCTCCAACCGCCAGCAGACCCAGCAGACCGAACCAGAACCCGATCCCAGTACCGGCCTCAAGACTGATCCCGTACGATTCCGCCTCGCCGGTGCTGTCCGAGAGCTTCCCGTAGAGGAGAAGAACGAACAGCAGCCCGAGGAGCGTGGCCGCCCCGGCACCGATCTGAAGCCAGAGACGAACGCCCTTCACAAAGAGCGCCGCCACGAACAAACCGATCGCCGCGGGTGCCAGGAGCAGGTAGAAGATCGAGTAAGCCTGGATCGACCCTTCACCGTCGTTGATGAAGTCGAACAGGTTGGCGCTCTCCTCGAAACTCCCGAATTCAGAAGACGAGGAGATGGAGTACCAGCTGAGGAAGAGCGAGAGCAGGACCAGGAGGGCACTGAGGCCCGCGGCCCCGACAGCGGCCCACTCCATGGTGCCGAAGTTCAAGCCACCGCTTTTAACTCCGCCGTACTGGGCCCCCGGGTAGCCCCCACCGTATGCGGGCTGCTGCGGAGGATAACCGCCGTAGCCCGGCTGCTGCGGCTGCTGTCCGTATCCGGGCTGCTGGCCACCGTAGCCGCCCTGGCCGTAGGGCGGGCCACCCTGTGGCGGGTTGTAGGACATCGGTCCTCCTGTGCCTTCCGAAGTATCGCGTAAATCGCCTGATATCAGTGCAGGATGACAGATAGCGGTGCACTCCGGGTCGGCGGCAGGCCGTGCCCAGAGAACACACGCTCTCCTCGCGACCCGGTTACGGACCGCGGGGACCGCTGATTGACCGCTTTCGCCGGCCATCCACGGACCGGGCGCGAAAGTAACACGCGCATGCCAATCAAGACGACGCCAAATACGCCCTGGGGTGTCAAGCCTCAGAGGCTTGACGGAGAATCCTACGCTTCGCGTCCCCGCCTATACATTCCGCGTTTCCGCTTTCTGAACCAACGCTGAACTGTTCGAGCGGCCGGCACGGTCTACAGGCTCGATCATGATCGCTATCACGAACGGTGAGGCCCTCGGGATGGTGGCGGGTTATATGAGCCGTCACACCAGCGCCCCACGAATACTCGATCACATGACGGCGCCTGAACGTCACCACATCCGGCCCTGTCGCTTCACCACCCCCACCACTTCATGATCAATTACCGTCACTCCTGGAAACTACCTTCACACCCACGACAGAACGTCAAGATCCCGCAGACACAACGCCAGAATTTTCACAACTGTATGGCTTCTGTGACAGAAGCGGAACCTATGACCTCAAAACTACCTGTACGCGGCGAGTAGCACCATCAAGACGTACCCTCCGCTGATCTTGTCACAGAAACGGCGTCCGCGACACAGGTGCGAGGCACCGTGTGCCCGATGGAGCTGGAAGAACCCTGAAGAGCGCTGACACACAAGGAGCCGCCTGCCCTCAGGACGTCCTAGCCCTGAGGGCAGGCGGCAGCGGCGCCTCAACATCAAACTGAGCAATATATGTCCTATTTGGACATCTCAGTACGACAAAAGGGGTACGCGGGGTATCCCTTTCCGATCACCACAAACGCTTTCGGCAACAACCAACGCTCTTTCCGTAGTCAACCGAAGCGCCTAAAGGCGGCGGTTCTCAGCAGGGCGCCCAGTACTGGCGCTCAGTGCTTCTGACCATATGGCGGTATTCCGCCCTCGCGCGTCGCCGGCCCGGAAGCAGCCACGGTGCGAATAGGGCGAGAGAGGAACAGGGCGGTTTCGAGCGCAATCGTGCCTACCAGCGCCATAAACCATCCGACACTCGGATTGACGCTGATGTCGGGGACGACCGCCTCGCCGACCATCAGCCCGGCCATCGACTCGGCTTGGTCCTGTGCGTCAGACCTCACCACCCAAAATACAAGAATCACTGACAAAATCGTCAGCGCACTGAAAATCATTCCGACGGCCCACACCAGATTCCGCAGGGCGAAGGGCACGATCCGGATGGCGATCGTGGTCGTGATAAGCGCGGCTGCGCTGAGGTAGTACAGCAAGATCACAAAGAAGTGATCGTTGTCGAAGTCGGTCAGTCCGCCGGAATCGCTCACTTCACCGATTCCCGCAATGGTGGCCGATATCGTCATCCAGTCCACGGCGAGTGAGATCAACAACAACAGGAGCCCAACAACGCCGGCACCTAAGGCGATCCTGTCTTTGGCCGGGCCTTCGAGAGGGCTTATGGCGGCACGGGTGCCGATACCAGCCGCTTCACCAGGCCCGGCGGGCACAGGTGGCTGCTCGACACCTGCTGTCTGGTTCGGGTAGCCGCCCAGCGTCTGATCGCTGGATGGCTGCTGTGGAGCCTGGTAGCCCATCTGGGACGCGGGCTGGATTCCTGGAGCAGGAGAGCCACTCGCCGGTTGAGGAGCGTCAAAGCGTTGAGTCGGCTCGTCACTCATAGTGTCCTCCTCACTGATATAGGGAGTGGCCCTCATTTGCTGTCTCGCCAGAGAGTACCGGCGCGATCAACGAGACCTGATCAGGGGCTACGAAAGAGACCTGGTCAGGGGCTACGAATGCGTGCCCCGCTCGCCGCTCCCACGACAACAGCGACGGCAGCGAGGGCACCAGATCCCCCATCTGCTTCAGCCCAGAATCACGGAGCGTATCGAGCTCACGCCGCCTCGTATCTCCCCGAGGGGATGCCGTCTAATCGTGAAGGTGGCCGTACAGATGGATCGCGAGCGGTTCGAGGAGCTCGTTGCAGATGCCCTCGACCAAATCCCCCAAGAACTGCTGAAGATGATGAACAACGTCGTCATCTTGGTCGAGGACGATCCTCCCGAAGACTCCCCGGACCTACTTGGTCTGTATGAGGGGTACGCCCTTCCCACCCGTGGCTGGGACTACGGTGCGGTGCTTCCAGATCGGATCATCATCTTCCGCAACCCCATCCTGGGGATCTGCCACACCGAAGAGGAGGTGGTCCACGAGGTTGCGGTCACTGTCATCCACGAGATAGCCCACCACTTTGGGATTGACGATCATCGACTCCACGAATTGGGGTGGGGGTAAGCGTCGCCCGACTCTCCAGACCCCTGGGGGACGAGACATGGTCGGTTATCGTGCACGATGCCAAACCTTCCGCCACCCTTGACGGTCGTCGCGACGCCCCCGGAACAGTCCGGGGTGATGTGGCCGACACAGTGACACGAGGAGCAGTACCTTGCGTGGGGACATTTTCAAACCCGAGAACATGGCGCAGAACCCCACCGAGCCCGGAATGACCCTCCAGAACCCGTACTGCGTGAAGTATTACGTGGTGAACGGAGAGGTCCTGGCCAAGCAGGGCTCGATGGTCGCCTACCGCGGCAACATCCAGATCGAGACCAAGAGTCAGGGCGTCGGCAACTTCCTCAAGCGCGCTATCACCGGTGAGGGCATCGCCCTGATGAGCGTGCGGGGTCACGGCGAGGTGTGGTTCGCTGACTACAGCACATCCGTCTTCATCCTGGAGATGGACCCGGGTGACGCCCTCGCCATCAACGGCCGCAACGTTCTCGTCTTCGACCCCACCCTCCAGTACCAGATTTCGATGGTGAAGAGCGTCGGTGGCCTGGTTGGCGGCGGTCTGTTCAACTGCGTGTTCACCGGGCACGGCCGAATAGCGATCACCGCTGACGGACCGCCGGTGGTGATCCCGGTCAGCCCCAACCTGCCGGTGTTCGTCGACACCAACGCGATCATCGGCTGGTCGGCCAACCTCCAGCCCTCGATCTTCCGCTCTCAGGGAATGAAATCGATCCTCAAGGGCGGCTCGGGCGAGATGTTCCAGATGCACTTCCAGGGCCAGGGATTCGTCATCGTGCAGCCCAGCGAAGGCCCGATCATGCCGGTTGCCGCTGGTGGCGGAGGCGGCGGAGGCCTGCTCGGCTCGCTGGGTGGCTAAAACCATGGAGAAGCGGCACGGTCCGCGACCAACACGACCAATACCACCCTCGTTGCGATGGTCATCAATCGGCCGTGCCGCTCTCTCGCAGCTTGGCTAGCCACGTAGCCGCATCGGCGAAGTCGGCATCCGACGTCCCGGTGGGCGGCCGCACCGGCTTATCCTCCCGTGCCCTGGGATACGAGCCGAGGAAACGCACGGCTGCGCAGATCCGACGCAACCCCATCAGGGCCTCCCCCATCCGCGCCTCGGCCACGTGCCCATTGCAGTCGAGCAGGAAGCAGTACCGGCCTAGTTGCTCCCCGGTGGGCTGTGACGCGATCCGGGTCAGGTTGATCCCGCGTACCGCCAACTGGGTCAGGACCTCCAAGAGCGCGCCGACCCGGTCATGGGCGATGAACACCGCCAGTGACGTCAGATCGTTGCCGGTGGGGGGCGGTGGCGGGCCTGGTCGGCACATCAAGACAAAACGTGTCATGGCCCCGGACTGGTCGGCGATGTTCTCCGCCAGCACGGGCAGGTCGTGCCGCTGTACCGCGAGCCGTGAACTGACCGCGGCGTCATATTTGCCATGCGCCACCGCGGCAGCCGCCGTGGCGTTGGACAGCATGTCGACGACGGTCGCCTGAGGCAGATGCGCACGCAGCCAATTCCGGCACTGCGCCGCGGCCTGGGGGTGCGCCGCCACGACGCGGATCTGATCCGCCCTGATACCGGGGCGGATGGCCAGCACGAAGTTGACCGGGATGATCACCTCACGGGTGATCAGCAATGGCTCCCCCATCGCCAGCTCGGCCATCGTGTCCGGGACGCTGCCGCCGACAGAGTTCTCCAACGGCACCATCGCCCCGTCGGCCTGATGGACACGGACCGCATCGAGTGCCTCGGACACGCTGCGTGCGGGGATCAGTTCCGCATGTTCGGCGTCAGGGATGGTGCGCAACGCCTGCTCGCTGAACGTGCCCTCCGGCCCCAGATACGTAAAACGCACGGCCTTGAGCCTACGATCCGCCTCTCACCGCACGTGCAGCGATCACCAATCTGTCGCCGGTCTCAAGCCTCATGCACCCGGTGTCCCGCGCCCGCCAACGCGGCCAGAGCTTCGTCCAGACGGACCGCCGGTACCAGCAGGTAGTCAGTGTCGTAAGTAGAGAACGCACAGATGTTGACCCTGGCGTCGGCGAGCGGTCCGACCAACGAGGCCAACACCCCGGTTTGGGCCAGGTTCACCGGTCCGGAGACTCGCAGACAGCGCCAGGGCGTCTCCACGGCGGCGTCGTGGGGGGCGTACGACGCTGGGCAGACAATGGAGACCTCGTCCGGCGTCCAGGCGACTGATACCACGCCTCCTTCGACGGGTAGACTCGCGGGAAGCGGAGATCCCGCCGGTAGGCGACAAATCGCGTAGTCCTCTGGAAGCAGGTCGAGATCAAGCACGTTCGCAGGTTACGCGGGCGCGACGCACTGCCCAAATATCTTGTGGTCGTGCCAACGTCACGGTCCGGCAACCACTTGGGCAACAAGGCGGAATGCCACATCCGGTCGCCCATCGTCCGCTTGATCTCCACCCGGTAGGACACCTGACCAGCGCCCGCAGGGCCCTCAGGGTCGAGGTTCATCCCACAGCGGCTGCCCACCCGACCGGTGTCACCCGGTCTTCCGCCTACAGTGGCGGACGTGGATCGCAGGGAAGCCGAAAAACTGCTAGCGGATGTCGCAGCGGGATCGGTGAGCGTGGCGGACGCCCTCGACCGGCTCACCTTCGGCGTGCTAGATGACACGATGACCGGGTACGCCGACCTCGGCTTCGCTCGCGTGGACACCCACCGGGCCCTACGTACCGGGGATCCCGAAGTGATCTACGGTGCCGGGAAGACCCCGGAGCAGATCGTGGCGATCGTTCGCCGGTTGCGTCAGACCGGTACGCAGCGCCCCATCCTGGTGACGCGGGTGAGCGACTCGGCCCGCAGCGCCCTCCTGGACACCTTCGCCGATGAGGTGCTCGACGATCCGGTGGCGCGCTGCGTCGCGGTCGGGCAGCCGCCCGCCCCGGTAGGGACGGTCACCGTGGTGTCCGCGGGCACCTCCGATCTCCCAGTCGCCGCGGAGGCGGCATTCACGGTACGCACGTATGGCGTCGCGGTTGAGCAGATTCACGATGTCGGTGTCGCCGGCCTGCACCGCCTGCTGGCGGTCCGGCCCCAACTGGAACGCGCCGATTGCGTGATCGTGGTGGCGGGCATGGAGGGCGCGCTCGCCAGCGTAGTGGGTGGGCTGATCGGCGTACCCCTGATCGCGGTCCCCACCTCGGTTGGCTACGGCACCGGTGCCGGGGGCGTGGCCGCGCTGCTCACCATGTTGAACTCATGTGCCCCTGGCACGGCCGTGGTCAATATCGACAACGGTTTCGGGGCAGGGGTCTGCGCGGCGCGGATCGCGCGGGCGGCGGCCGGTGCGACACGCTTCTCCGCGTCCGAGACGACGCCGGCCTTCACACCCGACTCACAATGGCCGGAGCAGAACTCATGATGATCGGCTGGTTGGACTGTCACGCGGGCGCCAGCGGTGACATGTTTCTGGGCGCGCTCATCGACGCCGGGGTACCGCTCGAGCATCTTCAGTCCACCGTGGACGCTCTCGGCGTCGCGCCGATCGAGCTGCGTGCCACCTCGGTCAGCCGTCACGGCATCGGCGCCACCAAAGTCGACGTGGTGTACGCGGAGGCTGACCCGCACGCGCGGTCATGGCGGGACATCCGGCTCTTGCTGGAGACAGCCCCGCTGCCTGACCCGGTACGCCACTCAGCGCTGCGTGCTTTCGGCTATGTGGCGCGCGCCGAGGCCGCGATCCACCAGACAGACCTCGACCATGTTCACTTCCACGAAGTGGGTGGGCTCGATGCGATCGCCGACATCGTCGGCGCCTGCGCTGGGCTGCATTGGCTACGCACCCATCTGGGATTACGCGCGCTGACCGCAAGCACGGTCACCGTGGGGGACGGGGTGACGCGCGGTGCCCATGGCGGTATCCCGGTACCGGCCCCGGCGGTCCTGAGTATCCTCGCCGAGGTCGGCGCTCCCGTCGTGGGCGGTACCCCCTATGAGGCGTGTACGCCCACCGGTGCGGCCCTCATCGCCGCCCACGCCGACGGCTACGGCCGGCTGCCCGCCATGGTGGTACGCCGGGTCGGTGTCGGGGCAGGGGGCCGGGATCCCGCAGAGCGCGCGAATGTCCTGCGTCTGGTCCTGGGCGAGCCGGCCCCCACCTCCGAACCTGGGGAGTCGGATCCGACGAGCCCATCCCCTCCGGAATGGTCCGTCCTGATCGAGTGCAATGTGGATGACCTGGATCCCCGGCTGTGGCCCGGCTTGCTCCCGATTTTGTTGGAGGCGGGAGCGCAGGACGCCTGGCTCACCCCGATCCTGATGAAGAAGGGCCGCCCGGCCCACACCCTGCACGTGCTCGCGCCGCCGTCCCGGGCCCAGCGGCTGCGGGATCTCATCTACAGCCACACCAGCAGCATCGGGATCAGGCAGACCGTGGTGGAGCGGTATCCGCTGGCTCGGGAATGGACCACCGTAGATATCGACGGCCACCCGATCCGGGTCAAGGTGGCCCGACATCGAGGGAATGTCGTCAATCTGTCGATCGAGTACGAGGATGTGGCCGCCACCGCCCGAACCCTGCAGCTGCCTGAGAAGACGGTGCTTGCCCGGGCCACCGCCGCCGCCTGGCGCGACCTGCCGTCACACCTCCTGCACACCCCCATGACGACGACCCCTGGTAGGCGTGGCGTAAGCGAGGGCGAGACTTCAGATACGGCAGAAGAAGGTCAGTGAGCCCGCCAACTGCCCGCCGTTCCACAGCGGGGTGGTGATCGCGTCCACCGTCCGGATCAGGTCACCGACGCGGATCCGCATCAGACCCCGCGCCAAGCCACCGGTCGACAACGCCAGGAGAGGTGGGATCCGCTCCAGCTCCCATTCCGCCAATTGCCCCCGCGCGGCGGTGAAGTCGATCAGCTCAAGCAGGCCGTCAAGCAGCCCGCGACCGACCACTTCCTCATCCTCAGGAAATCCCAGAAGAGACCGACAGGTCGGGGAAGCCGCTATCACGACCCCGTCCGAATCCAGGATGAGACAGGGCTCGGCGGCGCGGACGACGACCTGAGCCCAGGTGCTCACTGGATCGTCCAAGGTGCCGTCGGGTGATCCGGACTCTGGCTCGGGCAGTACGCTCCCAGACAGCGAAAGTTCGACGTGGGGCACGCGACCTCCCGAATGCGTTCCCGTCCGCTCCGCCGCCCTGACGGTCGTAACCTATCGACATTTCAGGCGAAACATACTTCAGCCCGCACCCCATATGTGGCCGTATGGGGTTTAAGGGCCTGAAGATGGTCCGCCCACCATGGTACGCAGAAGATGAAGTTTCGTACGCGCTCCGTGTTGGGCCCTCAACCCAGATGCCGATCAACTTACATAGGCTCGGGGATGGTCGTCATCCGCCCGGGTCGCCCACGGATCCCCTCTTCATCAAGAAGGTGCGAGATCAACGAGATCAAAAGGTGCGAGCATGAGACATTACGCAGACAGCGAAGTAGGACAGCTACGCACCGTACTGCTGCACCGCCCAGGCGCGGAGCTGAAGCGGCTGACGCCGCGTAACAACGATTCCCTGCTGTTCGACGGCATCCCTTGGGTGGGGCGGGCGCAGGAGGAGCATGACATCTTCGCGGACGCGCTGCGTTCCCACGGTGTAGAGGTGCTCTACCTGACCGACCTGTTGACGGAAACCCTCACCATCCCTCAGGCCCGGGAAGACCTCACCGAATCTGTGTTACGGGACGTGCGGCTCGGAGACGGGCTACGCCGCCGAGTCGCCGACTATCTCGCCGATCTCACCCCGGCCGAGCTGGCGAATGTGCTCATCGCCGGCCTCGCCCACGAGGAGACCCGCGGCGGCGGTGACCTGGTCTACACCCTGATGGATCGGCACGACTTCGTTATTCCTCCCCTGCCCAACCTGCTGTTCACCCGGGACTCCGCGGTGTGGATCCGCGACCATGTGGCGGTGACCAGCCTGGCCATGCCGGCCCGGTCCCGCGAGACCACCCTCACCCTGGCCATCTACCAGTACCATCCGCGGTTCGCGGGTACGCCGCTGCTGTACGACCCCTCCCTGGAGCATGTGGAGGGCGGGGATGTGCTGTTACTCGCCCCTGGAGTCCTCGCGGTGGGGGTAGGGGAGCGGACCACCCCGGCCGGCGCGGAACGGTTGGCGCGGCGAGTCTTCGCCGCCGGCACCGCCCACACCGTCCTGGTCGTACCGATCGCGCAGGAGCGCGCCACCATGCACCTGGACACGATCTGCACCATGGTGGATCGCGACGCCGTGGTGATGTACCCCAACGTCGCTGATTCCCTGGTCGCCTACACGGTCACCCCCGCCGATCCCGATGACCCGTACGCCGATCCGGTGGTGGCCGGGCCGGAGCCGTTCCTCCGCGCGGCCGCCAAGGCCATGCGTATCGATACCTTGCGGGTCATCGACACCGGGCTGGATCCGGTGACGGCTGAACGGGAACAGTGGGACGACGGCAACAACACCCTGGCAATCTCACCGCGGCTGTGCGTGGCGTACGAACGCAACACCGAGACCAACGCCCGTCTGGAACAGGCGGGCATCGAGGTGATCCGGATCCCCGGGTCGGAGCTGGGTTCCGGGCGGGGCGGCCCCCGCTGCATGTCCTGCCCGATCAGCCGTGACCCACTCCCGGTGACCGAGTCAATCGAGTGACCCGACACCGCCGGATCCTGTCAGGATCCGGCGGGACCGGCGAGATGACTTACCGGAGGGTGAACTGCCGCCCCAACAGCCCCTGCTTGGCACGCCGTTCAGCGGAGGACAGCGGCTCCTGAGAGCTCAACGCGTCGGCGTACCGCTTGGCGAAGGCCGCAAGCGGCTCCTCCCAGACGTCGGCCTCTGGCTCGACCGGCAGATCCCAGACGGGCACCAGCAGCCCGTGCGCCCGGAACATCCCGGCGAACTTGGTGTCCTCGGTCAGGGGCAGCTCACCGGCCGCGCTCAGCCGCGACAGGGCAGCCAGCGCCAAGTCCTCCTGGTCAGGCAGTACCCAACGCACATGCGCGCGGTCCGGGACCCGACACCAGTACGCGGCGGGGACGGCCGCCAGCTTACGGGTGGGGTAGATGGACTCGTTCGCACGCTCCAGGCTCGCCCGCACCTTCGGATCGTCAGCGGTGTCCGGATCCAGCCAGAAATCGAATCCGTCGTGCAGCGTGATGTTGAGAGGAGCGTCGGAGAGCACGTCCTGAAGCCGAGGGCCCGGTCCTGGCAACGCGGGCACCGACACCGTCGCGCCCGGCTCGGTGGCGAGAGCCTGCAACAGGGCCGCCGCCAGGTCCCGGCTCACATCACCGGAGTTGAATTGGCGCTGCAGCCCGACGAATACCCGGCCGTCCGGCTTAGTCATCGCTGGCCACGCCAGCGGCAACACGGTGGCGAGGATGACCTGCCGGTCCGGGAACCGTTCAGCGTACTCAGGGGCCAGCTGCAGGGGAGCGCTGGCAGCCGGCACCAACTCCCGAAGGGCAATCCACTCCACCTCATCGGTCAGCCCTTCGAATGGCCGCGCGACGAAGATGTCACGAACCTTAGGCCTCTGGCGGGTTTGGCGGGGGGATCCGGTGCGGGATCTGGCGACGTTGTTCCTACGACGCTTACTCACGGCGCTCCACCCTAGTGGTTATCGCCCAATTGGTCAGGCGAAGCGCCAAACCAGTCATCCGACGCGCCGTAGTTCCGCCCAGACACACGTACCGATCCCGTGCGGCGCTACTCCCCAACGGTGAGCCAAAGAGGCCACGATGGACAATCCACGCCCACGGAGTGCGTCAGGGCCCACTTTCTGGAGGCGGGGAACCCCAGGCCCCCCTCCGTCGGTGACCCGCACCCTCAGCACGTCCTCCTCGATCCGCCATGACACCAGCACCACACCGCCAGGCAGCGGCCGAGCATGTTGGACGGCGTTACCTACCAATTCGGACACCACGGCTCGTGCGGTGTCCACCAGCTCCGCATCCAAGTCAGCGAGATCCGCGGCGAGCCGTCGACGGGCCAGGGACGCCGCCCGGGCATGGTGGGGAACGACGACGCACCACGCCTGTTCACCGGCGACCGTCTGCAAGCCATGCCTCCTCAGGAGCCTACGTCCGCACGCGGCAGCCGCACTTCCGCGACGGTACCGCCGCCAGTTCTCGGACGTAAGGACACCCATCCACCTTGCCTCTCAACGATCCGTCGAACAAGGTACAGACCTAGTCCGACGCCGCCAAACCGGCGTTGGTCACCCACCTCAGCTTGCCAGAAACGTTCAAATGCCCGTTCAACGTGCTCTGGTCGTACCCCGATCCCCCGATCAGCTACCTGCAAATACACGGTCTGATCATCAGCTCCCGCCCGGACCGTGATCTCACCTCCGCACGGCGAGTACTTGTGGGCGTTGGTGACCAGCTCGGTTATCACCTCCGGCAAGGTTGTCGGGGCACCGATCGCGGCCGGTAGCTCATCTGGCAGCTTCAACGTCACCCGGTGACGCAGCTCCTCAGCGAGCTGTCCCACCGCCGCCCGCACCGCGGCGCACAGGTCAAACACCTCTTGGCGCTGTATCCCTTCGGCAGGGTGATAGGTACCGGTCAACAGCCGGTCGATGACGCGCACCAGGTCCCGCGTACGCCGTTCAATCAGCTCCACCGCGGTTCGGCGCTCGGCATCGTCGAGATCATCCCAGCGTCGGACCAACGTCTCCGCGTACCCGCGCACCACGGTCACCGGGGTCCGCAACTCGTGACTGGTGAGTGCGATGAACAGGTCCTTGTCTTCTTCGCGTTGTTTGGCCTCGGTGATGTCTTGGAAAGCCACCACGCAGCCGTCGGTGTCGCCCATCGGGGAACTGCGCACCGCCAACCACCGACCATCGGCCAGCCGGTAGTTCAGGACCTGTCCCGGTGGCGGTACTGGGATCGGGGCCGGGTTCCCTAGCACCCGTTCCTTGCGTCGATCGGTCAGTTCGGCGGTCGCGGGCGGATCCCAGGACAGCACCTCGCCATCGGCGTTGAGCACCGCGGTCCCATCGGCATGCCCCGTCGCCACGGGCTGCTCTGCCCGCAACGCACCCTCGCCGTCGGCGTAGAGGTGAGCCGCCCCCGCGGCCAGCAGTCGGACCAGTTCCCGTTCGATGGGTTCTAGTCGTCGTGACCGGTCCCGGAAGTAGATCTGGAGGGAGCCGACCAACTGCCCGCGCAGTTCAACGCGGGCCACCACGACTCGCCGCAACCCCCGCGCGGCCAGGTAGCGGGCCTGTTCCCGGGGTAGCTCCTCGACCGTCACGACCCGGATAGGGCGGCTGAGCAAGCGGAACAGGGTGTGATCGCAGGGTACCACCCGACGCCCCAAGGCGTGCTGATGCTGCTCGGTCGCGGCGACCACTCGCCCACCGGTAGGGGAGTACTCCACAAAGGAGGCGGCATCTGCTTGAAGCGCCTCAGCTCCCAGTTTGACCGCGTGCTCCAGCACCGATCGCGGCGAATCAGATGAGATGCTCAGCTCCACGATCTGGCGCAGTCGCACCACGAAATGGTGAATATCGGAGAAGAAGCTGGATTCAGCACCATCCCGGCTCACGGTGAGCAGTCAACCGCAACCGGCAGATTTCCGCGCCCCCTCTGCTAAATGATCTGGGCGGGCGTTTCCGATTCGTTGACTACTGGGCGACCGGCCGCCGCCCAGGCACGCATCCCGCCTTCCAGGTTGACGACGTTGTCCCACCCGTTGGCGCGCAGATAGGCGACCACCTGAGCCGAACGTCCCCCGGAGCGACAGACCACCACTACCTGGTCGTCCATGGGAATCTCACCCATACGAGCGGGGATATCCGACATGGGCAGATGGTGCGCGTCCGGCGCGTGTCCGGCGGCCCACTCATCGTTCTCACGAACGTCGAGCAGGTACGCCCCCTGGGGTACCTGATCGGGCGTGATACCGGGTATGTGTTCTGGGAACACTCGCGATCGCCCCCTCGGCCTGGTCGTTGATCAGTGGGTAATGGCCCTTGAAGCCTAGAGGGCTTTCCATGACCCGCGACGGCAGGCATATTTTGGGCTTCAGACGACACACACCCGCTATAAAGCCACGACTATAAAGCTACAACGTATTCAGGATGATCTATCACCCACTGGGACATCTGCCCATCGCGTAACGCCTGGAACAGTTCCTCCCACTCTGGGGTCATGGTGGTGTAATAGACGCTGCCGTTGTGTTCCTCCAACGGGATACGGATCGCGGTAAGGTCATCGGGACCGATCCTGCGCAGGGTGAACACCAAATCCGGTAAGGGAATACTGCGGTCAATGATCAATGACCGCCCGGCTGCCCGGATGACCTCGTCGAGCTGGCCAAGGTTCTCTATCACCCCGGAGGAGACGGCTCGGTCCACAATGGCCTGCAAGAACTGCTGCTGGTGCCGTATTCGAGCGAAGTCCCCGTCAGGAAACTGGTAGCGCTGCCGCACATAGTCCAGGGCCGCGTGCCCGTCCAGATGCTGGCAGCCGGGGCGGAATTCCCGGTGAGGTGGATGCGCCGAGACCAGGACCAATTCGCCCGGCGGCACCTCCACGCACATCACAACGCCCCCTAAGGCGCTGACCACATCGGTGAAACCGTAGAAATTGATCAGGGCCCCGGTGTGGAATTCGATGCCCATGATTTCGGATAACGTCCTGGCCAGTAGTCGGTAGCCTGAGGGGCCACCGCCACCATGCGCGAATGCCGCGTTGATCTTGTCCTCGCCCCCGGGCCAGGAGCCATCCTCTGACGGAGGGATCTCCACCCATAGATCCCGCTGTATGGAGATGATGTACGCGCGGTCGTGCGTCCGCGGAACGTGCACGACCATGATCGTGTCGGCCCTCCAGGGCAGGCCCGCCAGTTCGGGGTCAGCGCGGTAGTCCGACCCCACTAACAGGATGTTCAGCGGTCCTTCCACCAGTTCCCCGGTGGGCGTCGTCTGAGCGGAATTGTCGACGACCGCAGCCTCACCGAGCAGGTCCTCCACCACCACATTCTCGGTGTAGCGGTTGATGATCGCCTGACCCGCCACCAAGGTGCCCACCGAGGTGGTGAGTAATAACGAGCCCATCACAACGCACAGCCACGCCCACCACGGACCACGTGGCCGTCCTTTGGCAGCACGTCGGCGGAACGTCGGTGTCCTCCCCAGAAAGATCCGGCGCACGGATCTCGCACTTCACGCTTACGACCGTTTACTACCCCTGGTGAGACAGCCTTAACCAAGGGGCACGGTCGCACTCCACGATCCGTTGATGAGGCGACGCTGCCTCACGCTCTTCATATCGGGCAGCCTAGAAATCCACCCATGTCTATGAAGTAGCGTTTTTCGGCGTTCCCGATCAACCCATCTCTGTGACTCATCCCCACTCACAACGGGTTGACGTACTCGCTGTGAGCGACGAGCCACTGATCGATGGTCTCATTATTGACGGCCTCGAATAGGTCTTCCGCCTCAGGTAGCAGAATCTCGAACCAGGTTCCACCGATCTGTTCCGAAACGGTGGGGACCCGGATCGCCTGCAGGTTGCCGGGCCGCAGGTTCCGCAGGGTCCACGCCAGGTTGATTAATGGGACGCTGTCGTCGACCAACAGCGCGTCCCCGGCCGCCTCGACCAGGTCGCCGATCCGGGTGGGATCCGCGAATCCCGTCTGCAGGGCCTGCTCCAGGATGGCGCGGATGAACTCCTGCTGGTGACGGAGCCGGTCGTAGTCCCCGTTGGGGAACTGGTAGCGCTGCCGGATGTAGTCGAGCGCGGCGTGTTCGTCCAGCGTCTGACAGCCCGCGGTGAACACACGGGGTGGGTTCCCGTGCTCGGATTCCCACGTGGTGTTCCCGTGCCTGTCGGGTTCCACGCACATGTACACGCCGCCGAGCTCGTGGACGACCCGGGTGAAACCGTAGAAGTTGATGACCGCCCCGGAGGTGAAGCGGATGCCGGTCGTCTCGTGGATCGTCTGCGCCAGCAGCTGGAAACCGTTGGCCACGTTGTTGCCGGTCTCGCCCTCCGCCGGCAGGGCGCCCAGGGCGAACGCGGCGTTGATCTTGTCGACGTATCCACCGTGCCCGTTCGGCGCCTCGGGGATATCCACTCGAGTATCACGAGGGAAGGAGATCAGGTACGCCCGGTCGTGGGTGGCGGGCACGTGCACCACGATGATGGTGTCCGCCCGGATGGGCTCGTCCGGAGTGGTCCGCCGGTAGTCCGATCCGACCAGCAGCAGGTTGATCGGGCCGTCGAGGTCTTCACCGACATTGGCGCTGGCGTCACCGAGCAGGTTGTCGGTTTCGACGCTCCCCGTGAGCCGACCGATAATGATGTTGCCACCGACCAGGGTGCCCCCTGAGGCGACCATAAGTATGACGCCGAACCAGATACACACGCGCGCCCACCATGGCCCCCTGAAGGGCCGGTGCCTGCCACGTGCCACGGGCGTCCTCCGCAACACTCAGATCTATATGGCTTCGGGAAGCGGGATCGGAACACTGTACAAATTCCAAGTGGCTGTTCGCGAGTCACCGCTTCGTCTTAGCCACGCTGTTCCCCTGATCCACGATTGCTTTTCGCACCTCATTGTGAGGCACATCACGTGAACGTAGTTGCTTTGACATTAGTCCACTGGGGTCGGTGAGGGGGAAGGGGCATTCTGAGCGACCCAGGCCGCCATCTCGTCACGTCTGATCGCTTCGTACAGCGACCGTGCCCGCTCCTCGTCGGACACCACCACGCTCTGCCCATCGATGGTGTCGGTGCCTGCCACCGGACTGGTCAGGAACACCAAGTCGTCACTGCGTAGGTTCCGGAACTGGATCGCCATGTCCACGAGGGAGAACTCTTCGTCCACTGTGATCGCATCGGTGATGGCTCGCAGGAAGTCATCCAGTCGGGACGGGCTGGTCAGGATTCCAGCGGATGTGGCCTGGTTCAACAACGCCCGCAGAAACTCCTGCTGATGCCGCATTCGCGCAAAGTCACCCTCTGGAAACTGATAGCGCTGCCGGATGTAATCGAGCGCAACCTCACCGGACATGGTGTGGCACCCCGCAGTAAATGTCCGGTATGGAGGGTGGATGGACTGGAAACTGTCCTCGCCTGGAGGCGCCTCCACGCATAGGGTGACCCCACCCACGGCATCGGTGACCGCCTGAAAACCCCAGAAATCCACGATCACCAAATGATCGATCCGTACGCCTGTGAAGCGCTCCACGGTCTGTACCATCAACTCCGCACCGCCCCAGGCATATGCGGCGTTGATTTTGGCCATGGTGCTGTCGCGCTCACCGTCGACGCTCCCTGGTATCTCCACCCACAGGTCACGTGGCAACGAGATCAGGTACGCCTTGTCATGAGTGGAGGGAACGTGCAACAGGATGATTGTGTCGGTCCGCCACTCACTGGCACCGTCGTGGTTCGCCTCTGGGTCCCGGGAGTCGGTGCCCAAGATCAAAATATTAAGTGAGCCCTCGACGTTCTCCGGTGGCCGGCCCCCGGTGAGGCCAGAGAACGGGTCGGTACGGTTGAGGTCATCGTTCAGGGCGTTCACATACCCCCACGCTCCGAACGCGGCGGCCCCTACAAGCACACCCACCACGGTGCACAACACCAGCAGGATCCGGCCCCATCTCGGCCGAATCCGTTGCCCGCGGGGTGGACGCCCGCGGACGGCACGCTCCCGCTCCTGGGGAGCCAGGCTTCGGGCACCAGCCCCTCGGTTGACCGCGGCTCGGCCGGTCACCCGACGTGGCCGACCCTGCTCGACCGGCGTAGCGGGCTGCGGAATGCGCGCGCTGCCCCGCACGCTCGCGCCACGTCGCTGAGCGTGTTGCTGGCTGTTGCCCGGTACCCGAGCACTGGCCCGGGCCCGTGGGCGGGATGTGTCCGCCATGGGTTCAGAGTAGAGAGGTGGTTCGACTCCGCAGCGTAACCACGGCGGGTGATTCATGGCCTACCGAGGGAAACCCCGGCCAGCCACGTGGAGCCACCGACCCCAACCCGGCGTACCTGGGCAGGGATGCGGTGTTGTCTCTCCCCCGCGGACCGGTTGCCCGCCCGAGCTCACAGCCCGAGGTGACGGGTGAAGTACTCGATCGTCCGACGCAGGCCGTCCTCAGGGCTGACGCGCGGTGAGTACCCCAGCAAGGAACGGGCCTTGGTCAGATCCGGTCGACGGACAGTGGGGTCGTCGTCGGGGCGTGGGATGGACACGATCGGCGAGCTGGATCCCGTCAGCCGCACCACCAGTTCCGCGAGCTCTCGCATCGAGATCTCGTGCTCGGTACCGCAGTTAATCGGTCCGACTTCTCCAGAGTCCAGCAGCAGCAGAATGCCGTCGATGAGGTCATCGATGTAGCAGATCGAGCGGGTCTGGGAACCGTCACCGGCCACCGTCACCGGTTCCCCTCGTAGTGCCTGAGTGATGAAGGTGGGCACCGCCCGCCCGTCATCCGGACGCATCCGCGGCCCGTACGTATTGAAGATCCGCACGATGCCGACGTCGAGCCCGTACTTGCGGTGGTAGGCCATGGTGGCGGCCTCGCTGAACCGCTTGGCCTCGTCGTACACGCTGCGAAGCCCGATCGGGTTCACATTGCCCCAGTAGGTCTCGGCCTGCGGATGTTCTTTGGGGTCGCCGTAGACCTCCGATGTCGAAGCCAGCACGAACCGGGCCCCGTCTGCCCGGGCCCGCTCTAGGCAGTGGAAGGTTCCCAGCGAGTCAACCTTGAGGATCTCCAGCGGCAACCGCCCGAAGTCCACCGGGGAAGCGGGACATGCGAAGTGCATCACCACATCAAATCTCTCGGCCAAAGGCTCGAGGTTGGGCAGCCCGTCGGAGATGTCCGCGTCCACGAACGTGAACCTGGGCTCGTTAGCGAGGTGCGCCAGGTTGTCCTTGGAGCCGGTGATCAGGTTGTCCAACGCCACCACGTCACAGCCACGCGCCAAAAGCGCGTCGACCAGATGGGAGCCGACGAACCCCGCGCCTCCGGTGATGAGGACACGGTGCCCGGGGCCGTATCGCGGAGCTATTTCGGTGGCCATGAGGCCAGACTAACGGTGCGGTCAGGAGCGTGACGCTCCTGACCGTCCTGTTTTAGCTGCATGATCATGGACTCAGATCCGGAGAGGGGGCGAACCGGACCTGAGCCCATGATCACAGAGAGAGAAGAAGGTGATTCAGATCTCGATGAACGCCGGACAACGGTCAGTGAGCACCGGCTCCGGTAAGCGAACGCACCTCCAACTCGGCGTACTTGGTCTCGTCGGCCGGCTCCCGGGACAGCACCGTCCCCAGCCAACCGCACAGGAACCCGACAGGGATGGAAATAATGCCCGGGTTCGACAGCGGGAACCACGAGAAGTCGACCTCCGGGAACAGGGAGTTCGGCGCCCCGGAGACCACGGGTGAGAACGTCACCAACAGCACCGCCGAGAGCAGACCGCCATAGATGGCGCTGACCGCCCCGGTCGTGTTGAAGCGACGCCAGAACAGGCTGTACAGGATCGCCGGCAGGTTACCGGAGGCCGCCACCGCGAACGCCAACGCCACCAGGAAAGCGACGTTGAGGTTCTGCGCGAAGATCGCCAGCACGATGGAGATCGCTCCGATCACGAACGCCGCGCCCTTGGCGACCACGACCTCCTGGCGTTCGGTAGTACGCCCGTGACGCAGCACATTGGCGTACAGGTCGTGCGCCACCGAGGAGGACGAAGCGAGTGTGAGTCCCGCCACCACGGCGAGGATGGTGGCGAACGCCACAGCCGCGATCACCGCGAGCAGCAACGCGCCCCCGAACTCGCCGCCCAGGTACCGCCGCCCGAGCTCCTCAGCCAACTGGGGCGCGGCCGTGTTCCCGGTGGGATCCTGAGCGGTGATCGCCTCGGCGCCCACCAGCGCCGCCGCTCCGAACCCGAGGGCCAAGGTCAGCAGGTAGAAGGTGCCGATGATGCCGATCGCCCACAACACGCTCCGCCGGGCCGCCTTCGCGTTAGGCACCGTGTAGAACCGGATCAGGATGTGGGGTAGCCCTGCGGTACCCAGGACCAGGGCGAGCCCGAGCGAGATCAGGTCCATCTTGTTGATGAAGGTCTGCCAGGAATCCCCGGGTACCTCGACGCCATAGCGCAGCCCTGGTTCGATGAACGCCGATCCGCGTCCGCTGGCCTCAGCGGCCTCACCGAGCATCGAGGAGAGGTTGAACCGGAACGCCCACATCACCAGGAGCGCCATCAAAATGGCGCCGCACATCAGCAGGAACGCCTTGACGATCTGGACGTAGGTGGTGCCGCGCATACCACCCACCGCCACATACGTGATCATCAGGGCGCCCACCAGCACCACGGTGACCAACCGTGCGGTGTCCGGGGTCATCCCCAGGAACGTCGATCCCTCCCGGATGCCCAGCAGCAGCGCCACCAGGGAGCCGGCGCCGACCATCTGGGCCAGCAAATAGAAGATCGACACCGTGATGGTCGAGATCGACGCCGCGGTCCGTACCGGTCGCTGCCGCATCCGGAAGGCCAGGACGTCGGCCATCGTGTACCGCCCCGAGTTCCGCAGCAGCTCGGCGACGAGAAGCAGCGCGACCAGCCACGCCACCAGGAAGCCGATCGAGTACAGGAACCCGTCGTACCCGTAGAGCGCGATGATCCCGGCGATGCCCAGGAAGCTGGCGGCCGACATGTAGTCGCCGCCGATGGCCATGCCGTTTTGGAAACCGGAGAACGACCGGCCCCCGGCGTAGAAGTCGGTGGCGGTCCGGGTCTGCCTGCTGGCCCAGATGGTGAGCCAGAGCGTCGCCGCCACTAGCAGGAGGAACAGGACGAGGGTGAGGTTCCGCGCCGTGTTGGAGGTGGTTTCTTGGGCGTATGACACCGCTGCGGTAAGCATCAGCCCTCACCTCGCTCGACGCGTTCCTTCAGGCGCTCGGCCAGCGGGTCGAGCCGGCGATCGGCGTACCGGGCGTAGGCCCAAGCGATCAAGAACGTCGATACGAACTGCAACAGCCCGAACACCATCGCCACGTTGATGTTGCCCACCACACCGGTCGACATGAAGTCCCTGGCGTACGCGGAGAGCAACACGTAGAGCAGGTACCAGAGCAGGAAAGCCACGGTCATGGGAAATACGAAGCGGCGCAGCGCCCGGCGTAGCACAGCGAAATCCGGACTCTGTTCCACCGCTAGATACGCACTGCTGTCCGGCGGCCTGGCCGCCGGCTCGGATGTTGAGGGCGATCCGGCTGCAGACTGTGTCATGAGCTCACCACCTCATCCGGGGACAGACCGGCCCAGTTGGACCAGCTATTCGGCCGGACGTTAAGGAGCCGGATCGGCAGCAGGGAAGAAGTAGCCCTCAAGGTGGAGCAGTGCTGCGCCGAACGGTGGACATGATGCGACGGGTGACGGTCGTCACTCCGATCACCGGTCGGTGCGCGGCCCGGTGACGCCAACCGGAAAGATGGGAAGGTTAAGCGGGCACCTCACCTGAGTTCTCGACGGGCTCGGGCCAAATATCCAGCGCCAGGATGGAGACGTTATCCGGTGCCCCAGCCTCATATGCGGCGTCGAAGAGCTGTCGCATCAGCGCCACCAGGTCAGGCTGACGGCAGATCACGCGGAAATCCTCCCGCCCGATCGGGCCGGTCACACCGTCGGAGCACAGCAGGAAACGCGTCGGCTCGGTCGGGAGAGTGGTCAGGTGCGGCACCAACGGGTCCTCCTGGGAGCCCCCCAGCACCTGCGTCACGATGTTGGTCGGCTCCCCTGACCCGTCCAGCAGGGAGTCATCCTGACTGATCTGCTCGGGGTAACCGTCGGTGATCCGGTAGATCCGGCTATCGCCTACGTTGAAACACCACACCTCTTCAGGGGTGACGATGACGCCGGCGATCGTGGTGGCCATGCCTCGCAGCCGCGGATCGTCCAGTGAAGCCGCGTGCACCGCCTGATTGATCTGCTCCAAGCCGTCCCGCACCGCCTGGGCATCGGCCCACTCACCGGAACGTGCCGCCAACTCATTCAAGGCCAGCCAGCTGGCCGTCGCGCCAGCGGCGTGACCCCCTAGACCGTCGGCTACGGCAAATGTCGCGTTCGGCGCCAAGCCGGCCTCGATCACCACCGGCATCGGTCGATGCGACTGGCTGAGCCAACCGAGCGCCAAAACGGCATCTTCGTTAGCCGGTCGTACCCGGCCCCGGCCGGTCACTGCGGCCACTCTGACCACACCTGCCACGATCCCGATACTCCCGTCGCTCGCTGCGCGTACCTCGGTCGGCGAATGGTACGTCGTTCGAGCGCTTCTCTTTTGCACCCTGCCCACATTTACTTGCCGCGTCGCCGTCCCGTGGACCGGCGCAACTGGTGTCACACGGCCGCTGACGCGGCGTAGGGGTCAATCGGGAGGCAGAATCATTAAAGCTGCAAAGAGCGGTAACGGCCCCGGTGGTACAGCAATGGGGTATCACCGGAACCGAGTTCCACATGCTCTACCGTGGCCTCCACCAGCAGGCTCCAGCCCATGGGGCGGAAGCTGTCCAGGCGGCACCCAGCCCAGTCCGAAACGTCGGCGAGAACCGGTCCCCACGGTGACTCTCGCCAGGCGTACTCCTTGAAAGGCCCGCCGGGAGCCGGCATCACGCCGGCGAACTGATCCGCCAACTGTCGGTGTCGTTCACTGAGCAGGGCGACCGTGAAACAGCCGGTGGCCGACACCGCGTCCCACAGATCGGAGTCCTCATCGATCAAGCCGAGCAACCGACCGGGCTCACCGTCGACCACCTGCGTTGAGGAGACGGTGAGCCCGGCCCGGGCCGGTCCTGAGCCCGCTGCCCACAGGGTCACGGGGGCGGCCAGCCGACCCCGCAACCGACGCAGTGGGTTACGGTCGGGCTCAGGGGTCAGAAACGGATGCTCACTGTGGATGGTCACAACCCCATCCTCACTTGCTGGGGGTCACCATGCTGAGCAGCTCCGGCCCCCGCTTGTCTATGGCGCGGCCCCCGATCCTGCTTCCCAGCAGGGCTACCACCGCTCCGTACACCAGGCCGACCGGCAGCAGCAGCCACGTGTAGTTCTCCGCGTACCGCTCCAACGCAAGCAGCAGTCCGACGATCGGCGCCGCCATGAGCACACCGACCACCGCTCCCGCTATGTGAACGAGGCCCTTGGAACAGCCGGAGCCGGTGCTCATCGCGAAGGGGTTGCTGGTTTCTGGAAGCGCGTACGCCCCGTAGACCGAAACCACCGCCGCCACTCCGATGGTGGTCCCGTACACCCCCAACGCCATCCCGAGAGCGTCCGGTAGCCGGCCGACATCGTCAGCGATCCACACCAGCACCACACCGGTCAACAAGATCACCGGCATCATCAGCACCGTGGTGCTGGTCATTCGGGCGTGGATATCCGTACGCCCGGGCACGGAGGCCAGGACATGCCCAGCGAAAGCACCCCGGTCATACCCAAATTGGTTCATCGATATCAGGCCGCCGAACATGCCGACATAGACCATCGTGAACAGCAGGGAGCCCGTGTGCAGCCCGGTACTCCCGGGGTTGAAGGCGGAAGTTCCGGCGACCACCAGGCAGGCGCTGAGCATGGCGATGACTCCGCCTCGCCGCTGCGGATCCCGCCAGATGTAGCGCAGGTCCCGGGCCAGGATGGCTCCATACGGGGTGGCCGGCAACGGCCCGCGCAGCGTCCGCAGGCTCGAAGCGCTGGCCTGGTTGCCGCGTCGCGTGGCAGCCTGCGAGACGTTGCCGATCATCGCCGACTCCAGACCACGCGACCACCACCACCAAAGCACGACGATGGTCGCCGCGGAGATGGCCAACTTCGGCACCGCCAGGATCGCGTTGCCCTCGATGACGTCGAAGACCGCCAGGTAAGGCGCGGCCAGCGGGGTCCAGCTCAGCACCCGGACGACGGGGATCATCTGATCGATCTCGCCGTTCCCCACCGTTGAGACCGCCATGATCTCCAAGGGGCCGATCAACGCCACCATCATCATGACCACGACGATGCCCAGGTCACGGGCCCGCCGGGAACGCAGCAGGCTGGCCAGCCCGCTGGTGATGGCGCGACTACCCAACACACAGGTGAGCAGCCCTAGCACCACCCCCACGGCCGCCACCAAAACGGCCAGGGGCCCGTACCGGAACGCGCCGACCACCAGTCCGGAGGTGGCGATCAGCGTCGCGATCGCCGGGATCCCCAAGAACGCCGCGCTGAGCAGCCCGATCATGAGCCGTATCCGCGGAATCGGTAACAGCGAGAACCGGGCAGGGTCGAGGGTCTCATCGACCCCGAACAGCAGTAGCGGCATGGCCTGCCACAGCGTTATCAGCAGGCCCCCCAAAAAACCCACTGATAACAGCACCAGATCACGATCGCTGGAATCGACCAGCCCGACGGCGAGGAAACTCAAAAAGCCCAGCCCGGCTGCGACCAGCCCGATCAGGCAGCTAAGGATGAATCCGATGATCCGCCCAGTTGATCCTCGGTAACGATTGCTGAGAATGCTCAGCTTTAACCGCAGAAAGTAGGAGATCCGAACGGGTCGACGCCCCGCTGGTGAGAGAACATCCGCCGGCGCGGTCACCGGCCCCACCGGCGAGGTCATGCCTGATCCGGCTGGCCACCCAGCCACGCCAACGCGTCGCCGGACGCGGTCCGCCCGCCCACCAGCGACACGAAGACGTCCTCCAGGGTTCCTCCACCGCAGACCTCGTCCATTCGCCCCGCCGCCCGCAGCTGACCGCCGGCGAGGATCGCGACGTGATCGCACAGCCGCTCCACCACCTCCAGCACGTGGCTGGAGAAGATCACGGTCCCGCCGTTGGCGACGAACCGCCCTAAAATGTCTCGGATCGTGGCGGCCGACACGGGATCTACCGCTTCAAACGGCTCATCCAACACCAGCAACGGCGGGGCGTGCAGCAGGGCACAGGCCAGACCGATCTTCTTCTTCATCCCCGCCGAGTAATCGATCACCAGCGTATTGCCGGCGTCCGACAACGCCAGAACATCGAGTAGTTCGGCTGTCCGGCGTGAGATCTCAGACGGCTCCATACCACGTAATAAGCCGTGGTACATCAGCAGTTCCGCACCGGTAAGCCGATCGAACAACCGAGCCCCATCGGTGAGGACTCCCATTCGTCGTTTAGCTTCAACCGGGTTGGACCAGACATCGAAGCCCAGTACTGAAGCTGAACCAGCGTCTGGCCGTAACAGGCCGACCGCCATCGACAGAGTGGTGGTCTTACCCGCGCCGTTGGGGCCAAGGAGCCCATAGAACGA
Organism: Actinomycetales bacterium; assembly: GCA_002919305.1. Lineage (GTDB taxonomy): Bacteria > Actinomycetota > Actinomycetes > Mycobacteriales > Micromonosporaceae > RSA1. The sequence continues at coordinate 286,588 of PKFB01000021.1, forward strand.
GCCGGCCGGCACATCAAGATCCACGCCGGCGACGGCCACCTTCTGACCAAAGCGTTTAACCAGACCACGGATAGCCAGGGCAGGGGGATTCACATCCCTGACGGTAACCGTCCCTTCCTGGGGCCTACTCGTTCCTGAGCTGGACTCAACGCTCCGCCTCAAGTCGGAACGTCTCTCACCTTTCACTCAGGGCGTCATCACAGATGCAGTGAGTCAGGGGCGTGCAGTCGCAGCATGGTCTTTCCCACGGTGGGCGGGAGCCTGTGCCGAGTGGCCAGAGACACCACCACCATGACCCCGAACGCCAACGGCACCGTCCACGCCGCCGGATGACCGGTGATCACCCCTACCCAGCCTTCCAGCGGTAGCCCCAGCACCGTCAACAGCACCGCGAGGGCCGCTGCGCCCCCACCGGCGATAATCCCGGCCGCCGCACCCACATCGGTCAGGCCCCGCCACCAGATCCCCAGGACCAGCAGCGGGCAGAAACTAGACGCCGCCACCGCGAACGCCAGCCCCACCACCCGTGAGACCTCCAGCTCAGCCACCTGCAAGGCCAGCACCATAGGCACCACACCAGCGATCAGCGAGGCGATCCGGAAATCCCGGGCGGTTCCGCTGGATGAGCCGCGTGCCAGCACATCGGTGGACAGCACACCTGCGACGCTGGTCAGCAGTCCGCTTGAGGTGGACAAGAACGCAGCGAAGGCGCCGGCGGCGACGAGCGCGCCCAGCACCTGTCCAAGCACACCCATGCCCAACACCACGCCGGGCAGGACCAGCACGACGGCATCGGGATCGTTCTCCGCCAGCTCCGGGGTATACACCCTTCCCAGAACGCCGTACAGCGGCGGGAAGAGGTAGAACAGCCCCACCAGGCCTAACACCACCAAAGTGGTACGCCTGGCCGCGGCGCCGTCGGGGTTGGTGTAGAAGCGCACCAGCACATGGGGTAGCCCCATCGTCCCCAGAAACGTCGCCAGGATCAGGGAGTACGTCTCAAACAGCGCCTCAGGCGCACCCCCACCGGTGTGCGGCAGGAGCCATTCCTCACCCACTCCATCGGTGATGGCGGGCCGCCCATCCCCCTGCCAGGCCATCAACAGAAACACCACCGGGAAGGCGAGCGCGGTGAGTTTCAACCAGTACTGGAAGGCCTGAACAAAGGTGATCGACCGCATCCCCCCTAGAGCGACATTGCCGGTCACCACCGTCCCCACCACCACGGCGCCCACCCAGGACGGGGCACCGGTGATGGTTTCCAGGGTCAGCCCGGCCCCCTGCAGCTGCGGCACCAGGTAAAGCCAGCCGATGAACACCACAAACCCGGTCGCCAGCCTCCGTAACCACCGCGAGCCCAGGCGTACCTCACAGAAATCCGGAAGCGTGAAGGCACCCGAACGCCGCAGCGGAGCCGCGACGAACAACAGCAGCGCCAGGTAGCCAGCGGCGAACCCGACCGGGTACCACAGCATGTCCACCCCGTTGGCCAACACCAGGCCGGCCACACCGAGGAAACTCGCCGCCGACAGATACTCACCGCCGATCGCCGCTGCGTTCCAGGTCGGGCTCACGACGCGGGAAGCGACCAGGAAATCGGAGGTGGTGCGGGCAAACCGCACGCCGTACACCCCGATCGTCACGGTCACCAAAGTCACCAGCACGATCGCCGGTAGCGCCAAATTACTCATGACGGTCCGGCCGTCCCACCAAGTTGGCGAACTCCCGCTCGTTGCGCTCACTCATCCGGGTGTGCACCCACCCGATACCGAACAAGAAGGGGTAGGCGACGACTCCGAGCAGCAGCCAGGGCAACGGAATCCCGCCGATCCTCGCCGACGCGACACCGGGGGCGAGCACAAACAACAACGGCAGCGACCCCAGCCCAATGAGTACGACAATGGCCAACCGCAACGCGAGCGCCAGCTGCGCCCGTATCAGACCCCTGATGAGCGCATCCCCTACCTTGGTCTGTTCCGTCAGCTCCTGCCGGGTGGCGCGTCGTCTCCGCGCCACCTCCGCCAACACGATCCGTACCCGCTGTGGAAGCGTCTGTTCTGGTTGTGCCTGTGCCCTTTCCCGCCCGCCTTTCGGCTGCGTCCCCTCCGGCTGCGTCACGCCGGCCAGTCTCGCGGAGGCCGGCCCGTCCGACAACCTCACTCGCCAGACTGTCACCGTCCTGGCACCAACAGTGCGTGAAAGGTGCACAGATCCGCGCCGTAGGGCATCGGGTGCGCCGATACTCTTGGCCGATCACGGGTGACATGAGCGCCACACTCCGTACACGATCAGCGGTGTGACAGTGACCGATGACCGTCCGGACCACATCGGATTGACCGATGACGAGGGATGGCCGCGTCCTCCTCGGGACGCATTGCGCCCCTCAGGTGAGGTCTGGACCGTGGAGGATCTCCACCACCTCCCCGCCGACGGCAACCGCTACGAAATCTCCCGGGGACACCTGCTCGTGACACCCTCACCCTCCATGCCCCACAACGTGGCCGCGTTCGAACTCGCCCGCCGCCTCGCCGACCAGGCCCCCGACCAGTTCCGAGTAGTGGCTCCCGGCATCGGCCTCCCCCTACGCCACGACGTGCTCTACCTCCCGGATCTCGCCGTCATCACCGCGGCCGCGGCGCGGCGGCGCGCCACCGTGCTGTATCCGGATGAGGTCCTGCTGGTCGCCGAGGTGTTGTCCCCCTCCAACGCCAAAGACGACCTGGTCGAAAAACGCTGGGGCTACGCCCAAGCCGGCATCCCCGCGTACTGGATCGTCGACCCTGAAAAACTGACGGTCACAATCCTGACCAACGACGGCCACGGCGACTACACCGAAACCACCCACGCCGAACCTGGCCAACCCCTCACCCTGGACTTCCCCTTCCCACTCCACCTCGACCCCGCCGACCTCGCCTGAAGACGGCAGGGCGTCCAGGATGTTCCGCCGGGCGCCTCAGCGGGTCCAAGGCTGCTTGGCGGCACGGATCAATTTGTCCTTCAGATCCCGGGTGTGGCGACGCGACACCGGCAGCTCCCGACCGTCGATCACGACGACGTACCCGGAACCGGTCAACCGCAGCTCTGTGATCAATTTGAGCTGAACCAGGTAGGACCGGTGGATCCTGACGAAACCGGCGTCCGCCCAGCGCTCCGCCAGCATCGACAGAGGTACGCGCACCAGGTGGGAACCATCCGCCGTGTGCAGCCGTGCGTAGTCGCCTTGGGCCTCCACCCACCGCACCGCGCTGCGCGGCAGCATACGGGTGGTCCCGGCGAGCTCCACCGGGATCACTTGATCCTCTTCCCGGCGGGCCGCCACCGCGGGATGGGTGGGGAGCATACGCGCGGCGAGGACCCGTCGGATCGACTCGGCCAGGCGGTCCGGACGCAGTGGCTTGAGCAGATAGTCGACGACACCAAGCTCAAAGGCGTCGACCGCGTGGTCGTCGTGAGCGGTCACGAACACCACCGCGGGTGAGCGGGCGAACCGGGCCAAGACCCGGGCCAGCTCCACCCCATCCAAGCCGGGCATCCGGATGTCGAGGAAGACGACATCCACGTCGGTGTCTCGGAGTACTCGCAGCGCCTCGGTAGCGTCGGAGGCGGTATGGACCACCGCGACCCGATCGTCCCGACGCAGCAGGTACGCCAGCTCATCCAACGCCGGAGCCTCATCATCGACCGCCAGCGCGCGTAACCGGGCACCGGGGAACTCAGTCATGGCTACCACGACCTACGGCGGGGTGGAATTTCGGAATCCGCATGCTGATCTTGGCTCCCGCGCCGGGAGCCGTCTCAACGACAAGTCCGTGCTCGTCTCCGAACACCGAGCGTAACCTCTCATCCACATTCGACAGCCCGACGTGCTGCCCCTCACCGGGGTCGTCGGTCGCTCCTCTGCGCAGGACTTCCGGGTCCATACCGACACCGTCGTCCTCGATGGTGATATGGCACTCCGCTCCGGCATCACGAGCCACGATGCTGACCGTACCTACTCCGGGCTTACGGGACAGCCCATGACGCACCGCGTTCTCCACTAACGGCTGCAGGCACAGGAACGGGAGGGAGACCGGAAGCACCTCGGGTGCGATCTCCAACCGTACCTGCAGACGCTCCCCAAACCGAGCACGTTCGATCGTCAGATACCGATCGATGGAACGCAGCTCCTCGGCGAGGGTAGTGAATTCCCCGTGTGCCCGGAAGCTGTACCGGGTGAACTCGGCGAACTCCAGGATCAGCTCACGGGCCAGTTCAGGGTTAGTCCGTACGAAGGACGCGATGGCGCTGAGCGCGTTGTAGATGAAGTGCGGACTGATCTGGGCCCGCAGCGCCCGTACCTCCGCGCGCGCCAGCCGCGCTCGCGACGAGTCCAGCTCCACCAGGGCCAACTGCGTACTCACCCATCTACCCGTCTCGATCGCTACCTGGAGCAACCCTGGGGCCGGGGTTTCGGAGCTGAGAGCGACCATGGCCCCCTTCGTGGGTTGGTTCTGCCCTGACCGACCGGTTCCTCCCTCGGCCCCCTCGGGGATCAAGGGCACCACCACCGCACCCCGGATCGGACAGTCGATATGGTCGCATTCCAGCTCACTGGCGCCCAGCACGTTGGTACGCCCGGTTTCGATCGCGGTACGCGCGGCCCGCATCACTGCTTCCTGGTGATGGGAGCCAGGGCCGTCCCAGGCCAGCACGTTCTCCTGGTCGGTCAGCACCAGCGTGGTGCAGCCGACCAGGTTCCGCAGGTGCCCTATCGCCTTGCCGGCCGTGGTGGTGGTGAGCCCTGACCGGAGCGGTTCGGCGGCCAGGCCCGCGGTATGCAGTACCTCGTAGGTCGCGCGTTGGGTAGGGGTGGCGATGGCGCGCCGCCCGCGGAGTCGAACGACCGCCACAACCGCGATCACCAAAGCGGCGATGACCACGATCACCGCCGTGACCGCTAACGCGTTGCCTCCCATGCGGCAATCATCCCCTGTCCGGAGCCTTGTTCCCTGTCCCCTTGTGTCATCGCTCGTGGCGGTGTCTCCTGGGACAGGCTCCTGACCCCCTCCGCGGGGAGCAACGCCGTCCCATCGCAGCCACCGGCTTCCTACCGGCTTCCTGCCGGAGTGTGTCGCCGGAGAACGGGGCCGGATAAATCGCGGATAAATCGGTTGCGCAGGCCTGGCCAGGCGGTCAGGCTGGGCAGGATTCCCGATCGCGGCGCCGGTAGCCGGTACAGGTGCCGAGGGCCAACCAGCCTGACGATCGGTGGGATGAGTTGGGATGGCCGACCGACGGGTTGGCCGAGCGGAAGGAGAGTGAGACCCATGACGACGCCTGTCATTGCGGTCCGGCCTGCCCTGGTCCGCTCATCCACTCCCCACCGCGAGGCTGACAGCGTCTGATTGACGTCGGTACGCGGTGGGGCCCTCAATCAAGGAGATCCCACCGTGCCGAAGCACGATCAGTTTTCCGATTCGTTCCCATGGTCCTCGCCTTCACGGCCTTCGACTCGTCGTCGCGCCAAGCGCCGCTTTCATGACGAACTCGCTGACGACGCCGTTTGGGAGTCAGAGCGGTCGTATGACTTCGACGACTTTCTCGGCACTGGAGGCATCGAGCGTCCCGAGCCGTCCCATGACGACGGTGTCCACGGTGAGGACACCTGGGAGGCGAGGCGTCGCCGAGGTCGCCGCCTGACCGATCCTGATGACATCGACGTTCCCGCCGAGGGCGATCGATGGTCTACATGGGACACAGGACAACGCGGTCCGGAGCCCTATCCAGAGTGGCTGGTGACCGAATTGGCCGCGGTTGACACCGAACGTGGTGTTCTCAAAACCGGGAAGGAAGCCGATGTCTTCCTTATAGAACGCGGCGTCCCTGGTACTGACCGGAGTTGCCTGTTGGCCGCCAAGCGGTACCGCGATTCCCAACATCGGATGTTCCACCGGGATGCCGGCTACCTGGAGGGCCGGCGGGTACGCCGGTCTCGCGAAACCCGCGCCATGGCCAACCGGACCAGTTTCGGACGTCAGTTGATCGCCGGACAGTGGGCGGCGGCTGAGTTCGAGGCGCTGTGTCGGTTGTGGGAGCTAGGGGCGTCGGTGCCCTATCCGGTACAGCTGGTGGGTACCGAGGTGTTGCTGGAATTCATCGGGGACGCTACGGGGACCGCGGCTCCCCGACTCGCTCAGCTACGCCGGGGTGAGACCGATCTGCGACAGCTATGGTCGCAACTGGTTGACACCCTCGTAGTGTTTGCCCGCGCCGGGCTGACCCACGGTGACCTCTCGCCGTACAACATCCTCGTCCACAACGACCGGCTGGTCCTGATCGACCTGCCGCAGGTGGTGGACGTGATGACCAATCCCCAGGGACTTCGGTTCCTGGAACGGGACGCCACCGTCGTGGCCTCCTGGTTCGCCGGCAAGGGGGTGTCCGAGGCCGATCCGGACGCTCTCACCGCGCTGCTACGCCGCGAGGTTGGCCTTTAAGGGATCGCCGTTGAGCCGGCGGCGCCCGTCGACTTGCGCCGGTTCAGCGTCCCCTGACTCCGCCCTATGAGTGAGGCCCTATGAGTCGGGTGGCATCCAGGCGCCGGCTCGTTCCGTACGCTGCCCCGGGTGACCGGGGCAGCGTACGGCAGGTCAGTACGCACCCTTGCTCTGCAGCACCGCCCAAATAGTCCGCCACAGGATGACCAGGTCAAATGTGAGCGACCAGTTGTCCACGTAGTACAGGTCGAGCCGCACCGCGTCATCCCAGGACAGATCCGAACGGCCACTGACCTGCCACAGCCCGGTGATGCCTGGCCGGACCAGCAGACGCCGCCGCACGTCCCCCATGAAGTCACCGTCTTCAGCGGGCAACGGCCGTGGTCCCACAAGGGACATTTCCCCAACGAGCACGTTGATCAGCTGGGGCAACTCGTCCAACGAGGTCCGACGCAGCCACCGTCCGATCGGCGTCACCCGCGGGTCGTTCTTCATCTTGAACAGCAGGCCGTCGCTCTCGTTGTAATGCATCAGAGAAGCCAACCGCTGTTCGGCGTCGGTGTACATGGTGCGGAACTTCCACACCCGGAAGGCCTTGCCTTCCCGCCCGATACGGGTTTGCCGGAAGAACACCGGGCCCGGGCTGGAGACCTTCACCAGAATGGCGATGACGATCAGCAGCGGAGTCAGCAGGATCAGCCCGAACAGCGCCGCGACCTTGTCGATGATGCTCTTGGTGAGCCAGGCAAGGCCCGACAGCGTCGGCTCCTCCACGTGCAGCAGAGGCAGGCCCTCCAAGGGCCGGATATGGACCCGCGGCCCTGCGATATCGGTAAGCGCCGGCGCGACTATCAGGTCGATACCGGTGCCCTCCAGCCGCCAGGCCAGACGACGCAGATCGGTGGTGGACGATCCTCCCGAGCTACACACCGCGATGGTGTTCGCCCCGATGGCGCGTACCACCGACACGATGTCACGCCCGCCATAGATCGGCAGCGGCAGTTTGGTGTCGCGTACGGTGTGGCGTCCTTCGGTGAGATAGATCCCTATCGGGACCAGGCCAGCGCTGCGGTTGCGGTTGACGACCGTGGCGACCTCAAGGGTGTCCCGCAGCGTACCCACCAGCAGCAACCGCTGGACCGCTTTCCCGCGTCGCCGGATGAGGTACAGCAGGATGCGGCCAGTGACCCTGACGACCAGGATCAGCGCGAGGCTGGCGGCCAGGGCGGTGGCGACCGCGAGGCGGGACAGATCAGCCTTAAGTCCAAGCGCCAGGACCGCCACGATCGCCACGACGGTGATCGAGGCTCGAATCACCCGTTTGAACTCGTCAGTGCCCAACCCCAGGAAGCGCCGGTCGTATGCGCCGTTGCTCCACAGGATGAAAACCCAGGCCAGCGGTAGTGCGATAAACCCGACCAAATACAGCTGGGTGGGTCTCTCAGGGTCGAAACCGGCGTCGGCCTGCGGCCACTGCACGATGGCGATGAGACTGCCGCTGGCCGCGCACAGATAGTCCAGCAGGACCATGATCGCCGCGTACGGCCGGTGCCATCCGCTGGGGCGCCTGACCTTGGAGAACGGGGAACGGGTTACCCCGGTGGTGGTTGTCGTCCGTACCCCGGTAGACGCGCCGCCGGCTGTCTCGACCGGCCCGGTCGTGGTGATCGGTCCTGTGGTGCTGATAGGTCGCGTCGTGGTGACCGGTCTGGTGGTCTCACCACCGGTGGTGACCGGCCTCGCCGTTCCATGGACTGATGCCCGCCCACCCCGTGGATATTGCACAGGTGGAGGCGGCGTGGTGCGCACTGGCGCAGCACGCGACGCCCGGTTGGGCACGGCAGCTACTCCTCGGGCCTGATGCCCGGATGGTCCTGGTGCGCTCACTCGTCCATTCCGGACTCTCTCGCCGTCCTCGGGCAGGCCGCGCACCAAGGACGGCCTGTCGGTCGCGGCATTTTCAGTGTGCCATTCGGAAGCCCACTCCTGATGGCGACCGGTTGACATTAATCGTTACCCGATCCGATTGTCGAGCCCGCCGCCGGTCGTGTCTCATCAGGCGTTACCGCTGGTAACACCGATGATGACGCAGCGTTCTGGTGTGGCCACACCGCGCCTGTAAACCACCAGATCGAACCGACCAGCAACGCCAGTCCAACTATTTGAGTTACCAACGGCGCGATCGCACCGGTTTGCGGCATCCATTCTCCGCGGAACGGATTGATCGAAGCGCCTACTCCGGTTTGGAATCTAGTCATTACGCCCGCGAGCGCCCACAAATGGAGCGGCGCGGCGCCAACCACTAATGCCCGCGCAATCCATGCCGAACCGACTGGATTCAGCCGGCGCCGGTACCACCCCACGACGGCCGCCACCAGCACCGCCCCCACTCCAAACGGCATCGAGTATCGCGCGAGCTGGGTCCACCCGGCGATGTCCAACAATTGCAGTTCTAGCACCATCAAAGAGATCACGGAGATCGCGAAGATCGCCACGATCAGGAACTTGTGTCGCCAACGCGCCGTCAGCAGGGCCGGCAGCACCAGCACCGCGAACAGCACGTACCACGCCAGGATGAGGGTGTACGAGAGGCGGAACTCACCGTAGCTGAAGATGGCGACGACGTGCTGATACCAGAACCACATCCGATCCCGGATCATCTCGGTGATCGCCTCGGTCACCGTTAGATCCAGGGCCACATCCTCCCGACGCCTGAGGGTCCCGATCTGCAGGAACATCGTCCATGCGAGCCCTGCCAGCCCGAGAAGCGTCAGCCCGCCGAGTGTCCAGCGGGTGTCGCGGCGACGCCACAACTCAGCGATCACCCCGGGTCGAGCCAGCAGCAGCGCGCCCAGCACGATCAACCCCAACCACACCGGCCCGATCGAACGGACGGTACACAGCAGGGCGCCCGCGAGAGCGAACAGCCGCAGATGCCGGGTACGCGCGTCGGCCGGCCCGCGTAGCAGCGCGATCAGAGTGGTCCAGGCCAGAACCCCAGCGACGATCTCCAACCCGTTGGGGTTGATCGCGCCGACGAGCCCAGCCACCGTGGGGGTTACCACCAACACAATGGCGCCGACCAGCAGCCGGCTTCCCATCCGGTACGCGGTGGTCACCGCCGACGCCAGCAGCATGGCCGACATCAGAGACGACACCAGCCGGCCCAGGATGATTCCAGTGGTGTCGGGCCAGGCCACCATGGGCAGCCCCACCGGCAGGTAGTAAATCGGCTGGTAGCGCCCAGCCGTGGTCGCCACATCGACGGAGGCGGTGTCATCGACCGGCTTCTGGCAGGAGGCTGGGAGGCTGTTCTGCCAGGTGCAGTCGACGTCCTCGGGGAGGAGACTACGCGGCACCCGCTGGTAGGTGCGGGTGTCGGGGGGATCGGTCACCGGGTCACCCAGGAGTTGACCGGTCGCTACGCCATAGGCGCGCACGATGTGCTCGTTCTCGTCTGGAGCACCATTGACCGGCAACGACATGGCCCAGCCGGCGAAGATCAGAAAGAAGGCGAGGCAGGAAGCTAGCCAGATACGACGAGGTCGTCGCGGATCCGGAGCTTCGTCACCGCTCTCGACCATGAGGCGTCCCATCAGCCACTGGCGTAAGGAACGCGGCTCGGTCGACGTGGACACATCCGGGAAGCCTACTCACTCCGATAACCGAACCTTCAGGCATCCCACATCTTCAACGTCCTCAATCGTGCCGCTTTTTAGCGTTCACATCCTCTGTGACCTGCGTTGATAACTCAGTGCCGCCTATCCCGTGACAGTTATTTATTCACTAATTCCGTGGAGAACGACGCAGAACTACAAGGCACACCGCGTACATCCGACGCGCAATACCGACCCGATCCACACCCTGCGCCTCTCCGTCTCCGATTCCCGGTACGGTGGGCGACAGCCCGCCGCGGTGCCGGGACAACGGCGTACCAGAACCATGAAGGGCCAGCCGGATGAAGGTCGTCATCGCGCACAACCGGTATGTCTCCACCCAACCGTCCGGGGAGAACACCGTCGTGGACACCGAGTCCCGATTGCTCACCGAGGCTGGGGTGGAGGTGGTGGACTTCCAACGCAGTTCAGATGAGATCCCTACGCTGCCGCGCGGCGAGAAGCTGCTGCTGCCGATCTCACCGATGTACGCACGCCGTGCCCAACGCGAGCTGACCGCTCTACTGCGCGCACATCGCCCTGACGTCCTCCACCTGCACAACCCCTACCCGTTGCTGTCGCCCTGGGTGATTCGTACGGCACACGCGCACGGCGTACCGGTCGTGCAGACCGTGCATAACTTCCGGCACGTGTGTGTGTCGGGGGTGTATTTCCGGGACGGCCATGAATGTCGGGACTGCCTAGGGCGCCGGTTCGCCCTGCCGGCGATACGGCACTCCTGTTACCGCGGCTCCCGGGCCCAAAGCGTGATCATGGCGACCACCCTGGCGGCCCACCGGGGCACCTGGCGTTCGGTGGAGCGTTTCCTGCCGATCAGCCCAGTGATCGCCGAGCACCTCCAGGCGTACGGAATCCCCGCCGACCGGATCACCGTCAAGCCCAACGCCGTCCCCGACCCTGGCCGCCACGACCAGACCGGGGAGGGGTTCGTCTACGTTGGCCGCCTGGTGCCGGAGAAGGGCGTGACGCTGCTGCTCGACGCGTGGCGGCGGTACCCCGACGGCGCCCTGGGCACGCTTCGGATCATCGGCGATGGCCCGCTGCGGGACCTGGTGGCCACGGTGGCCGCCGAACGCACCGACGTCACCTTCCTCGGGCAGCTGCCGTCGGAGGGGGTACGCGCGGCGATGCGCAAATCCGCCGCGGTGGTGATGCCCTCCACCTGGAATGAGCCCTATGGTCTGGTCGCCGTTGAGGCGCTGGCGAACGCGCGCCCTGTGGTGGTCACGCGGTGCGGCTTCCTGCCGTACCTGGTAGGTGACGGCAAGGCGGGATGGGTCACCGAACCCACGGTCGAGGCCCTCGCGGATGCCCTGGGACGGGCGTACAAGGAGGCCCCGACGCTGACGGCCGCCGCGCGGGAGCGGTACGAGACCGCGTTCACCCCACGCGTGGTGATCGATCAGCTGATCGGTATCTACCGGGAGGTCTCGGCCGCCGGTGTGAGCTGACCCAGCCCGCGGTGGTAGAGGACGTACGCGGCGATCAGCCCGGCGAACGCGCCGCAGACCATGCCGTACGCGACCCCTTCCACACCCGCGGTCACGGCGCCGATGACCCCGCCGGGCAGGATCACCGAGGTGAACACCGCGTACTGGACGAAAGAGGCCCGGGCCTGCTGCATCCCCCGGAGCGCGGCGTTCAGCGGCGCCTGGATGAGGTAGACCCCGGCCTGGATCGCGACCGGCCACAGCACGTGGGAGTACTCCCGGTAGTCCGGCAGCAGGGCGTCCAGCGCCCACCGCAGGATCGGTACCAGCGCCACCAGCACCGCTGCGGCACCGGTGAAGGCCGACACCAGCATCCGGGCCCGCTGCCGGATCTTGCCGGCGTCGCCCTGTCCGGCGAAGTGCGAGTACCCCGGCACGATCAGCCCGGTCAGCGCCCAGATGAAGTTCTGCACCGGCATCAGGACGATCAGCTGCAGCATGCGCAGCCCACCCAGGTCGGCCTCGCCCAGGAAGCCACCCACGAAGTACAGCACCACCCAGGTCTGGGTCTGGGCGAGCACCGCGGTGGCGGCGAACCACGCCGACAAGTGCCGGGTCTCGGACACCCACACCACGGCGCGCCCGCTGAAGGGGTTGGTCCGCAGCAGCGTCAGGCCCACCAGGGAGCCGACCACCGTGCCGCTGCCCCAGGCGATCAGCAGCGAGCCCGGACTCACCGCGTCGGCCAGGTACAACCCGGTCACGATGAGCAGCTGCGACAGCAGGGCGATCCCGGTCACCACCAGGGAACGCTGCGGCCGGCCCTGCGCCAGGAAGGCGAACCGGCAGGCGTCCTGTAGCAACGCCGCCGGTAGGAAAGGCGCCAGCCACAACAGGTCACGCAGGATCTCGAAGCCGACGAACCAGATCGCCACCGCCACGATCACCGCCAGGACCCCGACCAGGCCCGCCGTAGCGGTCGCGTTCCGGATCTGCCGGGCGTACTCCTCCCCACTGGCGCGTGCGGTGTGGGTGAGCAGCACCTCCCCGATGAAGGCCCGGGCGATGGCGACCGTGATGAACGCGATGCCGATGACCGCGACATACCGACCGTAGGGCGCCGGCCCGAGCAACACCCCGGCCACCAGGCCGTTGAGCGCGTTCGCCCCGGCGGTGAACGCCTGATCCAGCAGGCCCGCGATCGCTCGGCCCGCGCGCTGACGCGGCCTTGCCGTGGTATCGGTCATGGCTGCTTCAGGCTGGCCCGTGCCGAGTGCGCGATGCTGGCGAGCAGGAACAGCCCGTTAATCGTGGCGAACGCCACCAGCACCCAGACGGTCCACTGGGGGAAGAAAGCCAGAATCAGGCCCGAGAACGCCAGGACCGCCCCATAGTCCCGCACCAGCTTGATCACCCGGACCGGCAGCGATCGCGAGGTGATCATGCTGGCGGCCTGCGGCCCGCTCTGCATCACCGAGGTGATCAGGTTGACCATCCAGGTACCGGCGAACACCGCCACCAGCCAGGCTGGGGTGTCCGGTTCCTGGGCGACGGCGGTGGCTGACAGCACCGCGACCAGGGAGATCTGCACCGCCACGTCACACAACACATCGACCCGCGCCCCGGCCGGGCTGGTCCGCCGGGTCACCCTGGCGAGCTGGCCATCCGCGCAGTCCATGCTGTACGCCAACTGCCAGGCCACTAAAGCGCCGAGACCGACCACCCAGGCCGGGATGTCCCCATCGGCCACCGTGGGCGCTAGGGCCGCCACCGTGGCGGACGCGCCCAAGCCCAGCAACAGGTTGGCGATGGTCAGGACGGTGGGTGCCAGGTTGAGCCGGTAGGCGATGAGTGCGAACACCGCACCGATCGGCTGGTTGACCGTCTCGCTAAACAGCCCGCCACCCCGGTTGGCGGCCAGAAAGTCTGACGCCGTGTACCGGCCGGACGCCGGTGCCTCAGCCACAGACTGCATTGACGTACTCCTTGACTCGCGCCCGCACCTGTTCAGGGCTCAGTGCCAAGTGCTCAAGAATGGTGTACCGGTCCGGTCGGGTCGCTGGAGCGTACGACACCGCCTCCGCGAACTGTTCATCGGTCAGCCCGAGGTCGGCGGGAACCCGCGGCAGACCGTGCCGCTTCAAACAGTCGGAGATCTGCCGGAACCGGTGCTCGTCTCCCCGCAGATAGGTGCAGAAAAGCGCGCCCATGCCGACCTGCTCCCCGTGGGTTCCCGTGTCGGGGTACAGCAGATCCAGGGCGTGCGAGATCTCATGGCAGCCCCCACTGGCCGGCCGGCTGGAACCACTGACCGCCATGGCGATACCACCGAGGATCAGCGCCTCGGCCAGCACTGTGAGGAAGTCATCGTCACCGAGCGTACCGGGATGGTTGATCAGGGCCTCCGCACCGGTACGGGCGAGAGTGATCGCCAGGCCGTCCAGCGGCTCTCCACGGGTGGCGTGCGCCAACTCCCAGTCGGCGACCGCGTTGAGGTTGCTGATCGCGTCCCCGATCCCGGAGCGGGTCTGCCGGTCCGGTCCGTGTTCCACGAAGTCCAAGTCCACCACCACCGCGATGGGGATATGGACCCCGTAGGAGCGTCGAACCCCGTCATGGTCCAGTGAGCTGACCGGTGAGGCGATGCCATCGTGCGCCAGGTTCGTGGCGACCGACACCATAGGGAGTCCGTACGCGGAGGCGGCGTACTTGGCGGTGTCGAGGGTCTTACCGCCTCCGATCCCCACGACCGCGTCATAGGAGCGCCGCCGCAGTTTGCTGCCCAGCTCGTTGGCCGCAGCCAGGGTTCCCCCCGCGACGGTGAAGATGTCGGCGTTGCCGAGGTTGGGTTTGATCAGCTCCGCGATCCGTTCGCCTTGGCCGTGACCGACCACGACCGCCACCTCACCACCGGAGGAGATCCGCTGGTCGGCCAGCAACCTGCCCAGCTCAGCAAGCGCACCACGCCGCACCTCGATAGCCAGCGGGGTGTTGACAGTACGAGCTAGTAGCGGCACGCGATCTCCCTCGCCCTGGCCAGATCGTCGTGGTTGTCAACCTCCACCCACTCCACGGCGCCGATGGTGGCGACCCTCACCTGGCCGCCGTCATCGGCGAACTGTTGGAAACCATCCTCGTAGTACAGGTTCGGGTCACGCCGCCAAGTGGTCTCCAACGCGGCGGCTAAGTCCGCGGCCACCCACGGCTCGATGAGGGTGACACCGATGTATTCCCCGAATGCCGCCGCGGGATCCATCTGTTTGGTGATCCGACGCAGCCCACCGGCCTCATCGAGGGTCACCTTCATCTCCTCGTCCGCCAGTGGTTTGACGTTGTCGACGGCGAGCAGCAGCCCTGGCCCGCGTTGGGCGAGCAGGGTCTTCTCAACGCTGACGGGGTGGACGGTGTCTCCGTTAACGAGTAACGCACCGCGCGCGAAGTGCTCGCGTGCCAGCCAGAGGGAGTAGGCGTTGTTCCACTCCTCGGCGCGGTCGTTGTGGACCAGGGTGAGCCGGACACCGTGCCGCTCCTCAAGCGCCGATTGCCGCTCCCGCACCGCGTCGGCGGCGTACCCCACCACCACCGTGATCTCGGTGAGCCCCACCGTCGCGAGGTTGTGCAGGGCGATATCGAGAATCGTGGTGTCGCCGTCGACCGGCACCAACGCCTTAGGAAGGTGGTCGGTGTAGGGACGCAACCGGCGGCCAGCGCCGGCTGCGAGGACCAAGCCGATCATCTGCTGCCGCCATCCCTTCGCCAGCCCGTGATCGCCGAGGATAGTCTGTGTCACCGCTACGGTAGGGGACGCTCCTGGCCAGGCCGCTCGCGGATGGGCGGTATCACGGATCGGACCGGTCTTCCGGCACGGGCCGGTCACCCTGGCAAATCGCTACATCACGGACAGAACGGGCCGATTGTACGTGGTCTGGGCTGGTAGCCGTCCGCCTCACACCTGGAACAGGCCCGGGTCTCCGACCGGGACGTCCAGCAAGAACGGACCATCGGCGGTCAAGGCCGCCCTGAGTTCATCCCGCAGGGCCGGGATGGACTCGACACGGCGGGCGGGGCATCCATACCCCTGAGCGATCGCCACCATGTCCAGTCCTGGCAACGCCCAGCCCGCCTCGAAAGCCTTCTGGTCTCTCAGGTAGTACTTCAAGGACAGATAGCCGGAATTGTCAGGGATGAGGAACGTCACCGGGAGACGATGCTGCACCGCGGTCCAGATGGCGTGCAGGGTGTACTGCGCCGACCCCTCACCCACCACGGCCAGGACACGCTTGTCTGGACGTGCCAGCGCGTACCCTACCGCGCCAGCGAACGCGAACCCGAGTGCGCCACCGGCGGTAGCGAAGTAACCGCCGTCGGCTCCGATCCGGACGTACTGGTGGAAGTCGTGACGTGCGATGGGGAGCTCTTCGAAGATGACCACGTCTGGCGGCAGGACATCGGCGAGGGCGTGGAAGAGCACCGGCTGCGTCAAACCGTCCTCAGTGGAAGGAGCCGGTGGGACTTCCTGGGGCGGCGGTACCGGCCGGTCACTGGGCTCAAGGAGAGGCAGCAGCTGCCGCACGACCTCCCCGGGAGGACAGACATAGGTCGTGCCCGCCATCGACCAGGCTGCCGCGGCGGGATCATCGGTCACCGCGATCACCTCGGTGGTGTCGGGCAGACGCGGCTGGAGCCCGGGGTCCAGTTCCATGGGTGCGGTTTGGAACAGCTCCGCCATCGTGAAGAGGGTGAAAGCCGGAGCGCCGAACACCACCACGAGATCGTGCTGCTGGAGACGCTCGTTGATCATTTCTTGGATCGGTGGGAGGACCCCGCCGAAGAGCGGGTGGGTCTCCGGGAACGCACCCCGCGGCCAGACCGGGCTGCCGTAGACCGTGGCGTTAAGGCGTTCGGCGACCTGGACCAGGGCGTGCCGGGCGCCTTGTGCGTCCACCCCGGGTCCCGCCACCAGGGCGGGGCGTTGCGCCTCGGTAAGCGCCCGCGCCAGTTGCGTGGTCACCGTGGGGTCGGGTACCACCGCGCCGCGTACCTGTCGGACCCGGGTTTGCTGTGGCGCCGCCGGCCGGATCCAGTCATCCTCCGGGACCGCGATAAACACCGGTCCCTGCGGCGCCTGTCGGGCGATGTGGTACGCGCGTTCCAGCAGCGCCGGCACGTCCTGAGGGCGGGACGGTTGCGCGCTCCATTTCACATACGGGCGGGGTAGGAGCGTGGGATCCTCAGCGAGCAGGAACGGCTCGCCGAGCAGCAGGGCGCGGGCCTGCTGGCCTCCAAGGATGATCAGCGGCGTATGGGCGCGGGCGGCGGTGTAGATCGAGCCTAAGGCGTTGCCCAGCCCAGGCGCGCCGTTGATGATCACCAATGCGGGCTCACCGGTGGCCTGTGCGTACCCGTCGGCCATGGTGACCACCGGCGCTTCCTGCAGGCCAAGGATGACCCGGATATCGGAGGGCCATGATTCAAAGAGCTTCATCTCGGTGTGACTGGGATTAGCGAAGATCGTCGTTAATCCCAACTCACGAATGACATTGATCGTGGCTTCCCGCACAGTGACGGGGCTGGTCGACATCGCTTCCGCTGTCATGCGGTCTACCCCCGGACGACACGGGCTCATTCATTCGACGAAGAGCGGTATTCGAAGCCTGTTGCTATACCTCTGCTGCTATGCCTGACGAAAACACTGAGTGATCGGCTTCGAACGGACGCTCAAAAAGCACACGACAGCGATGCTGCCGACTCGTCCGGGAAGTCGTCAAATGATCAATTATTAAATGAGAAGTCGCCAGCCGAAAATCAAGTACCGGCTCGAACACCAGGTAAGGAATTAGCTCGTCAAATGAGCTTACGCCGCTTCAGGTACGCAACAAGATCATCATAGACGCCACCTTCATTGGCGAACAGCGCCACATTGCGAGCAGTCTCCAACCACGGGCCGGTAGTGGGCCCGACATCCTGCAGAGCCTGCTCGAAATCACGCTGCTCGATCATGCGTGGCTGACCGGTCGTCAGCGAGTCATGCAGCGCATACTCCGCCGCTGACTCACACAGATGCGCCAGGTCGGCGCCGGAGTAACCGTCGGTAGCCGCCACGATCCGCTGCAGGTTGATGTTGGCGATCGGCCGCTCCCTTAGGTGGTACTTCAAGATCGCCGCTCGCGCCGGGGGATCCGGGGGAAGAACCAGGATCATTCGGTCCAGTCGTCCCGGGCGGCGCAACGCGGGGTCCACGTCCCACGGCGCGTTG
This sequence comes from Actinomycetales bacterium, assembly GCA_002919305.1. Classification (GTDB taxonomy): domain Bacteria; phylum Actinomycetota; class Actinomycetes; order Mycobacteriales; family Micromonosporaceae; genus RSA1. The sequence goes on from PKFB01000021.1 coordinate 304,427, forward strand.
GTGGCCGCCAGGATGAACACGCCCTCGTTCTGGCTATCTACACCATCCAGCTCGGCGAGCAGTTGGTTGACGGTCGTCCGCATCGAGCTCGACGTCATCCGGGAGCGTTTCTGCCCCAACGCGTCGATCTCATCCAGGAACAACACGCATGGAGCGTTCCGACGCGCCGTCTGGAACAACTCGTGGAGGTTGCGCTCGGAATTGCCGATCCACATGTCCAGGACATCGACGATCGACAGGGAGATGAACCGCGCCCCCATCTCACCGGCGACCGCGCGAGCGATGAACGTTTTCCCACACCCGGGAGGACCGTACAGCAGCAGACCACCCCGCAAGCTCTTGCGGAACAGCTGTCGCAGCTGGGGGTTACGCATGGGGCCGAGGAACGACATTTCCAGGCGTCGTTTCACCTCGTCCATGCCCCCGACATCGGCCAGCGTGATCCTGGATTCCTCGATATCGAAGATCCGATCGGCGTTACCGGTGACCGGCTCGGGCGTATCCCCGCTAGGCGCAAAGCGAGGTGGAATAACGTCGGAGAGTTCCTTCTCAAGTGCATTCCAGTCAACGCCGGTGGAGCCGGTGTTTCCGGAAGCCCGCTTCTCCGATTCGGGCTGGGGCGGAGGGGTGACAGCTGAGGGCGGCGGACCGGCAGGTGGGGGCGTGGGAGTGGAGTCAGAAACGGTCGTCGGTTGCTCCGGGGAGGCCGGTGGCTCTGGCGTGGCCGCGTCAGAAGCGGGTTGCGCGGTGGGGTTTTGACCGGCCGGGCTCAACGCCCGCCGCATCAACTCCTGCGCCTGGACGTTGGTCGGCTCCTGAGCCAGAACGGTCGCGATGTGACCGAGCGCTTCGCTGTTCTTGCCCGCCTCCACCAGCAGTTCAGCGAAGTGCAGGCGCAGTGTGGTGTCCTCAGGTCGTGCCTGTACGGCGGCCGCCAGACTTGCCAGTAACGGTGACTCAGCCATCTGCGCCCCTCGGCGTCATCGTGGTCCGCGGAAACGTCTATGGAAACGGCGTTGAGTTGCTCGTCGAATGGCCCGAACCGGCGGGACCGGTGGTACGGGTACCAGCGATTATCGCGACCGATCCCCCATGGCTCGGACTCACCCCATATCGCGAGCCTGACACGCACGCCATCCCCGGTCCATTATTCAGGACCCTGTCTCGTAACCGTCTGTAGCGCCAAACCGGAGAGGTTTCGCCAGCAGGCCCGCCGGACATCTCCCTTTGGGGCATCGCTGTATCGGCGTGTCGCGTTCTACGCGACAAGACACTAGCGCTGCGTGCCCGTTAGCCATACGGTTAGTACTAAATAATCTTGGTCCGCCGTGGTGTTGCTGGTTACCTACAGGTCCGCAACGCTTGGTTGGACGGGTTCTTCGCCTCGCGCCACCCGGGAGGTCTGATGGGTAAGGACGTCGAGCGGCGAACGTTCACGCGCGAGGACCGTCAGCGGTATCGACAGAAGGTTCGGCGCTGCCTAGACGTGTTCGCTCTGATGTTGAATGAATTCCGGTTCGACTCCGATGAGCCGCTCACCGGTCTGGAGATCGAACTGAATCTCATCGATGGCAACGCGGAGCCGGCGATGCGGAACACCGAGGTGCTCAACCATATCGCCAATCCCGCGTTCCAGACCGAACTGGGTCAGTTCAACATCGAGGTGAACGTGGCTCCCCGCCTGATCTCAGGCGATGGGTTCGGGGAGTACGAGCGGGACATCCGGGTCAGCCTGAGTGACGCTGACGAACGGGCTCATAAGGCCGACGCTCACATCATCCTGGTTGGGGTGCTGCCCACCCTGCTGCAGAAGCACACCAGCATCGACACCATCTCCACCAACCCGCGCTACCAGCTGCTCAACGAGCAGATCATCATGGCGCGGGGCGAAGACATCTACATCGACATCCGGGGCGTGGAACGGCTGCAGACCTACACCGACTCGATAGCGCCCGAGGCGGCCTGCACCAGTTTCCAACTCCATCTCCAAGTGGCTCCGGAGACCTTCGCCAACTACTGGAACGCCTCCCAGGCGATCGCGGCGCCACAGGTGGCGGTCGGGGCTAACTCGCCGTTCCTGTTCGGCAAAGAGCTGTGGCGGGAGACCCGGATAGCGCTGTTTGAGCAAGCCACCGACACCCGCCCCGCCGAGTTGAAGGCCCAAGGGGTCCGGCCCCGGGTGTGGTTCGGGGAACGGTGGATCACCTCGATCTTCGATCTGTTTGAGGAGAACGTCCGCTACTTCCCGCCACTGCTACCCGTCATTGACGAGGAAGACCCGGTCACGGTGTTCGAGTCCGGTGGCGTACCGAAACTCGGTGAGCTGCGGTTACACAACGGAACCATTTACCGTTGGAATCGCCCGGTTTACGACATTATGAACGGCCGTCCGCATCTGCGGGTGGAGAACCGGGTCCTCCCCGCCGGCCCCACGGTGATCGACCTTTTGGCGAACGCGGCCTTCTACTTCGGACTGGTACGCGCGCTGGCCGAACAGGACCGTCCTATCTGGACTCAGATGACGTTCAGCGCCGCCGAGGAGAACTTCCACGCCGCGGCGCGTAACGGGATCGACGCCCGGATCTACTGGCCTCGGGTAGGGGAGATAGACGTCGCTGACCTGGTCAGGGAGCACCTCCTCCCCCTGGCCTACGAAGGACTGGACCGCTGGGGCGTGAATCCCGCCCGACGAGACCAGTTGCTTGGAATCGTGGAGCGACGTTGCCAGACCAGGATCAACGGCGCCACCTGGCAGGTGGGGATGGTGCGCCAGTTAACCGAAAAGCGGCACCTGGGGCGAACCGACGCCCTCCGGGAAATGGTGCACCGCTACCTGGAACTGATGCACACCAACGAGCCAGTGCACACCTGGCCCCTGGACTGAGCAGGTGAAGCCGCGTCAGGGCGGGTCTGGCGCGCACGTTCACCCGACCCCACCTGACAGTTCAGGAGGTTCCCTCCGGCCGAGAGGAGTCGGAAGCGGATGTCCCCGAAGGAGAGACTCCTGAGGACTCGCTGGCGCCGCCATTAGTTCCCGCGGTCGCCGCGGCCTCCTCACCAGCCCCGGCGCGGCGTGAGGACTGCCGCCGGCGTACCCCTCGCCGGGTGGGCTTCTCCGTGGGCGTGCTACCGCCGCCTGTCACCGTCGAAGGTTCCGGCGCCCGAGTGCTGGGGAGCGCGATCGGCTGCTCAGGGTCACGGATTTGCTGAAGCCACTCGTCATCCGGGCCGCCGGTCCCGGCGCTGTCCTTTGGCTTTGCTGGCTTCTCCGACGTCGGTTTCCGCTCGTCCAAGACGAGCGTCCGCGTACCCTGCTCCTCCTCGAGCCGCTTCGTTGACTCGTCTGCAGTCTGCTCCCTGGTACGCCGCTGCCCGGCCGCCACCAGCAATGACCCGATCAAACCTACGATCACCGCATATGGCGCGGCCAGATACGGCAGAAGCTGGGCATCCGTGTTCGGCTGGCCTCCTGGCCCGGCGACCAGATAGGCGACGGCGACCAACAACGGTCCCGGGGTGCCCGCAATAGCCGTTCCCAGCCGGCTGACGCCGACGCGGCGCCCTAAAAGCGCTACTACCAAACCAATCACGAAGGCAGCGGCCAACATCGGCACCACAGCGGGAACCCAGTCGGGCACCGCATCACCCTGGTAACTCCACACCCCGAGTCGGGTCTCCTCAGGGTCGTCACCTCGTCGGAGCGCTCCGACCACCGATCCGAGGGCCACCAGCCACATCCAGACAACGGTGGCGATCGCGTTCCAGGCCAACGGCCTCGCCAACAGCACCCCGAACGCCACCACCGCCCCCACCAGGACGCCGACAACGGTGACGCGCCCGGCCACCATGACCGGGTCTGCTCCGGAGCTGAGTGCGGCGTACCGTGTCGGCACCATCACCAAAGGGATGGTGACGGCGGCGCCTACCCCACCGACGGCCGCGATGACGATCCGCCACCCGACCGTATCCGGAAGAGACACCAGCCGTGCCACTTTTCCACCGGCCACGGCCCCGCTGACGGCCGAGGCGGCGGCCAACCAACAGATCCAGGTCAGGTGCCCTGCCCACACATCGGCGGAGCTGTCGTTGAAGGAGCGGGCCCACAACAGCAGACCGAGACCGTATGCGACTCCCAACTGCGCGGCACCGGCCAGGAGTGCGACCACAAATGTGGTCATCACCGGCGCGATCCGGACACGCATCGTCATGGCGGTGCAGGGTACGCGTCGCCTGAGCGCCCGGCTACCCTTCGCCGGGGCCAGACCCGTCTAAATACCCATCTATTACTTGATTCACCACCGGCTTCACCAGTGACGTTGCAGCCGGTACACCACGAGCATGCCGATGCTGGCTAACAGGAACAGCCCGGCTCCTATAAGCGTCAACGTCTGCCCCATCGCCGACGGCGGGGCGACGCTGCTCCACTGCTGCTCGACCGGTTGCGCCTGTGTCGAGGGGACGGTGCCGTCGCTCGCCGCTGACGGGGTCCGCGAGGGAGCAACCCACGGTGTCCACTCAGGAAGAACCTGACGCTGGTGGGACTGTCTTCTCCCTTCCTGCTGCGTCGGCGTTGTCTCCGACGGGGTCGCCGAAGCTGAGGCCGACTGACTGTGCTCCGGTGAGGCGCTCGACGCGGAAGGAGAGGCCGAAGGACTGCTTGACGGGCTGGCCGTCGTCGGTGGCGCCGAATCCGACGGGGTGGACGTGGGCGGGGTGTCCGGTGAGGAAGGAGCGGTGCTCGGTGTCGTCGGATCCGGGGAGCTGGTCGGCTCCTCCGAGGCCCACGAGACCCCCGTCGTAGGGGTGACCGTCGCCCACGCCTTATCGGGGCTGAGGATGTGAGCGGCCAAAAACAGGACGGAACCGATCCAGATAACCAGCACCAGAACAAGCGGGACCCGTAAGCTCAGCGAACCCGTTGGCCGTTTCTCCACCATCGCCGCCCCCTCAGGTTCCAGGCCCGCGTGACGTTGCTTCCTACAACGCTGTCGTCTCCGTTGATGTTGTGGCCTCTGTATGACTCTCTACGACGTTGTGACCGACACTGTCCGACGCCATTGGGCGAGCGTGATCGCACTCACCCACGGCTGCTCCGACAACTCCGCGATCTGAGTCGCGGAGACGGTGGTGGTCACGATGCCGGGCCCGGGACCCGCTTCGTCCACTCCCAAAATGCGCCGCCATCGAGGCTCCAGCGTGGCCGGCGGATCAGAGATCGACACGAAGACCGGGAAAACATGGGCATCGGGCTGAGTCACCTCCCGCAACGCTGTGGCGAGTGCGGCGTCGACCTTGGAATAGTCCATGGTGGCCGTCTACCCAGTTCGACTGTCCTCAATACCTTCAATTTTCCGGTGCTATTGAACGGTGAGCCAGGCGACGACGCACCGGAGGTACTCATCACACCGTTATACGATCCAGAGCTCGCCGACCTGGCTCCCCATTCGTGTCGATCAATCGCTCACAGCTGATCAGCGGAGAGCAGGCCGTACCCCCACTTCGGATCGAAAGTCGCCGGTGGCGCGCCCGGAACAGAGCTCGCGGCGCGGAGCTGCTTCCGCAATCCGTCCGGATCCAAATTCGGATCCCGCTGCAACAGCAACGCCGCCACTCCCGCCACAAACGGTGAAGCCATGCTGGTCCCGGCCATCACCACGTGCTCCCGGTCGAGGATGAGCGCTCGGGGTAGGTGAGCATTCCGCGAAAGCGCGGATGCGATCATGGCGCCCGGCGCCGCGACGTCCGGCTTGGGGTGTTCGTCCCGACGCGGTCCTTCGCTGGAGAAGTCCGCAATGTCGTTGGGTTCCAACCCCGTGGCGCGCTGCGCGCCATCGATATCGGTCCAGCTGACCTTGGTGGTGTACGCGGCGGCGGTCACCGCCTGCGTCGCCGCTCCTGGGGAGCCGATCTTGTAGGCGTCGTCGGCGTAACGGCCGGTGAACTGTGCGGGCAGGTCCGGTGAGGACAGGATCCACGCGTCGACCTGACCGTTGCTTACCGAAGCGCCCCGGAGACGCAGCCGCCACAGCCGGGAGGGAGCCGACGCGGAGCTGTTCGGCTCCACCAGCACCAGAGCGTTGTGATCACCGTTGATCGGGTCGGGTCCGGGGGTAGCGATTCGGATCCTGCCATCGCCGGTTATGTACTGCCGCACCGGCGATCCACCGGTGATGATCGACTGGAACGGAGTGGACTCCCCGGAGGGTCCGGCCACCGCGATGTCCAGCGCGTCAGCACCGGCGTACCAGATATTCAATTCGAAAGGCCCGGCGGCGGCGCAGGTGATCGTCCGCTGCCCGCCCTGGGTGATCTGGGTCCGAGCGTGAATGTCGTCGTTCCCCTCATTGCCGGCGGCGCAGACCACGATCCTGCCGGGCCCGCTGACGGCGTCGATGATCTGCGAAAGCGGGTCGGTGCCGTCGTGCGGATCGCCGTGCCCACCCAGGCTGAGGTTGACCACCACCGGCATCCCCAGCTCCGAGGCCACTCGGACGCAGTACCGCACCCCGTCGGCGATGTGGGCGTCCAGCAGGTCGGTCTTGACAATCACGAGCCGGGCACCGGGCGCCACTCCCGGATAGGTGGCGTCAGCGCCGGCCGCAATCCCGGCCACGTGAGTGCCGTGCCCATCGGTGTCTCGGGACAGCCGGATCTGCTCCCCAATCAGCTCGGCCCCGTACCGGCCCTCCGGCACCCCTGAACCGGGGAGCGTCTGGTCCCAGATCCGTTCGATCCGCCCCGTAAAAGCCGGATGTTGGGGATCGATCCCGGTGTCGACCACTCCGATCACGACCCCTTCCCCGGTCAACCCGCTTCGACGGACGAATTCAGGGAGCGCGACCGCGCCAGGTGCCACATCCATCAGAGGGCGCAGTCTGCGCGCCGCGATCAGCTGCCCCACCGCGGGATCGGAGCTGATGCGATCCAGCGCGTCCAGCGCCACAATGCCGGTACGCGGGGCCTCCTCGGCCGCCCCACCGGTCTCATTGAGCTCCAAACCCGCTTCGGCCAACCGGGTCAACTCCTCACCGGAGCGCAGCGGACCCCGGACGAACACCACCGCTCGGGTAGGTCGGGTGGTTTCGGTGATCGTGACGAGCCCGAGGGTGCGGGCTCGGTGCGTCAGCGAGAGGTTGCCGTCAGCGGAATACTGGTCGTACGCAGTGGCGAGGGAGGCGGAGAGTTTGGTGAAGTCCATGGCGGAGACCTCCTGGTTGTGATGGCGCCATGCTCCTTCACCATCTCCACGATTAGTATCGGGTTCACGACTGTTCGTACATAGATCGACCAAACAGTCGGATTATTCAGCTTTTCGGGCGATTTCCTGAACCAAGCCGTATTCAATCGCCTCTGACGCACTCAACATCCGGACAGCGCTGAGATCGGTCTCCACCTGTAAACGCGAACGCCGCATCTAGATCCCCGTCGGGGCAACGCAGGTGAAGCTGGATCCGCTCCCCGTCGTTGGCTTCCATGGCCAGCAGCTGAGCCGCCACCCGGGTACCGAGCTGGGCGGTGAGCTCTCCCTGGAGCAGCACGATGCCCTGATCAAACAGCCGTTCGGCCAGCCACGATTCCAGCTCACTCGACTCCTGCCCCGACCCGGGTCGCGGTTCCCGTTCGGGCTCCGGACGTCCGGGAACGCTCCAACCAGGCTCCTCCCCGGGGTACCGACCGCGTACGGTGATCGTCAGTGCTGGGGTCGTCCGTGCGGGGATCGTCATGTCGCCTCCACTTCAGCGACCCCGGACCGCCGGTCAGGATCGGTCGTCCGGATTCGCATCTCTAACTGGCATCCGACCGCGGCGGCGTACCGCTCCAGCGTCGAGAGCCGGGCGTCGACCATGCCAGCCTCCAAACGCGCCACCGCCGGCTGGGACGTCCCCATCCGGGCCGCCACCTCCGCCTGAGAGAGCCCGGCGCGCCGGCGTTGTGCGGCCAGCTCGGTCAGCATTTGACGCCGTCGCTGCGCCATCTCCCGAAAACCGGGCAGCAACGGCAGCTCATCGCCGGAGTCGACGTCATCTCCCGGGAAGGTCATATCGAAAACGGTATACCTTTCCGGGCAGGACAACCATCGTTCTCATCGATCAGGACAGTCAGGCGGAACGGCAGAGAGCGAAGCGGGGTACCGCATCGGTTACCCACTTTTGACCGTATCCGTAACCTGTTGTAATCAGGCCGGAGCAATGGGAATGGTAGACATCACCCGGTACGGTACCCGCCAGACGAGTCCTACACCGCGGCTGTGCGATTGGTAACCGACCCACACAGGGTCTCGTTGAGACATCGAAGGTGCTCGTAGGCTGCACCTGTCACATTTCCGAGGAGGAGGGCGAACTGAAGGTCATGAATACTCCCGACAACCTCGGCCCTGACATGTCGATGACCGATGAATTCGCGTTGCCGGGGCGTGGCCTCCCACCCGCTCCCCGACCGGAGGCGATCTCCTCCAACGGCGCGGGTCCCCGGTCACGGGTCGCCCGCCGGCCGGCTGAGCCCGCCTCCGAGGAACAATCCACACCGCCCGCACAGCCCCGTTCAGCGGCCACCGACCGTCCAGGCGAGCCCGCGACGCCGCAGCCTGTCTTCAACCCTGCTCCCCCCGACCGGGCGGAGCAGCCGCGCTACGAGGCCGCCCCTTACGAGGCCCCGCGCTCTGAAGGTCCCCGCTCTGAGCCCGCCTCTGCCGAGGGCCCTGCCCCGCGCTCGCGACGTCACGCGGCGGGACAGCCACAGAGCCCGGATGAACTGCTCAGTCAGGTCCCGTCCTCCATGGCGGAGCACCCGCTCCTGCTCGGGCTGCTGGCGGAGCTCCCTCCTCCTCACGCCGCCCCACCACCGGCCTATCTCGACCAGTGGTTGGAAGCCACCCGAGCGGTACTGGAGCTTCTCTACGCGCGAGCCAGCCTGAACGTCTGAGTTCGCCCTCCCGAATCTCTTCCACATAAGGATTTAGTCCGGGCCGATCGCGAGGTCTGGCCGTCAGGCCATCCCCGCGGGGCCCGGACATCTGCTGGACGTCTGAGGTGAATACCAGAGCGAATATCACACGGTACGCGCCGGAAATCGCGAGAGTCGATTAGAACTCGCAGACCCGCCAGCCATCACTCTCCCGCACCAGCGGCACGGTCTCTACTTCGGAGTGCATCTCTCCCGCGAATTCAATCGTCATTTCGACGTCAACCTCGGCCTCATCGCCGTTGATCCGCTCCTCCAGGATCTGCCATTCAATATTGGTCATAATCGCCATACCGCTGACCTCATCCGCGGCAGCCTGCTGGAAAGACTCGAGATCATTGGAGCACACATACTGAGCCGCGCCGTCGAAATCGCCCTCGCTCACGTGCTGGAAGAACGCCTCGGTTACCTCTGAGGGCGACGCCGAGGAATCAGCAGCCCCATCACGCGTAAGGAAGAAGGCCACCGCACCCACGCCCAGAAGGAGGACGACCACACCAGCGAGGATCCCCACGATCAGCCCGGTGCGCTTCTGCGGCTGAGCTCCTGGCATACCGGGGCCGGGTGGTGGGAATCCTCCCGGCTGCCCTCCCCCGTACGGGGTCGGTCCGTAGGCGGGCGGCACGGATTGAGGCTGCCCCGGTCCGGGGTACCCGGCAGGCGCAGTCGGGTAACCGCCGCCTGAAACGGGCGCTCCGCTCACCGGCGGTTGTCCGTATGGCGGTTGAGCTCCGTAACCAGGCTGCTGACCGTACGGATCGTAGGAGTAACCAGAGCCGGATGGTTGAGTCATTGCTGCCCCACTACTCATGATCAATAACCACGGCGCAGCTCAGAGTAGTACACCCGCCGGACTTAAAACTCACCAAAAAGTGCCACCTAGAACCACGTCTGGTTTCCTGGCCGACGGATTAAAAACGCGTTTCGCACACCCTACCCATCGATGATCATGGCACCTTCAGGCATACCACACGGAAACGGTTGAACGCACTTTCAAGATCAGAAGCGACTTGCTATGAGTAACACACGGCCCGGGCAAAGCGTCCAACCACTCCCGCGGCCCGACAGGTCAGCACTGCTGGCTCTCGGCTCGAGACACGTGACTGTCGTCCCCCGTCACCGTAGCCCGCCCGTCCCAGCGACCGGACTCCTCCACGCGTCCGCACGCTCCCCAGTCAGACCACGCCGACCCGATGGTTACGTGCGTCACCCCACAGCCGCTCACCATCCCGGATCCCGGTAGGTCTTTTGAAAGCCGGTCTTAAGTAAGACCACGCCCCAAAGTGCGGTTCCCGCTCCTCCGCTCTTCGACGCGGAGCGCGCCGGCCCCTCCGGGTACAGGCTCAGCCCACGCAGCCCCTGACACACGAAGTGGGTTCCCGCTTTCGGGAACCCACTTCGTGTTCTCCTGGTGGGGAAGGGGGGAGTTGAACCCCCACGCCCTCTCGGGCACACGGACCTGAACCGTGCGCGTCTGCCATTCCGCCACTTCCCCTGGCGAACGCCGCCCGTTTCGGCGCTGTACCGAGCGGGCTACTAGATACTAGCCCTACGCGGGTTGATCGTATCCAACAGGGGTGGCACTTTCGAGATACCCCTCTTTCGAGGAACCTCGGTGTCCCACCGTTGGACATCGACCGACAGTGATCCCGGAGCAGCCCCAGGATTCTGTCGCCCTTGGGACATCGCGATGTCACCATCGCGATGTTCCCGCAGGCAGCGCCCTACGAGCCAGGCAAGGGTAGCACGCAGGACACGCTCGTTGCGCCAGCCCATGGCCCGGCCAGATACCATCGAGGCCACGGAACCCGAGGAGGAGCCGGTGAGCGTTCTGCAACGCTTCGAAAAGCGGCTGGAGAGCTTGGTCGAGGGTGCCTTCGCCAAGGTCTTCAAGGGTGTCGTGCACCCTGTGGAGATCGCGAGCGCCATGCAGCGCGAGGCTGAGGCGCACAGGGCGATCCTCGCCGGCGGGCGCACCCTTGTACCCAACCGCTATGTGATTGATCTTTCACCGTACGATCATGGCCGTCTGGCCCCTTACGCCGCTGCTCTGGCCCAAGAGTTGGCTCAGGCGCAGGCGGAATACATCGGCGAGAACGGCTGGACGGTCTACGGCGATGTCATCGTCGAGATCGAACGGGGTGAAGGGCTGGACACGGGGATGTTCCGAGTCACCGCCGAGGTGTACACCGGTACTGAACCGGCTCCCGCGTACCCCGGTAGTGGTGGATATCCGCAGCAGCCGACGGGCGGGTATCCCCAGCAGGGCTATGACGCGCCACCGCCACCGCCCTCGCCCTATGACGCGCCGTCGCCAGCTCCGTCGCCCTACGACATGGCCGCGCCCCAGAGCCCGTACGGTCCCGGTCCGACCAGTGCTCCGCCCGCGCCTCACCAGGCACACAACGCGCGGCTGATCGCCAGCGACGGGCGGCAGTACGCGGTGGCGATCGGTTCCACGATCATCGGACGGGGGGAACAGGCACAGATGCGTCTGCCCGACGTCGGTATTTCCCGTCGTCACGCACGGCTGGACTTCGACGGCACCCGCGTCGTCCTTACGGACCTGGGGTCGACCAACGGCACCTTGGTCAATGGACAGCGGATCTCCGCCGTCGCACTCCAGCCCGGTGACGTGATTCAGCTGGGAACCACTACTTTGACGTTCCGTGTGGACGGCTGATGGGGAACGCCCGCTCCATGACAGGATGTACAGCGCCGCGACGCCTCGGGTGGTGAGACGTTCTCATGCCTGAGGTTGTGCTCGCTGTCGCCCGATTCGGCTTCCTGATCCTGCTGTGGGTGTTCATATTCACGGTGGTCGGGGTGATCCGGCGAGATCTGTTTGCGGGGGCGCGGCAGAACCGACTCGTCGCGTCACCCCGCGTCGTCGGACTCCCGACAGCCAACGCTGGCCGGGCCACCAAGACACGGCGCGGTCGAGTTGCCCGTCAGCTCGTGGTGACCGAGGGCGCCCTGGCAGGTACCCGTATCACGCTGGGCAACCAGCCGATCACGATTGGACGTGCCGAGGATTCCACTCTCGTGGTGGCCGACGACTACGCGTCAGCCCGCCACGCCCGTCTGACACCACGCAACGGTGAGTGGTACCTAGAAGACCTCGGCTCGACCAACGGGACCTACCTCGATCGCGCTAAGGTCACCGGACCAACACCTGTCCCCCTTGGCGTGCCGATCCGAATCGGCCGCACCGCGATCGAGTTACGGCCATGACCTTGACCCTCCGCTACGCGGCGCGCAGCGACCGCGGCCTCATCCGCGAAGGGAACCAGGATTCCGTCTTCGCAGGGCCGCGGCTCCTGGCTGTTGCCGATGGCATGGGCGGTATGGCCGCCGGTGATGTGGCTTCGAACATCGTCATCGGCGTCCTCGCCCCACTTGATGAGGATGTACCCGGCGGTGACCTCATCGACGTACTCCGCAACGCCGTCGCCAACGCCAACCAGCAACTGCGTGAGGCCGTCGACGCGAACCCCCAGATGGAGGGCATGGGCACCACGCTCACCGCCATCCTCTTCGGTGGTACGCGTATCGGCTTGGTCCACGTCGGTGACTCCCGGGCCTACCTTCTCCGGGACTCTGAGCTCATCCAGATCACCAAGGACGACACCTACGTCCAGATGCTCGTCGATGAGGGGCGGATCACCGCCGAGGAGGCCAACAGCCATCCTCAGCGCTCCCTGCTCACCCGGGCGTTGGACGGTCGGGATGTCGATCCGGAGTATTCGGTACGCGAGGCGCGTGCGGGCGACCGGTACCTGCTGTGCAGTGATGGCCTGTCAGGGGTGGTGAGCCAGGAAACGATCGCCCAGACACTGCGGGAGATCAAAGATCCCAGTCAGTGTGTGGAGCGGTTGATCCAACTCGCACTACGTGGCGGTGGCCCTGACAACGTCACTGTGATCGTCGCCGACGTCACCGACGACGCCGACATCGTCGAGTCGCAGCCGGTGGTGGGTGGAGCCGCTGCCCAGGACCGCGGCTTGGCGACCGCGGCTGATCGCAGTAGTCCGGCTGGCCGTGCGGCGCTGGCCGCGCCGCCTCGGAACTCCACACCTTCACCCGAGAACTACGAAGACGACGAGGATGACGAGTCGCCCCGGCGCTCCAAACTGCGCGTCCTAGTCGTCGCCGTGATCTTGATCATGCTGTTCGCCGCGGGTGGCTGGTTCGGCTGGCACTACACCCAATCCCAGTACTTCGTGGGGGTCACCGAAGAGGGATACGTGGCGGTGTTTCGCGGTGTCCCCGGCGAGATCGCGGGCCTGAACCTGTCGTCTGTGGAGGAGGCGAGCACAGAGATCACCGTGGACGACCTCGTCGCCCACGAACGCGCCCGGGTGGAGCGGGGGATTCCCGCAGAGAACCGGGCCGCGGCGTACGCCACATTCCGGGAGATCACCGCTAACACTCCCGACAACGACTATCTGCTCCCGCTGTGCTGGGAGGACGACAACGACGCGGCCGTGCCTCCTCCCCAGGACGTGACCCCGTCCCCCTCCACGTCTATTGCCCCGTCGCCCACCCCCTCCACCGACGCTGCCAGCCCGACGCCGGATCCCTCGGCGTCAGAGAGCCTGGTTTCTCCTTCTCCGGAGCCCACGCAGCTGGAGACCACCCGAGAACCGGCTGAACCTGGCGTGAACTGCCGCGAGGACTAGAAAGACTCATGATGAGCCTGCCCTCCGCCACCGCATCCGCTTCCGCGGCTCCGCAGGGAGCCGGGTCGACCCGGCGTGTCCCCACCCGGCGTAACGCTGAGCTCGGATTGCTGCTGTTGGGCGGGCTGCTTCTTCTGACCTTCACGGCCGGGATTCACACCGCGCTGCTGCAGCGGTTCAACCTCGACATCATCATCGTGCCGAGCCTGCTGCTGGCGTTGTTCCTGGCCACGCACATGGTCATCCGTTTCCTGGCTCCGTACGCCGATCCGGTGATCCTGCCGTGCGCCGCGACCCTCAACGGGTTGGGCGTGATCTTCATCCAGCGGATCGACTTCGGTGACGTCGATCCCGGTGAACGCAGTTCCCTGACGGCGCTGAGCGGAGACGCCGGGATCCGGCAGCTGATCTGGACCCTGGTCGCGTTGGTGGCCTTCACGGTCGTGCTCTCTGTCGTCCGTGACCACCGCTCCTTGTCCCGGTACGCGTACACCCTGGCCCTGGTGGGCATCGTCTTGATCGCGATCCCGGCGATCCTGCCCGCCAGCGCGGCCGACAACGGCGCCCGGCTGTCCATCGATATCCCCTTCCTGGGTCGGATCCAGCCCGGTGAGTTCGCGAAGTTGATGTTGATCGTCTTCTTCGCGTACTACCTGGTGCGCAAGCGTGAGGTGTTGTCGCTGGCGAGCAAGCGTTTCCTGGGAATCGACTTCCCCCGGGGCCGCGACATGGGACCGGTGCTGGTGGTGTGGGCCGCGAGCCTGCTGGTGTTGGTCCGCAACTCCGACCTGGGAACCTCGCTGATGTTCTTCGCTTCGTTCGTGGTGATGCTGTACGTCGCCACCGAACGAACCAGCTGGCTGCTGATCGGTCTGGGCCTGTTCGCCGCCGGCGCGGTCCTCGCGCACTCCCTCTTCGCCCGTCTACAGCAGCGGGTCTCGATCTACCTGGATCCTTTCGCGGACCGGGACGGGCTGGGTTATCAGCTGGTGGAGTCGCTGTTTGGCCTCGGTAGCGGTGGCCTGTTCGGGGCCGGTCCCGGAGCCGGTACCCCCAACCGCATTCCGGTGGTCCAGAGTGACTTCATCACCGCCGGCATGGGCGAGGAGATCGGGCTGTTCGGCCTGAGCGGGATCGTACTGCTGTACATGATCATTACGGAGCGGGGAATCCGGATCGCGTTGTCCGTTCGTGACTCGTTCGGGAAGCTTTTGGCTGCCGGCCTCGCGTTCTCGCTGGGTCTTCAGGTCTTCGTGATCATCGGCGGTGTCAGCAAGCTCATCCCGCTGACCGGTCTGACCACCCCCTTCATGTCGCTGGGAGGGTCCTCACTCGTGGCCAACTGGATGTTGGTCGCTGTCCTGCTCCGGATCTCTGACGCGTCCCGCCGGCCCATGACGCCCGGGACCGGGCCCGGCACCCTGCCCACCAAACTGTCTTCCACGGCAACAGAGGTGGTACGCCTGTGAACGCTCCTCTCCGCCGCGTCTCAGTCGCGCTCCTGGTGCTGCTGGGCCTGTTGTTGGGCAATCTGACATACGTCCAGTTCTTCCGGAATGATTACTACCGCAACCATCCGGACAACCGGCGCGTCCAGCTCCAGGAGTATCAGCGCCAGCGGGGCAACATCATTGTGGACAACCAGGCGATCGCCACGAGTGTGGACACCGGCGAGGATCAGGAGCTGCGGTTCCAGCGTTACTACCCGCAGGGGGAGCTGTACGCCCATATCGTGGGGTACAACTCGCTCAATTACGGTCTGACCGGGCTTGAGGCGCAGTACGACGAAATACTCTCCGGGGACGACGACCGGCTCTTCGTGCGGCGGGTCTCTGACATCATCACGGGTCGGCGACCGGTCGGTGGCGACGTATACCTGACCATCTCGGGAGCAGCGCAGCAGGTCGCGTACAACGAGCTGCTGGAGGACGGTGGCCTCGGCGGTCGAGGGGCCGTCGTGGCGTTGGACCCCACCACCGGCGCCATCCTGGCTCTGGTGTCCACCCCCAGCTTCGACCCCAACCCGCTGGTGTCCCACAACATCGCGGAGGAGGAAGAGGCCTGGAACCGGTACCAGTCTGACGAACTTGACCCCATGCTCAACCGGGCGCTGTCGGACAACTACCCGCCCGGTTCAACTTTCAAGATCGTGGTCTCCGCGGCCGCGTTGGCCACGGGCCAGTACACACCCGAGTCCATGCTGCCGGCCGGTCCATCCTTCACTCCCGAGCAGACCACCGTGGAGATTCGCAACTCCACCCCCTCAACCTGCCCGGAAGCACAGGTGTCGTTCATCGAGGCGGTGACGGTCTCCTGCAACACAGCGTTCGCTCGGCTCGGCACTGAACTAGGCGCGGACGCGGTCCAGGACATGGCGCGCCGTTTCGGCTTCGAGGATGACAGCCTGCGTATCCCCCTGCCAGTGGCGGCAAGCCACACCGGGGACATGCCTGACCCTCCGGCGCTGGCTCAGTCGTGTATCGGTCAGCGCGATGTGCGGATGACTCCGTTGCAGGGCGCTATGATCGCCGCTGCGGTCGCCAACGGGGGAAGGTTGATGCGGCCCTACCTGGTTGACCGGGTCACCGGTCCGCCCGGTGTCGGCACGCTCGAGGTGACCGAACCGGAAGAGTACGGACGGCCGCTGACCGAATCACAGGCCGAGGACCTGCGGGAAATGATGATCTCGGTCGTAGACAACGGTACCGGTCGACGCGCGGCGATCGACGGTGTCACGGTGGGTGGAAAGACCGGTACCGCGCAAAACGCTGCGGAAGCTAATACACATGGCTGGTTCATCGGGTTCGCTTTGGAAGATGGTCAGCCACGGGTGGCTGTGGCGGTTTTCCTGGACCGTTACGGTGACGGCGGTAGCGGACGGGCCGCTGAGATCGCTGGGCACGTGATGCGCGCAGTACTTGACGCGCGATGACTAGATAGGTGATGAGGGGGAGGGACTGATGCTCACGCCAGGCCACATGCTGGGCGGCCGCTACCGATTGGAGGAGCGGATCGCCACCGGCGGCATGGGTGAAGTCTGGCGGGCCGAGGACACCGTCCTGGGGCGCCGGGTCGCGGTGAAGATCCTGCAGGCAGCGATGTTGGAGGAGTCTGGGTTCGCCCAGCGCTTCCGCGCCGAGGCGCGTGTGATGGCCACCATCAACCACCCCGGCGTGGTGCAGATCTACGACTATGGCGAAGGCGAGCTCCAAGGCGGTGGGAAAGCCCCCTTCCTGGTGATGGAGTACGTCGAAGGCGAACCGCTGCACCGCGTACTCGTCCGGGCGGGGCGTCTGCCCGGTCCGAAGACTATGGACTTTGTGGCGCAGGCCGCTGAAGCACTGCAGGCCGCCCACGACCATGGCATCGTCCACCGGGACGTCAAACCCGGTAACCTCCTCATACGTCCTAACGGCAAACTCGTCCTGACTGACTTCGGAATCGCCCGCAGCGCGATCAGCGGAAACCTCACCCAGGCTGGCGCGGTCCTGGGTACGGCCTCCTACGTTTCGCCCGAGCAGGCCGCCGGAAGCACCATCACCCCAGCCAGTGACCTGTATTCCCTGGGCGTGGTGGCCTATCAGTGCCTGACCGGTCGCCGCCCCTTCGAGGGGGACAACCCCATCGAAGTGGCGATGAAGCACATCCGCGAAATGCCGCCTCCGCTCCCTCCCGACGTGCCTCCAGAGATCCGCGCCGTGGTGGAGCGCGCCATGGCCAAGGACCCGGTGCAGCGGTGGGAGAGCGCCTCAGCGATGGCCGAGGCGGCCCGGCGAGCCGCGGCTGGCGAATCGGTCGCGTCGCCCTCAGGGACCTCCCCCGGGACGCCGGGGCGTACCGCGGTCATGCCTACCGTCGTCAATCCCACCGTGGCCGGCACGACCCGGGTGCAGCCACCGGTCAGCCCCGCCGGCGTCGGTTTTTCACAACCGGCCGCCGCTGGTGGGTCGGGGCAGCCTCGGTACGCGCGGGGCGCGGCGTCCGTGACACCGCCGACGCACACTGCTGATGACTCCTCTGGCTACTACCAGGAGGGCTCCTTCAATGCCGGCCCGTCCGGCTCGTTCCGCCCATCCGCAGCAGACTCTGGGCGCCGCAACAACAGCATGTTCGCGGTAGCCGCAGGCGTCGTGGTGCTGCTGCTCGGAGTGTCTTTGGTGGTGTACGTCCTGCTCAGAGGCGATCCCGACAACAACACCCAATCCGGCGACCCCACGCCCTCCGCCGCTCTGCCGAGCGAGCAATCGGAAACCCAGACCGTATTCATCGATCAGGACCAGTACCTCGGGGCTCGGGTCGAGGAGGTCGTCAGCTCTCTGGTGGAGCTCGGTTTCCAGGTAGAGAACATCAGCACCCAAGAGCGGGATGGTGATAGGCCGCCGGGCAGGGTCAACGGGGTGGAGCCCAACGGCGAGGTCTCCTTGGACGAACAGATCACCGTGTACTACGACCCGATCCCCAATATCCCGGGTAACGATCCCAACGACTTCCCCACCGCTCCTCACGGGGATGACCAAGACGGTGATCACGACGACAGCAACAACAACGACGACAGCAACAACGGCGACCAGGACGATGATGGGAACGGAAACCCTGACGGTGGGCAGAGCGCACCCCCCACGTCCGGGGATCCAGCCTCCTCTCCCACGACACCTCAGGTAGCCGCGACCCACCGGCGTTCGAACCACACGGTCCTCATGGCCGCCAACCTCGAGAAGGACTACTGAGCATGACCGCGCAGGACCGCCTTCTTGGAGGCAGGTACCAGGTCGGCGAACTGCTCGGCTACGGCGGTATGGCCGAGGTCCATCGAGGGCGGGACCTCCGTCTCGGCCGCGACGTGGCCATCAAGATGCTGCGCGTCGACCTCGCCCGGGACGCTACTTTCCAGGCACGGTTCCGCCGGGAAGCGCAGAACGCGGCCTCCCTCAACCACCCCGCGATCGTCTCGGTTTACGACACCGGCGAGGAACGGGGTAAGGACGGCGAGAGCCTGCCTTACATCGTGATGGAGTACGTCAACGGCCGAACCCTCAAGGAGGTGCTGGCCACCGAGGGCCCGCTGATGCCCCGCCGGGCCCTGGAGATCGTCGCCGACATCTGCAGCGCCCTCGACTTCAGCCACCGGCACGGCATCATTCACCGCGACATCAAGCCGGGCAACGTCATGCTGACCACGTCCGGCCAGGTCAAGGTGATGGACTTCGGCATCGCGCGCGCGTTGACCAGCGCCACCTCGACGATGACCGCCACCAGTGCCGTGATCGGTACCGCGCAGTACCTGTCACCAGAGCAAGCCCGAGGCGAGAGCGTAGACGCACGCAGCGACGTGTACGCGACCGGCTGCGTGTTGTACGAGCTGCTCTGCGGTCATCCGCCGTTCACCGGTGACAACCCGGTCAGTGTGGCCTACCAACACGTGCGGGAGGATCCGCGCCCGGTCAGTGAGCTCAACCCCGACGTCACTCCCGAGATCGACGCGGTGGTGCTCAAGGCGCTCGCCAAGAACCCGGCGAACCGCTACCAGAGCGCCGCGGAGATGCGCGCCGACGCCTTGCGGGCCGCCGCTGGCCGCCCGGTAACGGCCACCCCGGTGATGTCAGCTGAGGAGCGTACTCGTTACATCCCCACCACTGGGGGTAACCGCCGGGACAACGCTCCCACGGCGCGGGTGGCCGACGCCGGCGGTGGCCAGCGACGCATGGCTTCGTGGGCCTTGATGGGGTTGGCGCTGGTGGCGGTGTTCGGCTTGGTGGTGTTCCTCGTCGGGCAGTACCTCGCCAACCAGAACCGCAACGTTCAGGTTCCCGATGTGCAGGGCAGGCCCTTCCCTGAGGCCCAAGACATGCTGCAGCAGCATGGGCTGTACGCGGAGCGGCAGGATGCGCATTCGGAGGGGTGTGACCCCGAGACGGTGATCAGCACCAGCCCTGCTCCGAGCGCCACCGTCGAACGGGGTAGCACGGTGGCGGTCATCGTCTGCCTAGGCCCCAACCAGGTCACGGTCCCCGCGAACCTGGTTGGGATGCAGCAGGAAGAGGCTGAGCAGGCGCTTCGCGAAGCCAACCTGACGCCCTCGGTAGTCACGGTGAACAGTGCCCGACCGGCCGGTGAGGTTTTGGAAGTCTCTCCCCCCTCGGGAACCCAGGTCGACGTGGGCAGTGAGGTCACGTTGACCGTCTCCCTCGGGAACCGCATCGACGTCCCGTATGTCGTCGGGCAGAGCCGCGACTCCGCCATCTCACGGCTGGTGGATGCCGGCGTCGACAGGGACGACATCTCCATCGAATACAGACCCGCCGAGAATGGCGAGCGACCCGGCCGTGTGGTGGCTCAGAACGTCACCGGGGAACAACCTATAGGGGTGCGGGTCAGGCTCACCGTCGCCATCGCGCCAGATGACCACCCGACCGACGGCGGTCATGGTGAGCCCACCACGAACCCCACGGGGGGTACGGAACCTTCGCATTCGCCGACTCCGTCCTCTGCTCCGACCCAGAGTGAGGATCCTGATCCCGGCGACTGATGACTGCGGGGCCGACCACCTAGGTGGTCGGCCCCGATGCTTTCTGACACGTTCAGTTTTCTGCCCGATCAAGCCGCTGGTTGGTGCCGCCTGACTGGCCGCTTCGACTCAGGCATAGGCGGCCAACCGGCGCTCCTCAACCTCGGCGACCAGGGCCGGTGCCCGCTCCAGCGCCTCCGGATAACCGCAGGTGGCCAACCAGTTGGCGAGCATCTGGTGGCCGCCCTGGGTCAACACCGATTCGGGGTGGAACTGGACCCCCTCCACGGGGAGCTGCCGGTGCCGCATCGCCATGACGACCCCCGAGGCGGTACGGCCGGTCACCTCGATCTCGGCCGGCAGCGTCTCCTCCCGGACCGCCAGGGAGTGGTACCGGGTTGCGGTGAACGGGTTGGGCAGCCCGGCCAGAACCCCCGCGCCGTTGTGCGTCACGTCGCTGGTCTTGCCATGTAACAGCTCGGGTGCGCGTTCCACGACCGCTCCGTAGGCGACGCCGATCGCCTGATGTCCGAGGCAGACCCCCAGGATGGGCAGCTGCCCGGCGTACTGCTCGATCAGTGGTACGCAGATGCCGGCCCGCTCCGGGGCCCCTGGGCCGGGGGACAGCAGCACCCCGTCCACACCGAGGTCGGCCACCTCCGACAGCGTGATCTCATCGTTGCGCCGTACGACGCACGACGCACCGAGCTGGCCGAGGTACTGGACCAGGTTAAAGACGAACGAGTCGTAGTTATCCACGACGAGAACGCGGGCGGTCATCAGCGCTCCAAAGGATCAATTGCCGGTGGGGGTGGGTGAGGTGGAGGCCGCAGGTGTGGGCGATGAGCTGGTGACGGAGGAAGGGGTAACGGTCTGGTCGGAGGTGACTTGGACGTCGTCGAACGGCAGGAGCGGCTCCACACGGGGGAAGACGTGATACCACAGCACCCAGACCGCCGCTGTGATCAACAGCAGCGAACCGATGATCTTGCCGGGTAGTCCGAACGGGAGCTTTCGCCAGATCCAGCCGTACACCGTCACTCCCGCATTCCGGCGATCTCGTCCGGGGTGCCTTCCGACTTGGGTATGGGTTCCCCTCGCATCTGTGCGTGAACGATGAACCGTTCGTAGTTGTCCCACCAGGGATAACACGTGGTGAGGGTCAGCATCGCCTGCGTCGGCGTCGCCCCGGGATCTCCGGGGACCGGTGCGACCACCTCCACCTGGTGGGGACGCACGATGTGGGTCCGTACGACTTCGTAGATGTACCAGTTGTCGCGGTCCTCCACCACGATGACGTCGCCTTCTTCCAGGTCATATATGTGCCGGAAGATGGCGGGAAGATTGTGACCGGCGACCGCGAAGTTGCCGATCTGGCCGGGTAGCGCGCTGTTGGGGTAGTGACCCGGCGCGTTCCGGATGTCCTCCGGGGACACCCCTTCGACGACCACCCAGTACTGGTCCAGTCGGGGGATGTACAGCCGCGCGATGGCCTCACCGGGGAGTGGGGGCGCTGGTTCGACTTGGGGCGGTTCCTGGGACCACTCCTGCTCCAGCCCTTGGTTCAGTTCCTCTTGGGCGGCGTTGACCTGTGCGGACTTCCCCCAGATCTCATAGGCGGCGAACAGCAGGAGCACCAAACCGAAGGTGATCATGATTTCACCGACGGTCCGGAACGCGAGGCGCAGCTTCGAACCGCCGCTTTCCGGCGGGGAAGTCGTTGATGCCGCTGAGGTGGCGGGGGTGGTTGCGGGCTCCTCCACCGCGGAGGCGGTGATTGACCGTGGCTGACGTTTCGGCAGCGGCTCCGGCCGTTCCTGCTCCTGACGGTCAGGTTCGATGAAGCTGTCTGGATCCCGCCCGAGAAGAGCGGCGGCGTCCATAATGATCGCGGTCCGCTCAGGGTCGGGCATCGCTCTGGGCGCCAGCGGTGCACTCCTTACCGGCTCCACCCTCCTGGCCGGCTCCACTACGGCGGGGGGAGCGGGG
The DNA here is from genome assembly GCA_002919305.1 of Actinomycetales bacterium. Taxonomy (GTDB): domain Bacteria; phylum Actinomycetota; class Actinomycetes; order Mycobacteriales; family Micromonosporaceae; genus RSA1. The sequence continues at coordinate 326,564 of PKFB01000021.1, forward strand.
CGGTCCCACCCGGCCGACGTGGCGGAGGAAGCGGGAACCGCCGGCAACGCCATCGTCTCGTCAAACGGCCCGGCGGAGCGAGCGGGTACGCGAGGGAGCTGGGTCGCATCGCCGGCGACCGGCGATGCGGGGACTGGAGGCGTGGAGGAGGACACCGGCGGCCGTTCGGTCACATCGTCAGAGAGCGCCTGCCGCCCAGTGTGAGGCGTCAGGTCCGAGGAGGACGACTCGTCAGGGTGCGGGGGCCCATACACCGTCACGCTCCGCCTCCTGTCGTCATTGAGCACTATCTGTCTGAAGCTGCACCATCGAAGCCGTATCCCGTCACCGATCAGAGTACAAATGACTCCTAATATGGATCACTGTACGCGAAACCCCATTTACCGGATAGCTTCCGCATGAGTTAGCCCTTCGGGTTCCGCAAAGGCCGGTACCGTTACATCGTCGGTCACGGTGACCTCGTAGCCCAAACCGAAAGCGTCCGCCGCCTCCTGATACAGGCGTACGCCCGGTGAATTTTCCAGAGCCGCGAGCATGGCGGCAGAATCCCCGATTGCCCGGATGACAAAGGGCGGTGAGTACACCCGTCCATGAAGCAACAGGGTGTTGCCGACACACCGCACCGCGCTGGTTGAGATCACCCGGACATCCATGATCGACATCGCCTCGGCCCCGCCGGCCCACAGCGCGTTCACCACGGCCTGCACATCCTGCTGGTGCACCACCAGGTCATCCACGGTGGCGCCGGGTGGCCTCTCACCGGGCTGGTAGGGGGCGTCGTTCAAAGTGACCACCAGCCCTGGACCGTGAACCTCGGTAAAGCCAGCCGCCTCGTAGTTCTCCTCGGCTCGCTGTTGTTCTTCGGCGATCCGCGCGTCGGATTCGGACTGTTCAGCGGTCCGGTTGTCGATCTCCTCCCGCAGCCGCCCCGCCCGCTCCCGGAGCGCGTCGAGTTCGCGCTGTCGCTCCTCGATCAGCTCCCGTAACTCGATCCGGCGGTCGTTACGCAGCTCGGTGCCGCGAGAGGTCTGGGCCGTGGTCACCAGCAGCATCCCAGCCACAAAGAGCACCAGTGGAACGACGGCGGACCAGCCGCGTACCCGATTGGGCCGTCGCCGCAATAGAACGCTCAACGCTTGACGGCCAGCGCGAACGAGGCGAAAGATCGTGTTGGGCACAACGCGGGAGAGTCGGCCTCGTGATATCACGGCGCGCGCGGTATCTTCGGATTCGCCGCCCGCGTGTTTGTCCGTGTGCTTCTTCACGCCCCTCCTCCTCGTCGCGTGCCGACTTGACTACGCTAGCTGGCGACGTCCCTCACAGGAGAGCACTGTGCCTAAGTCCCGCGTACGCAAGAAGAAGGTCTACACTCCGCCGGCTGACCTGCCGGTGGGCGCCAGGCCCACCAGCAGCGTCAAGCCGAGCCCGGTATGGGTGCCGGTTCTGGCGATCGTCCTGATCGTGGCCGGTATCGGTTGGCTTGTGACGTTCTACTTGACCGAGGGCCAGTACCCGGTCGAGTCGTGGCGGTACTGGAACTTGGCGGCAGGCTTCAGCGGCCTCGTGGCCAGCCTGATTGTGCTGTCCCGCTGGCGTTAGCGAGCGCAGCGAGAGCAGGTAGTGGGCGAGCGCGCGGTTCGGCTTACTCCATGAGCTCGAGGATCATGGCGTTGGCCATACCGCCTCCCTCGCACATGGTCTGGAGCCCGTACCGGATCCCCTGAGCCCGCATCCGGTGCACCATCGTGGTGGCCAGACGCGCCCCTGACGCGCCGAGCGGGTGGCCTAGGGCGATCGCACCCCCGGCTGGGTTCAGCCGCTGCGGGTCTGCTCCAGTCTCCGCTAGCCAGGCCAGAGGTATGGGGGCGAACGCCTCGTTCACCTCGTAGGTGCCGATGTCAGCGAGGCTGAGCCCGGACCGGCGCAGGGCTTTCGCCGTGGCCGGGATGGGGGCGGTGAGCATGAGGACCGGGTCATCGGCCGCGACCACCGCGGTGTGGATACGCGCCCACGGTCGCAGCCCGCGCTCCCGCGCCGCCTGCTCCGTCATGACCAGCAACGCCGCGGCACCGTCGGAGATCTGAGAAGAAGATCCCGCCGTAATCAGGCCGTCCGGCAGGAAAGCCGGTTTGAGCCCGGCCAACTTTTCCAACGATGTGTCCCGCCGGACCCCCTCATCCTGGGTCACGGTCACCCCGTCGAGGGAGACCGGAGCGATCTCCTCATCGAATTCACCGGCGTCCTGCGCGGCGGCGGCGCGCTCATGGCTGGCGAGGGAGTACTCATCCAGTTGAGCACGCGACAGGCCCCAGCGGCGCGCGATGAGCTCTGCTCCGATCCCCTGGTTGAATGGCAGCGGACCGTCTTGAACGCCTTCGCGCCCGGCGTACCTTTTGACGACCTGCTCCCCGTAGGGCAACCCGACGCCTTCGCCGACCGAAGCTCCCATGGGGACCCGGCTCATCATTTCGACCCCGCCGGCCACCACCACATCGCACTGTCCGCTGATCACCGCGGCCGCCGCGGAGTGCAACGCCTGCTGACTGGAGCCACACTGCCGGTCGACCGTGGTACCGGGGACGCTCTCGGGCCAGCCCGCCGCAAGCACGGCGTTACGCGCGATGTTCCAGGACTGCTCTCCGACCTGAGAGACACAGCCCCAGAACACGTCGTCCACATCGGCGGGATCCACCCCGGCCCGCTCCACCAGAGCGTTAAGGACATGCGCCGATAACGAGACCGCGTGTATGCCGGATAAGGCCCCGTTTCGCCGCCCGACCGGAGTACGGACCGCCGCTACGATCACCGCGTCGCGCATGATTGTTACCCTCCAGTAGCTTTTCTCCGATGCTACGCCTCTCCTCACCAGTGATTGACCTTCCGCATCAAGATTCTTTAGAAGTTGAGTCATGTACACTCAACCTGTCGATCCGGCCTGGCTGGAGGCGTACGCGAAGCTGGCATTACGGGTCAACCGCGCCCTCTCCGAAGCGGGGCATGATGCTTTCCTCGACTACCGAGGCCCCGACACCTGGCGCACGGACGTGACGGAGGAGGAACTTCCACCTCCAGGGCGTCTTATCGATGACGCCGAGAAGCTGCTCGCCGATCTACCGGCTGATCCTCAACGGGCGACCTACCTCGCCGGGCAGATTCGAGCGCTGCGGGCCATGGCGCGCAGACTGGACGGGCAGGTTCTCCCCCTGAACGAGTTCGTCCGGGAATGCTTAGACGTCAGCGGAGAATGGCTCGATGAGGCGGTGTTTGAGGAGGCGCACGCCACGCTGGACGCGGCGCTTCCCGGCCCTGGCTCGCTTGCCGAAAAATTCCACCGCTGGCAGGATCACCACCGCCTCCCCACCGACGCCCAATCACGGATCCCGGACCTCATCGCCTCCGCGGTGGCCGAGACCCGACGCCGCACCAACCGGATCGTGTCCCTGCCGGAAGACGAGGAGGTCGGCTGCACGCTCATCGATAAAGCGCCCTACCTCGCGGCGGGGTACCACGCGGGAGGCTCGCGCTCCTCGATCTTCATCAACACCTCACTGCCGTTCAACCTGGCCGACCTGCTCTACGTCGTCGCCCATGAAGGGCACCCGGGCCACATCGCCGAGCAGGTGCTCAAAGAGCGGCATCTGGTCCAGGAACGCGGCCTGGCCGAGCAAAACGTCCGGTTCATGATCTCCCCTCACTTCGTCCTCAGCGAAGGGCTTGGACTGCACGGCCAGGACATCCTCTTCTCCGGTGATGAGGCGCAGGCGTGGCTAAGGGACACCGTCCTGGCGGAGTACGACATTCCCGCGGATGGAAGCGACTTCGCCGCCATCCACCGGGCACGGAATGTACTCTTCGGGGTCTGGACCAACGCCGCCCTGCTACTCGCGCAGGGCCGCCCGGAGGCCGAGGTCGCGTCGTACCTGATGCGGTGGGCGCTCATCCGGGAGTCTGAGGTCGACCTGGTGCTCCCCCTCCTCAACGCACCTGTCGGAGCCGTCTACGTGTTCTGCTACTACCAGGGATGGGAACTGTTGCGGCCCTGGTTGGACGCTCCCGATCGCGACGCCCGCGTCCGCCGTCTGCTCACCGAACAACTGCACCCCGCGACCCTGAACAGCGCCACGCCGGCGTCCGACTCCACGGAGGGACCCGCATCCGCTGAATCCGCCTCCTCCTGATCAAGCGATCAGGGAAAAAGCGGATACGCGTGGGATGCTGAGATCGTGAACCACAGCGACAGGAATCCCTTCCCCATCAGGTCACCTGTCCCCGGCGGCCAGGGGACGCCCGCACCCGATAACCACAGGTCGGGCGCTCCCGGCGGTCGGGACAGAGGATCCGATGGGGCAGCGGCACCCGGCCCCCACCCGTCCCCGCGGGCGGAGACCGCCGCTGCGGGCGCGGCGGACGGTACGCCCGCGCCGGGGCGTACCGCAGTATGGCGAGTGCCGCCGAGCCTGGCCGGGCTGAAGGCGGCCGGCGCGACGCTGTTCCTCTTCGTGGCGGTCATCCTCTCCGGGGATTCCGCCCAACTGCTGGTCGCCGCCGCGGCGGCGCTGGTCCTGGGTGCGATGGCCTTACGCGACCTGATCGCACCGATCCGGCTGGCCGCCGACCCCGAGGGGATCACCGTCGTCACGGGCTTCGCCACACGCCGTCGCCTGGCCTGGTCACAGGTGGAGCGGATCAGGGTGGACGTGCATCGACGCTTCGGGCTGCGGTCGGAGCTAGTCGAGATCGACATCGGGGAGACGCTGTTCCTGTTCAGCTCCTATGAGTTGGGCGCACCCTGCGACGAGGTGGTTGATACCCTGCGCGCCATCCGCACCGGCCGCGACTGATTCCTCCTGACTGCTTCCTTCAGCTCCCTCAGCGTGCACCCCGAACACCGGCGCCACCGGCGCGTATCGGCGCGTAAAGGACCAAAGCTCAGTAGCCGAGCATGCTGGTACGAAGCAGCGTGGCCCCCACCAGCGCCACCAGCACGATCACAACGGTCGCCCCCTGCACCAGGCCCCGCTGGGAGCGGGGGGCGTACGCCATCCCGAGCGCCACCACCGCCCCGGTGACCAAACCGCCCAGGTGACCGATCCAACTGACGTTGGCGATCACGAACCCGAACACCAGGTTGATACCGATCAGGGCGGCAACCCCGGAGGTGTCCAGACGCAGTCTGCGGTTTATCACGAACAACGCCGCGAACAACCCGAAAATCGCGCCGGAGGCACCGGCGGTCAACGCGTGTTCGTTGGAGAACAGGTACGCCGCGACGTCCCCACCCAGGCCGGCCAGCAGATACAGCGCCAGGAACCGCAGTGGCCCGAGGGCACTTTCCAGGTAGGGCCCCAGAATCCACAGCACCCACATGTTCAATCCCAGGTGCAGGATTCCGAAGTGGATGAACATGGCGGTGACCAGGCGCCAGTACTCACCGCCGGCCACCCCATCGACAAAGGTGGGGTCGGTCTCGGGAGGGAACCAGGTGGGTAGGGCGATCACCCCGCCCCACATCTGGATCGGTGTGACGTCACCGAATCCCGTCAGCGCGGCCGCACCTCCCCCCACGACCAGGGAGGCCACGGCCACCAACACATTGAGCGCGATCAGTGTGTAGGTGACCCAACCGTATTGACCCGCCGGGCCGCCACCGAACGCGGTACGCACCGGACGGACTGAGCGGCGACCGGCCGCGACACACTCCGGACACTGGAAGCCGACCGCCGCCTCACGCATGCAGTCGGGGCAGATCGGTCGGTCACAGCGCACACACCGGACGTAGGTCTCCCGATTCGGGTGGCGATAGCACACGGGAACGGTCGGCGTACCAACCGTCTGCTCCTCGTTCACGTATCAAACCTAACCAATGTCGCCGGCGGCACGGGGATATGACACCGCAACCACCGTCAGCGACAGCGGGCCTACACGGTCCCGCTGTCGCGTCGCCGGGCAGCGAACTTACGAGGACACGCGTTCGATCTCGACCCGTTCGATAACGATGTCCTGGGCCGGACGGTCCCCAGGCAGCGTCGGGGTGGCGGCGATGGCGTCCACCACCCGCTGGGAGGCCGGGTCCTCTACCTCGCCGAAGATGGTGTGCTTCCGGTTCAGCCAATCCGGCTTGCTGACCGTGATGAAAAACTGTGACCCGTTGGTGTTCGGTCCAGCGTTCGCCATGGCCACCAGGTACGGCCGGTTGAAAAGCAGCTCTGGGTGGATCTCATCGGCGAACTTGTACCCTGGCCCGCCCCGCCCGGTGCCGGTGGGGTCGCCTCCCTGGATCATGAAGCCCTTGATGACCCGGTGGAAGATCGTCCCGTCGTAGTAGGGGCCACTGCCTGGGGCACCAGTGCGCGGATCGATGTACTCCCGGGTCCCCTCGGCCAGTTCGACGAAGTTCCGCACCGTCTTAGGCGCGTGGTAGGGGAACAGGTGGATCCGAATCGGCCCTTCGGTGGTGTACAGGGTCGCGTACAGTTCCTCGGCCAAAGCCTCGTCCTCCTCGGTCGTAAGCCGCACTCCGGTGGTGCGGGTCGGTCGCCCAACCGCTTTCCACCGGCCTTCCCGCTGGTACTGCCATGATCGCTGGCGGTCTGTGCGGCCTCTGATCGGGCCGCTTCATCCTCCCATGGCGCCGTTTCAGGTGTAGCCGGACACGGTAAGGGGCACTATGAGCTGAAGCGACCCAATAGGGAGGTGGGGTAGTAGTGGTGCTACGACGACGTGCGGAGCAGCCCCGCACGGAACGGATCGGATATGAACTGGCCGAAGGTCTCAGCCATCTTCGGACGGCGGCGCTCCTCGCCGCGGAACGCACCGCCGAACGGATCGGTCCGGCCGTCAGTACAGCCCGGGAGCGTATGGCCCCCAGCGTCGAGAGAGCCAAGGACGCCGCCAGCCGCTCCTGGGAGAACGCGATAGCGGCGGTCACGCCTTTGACAATGCCTCCCGACCGTGCTGGCCGGAAGAGTCGGAGAGACAGAAGAGCCCGTCGCCGAGGGCGAGCGATCCAGCGCCAGCTAACGTCCGCACAGGCGCGCGAGGTGACGCGGCGGGCCCGCAACGCGGCCCGGGTCCTGCGTGGCCAGGAACCACGGCGGCGCCGTTGGCCGTGGGTGATCGGCGCCCTCGCCCTCGGAGCGTTTGCCGGCGCGGCGGGCGCTCTGATAGGGAGGCAGCGCGACGAGCGCTGGGAGGAGTACGAGTCCGAACGCCGCCCTCAGGACACCACCCAGACGATGCGGGAACGAGCCAGTCAGGTGGCCGGCACCGTCCGGGAGCGAGCCGCCGCAGTGGCGGGCGTGGTCCGCGAGCGGGCGAGCCAGACCGCCGAGACTCTCCGGAACCGGGGCCAGGGGCACGGCGCCTACTCCCAGCAAGACACCCGCTCCAGCGGCGACCGCGCCAGCGATCAGACCCAGGAGGTGCCTGTGCCGCCCGGCATCGCCTCCGCCCCGACCGACCCGTCGGTGTCGATACGACCCGCGACCGGCAACAACCAAGACACCACCGGTGACGGACGCAGTTAGACCTCCAGTGTCAGACCTCTAGTCAGACCTCTCACGGCCGGGACACCCACGGTCAGTCACATCGCCACAGCAGCGTGAGTACGCGGATCACCGCGGCGAATCAATGTCGCGTGATCCGCGTATCCCTGCTGGGCGTACCCCCGCCCCCTGCGCATGTCCGCCCCGCCCGCGGTGATCGGGCGGGGCGTTTATCCGTTTATCACCTTCCCAGCATCTGGTCGACCGGGGCGTAATCGTCGGTCAACGGGTCGGCGTCACCGATGAACTCCCGCAGCTGATCCCCCGCCAACACCACCGCCTCGGTGTCCCGCTCCGCCAGTCGATCCCGCACCGCCTCCACGGGCAGGGGGGCGTCCGAGGCGACCAGTACGAAGTTCTCCGTCTCCTCCTCGGCCACACCTTCCGGCGTGGAGATCAGCGCCATGTACCGGAATACCTCGGCGACAGTCGCCAGCTCGGCGCGCAGGAACCGGTTGGGCGGGCCATCGATGACATTCATCGCGTAGATCCCTTGGGGAGTGAGGATCCGGTGGATCTCCTCGATCGCCTCCCGGGTGGTCAGGTGCCACGGCACGGTCAGGTGTCCGAAGGCGTCGCCGATCACCAGGTCGCGCTGAGCGTCAGCCTCCTGAGCCAACCCCACTCGACCGTCCCCTACCCACACCTGCAGATCAGGACCGGTAACCAACCCGAGTTCGGCCCGGTCCAGATCCACCACTCCCTGATCCACCTCCAGGACCCGGGTGTGGCTGCCGGGCCGGGTGGCGGCCAGATAGCGAGGCAGGGTGAAGCCACCGCCCCCGATATGGAGGGTGCGCAGCGGCTCCCCCGCGGGGCGCATCACGTCGGCCACCGACGCGATCATCTGGGTGTAGTCGAACTCCAGATACTGGGGATCGGCCAGATCCACATAGGAATGCCACCCCGAGTTAAGCACCAGCAGCCTGCCGGTGCGGTGATCGGGATCCGGCTCGACCGAGGCACAGTGGTACGCCGTCTCCACATCGCAGGGGTTCGGCGCGGCAAGGGTGAAACCGGTACCGAACAGCGCCAGCACCATCGCCACCGCGGTGGTCTGTCGGTCGCTGTGGCTCCCCTCCGCGCCCGCCCTGCGCGTAAGGACGCGCAAGTGAACGGCGAGGGCGATCCCCACGATCAGCAACAGAGCGGCGAGGCTCAGCACGATCACGCTGCTGGGCAGGGCGGCCACCAGCACAAAACCGGTCCCGAACGTCGCGGTGATCGAGCCGAGGGTGCCGATACCCGACAGCTTGCCGACCACGGTCCCGGTCCGCCGCAGGTCCCCCAACTGCAGCTTCACCACCATCGGGGTCACCGACGACAGCAGCAGGGCGGGGGCGAACAGTGTCAGGAGCGCGACCAGCAGCACCGCGGCGGGGTCGGTGCCGCGCAGCGCCTCCCCGGCGTACCGGACCAACGGCAGAGTCAAAGCGGTGGTGCCAGCACCGAGCAGGATCGCCGGCGCCAACATCCGGCGCGGATCAATCAGGTCGGCCAGCCGTCCTCCCAGCCAGGCGCCCAGCGCGATAGCGGTAAGCGTCACCCCGATGACGGCCGTGTTGCTTTGAAGGGTGACGCCGACGTAGGGCGCCACCAACCGCAGCCCCACGATCTCCAGGACCAGGACGGCTCCGCTGGTGATGAAGACCAGCCCAGCCGCCAAACGCGGTGACAGGGCCTTGCTGGACGTCGGCGCCGTGGCCGCGCCCAGCGAAGGCCCAAGGCTCGATTCTGAACTCGATTGCGAATGTGACTGTGGGTTCGACTGCGGTTCCGGTGCAGGGTCTGTGTGGGGGTCCGGGTTCAAGTTCACGTTCGACTTCCGCTCCGAATCGGGTCGGTCACTCGCTGGATGGTACGGGTCGCGTCGCCCGCCTTGCCCGTTTACCCCCTTATCTGTTCACCGTATGTTCACAACCAGCCAGCACGCCGGAAGAATCGATACAACACCAGCGCAATCGCCACCATGACGCCAAGGACGAGCGGATAACCATAGGTCCAATGCGTCTCCGGCATATGGTCAAAATTCATTCCGTATATGCCGGCAAGTGTGGTCTGTACCGCCGCGATCGCCGCCCAAGAGGCGATCTTGCGCATGTCGTTGTTCTGATCGACGGTCACCTGAGCCAAGCGGGCCTGCAGGATAGAGTTGAGCAGATCATCGAAGCTGCTGACTTGATCAACCACTCGCGATAGGTGGTCACCAATGTCGCGGATGTAGCGACGGACCTCCATCGGCACGCTGGGGATCTGTCCGGCCACCAGCGCCGCGATCGGCCGCTGCAGCGGGAAGACGGCCCGCTTGAATTCCACCAACTCCCGCTTGAGTTGATAGATGCGCTGGATGTCGTCGTTACCGGTACGGCTGAAGACGCTGGTCTCGACTTCGTCAATGTCCTCTTCAACCGCCGCCGCCACATCGAGATACACGTCCACCACTCGGTCACAGACCGCGTGGAATACCGCCCACGGCCCCTGGGCCAGCAGCTCCGGCTTGCTCTCCAGATCGGCCCGGACCGGCGCCAACCGACAGGCATTACCGTGCCGGACCGTAATCACGAAATGCGGACCCAGGAAAAGCATGATGTTGCCGGTCTCCACGATCTCGCTGTGCTCGGTCAGCTCAGCGTGCTCCACATACCGGGCGGTCCGCAGCGCCACGAACGTCATCTCGCCGTACCGCTCCACCTTGGGCCGCTGGTACGCCTTTACAGCGTCCTCTACAGCCAGCTCGTGCAGGCTGAACACTTGAGCGATGTCGGCGAACTGATCGACGTCGGGCTCGTACAGTCCAATCCAGACAAACGCGTTCTCTCGCTTCTTCGCCTCGGCCAGTGCCTCGGTGTAGCTGAGGGCACCTGGTTCTCGACGGCCGTCAACATAAAGCGCGCAATCGACGACCGCGTCCTCACCTGTCTTGGACGGGGTGCCAGAATCGACACTGTTGTGTCCTGCGCCACGCGGCAGCATTCTGGACACCATTCTTTTCATAGGGGCGGACAGGACACGACTGAACGAGCCCCCGCTTCCTAGGTTTGGCAACCGGCGTGCGTTGTGGTCGGCCATCTCCCGCCCCCTTTCACTACTCGGGCGGACGCAGACAGCACGTTGGCACAACATGGCTGCGTCCGACGAACTCAACTACTCTTTCAGTCCCGAGCCGGTCACGGCCGGTATCAAGAACCCGAACGGCCAATAGGCCGTCGTAAAGGGTACGCCCGCCCTGCCATCACCGCCGCCTCCCCTCACGCGCGTACCTCTCAGGTTCGAAGTAGGCGTCAAGGACACACTTCCCGCGCTCTCTGGTGCGGTTCTCGATGACAGACGGAACAGCCGACGGGATATAACGCGGCAGAATGCCCCACCGGTACGGCGGCAGCGACCAGTTAGCCCAGTTAGTTCTGGTTTTAAATGGACTCGGCGTCGGAGGGCTACGCGCCGCGGGGGTTCGACGCGTAGCCCTCCGACGCCCACTTGGGGGCGGGGGAATGAAGCACTACGGGCGCGTGACAGATGCAGATGTCTTGGTCGACGCGCGACTCCCTACACCTTGCGGCATCCCCCAGCAAAGTTACGAGTCATTTTCATAACGATTCGTTTCAGGTCTGTAAGCTGCGGAGACGTGTCACCCGGCATCGAGGATCTCCTCAGTACCGGATTGGAGCCCCACTCCGACACCGGTCGGCCCTCCTACGCCGGCGCTGTCGCCGTGGCTCATGTGGCAGGCGTGGACCTACCGGAGGTCGCAGTGGGGGAGGCGGTCCGTTATCCGGACGCCAGCGGCGCTCCGCTCCCACCCGCCGAACGGGTCCCGATGACGGTCGACACCATCTTCGACCTCGCGTCAGTCACCAAACTCGTCACCGCCCTGGTATTGCTCACCCTGCTCGAGGAGGGGCGGCTCGGCCTGGATGAACCGGTGGCCACCTGGCTCCCCAGCTTCAGACTCGGTGACTGGCGTCGGATCACGCTTCGACATCTGCTTACCCACACGGCAGGGCTGCCTCCCCGGCTCGATTCCGGGTACGCGCCCCCGCGTACCCCTGCTCCGCCCCGGCGCCCGTCGGCCGTCGACAAGGCGCGGACCCCCGTGGAGCAGACAGTCCTGGAGCTCGGGTCGCGCGTCGCACTGGAATACCCACCCGGCACCGGATTCCGCTACTCGGACGTGGGGTACCTCGTCGCCGGTCACGTGGCGACCGTGGTCGGTGGGGAGCCGTTGGATGCCCTGGTCCGCTCCCGGGTGACAGAGCCGCTGGGCATGCGGGACACCGGTTACCGTCCGGCTCCCGCGCTGCTGCCCCGGATCGCCGCGACCGAGTACCGTCCTGAGCGGCGTACCGACGGCTGTGTCCGAGGCGAGGTGCACGACTCGACGTGTTTCCGGCTGGGTGGGGTGTCGGGGCACGCTGGCTTGTTCGGTACCGCGCGGGATCTGCTGCGATTGGGTAAGGCTCTGCTGTACGGCGGCTCCCTCGATGCAGGTGCTCGGCGAATCCTGCGGCCGGAGACCGTCGTGGAGATGACCCGGAACCAGCTGGTCGGGTTCTCACATGTCCCTTATGGACATGGACTCGGGGTACGGATCGGCGATCCTGCGCTAGCGCCCTGGGGCTACGGACACACCGGTTTCACCGGCACCTCGCTGCTGATCGATCCGGACCGCGAGACGGTGCTGGTGCTGCTCACTAATCGCATTCACCCCAGCCGCCACTGGTCCACCGGCGTCCCCGTCCGCCCTCTCCTCGCCGCTCATCTGCGTCGCCTGTAGCCGGCGGGACGCCACCCACCGTTTCGAGGACCCCCAGTGAGTGCCCAGTGCCTGTCCACGCGACGCGGGAACGCCGCGTCGCCGTGTCACCCAGGGCCGAAGCGTTTGCGGTAGTCCGACGGGCTCAGCATGGTGTGTCGCCGCATCTGAACGCGCAGGTTTGACACACTGCCTAATCCGCTCAGCCGCGCCACCACCTCAAGCCGCGCCTCCCCACGTTCGATCAACCGGCAGGCCAACGCCACTCGTTCCGCGGTGAGCCATGCCAGGGGAGTGGTCCCTACTTCGAGCCGAAACCTGCGATACAAGGTGGCTGGGCTGACCGCTGCGTGGGCCGCCAGGTCGGCCACGGTCAACGGTTCGGCCAGATGTTCTCGGGCCCAAGCGAGCACCGGAGCCAGCGAGGTGTCCGGTATCTCGGGGATCGGCTGCTCCACGAACTGCCGCTGGCCACCATCGCGGTGAGCCGCGAACACCAAGCGTCGACTGACCGTGTTGGCCACCTCAGCGCCATGGTCCCGGCGGATGATGTGCAATCCAAGGTCCAGTGCCGCCGCACTCCCCGCGGCGGTGAAGATGTCACCGTCCTCGACGAACAACACGTCGGGTTCGAGCTGGACCGCAGGGTAGAGCCGGGTGAACAGCTCCGCCCACCGCCAGTGTGTGGTGGCGCGGCGCCCGTCTAAGACACCGGCCGCGGCTAGCGTAAACGCACCGGTGCAGAAACTGATCAACCGAGCGCCCCGATCCGCGGCACGCCGGATGGCGTCCAGTACCGCGGGTCTCGGCTTCACCACCGGGTCTGGCCGGTTAGGCACGATCACGGTGTCGGCGGTATCCACCGCATCCAGGCTCGCCACCTCGGACAGCGTGAAGAAACCGCCGTGCATCCGTACGGCGGGAACCGCGGCGCAGAGCGTGAAGTCGTACCACGGTCGGTCGATTTCCGGTCGGCGCAGCCCGAACAGCTCCGTCGCGACGCCTAACTCGAACGGGTTGGAACCCTCATCGACGATCACCACGACCCGGTGGGGTGGGCCGCCGCCGGACGTCTGCGAGGATCCTGGCGACATATGCAATTCTTAGCACTCACACCTTCCGGCCCACGGTGGCCAGAATCAGCCCGTGATAACGGAACCGATCGATCTCTCAGCCGCGTTATCCCGGATCGACCAGCTGTGGAGTCCACGCATCGTCACCCGGGTGAACGACTACGACGTGCGGATCGTCAAAGTCGCCGGTGAGTACATCTGGCACAGCCACGCCGACACCGACGAGTTCTTTCTCGTCCTCGACGGCGAACTCAACATCGCGTTACGCGACGCTCCCACCGCTGACGCGGACGCCGCGTCCTCGGACCACGCCGGCCTCACCGAACGCGTCGTCACCCTGCGTCCGGGCTCCGTATTCGTCGTTCCGCGCGGCGTGGAACACAAACCGTTCTCAACCACCGGCGCGTCGGTCCTGCTGTTTGAACCCACCGGGACCATGAACGTCGGTGACCATCACGACTCCATCCCCGACTACATCACCGCCACCGCCGGCCAACCTTTGGACCAGGCCTGAGCCAGGCGTCTTCCCGGCCCTCGCGGGCCCAAGGGCCGGGAGCGCGCTCGTCGGTTAGTCTCGGTTAGTCGTCGATCAGCTGAAGTACCTCTGGTACGCCGGGAGCGTCAGGAACTCCACCATCGGCATACCCAGCGCGATCTCCAGGAACAACGCGCGGGCGTCGGCGTACCGGCGGGGCGGCGCTCCCCTGTCAGGGCATTGGGCGATCAGCCGGTCCACCTCGGCGTACGCCAGCCGCTCCACCAAACGTCGGGTGATCAACCGGCCGTCGGTGAGCCGAACGCCCCGATGGAACCACTGCCAGACCTGGGCGCGGGCGATCTCAGCGGTGGCGGTGTCTTCCATTTGGTTGTCCAACGCCACCGCACCCTGGCCCCGCAGCCACGACTCCAGGTATCGGATAGCGACGCTGATGTTGCGACGCAGCCCCTCCTCGGTCACCTTCACGGGCGTAAAGTCGATCGCCAGAAGATCCGCGGCCCCCACCGACACGTCTTCGCGCTGCCGGTGGATCTGATGCGGCCGATCCCCCAGCACCTCGTCGAACACTTCCCGGCACACCGGAACCAGATCGGGATGGGCCACCCAGGAGCCGTCGAAGCCGTCGGCGGCCTCCCGACGCTTGTCCTGACGGACCTGCTCCAATGCCCGCGCGGTCACCTCAGGGTCACGCCGGTTCGGGATGAACGCGGCCATCCCCCCGATGGCGTGGGCGCCTCGCCGGTGGCAGGTACGCACCAGCAACTCGGTGTACGCGCGCATGAACGGCACCGTCATCGTCACCTCGGACCGCTCCGGCAGCACGAACTTCGGACAACCACCGATGGTCTTGATGACGCTGAAGATGTAGTCCCAGCGCCCGGCGTTGAGCCCAGCCGAGTGGTCCCGCAGCGCGTAGAGGATCTCCTCCATCTCGAACGCGGCCGTGATGGTCTCGATCAGGACGGTGGCGCGGATCGTACCCCGGGGAATACCGAGCTGGTCTTGAGCGAAGCAGAACACGTCGTTCCACAGCTCAGCCTCGGCCGCGCTCTCCAGCTTGGGCAGGTAGAAGTAGGGGCCGCTGCCGCGTTCCAGTTGCCGTCGCGCGCAGTGGAAAAAGTACAGTCCAAAGTCGACCAAGCTGGCCGACACCGGACGACTGTCCACCCTGATGTGATACTCCGGCAGGTGCCAGCCGCGCGGGCGCACCATGATGGTGGGTATCTGCTCCCCGATCCGGTACCGTTTGCCCTGATCAGAGACGAAATCGATGCGTCGATCCAGGGCATCCCGCAGATTGAGCTGCCCAGTGATCATGTTCTCCCAGGACGGAGTGGCGGCGTCTTCAAAGTCCGCCATCCACACCTGAGCGCCGGAGTTGAGAGCGTTCACCGTCATCTTCCGGTCAATCGGCCCGGTGATCTCCACCCGCCGGTCGGTCAGGTCTGGCGGCGGCGGGGCGACCCGCCACGTAGGGTCAGCGCGCACCGCGGCGGTCGCGGTGGGGAAGTCCAGGGTTTCGCCGCTGGCCAGCGCGGCTCGGCGCTGCCGTCGGCGGATGAGCAGCTCCAAGCGGCGGTCACCGAATTCTTCGTGGAGCGCGGCGATGAACCGCACCGCCTCCGGCGTGAGGATCTCTTCCTCACCGCGGACCTGTGTCCCCAGAACGTCGATCTCTCCGGTAATGGTCATCGCACACCCTCCACCACCAAGTCGAACTGTGCTTCCTCGGTCGAGCCACGGAGCGCAGCGGTCTCCGTACCCGGGTTGAGCGCCTGATTGATGAGGTCGAAGTACCCCGCCCCGACCTCCCGTTGATGTCGAGTAGCGGTGTACCCATAGGCCTGGGAGGCGAACTCCGCCTGCTGGAGCCGGACGTAGGCGCTCATGCCCTCGGTGGCGTATCCGCGGGCCAGCTCGAACATGGAGTGGTTGAGCGCGTGGAACCCGGCCAACGTCACGAACTGGAACCGGTACCCCATGGCGGCCAGCTCCCGCTGGAACCGGGCGATGGTCTCCTCATCGAGGTGAAGTCGCCAGTTGAACGACGGAGAGCAGTTGTACGCCAGGAGCTTGCCGGGGTACACCGTGTGGATCGCCTCGGCGATGTGTCGGGCCTGCTCCAGATCGGGGGTGGCGGTCTCCACCCACAGCATGTCGGCGTAGGGCGCGTACGCCAGGGCGCGTGCGATGGCGGCCTCCACGCCGGGCCGGACCCGGAAGTAGCCTTCGGCGGTGCGTTCCCCGGTGCAGAAGGGCCGGTCGCGCTCGTCGATGTCGCTGGTGAGCAGCGTCGCTCCCAATGCGTCGGTACGCGCGATCAGAACGAGGGGAACGTCCGCGACGTCCGCGGCGAGCCGGGCGGCGTTAAGCGTGCGGATGTGTTGCTCGGTGGGGACCAACACCTTACCGCCCATGTGCCCGCATTTCTTCTCGGACGCTAACTGGTCCTCGAAGTGCACTCCCGCCGCACCGGCGGCGATGAGCGCCTTAGTGAGTTCGAACGCGTTGAGTACGCCCCCGAAGCCCGCCTCGGCGTCGGCGATGATCGGCACCAGCCAGTCGATGTCCTCTTCAGCAGCGCCACCGGTGCCACCCGTGTCACCAAAGTCGCCGCCGTCGTCGCGGATCGCACTGGCCGCGATCTGATCGGCGCGCAACAGTGCGTTGTTGATGCGACGCACCACCGCCGGGACCGAATTCACCGGGTACAGGCTCTGGTCGGGGTAGGTGTGGCCGGCCAGGTTGGCGTCGGCGGCGACCTGCCATCCCGACAGGTAGATGGCGCGCAGCCCGGCCCGGACCATCTGCACCGCCTGTCCACCGGTGAGCGCCCCCAGCGCGGGCAGGTACGGACGACGGTGCAACTCCTCCCACAGCCGCTGCGCTCCTCGACGAGCGAGCGTGTGCTCCTCAATCACGGTGCCGCGCAGCCGCGCCACATCCTCGGCGGTGTAGGAGCGCTCGATACCGAGCCAGCGGTGATCAGCGATCCACCGCCGTTTCAACTCCGCAGCCGTCCGGCGTATCCGGTCCCTGTGCCGTTCCCGCATCGCGGCCTCCTCCCCGCGTAAAACAGTGAGGAATTTGACAGTGCTACCCGCTGGTAGCTACCTTCAAGACTCACCTCAAGAGAAGAAACGCAGAACTTCTTCTAAGGTCACGAAATGGCCGATGTCTTGCCGGAGCGATCACGTCAACAGGCGATCCAGGAGACAGAACAGACAACAGGGATAGACCTGGTTACCCTCGGCCGGCGTCTGAGGCATCTGCGCCGTGCCCGAGGTCTGACGCTGGACCAGCTGGGCGAGAAGGTCGGGCGAGCCCCCTCCCAGTTGTCCCTCATCGAAAACGGACGGCGGGAACCCCGGCTCACCCTGTTGCAGGCGCTCGCGGGGGCGTTGGGCGTACCTCTCTCCGACCTGTTGCGGCCGGAACCCCCCAACCGACGCGCCGCGCTGGAAATCGAACTGGAACATGCCCAGCGGGACCCGCAGTACGTCGCGCTCGGTCTGCCGATGGTGCGCCCCAGTCCACGGCTCCCGCTGGAGGCGTTGGAGGCGCTGGTCGGTCTGCACCGAGAGCTGGCCCGCCGCGCCGCCGAGCAGGTCGCCACCCCCGAGGAGGCGCGGCGCGCAAACGCCGCCCTGCGCGCACAAATGCGAGAACGGAACAACTACTACGCCGAGATTGAACAGGCCGCCGGAAAGGTCCTGCGCGCCGTCCGGCACACCACTGGGCCGTTATCGCAGCGAGGCATCCTCAACATCGCCTCACATCTGGGCTTCAAGCTGCGTTACGTGGGCGACCTGCCCCGTTCCACCCGATCGATCACCGACCTGCGTAACCGCGTCATCTACCTGCCTCAAGGCACCCCGCCGGGTGGCCACGATCCCCGCTCCATCGTGCTGCAGACCCTTGGGCACTTCGTCCTGGGCCACAACGATCCCAAGAGCTTCGGCGACTTCCTCCGGCAACGCGTAGAAGCCAACTACTTCGCCGCGGCGCTGCTGATCCCCGAATCCTTCGCCGTGGCCTTCCTCCAACGCGCCAAGGCCGACCGCGAGCTGTCTATCGAAGACCTGCGGGACACCTTCGGCGTGTCCTATGAGACCGCGGCGCACCGCTTCACCAACCTCGCCACCCACCACCTGGGGATCCCCGTCCACTTCATGCGCACCCATGAAAGCGGCACCGTGTACAAGGCCTACGAAAACGACGGGGTGCGTTTCCCCAGCGATGTCACCGGCGCAATCGAGGGGCAGCCGGCGTGCCGCTGGTGGGCGGCCCGGACAGTGTTCACAAAGGGGGATAGGTTCTCCACGTTCTACCAGTACACAGACACCCCGAACGGCACCTATTGGTGCACCGCGCACGTCGACTCCACGCCCAACGGCGAGTTCTCGGTCAACGTAGGCACCCCCTACGAACACGCCAAATGGTTCCGAGGCCGCGACACCAAGCACCGGACCTCCTCCACCTGTCCGGACCCTGACTGCTGCCAACGACCCCCCACCCACCTGGCCGCCCGCTGGCAGGGGTACGCCTGGCCCAACGCGCGAGCGCACTCCCACCTGCTGGCGGCGCTCCCACCCGGCACCTTCCCCGGCGTCGACGAAACCGATGTGTATGAGTTCCTCGAAGCCCACACCGACTCACACACCCCGTAGCCCCACCGACCCACCGGGCTCTCGCCGCGGGTCGTACCCGCGCCCGATCCAGTCCGGCTCCGTAAGCTGAGGACATGTCCGAGCTTTTGAGGCGTACACGACCTCCGGTGCCCTACGAATTCCTGCCGCCGGTGCCGTCATTCACCGTGGAGAGCAACGACCTCACTCCCGACGGCCAGTTGGGCGACGACCACGTCTACAACAGCTTCGGCATGTCGGGGAACAACATCTCCCCCCACCTACGCTGGAGCGGCTTCCCGGCCGAGACGAAGAGCTTCACGGTCACCTGCTTCGACCCGGACGCGCCCACCGGAAGCGGGTTCTGGCACTGGCTGCTGGTGGACATCCCCGCGTCGGTGACCGAGCTGCCCCGGGGTGCAGGAAGCGGTGACCAGGCCGGGCTGCCCGCGGGCGCGTTCCACGTCCGCAACGACTACGGCACCCGCGATTACGGAGGTGCCGCGCCGCCGAAGGGCGACCACCCGCACCGCTACATCTTCGCGGTCCATGCCCTGGACACCGAGCACCTCGGAGTGGACGCGGACGTCTCACCAGCGGTGGTGGGCTTCAACCTCACCTTCCACACCCTGGCCCGTGGCCTACTCACGGTGCACTTCGGCCACTGAACGGATCCGGGGCCACCCCCGGATCCGCCTCCCCAGGGCCGCGGTACACGGTGGGCCACCGGCGTCTGGCAGGCTTGCGGGTGCCTCCCATAGGGGGAGAGATCACGTCCATCCTGCCGAGGATCGAGGATGACCGCCGCGACGTCAGACCAAGCCCAGACCACGACACATACCGATCCAGAGTCGAATCCCAACCGGCCCTGGGGATGGGTGGTGGGCTGCTTAGCCGCCGCCTGGGTGATCCCACTCATCACTCATCTGATCGGGCTCGATCTTCTCCTAGTGCCGTTGATCATCCTCGCGACGGCCTCACTGCTGCGCACCGGGCGTACCCTCGTCGATCGCCTCCTGATCGCATCGGCCCTCCTGGTCGCCGTGGCCACCGTGGCCGGGCTGCTGTTCTCCCTCTGGCCGTGGGGTTTAGCGCCGGTACCGGCGGCCGGCCTGGCCGGCACCATCCTGGTCGCGGTCGCGGTGTTCGCTCGCCGTGGCCCGGAGTTACGCCTACCGTTCCACTGGACCGATCTGGTTGTCATCGGCGCCAGCCTGGTCGCCGCCGCAGTGACCGGAATCCCGCTGCTACGAGAGGACTTCCAGGGCAGGCTCGCCTTGGTTCTGCAGGGTGAGGACCTGTCCCGCCACTTCTCGATCTTCGACCTGATGACCCGGGAAGGCGGCTACCTCTACCTGAAATCCGGCACCGAGGAGCTGATCGACCCCGGCCTCGTCGGCTACCCGCAAGGCTCCCACCTGTTCACGGCCCTGCTGGACAGCTTCGCCCGCAGCGGCGACACCCCACCGACGGTGTTCGCGGCCTTCACCGGCTACCTGTGGTGGAATGTCCTGATCTTCGCGTTGTTCGCCGCCGCCGTCGTGTGGGGGCTGCGCTGGATTGGGGACGACCTGCTGCGCGGCTGGTGGGCGCCACCGGTGTTGACCCTTGGCATCGCGGTGGTCTGCTTCGGATCCCTGTTCACGCTGGTGATCCGGGGTTACCCCAGCGAGCTGACCGGCCTGGCGCTGTTCGCCGTGGCGGTGGCCCTGGCGGTCCGCCCGCCATCCCGACGGCCGTCGATGGAGCTCCTGCTGCTCATCGGTGTGCTGTTCGTGGGCGTGATGTACACCTACTACTTCCTCGCACCGGTGCTGGCCATCGTGATCGCCTGGTGGGCGATCGAACACGACCTGCGCTCCCGCTGGCGGTTCGCTGGTGTCCTGGGCGGTGTGATCGTGGTGCTGTCAGCGATACCGGTACTAGTGAACGACGCCAGCAACCCGACCGAGCACCTGCTGCACGGCGGCCCCGTCGTGGAGGTCGACCGGATGTGGCTGTTCACGCTGCTAGTGCCCCTGGGAGCGGCGGCGGTGCTGGGCGGCCTGTGGCACAACTACGTGTGGCGCACCCTGGGGGTCGGCCTCGCCGCGGCGCTACTGTTCGCCGGCGGCATCGGCGGCTACCAGATGCTGCGCGACGGGATGACCTACTACTTCGAAAAGGCCCTGCACATCGTGCTGGTGTTGGGCGTGATGGGGTTGGGCATCGTCGGCGTCCTCCTGCAGCGGCTCACGGTGCCGCTGCGGCGCCTGGCCCGTCCCGCCACCATCGGGGTGAGCGTAATCGCCTCACTCGGGGTGCTGGCCGCGTTCCAGGTGCTGGAGCCCAGCACCACCCGCACCATGCCGCGTACCCACCTGCCTACGCCCTACCCCACCGAAAGCTGGGGACGCGCCTACTTCGATGGGGTTTTGACCATGGGGCCCGAGGCCCAGGCCGTCCTGGATGCGATCCGTGGTGAGGAGCAGGGACCCGAGGGCCGAATGGTGCTCTTCTGGGGCGCTTTCAACCGGGGAACGGACTTCTACGTCTCACAGTACGCCGCGGCGCTGCAACGGCACTTCGACGGCCCCACCTACGCCGCGATGGTCCAAGTTCCCCGGCCGCGCAGCCTGGAAGGACTGGAGAACCTCCTGGACTCCTTGGAAGACACCCCGGTCAAGATGATCACCCGAGACCCGGTCATCGTGGAGTTCATCGAGGAGTACGCCGAGGACAACCCGGAGGCGGACATCCAGATCGCCGTCCTCCCCCCATTGCCCGAGGACTCCATCGACCCGGTACCGCCTCCCATGACCGAAGACGAGCAGGAGTGAGCCTGTGGTGGGCCTGACAGGGCAGGCCCATACGGCTGTGACGTCGGCTTCGAAGTTCGAAGGGCTCCGCTCCCGCTGCGGGGCCCTTCCGCGTTCCTGGCGCGTGGCGCACGTCTTCCTGCGGATGGCGTACACCGCCCTGGCACAGTGGCGGACGCCGCGCCCACGCTGGACCGTCCGACGCCAGCTGATCCGCCGGACGATTCCCCTGTTTTACGAGGTGGAACCGGAAGGCGGGGTACTCAACTGAGTGATACGGATGTGGTTGCCGAACGGATCCCGCAGTGCGCAGTCGATCCCGTAGGGACGCTCGGTCGGCTCCTCGGTGAACTCCACACCCCGGGCGCGCAGCTTCTCATATGTCGCGCGGCAGTCATCGGTGTTGAAGATCAGCCATCCGCCTGCGGCCCCCTTCGTCAACAGTTCGCGGACCCGCGCCGCCGTCTCCTCATCCAGCGAGGGTGGCCCCGGCTTCTCCAGCAGAATGTGCCGGTCCGGAGCGCCGGGGACAGCAACCGTCAACCACCGCATGAACCCCATATCCACGTCGGCGCTGACCTCCAGACCGAGCTTGCCGACATAGAAGTCGAGGGCCTGATCTTGGTCAAGCACAAAGATTTGAGAGTGAGATAGGGCCGTGAGCATGACCGCCACGCTACTTGCGTCAACTAGGGTGTGGCTTCTCCAAAACTGCTCGGTCGTCGCCACGCCTTGATGAAGCAGATCGGGACTGGTGTGGTCACAGGCTGTGCCGCCATCCGGGCCCGGTACGCGCTCGGCGACTCCCCGACGATCTGCCGGAAGGTGCGGCTGAACGTGCCCAGGCTGTTGAAGCCGACCTCAAGGCAGATGTCGGTGATGCTGCGGTTGGTCTCCTGGAGCAGAAACATCGCCCGCTCCACCCGGCGCCGTCGCAGGTACTGGTGCGGGGTCTCACCGAAAGTGTCCCGAAAGGTCCGAATAAAGTGTGCTTCGGATACATGCGCGATGCGCGCGAGCGCCGGTATGTCCAGCGGTTCCGCGTACGCCCGGTCCATCATGTCCCGGGCACGCAGCATGCGTCGGTTTATGTCCTCGACGGCCCTTCTCACTCCGTCATCCCACCATCCCGGGCGACACCTCGCACATCACTCTCAAGTACGCGGGTGTCCGTCACCACCGTGGTAGGCCGTATGCCGGCACACCGGTACCACGAAACGAAGCATCCAGGCTCGCGCCACTGAAGTCGCGTTGCCCAGGGCCTGACGCTCCCAACCATTGAGGTAGTCGATTGCGGGAACGAGGTAGCCGAGCCCAGGCAGCAATCTCCTCATGCTCCGGGTGACGTTCTCATCCAAGAAGAAATCAGGCGGCGTGTCCCAGCGTGACACGGGTGGCGGTGCGGACGTCGTCGATGCTGACGCCGAGTTCCTCAACGACGACACCAGGGTCCTCACCCGCTTTCACCATGCCCGCGACATCAGCTAAGCGGACGCGACTGCCTTCGAAGATGGCTGTCCAAAAGCCCGACTCAAAAGCCCGACGCGGATCTACAACGACTTTGGAAGGCTCACAGTGACGTAGCGCGAGCAGCTCAGAGTACCTATCTCCTGCTCGATGGATATAGCGGCCGATAATCGGCCACAATCTCGCGAATCACCTGTTGGCCGGTGCGGCCTTCGATGCGACCGGCTCCTTCCTCAGTTCGAGAAAAATCCCACAACACCCACGCTTCCGCCATCGCAATCAACGTGACCCGCGCTTCTCGTGGACGTTCAGGATGGACAACATGCAGTAGTGGTACGCCGTGCTCATAGCCGCGGGCCCATCGCTGGAAGGTCTGTCGAGGAATACCCAAAACCGGGCAGCATCGCTCATCCCCAACAGTCCGACGTGAACCTCAGGTCGTTCACGACGCACCTTTCAATCGCATACCCAGTCCAATCGGTCATGGCTCCCCTTTTTAAGGGGTCATGCCGTCTCACAACCCTGGCCTCACCCGCCTCAACGGCTCACCAGCCAGCTAACTCGACCATGATGTGCTTCAACAGATAGAACGTGTCTCCAAGTTCGACTTTGGCCCAAGTTACACATTCCTTCGGGCTACAGGGCACCGTTTACAGGCCGAGGTCGCGGGCGATGAGCATGCGCTGCACCTCCGACGTGCCCTCGCCGATCTCCAAAATCTTCGAATCCCGCCAGAAACGCGCCACCGGGTACTCATTCATAAAGCCGTACCCGCCGTGGATCTGGGTAGCCTCCCGGGCGGTGGTCACCGCCGCCTCGCTGGCGTAGAGCTTGGCGATAGCGGCCTGCCGCTTGAATGGTTCACCGGCCAGGAGACGTGCCGCGGCGTCGTAGTAGGCCAGCCGGGCGGTGTGGGCCCGCACCTCCATATCGGCAATCTTGAATTGGATCGCTTGATACTCACCGATGGGCCGTCCGAAGGCCCACCGCTGCTGGGCGTAGCGCAGTGATTCGTCCAGGCACCCTTGGGCCAGGCCGACCGCCAAGGCCGCGATCGCGATCCGCCCCTCATCCAGGATCCGCAGGAACTGCGCGTACCCCCGCCCCCGTTCGCCGAGCAGGTTTTCCCGGGGGACCCGGCAGTCGTCAAAGGCCAGCTCCCGGGTGTCGGAGGCGCACCACCCGACCTTGGAGTACGCCCGTCCGACGGTCAAGCCAGGGGTGCCGGACGGCACGATGATGGTGGATATCTCTGGCCGCCCATCGGGCAGTTCCCCGGTCACGGCGGCCACGATCACCAGTGCGGTGATGTCGGTACCGGCGTTCGTGATGAATGCCTTACTTCCGTTGATCACCCACTCGTCGCCGTCCAGGACCGCACGGGTACGCAGCGCGCTCGCGTCTGAGCCACCCCCCGGTTCGGTGAGCCCGAAGGCGGCGAGCGCCTCTCCGCGGCACAGGCGGGGAAGCCAGATCTGCTTCTGCTCTGGGGTGCCGTACCGGTGGATCGGCATCGCCCCCAACGAGACAGCCGCCTCCACCGTGATCGCTACCGAGGAGTCGACGCGGGCCAGCTCCTCCAACACCAGGCAGTAGGCGAGATAGTCACCGCCCATACCGCCGTACTCTTCGGGGAACGGCAGTCCGAACAGCCCCAGTTTCCCCATCTCCCGCACGATGTCGTACGGGAACTCGTGTCGCTCGACGTACTCGCCGATCACGGGGGCGATCCGTTCCTGTGCGAACTCGCGTACCGTCCGCACCAGGTCTTCGTACTCCTCGTTGAGCTTGAAGTCCACCGTGTCCTCCTTTCCGGATCGCCGGCTGGGCTACACGGGTGTGACACCGTGCCGACGCCGGGAGAACTCCCGCTCTCGACCGCGCGCCGCCGCAAACCGCCGGATCAATTCATCCCGGAGCTGGTCGGGCTCGACGATGGTGTCGACCACCAGCTCATTGGCCAACCGCACGATGTCGATGTCGGCCTCGTACTCGGCTCGCCGCTCGGCTACGAAACGTTCCCGCTCCGCGGGGTCTTCAATAGCCGTGATTTTGTTCGCGTAGACGGCGTTGACCGCGGCCTCCGCCCCCATCACCGCGATCTTGGCGGTGGGGAGCGCGATCGTGGCGTCCGGATCGAAGCCCGGCCCGGCCATCGCGTATAGGCCGGCGCCGTACGCCTTACGGACCACCACGCAGATCTTCGGCACCGTGGCCTCGGAGACAGCGGTGATCATCTTGGCGCCGTGTCGGATGATGCCCTGCCGCTCCACCGCGCTGCCGACCATGAAGCCCGGCACGTCGGCCAGGAACAGCAACGGCACGTTGAAGGCATCACAGAGCTGGATGAACCGGGTGGCCTTGTCCGCCGAGTCGACGAACAGCACGCCTCCTTTGACCATGGAGTTGTTGGCCACCACCCCGACGACCTCACCGTCGAGCCGCCCGAAACCCACCACGATCTCGCGCGCCCACCGCGCGTGGATCTCGAAGAAGGAGTCGGCGTCCAGCAGCCCACGCAGGTAGCGCCGCATGTCAAAGGCCTGTCGTTCGTTGGCCGGAACCAGCGTGGCCAAATCGATGCCCGACTCGGGCGGTCGAGGGGTGGTACGGGGTGGGTTCTGTCGCCAGTTGGACGGCAGGTAGGACAGGTACCGTCGCACCGTCTCGATGGCCTCCTCCTCGGAGGCGCACAGGAAGTGCCCGCACCCGGATTCGGTGCAGTGCATCCGGGCCCCGCCCATCTCCTCCAAGGTCGTCTTCTCGCCGGTCACCATTTCGACCATGCGGGCCGATCCCAGATACATCGACGCGTTACCGTCGACCATCGCGACCACGTCGCAAAAAGCGGGAATGTACGCGCCGCCCGCCGCGCTCGGCCCGAACAGCGCGCATGCCTGGGGAATCGCTCCGGAGGCCCGGACCTGGTTCCAGAAGATGCGTCCTGCTCCTCGACGCCCCGGGAACAACTCGACCTGATCGGTGATTCGCGCGCCGGCGGAATCCACCAAATAGACCATGGGTACGCCGGTGGCGTACGCCTTTTCGATGATCCGAATGATCTTTTCGACGGTACGCGCGCCCCACGATCCTGCCTTAACAGTGGAATCGTTGGCCATCAGGCAGATCGGCCGACCGTCCACAGTGGCGGTCCCGGTGATCACACCGTCGGCGGGGAGGCCATCGGCCAGAACGTTCGCGTACAGCCCGTCCTCGGTGAAGCTGCCCTTGTCCACCAGCAGGGCCACTCGGTCCCGAGCGAAGAGTTTGCCTTTGGCGCGGTTAGCGGCGTGGTATTTCTCGGCGCCTCCTGCCTGAGCACGGTCGCGGAGTTTATGGAGGGTTTCCTTGTCCAGTGTCACCGGCACCACTCCTCACCCGAGCCCACCTACTTAACGATCGTTAGGGTACCGCATTTTCGGCTCCGTGGATGGAGTGAAGAATCCACCGCACCCTTAACCGGGCTCTCATCTGGACGCCCTAGCATTCGCGCCACGCATGCCCGAGGAGCTTCTTCCATGAGGAGTCATTCAGGTGTCGGCTTCGGAGACATCACCGCGTCGGCAGCGACTCAAGCTGTGGGGCATGGGTGTGCTCATCGGCGTCCTCACCCTCATCAACGGGCTTCTGTTAAACAGCGAACGGGCAGTCCCAGAGGCGCCGGACGCCGAGCACATCCGAACGGGCGCCTGCATCACCACGATGGGACCGGGCGGACTCACCATCGTCGACTGTGGATCCCCCGAGGCGCGGTACGAGGTGCTCGGTGTCTGTCATCCGTGACCAGACGCGTCTCGACTTTGACGTCGAAGGTCAATCGATGTGCAGCCAGTTCCCCGGACTGCCCCAAGCGCTGTTCTACGCGGAGCCTGACTCCCGCGGTCTCGGTGAAGCGGACACCGTCGGGGTGGTGCTCTGTATAAGGCCAGCGCCGTAGCATGGGGTTGCGGCGCACGCCCTACTCTCTCTAACGAGAGGATTACGCTCTGTCTGAGCGAGGAAAGGGGCGAGCAGATGGATCAGCCACCCACAAACCCCGAGGCTTCACCCAGCGGCTTCGGGTCAGCACCAGCTCCCGGCCCGCAGGCGGGGCCCTCCGGTCCGCAGGGCAGCCCACAAAGCACGCCACCACTGCCCGGCGCCTCCCCTGATCCTCTTTTCAGGCCGAGTCCTCAACAACCGGGGCCGCAACAACCATTGAGCGGATTTCCCGGGCCGGAGCAGCCATCGGCCTACGCCTATCCCTCCTCCGGTTATCCAGCCGATCCGTCCAGTTATGGGCCGGTACTGGGTGGCTACAGCACACCGCCCGCGAGCCCTCCCGCCCTACGCGGCCAGTTGATCATGGTGCTCGGCGGCGCGGCCTTCGCCTTTATCGCCTTCATCGCCTTGCTGCTCGCCTGCGTGGCCAGCATTCCCAGCCTCTCGGATGTCGCCGCGACCACGTCCACCCCTGAGGTTGGAGACTGCATCCAGGAAGACGGGAATGACATCACCGTCGTAGACTGCGACTCCAGCGCGGCCGAATACGAGATCATCGGTATTGAACCGACTGAGGTGACCCGGGAAGAGTTCGACCGCGACAGCGACCCATGCCCCAGCTTCCCTGAAGCTGAACGCGCGTACTGGTACGGCCGGTCGGATAGCTCTGGAAGGGTGTTCTGTGTGGTCTCGGTGCGTTGACCCGCGCTGAGACGACGCTGGCCTCCTCGCTGGGCGTTCTCCGTCTCCTCTTCTCTCGCTCTTCTTCTCTTTCTCTCGTTCCTCTTCTCGAGCCCTTCCGACGTCCTCAGTTTTCTTTGCCCTTAGACGTCTCACATAAGCCCTAACAACCCCTGACACCACAAACACCTCAAAGGCCGTATCACACGAAAGGCGACGACATGGCAGAAACCGTGGTCACCGCCGTTGCCGCTGCGGAGGACAGCCCAGGCCCAGCGTTACTTGCCCATCTCCATCGCCGGTGGCCCACCCATCAGACCTTCGCGGGTGACCGTCCTGAGGACCTGCTGAACTCGTTTGAGCATGCGACGACACAACTTCGGACGCTCATGCCGGAGCTGTGGCCGATCTACCAGCGACTGGTTGAGCTCTTCGACGGTGATCGACTAGGGGCGCGTCTGCTAACCATGTACGGGCTACCGCCGGTCATCACCGGATGCTCGCAGGCCGTGTTCATCCGCACCGATAACACCCCGATCCTGGTCCGCAACTATGAATTCTGGCCCCATCTGACCGATGCGTTCGTCTACCAGTCCCACTTCGTGCAGCGTGTGATCGGCATGGTGGAGGGAGGTTGGGGTCTCCTGGACGGGGTGAACCACGCTGGCCTCGCGCTGTCGATCACCTTTGGAGGGGCACCAACCACTGGAGAAGGGTTCTCTATCCCGATCATCTGCCGCTACCTGCTTGAGGTATGCGAAACCGTTGACGAGGCGCTCGTCCATCTACAGCGGCTCCCAATCAACGCGGCCCAGAACATGACCCTGGTCGACCGTTCTGGAAAGGCGTTATCGGTCTTCCTGGAGCCGGGGACAGCACCGCGGCTCGCGCCCGAGGTCGCGGTGACCAACCACCAAGAGACGGTAGCGATGCCGGAGCACGCGGCCTTCACCTGCACGGTGGAGCGGCAGCAGCGACTGCGTGATTTGGCGCGAGAACGGGAACCCATAACCGAGCTGTCCACGATCCTGCAGGCGTATCGTGAGCCACCGCTGTTCCGCACCGACTACACAGCGGGCTTCGGCACCGTCTACACCGCGGCGTACGAGCCGGTTACGGGACAGGCCACATACCAGTGGTCAGACAGCGAGATGTGGGAGCAGTCGTTCACGCGTTTCGTCCCCCGTACCACCACCATTACTTACCGCGACTCGCATTGAGGAGCCGCGAAGTCGCGGTACCGTCCGACGTCCCGTCAGCCCAACTCACCGCCGACAGCGATCGGGCCCTCGCTGGACGCGAGGGCCCGGAGCTGAGCTGTGCCTACAGCCCTCTTTAAAAACCACGGCCGGCCGTAGCGTGAGGTGCTGTATGGCGCTCTCGATGTTTATGTAGACGGGAGGCGCCAGGGTCGAGCTGACGAGCTCCCGGTTCCCTAGGGAGATAAGGCGTTGTTGTGGGCTGTGGCCTCGCGAGCGCGGTGCTAGGCGCCAGCGCGAGGTTGTGGCCGAGTGCTCAATGGTTCACGATCGCTGCCTGCGAGGGGTAGCTGCGGCGTGGCCGGCAGCCACCCCCTCCAATCACTCTCAGTCTCTATGCAGTTGACGTCACTAGTCGACTAGTCGTTGCTGTGGTGTTAGAGGTTCGATTTCAGCTCAGGAGAGGCAGGTCCTGCAGGGCCCGCACCCGCTCCTCCACGATGCTGCCCAGGTCGGTGCCGTTCAGCGAGTACTCCGGCTGAGGCACCCCAACCAGGCTGCTCAGCAGGTCGGTGGGGGCGTCGTTCACCAGGGGGAGCGTGGCGTCGGGCACGTTGAGGTCAGCGTTGCCCGGCAGCGCGGACTGCAGGCCGCTCGGGGCGGGAGCGTCGCTGGGCAGCACGTCATCCTCGGTCAGGCGGGTGTACGGGTCCCCGTTGTCGTCGTCATCCTCGTCTTCCACCTCATCCCCGGCGGTCGCCTGGCACGCGCCGATGCCCACGCCAGCACCGATAACCGCGCCGATGCCGTTACCGCAGACCGGGATCGCGGCGTTGATCGGGACGTTGATGTTGTTACCCGCAATGAGGCCGCCGTTGTCGTAAGAGATCTGGTCGTTCTCCAGGCTCTCGGTCCGCGAAACCGCGACGAACTCCTCCTTGTCGTCGTCTTCCACCTCGCTCCCGGCGGTCGCCTGGCACGCGCCGATGCCCACGCCAGCACCGATAACCGCGCCGATGCCGTTACCGCAGATCGGAACCGCAGCGTTGATCGGGATGCTGATGTTGTTACCAGCCAGCACACCACCGTTGTCGACGGCCACCTGGTCCTGCGCCTGCGCCGGGGACGCGCCCATGAACAGCAGGAACCCGGCGGCCAACACACCAGCACGCATGGACTTGCGAACCCACGTCTTCATGAGATGTACGCCTTTCTGGTACGTAAGCGGAGCTGTTCCCTACGGGGGATCCAGGAATTCGGTGCTGTGAAGGGAGTCGGGGTGGGGAAGCGGTGCAGTGGTGGGCACCGCTTCCCCTCATTCCTGTGGCGGTATGTCAGCCCAGGGTGGGAGCGCCCGGAATGAACTGGGTGGTGCTGTCCAGCGTCCCGGTCAGCTCCATCCCGTTGACGGAGATCGAGTTGTCACCGGCGGGCACCAGGGTGGGGATGCTGCCCACCACAGGCACCTGAGGCTGAGGCACCTGAACGCCGGAGGGGAGCTGCTGCTGAGCGACCGTGAACGGATCGCCGGACTCGTTGCGCTTGCTGTAGCCGTGGTCGTCGTTGTCGTCGCCGTTGTCCCCGTTATCGCCGTTGTCGTCGCCGTTGTCATCGTCGTCGTCGACGGGGCCAGCGACCGCATCGCAGTTGGCGATGCCCACGCCCGCGCCCAGGACCGCGCCGATACCGTTACCGCAGACCGGGATCGCGAGGTTGACGGGAACGCTGATGTTGTTACCGGCGATAACACCGCCGTTGTCCAGGGCGATCTGGTCGGCCTCCTCGGCGCCGGTGGTGGCGCTGCAGGACGCGATGCCTAGACCCAGGCCCAGGATGCCGACGCCGTTGCCGCAGATCGGAACCGAAGCGTTGATCGGAACACGGATGTTGTTTCCGGAGGCCACACCGCCGTTGTCCACGGCGACCTGGTCAGCCTCCTCCACCGCCTGCTCCGTGGGAGCGACGTAGGTCTGCTCCTCCTCGTGCTCGTCAGAGTCGCCGGCGGTCGCGACACAGGTACCAACGCCGACCCCAGCACCCAGGACCGCGCCGATACCGTTACCGCAGACTGGGACCGCGAGGTTGACTGGGACGTTGATGTTGTTACCAGCCAGCACACCACCGTTGTCGGTGGCCAGCTGGTCGCTCTCCTCCTCGTGCTCGTCAGAGTCGCCGGCGGTCGCGACACAGGTACCAACGCCGACCCCAGCACCGACGACCGCGCCGATGCCGTTGCCACAAATCGGGACTGCGGCGTTGATCGGGATGTTGATGTTGTTACCAGCCAGCACACCACCGTTGTCGTAGCTGACCTGGTCTCCCGCCTGCGCCGGGGACGCGGCGAAGAGCAGCAGTCCGGCCGCCAGAACGCCCGCTCGGAGCGTCTTACGAACCCAAGACTTCATCAGAAGAGTCGCCTTTCTATAGCACTCGATTATTTATGCGGTCCGAAATGAGCTGCGTAACCGTAATTCGGATCCGAATGTTGTGGTCATTTCTCGGTCACCGGGCGATACCCAGACCCCGCCTTTGTCTGTCACCGTGGTCAGTGACGACTCAGGTCTTGGGGCACCTATTCAGAGACTCCATTCCCTTCAGCGCTCCGACCGGTTGTGGACGGACTCCGAATACCTGATGGCGCTCCAAGGCTCTGGATTACGCCCGCTTCTTGCGGATTTCATGGTTGTTCTGAGCGAGTGGCTGTCGTTCAGAACCGGTGGGTGATGAAGGCGTCCGGAAACCACCGCCGATAGGTCTCGCGTGTGGTTGGCTTCACCCGGATGCGCTTCCTAGGTCAGCGACGGGCACAGGGCCGTTGGTGGGCGCTGTCCGGGACCTGTTCCGTATCCCAGAAGGAGTGCGGCTGGCTGAGGCATCCGGCAGCGCTCCACCCCGGGCGGGCATGCGACCGACAGGCCGCCGGTCACCATGGACCGCGCCCGGGTGTGCGCCGCTGATCAGTCAGGAGAGAAGACCGGCTCACCCGCGAGTTCACGCCGAGTGGCGAAGTACACCGTCGTCAGCAGGGTGCAGATGAGCAGAAGGCTGACGGAGATCGCGGTAGGAGCCGTAGCGGATGCTCCGCTGTCGGTGGAGTGGGACGAACCCCAAGACGTACCGCTGGACGTTCCCGAACGCGGGAGATGATGCTGCAGCGGTAGGGGATCCGGGGTTATGGGAACCACCGGGATAACGATGCTGTCGGTGCCGGCCGCGTGTGGGTCTTCCCACACGGATCGGGCCGTGTCGGAGCGCGGGAACTGAACGTCCCCCCTGTCGGCCTCGAACGGCGCGGGCACGACAGTCAGGTCGGGTCGGACGGCCGGGGACTGCCCCTCGGTCGCCGACGGTGGCAGAAGATCGCCCACGGGACCGGGTACGCCCACCGGAAGTGGGGTGATCACCGCGCGCCCGACGTCCGTGATGACGCCGGTGACCGGCTCCGTGACCGTAGCCACGGTGTCCGTCACGGGGCCCACGACATCCAGGATCGGTGCCGCGGGCGTCAGGACGGCGTCCAGCGTGTGGCTCACGGGACTGACCGCGCTGGTCAGGAGGCCAGTGACCGGACGCGTCACATCTGTCCAGGACGAGGTAATCGTTCCCGGTAGCGCGGACGTGGTGGTCGCTTCGGACGAGCCGAGCGATGTGAGGAGGCCCATGACCGCGGTGGCCACGGGCCCAGATGACCCGCCCCGATCGGGATGGGTCGTTGGGACCTCCGTCGACGGACGGTTGTCCGGCTGGGTCGGCACCGCCTCACGGGCGGCCTGGGAATTGGTCGGGGAGGTGCTGGAGCGCAGCACGCCGACCAGGTTCGTGCGCGGAGAGTCGACATCCCGCTGATCAGTGATCGTCGGCTCGACGTCCGTCTCCTGAGAACCCACTGCACCGACGTGGGCCGGGCTGACGTGGGCCGATCGACTGGAGGTCGATCGCAGAAGAGCCGACAGAGCGTCAGGGCTCTCGCCAACCCGGCCTGTGAGCGTGATGGCGGTGGTCGCTCCCGCCCGCTCCAGGACCGGACCGGCGGCCGAGCTCTCGGCCACTGACCGGAGGTCACCCTCATCGGCGTGCGCAGCGGACGAACCGAACAGCCACGCCACTCCGGCGGCACCGGCGAGGACGAGCACTCGCAGGCCCATCCGCGCGCCGCGCGAACGCGCGGACCACGGAACGGGGCGTCGCGCGCCCTGCTCGCGTGGTTGACTCCGCATCGCTCGCCCTCCAGCGTCCGTATGGCACGGCTATGCCGTTTCGCCCACCCGGACCACCGATGGTGACCCGTGCGGCACGAACTGTAACTCTCAACGAGACCTCGACAGAAAAGACACGCCTCTCCCAGAAAAATTTGCCACCGATTTCATTGCCTTGATCTCTCCTCGGTGGCTTCGAGATCAAATGCCGATGGGACGGCTCCGCTTTTCTCCTGGCGGGATCTCTTGATCCATAAAAACGCGGAGCCTCAGACATAGACAATGAACACTGTGCCGTCTGGCGGTGCAGCAGGAATCACCCCACGGGGCCTGTGCCCATCGCCGGTGATGAATCCGCTGCCGGCTCCGGATCACGTCGGATCACGTTGTCCTCACGGCGTCACCACGCGACGGTGACAGCGTCGTGGCAACGGCCGCGGTGACGACGGTCATACGCCGTCGACAGCGACCGTCCGGGTCCGCGGTCCGGCCCGCAGCACGCCGCTGGGCAGCGGCCGCCCCACGATCTCCTCGGCCAGCCGCGCCACCTCGATCAACGCCTCCAGGTCGATGCCGGTGGACACCCCCATGTCCTCCAGCATGTGCACGACCTCCTCGGTGGCGACGTTCCCGCTCGCGCCCGGCGCGTACGGGCAGCCTCCAAGCCCACCCACGCTCGCGTCGAACTCCGTGACCCCCACCTGCATGGCAGCGAGGATGTTGGCCAGGGCGGTGCCGCGGGTGTTGTGGAAGTGCAGCAGTACCGGTTTGTCGGGATGCCGCGAGCGGACCGCTTCCACCAGCTCCACCACCCGCCGCGGTGTCGCCATCCCGGTGGTGTCACCGAACGCGAGCCGGTCGGCTCCCTCTGCCACGACCCGATCCACGATGCTCACCACACGTGACACCGGCACATCCCCTTCGTACGGGCAGCCGAAGCTGGTCGCGATGATGACCTCCAGACTGCCTCCCCGGGCGTGGACCGCCGGGATCAGACGCGCGATGTCCTCCAGCGACTCGTCGATCGAACGGTTGACGTTCCTGCGGTTGTGGGTGTCGCTGGCTGACACCACCACCTCGATCTCGGTGAAGCCGGCGTCCAAGGCGCGTGTCACACCGCGGCTGTTGGGTGCCAGCGCGGAGTAGCGGATCCCCGGTTGTCGAGTGGCCGCCGCCCACACCTGATCGGCGTCGGCCATCTGCGGGATCGCTTTGGGGTGGACGAAGCTCACCGCTTCGATCCGGCGTACCCCTGTGGTGGCGAGTGCGTCGAGGAGCCGCACCTTCGCTTCGGTCGGAACCGGGGCCTCGTTCTGGAGCCCGTCACGGGGCCCTACCTCCCGGATCGAGACCGCGTCTGGCAGCCGCATGTCCCCAATCTATTCCGCTCCACCGCAGCCCCACACCCCATGCGTACGACAGCCCACCACGGTGCCCAACCGCGAAGAGCCCGACGCTGGTGGCCGGCTGCGGTGAACGGTGACCGGCTCAGGCTCAGGGCCAGAGTCAGCGCATGCGGCTCACGATGCCGGTGTCGTAGTCGCCGGAGACGAACTCGGGGTGCTCCAGCAGCTCGGCGAAGAACGGCAGGTTGCACTTGGGCCCGACGATCTCGAACCCCGCCACCGCCGCTCGTGCCCGCTCCAGCGCTTCGACCCGGTCCGCACCGTGCACGATCAGCTTCGCCATCAGCGAGTCGTAGAACGGGGTCACCGTGTTCCCGGCGGCGTACCCGCTGTCCACCCGGATCCCCTCGCCCGTCGGCTCGTTCCAGACGGTGATCGCCCCGGGTCCAGGCAGGAACCGCTTCGGGTCCTCAGCGTTGATCCGCAGCTCGATCGCGTGGCCGCGCGGCGTCAGCGCGTCGGGGTCGAATCCAGGCTCCTCACCGGCGGCGATCCGCAGCTGCGCCTCGACTAGATCGATGCCCAGCGTCTCCTCGGTGATTGGGTGCTCGACCTGCAGCCGGGTGTTGATCTCCAGGAAGTAGAACTCACCGGTGGTCGGGTCCAGCAGGCACTCCACGGTGCCGGCGTTGCGGTACCCGACCGTCTGCCCAGCCAGGCGGGCCGCCTCAAGCAGCCGCTCCCGGGTCGCGGCGTCCACAGCCGGCGAGGGTGACTCCTCCACAAGCTTCTGGTTGCGGCGCTGCACCGAGCACTCTCGCTCGCCCAACGCCACCACTCGACCGTCGGCCAGACCGAGGATCTGCACCTCAACGTGGCGTACCCGCGGGAAGAACCGCTCCAGCAGCACCGCGGGATTGCCGAACATCCGCTCTGCGAACCCGCGTACCTTTTCGTATTCGGTCCGCAGGGCGTCAGGGTCGGAGGCCGCCGCCATGCCCATACCGCCGCCTCCGGCGGCCGCCTTGATCATCACCGGGTAGCCGATTCGTTCCGCCTCGGCCAGCGCGGCCGTCACGTCGGTCACCGGCTCCGGGGTTCCCGGAGAGACGGGTACGCCCGCCGCGGCCATCACATTACGCGCGTTGATCTTGTCGCCGAGCTGTTCGATCGCGTCCGCGCCCGGTCCCACCCAGATCAGGCCGGCGCTGTCCACCGCCCGGGCGAAGTCGGCGTTCTCTGACAGGAAGCCGTAGCCGGGGTGGATCGCTTGGGCGCCCGTCTGCTTGGCGGCTGTCAGGATGGCGTCGATATTGCGGTAGGACTGGGCCGGGTTGGCCGGACCGATCATGACCGCCTCGTCCGCCTCGGTCACGAACGGCAACCCCGCGTCGGCTTCGGAGTGGACCGCGATGGTCCGGATGCCCATGCGACGAGCGGTGCGGATGATCCGCCGGGCGATCTCTCCACGGTTGGCGACCAACAGCGACTCGAACACTGCGCCTCCTCACCTCGACCTTCGTGAGGGTACAAGTTGGTCTTGCTCCTCGCGTGAAGAGGACGAACTTACGTCGCGTAAGAATCCGAAAACTTCTCGCATTTAACGGTGCTCTCGGATCCCCACCGATAAGACGACCGGTCAACGGTGAAAGCCCGGGTGGGTCCCGATGGACTGGGTCTCGAAGGACGCGGGTGCGGCTTCCCCACCGGGCTCTCCGCGCGGAGAGATCCATGCAGGGAAACCAGCATCCCTACCGGGGATCCTCAGCCAAGGAGGGCGGCCAAGGCCGCGGACCGCAGAAGCTCAGCGCACCGACTGCGGTCCACCATGCCCATCAGGAAGGGCGTGGAGTTCATCAACCCAAACGTGGCGTGCGCCAACACCCGGGCCTCGGCCGCGGACAGTTCGGTACGCAATTCGGTCAGCACACCGACCCACTCCTCGACATACAGCCGCTGCAACCGCCGGATCTCGCGACGCGGCTCGGGAGGGAGGCGGTCCAGCTCATGCAGATGCAGAGCGATCACCGCCGGGTTATCCAAGGCGAACTCGACGTGGAACTCGACCAAAGACTCCAAGGCGGCGGCCGGATTACCCCGGTGTTGGGCGACCCGCTCCCGACCTCCGGCGAGCAGCCGCTCGCTCACGGGATTCAACGCCGATGCCAGCATGTCCTCTTTACCACTGAAGTGGTGGTAGAGCGCTGGCCCAGTGACTCCGGCGGCGCTGCCGATGTCATCCATGGACACGCCGTGGTAGCCGCGGGTGGCGAAAAGCTCCACCGCGATCTTCAGGATCTCCTCCCGGCGTGACTTCTTGCCGGCTGCCTGAGCCGCGGTCCGGGCGGGTACGGCCCCATCCGACCCACCGGCCGTCCGGTTACTGCGGGTCTGCTGCGTCGTCACCCGCCCTACCCTAACGGCCCAGACAGACCAGTCGGCCAGTCACAGGAGGCGGTCGTTACGCGGACGGCGGCAAGTGCTCCAACACCTGCTCCGCCATGGCCGCATGCTCCGAGTCGCCGACCGCCCGGAAAGTCGCCGCCGCCTCCTGAAGCCGCTGCCGCGCCTCGCCGAGCCGCCCCAGGGTGACCAACACGTAGCCGATGTCGTAGCTCAACGCGGCCCGCTCCCAGCGGATAGCGGCATGTTCCGAATTGCCCTCGGTCTCCTGTCCGCCTTCGGACTCCTGCTTATCCTCGGCCCCCGGCCTGCCCTCGGCTGCGGCGGCCCCGTCGGTGGCTCCCTGGTCTCCCTGATCGGCCTGGTCTCCCTGGTCGACCTCATCGGTCGGTCCCGGCGCCGGCAACGCGTCGATCAGCGGAGTGAGGCCGATCAAGCGCTCCAACGCCTCATCAAGCTGGCCGGCTCGATACAGGGACATCGCACCGGCGCGGTGGCAGCGGACCGCGTCGTACCCGGCGTTCACGCTCTCGAACAGCTGCGCGGCCTCCTCCAAACGCGCCGCCGCGAGGGCGTACCGCCCGGTCTGGTTGAGCAGATCGGCCATCTCCTCCCGCACCACAGCGGCGCCTTGCGTGTTGTCCTTATTCAGGAGCCACTCCGCGAGGCTGTCCAGCATGGAGAGCGCCTCATCAGGCTCCCCCAGGGCCCGATAGGTCTCGACCAGCAGGCGCCGGGCCTGCAGCGTCAAACTGTCGTCCCCGAACGGCTCCAGCTCCGGCAGCAATTCCTCGGCGGCCTCCGCCGCGTCGAGATAACGCTCGGCGCGGTAGTACGCCAGGGTGAGCGAGAACCGCACATAGGGCAGGAACGGCGCGTCCCGCCCGGTCATCAGCGCCACCGCCTCCACCAGGTGAGGGATGGCCTCGTCCGCCCGACCAGCGTTAGATAGCGCCTCACCCCGACGGGCGTGCAGCAGCGCCCGCATCGTGACCTCAGAGGCGGGCAGACACGCCAGGCCCTCATCGAACGCCGCCATCGCCTCATCCAGCCGGGACAACGCGGCCAGCAGCTGTCCGTGGAGGTAGCACAGGTGCGCCAGTCCACGCTCCCGCCCGGCCGCTCGGTAGATCGCACGGGCTTCCCCAGCGGCGGCCTCGGCGCCTGCTAGATCGTCGCGGGCGAGAAAAAGCTGTGCGCGTTCGGCCGCGATATCCCCACGGAGGTAGTCCTCGGCCGTCACCTCCTCGGTCGCCCGGTCGAGGGCAGCGAGCGCCTCATCCCACCGATCGCGTGTCCGGTACGCCTGCGCCAACCGCAGCTCGGCCCTGACCCGATCGCTCGGCTCACCCACCGCGCGGATTCGGGCGGTACTGCGCTCTACCAGGGCAAGCCCGCTTTCCCGCGTACGTGGATCGGGCAGCAGACATTGAGCGCACCCGGCCCGGCCAAGGGCGGCCTGCTGGGCGACCTCCTCACCGAGGTCGGCATACCGGCGAGCGGCCTCCTCCCAACACTGGCTGGCCTCCTCAAATTCACCGTTGAAGCCCAACTGATAGGCCTGGCCTTCAAGCCGCCGGGCTCGCTGACGC
The DNA here is from genome assembly GCA_002919305.1 of Actinomycetales bacterium. Lineage (GTDB taxonomy): Bacteria > Actinomycetota > Actinomycetes > Mycobacteriales > Micromonosporaceae > RSA1. The sequence continues at coordinate 364,724 of PKFB01000021.1, forward strand.
GGCGTGGGCTCACCGGTCGCGGTGAGCTCGTCGAAGCGGCGCCAAGCATCGATCGCCTCTTCGAACCGCCTCTCCTCCCAGAGCTGTTCCGCCAGGTCGAGCAGCTCATCCGGTCCCAGGGCAGGGGAGAGGGCCGGGGACGCAGTGGCAGAAGCCGGGGCGGTGGTACCGGAGCCCGCAAAACCGCTGACGGCGACCGGGGCGGCCGAGGCCGCCAGCCCCGGACGGCCGTGCCGGGCCGCCGCCTCCGACAGCGGCAGATAGTCCACGAATGGCTCGGTGTCCCACAGCCGTCGCAGCAGCCTGCTCTGGTGATCGGTGCCGTTGCGGGCGTCGAAGGCGGCGACCAGCCGGGTCGCGGTCGCGGTGAACTCCTCCTCCAGCGCGGCGACCGTCACCTCTTGAGCCGGCCGGTCACCGAACGCCGGCCGCCGCAGCGGCAGGTCCGCGTGCCCCAGGTCAATCAACCGCCGCAGCAGCAACGCCCCGGCCGCCGTCGCGGCCTTCAACGCCAGCGGGTCCGGTGGCCGGTCGTACCAGTCGAGGTGACGCTCCAGCAACTCCAGGCCCCGCGCTTCGTTACCGGTCAGCGCACAGAAGACCAGGTGCTCGGCGAGGGTTCCCAGATACTCGCGATTAGTCCGAATAGGACGGTAGCCACGTCGGTGGGCCTGCCGCGCCTCCTCCAATCGGCCGGTCCGCAGATACGGCAGCAGCAGCGTGCTGAGGATCGAGTGGGGTTGTGACAGGCAGGTGTCGCGGCCGTCGAGGACCGGCGCCGCGATCGCCACCGCCTCCTCGTCCCGACCCCACAGCGCCAGGTGGGTGGCCTTACTGTCGGGGTCGCACGCCCGGCAGTCAGAGTTCTCATCGCGAGGCGCCGCGTTCCACAGTCGGTACTGCTCGGCGGCCTGTTCCTGATCACCCACATGGTCAGCGATCAGACACCGGAGAGAGTGGACCGCGTGCAGGCTGTGGCCTCCGGCCCGGTAGCGGCGCTCCATGTCGTCCAGGACACGGTAGGTCCGGTCCAACGGGATCTCGGGAAAGCGACGCAGTGCCGCGACGATCCACTTGTATTGCCAACGCAGGTGGCGGTCGTCGTCGGCGGTGAAATTGCCGGGGTCCCGGTCGTAGGTGGCCAGACACCAGGAGAAGGTCGTGAACGCCTTCGCGGTCTCGCCGCCGTGGTGATAGGCGGCGGTCAACCCCATCCGGGCATCGAACGCCAGCCGCCGCAGCCCCATGGCGTCGGCGTGCCGGACGATCTCCTCAACGAGTGCGGTCCTGGCGTCGCCGAACGGCATCTCCCAGGACTTCTCCAACAGCACCCATAACTCTTGCTCAGTACGGCTCACCGCTCCTCCCCGTCGCTACCCCGTTCATGCGTCGCCCAGTCCAACAGCCCCAGGAAGGAACGGTTCAGCAAAGCGGTATCGGCCGGTCGTAACGGGTGGTGCCCCAGCAACAGCGCCTGACCGTACAGCGCCTCGACCGCCAGCTTCACCAGCCGCGTATCCGTCAATCCCATAATCCGCCGCGTCAGTGGATTGCGGTGGTTGAGTACCAGCTGCGGACGCGTAGCGGCGGTTTGATCTTCGAACGCTGAGAGCACATCCGCCCACAGGTCATCCACCATCTCCCGCGTCGCGCGCAACTCGGCGGCGTGTCGCGCCTCCCGGTCGATCAGGTACAGCGCGGGCAGTGACGCGGGATCGAACTGCCGTACCACCACCTCACAGTCGAGCCGCTCCAACGCGTCCTGGGCGATCGCGAGGAACGGCCGTAACGCCAGCTCGGTGGCGGGGTCCACGACATCGAAGTGGGTGGCCAGTTCCCCGGGGTTCAGCGGGGTCACCCGGATGTCGGGGTCGATCGCGGGTAGCCGCCCGAGGATTTCAATGTCATAGGTGTAACCGGCGTTGACGAGCCCGACGCCCTGCGCCCCCGCGACCGCCGACAGCTGCCGGAATTCATCGACGCTCGGGACATAATAGATCTTGTCGAATCGTCGCCGGAACTCCGACAGCGACATCGTTCCGGCGCTGGTTTCAAACGGCAGCCAGGTATCAACCAGCCGCAGCATGTCATCGTCGTGGAGCGCCATCGCCTTGACCCCGAGGTGGTGGACCTCAAGGAAGCTCCGCATCCGGGTCGGATCCGCGGTGGCCAGGCGCATCAGCCAGTCGCGTAGCTGGGCGCCTATCGCGCGTCGGGTGGATTCCAGCAGGTCATCCTCGTACAGCGCTTCGCGGCTGGCGGTGGGGCGCAGCTCGGTGGCGTCGACGACGCACCGCACGAAAAATGCCCACTCAGGCAGCAGTCCTTCGGTGCTCTCGGCGAGCAGCATCCGCTTCAGGTAAACCCGGTGACCGCCTCGGCCGGCGGGGTTGGTCGGTGTCGGGAGGACAAACGCGACCCCACTCAGGCCCGCCTCAGGGACGGTGAGATCGACGATGTCCAGCGGGGTGAAGCCGAACAGTTCCCGGGCGTACCGCGACAAAGCGTCGTGGCGGTCCTGCGGAGTGGGGTACGCGGCCTGCCACGGTGGTTGAGCCACGGTGATCCGCTCGTCTCCCACCGTAACATCGACTGGAAGCAGCGTCCCGTACAGCCGGGCCAGCTCGATCACGGTCTGCGTCTGTGTCCACTGCTCCGCCCCCGGTCGGGGAATCAAAGTGACCGTGGTGCCGGGCTCGGGGCGAGGGGAGTCGACGATATCGACGCGGTAGCGCCCGTCGGCGGAGCCCCACCACTCAACGGTGGGAGCGTCGGGATCACGGGCCGAGCGAGTGAGCACCCTGATCTGGTCGGCGATGAGGAAACACGACAGAAGCCCGATGCCGAACTGGCCGAGGAACTCGTGTCGGGCGAAACCGAGCTCGTCCCGTTTGGAGCTGCGACCGATGGTGGCGAGTAGTTGGTGAACCTCGTCGTAGGTGAGCCCGACACCGGTGTCTGTCACACGCAGGGTGCCGTCACCGGTCAGCTCCGGCGGCTCCAGCCGGATGCTGGCCGGAGCGGCGGGATCGATCCCTCGGCGAGCGGTGATGGCGTCCACCGCGTTTTGGAGGAGTTCACGGACGTAGACCCGAGGACTGGAGTACAGGTGATGGCTCAGCAGGTCGACTATGCCCCGAAGATCTACTTGAAAAGCACGTTCCACCCAACTCCTCCTCCATAGACGGTGATCGCGGCGTCACGATAGCGGGTGAGTCACGTCACGGTGTTGGTTTTCCCGCCGTGATCTCCAGACGTTACGGTCAGGCCACGGTCCATAGCGGACCACACATCCCAGCCGGAATAGGCACGACCCCGACGGCGGGTACCGCCGTTGATCAAAGGGGAGGGATCCGTGGAAGCCTCACCGTTGACGGTGGAACGCAATGGCATCAACGCGGTACCGGAGTCGGAACGCCATGGCTTGGCCCGTGACCTGTTCTGGCCATGGGCGGCGTCGAATCTGTCTTTATTCGGTGTCGCGTACGGCGTGTTCATCGTCGGCCTAGGGCTGGATGTGGGCCCGGCGATCATCGCCGGCACCATCGGGTACGCCTTGTCGTTCCTCCTGGTCGGGCTGGTGAGTGTGGCCGGTGCCCGGTCCGGGGTGCCGACCATGACGTTGGGGCGTGCCGTGTTCGGGTACCACGGCAACCGTCTGCCTACCCTGATCAGCTACATCGCGAACGTTGGTTGGGAAACCGTTCTGGTGACGCTGTCAGCGCAGGGCGGTGGCGCTATTTTGGCGCGGTTGGCGCCGGGTCTGTTCGCCACCGAGGACGGTACGGCGACCTCGCTGGCGATCGGGCTGTGCTTTGTGGTGGCCGCGGCGGTGACGATTGTGATCGGTGTCTACGGCCACGCCCTGATCATGCGGGTCCAACGCTATCTGACGTTGGTCTTCGTGGTCCTCACCATCGTCTACATCTCACTGTCTATATCAGACATTCAACTGGGCGCTGTGCCTTCCTCACCCGTCCCCAGCGGCGGGGTAGGAGTCTTCATCGGTGGGGTCATCTTCGCCATGACCCTGCTTGGCCTGGGCTGGGTCAACTGCGGCGCCGACTACAGCCGCTACCTGCCCTCCACGTCCCGGGCGCGGCACATCGTGCTGTGGACCACCCTGGGTGGCACGGTCCCTCCGATGCTGCTGCTGATCTTCGGTGCGCTGCTGACCACCTCGGATCCGGAATTGGCGAACGCGGCCGCTCTCGACCCTGTCGGGGCGTTGGCGAACACCCTGCCCACCTGGTTCCTGGTGCCCTACCTGATCACCGCGATTGGTGGTTTCCTCTCCGGCGCAATCATGGACATCTACAGCTCCGGACTGTCCATGTTGACGCTTGGCGTGCCGCTGCGTCGCCACTTGGCGGTGCTGGTAGACGGGATCCTCATGGTGCTCGGCGGCTGGTACCTGCTGTTCATCGCCGAGGATTTCCTCAGCACTTTCCAGGCCTTCCTGGCGATCATCGGGGTGGTGATGGCCGCCTGGGCGGCGATCTTCCTGGTGGACATGTTCCGGTGGCGCGGCCGCGGCTACGATCCTCGGCTACTCGCCTCGCCTCAGGAGGGCGGCGCCCCCTTCAACTGGGCGGGTGTGATTTCGCTGCTGGTGGCGACGGTCATCGGCCTGGGGCTGATCACCTCCTACGACGAGAACCTCAACGCCGTGGTCGGTTATCTGATGCCCTCGTCCTGGGAGACGGGTACCTTCGCCGTGGCCAACATCGGCGTTGTGGTTGCCCTAGTCATCGCGGGGGTGGTGTATGCGGGGATCACGGCATTCTGGCCGCCTCCTGCTCCCGCCGCCACCACGGCCGAGACAAGCACGCCGCCAGAGCCGCTCCTAACGCATTGAGCAACACGTCGTCGATCGAGGTCACCCGACCGCTGCCGACCAGCAGTTGGGTGATCTCGATGGCGCAGGAGGCGGCCGCGCCAACCCCCAGGACTCTCCAAATGGAGGCGAACGCCTCCCAGCGCACCGGCAGGAAGAACCCCAGCGGGGCGAAGATCAGCAGGTTGCCGACCACCTGAACGAACAGGATGTCCTCTGGCAGTGTGGTGATGTCTTCGAACGGGACCAGGTAGACCCGTTCGGGCCCGTTAGGCACCGGCCGCAGCGTCAGGTACAGCCAGGGCAGGGTCCCGACCACCATCGCCACGTCAGCGATGGAGGTCCGCAGCGCCGCCGCATCCGGCTGCCGCCGCCGGTAGAGCAGGTAGACCGTTAAGGCCGCTAGCGGCAGGGCGGCGATTCCCACACCCCACGTGATGATCCAGGCCCGTTCCATAGCGACACCATGTCACGCTGCCAGATCGCCCGACCTGCGATGAGGACACCAGGCGACCGCAGACCGCCGATTCTGCAGTGGATACCTACCTACATCTCTATGACGCCGCGGAGCGACGGAGATCTTGCGTTTTCTGACGCACTCACTTGGCGTACTCAGTCCACTGGCTAAATACTTGCATGCGAAAGCATGCTCTGGAACACTGCCGGACCATGGACGTTGGCGCTACGCAGTCACCCAGTGCTCTGAAAGACACCACGCCCTCCCCGCCTGGAGAGGACCAATGCGCGCGCCACCAACTATGGGATACCCACCACGGTTGCCGGATCCGGGAGCTCCTCGATCAGATAGCGAACAAGCGGTCGATGACCGTCATCGCGCTGCTGCATGGGCGTACCCTCCGCTCCTCCGAACTTAGCCGCGAGGCCAACGGAATCACCCCACGCGTCCTCACCCACACCCTCCGCCAGCTGGAACGCGACGGCTTAGTCAGTCGCACCGTCCATCCGGTGGTGCCGCCCCGCGTCGAATACCAACTCACTCCGCTGGGGGTGAGCCTGTACGAGACGTTCAATGTGCTTGTCGCGTGGGGAGAGCGCCACGAAGCCGAGATCACCGCGGCCCGCACCGCGTACGACCACCGGATCGCGGCACGGCGCTCCTCGTAGCCGAGGTCGTCAACTGAGGTCATCACCCGAGGCCGTCGGCCCCGCGACGGCGTACCGCCTTCCCTCTGTTAATTCTTCTGGGCGGAGGCGTCAGTTCCGGGGTGGCGGCGCCCCTTCGCTGCGGCGTACCTCACCAAAACCTCCCCGGAAGCGGGACGTGACACCGCCCCGGGACGTCACGCATGATCATCGAACATTAATGATCATGGCCTGGGAGTCGACGACATGAGCGCGATCACGTTTCCGGAAGGCTTCATCTGGGGCACGGCGACCGCCGCCTACCAGATTGAAGGTGCCACCAGGGCCGACGGACGGGGCGTGTCGATCTGGGACACCTTCAGTCACACCCCCGGAAAGGTCCAAGATGGACACACCGGTGACGTGGCGTGCGACCACTACCACCGGTACGCCCAGGATGTGGCGTTGATGGCTGACCTCGGCATCCGGACCTACCGGTTCTCGGTGTCCTGGCCCCGGGTCCAGCCCGACGGCCACGGCGCGGTCAACCCGGCCGGGCTGGGGTTCTACGACCGTCTCGTTGACACCCTGCTCGACGCCGGTATCGACCCGATGGTGACGCTCTACCACTGGGACCTGCCCCAGGCTCTGGAGGACCAGGGCGGCTGGCCGTCGCGCGACACCGCGTACCGTTTCGCCGACTACGCCCAGCTGGTGTATGAGCGGCTGGGTGACCGGGTCACCACCTGGACCACCCACAACGAGCCGTGGTGCGCCGCCTTCCTGGGGTACGCCTCGGGCATCCATGCCCCAGGCCGCACCGAACCCGGCGCCGCCTTCGCCGCGGTGCACCACCTTCTGCTGGGGCACGGTCTGGCGGTCCAGGCGCTGCGGGAGGCCGGAGCCCAGCGGCTGTCGATCGTCCTCAACCCGGCGGCGGTGGCCGGCACCGGTCCGGGCAGCGAGGCCGGGGTACGCCTGATGGACGGCCTGCAAAACCGGATCTTCCTCGATCCGCTGCTGCGTGGGGAGTACCCCGAGGACGTCCTGGAGGTGATACGTCGCTTCAGCGACCTTTCCTACCTTCAGGAAGGCGACCTGGAGATCATCTCCCGTCCGCTGGATCTGCTCGGCATCAACTACTACTCGCCGTCCCTAGTCGGCCCTGGGACCGGCCCGGGGAGCCGGTCGCACCCCGGCACCGAGGGGATCGAACTGCTGCCGCCTCAAGGCCCCGTCACGGCCATGGGGTGGCAGATCGAGCCGGCCGCGCTCACCGCGCTGCTGAAGCGCATCGCGACCGACTACCCCGGAGTTCCCTTGATGATCACTGAGAACGGTGCGGCGTTCAATGATGTCCGAACCGGGGACCGGGTACATGACGCTGATCGGATCGCCTACCTGGAGGGGCACATCCGCGCCGCGCACCAGGCCATCACCGAGGGGGTGGATCTGCGCGGCTACCTGGTCTGGTCGCTGCTGGACAACTTCGAGTGGGCCGAGGGTTACCACAAGCGGTTCGGGCTCATCCGGGTGGAGTACGACACCCAGGAGCGCATCCTGAAAGACAGCGCCCTGTGGTACCGCGAGGTGATCAAGCGCAACGGTCTTGTCTGACTGAGCATCCCCACCGGCGGGGCAATGATGGCATGATCTGGGACCGTGGCCGGTGTTCTGGGTGTGGTCGCGGTGGGGCTGGTGTTCGCCGCGATCGCGGTCCCGTTCCTCGGCTCGGCGTCTCTGGTGATCTGGCGGGCGGGACGGTTACGCCGCCATGGCCTGGCCACCACCGGCTCCCTGGTCTCATTGCCCCGCCGCTCCCGATCGGGCCTGTACAGCGCGGTGGTGCGGTTCCGCACCCGCGACGGCACGGTGGTGACCGTGGAGTCCACGCTGACCCGACGGCGGGGACGGCTCCGCCCAGGCGACCGGGTTCAGGTGTGGTACGCGCCGGAACACCCTCACAACGCCGTGGTGCGTAAGTTCGACACCGGCCTTCCGCCGCTGGTGTTCCTCAGCCTCGGGTTCGGGGTCACCGCGATCGGGATCGTCGTGGTGCGCTCGCTCATCGATCGGCTGTGAAGGCCTGAACCGGAGCCAGCTCGGGCCGCTTCGGAAGCACGTTGTCCCCCGAGGAGCGTCCCGCCAGACGCCGCCGGATCCACGGCGCGAAGTGACGCCGCACCCAGACCAGGTCCTCGCGGCGGGCACTCAGCCATGGCCGCGGTGGCTGCGAGGGGAGGGTCTGCATCCACTCTGGATCGGCCTCCACCCCCAATGCCCGCAGCACATGCGCGGCCACCCGGCGATGCCCCAGGGGCGACAAGTGCAGCCGGTCCTCGCTCCACAGTCGACGGTCAGCGAACCCGGTGTCGGCCCACAGATCGATCAGCACCGCCTCATGGGCGGCGGCGACCCGACGGATGATCTCGTTGAGCGCCTGGATCCTCGGCAACAGCACCCGGCGGGCCGGCAGCAGTCCGCTGACGTCCGCGGCGGTGAACAGCAGCACGGTGGCGCCGGTGCCTCGCATTTGCTCAACGATCCGGTCCAACCGCCAGCAGATCCGGTCAACGTCGAAGGAGCGGCGAAGCGCGTCGTTGCCACCCGCGGCGAAGCTGATCAGATCCGGCCGCATCCGCAGGGCCGCCGGGACCTGCTCGGAGACCACCGCGTCGAAGAGGCGGCCCCGAATGGCCAGATTGGCGTACTGAAACTGCGGCTCCTGTTCCGCCAGGCGGGTGGCCACCAGGTCCGCCCAGCCCCGGTAGCTGCCATCCGGCAGCGGATCGTCCAGTCCTTCGGTGAAGCTGTCCCCGATCGCCACGAAACTGCGGGGGAGGGGCAGCTGGTTTCGGGGGGTCGGGTCGATTGGCTGCGCTGGACTCACGGGCATCAGTGTCTCAGCAGGTCAACAACGCCCCCGTTACCCACCTCCGATACTCTGTGTCACAGATCACTAATCATTACTTCAGAATCCGCCCAACGTGGACCGTCTCGGTTGGCCCGGAGCGGAGCCGAGGACCTGAAAGGCCTGGAATGCGGGTGGCCCAGCCGGTGGTTGCACCAGAGCGTGAACATCGACATCTTCTCCGACGTGGTCTGCCCCTGGTGCTACATCGGCAAACACCGTCTTGAGCGGGCGCTCAAGTCCTACGACGGTGAGGTAACCGTACGCTGGCATGCTTTCCAGCTCGATCCAGAGGCGCCGCGTACCCCTGAACCGTTGCTGACCAGCCTGGGACGCAAGTTTGGTGGGCCGGAGCGGGCCCGGGCCATCACCGACCGGACCGCCGCCGTGGCCGCGGAGGAAGGGTTGGAGCTGCGCTTCGACACCGCGGTGGCCGCGAACACCTTCGACGCGCACCGGCTCCTGTGGCTGGCCGGCATTCAGGGCTGCCAGGCCGAGGTGGCCGAGGCCCTGTTCCGGGCGTACTTCACCGAGGGCCGGAACCTCAATGATCATGCTGAACTCGCGGCGATCGCCGACGCGGCCGCCGCCATGGACCCTGACTTCGTCACCGGATTCCTCGCCTCCGACCGTGGGAAGGAGGAGGTGCGGGCGGAGCTGGCCACGGCGGCCGACCTGGGGCTGACCGGTGTCCCGACGTTCATCTTCAACCGCAGGTACGCGGTGACCGGGGCGCAGGACTCCGAGACGCTGCTGTCCGTGCTGCGTGAGGTGGAGCAGCGGTCGGCGTCTGACTCGTGACCGTGAATCGCGGCTGTGAATCGTGGCCGGTCACGGCACGCGACCGGCCCAGGCGTCCTGGATCAGGTCGCCGGCGACGCCTGGGACGCAGCCCTGTGAGGATGCGGTGCGAAGAGCGCCACGGTCGCGGTTCTACGACCTGAGTTATCCACAAGCTGGAGTTATCCACAGGCTGTGGATACGGTTGTGCACAAGTTGTGGATAGTGGAGCGGGGGGATGCATTCTCCCCCAACCAGGTATTGGGGTTTCGTCAGCAACGATCCCGTCAATCACGCCCGGAAGGACGGATAGGGATGAAGCTGGCGAAACACCTATAACGACGCAGCAAGCGTCATCATAGCCAGCGCTGTCATCGCACCGGTACGGCACCCCCCGTAGTGGAGTGGTGACCGCACACCACGCGCACCTCAAACCTTGAGACCTCAGACTCTCCTCACACTCTGTGGACACTCTGCGGCCTCAAGCCCTACGGCTTCACCCGGCGAGGCCCTCGATCACCTCGGCGTTAGGCAGACCGGCCAAGGCTCGACCGGGGAGCGCGATCTTGGCGCGGCGCAGGCCCGCCCCCACCACCACCGGGTCGACCTCCACCACCCGGGAGTCGATGAAGATCGGCCAGTCCGCTGGCAGCCCAATGGGGGTGATGCCGCCGTACTCCATTCCGGTCTCGGAGATCGCCGTCTCCATCGGCGCGAAGCTCGCCTTCCGCGCGTTTATCCGGCGGCGTACCACGCCATTGATGTCGGCTCGCGTGGTGGCCAGCACGACACAGGCCGCGTACCGGACCTCGCTGCCTCGTTTGCCGGCCACGATGACGCAGTTCGCTGACTCCGCGAGGCCGACCCCGTAGCGCTCGCAGAAAGCGGCGGTGTCGGCCAGCTCCGGATCGATCTCGGCGACCTTCACCTCGGAGACGTCGACATCCGGCACCGACCACTTTTCCAAAGCCGCAGCGACCGGCGGGGCCAGCAGGTCACTACGGTCGCGGGCTGGCTCCAGCCTCAGAGTCCCGATCATGTTCAGCAATTATTCAGAACGCCCTGTCACCGCTGATCAAAGCCGCTACTCAGCAGCGGTGCGGCGTGGGCTCCAGGTCTTCAGGAGCCAGGTCAGAGCCGTGGGAAGCACACACGGTGCCCCTGTGGGGTCCGTCCGGGTATGAGGGCTCTTCACTCCATGACCAGAAATGATCGGTGAAGGTGATCGGCCCGACTGATGGTCAAGAGCCGGAAAGCACAGCACAGTAGATGCCGCACCCGCACAGACCCCCGGTGTCCGTGGCAGGGGAGGAGCACGGCCACCGGGATCAGCTGGCCCGGGACGGGTGCTGGGCGTCGGCTCTTCCCCCCGACACGCGGACCCTGCCCGTCCCGGTGCCGTCCACCCCACCCTCCCCGAGACAGGGAGAGGCGGCAACCCTGACACCAGCGCCAATGCGTCGATACCGCAGTCTCACATCGGGCGATACCGCAGCCTCACCGTCGAGACACGATGCCTGAGAGGCTCTTCAATCAGTCCCTTTCCCTAACCCGTCGGTGAGGATCCGGATCAGCGTGTCAAAACTCGCGTCCACACTCTCCGGTCGTCCGAACCCACCCAGGGTCTCTAAAGACGCGAAGCCGTGCGCCGCGGCCCGCACACACCGCGCCGCGTGGACCAGCTGCTCACCCTCCAGGCGGTAGCCCCGTAGCACAGCGAAGATCACCTCCACGACCCGCTCCCCGGCGGCGGCGAGCTCCGGGTCGTTCGGCGGTGCCTGCGGCAACGCGGCGTACCGGTGGGGAAACTCAATCGCGTACCGGCGGTAGGCCAGCAGCAACTCCCGCAACGCCTCATCGCGGGACCGCCCCATCACCACCTCGGTCAACCGGTCCGCCAACTCGTGGAAGATCCGGATGGCGATCAACCGTCGGAGCGCGTCCAGGTTGCGAACATGTTTGTACAGCGAAGGGGCGGCGACCCCGACGCGACTGGCCACGGCCGCCAAGGTCACCGCTCCAACACCCTCGGCGTCGAGGATGTTGATGGCCGTATCCACTACGGCCTCGGGCGTCAGCCCCGCCCTAGGCACGCACGCCTCCCAGGAAGTTCAGGATCGCGGCCCGGGTGATCTCGGGCGCCTCGTTGTGAGGGTAGTGTCCGGCGCCGTCGACCAACTCCACCCGCACCTGCGCCGCAGCCGTGAACAGCCGCTCTCCCTCCCGGGCCACCGCCACCGGGTCGGAGTGGTCCGGGTCCCGGGTCCCCATGATGATCAGTACCGGGCACCGTACCTCGGGGATCCGGGCGTTGGCCCCAGCCTTAGAGACAGCGGCGAGGGCGCGCAGCGCCGCCAGCCGCCCCGGCTCGGAGAAGCTGGCCCGCAAGGCGCGGGTGTACGCGCGGAAGTCGGCCGGCTTCGGCAGCTTGTACAGGCTGCTGTAGAAGAGGGTCCACAGCCGCGCGCTGCGTAGGATCACCGCCGCGAGCAGCTGCAGCAACGGGTTCAGCTTTACATCGGTAAAGAACGGCGCTATCAGCACGATCCCTGTGATCTCGTCGGGCGCCTCGGCCGCTGCCCAGATCGCCGGCGCTGGCCCGAATGAGTGACCGATCACTATCGCCGGGCCTCCGAGGTGGCGAATCAGCGCCAGCACATCCGCGCCGATGGTTTCGGGGCGGTAGTCATCCCAGCCGACGCTGGAGTCTCCCTGCCCGCGCAGGTCCATGGTGGCGACCCGGTACCCGGCCTCCGCCAAGGCCGGGATCAGGAAGCGGTAGGTCCGGCGGACATCACCCATCCCCGGGACGCATACCACCAGTGGCCCGTCTCCTCCGGTCACGTCGTAGGCGATCCGACCACCAGGCCGGTCGAGGAATTGGGTTGTGGAGGTCACGGTCATGACGGCTCCTTAGCTAGTAACCCCAGCCACCTAGTTAATCATAGTAACTAAAAAGCTAATGTCATTAGCTTTGAGGGTCAAGTTTCCTGCTCCTCGCCGTCCCACTCACCCACTGGTTCGCCGCGGGCTCACCGCGGTACAGCGGTTGGCGCGGACTCGGGCATACCCTCATCGGTCGGACGAACTCATGCCTCCTGACCGAAACCGTCCATGCCGGCCGGAACTGTCTGCGACGCGCGCCGCGATCCGCCGGGCCGACTCCGCCCTCGCCCACGGCATCACAACAGGAAATTCACCGCGCCAAGCACCACTTTTCACCTGTTTTGTGAAAAAATTTCCGTTACATAATCCCTGTTATACGGCTGCTGTTCCGGCGACGCCGCCGTCAACAATCAGCAGGCTCACCCTCGGCATCACATCGAAATCGTGCGTATTTCTTGCTACTCACGAAAAAATCTGTAACCCGGGCGTGAACCGCTTTAGAAGCTATCAGCTACACAGCTATCCCGACGCGTACTTATCACCCCACGGTACGCGCACTATCCCAGGTCACCGTTGGTACACCACATCGACGCGTCACACCCGAGAGTAGTAATACCCCTTGAAGGGGATTCAGATGATCAACTTCTATTCCTTGACCATTAGTGCATTTCAAGGCAAAAATCTGCTGGGAGCCGAACCGCAAGGGTCACCTGTCGCCAGGTGCGGATGGCGCGTGGCCTTCAACCGTTCCTTCACCTCTCCTCCGCCTGTGAGAAATGCCGAGGAGTCAGCATGCTCAAACGCATCGCATCGGTCGTGTCAGGCCTCACGCTCGCGGCCGGCCTCGTCGCCGTCACCGCACAACCCGCCCAAGCCCAACAGATCGGCGGCTTCGACTTCAGTCGCCCCGAAGTCGTTGCCACCGGGCTACAGGTCCCCTGGGGCCTGGCCTTCCTCCCCAACGGTGACGCCTTGGTCGGCGAACGCAACAGCGGCCGTGTGCTGCGGGTACGCCCCGGCAGCACCCCCCAGGTGGTCGCCACCATCTCCGGCGTCACCGCCATCGGTGAGGGCGGCCTGCTCGGCCTTGCCGTATCCCCCACCTTCACCCAAGACAACTACGTCTACGCGTACTACACCAGCGCGAACGACAACCGGGTCATCCGGTTCTCCCTCAACTCCCCCCAGACCCAGGAAACGATCCTCACCGGTATCCCCCGCGGCCAGTACCACAACGGTGGGCGTATCGCGTTCGGGCCGGACAGGCTGCTCTACATCAGCACCGGTGACGCCGGGCAGTCCGCTAACTCCCAAAACCTCAACAGCCTCGGTGGCAAGATTCTGCGGATACACCCGGACGGCACAGTGCCGTCCGACAACCCGTTCCCCGGCTCTCCGGTCTACAGCCTGGGTCACCGCAACGTGCAAGGCCTGGCCTGGGACAGCGATGGTCGGCTTTACGTCTCCGAACTCGGCCAGAACGCCTGGGACGAGGTGAACCACGTCGTCCCCGGTGGCAACTACGGCTGGCCGATCGTGGAAGGCATCGGGAGCGATCCCAACTACCGCAACCCCATCGTGACGTGGCGGACCTCCGAGGCTTCCCCCAGCGGCGCGGCGATCGCCAATGACACCTTGTTCGTCGCGGCGCTGCGCGGGCAGCGTCTGTGGGCGGTACCGCTGGACGGCAGCGGGGGCGCCGGCACCCCGACCGCTGTCCTGCAGGGTGCCTACGGCCGACTTCGGACGGTCGCGGTCGGACCCGACGGCTGGCTGTGGCTGACCAACACCAACCGCGACGGCGCTGGTTTCCCCCGTCCGAACGACGACCAGATCCTGCGCTTCCCGCCGGTAGGCAGCACCCCGCCGTCAACGCCACCCATCACCTCGTCGCCGCCCAACACGAGCCAGCCGCCATTGCCTTCGGGTTGCACCGCCACCTACCGAATCGCCAACCAGTGGAGCGGCGGTTTCCAGGCGGAGGTGACGGTCACCAACTCCGGCACGTCCCCCATCAATGGCTGGACAGTGCGCTGGACCTTCAGTAACGGTCAAACCGTTACCCAAGGATGGGGCGGTATTTATACCCAGTCCGGTGCTGAGGTGACGGTACGCAACCAAGCCTGGAACGGTGTACTTGGTCCCGGAGCATCAACAACAACAGGCTTCATCGGGACCTGGAACAACGCCACCAACGCGGTACCGACACTCAGCTGCACGAGTTCCTGAGTCACACGCCGATACCAGGAATCACCCGTGATCCGGTGAAGAGCGGGTCATCATTTCGCCCGCCCTTCACCGGATCATCATTTCATATCGGATGTCATGCACTATTCAACTGATCTATATCCTTATTCGTGCTAAGCATTGACAATCGTGACTGAACGTGTGAATCTCTGACCTAGGGCCGCCGCAGGAGCTGTGTGGACCGGCACGGAAGCCTGGGGAAGCTGTCCGTGCGTACTTCTCACATGTCTGGCCATCGGCATCTGGCCTTTTGTCTTGTCCGTCCGCGCGGGCCCGCGTGTGATTAACGGCCCCTCACATCCGGCTCGCGCAGCCAGCTGTCCGTATCGAGTCAACCTTTGAGGTCCCCATGTCTCGTAAATCGCTGTTTCTGCGCATGTTCGCCGTGACGGCCGCTGCGGTCGCGGTGGCGGCAGTAGGCCTGACCAGCCCAGCCTCAGCCCACGGCGCGGTCATCAACCCGGCATATCGCGCTTACAGCTGTTGGCAGCGGTGGGGCAATGACCACCTCAACCCGAACATGGCCTATCAGGACCCGATGTGTTACCAGGCCTGGCAGGCCAACCCGAACGCCATGTGGAACTGGAACGGCCTGTACCGCAACGGTGTCGGCGGTAACCACCAGGCCGCGGTTCCCAACGGCACTCTCTGCAGCGGTGGTCACGCTGAGGGCGGTCGCTACAACGCCCTGGACGCCGTGGGTAACTGGCACGCCACCCAGATCAGCACCAACTTCACGATGACCATCTTCGACCAGGCGAGCCACGGCGCGGACTACTTCCGTGTCTACGTGACCCGTCAGGGCTTCAACCCGACCACCCAGCCGCTGACCTGGAGCGCCCTGGAGTTGGTCGCTCAGACCGGTCCTCGGCCCGCCAGCCAGTGGCAGCAGGTCCCGGGTGGTGTTCAGACCACCATCAACGTCAGCGCGCCCGGCCGTAGCGGTCGCCACATCGTCTACACCATCTGGCAGGCCAGCCACATGGACCAGGCCTACTACTGGTGCAGCGACGTGATCTTCTGATCCCCTCCCGACCAGGAAAATAACCCACACACCAACGAGGGCCGGGTACGGATTGCCGTACCCGGCCCTCACCTGTGTGGCGTACCCAGAACACGATCCACGCCCGGCCCGCAGCGCCAGACGACGTGGTTTCGAAAGCCACGCGCGCGTACCTGCAAAAACCAGCGCCTAGCGAAGCATCCACGATGGGCACCCGGCGCCGCCAGCCCACTGAAATACGTCCATAGTGGACCTGGCGTGGATGTGCCTCCCCCTACCGGCACATCCACGCCAGGCGCATCACCGCCCCGGCACACGCCGGGACGTCGCGTGAGCCGGCCCCACGGCAGGGGACCGCCTCATCGCTGCGTTTATGTTGTGGTGCGGTACTGACAGACCTCCCGCCGCCGGTTTAGGCGGTCACCCGGCCGCCGCGGGAGTTTCAAACGCCCAAGACACCAGATCAACACTGCGGTTGTAGGTGTCGGGCGGTTCATCAAGCTCTTGCTGAGCGGGGAGGATCCGGTACATCCGCTCATCGAAGTCAACCAACACCGCGCCGTAACTGGTGTCGTTCACCCGCACGGACACGTTGTCAGCCATCCCAGGACCACCGGCCTCACAGTCGATCCGGGTGCAGGGAAGCGCACCTAAGTCGACCGTGTAACCAGGCTTGACGCTGAAGCCCGTCGAGGTCCGAGCGTAGTCGTGGTAGAAGCACAACGTGCCATCAGGACATTGCGCCCCATCCGGTAACTGAGTCACGCCAGGGGGAAGCTGCGTCACCGTTGACGCACGCCCCACACCCGGACCTCCCGGTAAGACCACAACCGCAACTGCCGCCACCCCCACCATGGACCGGTAGGCCCAACTCCGCCGAGGAGCGGGAGAGGCAGAAGGACAGAAGCGGCAGTCATCACGCATCGCTACTCCCAGCACGGAGACAGCTACCCGCCGCGACAATTGAAGCACCTGCCGCGTTCATTGGCGGCCAAAACCGAAAACCAGATAGACACCCGGCGAAGCCACCGGGTGCCCCTCCCACGCCGTCACGACGCCAGTGCTTTACGCGCTGGTCAGGGCGTTGCGGGCCGCAGCCGTAACAGCATCACCTCCATCACCGGCCTGCCTGGATAGCGACACCACCCGATGAACTGCCACCCCCAACGGCGGTACATCTGAGCCGCAGCGGCCTCAGGATTGACGTTGAGAGTCGCCCACTGCTCCAGCCGGTCGGCCAACAACGTGTTCAGCAGACGCCGTCCGACCCCACGCCCTCGCACCTCCCGCCGCACCGCCAACTCGTAAACCGCGAACTTCGCGCAACCGGCCGCCTCCGGCGGCGCCGGGGTATCACAGTGCCGCCACCACTCATCCGGGGCCATGGTGTACCCGTACGCCATCCCGGTCAGCGCATCACCAGTACGGGAGATCACCAAAGCGAAACCAGGCTGGCGGGTCTGTCGACGGAACCTCCGGACGAACCCAGCAACGTCCTCCGGCCCCTCCCGGTACGGAGGCTCGGCGAACACCTCGGCGTAGAGATCAGATAGATCTTCAGCGAGACCAGAGGCTAACTCAGCGGGTACACGCTCAATCATGGAGTGACGTTATCGAGAGACCTCTCGCAACATCACTACTCCCTAGAGTGACATCTCCCATCCTTTTACGTCATCTTCCACCTCTACAGCCAAATTAACCGCTAGAGTGCCTTCTGCTAACTTCAGCGAGCCCGCGATAGAAGTTGGCAGAACCTCGCCGACACGCCATGACCGACTGATCCGCAACAAGTCGGCAACGCGCTACTGGTGAACGGAGCCATCATTCGGTGCATGGCCTCCGTTCCGTGACCAGGTGGGGCCTCATCCGCCCCACCCTGGTCCCGACAGGCTGAGCTCAGGGCTGTGGGGAAGGACCTGCCCTCCCTCCCCGTCAGACCGGCCGGGGCACCCAGCGAGGGGCAAACGCCGAGGGCCCCGGCCACCTGCCTCCCACACCACGCGACCCACCACATACCGCAGCAACCAGACGGACCCACAACCGCGACCGAACAGCAGCACCACATGCCCATCCAAGCGACACGGGAACCCGCTGACGCGGCGTCGATCAGCCCACTGGCAGAGATCCCCAGGTAGCGGCCCGGTAAGGAGGTACAGGTCGCCCCTGGCTTTCCTTACTTACATGGAGATGTCCCGACACCTATCAGGTGCCGTGATCGCATCATCCCGACACGAGAAGCGACCAGCCTGCTGGACAGGCACCTACATGGGCAGCCAAGCTGAGACACCGACACCGATAGAGGAGTCAATGGCCTGATACAGGGCACCTGACTCAGTCCAAGCCCTCACACATGATCATTTAGTTTTGACGCTCTGACCAGCACAGATGCACAACCGGCGGACCGCTGCAAAAATCGACTCAGCCAAGCCTCGAAAGCGGGTCTGACCTGCGATTTGAGGTTAGGGTCGCTTCATCACCCCTAGAGGGATCGCAACAACCCTGGGGCAACTGTGTAGGCAGCACCAACCCGTCGCTTCATCACTCCTAGAGGGGCGTACGACGATGGCCCTGCTCCCATCACAGGAGCAGGGCCATCGTGTTAGTGAGTGCTCACGATCAGAGGAGCTGGTGGCCGGGGTGGTTAGGTGTTATCGGTGTCTCAGGGGTGAAGTAAGCACTCGCTATCTCACGGGCGTACACCACCGGCATGTGGTCAGGCGACAGACCAACGGTGTGAGCACGGCGACAGGCCGGTTAGTCAACAGTCACAGGCGCACGGGGGCCACAAGACGGCGGCGTGGTTGCGCTGGTTGATATGGGGAGGTGAGAAGGCCGCCTTAAAAGAGGGCGATCGGCCGCTGAGGCCAGCGGCTGCGCCAGCCTGTGTCGGATGTTCGTTTCTGGTGGAGACGAGGGGACTTGAACCCCTAACCCCCGCCTTGCAAAGGCGATGCTCTGCCAGTTGAGCTACGTCCCCGGCTCGGTCAGGTAGTGATCACTAACTGACCTGAAGCGCAAAAGCCGGCACCCGGACGGCTGGCCCGGGCCCGGCGTACCGGTAGATACCTCTACCGCAGGTCGGGAGCGGTGGTCGCCTCGTGCCACAGGGCCCGCTCATCGTTGGCGCTCTTGATCTTGCGAACGATGATCGCCGCTGCGCCGATAACGCCAGCGATGATCAGCAGCCTTTTGAACATCAGGCGTTACCCCTTCTGTCGCCTTCGTTCCGTGGGGCTAGCTGGAATCGAACCAGCGACCTCAGAGTTATCAGCTCTGCGCTCTAACCGACTGAGCTATAGCCCCGGGTGCGAGCATGAAGGTTACCCCATGCTCGCACGCGACCCAAATCCGGGTGCCGGAAGCGAGTTCCGTGTCACCCGGATCCTGGTCACTCCTTCTCGGAGAGGGTCACTTCGATGCCACCGACCAGGTCGGCGCACACGTTGTAGATGAACGCTCCCAGCGTGCACAGTGCGGTGAACAGCACCATGTTGACCACGCCCAGCAGGGTCGCTACCCCGATGACCCCCCGCGCGGTGAGACGGAAGCTGAAGCCGCCGTCGTCGCCCTCGCTGCTCCCGATGAGGGAGCCGAGGGTCTCGTTCACGCTGTCGAAGACGCCCATCGCGTCGAGCGCGACGTACAGGACCGTCGTCGCGACGATCATCACAATGAACAGCACGAAGGAGACGGCGAAGGAGAACTTCATCACCGACCATGGGTCGACCCGCTTGAGATGAAGCTTCGCTCGCCGTGGACCTCGTGTCGCCGAGGTGACCGTGGCTCGTGCCGCGCGCACCGCCTCAGCGACTTGCGCCTTGGCTCCTACGGCGCCTGCGGTCGCCCCGAGGGTACCTGTACCGGTAAGGCCATCCGGTGAGGTCGGTGGCGCCGGCATACCCGGCGGCCGGACATAACGTGTGGCCCCCGAGGGGGCCGACTCCCCCGTGGGCGCTACCGACGCACGGCCGACCGCGGCCCGGCCCGTGGACGCCGAGCCTGATTGACCTTGGGCACCGGCGCCCGAAGATTGCGTCTTCGCGTCTGTCGTCATGCGGCTAGTCCTGTCCGTCAGGCTCGTCAGCATTGCGGGCGATCGCGATCAGGCTCACGCCCTCCGGAAGGTCCATGAGCTTGACTCCCATTGTGTTCCGGTCGCGGGTGCGGCGTACAGGCTTCACCGGAGTCCGGATAACTCCGCCATTAGATGTGATAGCGAAAAGTTCATCGTCGCCGGTGACCGCCAGGGCGCCGATCAGGCTGCCACGCCGGGGCGTGATCTTCGCGGTCACGACCCCCTTACCGCCCCGTCCCTGCCGGGGGTACTCCTCGATGGGGGTGCGTTTCGCGTAACCGCCACCGGTCGCCACAAGCACATCGATACCCTCCCGGACGACCTCCATGGTCAGCAGCTCGTCGCCCTCGCCGAACCGCATGCCGATGACGCCGGAGGTGGCCCGTCCCATGGGGCGCAGCACCTCGTCGTTGGCTTGGAAACGGATGGCTTGGGCGTGCTTGCTCACCAACAGAAGGTCGTCGTCCGGTCCGATCAGGAGCGCTCGGACCAGTTCATCGTCATCTTTGAGATTGATGGCGATGATTCCACCCGAACGGTTGGAATCGAACTCCTCCAACCGGGTCTTTTTCACTAGTCCGTTTTTGGTAGCCAGGACCAGGTAGGGCGCCGCCTTGTAGTCGGAGATCTCAATGACCTGGGCGATCTCCTCCCCGGGCTGGAAGGCGAGCAGGTTCGCCACGTGCTGGCCGCGGGCGGCGCGGCCCGCCTCGGGGATTTGGTACGCCTTGGCGCGGTAAACCCGTCCCTTGTTGGTGAAGAACAGCAGCCAGTCGTGGGTGGAGCAGATGAAGAAGTGGCTGACGATGTCGTCTTGACGGAGCGCGGCGCCCTGGACGCCCTTGCCGCCCCGCTTCTGGGACCGGTACTGATCGAGCTTGGTCCGCTTGGCGTACCCGGTCCGGGTGATGGTGACGACCACATCCTCCCGTGCGATGAGGTCCTCCATGGAGACCTCACCGTCGAAGGGCACGATCTGGGTCCGCCGCTCGTCGCCGTACTTCTCGACGATGCCGGCCAGCTCCTGGCCGACGATGCTTCGCTGCCGTTCCGGCCGGGCCAGGATGTCCTCCAGGTCGGCGATCCGTGCTTCGATCTCGGCCAGCTCGTCGAGGATCTTCTGCCGCTCCAACGCCGCCAGGCGACGCAGCTGCATGTCCAAGATGGCGGTGGCCTGCAGCTCGTCGACTTCCAGCAGCTCGATCAGGCCGGTCTTGGCTTCGTCCGAGTTCGGGGAACGGCGGATCAGCGCGATGACCTCGTCCAGCCGGTCGAGGGCCTTGGTCAGACCCCGCAGGACGTGGGCCCGCTCCTCCGCCTTGCGGAGCCGGTGGCGGGTACGCCGGACGATGACCTCGATCTGGTGATCGACGTAGTAGCGCAGGAACTGGGCCAGGTTCAGGGTGCGCGGCACCCCGTCCACCAGGGCCAGCATGTTGGCGCCGAACGTCTCCTGCAGCTGGGTGTGCTTGTACAGGTTGTTCAGCACCACCTTGGCGACCGCGTCCCGCTTGAGGACCAGGACGATCCGGAGGCCGGTACGCCCGGAGGTCTCATCCCGGATGTCCGCGATGCCGGTCAGTTTGCCTTCTTTGATCAGGTCGGCGATCCGCTCCGCCAGGTTGTCCGGGTTGACCATGTACGGCAGCTCGGTGACCACCAGGCAGGTGCGGCCCTTGCTGTCTTCGTCAACCTCGACCACGGCCCGCATCCGGATCGAGCCGCGACCGGTGCGGTAGGCCTCCTGGATCCCCTCCACCCCGACCACGAGCGCGCCGGTGGGGAAGTCCGGGCCCTTGATGAAGTTCATCGCGGCGGCGAGGGTCTCCTCCTCGCTCGCGTCCGGGTTGTCCAGGCACCACTGGACCGCCTGGGCGACCTCCCGCAGGTTGTGCGGCGGGATGTTCGTCGCCATGCCGACCGCGATACCGGTTGACCCGTTGACCAGCAGGTTCGGGAACCGGGAGGGCAGGATCGTCGGCTCCTGCGTACGCCCGTCGTAGTTGGGCTGGAAATCGACGGTGTCCTCGTCGATGTCCCGCAGCATCTCCATAGCCAGCGGGTCCAGCCGGCACTCGGTGTACCGCATGGCCGCCGGCGGGTCATTTCCGGGGGAGCCGAAGTTACCGTTGCCGTCGATCAGGGGGTAACGCAGCGACCAGGGCTGCGCCATGCGGACTAGGGAGTCGTAGATCGGGCTGTCGCCATGGGGGTGGTAGTTCCCCATCACGTCGCCGACGACACGCGAGCACTTCACATAGCCGCGGTCGGGTCGGTAGCCCCCGTCGAACATCCCGTAGAGGATCTTGCGGTGGACCGGTTTGAGGCCGTCACGAACATCGGGCAGCGCCCGTCCCACGATCACGCTCATCGCGTAGTCGAGGTACGAACGCTGCATCTCGATCTCGATGCCGACCGGCTCGATGCGTTCGCCGCGCTCGCGCGGGACCGTCGTCTCGGTCACGGATCGCCCTTCGCTGTGGATAACTCTGTGGATACTGTGGATAGACGCTCACGTATCGTGGCGAGACGTCTGACGAGGGGTGTCAGACGTCTAGGAAGCGGATGTCCTTGGCGTTGCGCTGGATAAACCGACGCCGAGCCTCGACGTCCTCGCCCATCAAGACGCTGAAGAGTTCATCCGCGGTTGCGGCGTCGTCGAGAGTCACACGGAGCAGGGTGCGGGTGGCCGGGTTCATCGTGGTCTCCCACAGCTCCGTGTAGTTCATCTCACCCAGACCCTTGTTCCGCTGGATGTCCTCGGGCTTGGCCTTGGGGTTCTTCTCCTGCCGCAGCCGGATCAGACCGTCGCGTTCCTTGTCGGAGTAGGCGTACTCGACATCGTTGCCCCGCTTATCCCACTTGATCTTGTAGAGCGGCGGCTGCGTCAGGTAGACGTGCCCCAGTTCGATCAGTGGCCGCATGAACCGGAACAGCAGGGTCAGCAGCAGAGTGTTGATGTGCTGACCGTCGACGTCGGCGTCGGCCATCAGCATGATCTTGTGGTAGCGCAGCTTGTCGATGTCGAAGTCATCGTGGATGCCGGTGCCCAGCGCGGTGATCAGCGCCTGCACTTCAGCGTTCTTCAGCACCCGGTCGATGCGTGCCTTCTCAACGTTGAGGATCTTTCCGCGGATGGGCAGGATCGCCTGGATACGCGGGTCACGCCCCTGCTTGGCGGAGCCGCCAGCGGAGTCACCCTCGACAATGAACAGCTCGCACTCGCGCGGATCCGTGGACTGGCAGTCGGCGAGCTTGCCGGGCATGGAGCTGGTCTCCAGCAGGCTCTTGCGACGGGCCAGCTTGCGGGCCTGCGCGGCGGCCACCCGGGCCCGGGCCGCAGCTGAGGCCTTCTGAAGAATGACGCGGGCCTCGCTGGGGTTACGCTCGAACCAGTCGCTGAGCCACTCGTTGCAGGCGCGCTGCACGAAGCTTTTGACCTCGGTGTTGCCGAGCTTGGTCTTGGTCTGCCCCTCGAACTGAGGCTCCCGGATCTTCACCGAGATGATGGCGGCCAAGCCTTCGCGGATGTCCTCACCGGTGAGGCGCTCGTCTCCCTTGAGGAGCTTCTTCTCCTGCCCGTACCGGTTGACCACAGTGGTCAGCGCGGTCCGGAAGCCCTCCTCGTGGGTGCCACCTTCGTGCGTGTTGATCGTGTTAGCGAAGGTGTACACGCTCTCGCCGTAGGACTCGTTCCACTGCATGGCGACCTCAAGCGCCATGCCCTCCTGCTCGGCCTCCAGCTCGATGACGGACTTGTGGATCGCGTTCTTGGTCTGGTTGAGGTGGCGCACAAAGTCCGCGATGCCGCCCTTGTAGCAGAAGGTCACCTCGCGTGGCTTGGCCTCCTGCGCGTCGACGCCCGCCGGAGGCTCGTTGTTGCGCTCGTCCCGCAGCACGATGGTCAGACCGCGGTTGAGGAAGGCCATCTCCTGCAGCCGCCGGTAGATGGTCTCGAAGTTGAACTCGACGGTCTCGAAGATCTCCGGGTCCGGCCAGAAACTCACCGAGGTCCCGGTACGGTTCGTGGCCTCACCCTTACGCAGTGGGCCGGGACGGGCGTTGACGTAGCTCTGCCGCCAGACGTAACCGCTGGTATGAATCTCGACTTCCAGGCGGACTGAGAGCGCGTTGACGACGGAGACACCCACGCCGTGCAAACCGCCGGAGACCGCGTAGGCCTTACCGTCGAACTTTCCACCCGCGTGCAGTGTGGTCAACGCCACCTCCACACCCGGCTTCTTCAGCTTGGGGTGGAGGTCGACAGGGATTCCCCGGCCGTTGTCGACAACCCGGACGCCGCCGTCGGAGAGCAACGTCACCTCAATGGTGTCGCAGTATCCCGCCAGCGCCTCGTCGACGGAGTTGTCGACCACCTCCCACACCAGGTGGTGCAGGCCGCGCTCGCCGGTGGAGCCGATATACATACCAGGGCGCTTACGGACCGCCTCGAGCCCTTCGAGCACGGTCAGGGAAGCCGCCGTGTAGTCATCGTGTTTCTTGGGAGCTGCCACCCTCGG
This sequence comes from Actinomycetales bacterium, assembly GCA_002919305.1. Taxonomy (GTDB): domain Bacteria; phylum Actinomycetota; class Actinomycetes; order Mycobacteriales; family Micromonosporaceae; genus RSA1. The sequence continues at coordinate 389,066 of PKFB01000021.1, forward strand.
TCACTTTCTCCGCCAGTGGCGGGCGTCAAGGCGCGCTGGCTGACGAACGGCACACGCGGGATTGACCACGCACGGGCTTCCTTTGCCCGGGTACGCAGCCCGGTACTCCACCAGCGGCCGCCAGTCACCCCGGCCCTGGAGACCGGGAACACTGGTCACGTCCAGTAAGCCGCTCACGTATGCCGTCCGGCACGGTACACGCGCCGTCGGATCAACTTGCACTCTCGTTGTGCAATCCTACTTTGCCCGTACGACAGAACCCGCGCGGCGGGCGCTGTGGTCGCCGTAGCGCCCCGAAAAGCATAGGGGTTAAGGCCCCCCACACAGACCAGGAGTTCAAGGCTCCACATTCCCGTTCGGGACCTGTCGGGGTCGGGGTTCACCCATAGGTGTCGCCGGGTCCTCGTCCCCGTACTCGGCGTGGTCCTCGGCTCCACGAAGGGGCCGCCGGGCCGTGGATACGCACCTGGGTCACGACCTTCGGACCGACCTCCTGGGCGATCTTGGCGAGCATCTGCCGGGAGAGCAGACGCAGCTGGGTGGCCCAGGTGGTGGATTCGGCCTCAACGGTCAGTTCCCCATTTTCCAACTTGACCGGACGGCAGTGGGCGGCGATGTCGGGACCCACCACCCGGGCCCAGGCCCCGAACACCAACGCCTCGGCCGCCGGCCGCTGCCAGCCCCGATCACGAATCAGTTTGGCCAGAAGCACCTTAAAGGGTTGGGGGTCCCGGGGGTCGGGCCCCGCGGCGGTGTACCCCCCTGAGCCACTGCGGCGCCGCGGCGAAGGGTCACTGCGGCGCGCGGAGGCACGCTGAGAGCTGCGGGCCGCCTCCAGCATCGCCCGGGCCAGGTCGGCTCCGCGCAGCTGCCCCTCCGGCGCAGGGGACGCCGCGGCAGAAGACGGCGGCTCCGGGGACGACGGTACGCCCGCCGGCGTGGCGCCACCGGCGCCACCGACACCGTCAGTGCTGGACGCCCGGGACGGACGCGCCGCCCGCGATGCGCCCCGGCTCGACCACCGCTCAGCAGACACGGCGTACCGTTCCTTCCGCCACGTCGTAGCGGGCTCCCCGCAGCGCCTCCGGGACGTCCGCCGCCACCGCGCAGGTGATCAACACCTGGGTGGCCCCAGACACCAACTCCCCGAGACGCTCCCGCCGGGTGGCGTCCAACTCGGCGAAGACGTCGTCCAACGCCAGGACGGGCTCGATCCCCTCCGATCGGAGCAGGTCGTAGCTGGCCAGCCGCAGCGCGAGCGCGAACGACCAACTCTCGCCGTGACTGGCGTACCCCTTCGCCGGCAGGTCCCCCAACCGCAGCAGAAGGTCATCCCGGTGGGGCCCGACCAGCGTGACGCCCCGCTCCTCCTCGGCGGGACGGGACCGCGCCAGGGCGGCCAGCAGCCTCGCGGCCAGCACATCCCGGTCCACCCGGGGCCCGTCGCTTCCCGCGCTGACCAGGGAGGTGGTCATGTCCTCGCCGTCGTCGGCGAGTCCGCACCGGTACTCGATGCGGGCGCGCCCGCCCCCCGGGCTGACCGCGTCGTACGCCTTCTCCACATGCGGGCTCAACGCTGAGACCAGCTCCAAACGGCCGGCCAGCAGCTCCGCGCCGTACCGGGCCAGATGGGCGTCCCACACCTCCAGAGTCCGTAGGTCCGCGGCCCCTGGCGTTCCCCGGCCGGCCTTCCGCGCCAGATAAGCGGTACGCAGCAGCGCGTTGCGCTGTTTCAACACGCGTTCGTAGTCGCTGCGGACACCCGCGAAACGGGGGTAGCGGGCAACCAGCAGGTCATCCAAAAACCGTCGCCGCTCCGCGGGATCACCCCGCACCAGGGCCAGGTCCTCAGGGGCGAAAAGCACCTGCCGCAAGGCGCCCAGGATCTCCCGAGGGCGAGACACCGGGGACCGGTTCAAGCGCGCCCGGTTGGCTTTACCGGGCACGATCTCCAACTCGACCGTCAGCTCCCGACCGCCGTGGACGATGGCGGTGCGGACGATCGCGCGTTGCGCACCGGCCCGGACCAGGGGAGCGTCGGTCCCGACCCGGTGGCTGGACAGGCTCGCCACGTACCCCAGGGCCTCGAGGAGATTGGTCTTGCCCTGGCCGTTGGGTCCGACCAACACGCTAGGTCCGGGCTCGAAATCCACAGCCACCTGTGGATAACTCCGGAAGTCAACGAGGTTGAGGTGACGGACGAACACGGTATGTCGTGGCCCTACTCAGATTTGACCGCGTGGCCACCGAACTGGTGGCGCAGCGCGGCGACCGCCTTCATTGCGGGGGAGTCCTCCTGACGGGAGGTGAAACGGGCAAATAACGCGGCCGCGATGACGTTGAGCGGCACCGCCAACCGGATCCCCTCTTCAACCGTCCAGCGGCCCTCGCCGGAGTCCTCCGCGTACCCACTCAGATTCGCCAGCTCAGGGTCCTCGTCCAACGCACGGTCGAGCAGGTCGAGCAGCCAGGAGCGCACCACGCTGCCCTGCCGCCAAGACTTGATCACTCCCGGCACGTCGGTCACCACGCCGCTCGCCCGCAGCAGCTCATACCCCTCGGCGTAGGCGTGCATCATGCCGTACTCGATGCCGTTGTGGACCATCTTGGCGTAATGGCCGGCACCGACCGGGCCGGCATGAACGAACCCGAACTCGCCCTCCGGCTTCAGCGCCTCAAAGATCGGCATCGCCCGGGCGACGTGCTTGGGGTCACCGCCGACCATCAGCGCGTACCCCTCCTGTAACCCCCAGACGCCACCGGAGACCCCGACATCCAGGTAACCGATGCCTCGCTCGGCGAGGCGCTCGGCGTGCTTGATGTCGTCGGTGTAGTGGGAGTTTCCGCCGTCAATAACAAGATCACCGGCGCTGAGCAGCTCTCCCAGCTCGGTGATCGTCTGACGGGTAGGTTCCCCAGCGGGGATCATGACCCAGACGATGCGGGGAGCGTTGAGCTTGCTGACCAGCTCGGCGAGGCTGGTGACGTCACTGACCTTGGGATCGTGGGAGTACCCGATCACATCGTGGCCAGCCCGGCGAAGCCGCTCGCGCATGTTGCCACCCATGCGTCCGAGCCCGACAAGCCCAAGTTGCATGCTGTCCCTCCGCTGTCCGGGGTGGGGTACGCCGAAGCGCTCCACCGGAGCCTGACGTACGGCTCCCGCCATGGGCCGGGGCCTGGCGGGAGCGGGGTCACGGGAGGTGCTCCCGGCCCACCGGCGTTGAGTGCCAGGTGGTTCGGCGCGGCCGCTGGTGGACAGAACCAGGCTAACCGGCCCGCCCACCTTCCGCGCCCCAGGAGTGATCCGTCCCAGTAGTGATCCCAGGCATACGTCCGGCGCCGACCCGAGGCGGGAGAACAGGGTCAGTTCCCCAGCCGGATCGGCATGAGTAGGTAGCGGTAGCTGGTGTCAGGCTCCCCCTCGGTGGTGGCACCGGAGAGCACGGCCGGCTTGAAGGGGTCGTTGAACGACAGCACCGCCACCGGGTTGTTGAGCGCCCCCAGCCCATCGGTGAGGAACGTCGGGTTGAAGGCGATGGTCATCTCCTCACCCTTGTACTCGCACTCCATCGCCTCGCTCGCGCGGGCCTCTTCGGTGCCGCCGGCCTCGATCACCACGGTGCCGTCGGAGAAGCTGAGGCGTACCGGGGTGTTGCGCTCGGCGACCAGAGCCACCCGCTTGACCACCGCGGTCAACTCCGAGACGTTCACCCGGGCTTCGGCTGAGTAGCTCTCAGGGAACAAGGACTTGACCTGGGGCAGGTCCCCATCCAACAGCCGGCTGGTGGTGCGGCGGCCCCCACCGGCGAAGCCGACCAAGCCCTCTCCCGTCCCGCTGCCGGACAGCGCGAGGGTGACCTCACCCCCCAGCGACCCCAGGGACCGGGCGGTCTCGGCCAGGGTACGCGCGGGCACCAGCGCGGTCAGGCTGGTGTCGGGAGCCTCAGGGCGCCACTGCAGTTCACGGACAGCGAGCCGGTAGCGGTCGGTGGCCACCATGGTGAGTGTGGAGCCCTCCAGCTCCAGACGCACCCCGGTGAGGATCGGCAGGGTGTCGTCTCGGCCAGCGGCGACCGCCACCTGGGACACCGCACTGGCGAACGCCGCGGAGTCGACGGTCCCCACGCTCGGCGGCATGTCAGGCAGGGTGGGGTAGTCCTCCACCGGCATGGTGGGCAGAGTGAATCGGGCGCTACCGCAGACGATCTCAACCCGGGAACCGTCGGTGGACACGTCCACCGGCTTGGCGGGCAGAGCCCGGGTGATCTCGGCGAGCAGACGTCCAGAGACCAAAGCGGTGCCGTCCTCGTCGGCGTGCACATCCAGCCCGACCTGACTGGACACCTCGTAGTCGAAACCCGAGATGGTCAGCCGGCCTTCACTGGCGCGGAGTAGGACGCCGGCGAGGACGGGGACAGAAGGGCGGCTGGGCAAGCTCTTGGCGGTCCACGCCACGGCGTCCGCCAGGGCGTCCCGCTCGACCCGGAACTTCATCAGATTCCTCCTGCGAGAGCTGAGTGTGTGCGCTGGTTCAGCGATTCAGCTGTGTCGTTGAGTAGGGCTACCGGTCTGGTTATCCACGGATCTTGAAGGGCCGACTATTTCTTTTTGATCCCTTTAGATGTAAAACTCATCGTCATAGTAGGGGCTGTGGAAACTGTGGAAAACTGACGTTTTCGCAGCTCAGGACGGATATAGCGGTGTGGATTGTCTGTGTACTGCGGGCCGATCACCTGGGGAGGGCGAACCGATCGATGTGGACGGTAATTCCGCCTCCACACCCGTCCACAGCGGTATCCCCAACCTATACACAGGGTTATCCACAGAGGTTGTGGATAGCTGCGACCCCCGCGACACGCCCCGTCCACAGCACTATCCACATGGTTATCCACAGGGTTATGCACAAGTTGTGGATGTTGGGGACGCGGGAGCGGCACATGAAGAGTGGAGGCGGGCACGGCTGTACCTTCCGGCTGGACGGCTTAGGTGCCGTCGCGATCGTGTCGAGCAACAGATAAGAAACCGCGTAAATGTCCTATATTTCGGAAACGCGGATTTTTACGGGCTCGATGCTTGTTGTTTGATGCGGTTGGTGAGTTCGGCGATTTGGTTATAGAGGCTGCGCCGTTCGGCCATCTGCTGCCGGATCTTGCGGTCGGCGTGCATGACGGTGGTGTGGTCGCGTCCGCCGAACGCCTGACCGATCCGGGGCAGGGAGAGGTCGGTCAGCTCCCGACAGAGATACATCGCCACCTGCCGGGCGTTGACCAGTAGCCGGGATCGCGAGTTCCCCCGCAGATCCTCCACACCCACCCCGAAGTATTCGGCGGTGGCCGCCATGATCTGTTCGACGCCGATCTCGGGACCGGCCCCATCCGGGATGAAGTCGCGCAGCACCTCCTCGGCGAGCGCGAGGTCGACCGGGGCCCGGTTGAGGCTGGCGAAGGCGGTGACTCTGATCAGTGCGCCTTCCAGTTCCCGGATCGAGTTGGAGATCCGGCTGGCGATGAACTCCAGGACGTCCGGTGGCGCGTACAGCCGCTCCTGGGCCGCCTTCTTCTGCAGGATCGCGATCCGGGTCTCCAGGTCCGGGGGCTGGATGTCCGCGAGCAAGCCCCACTCGAAGCGGGTACGCAGCCGATCCTCCAGTGTCGCCAGCTGCTTGGGGGACCGGTCAGAGGTGATGACGATCTGCTTGTTGGCGTTGTGCAGAGTGTTGAAAGTGTGGAAAAACTCCTCCTGTGTCCGCTCCCGGTTCTCAAGGAACTGAATGTCGTCAATAAGCAGAATGTCGACATCCCGGTAGCGGCGCTGGAACGCCTGGGTCTTGTCGTCCCGCAGTGAGTTGATGAAGTCGTTGGTGAATTCCTCGGTCGACACGTACCGCACCGACCGGGCGTTGCCCAGGCTCTGCGAGTAGTGGCCGATCGCGTGCAGCAGGTGCGTCTTCCCCAGCCCGGAGTCTCCGTAGATAAACAGTGGGTTGTACGCCTTGGCCGGGGACTCCGAGACCGCCACGGCGGCCGCGTGCGCAAATCGGTTACTGGATCCGATAACGAACGTTTCAAAGGTGTATTTCGGATTAAGTCGGTTAGAGCCTTCGGTGCCGCGGGTACGCCCGGCGAGGTCGACAACATCGGCCAACGCCCCGAGGCGGGACAACGGCGGATCGTTGGCCGTACTGGGCGGGAGGATGGGGTCAGACGGAGGTTCGAGGCCGGGAAGAATGCCCTGCCCTTGACGGGGTTCCGTCGGATACCGAGGAGCGTCGGATTCTCCCCGCCGGGAAGTGTCTACACCGGGCAGGTTCGGAGGCAGATCCCACTTCGGTGGATTGCCCGGTACAGAGGCTTGGCCGATATGCGGCCTACGGTAAGAAGCGGCGGACTCGTCCGAGGAGTGGCTGATCTGAGGCTGGGGATAGGGCTTCTGGTCATGCATCCCCAGGGCCGTGCCGGTGGGGGTCACGGGCGCTGCCCGCTCCGTATCCGGCTTGTCCTCGATCGCGCGGACGGTGACTGCCACCTCGATCGGTCGCCCCAGCCTGCGCGACAGCGCCTCGGTGATCGCAGGACGCAGTCGGGATTCGATGACTTCACGGGCGAACTGGTTCGGGGCGGCCACGATCGCGGTGTCCTCGACTAGCGCGATGGGGCGTGTCAACCGCAGCCAGGCCCGCTGCTGCGGCGACAGGCTCTCATCGGCCAGCTCCTCGGTCGCCGCTGCCCAGATCGTCGCCAGGCCGATCGTTTCGTCGGTCACTGCCGCGCCACCCCCTCCGCTGACTCCACGTGCTCCACCGACGGCTGATGCGCTGGGCGGCGCGCTCGGCGGGAGATGCTCGTCAAGCACCGAACCCTAGTCGTTGTCCACAGGTTGTCCACAGGCCATACCGGCCCACTGTGGGCTTGTGTGACCGCGGGGGGAACCCTATGGACTTTCGCGCGTCTGCCCGATTTGTATGGAAATGTAATTAAAGATGCTGTGTTACATTTCTGCCAACGGCGCCGATTGGGACAAATCTCCCAGTGGGGTAAGGGTAGCGAGGCCACGCGCCACCACATCTCGGCGGTCCTCAGTGGAGGGGGGTTATCCACAGGTACGCAGCATCATAGAGGCTGAACGGCGTTCAATGCTGACCGCGGTTTTGAACACACCACGGCAGGGGCGTACCGTGGACAGGTCATGCCTCTACCCTTGCTAGGCTGGGTTCGGCATGTGCTGGGAACCTTCCGGCGTTACAGCGGTCAGGTTCCCGCCCGTCTCTATGGGTTTCCCCGATGAGTGGGCGCCGTAGGGGACGGGTCGACATAGAAAATCTGTCGAAGAGATCGATCTGGAGAACCTGACGTGAGCAAGCGCACCTACCAGCCGAACAACCGCCGCCGCGCGAAGACCCACGGCTTCCGGCTGCGCATGCGCACGCGTGCTGGCCGTGCCATCCTGGCGGCGCGTCGCCGTAAGGGACGCGCGCGCCTGACGGTCTGAGGGCGCCGGGTCGCCTCGTGCTCCCCGCGGCCGCGAGAATGCGGCGCCGCGCAGAATACACCGCGGCGATCCGGCGAGGACGGCGCGCATTCGGAACCGGTGCCATCGTGATCCACCTTCTGACCCCTGCGGCGGAGGGGTCAGCGCTGTCCTCAACCTCGCAGACACCTCCACCGAGTCAGGTGGGGTTCATCGTGTCTCGGGCCGTCGGGTCAGCCGTCGTTCGTAACCGGGTTCGCCGCAGGCTGCGGCACCTCATGCGGGAACGGCTTGCCCTGTTGCCGCCAGGTTCCCTGCTGGTGGTCAGGGCACTGCCCGACGCGGCTAAGCGGAGTTACGCCGAACTCGGCGCGGAGCTGGACACTGCCCTGGAACGGGCACGACGTCCCCGACGCTCCCAGGAACGGGCGCGCCACGCCACAAGTGGGGAAGCCTCTGGGACGCAGCGTCCAGACCGGGAAACCACGAACCGGACGCAACGCCTGGACAAGGACGCGGGTAATGCGTCGGCCTCACCGCGGCGGTCTGAAGAGCGATCCGGAGCATCCTCTAGAGAATCCGGAGAAAACGCCGCTGATCACCCCGATCAACCCCACCACCGGGTTGCACCTGTGGCCGACGCCATGGCATCACAGGCGTTAACCGACCACCAGACGGACGGGGAGCGTGCCGGGCGCGTACCCGTCCCCGATCAACCACCTGCTGACCAGGGCGTGTCGCGGCCGCCCGGGCTCATGGCTCGTCTACTCGCGCTTCCCATCGTCGCGTACCGTCGATGGGTGAGTCCGGCTCTGCCGGCTCGTTGTCGATTCCATCCAACGTGCAGCGCGTACGCGTTGCGGGCCCTGGCCACCCATGGCGCTCTGCGCGGGACCGTCCTAGCGGTCCGTCGGGTACTGCGCTGCCATCCGTTCCACCCTGGCGGATACGACCCGGTGCCACCCCCACCGATCCGACACCGCCGTGCCGACGTCACCGGAGCCGCGACGTGAGTTTCGACTGGATGTACTACGCCATCTCGTGGGTTTTGCTGCGATGGCATGACCTCTGGAGCGCCATCGTCCCCGAGGAGCCGGTGCTGGGCACCAGCTGGCAGTGGGTACTGTCGATCATCTTCCTGGTCATCACGCTGCGGGTCGTTCTGTTCCCGCTGTTCGTTAAGCAGATCAAGTCCCAGCGCGCCATGCAGGCCCTGCAGCCGAAGGTGAAGGAGCTGCAGGCCAAGTACAAGAACGACCGTGAGACCCTGCAGCGGGAGCTGGTCGAGCTCTACCGGCGGGAGAAGGCCAATCCGTTGATGGGTTGCCTTCCGCTCCTGATTCAGGCGCCGGTCTTCTTCGCGCTTTTCCATGTGCTCCGCCGGCTCGACCCCGATAAGGGAGAACGGGCCCAGACGTTGTACGGCTGGACGGCCGACCAGTTCCTGAGCGCCTCCAACAGCCTGCTGTTCAACGCACCGCTGTCAAGGGGCTTCGGCGCCACCTCCGCGGATTTGGCCGGATTCAACGTCAGCACGACGACCGTACGGATCGTCGCCGGCGTTCTCATCATCGCCATGGCCGTCACTACCCACCTGACCGCGCGTCAGATGGTGCGCAGGACCGGGTGGGCCGAGGACCCCACGCAGCTGCTGCTACAGCGACTGATGGTCTACGGCTTCCCGGCCGGTCTGCTGATCTCTGGGGCTTTCTTCCCGATCGGTGTGGTCCTGTACTGGGTGATCAACAACCTGTTCTCTCTCGGGCAGCAGCAGTGGGTGCTTCGGGCGTACCCGCCGCCGAACGCCAAGCCCAACGCCAAGGGGCAGGTCACCAAGGAGGCGCCCAAGGTCGCACCTCCCAGGCCAGGCGCCAAGCCGGTGAAGAACAAGAAGAAGGGCGCTCAGGTTACCCAGCCGGTGGCCAAGAGCGGGACGGCCGTGGCCGAGCAGAACGGAAAGGGTGACAAGGCGCCGGCCGCGACCTCGACGGCTTCAACGGCTCCCCGGCCCGGGGTTAAGCCTGCGAACTCACGCAAGAGCCGGTCTAAGCGCAAGGCCTCCCGGTGAGTATCGTCATGCCCGCTCTTCGCCGTAGTTTCATGTGATGCTCACTTCATGTGATATTCACCGATGGCGCCGTTGAGGTGCCCGGATAATGGAGTACCGCGATGACCGATACCAGCGTCCCCGAGGCGGCCACGGCCAACCGCTCTCCCAACGCCTCCTCGGGTGCCAAGAGTGCCAAGGAAGAGCGCCCGGTGCCGGACACCGCCCTGTTGGTGCGTGAGGGAGACCTGGCCGCCGACTATCTGGAAGGCCTGCTCGACATCCTCGATGTCGACGGTGACATCGACATGGACGTGCAGAACGGCCGGTCGGTGGTCGCGATCACCGGGTCTTTGCAGATGCTCATTGGTGCTCGGGGCGCGACCTTGGAAGCGCTCCAGGAGCTCACCCGGCTGGCGGTCTACCGCTCGACGGGCGTACCCAGCCGTCTGATGCTCGATGTCGGTGGCTACCGCGAGAACCGCCGGCGGGAGCTGGGCGCGCTCGCCAAGAACGCGGCCGAGCAGGTACGCAAGTATGGGGAGCCGGTCCGTCTGGAGCCGATGACGGCTTTCGAGCGCAAGTGTGTGCATGACGTGATCAACGCGCTGCCCGGGGTGGAGAGTGAGTCTGAGGGCGTCGAACCCAACCGGCGTGTCGTCATCCGACCGGTGTGATGCCCCAGGTACGTCGGACGGGCCGTCGGTGATGACTCCCCCTGAGGAGTTGTCCCAGACGGCCCGCGCCATCTTTGGGGACCGACTTGAACTGGCCATCCGGTACGCGGAGATCCTCGCCACGGATGGGGTGGAGCGCGGACTGATCGGCCCTCGCGAGGTCCCCCGGATCTGGGAACGCCATCTGTTCAACTGCGCCGTGGTCAGCGAGCTGCTGCCCGAGGGGGCCCGGGTGATCGACGTCGGGTCCGGCGCGGGTCTGCCGGGGATCGCGTTGGCTTTGGCCCGGCCTGACGTGACGGTCCTGCTGGTGGAGTCACTGGCCAGGCGGGTGCAGTTCCTGACCGAGGTCATCGAGCGTCTCCAGCTGCCGCGAGTGGAGGTGCTGCGGGCCCGCGCTGAGGAGTGCGTGGGGAAGGTGCCGCCGGCGGAGGTGGTTACCGCTCGGGCGGTCGCGCCGCTGGACCGGCTCACGCGCTGGTGCCTACCGTTGACCGCCCCGGGCGGGCGCTTGCTGGCCTTGAAAGGGGAATCCGCGGCAGAGGAAGTGGCCGAGCATCGCGAGGCGATCCGGCGGCACGGTGGGGGCGAGCCGGAGATCGTGCGGTGCGGAGTCGGGGCCGTGGAGCCACCCACCACCGTGGTGATCGTGCCGCTCTCGGCTGAGACCCGGCAGACGGCGCCTGTGAAGCGCCCGCAGGCTAAAACGGAGACCGGGCGCGGCGGACGGGGGACGCGGACGACGCGACAGAAGACACAGAAGACGCAGCAGAAGCGGAGCTCGCGGTCGCTACCGGGCGGACGGGCCCGGCGCGGGCGGCACGGATAACGGTCAGCGGCGTCCGCTCACGAGCGGCTGCTGGAGCAGGACGCCGCCCTGGAGAACCTCGCACCGTCATAGTGCGGGTTTCCCTCAGGACCCCAAGGGAAGCAGAAGGTCGGGAGCGGGCAGGCAGGCGGAGAACAGGCGTCTCCGTCAGAGAGCGGCCATCTGCCGCCCGCCAGGCAGCCGACCGGTTCTCGGCAATTACGCGGCCGCCTGTCGAGCGAGGAGCGAACGGCGGGGGG
>PKFB01000022.1 GCA_002919305.1 Actinomycetales bacterium
GGGCGGATGGCGATATCGCCATCCGCCCGTCTGTTTGATCGGAGTAGCTGGTGGTTCTGGTCGAGTGAGGGAATAGAGAGGACACAGAGGCGGACGACACGCCCCACCCTTTGGGATGTATGAGTGTTTTGGCGTTCATCTCTGTCGATGCGAGGTGTCCTCATACAAAACCGGCATTCAGACGCGTGAAGATACGTCGGTAACGGGGTTACACAATGAGGATGAAAGCGCCGGTCATGAGGTGGCCTTCACGACAGTCAGCTAAATACGCGGAATATTACGAGGATCGCAAACAGAAGAGCAGACAACGCGGTGCCGATGATGCCGGTGACGAGTCCAGCAACGGCCAGCCCGTGACCGTCTAGCGCACCCTGCGCCGCTCTGATCTGACGCAACGCCTGTGCGCTGAGGATGATCGCAATCACTCCACTGATAAGCGTGACGCTCAACAATGGCCAGAGGCAGACAAACAGGATACTGAGCGCGGTGGAGCAGACTCCCAGAACGAAGCCAGCGGTGGCGAGGCCCAAGATGGGAGGCCGGGAGAACGGCGCGGGGTAACCGCCTGGCGGAAACGCGTCATTCGGTAAATAACCAGGGCCGCTGGCAAAGTGAGGGGGATATGGACCAGCCGGGGCGGGAGGCTGCACAGGAGCCGGGCTGGCGGGCTGAGCTGAGACCTGCGGGTAAGGCGTGGCGGGTGGTGGAGCTGAAGAGGAGTCGGGGCGCCACACCGCGTCAGGGTCCTGTGGCATGTAGCCGCCGGGGTCGGAGGGGTGAGTGGTCATCCGCCTACCTTCTTGAAGCTTAAAAGCTATTGGGGCACAAAGGGCAGTCGGAACATAACGTTCCATCTGAGTGTCGGTCAATCAGCGTGGAACCATCTCTCTATACGCGTGAATAAGGATCATCCATATACACCTGTGAACGAGAGGCTGTGTGTACAGTATGTGATCGCCTCGCAACTCCACTACACGGTGGGAGGGATACACGCGAGCGTTGTGGGCGTCAGGCCGTTAGGCTTGCGAAGCGATGACTTATCTCGATCACGCGGCCACGACCCCAATGCGACCCGAGGCGTTGGAAGCGTATCTGTCGGTGGCGCGCGAAGTGGGTAACGCGTCCTCGCTGCACGCGACTGGCCGACGAGCTCGCCGTGTGGTCGAGGAGTCCCGGGAGCGGATCGCGGCTGCGCTCGGCGCCCGCCCCAGTGAGGTGATCTTCACCAGCGGCGGGACCGAGAGCGACAATCTGGCGGTCAAAGGGATCTACTGGGCCCGGCGGGCGGTCGACCCTCGGCGGAGGCGGATTCTGGCCAGTGCGGTCGAGCACCACGCGGTGCTGGACTCTGTGGCCTGGCTGGAACAGCGAGAAGACGCCGAGGTGACGTGGTTGCCGGTTGACCGGACCGGCCGTTTGGACCTCGCCGCGCTTGACGAGGCGTTCCAGCGGTACGCGGATGAGATCGCGTTGGTCACGGTCATGTGGGCCAACAACGAGGTAGGAACGCTGCAGCCCGTTGAGCAGATCGCCGAGATCGCCGCGGCGTACGGCGTGCCGTATCACACGGACGCGATCCAGGCGGTCGGGCAGGTGCCCGTCGACTTCAGCGCCAGCAAAGCCGCGGCGTTGTCGGTCACCGGTCACAAGCTGGGCGGGCCGACCGGAGTCGGGGCCCTGATCCTCAGGGCTGATGTGGCCTGCGAGCCGATCATGCACGGCGGGGGACAGGAACGGGACGTACGCTCCGGCACCCTCGACGTGGCCGGGATCGCGGCTACCGCGGTGGCGATCGAGGCGGCGGTGAAGACCCAGGCCGAGTCCGCGGCCTTTTTGACCACGCTGCGGGAAGAGTTGATCCGCCGGGTGGGTGAGGCCGTGCCGTCCGCGGTGCTGAACGGGCCTCGTGAGCAGCGACTGCCCGGCAATGCCCATTTCTCGTTCCCCGGCTGCGAGGGGGACGCGCTGTTGATGCTGCTGGACGCCCAAGGGATTGAATGCTCCACGGGGTCGGCGTGTTCGGCAGGGGTGGCGCAGCCCAGCCATGTGTTGCTCGCCATGGGCGCCGATGAGGATCTGGCTCGCTCCTCGCTGCGATTCAGCCTGGGGCACACCTCCACCCGGGCCGACATCGACGCCTTGGTCAAGGCGTTGCCGGGAGCCGTGGAGCGGGCACGGGCCGCGAAGGCTGTGAGCCGGCACTGAGGCAGAAGACGGCAGCAGCGGGAAGCGGCGGCACCGCACGGGCGTTGGCTACGCTCGATGAGGTCGACGCAAGGGGTTGAGAAGATGAGAGTGCTCGCCGCAATGTCCGGCGGCGTGGATTCAGCGGTGGCCGCGGCACGCGCGGTCGAGGCCGGTCACGAGGTGGTGGGGGTCCACCTGGCGCTGTCCCGCAACCCCCAGACCTACCGCTCCGGTGCCCGGGGGTGCTGCACCTTGGAGGACGCGCGGGACGCGCGTCGCGCGGCCGATGTCATCGGCATCCCGTTCTACGTGTGGGACATGGCTGAGCAGTTCCACACCGACGTGGTGGAGGACTTCGTCGCCGAGTACGCCGCGGGGCGTACTCCTAACCCGTGCCTACGGTGCAACGAGAAGATCAAGTTCGCCGCGGTCCTGGACCGGGCTGTGGCGTTGGGGTTCGACGCGGTCGTCACCGGCCACCATGCGCGGCTGGAGAACGGGGTACTTCGCCGCTCCGTGGACTTGGCCAAGGACCAGTCCTACGTGCTTGCGGTCCTCACGCCAGAGCAGCTGTCACGCGCCCTCTTCCCCCTGGGGAACTCCACGAAGGCCGAGGTTCGCGCCGAGGCCGCCGCACGGGGCCTGGCGGTGGCCAACAAGCCCGACAGCCACGACATCTGCTTCATCGCCGACGGTGACACCCGACGGTTCCTCGCCGAGAGGTTAGGGAAGCAGCCGGGCGACATTGTGGACGCCGAGACCGGTGAGGTGCTGGGGCGGCATGACGGGGCCTACGCGTACACCGTGGGGCAGCGGCGTGGGCTCGGGCTGACCCGACCGGCGCCGGATGGGCAGCGCCGCTACGTGCTGTCAATCACCCCGGTGACCAATACCGTCACGGTCGGTCCGGCATCGGCCTTGGATGTGGATCTGGTACGCGGTAAAGCGGCGGTCTGGCTGACCGAGAAGCCCACCGAGCCGGTGGAGTGTGTGGTCCAGATGCGGGCCCATGGGGAGACGATTCCCGCGACGGTCACCGTCGAAGGCACCGACTTGGTGGCCCGGCTGCACCGTCCCGCCCGGGGGGTGGCCGCCGGACAGGCGATCGTGCTGTACCAGCCCGATCCTGACGGAGACATCGTGCTGGGTTCGGCCACCATCGATCAGGCCTCACGCCAGTTGGTGAACACCGCCTGATGGGTGGCCAGCCGGTCCGAGCACAAGGTTCCAACCACATGAGGTGAGGCGTCCGGGCTCCGCGGCTCGCGGGCCCTGGTACGCGACGCGGCCGGCTGTGGTGCGCCGGGCGTGTGGTGGGAGCAAGGGCGCCGCTACCGTCCGGCTCCAACGGAGCGGGTAACGTCCGACGATGTGACCACAACCGAGCTGCCATGGCCGGCGGGAGCCGCCACGGGAGTGGGCTCCTTGCCCGGCACCGATATCGCTGAAGCGATCACGGTTGTCCTAGGTGAATTTCCGGACCTGCCTCACTTGCCGGAGCTGCCCGACCGGGGCCCCGGTGCTGAGATCATCGGACGTGGCGCAGGGCTGCTGGTGGATATGCCGGTGGAGTTGTACGCGGCGCGTTGGAGGCTGGCGGCGCGCCCCGGGCGGGATCTGCGGCGCACCTTGGACCTGATGGAGCGGGATCTGGACACGCTCACCGAGCGGGCGGACGGGTACTCCGGTGTCTTCAAGATTCAGGTGACGGGGCCGTGGACCCTGGCCGCTGGTGTGGAGCTACCGCTGGGTGGGCGCGTACTGCGGGACTTGGGTGCCTGCCGAGACCTGACGGCTTCGTTGGCTGAGGGGGTTGCGGCGCACGTCGCCGAGGTGGCGGCCCGGCTGCCCCAGGCCCGGATTCTGTTGCAGGTGGATGAGCCTTCCCTCCCGGCTGTCCTGGCCGGTGACATCCCCACCGAGAGTGGACTGGGGCGGCTGCCCGCCATAGAAGCCTCGGTGGCGGGGCAAGCGCTCAAGGAAGTGATCGACGCGGCAGGGGTGCCCGTCGTGGCGCACTGCTGCGCTCCTGGGGCGCCCATCGGGCTGTTCCGGGAGGTCGGGGCCACCGCGGTATCTGTGGACTTGGAGCTGGTGCGTACCGCTGACACCGCAACCTGGGATGTTCTCGGCGAGGTACTCGACGCGGGGATGGGGTTGTTCGCTGGGGCGATCCCCACCACCGGCCAGATAAGACCCGAGGCGGCCCGCCAGGCGGCGGAGCGGACGACGGAGCTGTGGCGCCAGCTGGGATTGCCCATTGAGCGGTTGGCCCAGCAGGTGGTCCTGACCCCTGCCTGCGGTCTGGCCACGGTCACCCCGCAGCAGGCGCGCGCTGCGTTGACCGCATGCCGGGAGGGGGCCCGCCGGCTGTTCCCAGAGTGATTTTTCGCGCTTCCCTGACCAGGCGCGACAGGGCGTGGCGATGGGCGGCGATACCGTCCCTACCCTGCGTAAATGTCATACCCGACGGCTAGTCTGCGACAGACTCAGCCGTACCGGAGGGGGCCGTGAACACAGTGCAGCGAGGCGACGACGTGACCGTCAGCGGGCAGCAGACCACGGAGCCCGAAGCGGCGGATCTGCCGCCGGTGGCGTCTGCACCGGGGGAGGAGCCCGGAGGGGCCGAGCCACCGACGGAGGCGAAGGAACGGCACGCCGAACTGGCTCGGGAGATCGACGAGCATCAGTACCGCTACTACGTTCTGGACGCGCCCACCATCTCCGACGGGGAGTTCGATCAGCTCATGCGCGAGCTGATCGAACTGGAGGAGACGTATCCGGCGCTGCGTACCCCCAACTCACCCACCCAGCGGGTGGGAGGCACCTACTCCACCCTGTTCACGCCGGTCCAGCACGCCGAACGCATGATGTCGCTGGACAACGTCTTCGATTTCGATCAACTGGCGGCCTGGGCGGCCCGGGTGGAGCGGGAGGCCGGTGGCCCGGTCCGGTACCTGTGTGAGCTGAAGATCGACGGGTTGGCCGTCAACCTGACCTATGAGCGGGGCCGGCTAGTGCGGGGAGCTACTCGGGGAGATGGCCGCACCGGCGAGGACATCACCCCGAATGTGCGGACCATATCCGATATCCCCCACGAATTGACCGGTACGCCGGAGTACCCGGTGCCGGAATTCGTGGAGATCCGCGGTGAGGTGTATTTCCCGGTCGCCCAGTTTGAAGAACTCAACGCACAGCTGGTGGCGCAAGGTAAGGCGCCGTTCGCCAATCCGCGTAACGCGGCGGCCGGCAGCCTCCGGCAGAAGGATCCCCGGATCACCGCGGAGCGTCCGCTGCACATCGTGACCCACGGATTCGGGCTGCGACGCGGCTTTGAACCGGAGTATCAATCCGAGGCGTACGCGGCGATCGCCGCGTGGGGACTGCCTATCAGTAAACGCTGGAAAGTCGTGGATTCCCTCGACGGGGTTCGGGAGTTCATCGAGTATTACGCCCAGCACCGACACGACGTCGAGCATGAGATCGACGGCGTAGTGATCAAAGTGGACAGCGTCGCGGTTCAGCGGCGGCTGGGCTCCACGAGTCGGGCGCCCAGGTGGGCGGTGGCGTTCAAGTACCCGCCCGAGGAGGTCACCACCAAGCTGGTGGATATCCAGGTCCAGATAGGACGGACCGGACGGGCCACCCCCCGGGCGATCTTGGAGCCGGTGAAGGTCGCGGGATCGACGGTCACCTACGCCACTTTGCACAACGCTTCCGAGGTGGCGCGTAAGGGTGTGCTCATCGGGGACACGGTCGTGGTACGCAAGGCCGGTGACGTGATCCCCGAGATCATCGGCCCGGTGGTGGATCTGCGGAACGGTGACGAACAAGAGTTCGTGATGCCCACCCACTGCCCGGAGTGCGGAAGTGAGCTGCGTCGGGAGAAAGAGGCTGATGTAGACATCCGGTGCCCCAACAGCCGGTCGTGTCCCGGGCAGCGACGGGAGCGGCTCTTCTACGTTGCCCGGCGCAGCGCTCTCGATATCGAAGTGCTGGGGTACCAGGCGGTCGTGGCCTTGCTGGAGTCGGGGGTGATCACCGATGAAGGGGATCTGTTCAGCCTCGACGAGGAGGCGTTGCGGCGCTGCCCGTTCTTCGTCAACACCGATGGCTCTCTAAACGCCAACGCCGCCAAACTGTTGGCCAATCTCGCTGAGGCCAAGCAGCGTCCACTGTGGCGGGTTTTGGTGGCGCTCTCCATCCGTCACGTCGGGCCCACCGCGGCGCAGGCGCTGGCCCGGCACTTCCGCTCCATCGACCGGATCGCCCAGGCCGATGAGACCGAACTGACCAGTGTGGACGGTGTGGGGCCGACCATCGCCACCGCCGTGCGGGAATGGTTCGCGGTGGACTGGCACCGGGAGATCGTGGAGAAGTGGCGGGCGAGCGGGGTGCAGCTGGCCGAGCCAGACGATGGTGGACCGCGGCCCCTGGAGGGAGTGACGGTCGTGATCACCGGCTCTTTGCAGGGGTACTCGCGGGATCAGGCCACGCTCAGCGTTCAGGAACGAGGCGGCAAGGTCACTGGGTCGGTGTCGAAGAAGACCACCTTCGTGGTCGTAGGCGACTCGCCGGGATCGAAGTATGACAAGGCGGTGCAGCTGAAGGTTCCGATCCTGGACGAGGCGGGGTTCGCGGTGTTGCTGGAACACGGGCCGGAAGCTGCCCGGCAGGTTGCCCGGATCGGGGAATGACGTCGACTGAACGAAGACAGGGAGGCATTGCCCAGAAGGAGACGCTTTCAGAGCTTTGAGTGTTTCAAAACAAAGTTCTGAATAGTTCCAGAAACTGGAGTGGATAGATTTCGGATATTCCCGATAGGGATTTCTCTCTGGATGAGACCTATTTTTGTCGCGATTAGATGCTTAACGTAACGTTACTCATACGTACAGTGCGTACCTGTCACGGATAGACCACACGTGCGGCAACAGAGTCCTCATTCGAGGACTCTGTACGCAATACTCCGAGTGACGCCCGTCACCGATTTCTCGGAAGCATCGTTGCTCCGAATGTAGGCGCGTCGCGATTGAGGGGGGACGCTCGCGCCGGTGGTGCGGCGAGCAGGGCGTCGGGAGGGGTGAATGGAGCCGACGTCGCTGCGTGACTCGCCACCACCAGGCCGAGCGTGGATCTTCCACTGTTATCTGGGCGCTGTCATAGCAGGCGCCACCGGAATCTGGTTGTCCCTTCTGCCCGGCCTCCCCGCCCAGCTGCGCACGGCACCGGTGGGGTTGTGGGTGCTGGCCACCCTCGCCGTTGTGACCGACAGGCGGCCCTTCACCACCCCTGGTTCTCGACAGTCCTCGACGGTCTACCCGTCGATCTGTTTTGGATTCGCCGCTTTACTGGCATACGGGCTGGGTCCGGCTGTTCTGATCCAGACGATGGCGGTCATCACCCGCTCCGGCGGACGAGGCCACTGGCTGCGTACGGTGTTCGCCATTGGGCAGTACACCCTGGCGTACGCGGCGGCCTCCACCGTTCTGAGGGCGCTGGGCGACCGTCGATTCACCCTCACTCATCCCCGCTACGCGGTGATCGTGCTGTTGGCCGTCCTGGCCTGGTTCGCCGTCAGTTGCCTGTTGGTAGTGGGAGCGACTCGACTGTGGTTCGGAAGGAGCAAACCTGGCCGTACGACACGGACGCGAGGGTATGAATCCTTGTCGCTCCTTGGGCTGTTGTCGGTAGCTCCGTTCCTGATGATCACGGCGCGCCACAACCCGTGGCTGCTACCGGTGATTGTGGTGCCGTTCCATGGGGTCCACCGCCTAACCCGGCTGTCGCAGGAGCAGGAACAGCTGTCGTCGCTGGATCCGTTGACCGGTCTGGCTAACCGCAAGGCCCTGCATTGGCAGGTCGCGGAAGCGATCGCCCTTCATCAGGACTGGGAAACACAGCGGCGCTCCGGGCGACGGTTGGCCTTGGTACTGCTGGACCTGGATCGCTTCAAGGAGGTCAACGACGCTCTGGGGCACCATGTCGGGGACCGTCTCCTGATCGAGGTTGGACAGCGGTTGCGCGCCGCGGTCCGGCGGCAGGACACCGTGGCCCGTTTGGGGGGCGACGAGTTCGCGATCCTGATGCCGGAGTTGACCGACTCTGAGGCCGCGGTGGCTCTCGCCCGCGGAATCCGGGAGGCGCTCAGCGAACCGGTACGGCTGTCTGGGTTGCCGTTGGACGTCACCAGTTCCATCGGCATCGCCATGTATCCCGAGCACGGCTCCGACTGCCCCACCCTGCTGCGACACGCCGACGTCGCGATGTACGACGCCAAAAGGCGGGGAGACGCCATTGCGGTCTACACGCCGGAGATCGACCACAGCTCCACCGCCCAATTGGGGCTCCTGGGTGATCTGCGACGCGCCTTGGAGCAACCCGACGATGGGCAGATCCAGTTCCACTACCAGCCGCAGGTGGAGATCTCCTCCGGACAGGTGGTAGGGGTGGAGGCGTTGCTGCGCTGGAAGCATCCGGAACGTGGCTACGTCAATCCCGAGGAACTGATCAAAACCGCTGAGCGCAGCGCCGTGATGCAGTTGTTGACGCTACGGGCGCTCGAGGAGGTAATCGCGCAACTCGCACGCTGGTCCGACTCTGGAATCGCGCTTCGTGCCGCCGTCAATGTCAGCATGCGTGATCTGCAACGCCCGGACTTTCCCGATCAACTCAGCAAGCTGTTGATCCGGCATGGCGTCCGCCCGGGCCAACTCCAATTGGAGATCACCGAGGGGGCGTTGATGGCCGACCCGGCACGGGTATTGAGCACCCTACGCCGGTTGGATCGGCTGGGAGTGGCGTTAAGCCTGGACGACTTCGGCACCGGCTATTCGTCTATGCGACACCTGCGGCAGCTTCCGCTCTCCGAGGTGAAGATCGACCGTTCGTTTGTGCTGGGAATGGCGTCCAACGATGATGACGCCGCAATTGTCCGCTCCATCATTGACCTGGCGGCGGCGTTGGGGCTGCGGGTAGTCGCCGAGGGAGTAGAAGAGGAACGGACCCGGCGTCGCCTGGCGGCGTTGGGGTGCGACGTGGCACAGGGGTGGTTCTACGCCCGTCCCATGCCGGCTGACGAGCTTGTGAACTGGATGGCTCGTTCCCGGGTGCCCCACTTGGTGGGGAGTCTGCCATCGATGGCGTCGCCGTCCGCTCCGTAGGCTCCGGTCAGCGGCGGCCACGGAGGAGATATCGGGCGTGGCCCGGATAGCGTTGGGCATAGACTCGTCCGGTCACGCGGATTGTCACGTCGCGTGGGCTAGTCGCGTATACCACGATCGAGGAGCTAGTCGATGGCCGCCATCTCCCGCGAGGAGGTCGCGCATCTTGCGCGCCTTGCGCGGCTCGCCGTGACCGAGGAGGAACTGGACACGTTCTCCGTTCAGCTGGACGTGATCCTGCAGTCGGTTGCCCGGATCGGCGAGGTCGCCGCCACGGATATCCCGCCCACGTCACATTCGGTTCCCCTCACCAACGTGCTGCGGGAGGACCAGCCCCGTCCGGGCTTGCAGCGTGACGCCGTGTTGGCTGGCGCGCCAGACGCCGAGGACGGGCGGTTCCGGGTACCCCGGATCCTCGACGAGGAGGCATGACATGACCGATCTGACGACAATGAGCGCGGCGGAGCTGGGACGTCTCATCGCCGCCGGTGAAGTCTCCGCCGTCGAGGTGACCCAGGCGCATCTGGATCGAATCGCGGCGGTGGACTCCGCCGTACACGCCTTCCTGTATGTGGATGCCGAGGGAGCGCTGGAGCAGGCCCGCGCCGTGGACGCCGCCCGGGCCGCAGGACAGGCGCCAGCCAGCCCGCTGGCGGGCGTACCGGTGGCGGTGAAGGATGTCATCGTCACCAAGGGCATCCCCACCACCTGTGCATCGAAGATCCTGGAAGGGTGGCGTCCTCCGTACGACGCGACCATCGTGGAGCGGATGCGCGCCGCCGGCCTGGTCATGCTCGGCAAGACCAACATGGACGAGTTCGCCATGGGGTCCTCGACCGAGTACTCCGCCTTCGGCCCCACCTATAACCCCTGGGATCTGAGCCGTATCCCAGGCGGCTCCGGTGGTGGCTCCGCGGCGGCGCTGGCGGCCCGGGAGGCACCGCTGGCGATAGGTACCGACACCGGCGGTTCTATCCGGCAGCCGGCCGCGGTCACCGGCACCGTGGGCGCTAAGCCGACCTACGGAGGGGTCTCCCGGTACGGGCTCGTGGCCTTCTCCTCCAGCCTCGACCAGGCCGGACCGTGCGCCCGGACCGTGCTGGACGCCGCGCTGCTACATGAGGTGATCGCGGGGTACGACGAGCGGGATTCCACCTCCATCCCCCAGCCGGTACCGCCGGTGGTGGAGGCGGCCCGGCGGGGCGCCGAGGGCGACCTGAGCGGGGTCCGCATCGGCCTGGTGCGGGAGTTCAGCCCCGAAGGCGCGGAGCCGGGGGTTGTCGCCGCCCTGCAGACGAGCGTGGAGACGCTCGCCAAGCTGGGCGCTGAGATCGTGGAGGTCTCCTGCCCGCACTTCTCCTACGCGCTGCCCGCTTACTACCTGATCGCTCCCAGTGAGTGCTCCTCCAACCTGGCGCGGTTCGACGGCGTCCGGTACGGCCTGCGGGTCGGGGAGACCCCCGACAGCACCCTGGAGGAGGTGATGGCCGCGACCCGTGACGCGGGCTTCGGGCCTGAGGTCAAGCGGCGGATCATCCTGGGGACCTACGCTCTGTCGGCTGGCTACTACGACCAGTTCTACGGGCAGGCTCAGAAGGTACGCACGCTGATCACGCGTGATTTCCAGGCGGCGTTCGAGCAGGTCGACGTGCTGGTCTCGGCCACCACTCCGTTTGTCGCCTTCCCGCTGGGCTCGCGGACCGCCGACCCGTACCAGATGTACCTGGCGGACCTGTACACCATCCCGGCCAACCTCTACGGTGGCCCCGCGATCTCCGTGCCCTGTGGATTGTCTGATGGCCTGCCGGTGGGCCTGCAGGTCATGGCGCCGACCATGGCCGACGACCGGATGTACCGGATCGCCGCGGCGTTGGAGTCGACCCAGGAGCCGCTGCTGTCCAGCCAGGTCCCGACCCTGGAAGGGAAGACCCGATGACCACCACCACGCTGAGTTTGGAGGACGTGCTCACCCGCTACGAACCGGTGCTCGGGCTCGAGGTGCACGTCGAGCTCGGGACGCGTACCAAGATGTTCTGCGGGTGCCCGACCACGTTCGGGGCGGAGCCGAACACCCAGGTCTGCCCGGTGTGTTTGGGGTTGCCGGGAAGCCTTCCGGTCGCTAACCGGGCCGCGGTCGAGGCGACCATCCGGATCGGGCTTGCGCTCAACTGCCAGATCGCTACCTGGTGCCGGTTTGCGCGCAAGAACTACTTCTACCCCGACATGCCGAAGAACTACCAGATCAGCCAGTACGACGAGCCGCTGTGCTTCGACGGTTGGCTGGACGTGGAGGTGGAGCCGGGGCGAACCGTACGGGTCGGCATCGAGCGGGTGCACCTGGAGGAGGACACCGGTAAGACTCAGCACATCGGTGGGGCTACCGGGCGTATCCACGGAGCCACGGAATCCCTGGTGGACTACAACCGCGCGGGCATTCCGCTGGTGGAGATCGTCACCAAGCCGATCACCGGCACTGGAGCGCTGGCTCCGGCCGTGGCTCGTGCGTATGTGACAACGCTGCGGGACGTGATCCGGGCCCTGGGGGTGTCCGACGTCCGGATGGAGCAGGGATCGCTGCGTTGTGACGTCAACACCTCCCTGCACCCGGTAGGGGCGACCGAGTGGGGGACCCGGACCGAGACGAAGAACGTCAACTCACTGCGTTCCGTTGAGCGGGCGGTACGCTCGGAGATCCTCCGCCAGGCCGCGGTGCTCGACGCCGGGGGGCAGGTGATCCAGGAGACCCGGCACTTCCACGAGAACACCGGTGAGACCTCCCCTGGACGGAGCAAGGAGACCGCGACCGACTACCGGTACTTCCCGGAGCCGGACCTGGTGCCGCTGGCTCCGGACCCTGCGTGGGTGGAGAAGCTCCGCGCCGAGCTGCCTGAAATGCCGGCGGTCCGGCGGCGTCGGCTCGCCGCCGCGTGGAAGCTGTCGGACGCCGATATGCAGGCGATCGTGAACGCCGGCGCCTTGGACCTCATCGAGGCTACGGTGGCGGCCGGTGCGGCGCCCGAGGCCGCTCGTAAGTGGTGGTTGGGTGAGCTGTCCCGGGTCGCCAACGAGCAGGGCGTGGAGTTGAGCGAGCTGCCGGTCACCCCGACGCATGTGGCTGAGCTGCAGACCTTGGTCGACTCCGGCCGGCTCAACGACCGCTTGGCACGGGTGGTGCTGGAGGGGGTTCTGGCCGGTGAAGGCACCCCCGAGCAGGTGATGGCCGCGCGCGGGCTGGAAGTGGTCAGCGACCTTGGTGCTTTGGAAGCGGCGGTGGACGAGGCGATCGCGGCCAACGCGGACGCCGCCGAGAAGGTCCGGGGTGGCAAGGTGGCGGCAGCCGGAGTCCTGGTGGGCGCCGTGATGAAGGCGACCCGTGGACAGGCCGACGCTAAGAAGGTACGGGAGCTGATCCTGCGCAAACTCGGCGTCGAAGGCTGACGTCTCACGCTCTCCCGGTGAGTTCATCCCCGGTGCCGGTCTCAACCAGCCTGTCAGACCGGCACCGGGGATCACACATGTCCGCCAGGACCCCGAACCTCCGCTAGGAGCGAGGCCTCTGTTAGGGCCGTGGGGCTAGCGGCCGTTAGGGGTGGATGTGCCGCTCGGGGCTGGAGAAGCCGGAGAGGGACCCGACGGCGGCGCTGAAGGGGATTCCGAATCCGATGGGGACGCGGACGGTGACGGAGCGCCAGGAGGGTCATCCAGAACGTGACGCTCCAGCGTCACCTCCGACTCACCCGTTCCGCCGACCGTGATGTCGTCATAGGCCCGCAGCACACCGTCTTGGCTGAAGTACAGGATCGACAAGGCCAACGGCACCGGCTCTCCTTGCTGGAGCCCGCGCAACCCAGCACCGCCGGTGGAGCCCTCCACCATCAGCAATGTGTCCCTGTCCAAGCGGGTAACGGAGCGCTCGTGCCGGTGGCCTGCCAAGACGACCGGCACCACTCCGTCCAGGGGAGCGGCGGAGGCCGGATCATGCACCAGGGCCACATGCACGGGCTCCTCCTGCTGTTCAATCAGCTCCACCAGACGCCGCGTGTACAGCCGCAGCCCGGCCTCGGTGTACTCGTCAGTGTTCCGGGTGCGCTGGTCGGGGGTGAAGCGAGGATCACCGATCCCCGCGATGGTCAGCCCGGCTATGGTCACGACCGAGTTGTCCAGCACCGTGGCGTTGGGGAACTGGGCGACCGCCGCACTGATGGCTTCTGAGTCGTGGTTACCGGGTATGAACACGTACGGGGCCTCCACATTCTGGATGCCGGCCGCGTACAACTCCCCTTCCTGCTCGCTGCCCCAGTCGGTGAGATCCCCGGTGTCGACCACGATGTCGATGTTGAACTGGTCGACCACGGTGTTGATGAGATCAAAGGCGGCCGGATTCAGGTGCAGGTCGGACACGTGCAGGACGCGAATGGTGTCGTTTTGATCGTCGCTGACCGGAAGCGTCGACACCGTGGTGTAAAGCTGGCTGACGGTGCGGACCAGACGCTGTAACTGCGCGGTGTATTCGTCGTAGCGGTCAGCGATCTGGCGTGCCTCACCGACCACGGCGGGCGCGTTGACCAACAGGCCCTGGTAGGTGGGCTCCTCGACCGCGGTGGGGCGGAAGGTGAGGATCCCCGCCGCTCCCGTGGCGCCCACCGATAGCACCGCCACCAGCGCGCTCCAGGCCACCCGTCGTCGCTCCCGGAACACTAAAAGAGCCAGCAGGATCGCTCCCAGCACAGCGGCTCCGGCGGCGGAGAGAATGAGACGGAGCATCCCGATCTCGAAATCCTCCAGCGCCGTGTTACTGGCCGCGATCACGCCTTCGGGGTCGGAGATGAGGCTCTCGGTCCGCTCCGGGTCCAATTCCGACAGGCGGATCGTCAAACGTGCAGGCCCATCATGGCTGTCAAGAATGAGCGCCCCGAACGGGGGAATCTCGATCGTGGTGTTCCCATCCACGGAGGGGGAGAGCTCGAAATCCGCATGGAACGGGCCGACGCTTTGAGTGACCCGCCCAGCGACCAGCAAACCGAGAACCGCGCCGAACAGGGCGACACCCACCACGGCCAGGACGTTGCCCAAGAAGGTGACGGTGGTGCGAGCAAGCGGGGAGTGGAGCACCGTGCGTACCCTCGCCGCTAGACGGCCACTCAACGGGCTTCGGACGGTCGACGTGGAGCGCCGCCGGCGTGGGGGCGGCGGTGGCGTCTCGGGCTCCTCAAGCGCGGACATGGCCCCATCATTACCCGTCTGTCAGGGCGGCGTCTCACGGCGTGACGAGGAGTATGCGACATCCGCGAGACCGATCTTGCGTGAATGGGTGAAAACTGTAGCGTGTCGCCGCGTATCAAGAGCGGTCTACACCCCCGGCTCCGTCGATGACTAGGCGGAGAATGCGGTCATCCTCAGGAGCTGGCTCTCCTCGGCCGTCACGGTTGGACGTGGTCAACCACACAGTGTTGTCCGGGGCTCGCACTACGGTGCGTAACCGGCCAAACTCATCGATCAACGCCGGGACCGGCGCCCCCATGATGCCGCCCTGGCCGTTGAGCTGGGCCAGGTAGAGCCGCTCGCCCCGTAGGCAGGCGACCACCAGGATCTCCGAGATGATCGCCGCGCCACTGCACGAGGACTCCGCCGTCGGCCACACCACGAGGGGGTTGATGAAGTCGGGGTCACTGCCTTGTCCCTCAACCTCGGGCCAGCCGTAGTTACCGCCGGGAGTGATGAGGTTGATCTCATCCCACGACACCTCACCGAACTCCGTGGCGTAAAGCCGGCCCTGCTCGTCCCAGGCGATGCCCTGCACGTTGCGATGCCCGTAGGAGTACACCAGGGAATTCGGGAATGGGTTGCCCGGTGCGGGCTCGCCATCGGTGGTCATGCGCAGGATCTTGCCGCCGAGGTTATCCACATCCTGCGCCAGTGCGGGAGAGCCGGTCTCTCCGGTGGTGGCGTACAGGTACCCGTCGGGGCCGAAGGCGAGTCGGCCACCGTTGTGAATCGAGCCAGAGGGCAGACCGGTCACGATCGGTTCGGGCGGTTCACCCAAGCGCAGCCGGGCGATTCGGTTGTCCTCCCGCGTCGTGTAGTAGATGAAAACGGTCCGATCGGTCTCGTACTGGGGGGAGACCGCGATTCCCAGCAGCCCGCCCTCTCCGTCGGCGTAGGCCTCCTCGATGACCTGAACCGTCTCAACCTCTTGATCGGGCGTGATCCGCAAGATTCGACGGCTGTCGCGTTCGGTTACCAGGGCGCTACCGTCCGGCAGAAAGTCCAGGCCCCACGGCACCTCGAGGTTCGAGGCGATCACCTCGGCGACCACTTCACCCTGTGGTGTGCTAGGCGTGGTCGACGGGGTGGGGAAGCGAGGCGGGGCGCCCGCTTCTTCCTCATCTGGCTCGCCGAAGGCGCAACCGGTCGCCAGAAGGCCGAGGACAGCGAGGAGGCTGACGAACCTACGGAGCTGGCGGTGCGAAGGCATCACACGCTCAGGGTAGACAGCTTTGTCTCAGCCTTTGGCAGTGGTTCGAGGTTCGGCTATCCGTAAGGTGAGGTGGAGAGGCACAGCGAGGCAGCCTTAGAAAATGTGATGCCTGGATCAGCGGGCTACACGAAGAAGGGAACACCGCAGGACTGGTCCGTGGTGGGCCGTTCCACGGGCTGGGAACAAACATTGGGAACACGATGACCTTTATTCCAGGACTTGGGTTAGTGGCGGGATTTGTGCAGACGGCCTCTCCGCTTTGGGTGTTGGAATTCACTGGGACCGGTTGACTGCCATTGGACGGGCGCCTGGTAGGGCCAGATAGTGCCTGTTGAAAGACAAATCGCGAGCGTCTGGAATGCCTCTGGGGTGTCCTGATCCAGGATCGTCGGTATCGAAGAAGTGATGACAATAGATGTTTGTGTATGTATAAGTGGGGCAGCGTCACTCACGAGACGCTGGGGAAGTAGGGCGGTGGTGAGGTCTTCGACTGACGTCTCTGACCGCAGATCCTAGTCTTTGATGCATTTGATTTGGTCTTCGCCGGCGCTTTGAAGCTGTTCGAAACGCCAGCGGTCGCTGGTCGGCAGAACATCTTGCCGTCCAGAACATGTCGTCCAGAACATCAGGTCATCCTCGAGTGCTGTGGTGCGGGTTCGCCAACGCTTCCACGCTCGGCGGCCCTTGGTGAGGATTTGTCGATGGTCGGGGAGCCTTTCAGGAGCTTCCCGGGAGAAGCGGCCGCGGTCAGCGAGGGATTGAGGCTCCTGGCGAGTCGTGGAAGCTCGTGTCAAAGGCGCCTGCTGCGCGCAGTCAGAGGGCCAAGTTCATCAAGATCGAGATTCGCTCATCAGGATCGAGACTCATCACCACGATGAAAACCTGCCCCACCGTCCGCCTCCTGCCCCATAGTCACGGTGAGCGTAGTTTCACCATGACAGATCAGAGTAAGAGAGAAATCAGGCAGGAACGTTACCGATGTCGGATTCGACAGTGAAGGAAGATCCACGGGCCAAGGAAAACGCGTATTGTCAGCCACTGTGAAGGTCTGGGTGTCCGATCCTGAAGGAGTAGATCTGCTCGGCCCGCTACCCGACGGGGTCACCGTAGAGGTGTACGACGGTGACGGCGCTTACCCGTCGGACCCGGCCGAGGTTGAGTTCTGGACCCCTCCGTTCCTGTCGGGACCGGAGGCTACGAGGCATCTGGCCCGGATGACCGGGCTGCGGGTGATCCAGCTTCCCACCGCTGGGGCGGAGATTTGGGTCGACAAGGTCCCTGAACGGGTGACGTTATGTGACGCGCGCGGCGCGCACACCTCCGCGACCGCCGAATGGGTGGTCGCGGCGATCCTGAGTCACGTGCGCTGTTTCCCGCGATTCGTGCGGGCACAGGACCGACGGAAATGGGACTACACCGCTACCGACACCTTGGACGGTAAGCGGGTCCTGATCGTCGGGGCTGGCTCCATCGGCGAGGCTACGGCGGCTCGGCTGGCTCCGTTCGGCGCGCGCGTAACCAGCGTGGCGCGGCGGCCACGGCCAGGAGTACACGGTGTCCAGGAGCTGCCGGACCTGCTCGGTGAAGCGGACATCGTGGTCCTGCTGGTGCCGCTCACCGACCAGACGCGGGGAATGGTGGACGCGGACTTCCTGCGCCGGATGCCTGACGGAGCACTGTTGGTCAACGCTGCTCGGGGAGCAGTGGTGGACACTGCGGCGCTCACCGCCGAGCTCGCCTCCGGACGCTTGGCGGCCGCGCTCGATGTCACGGATCCCGAGCCGCTACCGCCAAATCATCCGCTGTGGACGATGCCGAATGTGTTCATCACGCCCCACATCGGCGGCTCCGTTCCCGGAGGAGTGCGACGCATATACACCCTCGTACGAGAGCAACTTCACCGTTATCTGGCGGGTGAAGAGCTGATCAATGTGGTGCGGGACGGTTACTGACGTCACCGCGGCGAGGCGCCGGAGGCGGCAAAGGTGCACCGGGTGCCGCCGGCTAAGGAACGGGGAGCGGGGCGGACAGGTGTATGAGGCCCACAGGCTCGATTCCCGCTCGGTCCCCGGACCGCCAACGGTGGTACGCGCGTGAGCGGCCTCAGAACTGAAGCGGCGGCGTTGGCGTACCGCGGCGCCAACGCCGACCGCCGTCTCCGTTCCTGGGTGGGGTGAGAGTGAAAGTGAGGATCGGGGCCACGCTTGTGACGGCTCCGTACTGTCCGTTTTCAAGCCGTACTTAAGGAAGCGCCGTCCTTAAGACACCGCTCTGGCACCGCGATCCAGGACATAGATCCAGGGCATAGATCCAGGGCATATAGGTGCACAGAGGGGCGGCGTACAGGTCAGGGATCGGTGTGAGGGAAGCGTGAAGGCCCTCACGAGCCACCAACGCCTCTGACCAACACATCGCGGCGAGGCCTGACTAGTCGTCGGTGGCGTCCAGGGATTGACCCCCGGCCCGCAAGAGGCGGGGCAGGTCAGCGGGGGTGACCGCCGTCAGGCGTACCGATGTGTGGTCGCGGAGCTGAGCCGTGACCGAGGTGCGGTCCGTGGTGAACCCCACGATGTCGTCCCAGGCCAGGCGTTTGCTCTTCACCAGGGCCCGTACCGTCACCCCGTCGGTGTCGACGTCGACCCCTGACCGCCAGGCCCACAGCACCACGAGGATCGGTACCAACAGCAGAGGGCTGAAGTACCACCGCGCCAGGGCAAAGGGAGCGGCACTCGCGAAGCCGATCACACCCGCGCCCACGATGGCCATGTTGTGCCGGAACCGGATCTTGGGCTTGCGTGACACGCCCCGATCGTGCCACCTGCTTCATCCCTGGTCAGGACCGGGGTGGACCGGCTCCGTAACCGGTCGAGTCCCGGAATTTCCGGACTGATCATGATTAACTCAGGAAGGCGGAACGCTAGCGGGGGTCTTCAGGCGTAGCCGGAGGGGACAGCTATGCCCGGACGCGACATACACGGAAGTGAATTGCGGAGTCTGCTGCCTCCGTTTCTGTTGTTGTTGATCTTCGAGCGCCCCGGTCACGGATATGAGTTGATCGACCGGTTGGCCGCGCTGGGGGTGCCTGATGTGGAGCCGGGCCACGTCTACCGGGTGCTCCGTGCCCTCGAACGCGACCGATCGCTGGTCTCGGTGTGGGAGACCCGGGATCCGGGCCCCGCTCGGCGGCGGTACGAACTGACCGACAAAGGACGCGGTGAACTTCAGTCGTGGACCGCCCGCCTGACCCGGCTCGATCAGGTCATCGGGGCGTGTCTTCAGCGGTGGGCGCAGGCGCACGCCGCGAGCCGGGACGAACCGCCTGGAGCACAGGAGAGGAAACACAGGTCGTACGCCGCGGACCCCTGCGCCGTTTCTCGACTGTGAACGCTTCCCGACGTCGAACGGAGAACGATGGACTCAGCCGTGGTGCCACCGGTAATTCGCCAGGCATTCGCGCGACGGGTGGCTCCCGTGCGGACCCTGGCCGCCGACGCGGAACAGATCGCGCGTGCCTGCCGTGACATGGCCGCCCGCTTCCACTGCGGGGGCAAACTGATCGTGTTCGGCAATGGGGGACCATCCACCGACGCCCAACACATCGCGGTCGAGTTCGTTCACCCCGTGATCGTTGGTAAGCGGGCGCTGCCCGCGATCTCCCTCACCAACGACACCGCTACCCTCACCGGGATCGCCCGGGCGGACGGGTTTGAGGAAGTCTTCGCTGCTCAGGTGCGGTTGTTGGCCTCACCGGAGGACATTGCGCTTGGAATCTCCAGTGAGGGGCGATGCGCCAATGTGCGTCGAGGCCTTGTCGCCGCCCGCGAGCGGGGTCTGCTTACCGTCGGGTTGGTGGGGGGTGACGGCGGCGATATCGCCCGCGACGCGGTCACTGATCACCTCATCGTTGTCCGCTCCGACGACCCTTGCGTCGTCAAGGAGGCGCACGTCACGGTCTACCACATCCTGTGGGAACTCGTGCACGTGTTCCTCGAGCACCCCGGCGCACTGGAGCCGGAGGTGGCCCGGTGAACCCGCGGCGGGCTCCCACCCCACCCCCGCTGTCTACCGACACGTCAGATAACCCAGCAGATCCCATCGCCCCCGCGGCGTCCAGGCCGGCGTCTGCTGCTTCGTCGGACGCGGTGCCCTCCGCTCCGTCGGCTCCGCCTCGCTCTGCGACGCCGGACTCGGTGGTCCCCGCCTTCTCCGCTCCGTCGGCTCAGGCGTCGATGTCCGGGGCGGCCCCACCCCCGGTGGTTGCGGCGTCGACTGTGCCCGAATGCCGCGGCGACATGTGTATCACGTGCGCGGACACCGCGGTCGCCGTCCGGATTCGTGAGGTTAAAACCGGTGGGCTGGCGGTGGTCGATACAGAGGCGGGCCCGGAGGAGATCAGCATCGCGCTGGTTGAGGCCGCTCCAGGTGATGTGGTGCTGGTCCACGCCAAGGAGGCCATCGCCGTTGTGGAGTCGGGCCAGGCGCCGCGGACCGTCCAGAGTGAAGCCCGCCGTCAGGCGCGTGGTGAGGACCTCGGCGAACACCGCGCTCCGGTGCGTAACCCAAGCGGTACGCGGCCGGACAGAGACATCCGTGACGAGGATCGAGTGGAGATAGACGACCGATGAACGACCGTGGCACGGAGACGCTCGGAACCTTCTACCCGTTCCTTCAGACCCGTGCGGCCGATGTTGACGCACTCATCGCCGAGGCCACACGCTCCACAGCGGACAAAATCGCGGAGATCGTCGCCCTCCGTGAGTCCCTGGCGGTCACACACGCGCAGTCTCTGCTCGACTGCGCCCGCCGACTCGCCGCCGCGTTTCACGCCGGCGGCACGCTGTTCACGTTCGGGAACGGCGGCAGTAGCACCGACGCTCAAGAGGTAGCACAGCTGTTTCTGCGGCCACCGGTGGCTGGGCGTCCGCTGCCTGCCGTGTCGTTGACTCACGATGTTGCGGTCCTGACGGCGCTCTCCAATGACGTGGGATTCGACGTAGTGTTCGCCCGGCAACTAGAGGCGTTCGGCCGCGCCGGCGATATCGCGCTTGGGCTGTCCACCAGTGGTGGATCCGCCAACGTGCTACGGGCCTTTGACGAAGCCTCCCGACGCGGCATGATCACCGTCGGACTCGCTGGCTACGACGGTGGTCAAATGGCGCGGTCCGACGCCATCAATCATCTGTTCGTGGTGCCCACCACCTCGGTGCACCGGGTCCAAGAGGCCCAGACGACGCTCTACCACGTGTTGTGGGAGCTCACCCAACAGGCGTTGGTCGGCGAGTTGTGAGGTACCCGTGGTCCTGGTCAGCGGGGAGCGGGTGAGGATCCGCGTCGAGGGCGTTGTCCAAGGGGTCGGGTTCCGGCCGTTCGTGTACAGCCTGGCCCGGGAGTACGGCCTGGCTGGCTTCGTCGGTAACGACACCGGGGGAGTCTTCCTGGAAGCAGAGGGAGACCCCGCCGCGCTGTCGGCTTTTGTGGCGGCTCTCAGTCAACGCGCGCCGGCGCTGGCGCGCGTGGAACGGGTCACCGTCGACGCGGTGCCGCCAACGGGGCGGCCTGGCTTTCACATCATCCCCAGTGTCGACGGCGGGAGCCGGGGTACGCTGCTTCCACCGGATACCGCGACCTGCCCCGACTGTCTCGCGGAGCTGTCAAATCCGTCGGACCGACGCTACGGTTACCCGTTCATCAACTGCGTCAACTGCGGTCCGCGGTTCACGGTCGTCACGGATCTTCCCTACGACCGCCGCACCACGACGATGGTCGACTTTCCACTCTGCACAGCCTGCGCCGCCGAGTACGCGGACCCCGCCGATCGTCGTTTCCACGCTGAACCAACGTGCTGCCCAGACTGCGGCCCCACGCTACGTTTCCTCAACACCGCCGGAGAACCGGTGCCCGGGGACCCGGTGGATACCGCGGTGCACTGGCTACGGGCCGGCCGGATTCTCGCGGTGAAAGGGCTGGGCGGCTACCACCTCGCGGTGCGCGCCGCCGACGAGCAGGCCGTGGCGACCCTGCGTACCCGCAAGTACCGGGGGGACAAGCCCTTCGCGGTGATGGTCGCCGATCTGGAGGCGGCCCGCGCGTTGGTAGAGGTGACCCCGCCAGATGAGCAAGTGCTCACGGGGCCCCACCGTCCGGTCGTGCTGCTTCCACGGCGCCCCACCGCTCCGGTCGCCACGGCGGTGGCGCCCGGGGACCGGAACTTGGGCATCATGCTGCCGTACACGCCGCTGCATCATTTGCTGGCCACCCGACTTGGAGAACCGTTCGTCCTCACCAGCGGCAACATCTCAGACGAGCCGATCATCCACCGCGACGACGAGGCTCGACAGCGACTCGCCTCGCTCGTGGACGGCTTCCTGCTTCACAACCGTCGGATTCACGCACGCATCGATGACTCGGTAGTCCGGGTGTTCCGGGGCCGGGAACTGCCGATACGGCGGGCCCGAGGCTACGTGCCGACACCGGTGACGGTGCCGTGGCGCTTTGAACGGCCGGTGTTGGCGTGCGGTGCGGAGCTGAAGAACACCTTCTGCGTCGCTGAGCAGCGGCACGTGTTTCTGTCGCCCCACATTGGGGACCTGGAGAACTATGAAACGCTGCGCGCCTTCACCGATGGAATCGCGCACATGTGCCGCCTGTTCCGGATCCAACCGCGTCTGATCGCGCACGACCTGCACCCGGAGTACCTGTCGACGAAGTACGCGGTGGGGCGTGAGGATGTCGAACGGGGCGAGGTGGAGCTGGTCGGCGTCCAGCATCACCACGCCCACATCGCCTCCTGTCTGGCCGACAACGGTGATCCCGGCCCGGTGATTGGGATCGCTTTCGACGGCCTGGGTTTCGGGACAGACGGCACCCTGTGGGGAGGCGAGCTGCTGGTGGCGGACCTGGTCGGGTTTGACCGGGTGGGGCACCTCGACGCGGTGCCCATGCCGGGTGGAGCCGCGGCGATACGTGAACCGTGGCGGATGGCGGCGGCGTACCTGGATGCCGTCTACGGCGACGCCCTCCCCGACCTGGAGATCGTCTGTCGACACGCGGACCGGTGGCCGGCGGTGCTGGCGCTGGCGCGTACCGGCGTGAACGCGCCCCGAACCTCAAGCGCCGGGCGACTGTTCGATGCTGTCTCAGCGCTCTTGGGTCTGCGTGACACCGTCACCTACGAAGGGCAGGCGGCGGTCGCACTGGAGCAGCGGGCCTGTGCCGAGGAACGGGGCGGCTATCGAGTCGGGGACGGCGCGGATGATGACCATAGGCCACTGGCCGGGGTGGGGTACGAGCTGATCCGGTGTGTGGTTGAGGATGTCCTGTCCGGGGTGGACCCCGGGCGGATCGCCGCGCGGTTCCACCACGGCTTGGCGGACGCGGTGGTTCAGGCAGCGGAGGTGGTACGTGGACGCACCGGGCTGACCACCGCCGCGCTGTCCGGTGGTGTCTTCCAGAACATGTTTCTGCTTGAGCTGGTCGTGTCCGGGCTCCAGGAGCGCGGATTCCGGGTCCTGGTGCACTCGCGGGTGCCGCCCAACGACGGAGGGATTTGCCTGGGGCAGGCTGTCGTCGCCGCAGCCCGCGACCGGAGCCGGAGCGCCTCGGCGGTCTGACGGACCCGAGCCGTCGACCGCCGGCGCCTCCCGGTGCCGTCCGGTGTCGTCTGAGCGGTCCGAACAATGTGCGGATCAGCAGATCCGGGGCAGCGGGTCCCCGACCAGGGTGTCCACGACCCGCGTCCCCCCGAACGCGGTGCGCAGTAGTACCAGCCCAGGCGGATCGTCCGTGACGTGGCCGATGACCGCGGCCTGCTCACCGAGGGGGTGAGCCCGCAGCGCCGCCACCGCCGCGTCGGCGTACGCACCGTCCACTACGGCGATGAAACGCCCCTCGCAGGCCACGTAGAGCGGGTCAATGCCGAGGAGTTCACAGGCACCGTGCACCGCGGGGCGCACCGGTATGGCGGTTTCGTCGATGACGACACCGACCCGCGCCGCCCGCGCCACTTCATTGAGGACGGTCGCCACCCCACCACGGGTGGCGTCACGGAGCAGATGAACCGCACTGACCGCGTCCAGCAGAGCTCCGACGACACCGTGTAGCGCCGCGGTGTCCGAGGTGATATCGGCTTCGATGTCGAGCTCGCCGCGGGCGATCATAATCGTGACGCCGTGATCGCCGATCGGCCCGGAGACGATCACGGCGTCACCGGGCCGGACCTGCCCGGTCCCCAACGTGACCGGGCGCTCCAGAACGCCGATGCCTGCCGTGGTGATGTAGCAGCCGTCGGCCCGGCCCCGCTGCACCACCTTGGTGTCACCGGTGACCACATGGACTCCGGCGCGCGTCGCCGCGGCGGCCATGGAGGCGGTGATCCGCCGTAGATCAGCGACGGAGAAGCCCTCTTCAAGAATGAAACCGGCCGACAGGTACAGCGGACGGGCACCACTGACCACGAGATCGTTGATCGTGCCGTTGACGGCGAGGTCACCGATGTCCCCGCCGGGGAAGAACAGCGGTGACACGACAAACGAGTCGGTGGTGAACGCCAGCCGGCCACCGGCCACCGACACGACGGCTCCGTCGTCAAGCTCGTCCAGGATCGGGTTACTGAAGGCCTCCAAGAACAGCCCCTCCACCAGGGCGTGAGTCGCCTTCCCACCCGCGCCATGGGCGAGTGTGATCCGCTCGTCCCGCACCTTCGGCTTGCGTTGGCGAAGTTGTTCGATACGCTCCAGCACCCGCCGTTCCCGAGTGGCGTCCCCGGCCCGGTCGACCTCGTGTTCGAGCGTCATACCCGTGTCGCCTCCATGACTCGCCGCCGTGTGAAACGGCCGAAGTTGTAGTAGGCCGCGCACGCCCCCTCAGACGAGACCATGCAGGTCCCGATGGGGGTCTCCGGGGTACAGGCGGTGCCGAACACCTTGCACTCCCAGGGTTTGAGGACACCCTTGAGCACCTCGCCGCACTGGCAGGCCTTCGGATCCGCCACCCGCACCCCGGGCACCTCGAAACGTTGTTCGGCGTCGTACGCCGCGTACTCCTCCCGAAGCCGCAGGGCCGAATGCGAGATGAAACCGAGCCCACGCCACTCGAAGTACGGGCGCAGGTGCATGACCCGGTTGATCGCCTCCAACGCCCGTGGATTGCCGTCCCAGGGCACCACCCGGGTGTATTGGTTCTCCACCTCACAGCGCCCCTCGGCGAGCTGACTGAGCAGCATGTGGACCGACCGCAGGATGTCCAGCGGCTCGAATCCGGCGCACACCACAGGCTTGCCGTAGTCGCGGGCGATGAATTCGTACGGCCGGCATCCGATGACGGCGGAGACGTGACCGGGGCCGATGAAACCGTCCAGGCGCAGATCCGGGGAGTCCAGGATCGCTTTGATCGCCGGGAGGATCATTACGTGGTTGCAGAAGACGGAGAAGTTGTCGATCCCTTCACGGGCCGCCCGCAGCACGGTCATCGCGGTCGACGGTGCGGTGGTCTCGAATCCGATCGCCATGAAGACGACCTGACGGTCGGGGTTGTCCCGGGCGATCCGTAGGGCATCCAACGGGGAGTACACCATCCGGATGTCCGCGCCGGCCGCCTTGGCGTCGAGGAAAGAGCCCCGCCCGCCGGGGACCCGCATCATGTCGCCGAACGACGTCATGATGACGCCCGGTTGTTCAGCGATGGCGATCGCGTCGTCCACCCGCCCCATGGGGATCACACAGACCGGACAGCCCGGTCCGTGCACCAGGGAGACGGTCTCCGGCAGATAGTCCTCCAACCCGTGTTTGTAGATGGTGTGTGTATGGCCGCCGCAAACCTCCATGAAGGTGTACCGCCGTCCTGGTTCACACAACGCGGCGATCCGGGCGGCGAGGGCCCGGGCGGTTGCGGCATCGCGGTATTCGTTGACAAAACGCATGCGGGCACCGTCTCCTTAGGAGCGTTATCCAGAACCGTGGTCGGTGATCGGTGGCAGCGCTGTGGGGTTGGGCTCTGAATCAGGGCTCTCAGGTGATGTCGGATTCGGCGAGCGCACGCAATTCGTCGGTGTATGCCTCTCCGAGGCCGTTCAACATCTCCAACGTGGCCGCCGCCTCGGCTTCGTCGATTTTCGACAGGGCGAACCCGACGTGGATGAGTACCCAGTCCCCGACGCGTACCTCGTCTTTGTCGAGCAGACCGATGTTGACCGCCCGCCGGACCCCCGCCACGTCTACCGTGGCGAGATCGTCGCGTCCGGCGTGGAGGTCGACGATCTCGCCCGGAATCCCCAAACACATCGGCTCATTCGCCTCTTTCGAAGGTCACATGCTTCGAATCTTCAGGTAACGCCTCATCGCGGGCAGTTCTCGCCAGAACATGACGATGACCGCGGCGCTGACTAGTCCAGCCAGCACTGTCAGTGATTTGCGCATCGGTACCACCTCCGAGTCATTTCGGTTTGTCTGATCAGCCGGGCGGCAGGTTGGGCATGTCCGGCAGGATCGGCTCGTGATCCTTCGGCTGGACACCGGTTGAGCGACGCGCATCCACCGTCCCGTCGGAGTGGTGTCCTTTTTGGCGCTTCTTGGGGCTGTTACCCTCCTCCACCCCGGGGGTGTGCGCCGAGGCGTCCAGCTTGACGTCGGGTTTTCCTACTCGGATCTCCGCCATCGCTGTGTCCTTTCCTGTGGGGCGTTTCGTGAGTCGTCTCTGTCCATCCGACCCGTCCTTAAGCGTTGGACCAGTTCTGTACCCAGTCCGGTGACGGAGCGTGCGAGCGGTCCGGTAATGGGGCCGGGGTTGTGCTCCACTGATCGACTCGGTCGCACGGGGCGGCGCCCTCGGCCCGTTGGGCCAGCTCGTGGAAGAAAGCGGCGACCTCCCGCCACACCGCGCCGCCGGTCATCCCCCGCCAGTGACGGCGAAGCGTCGCGGTCAGCCGGTAGCAGTCATCCAGCGGGACCAGCCAGTACTCGTCACCGCCGCGGTCAAAGGAGCGCTCCGTGAGGCTCGCCTCCCCGGTGGCGGGAGAGCGGTCCCGGGTCCACATCAGAAAGGCCTCAACCCGGGCGGCCAGCCCGGCCAGGATCGGGAAGCGGGTCTCGAGGGCGCGCCAGACCGTCGTGTCGACCGAGGCTCCGGTCACCCCCAACGGGCCGGGATAGTGCGCCCACACCTGGCCGTCCTCCCGCTTCACGAAGCACGCCAGGCCGACCGGCACCGCGAGCCCTGCAGCCGACAGATCCGCCGCCCGGATGGTGGACAACCGAACTCGACGGGTGGGGATCAGCCGGTAGCGGTCACCGCCCGCCGCGTCACGGTCGAACAGCAGCGAACATGGTGTGCAGACGCACAACAGGTTCTCGTCGTGCCCGTCCCACACATGGCGGTGCTGCGCGTCGATGACACCGGCGCACATCCCGCAGCGCTCAACCGTCGACAGGCGACGCTTGGCCGCTCGCTCGATCACCCGGCGCAGCGCCTCCGTCATCTACCGGCACCCCCCTGTGCCGTCTTCGCGGACCCCGCCGCAAGGACGGCGGGCGTACCCTGGGTCGCTTCGGCTCCGTCGGTGCTGGCGCCACGCTGGGGTGTCTCACCATGCCCTGCCGTCTCGCTAGGGGCGGCCACGGCGGTGGCGGTACCGGCGGTCGCCTGTACTGCAGCGGCCTGTCCTGGCCGGTGGCGCAGGGCGGTGACCGGAATCAGCGGCGGGGCCGGCGTGGCCGTGACCACCTCGACGTCGGACAGCTCCGGCGCCACCGTCAACACCTGCTCCCGGATCAGGTCGTGCGGCACGGCAGCGGAACCACAGTGGCCGCACGACCTCGTCGAGACGGTGAGCTGCGCGACGCGGTCCCGGACAGCGATCTGCTTGATCTCCACCCCCTGGGACCGCAGCGCCGGCCGGAGATCGTCGACCGCGCGGATGACGCGCCGCTCCACCGAATGCGGGTGGATACGGTGCAACAGCAACAGGTGTCGCAGCAGCTCGTCGTCGGTGAGGCGATCGAGCAGCCCGGGAGCATCGGCGGCATGGTCGACGACGCGGGCCAGCGCCTCGCCGTAGATCCCGGTCAGGCCCTCGAGGGCCTCCATGGCCAGCTCGGCGGTACGCCCAGGAATTCGCTCCAGCTGGGCCAGCCTGTCGTCCAGCCGCATCAGCAGCTGTTCGACAGCGGCGTCACCGAGGCGCTCGGGCCCTGCGTGGTCAGCCATGGGAGGCGCCGAACATCGGTGAGTGGATCTTTTTGAGGGTACGCCCGCCCCCGACGTACATATGCACCCCGCACGGCAGGCACGGATCGAAGCTGCGTACCGCGCGCATAATGTCGATGCCTTTGAAATCGTCCGGTCCGTTTTCCTCGAAGATCGGGGTGTTTTGAATCGCGTCCTCATACGGGCCGGGCGTGCCGAAGCTGTCGCGTGGACTGCCGTTCCAGGGAGTCGGCGGATAGGGGTGATAGTTGGCGATCTTGCCGTCCCGGATCACCAGGTGATGGGATAGCACGCCCCGGACCGCTTCATGGAAACCACAGCCGATAGCCTCGTCCGGCACCTCAAAGTTGGTGAAGACCTTCATATCACCGCCGCGGACCCGCTCCATGGCCCGTTCCAGGAAGTACAGCGCCATCGCCGCCGCATAGGCGATGAAGTAGGCCCGGGAACGATCCCGTTCGATGGCGTTCGACCAGGGCGGAATGCGCCACTCGAACGTCATCTCAGGGAGCTTCTCGCTCTTCGGCAACGAGATCTGTACGCTGTGTCCGGTCGACTTGACATATGGGGTGTTCACCATATTCGCCAACGCGGTCACGTACAGCCGGGCGAAACAACCACCCCCGGTGTCCAACGCGAGGTGTTCACCGGTCTCCTTGTGGAACCAGCGCGGGCTCATCACCCAGCTGTATTTGTCATTGAAATCGCGCTTGCCGGGGTCGGGCAGCGTGGTCTGGTTCCACGGGTGCCGAATGTCGACCGGGTTGCCGAGCGGGTCCCGGGTGACGAAAGGCTCCTCATCCACCCAGTCCCGGTAGTAGGAGCTGCCCAGCAGAATGCGGATGCCGAGATTAATGTCGATCAGATCGGTGGTGATCAATTGGTCGTCGACGACGATGCCGGGGGTGACATACATCGCCCGTCCCCATTCGGTCATGGTCTCGTAGCGATAGTCCACGACCTCGGGGTCCTGGAACGCGCCCCAACAACCGAGAAGAACACGGCGACGACCAACCTCCTCGTAGCCAGGCAGGGCCTGGTACCAGAAGTTGAAAATGTCGTCGTTCATGGCGACGGCCTGCTTGATGAAGTCGAGGATGCTGATCAGCCGGCTGAGGTAATCGGTGAACACCGTCGGCTCAGGCATCGTGCCGACCCCGCCGGGATACACGGTCGACGGGTGGACATGCCGCCCTTCCATAAGGCAGAACATTTCCCGCGTGACGCGGCTGACCCGCAGCGCCTCTTTGTAGATCTCGCCCTCGAAGGGGTTGAAAGCGCGCATCAGGTCGGCGATCGTTCGATAGCCGTGAATGTTCCGGTTTGGCGCCTCGGTGTTTTCGGCCCGGGCGAGCACACTCGGATTGGTCTGCCGGACCATCGCTTCGCAGAAGTCGACGAAGACGAGATTGTCTTGGAAGAGAGTGTGGTCGAACATGTACTCGGCGGCTTCACCGAGATTGATGATCCACTCCCCGAGCGGGGGATTTTTAATGCCGTACGCCATGTTCTGTGCGTACACCGAGCACGTGGTGTGGTTGTCCCCGCAGATACCGCAGATCCGGCTGGTAATGAAGCCGGCGTCACGCGGATCCTTACCTTTCATAAATACCGAGTAGCCACGAAACAACGATGAGGTGGTGTGGCACTCGACCACTTCACGATTGGCGAAATCAATCTTCGTGTAGATACCGAGGTTCCCGATGATCCGAGTGATCGGATCCCACGCCATCTCGGTGAGCGTGCCGCCCGGCCCGCCGGCGGCCCGCCGTTCCTCCGTCGCTGTCACTGTCGCTTCCTCCCTTGACTGTCAGCGGACTTGTGCCGGAGTGACTCCTGGGCGCCAGCGCGGGTCGTAACCACTGGTCAGAATCGGGCGGTTGTGATGCCACTTCGGTTCTTTATTGGTGGTGACGTTGGTAAAGCCGCGCATCCTGCGGATAAAGACGCCGTAGGGCTTGATGAGCATCGACGACAGACTGCTGCCGGGAGGAGCGTCCATGAAAGGCATGAATTTGTCGGGGAAACCGGGCATGGTACAGCCGATACAGATACCCCCCACATTGGGGCAGCCGCCTATGCCGCCCATCCATCCCCGTTTCGGAACATTGCAGTTGACGACCGGGCCCCAGCAACCGATCTTCACCTGACACTTGGGTGAGTTGTAGTCCTGAGCGAAGTCGCCCTGCTCGAAATAGGAGCCTCGGTCACAGCCCTCGTGCACCGTCTTACCGAACAACCACTGGGGCCGCAGCATCGAGTCCAACGGGGGAGGCGGCGCTGACCCGGCGGCGTGGTAGAGCACCCACGTGAGGGTCTCCATGAAGTTCTCCGGCTGAATCGGGCAGCCGGGGACGTTGATGATCGGTAGCCCGCCCCAGGAGCGGAAGTCCCATCCCAGGTAGTCGGCCAGCCCCATACAGCCGGTCGGATTGCCCGCCATGGCATGGATCCCGCCGTACGTCGCGCAGGTGCCGACCGCCATGACCGCCCATGCCTTGGGTGCCAAATGATCGATCCACCAGTTCAGGGTCAGCGGTTCACCGGTGATCTCGTCGTTGCCGAACGACGACCAGTACCCGTCACCGTTGATCTTCTCGTTGGGGATCGAACCTTCGATGACGAGGATGAACGGCTCGGCCATCTCCCCCCGGGCCGCCATGCGATACGGGGCGAGGAACTCCTCACCACCGACCGTCGGTGACAGCACCTTGTTGTACAGGTTGACCTTCGGCAACCCGGGGACGAGGCCAAGCACGATGTCCTCGATCGACGGTCGGTCTGAGGCGGTCATCGCCACCGAGTCTCCGTCGCAGCTCATCCCCTCGGAGATCCACAGGATCGTGATCTCGTCGAAACCGGTCGTCCGCGACGTTTCCGCGGACGACCGCGTGTCGGTGTTCCCCGTTCCCCGCCTCATGTGTGGCCTCCCTCGGCTCCGGTCCGACCCTCGTGGCGGACGCGGCCGTCAATCCGGTTGAGCAACGGTGATCGACTCCAGCACGACGTGCTCATCGCCGGTGATCTCGATGTCGACACCCCCACAGCGGGGGCAGGCGACCAACGCCAGGTGATCGGAGACCGCTTCCGAGCCTCCGCATTCGCGACAGCTCACCATCATCGGCTCCAGGACCAGGTCGACGGTGGCGTCTTCCAGCACCGTCCCGGCCGCCGCGAGGCGGATCCCCTGCGTGACGACCTCCGGGGCGACGACGTGGCCCCCGATCCGTACCCGCAGGCCGGTCACCCGGCGGCCGGCAGCCCGGCGCAGCGCGGCGTCCACAATCGATTCGGACAGTCCGAGCTCATGCATCGGTGGCCACCTCACCCACGGGCGCACCGGGCGCGGTGGGGTACGCGGTGGCGCACACAGCTTCGGCGGCGTCCAGACGGGCGGCCTCGGCATGGGCCACTTCGATGACCGTGCGTACCGCCTCGTCGAGTGCGTTCCGCACCGCGGGTGACAGTTCCATGCGCTCCTCCAGTACCGCGGGTTGACAACCGACGACCAGCACGCGGGTCACTCGGCCACCTAGACCGCGCAGCAGACGGAGCACCGACTCCGGATCCATACCGTGTCCGTCGGCGACGGGCGCCTCCAGCGCCTGCGACGGTTGCGGCATCCAATCCGGGTTGTCGAGATCCACGTCCAGGACCGCTACCGTCCCCGGTGGCTCACCCAGGGGGAGGGCGTCCACTATGACCAATATGTCGTGTCGGCCTTCGAGCAGATCGTAGGCCAGGTGCAGTCCTCGGATGCCGTAGTCCGCGATATCTACCCGCTCCGGTAGGGCGATGTCGCGCATCCGGCGTACCACTTCGACACCGAAGCCGTCATCGCCGAGGAAAACATTGCCGATACCGGCGACGAGGATCCGGCCGGCTCCGGCGGAGCGGCCGGTGGCGTCGGTGCGGGCGGCTCCGTGGGGGACGTCGCCGGCACCTGGGGCCTTTGACGCCGCGGGATCCGCTCCTGTCGAGATCACGGGGCCGCCACCTCCCCCGAGGGCAGCGGTTCTACTTCCTCCGGACGGAAGTGGCGCAGACGCCCGTACCAGTGGTGCAGATCTGCGCCCGGATCGTCGTCCACCGTGACCGCGAGGAACCGGGTGCCGTCCACATCGACGAGGACTTTTTCGACCCGCCCCGTCCGTCCATCCAGGAACATGTCGTGGGCGTCCGTGCCGCGGGCGCGGGGCCGCAACCGGACTCGGCTTCCCTTGCCGAGGGGCACCCCGGCGACGGTGACTGTGGCACCGTCTGGTGATACGGCAGCGTTTACCTCCTGCTCCCACCACGCTGCCGCCGGGTCGGCCGCCTTCGTGTCCTGCCGCACCGGCCGCAGGGAGCGGATGGCTCCGTGCAGCCGTTCGAACACCTCCGGAGGCATGGTGTCGACTCGGTCGATGATCTCGGCCGCGCGGGGATCGGTGGCGTGCGCCTCTCGTTTCTCGGCATCGGTCAACGTCAAGGTCCGAAGCGACAGGATCTCGTCGATCTCCGTCGCATCGTGCAGATCACCCGGGCTCTCCGGTGCGATACGCGGGTGGTCATACAGGATGATCGGCGAGGACAGCACGAGGTCCGCATTGCCCGGTGGACCGGCCAAGACTGGAAAGGTGTGAACGTTACGGCACCGTTCGGCCGTCGAAGCGGCCCATGCGGGCGGGTCCAGCTGCGACAGAAACCGGCCCTGATCGATCGACAGCAAAGTGTGAGTCGCGATCAGGCCACGCCGCAGCGCCGCCTCACGCGACGCCTGCAGATCGAGTGACCTGTCGGTGTTCT
Source organism: Actinomycetales bacterium (assembly GCA_002919305.1). Taxonomy (GTDB): domain Bacteria; phylum Actinomycetota; class Actinomycetes; order Mycobacteriales; family Micromonosporaceae; genus RSA1. Next base: position 32,812 of record PKFB01000022.1, read on the forward strand.
CGGTCCGCACCGTAAGGCGCAGCAGTGCGGGCGGCTCCTCGCGGGCGGCGGAGACGGTCACCAGCGCCGTCACGGGCTCACAGCGGCGTGTCACACGGCCGACCAGCTCGCCCCGCGGATCGGACAGGGGCGTGACGTTTTCCGCTTCAGGCACCGACACCTCGAACCGGTGCACGGAGCGGAGCAGCTCGGCGAGGGAGACCGTGAACTCAAACCGGCGCGGGACCGCCTCGTCGAAGCTGGTCTCGATGCGGTCACCGATCTGTAGTGTGTCGACCGGCCGATACGCCCCATCCGGCAGGCGTTCCTCAACCGATCTGCGCTGCACCTGCAGGAACCGCAGCAGGAGACGGAGCGTCGTGGCCGTGGGCGCCTCCAGCAGGCACTCGGTCTGTTGCCACCACGACTCGGCTGATCCAGCGACGCCCTCATCGGTCAGGCCATGCGCCCGCGCCCACTCCGGTGGCAAAAGCAGGCCGAACTGCCAGCGCACCCGGTTTTTGCCAGAGGAGCGGCGGTACGGGTACAGCAGGTACCCCTCGTACAGGATCGCGTCCGCCACGGCCAAGGCAGCGTCAATACCGGCGCCGGGTGTCCGCATGGTGTCTCCCTGGGAGTCCGGGCGTACGGGGCGCCGTCGCGCCCAATCGCTGTTATCGACGCTGCTGGTCTAACCCATTTACCCGGATGGCGGTAAGTGTCCACTGCACATAGGTGACAGCGATCCATGCGCAGGGAGACGTTTGTGCGGAGCGCGCCAGGCGGGGCCACACCGGGCTCGGACTCGGTCCATTCGGACTCGGTTCATCGGGGCGGGCGGCCCGGGCGTGGCGACACGGATACCTGGGCGGACAGGGGTACGCGGACCGCGTACCCCTGTGGGAAGCCTGAGGTGGAGACGGGTCAGGCAGGAGTCGGCGCCCACCCGGGCATGGGGTAGGCCGCGAGCAGTTCCCGGACCTCGCCCCGAATCCGCGTCAGGGTCGCCTCATCGTCCTTGCGCGCCGCCTGGATCGCTTCATCGATCCACGCCGCGATCTGCGGCATCTGCTCCTCGGTCAGACCCCGGGTGGTCACGGCGGGTGTCCCCAGCCGGATCCCCGACGGGTTCCAGGGCTTCCGTGGGTCGTACGGGACCGTGTTGAAGTTCAGTTCAATGCCAGCGCGGTCGAGGGCCTTGGCCGCTGGCTTTCCACCGATCTCCTGACGCGTCAAGTCGATGAGGATCAGGTGGTTGTCGGTGCCGCCCGAGACCAGGTCGTAGCCGCGTTCGATGAGCGCGGCGGCGAGGGCTTTGGCGTTGGCGACTGTCTGGTGCGCGTACCGCCGGAAGTCCGGAAGGGATGCCTCACGCAGCGCGACCGCGATACCGGCTGTGGTGTGGTTGTGCGGGCCACCCTGCAGGCCGGGGAAGACAGCCTTGTCCAAGGCGGTGGCGTGCTCCGCGGTCGACATCAGCATGGCGCCCCGTGGACCCCGCAGCGTCTTGTGTGTGGTGGTCGAGATGACGTCGGCGTACCCGACCGGGGAAGGGTGGGCGCCGCCGGCGATCAGACCGGCGATGTGGGAGATGTCGGCGACCAGGATCGCCCCGACCTCACGCGCGATCTCGGCGAAGGCGGGGAAGTCGATGGTGCGAGGCAGCGCGGTACCACCGCAGAAGATCAACTTCGGGCGCTCGGCGCGGGCCAGGTCCCGAGCCTGATCCAGATCGATACGGCCGGTGTCCCGCCGGACGTGATAGTGCACCGGCCGGAACCATTTACCGGTGATCGATACCGGGGAGCCGTGGGTGAGGTGACCGCCGTGGGCCAGCTCCACCGACATGATGGTGTCACCAGGGGACGCGAAGGCCAGGTAGATCGCCAGATTGGCGGGGGAGCCTGAGTAGGGCTGAACGTTGACGTGCTCGACCCCGAAAAGCGCCTTGGCACGCTCGATCGCCAGCTCCTCGATCGGGTCGATGACCTGTTGGCCTTCGTAGTAACGCTTACCGGGGTAGCCCTCGGAGTACTTGTTGGTCAGAACACTGCTACAGGCTTCCAGCACCGCCGTAGAGACGTAGTTCTCAGACGGAATCAGGCGAATCGTCTCAAACTGTCGGCGGGCCTCGGCTTCGATGAGAGTAGCGACCTCCGGATCGTTACGGGTCAGATCCGGAAGCGGCGGCTGATGCATCGCGACCTCCACACGATCGGTGGCACGCCAGGGCTCCGACGGCGTGCCATGGGTTTAATGGCACGTCACTTGACAGCGGCACCCAGGCGCGCGGCACCGCGTCACGGTCGCTCCCCGGTGGTCGTTTCCACCTTGGTACGCCAGTCGCGATATTCCCGAGTAGTCTACGCCGCTGCTCAAGACTTGCTCGAAGCACAGCCAACTCGACGTGCGGCCCACCGGGCCGGGGCCGACTGTGCCGCTCCGCCCTGCCTGTTCGGCCGTACCCACGCCCACGCTCCGCCGGTATCCGCGCGGCCCACAGGCTCCCCGGTGCGGGCCTGACAGGACCTCCGTGAGGCCGCGCGGGACGGCGCAGAAGGAGCAAGGCCTGACCTGATGTTTTAGGTGTGAGGGACAGCCGCGACCTCGACAACTCTCGATCGCTGAGGCAGCTTTCGATAACTGAGGTGCGGCGTGTCACGGTTACGGGACGCGGCGTACCGCGCCGTCGCTGGCCGAGGTGGCCATGGCCGCGTACGCCCGCAGCGCCGCTGAGATCGGCCGGTTCCGGTTCACAGGGGTGTACGGCTTGTCCCGCGCCTCCTGTGCCGCGCGTCGCCGCTCCAGCTCCTCGTCGGACACCAACAGCTGGATACTGCGGGCGGCGATGTCGATGGCGATCTCATCGCCGTCGACCACGAGGGCGATCGGCCCGCCTGACGCGGCTTCCGGAGAGATGTGGCCGATGGACAAACCGCTGGTGCCGCCGGAGAACCGGCCGTCGGTGATCAGAGCGCAGCTCCGTCCCAGCCCCTTGCCCTTCAGGAACGAGGTCGGGTACAGCATCTCCTGCATCCCCGGGCCGCCACGAGGCCCCTCGTAGCGGATCACGACGACGTCGCCGGGCTTGATCTGGTCGTTGAGGATGGCTTCGACGGCGGATTCCTGAGATTCGAACACCCGGGCGGGGCCTCGGAAGGTGAACACCTCCTCCGGCACACCCGCGGTCTTGACCACACAGCCGTCCGGAGCCAGGTTGCCGACCAGCACAGCGAGCCCACCGTCGGCGCTGTAGGCGTGGGCGACGTCGCGGATACAGCCGTTCTCGGCGTCGAGATCCAACTCGTTCCACCGGTTGTTGGTGGAAAACGGCTCGGTGGTGCGTACCCCACCGGGGGCGGCGCGGAACAGCTCCACGGCCTCCGGGTTCGGGTCGGGGCGGCGGACATCCCACCGCTGCAACCATTCGTCCAGGGAAGCGGCGTGCACCGCGTGTACGTCCCGGTGGAGCAGACCAGCCCGGTCCAGCTCTCCCAGGATGGCGGGGATACCACCGGCCCGGTGGACGTCCTCCATGTGGTAGATCCGCCCGGGGCCGGCCACGTTCGGCGCGACCTTCGCCAGGCACGGCACTCGGCGGGAGATTGCGTCGATGTCGGTGACGTTGAAGTCCAGCTCGGCTTCGCGGGCGGCGGCCAACAGGTGGAGCACGGTGTTGGTGGAGCCACCCATGGCCACGTCCAGCGCCATGGCGTTTTCGAAGGCGTGCCGGTTGGCGATGGAGCGGGGCAGGACCGAGTCGTCGTCCTTGCCGTAGTAGCGCTCGACCAGCTCCATGATGGTGCGCCCGGCCTGCAGGAACAGGTTCCGACGGGCGGTGTGGGTGGCCAGCAAGGAGCCGTTGCCGGGCAGCGCCAGACCGATGGCCTCGGTGAGGCAGTTCATGGAGTTGGCGGTGAACATGCCCGAGCAGGAGCCGCAGGTGGGGCAGGCGGAGCGTTCGATACCGCTGAGCTGCTCGTCGCTGACCGTGTCGTTGGCCGACGCGACCATCGCGTCGATCAGGTCGATCTTGGAGTGCACCACCCCCTCGATCGCGATGGTCTTACCCGCCTCCATCGGGCCGCCCGACACGAAGACGGTGGGGATGTTCAGGCGCAACGCCGCCATGAGCATGCCCGGTGTGATCTTGTCGCAGTTCGAGATACACACCAGGGCGTCCGCGCAGTGCGCGTTGACCATGTACTCGACCGCGTCGGCGATCAGCTCTCGGCTGGGTAGCGAGTAGAGCATGCCGCTGTGCCCCATCGCGATGCCGTCGTCCACCGCGATGGTGTTGAACTCACGGGCCACGCCACCCGCTTCAGTGATCGCCTCACTAACCAGGCGCCCGAGATTTCGCAGATGAACATGACCGGGTACGAACTCGGTGAAACTGTTCGCGACCGCAACTATGGGCTTACCGAAGTCGTTGTCACTCATACCGGTGGCCCGCCACAACGCACGTGCCCCGGCCATGTTGCGACCATGTGTCGACGTCCGCGATCTCAGGTCTGGCATGGCTCCCAGTGTGGCATCAGGCGTTCGTCCCGCCTACCCCGGAGGTGTCCCAATGGCCTGGCGGATGACCCGGACAGAGGCGGCGATGATCGCCGGTACGCCCGTGGTCTACCTGGCCGTCGTGGCCTGGACGTGGCCGCGCGCCCAGGCCACCTTCGCCATGATGGCGCTGGCCCTGGCGTACCCCACCGCCGTGTTCACGGTCGTGCTGCTCCGCCGCGCGTGGATCGTTCGCCTCTCGGAGAACTTCAGACCATGCCGGGGGACGGGTCTGCTCGGAATGGGGGTGCTCACCGGCGGGCTGGGCCTGGTGGGCGCCGCGGTCGCACCGGCCGACCTGGCCGCCTCTGTCCTGGCCATCGGGTTGATCGTGGCGGCCGTGATGTACGCGCTGGGCCTGCTGATGCTTCCGGGAGTAGCGCCGAGCTGGACGACGCGGGTGGGGCGGCTGTTGGACGGCCTGGTGATCGGCAGCTGCCTGTTTTTCGCCGCATGGACGCTGATCGTCGCGCCCCTGCGGGGGCAGGGACCGGGGCCACGGGGCATGGAGCCCACCCTGGTGGTGCTCGTCTGCTACGTGCTCGCCGCGGGGTTGAGTACCGCGGTGCTCGCGGCGCTGCGCGCGGTACACCACCGGCGCGCCGCGGTACGGTGCGCCGGTGGTGTGGGGCTGGCGTTGAGCGGAAGCACCGCTGTGGTGGTCCTGTCGCTGCTGGAGGCGCCAGACCCTGCCCTATGGGGCGCCACCACGGTATGGGCCACGGGGCTCGCCGTGCTGTGGACCGGTGTCCGGCGGACCAGGGCGGCTCCGTCAGCGCCGTGGACGCTGCGGCCGCCCGAGGGGCCTGACGACGCATCGCTGTTGATCGGGCCGATCGGGTTGGCGCTGGTGGGGGCCTTTCACCACGTGGTCACGGTGGGGAGGTTCGGGTTCTATACCGCGATGGCGGGGGTCGCGATGCTCCTCGCGATCACTGCCCGAGAGTGGTACGCCAGCCTCAACGCGCACCGCTCCACCGCTCGGTGTACGCGGCGAGGGATGGACTTTCGCTGTATCGCCCCTGGCCTCGGGGACGTGACCGTGGCGGTGGACACCGACCAGGCGGTGGGCTGGCAGTCCGCTGCCGTCGCTCGCCGGCTCGGTGTGTTCGAGCGGGACGTCTCTGGCCGCTCGTTCCTGGCTCTGATCCACCCTGATGACCGCGAGCGCGTCATCCGGTGCCTGGGAGAGGCCTCGGATGGCGTGTTGGCGGGGCCGTGGACGGTCGAGTTCCGATTGTGGGATAAGGCCGGACGGTGGCGCACCACCAAAGCCACCGTCACCGAGTACCAAGCGGCGTCCGAGACCGCCTCGCTGACGATGCGTGTTCGTGACGCCAGTGTCCGGGGCGGACCGCAACAGGCACCGCATCACCTGGCATTCACCGACTCTTTGACCGGACTGCCCAATCGGCGGGCGTTGTGTCAGGCGATTGAGGAGAAGCAGCGGCGGGCCGCGGCGGAGCCCTGGGTGGTGCTCGCGATCGGGCTGGACGGCTTTAAACGGATCAACGATGTCCGAGGCCATGACATCGGCGACGCCATCCTGGTGGAGGTCGCCAACCGGCTACGAGCCGCGTTGGGGGACCGGGATCTGGTGGCGCGGATCGCCGGCGGGGAATTCGCGGTGCTGACCGTGGCGGAACCGGACCAGGCTCGGGCCATGGGCACCCGGCTGTTCGCTCTGCTGACGGAGCCGTATCGCCTGGCCTACGGTATGGAGTACTTGACGGTCAGTATCGGCATAGCCCGAGGCGACGGAACAAGCACGGTCGAAGAGATTCTGCGCGCCGCCGACTTGGCCCTGCGGCATGCCAAACGATCCGGACGGGGCCGGGTGGAGTGGTTCGACGAGTCGCTGGAGTACCAGATGCTGCGGCGACTGACCTTCGAACACGAACTGCGGGGCGCCATCGAGCGGGGAGAACTGGATTTGGCGTACCAGCCCATCGTGGCGCTCACCGACAGCCGACCGGTGGGGGCCGAGGCGCTGCTGCGGTGGCGGCACCCGACGTTGGGGCCGGTGAACCCCGCAGAGTTTATGCCCGTGGCCGAGGACATCGGTCTGATCACCCAGATCGAGGAGTGGGTTCTCCACCATGGGCTCCGGCGCCTGGCACAGTGGCGCGCCGAAGGGCGAGATGTATGGCTATCGGTCAATATTTCGCCGCACCGGCTGCGTTCGGCGGGATTCGTAGGGGACGTCGCGGCGCTGCTGGACATCCATCGGGTACCCGCCGATCGGCTCGTGGTGGAGATCAGCGAGCGTGGGATGACCGGTGACGCAGGGGAGCTGGCGGCACCGTTAGCGGCGCTGCGCGCGCTGGGAACCCGAACCGCGCTGGATGATTTCGGGGCGGGGTACTCCTCCCTGGCGCAGCTGCGGCGACTCCCGGTTGACCTCCTCAAGATCGACCAGACGTTGATCACCGATCCGGTCGTTCCAGGCGGATCCGGGGGGTCGCTTTCTGACGTGGTGGTGTGCCTGGGGCAGCGGTTGGGCATGGAGGTGGTGGCCGAAGGAGTCGAGCATCCCGCCCAGCGAGAATTGCTTACCGCCGCCGGCTGCCACTTCGGCCAAGGGCACTTGTTCAGCCGTCCGTTGCCGGCCGAGCACGTCGAAGCCTATTTCGACGCTCCTCGCAGAGGGAACGACGTGCGATGACAGCGCTGGTCATCGTTTCGTCGTTACCACCATGTGGGACAAGTTGACTCAGGGCGTGAGATGCGCCAAGCTGGCATCGTGCTGTCCTACCAGCTTTCTCGCCGAAGCCGCCTCGTAGTACTTACCTAGCGCACCGTCTGTCGGTCCCGACGGTGCGCCGCCCCCGTGCGTCTGAAGCACGCGGGCATTTTTTATGTCTGCACTCCTTATCGCGGCACCGCGAAAGCGAGTATCAGACGGGCACCGGCAGCGACATAACACCGATAAGCGACATAACAAGCGACCCGCCTGCGACTCTCTGTGACGAACCACCCCGACAACCGAGGACCTAGAGCCCAGTTAGAACCAGTTAGGACCCAGCCGCCAGCCAGAATCCAATCCGACAGTGAACCGGACCCGGACTGCCATGACGACGAATCTGAACAGGCAATCTAAGCCCACGACGAATCCATATGGACACAACACCGGACCGACCGTTACCGACGTTCCGATGACCGGCGCCCAGGCGCTCATCCGCTCCCTGGAAGCGGTCGGCGTGGAGGTCATCTTCGGGATCCCGGGCGGAGCGATCCTGCCCGCGTACGACCCACTGTTCGACTCCACCGCGCTCCGTCACATCCTGGTCCGTCACGAGCAGGGTGCCGGCCACGCCGCGGAGGGTTACGCGCAGGCGACCGGCAAGGTCGGGGTCTGCATGGCCACCTCTGGGCCGGGCGCCACCAACCTGGTGACGCCGATCGCCGACGCATACATGGATTCCGTGCCGATCGTGGCCATCACCGGCCAGGTCGCCACCGCCGCCATCGGTACCGACGCGTTCCAGGAAGCCGACATCCACGGCATCACCATGCCGATCACCAAGCACAACTTCCTGGTCTCGTCCGGTGAGGAGCTGCCTCGGATAATCGCCGAGGCGTTTCACCTGGCCTCCACCGGCCGTCCTGGTCCGGTTCTGGTGGACATCCCCAAGGACGTGCTCACCAGCCAGACCACCTTCTCCTGGCCGCCCACCCTGGATCTGCCCGGTTACCGCCCTACGTTGAACCCCCACGGCAAGCAGATTCGGGAGGCGGCGCGGTTGATGCTCAGCAGCCGACGCCCCGTGCTGTACGTGGGAGGCGGCGTGCTCAAGGCCCGGGCCACCGCCCAGCTGCGCAGGCTGGCCGAGCTCACCGGTATCCCGGTGGTCACCACCCTGATGGCCCGGGGCGCCTTCCCCGACAGCCACCCCCAGCACCTGGGCATGCCCGGCATGCACGGCACCGTCGCCGCGGTTTACGCGCTGCAGAAGGCCGACCTGCTGGTGGCGCTGGGGACCCGCTTCGATGACCGGGTGACCGGCAAGCTGTCCTCGTTCGCTCCCGACGCGACGGTCGTGCACGCCGACATTGACCCGGCCGAGATCGGCAAGAACCGACAGGCCGACGTGCCGATCGTCGGGGATGCCCGTCAGGTCATCACCGAACTGATCAACGCGGTGGAGGCGGAGCTGGCCGCGGGGAAGACGACGGACCTGACCGGATGGTGGCAGCAGCTGAACGACATCCGGCGGCGTTACCCGCTGGGCTGGGAGGAGCCCGCCGACGGCACCCTGGCGCCCCAGTACGTCATCAAGCGGCTGGGTGAAATTGTGGGCACCGACGCCATCTACGTCGCAGGCGTCGGCCAGCACCAGATGTGGGCTAGTCAGTTCATCACCTACGACAAGCCCTACACCTGGATCAACTCCGGTGGTCTGGGCACCATGGGGTTCGCGGTGCCGGCGGCGATGGGGGCCAAGGTGGGCCGCCCGGACACCACCGTGTGGGCCATCGACGGCGACGGCTGCTTCCAGATGACCAACCAGGAGCTGGCCACTTGCGCTCTGGAGGGCATCCCGATCAAGGTCGCCGTGATCAACAATGGCAACCTGGGCATGGTGCGCCAATGGCAAACCTTGTTCTACGACGAGCGTTACAGCCAGACCGACCTGGGTACCCACAAGCACCGCATCCCTGACTTCGTCAAACTCGCCGAGGCGCTGGGATGCGTCGGGATGCGCTGCGAGAACGCGAGCGAAGTGGACCGCACCATCGAGGCGGCCCAGGCTATCGACGACCGCCCCGTCGTGGTGGACTTCGTGGTCGGCAAGGACGCCATGGTGTGGCCGATGGTGCCGGCCGGTACCAGCAACGACGAGATCATGTTCGCCCGAGGCGTCCGCCCGATCTTCGATGAGGACGATGTGTGATGAGCAAGCACACGCTGTCAGTGCTGGTGGAGAACAAGCCCGGGGTGCTCGCCCGGGTCGCCGGCCTGTTCTCCCGGCGGGGTTTCAACATTGACTCTCTAGCGGTCGGTGAGACCGAACACCCCGGGATTTCGCGGATGACCATCGTGGTCAACGTCGAGGACTCCCCGCTGGAGCAGGTCACCAAGCAGCTCAACAAGCTGGTCAATGTTTTGAAGATCGTCGAGCTGGACCCGGCCAGTTCGGTGCAGCGAGAGCTTCTATTGGTCAAGGTGCGCGCAGACCTGTCGACTCGGTCGCATGTCCTGGAGACGGTGCAGCTGTTCCGGGCGAAGGTGGTCGACGTGGCACCGGACACCGTCACGATCGAGGCGACCGGCACACCCGACAAACTGGCGGCACTGCTGCGTGTTCTGGAGCCCTTCGGCATCAAGGAGATGGTCCAGTCGGGTCTGGTGGCGGTGGGACGGGGACCCCGCTCCATCACCAGCCCCATCCTGCGCAGCGCCTCCTGAAGGCCCGCCTTACATCGATGAGCGTTATTTGGAACCGGTCGTCGTCGCCCTAATCAGACGGGTGAGGCGGTGGGTTCTGAATGAGGCTCAATGACCACGAGAATGGAGAACCTTACACATGACCGCTGAGGTGTTCTACGACGACGACGCGGACTTGTCGCTGGTAGCCAACCGCAAGGTCGCTGTACTCGGCTACGGCAGCCAGGGGCACGCGCACGCGCTGTCGCTTCGCGACTCCGGCGTGGATGTCCGGGTCGGCCTGCCGGAGGGATCCCGCAGCCGCCCCAAGGCGACCGAGCAAGGGCTGCGGGTGGTCACGCCGGCGGAGGCCGCCGCTGAGGCTGACCTGATCATGGTGCTGGCGCCGGACACGGTGCAGCGCAACCTGTACAAGGAGGCGATCGAGCCTCATCTCACCGCGGGTAAAGCCCTGTTCTTCGGCCACGGCTTCAACATCCGCTACGGCCTGATCCAACCGCCGGCCGACGTGGACGTGGCGATGGTCGCCCCCAAGGGCCCCGGCCACCTGGTGCGGCGTCAGTTCGTGGACGGCAAGGGTGTCCCGGTGCTGGTGGCGGTGCATCAGGACGCCACCGGTCAGGCCTGGCCTCTGACGCTGTCCTACGCCCGCGCCATCGGCGGTACCCGGGCGGGCGCCATCAAGACCACCTTCACCGAGGAGACCGAGACCGACCTGTTCGGTGAGCAGGCGGTGCTCTGCGGTGGCATCTCCGAGCTGATTAAGGCGGGCTTCGAGACCCTGGTCGAAGCCGGGTACGCCCCCGAGGTCGCCTACTTCGAGTGCCTCCACGAGATGAAGCTGATCGTGGACTTGATGTACGAGGGCGGCATCGGGCGCATGTACTACTCGGTGAGCGACACCGCTGAGTACGGCGGCTACAGCCGGGGCTCCCGCGTCATCGACTCCCGGGTCAAGGAGGAGATGCGCAAGATCCTCGAGGAGGTGCGCAACGGCGAGTTCGCCCGCGAGTGGATCGCCGAGGACGACGCCGGGCGCCCGAACTTCGCCAAGTACCGCCAGGACCTGGCCGGTCACCCGATCGAGGAGGTCGGCCGCAAGCTGCGCGGCATGATGTCCTGGATCGACCGGCCCATCACCGAAACCGCCTGAAGACACAATCGTCTGGAGCCATCCACCCGGGACCTGTCAGGATCACCTCCACATCCCCGGGTGGTGCTCCCATGAGGGGTACGCGACGCGCGTACCCCTTTATCTGTGCCCCTTTGGTGGTGCGTCCGCGCCGCTTCTGTCGGCTTCTGTCAGCTCGAGCCGAGGTCGGACACGCCGAGGAGACCACATCAGGCGATGCTCCATCACCGCCCGGTGGTGGCGCGCCGCTCGATCAGCCGCTCCCGACGGCGGGCAGCAAGCCAGCGACGGGAGCGAGGGGTGGCCAGCAGGATCAGCATCGTGGCGGCGGCGCCCCCGAAGAGGGCGAGCAACATCGAGAACACCATGGCGGTCAGGCCAACCGCCTCGCCACGCAGACGAGCGGCGATGAGCGGAACCAGGTACCAGGCGGTGACAGCCAGCATGGCGCACCCAGCTATGCGCACCAGCGCCATGGCACCCCGGTTGGTCATGCTGACCGCGCCCACCAACGCCGCAACAGCGACCCCCAGCGCGGCGAGCATCAAGAACCCAGCGACGACGCTCCCCGCCGTGGCACGAGCCAGCGCCATCCCCGCCAACATCACCATCGGTAGGGCGAGCAGGCCACACAGGTAGGCGGAGACCACAACGCGTACCGGGGGCGGGCCCGCCGGTGCGGCGCCGCGGATGCTGAACGTGTGTGATGCGAAGGCCGCGGGCAGCGGGCGCTCCGTGGCGTGGGGACCCGGCGTGGTGGGGGAAGGGCGGGCCGAGGGAGGCGGCGGCAGGATGTCGTCCGTATCAGGGATGACGAGGGTGACGCCGTCGGAGGCGCCGGGGTCGGTGGAGGCGTCTGAGCCGCTTGGAGCGCCTCGAAGGGGGTCCTGGTCGCTGGAGGCATCGGCGTGCGGCCCGGCGGCGTGACGGGAGATCCCGGACCCCGACAGGAAGTCCTCGATGTGATCTCGGTCATCACTGTACGTCACGGCACGCGTCCTCCACGCTGAGGCATCGCCGGCGCGATCGTAACGATGAGGACATCATGGATGGGGGATCGTGACGCTCCGTCCCGGATTTTGGAAAACCGCTGGCTAGACTCAAAAGAGAGACGGTGAGCACGCTCACGTCGGGGCGGGCGGGATGTTGCCCGGTACGCACCCTACGATCGGACTACACCCACGTGCCGGCACCGTACGGCTCACCGGGGTGCCGGATCTTCGCACGACCTGCGTTCCGGCATCGTGGAGCGTCAGCCGCTCCGGATCGGCGAAGACCGTAACGGTCCGGGTCATACCGGACGCGGAGGGCGTACCAGATACCGACGCGTACGACATATGAAGCGCGATGTGGCGCTCATCCCCGCCCGGGCGTCCACATCGGCGCACCGGACGTCGCCGGTTCACCGGTGACCGCACGTGATGTCCACCACAGATGGTGGGCTAACAAGCCATCGAGAAGCCCGCGAGGACCGCATGACCCTTCCCAGCGATCGTTCCATGGCCGCTCCCCGAACTGTGACGCGTGCTCCCGGAGACCAGCCTGTTGTCCTGATCGCCGAGCAGCTCGCTCCGTCCGCGATCGACGTCCTAGCCGATGACTTCGATGTTCGCCACGTCGACGGCACCGACCGTCCGGCCTTGCTGGCCGCTGTCGCTGACGCCGACGCGCTGCTGGTACGTAGCGCCACCAAGGTCGACGCCGAGGTGCTCGCGGCGGCGCCCCGTCTCACCGTGGTCGCGCGGGCCGGGGTCGGGCTGGACAACATCGATGTCGCCGCCGCGACGGCCCGGGGTGTGATGGTCGTCAACGCGCCGACCTCCAACATCGTCAGCGCCGCTGAGCAGGCGGTGGCGCTGCTGCTGGCCTGCGCACGCAACATCGCGGCGGCGAACGCCGCGCTGAAGGGCGGGGAGTGGAAGCGTTCGAAGTACACCGGCGTAGAGCTGGCCGGCAAGACGGTCGGCATCATCGGCCTGGGCCGCATCGGCATGCTCTTCGCCCAGCGGATGAGCGCCTTCGGTACTCGCCTGATCGCCTACGACCCGTACGTCCAGCCGGCCCGCGCCGCCCAGCTGGGGGTGCGTCTGGTTGGCCTGGAGGAGCTGCTCGCTGAGAGCGACTTCATCTCCATCCACCTGCCCAAGACGCCGGAGACGGTCGGCCTGATCGGCGCCAAGGAACTGGCGATGGTCAAGCCAGGGGTCCGCATTATCAACGCGGCTCGTGGTGGCTTGATCGACGAAGACGCGCTGGTCGCCGCTCTCGCCGATGGGCGGGTCGCCGGCGCCGGTATCGATGTGTTCGCCAACGAGCCGTGCACCTCATCGCCGCTGTTCCAGTTCGACAACGTGGTGGTGACGCCGCACCTGGGCGCCTCGACCGTCGAGGCCCAAGACAAGGCGGGTCTGGCGGTGGCCCGTAGCGTCAAGCTGGCGTTGCAGGGCGAGTTCGTACCCGACGCGGTCAACGTCCAGGCCGGCGGTGTGGTCGCTGAGGATGTGCGGCCGCTGCTGCCGTTGGCGGAGAAGCTGGGCCGGGTGTTCACGGCGGTGGCTGGAGGCGTGGCCGCCTCGCTGACGGTAGAGGTCCGCGGCGAGGTGACCGACAACGACGTGAGCGTGTTGCAGCTGGCCGCGACCAAGGGCGTGTTCCTGGACGTCGTCACCGAGCAGGTCACCTACGTCAATGCGCCCCTGCTGGCGAAGGAACGCGGGGTGGACATTGGGCTGGTCACCAGCCCGGACAGCCCCGACTACCACAACCTCGTCACGGTTCGGGGTGCGCTGCCTGACGGCCGCTCGGTTCAGATCTCCGGCACCCTGGTCACCGGGCCTCGGGAGGTCGAGAAGCTGACCGAGGTCGATGGCTACGACGTGGACATCCCGCTGGTCGGCCACCTGGTCTTCCTGCGGTACGCGGACCGGCCCGGTGTGGTCGGCATCATCGGCCGTGCGTTCGGTGACGTCGGCATCAACATCGCCTCGATGCAGGTATCGCGGCGGGAGGCCGGCGGTGAGGCGCTGATGGTGCTGGATGTCGACTCTCCGGTCTCGGCCGAGCTGGTCACGGAGGTGGCCGGAGCTATCGGCGCGACCGCCGCCGCGGCGGTGAACCTCGCCGAGCACTGACCACTGGCGTACCACTTCGCCGTTGCGATAGACAGGCGAGGGGTCCCGCGCGTCCGCCATGTCAGGTTCCCGCGCGGCGCCCCTCGCCTGACGCGCTATATGAGAAGTAGTAAGGAAAACGAATCGGTGTTCTGGGAACCCGGGCACGGCACACCCGGGCGCCTGGGGCGCCGGTCGTGTGTGGAGGCTCCTATTTATCTATGCCTATTTATCTCTCTAGGCATAGGAGCGTCTGATTCGGACGTGACCGTCTTGAGGGACGGAGCCGGAGTCTGGTCTTCGCTCAACAACGGCAGCGGTGGACGGAGCCGGATGATGGTGGAAAGAAACCGATGCTTTCGCGATGGCTTCCACCGGCTCCCGGAGGTCGGTCAACGGTAAGGCCAAGAGCGCGTGACGGCGCGCTATGCGGAGCAGACGCCGCCCACGTTGCGAGAACGGTCTGCCGACTGTGGTGACCACGCGGGGATCGTGTAAGTACCAGACCAGGTACGCGCGCTGTCCCCGCCAGGAGCGGTGGCACCAGGCTCCAATCCGCCTGACAGCGCTCCACGGCACGGTGACACGAAGCGCCGGTACGTTGATCCCGCTCGATGAAATGACGGCTAACGGAGCCGCCCAACGTCCCCATAAACCACGGCGGTGCACCGTGAACGGCTCCGCTGGGGCAGGAGCGGCGGGGCATAGCCAGAGCAGGACATCGAGGTTGCTCGCTTCTATCAGTGGCCACTCCGATTGGGTCGCCTGAAGGGCGACATAGCTGAGGAAGAGCAATCCACTGAGTATCGCCACCATGGCGAGCGCTGTGATGAGACCAACCGTCCTATTGGAAGCGAGCACATCCAGCAGGTCGATTCCAACGGCAATCCCCCCAACCGCCGCGAGCACCGTGATGGCGCGCAGGAGTCCGAGCCGCCGTTGAGCGGTGATCTGCCGAGCCCGGGCGTAACTGGTGGCGATTCTGGCCACCTCGGGGAGGGGATGGCCGCGCCCGTACTCCGCCATCTCGATAACCCGGTTACGGAGGTCGGGTGGAAGATCGTTCCATTCCTGACGGGCGGTCTCAGGGTCGTAAATCTCGATCATTCCGCCCTCACGTCCGGATACACGTGGCAAACGTAGCCAAGAGCCGCGTCGGTATGCACGCGGGAGGGCGACAAGGCGCGTCGTCCCAAGAGGCGATATCAAGACGTGGGACCGGCGTACCGGCTACTGGGACACCTTGATAGCCTCCGAGAGTCTGCCAGTGGCTTGGAGGTTACGAGGTGGCGGTGGCGCGAATCGCGGTAGTGGCCGGCGACGGCATCGGACCCGAGGTGGTCGCGCAGGCTCGTAAGGTGCTCGACGCGGTGCTTCCCGGGGTGGAGGCCACGGAATACGACCTGGGAGCACGTCGGTATCACGCCACCGGTGAGGTACTGCCCGACAGTGTGATGGAAGAGCTGGCGGGCCATGACGCCATCCTGCTCGGTGCGGTAGGGGACCCCTCCGTACCTCCAGGGGTCTTGGAGCGTGGGCTGCTGTTGCGGTTGCGCTTCGAGTTCGACCAGTACGTCAATCTGCGTCCGGCCCGGCTCTGGCCAGGGACCTCCAGCCCGCTGAGCGCGGTCAAACCCGGTGAGATCGATCTGGTCGTGGTCCGGGAGGGCACGGAAGGGCTCTACGCGGGTGCCGGTGGCACCCTCCGCCGCGGTACCCCCACCGAGATCGCAACCGAGGAGAGCCTCAACTCCCGACACGGCGTGGAGCGGGTGATCCGGGACGCGTTCGAGCGGGCACGTCGACGCCCACGTCGTACGCTGACGTTGGTCCACAAGACCAATGTGTTGACCCACGCTGGGGATCTGTGGGCCCGTACTTTCGCCGAAGTGGCGGCCGACTACCCGGATGTAAAAACCGATTACCAACACGTCGACGCTGCGGCGATGTTCCTGGTGACCAACCCCGGACGGTTCGATGTGGTGGTCACCGACAACCTGTTCGGAGACATCCTCACCGACATCGCGGCGGCGGTCACCGGTGGTATCGGGTTGGCCGCCAGCGGTTCTATCAACCCCACGCGCCAGTACCCGTCGATGTTCGAGCCGGTGCACGGCTCGGCGCCTGACATCGCGGGGAAAAACCTGGCCGACCCAGTGGCGGCTGTCCTGTCGGTGGCGTTGCTGTTGGAGCACCTGGGACACGACACCGAGGCGAAGCGGGTCACCGAGGCGGTGGCTGCTGAGCTGGCTGCGCGTACCCCTGGTGAGCCCCTGAACACGGAGGCCGTTGGGGACCGCCTGGCGGAGCGGGCGAGCGCCTGAGCCTCATCCGCTCCGGCGTACCTCACGGACCGCGACGGCCAGAAACCATCCTGCTTGGTCATGGGCGTAACCCGGCACCGCAGAATGCGGTGCCGGGTTGACCTGTCGTGACGAGATCACCCCTGGTATCTGAGTTATCTGTCGAAGGTGGATGCTGCCCGTCGTACCCCAACCCAGGAGCGGGTGGCGAATCTGGCCCTATCACCATCCATCCCGGTGAGTCCGTATTCCACGATCGGCGGTGCTTGGGTGTGGCACGGCTTTCCTATGCTGACTTAACTGACTGCAACGCTGGCTGATATCGGCGGAGATGCATATCAGCGCTCCCGGATCGCCGGCATGACCAACTGAGTGTGACAACACAACAACGCGGGACCCACCGGCTGACGCCCGAACGAATACCGCCACCGTCCTGGGAGGGGTAATGGGTTATCCAGGAAATCCCTATAACGATCCGCAGCAGCACAGTCAGGGGCCCCCTCCGCAATGGGGCGCACCAGGGGATCCGGGTGGCCAGGGCTGGGGACAGCCGCAACAGAACCAAGACTTCTCGGGGCAGCCCACGGCGGCTACCCCACAGGCTCCATGGGAGCAGCCCGCAGCGCAGCCGCAGGAGCCTACCTGGGGGCAGCCACCCGCTTCGGGCCAGTGGGATCAGCAAAACCCGACTTACCAGAATCCGAACCCACAGCCCAGCTGGCCGACCTCGGCGATGCCGACGTCAGGGATGCCGACGTCAGGGATGCCAACCTCGGGAGCTCCGGCATCTGGAATGCCGGCGCCTGGAATGCCAGCCTCGGGCATCCCCGCGTCTGGAGTGCCGGCCTCAGGCATCCCCTCGTCAGGTGCACCCGCTTCCGGAGTACCGGGTGGCTGGCCGCCTCAACCCCCGTACGCGGGGGCGCCGATGGGGCCACCCCAAAAGTCGAACGTCGGCGTGATCGCTGCCGTCGCCATTGGTCTGGTTTTGGTGGTGGGGCTAGTGGCGACCCTGGTGATCATTGGTTCCGGTGGCGATGATGAGCCTACCGCCGCTCCTTCGGCCAGCACCGAGCCTGAGGAGAGCACGCAACCCGGGGGCAACCTCGACCTGCAGCCGACTGGTGGGCCGGATGACGATCCCCCGGAGAACACCGAACCGCCATTCGACCCCGAGAGTATGGGGAGCGCGGAGACGGACAACACTCCTTTCACCCTGCAGCGCTTCTTCCCCGATGAGTCATTCGTCGGTAGCGACGGGGTGACCTACACCCTGACCGGTACCTCCTTCTTCGATGCCTGCACCGACGCCGGCAACGGTGACAGCACGGACAACCTGATGCAGGCGCACGGGTGTGGCGACATGGCGGTAGGGGTCTACGCCGACAGCACCAGCAGCTATTTCGTGTCGGCGATGGTGATTCCATTCCCCACCACGGCCGACGCTCAGGCTGTCTCTGATCAGCTGGATGCCGACAGCCACAACGGACGGACCGGGGACACCTTCGATGATTTGGCGTATTTCTGCCCTCCGAACGGGTATCCCGGTGCTGAGGCCTGCAGCGCCAGCAACGTCTACTGGTGGGGGCGGTTTGGCACCTACTACCGCTATCTGGTGGTGTCGATCGCGCTGTACAACGACGCACGCTCCTTCGACGACTCCAGCCAGCTGGATGGGGGAAGCGCGGCGGTATATGACCACGTCATGAACGCGGTGAGGTACCCGTCGTGAACGGGTGAGGCGCCCCTGACCGCCTGGTGGGACGGATGTGACCACAGCAACACCTGAACGATGGTTCGGGTAGGTTGAACCGCGTGGTTCACAGCGGCTGTGGAGGTTGAGCGATGAGCGGCGGTGACATCCTCGAATTCGAGATCCGTCCCACCCCCCACCCTGTATCGGACGCGGAGCGCGCCGCCCTGCTCGTCGAGCCGGGATTCGGACGTGTCTTCACCGACCACATGGTGACCATCCGGTACAGCGAGGGTAAGGGCTGGTATGACGCCCGTCTGGAGCCCTTTGGGCCGCTCTCGCTGTCTCCGGCGACCGCCGCCCTGCACTACGCGCAGGAGATCTTCGAAGGGCTCAAGGCCTACCACTTGGCCGACGGGGGTGTGGGGCTGTTCCGACCCGAGGCCAACGCTCGACGGATGCGGCGTTCGGCGGCACGGCTCGCCATGGCGCAGCTACCCGAGGAGCTGTTCATGCAGTCAATCCGGGTACTGCTCCAGTACGACCGGGCTTGGGTGCCTACCCGGGCGGAAGCGAGCCTGTACCTGCGGCCGCTGATGTTCGCTACCGAGGCGTTCCTCGGGGTCAAACCCTCCTCCGAGTACCTCTACGTGTTGATCGCCAGCCCGGTCGGGCCCTACTTCCCAGGGGGCGTCAAGCCGGTCAGCGTCTGGGTGTCTCAGGACTACACCCGGGCGGCGCCAGGGGGGACCGGTGCCGCCAAGGCGGCCGGCAACTACGCGGCTAGTCTCTTGGCGCAGTCCGAGGCGATCGAGCACGGATGCGACCAGGTCGTCTTCCTCGACGCGGTGGAGCGCCGGTGGGTGGAGGAGCTGGGCGGCATGAATGTGTTCTTCGTCTACCGGGAGGGGGACCGGACCGTACTGGTCACCCCCGAGCTGACCGGCTCCATCTTGGAGGGCATCACCCGCGACTCGGTGATCACCCTGGCGAGGGACCGAGGGTACGAGGTGCAGGAGCGGCGGTACGCCATGGAGGAATGGCGGGCCGATGCGGAATCCGGGCGGCTGTTGGAGGCGTTCGCCTGTGGCACCGCCGCAGTGATCACGCCGATTGGTCGGGTCCGCTCCGTTGAGGGGGAGTTCACCATCGCCGGCGGAAATCCCGGACCGGTCACCCTGGAACTGCGGCAAGCGCTGCTGGACATTCAGCATGGTCGGGCGCCCGACCCGTACGGATGGGTCACCCGGGTCCTGTAGGCAACCGGATCTCGGAGCGGAGCTAGAGACAGCTCACAAACGAAAAAAGGGCCGGCACCGATTCGACTCGTTCGGTGCCGGCCCCGTCATGTATTCATTTCATACCGTCGCCAGGACCTCTTCGGCCTCCAGCGTGACCGCAGCGGCGTGCACCACCGCGGCGATCCGCAGCGCCTCGTGGACGGTTTCCCGCGACACTCCCGCGCCCGTGAGCGTCTTCTCGTGCGACTCCAGGCACACTCCGCAGCCGGTGATCGCCGAGACCGCCAGGCACCACAGCTCGAAGTCGGTCTTCTCGACGCCCGGATTCCCGATCACCTGCATCCGCAGCCGGGCAGGCAGCGACTGGTACGCCTCATCGCCGATGAGGTGCTTGGCCCGGTAGTAGATGTTGTTCATGGCCATGATCGACGCCGCTGCCTTGGCGGCATCGGCCGCCTCGGGAGCGAGGTGCTCCCGAGCCTCAGCCTCGATCTCACGCAGCACCGTGGCGTTCCGAGAGGCAACGGCGCACGCCAGAGCGGTACCCCACAGCGTCTGAGGCGACAGCGTGGAGTTGCCGATCGTGGAGCCGAGATTGAGGCGGATATCCCGTGCGTAACCGGGCATCCTTTCCTTGAGGGTGTCCAGACCCATCAGACCCCCGCCAGCAGCTTGGTCGCGTCCAGGGTCTGGTCGCCCTTGTTCCAGTTGCAGGGGCACAGCTCGTCGGTCTGCAGCGCGTCGAGCACCCGCAGCACCTCTGAGACGTTCCGGCCCACGGAGCCGGCGGTGACCATCACGAACTGAATGACGTTGTCGGGATCGACGATGAAGGTCGCCCGCTGCGCCACACCGTCCTCGCCCAGCACACCGCAGGCCGCCGACAGCTCACGCTTGACGTCGCTGAGCATCGGGAAGGGCAGGTCCCGCAGGTCAGGGTGGTTCTTGCGCCAGGCGTAGTGGGTGTACTCCGAGTCCACCGACACACCCAAGACCTGTGCGTCCCGATCGGCGAATTCACTGTTGAGCCGCCCGAACTCGGCGATCTCGGTCGGGCAGACGAAGGTGAAGTCCTTGGGCCAGAAGAACACGACCCGCCACTTGCCCTCATAGGTCTTGTGGGTGATCGTGCTGAACGCCCGCTCTGCGTCAAGCGAGACGCAAGCGGTCAGTTCGTACTCTGGGAAGCGGTCACCAACGGTGAGCACTCGGCCTCCTCGTGCGGATTGTCGGTTGTCACGCCCAGAGGCACTGGACGTGATCACTGGAGCGATTCCAGATATTGCCGAGTCGATGTGACTCACAGTGAGACAGAGTCCGGTGAAGTGACATCCCTCACCGTTCCGCTTCCATGATTCGGAATGTGCTTCCAAGATCTGGAAAGCTCTGCAAGAATCACCGCCGTGACCCGTTTTGCCGATCAGGACAGCCGTGCCATGCTTGCTGGCATCCTGATTATTGGCACCTAGCGCGCCGGCACCCCTCAACGGCCGAGCGCGCAGACCTCTCGCATCCGCGAGGGGTTTTTTCATTTGCTCGCCGTACGGGGCGTCTGGGGCCGCGGTCACGTACCTGACTCGATCACCACCGCCACCCCGGAAAGGATCCGTTCCATGGCTTCCGATCCCACCGGTGGGAGCGCATCGGCGCTGCCGCCGACGGAATACCCCGAGTTCCATGTGTTCGACACCACCCTGCGTGATGGTGCGCAGTGTGAAGGCATCAGCTACTCGGTGGAAGACAAGCTGGCAGTAGCACGGTTGCTGGACTCCTTCGGTGTCGGTTACATCGAGGGTGGCTGGCCCGGCGCTCTCCCCAAGGACACGGAGTTCTTCCGGCGCGCTCGTACCGAGTTGAACCTTCAGCACGCCCGACTGGTGGCCTTCGGCTCCACGCGTAAGGTCGGTGTCCACGTCGAGGCGGATCCCCAGGTACGCGCATTGCTGGACGCCCAAACGCCGGCGGTGTGCCTGGTCGCTAAGTCCGACATTCGACACGTGGAGCGTGCCCTGCGTACCACCGCCGAGGAGAACCTGGCGATGGTGCGGGATACGGTGAAGTTCTTCGTCGAGCATGGGCGGCAGGTGTTCGTCGACTGCGAACACTTCTTCGACGGGTACCAGGTCGATGCGCAGTACGCGCTGGCGGTGGCCGCCGCCGCCTTCGAGGCCGGCGCTGACGTGGTCGTGTTGTGCGACACCAACGGGGGCATGCTCCCCGGCGGCGTCAGCCGCATCGTCACCGAGGTCCGGAAGCACCTGGGCGCGGACGCGCGGCTTGGCATGCACGCCCAGAACGACACCGGATGCGCCGTCGCCAACACCATCGCGGCCGTTGAGGCCGGTGTCATGCACGTTCAGGGCACCGCCAACGGCTACGGGGAGCGGGCCGGCAACGCCGATCTGTTCGCGGTGGTCGGCAATTTGGTGACCAAGCTCGGGATGCGTGTCCTGCCCGACGG
This sequence comes from Actinomycetales bacterium, assembly GCA_002919305.1. Lineage (GTDB taxonomy): Bacteria > Actinomycetota > Actinomycetes > Mycobacteriales > Micromonosporaceae > RSA1. Next base: position 54,680 of record PKFB01000022.1, read on the forward strand.
GTGCCTGGAACAGATGATGCGGGTGTCACACGCCATCGCCGAGATCGCCAACGTCGCACCGGCGACACACCAGCCCTATGTCGGCTCCAGCGCCTTCGCTCACAAGGCGGGGCTGCATGCGAGTGCGATCAAGGTCGATCCGGATCTGTACAACCACGTGGATCCGGCCGTCGTCGGCAACGACATGCGCATCCTGGTCACCGAGATGGCGGGCCGGGCCAGCGTGGAGCTGAAGAGTCGGGAGTTCGGCGTCGACCTCGCCAGCCATCCCGAGGTGCTCACCCGGGTCACCCAGAAGGTCAAGGAACTGGAGGCCCAGGGCTGGTCCTTCGAGGCGGCCGACGCGTCGTTCGAGCTACTCGTGCGCTCCGAACTTCCGGGCGCTAAGCCTCATCCGTTCAGCCTCGAGTCCTACCGGGTGATCGTGGAGCACCGGGAGGACGGATCGGTGGTCAGCGAAGCCACCGTCAAGGTGCGGGCCCGGGGCGAACGGGTGATCGCCACCGCTGAAGGGAACGGGCCGGTCAACGCGTTGGACGCCGCGCTACGGACGGCGTTGATCCGGCACTACCCGGCGCTGGCGGACTTCGACCTCATCGACTACAAGGTCCGGATTCTGGAGGGCAGCCACGGCACCGGAGCGGTGACGCGGGTACTGCTGGAGACCGGGGGAGAAGGCCGCAGCTGGACCACCGTTGGGGTCCACGACAACATCGTTGAGGCCAGTTGGCACGCGCTGGTGGATGCGCTCACCTACGGGCTTGAGCACGCGCCGGTGAGCGCGAGCGTGTGAGGGCGAACCCGGCCATGAGCCGATGACGTTGCAGTAGATGACATGCAGTAGATGACGTGCAGTAGATGACATTGCATCGGCGAACCGTGGCCGCCTAGTTAGCGCGTCGTCGGCATGACGGCCCTGACTGGGCGGTCACGGCGAGCCGTTGACAACGCCATCCAGCGCATCGGCCAGGGCGAGGAGGCGCCGACACTCGGCGAGGAGCCGGTCACGGAGCGGAGTCGCCTGGGCGGCGAATTCCCGCTGCGCGGCGGCGAATTCGGCGCGGCCGGCGGCGGTCTCCACACACACCGGGGATAACCCCAAGCCACGCAGGTCGTACGGCGAGGCCCGCATGTCCAAAACGCGGATCTGCCTGGCCAACGCAAAACAATCGGCGATCAGGTCGCTCCCCACCAGGGGGGACAGCTTGTAAGCCAGCTTGTACAGGTCCATGTTGGCGTGCAAACACCCCGGCTGCTCCAGCTCCGGCTGCAGTTCCCGGGTTGGTTGAAGCACGTTGAGCGGCCGTGCCGGTGGGGTGAAGAAACGGAACGCATCGAAATGACTGCACCGTACGCCTCGCTCCTCCACCACACGCGCGGTCTCCTCCTCAGACAGCCGTAACGGCCAGGCGGCGTGTCGTACCTGACTCGCCGGCAGTTTGTAAACCATCGCCCACTCATGCATGCCGAAACACCCGAAGTACGGGGTACGCCCGGCGGTGCGTTCGAGGAGTTGGGTGATCCACTCCAGGGAGCTGCGGCGCCGTTGGAGCAGCTGGAACGACAACGTGGCACCGGACGCGCCGCGCGTTGCCGGGTGCGCCGGGGACGAGGATTCAAGGGCAGGGGTGGGCGAAGATTCGTACGCCGATGCTGAGGCGTGATCCCGCGCGCCCCGATCCACCGTGCGCGAAACAGCGGCGTTGTCGAAGACCCCAGCGGGAATCTCCATAGGGATCGGGGTAAGTACGTAGTGAGGCCCGAGCTCGGCCGGATCGGCTCCCTCCAGGACGACGCCCAAACCAGGGTGCCAGCGGCGGAGTTGGGCTGGTCGGAACGAATAGTAGGTAAATAGAAAATCCTCAACCGGATGCTTCTCGCCCCGTCGGCGCCGCTCCAGATGCGGACCGAGCCAGGCATCCACCCGTTCCTGGTGCAACCGGCGACGTTCACGCCACTCACGCAGGGACATGACCTGTGTGTGAGGGAAGGGCTGCGCCTGCGGCGTCACAGCCACTGGAGCGGGAGGTACTGGAGCCGAAGTCACCGCGGTCACGCCTCGAAGAATAGGTCCGCCGTGGTGATCGAAGCACTGACCGGGCAGGTTGCCGCTGAGGCGCTCAAGCGGGCGGGTAGCGTTCGGCACAGCGCCGAGTTCGGGTCGGCGTGTCACAGAACGCCAGCGCCACGCGGAGGTCATGGTCGTGCGCATCGCACGCTTCGCTCATCCAGGCGGAATGTCATTCGGCGCGGTCGAGGGGAACGCAGCCGCCGGCTCCAGTGGACTCACCGTGGCCGAGATCGATGGGCTTCCGTTCGGTCAGGTCACTTTCACCGGCCAGCGGTGGGCATTGGCCGATGTACGCCTGCTGTCCCCGATCCTGCCCAGCAAGGTGGTGTGTGTCGGGCGTAACTACGCCGAGCACGCCGCCGAGCATGGTGCGCAGGTGCCGTCCGAGCCCTTGCTGTTCCTCAAGCCGTCCACGGCCGTCATCGGTCCTGGAGACGCGATCAGGCTCCCACCCCAGTCCAAGCAGGTCGAACACGAAGCGGAGCTGGCGGTGGTGATCGGACCTCCCGGTGCCCGCCGGGCCGATCGGGAACAAGCCGCCCGCGCCATATTCGGCTACACCTGCGCCAACGATGTCACCGCACGGGACCTGCAGCGCTCCGATGGCCAATGGACCCGTGCCAAGGGATTCGACTCCTTCTGTCCTTTGGGCCCTTGGATCGTCACGGACCTCGACCCCTCGGACCTTGAGGTGCGGTGCGAGGTCAATGAGGAGGTGCGGCAGCTGGGGCGGACAAAGGACATGGTCTTTGACATCCCCGCGCTGATCTCCTACATATCCCACGTCATGACACTGCTCCCCGGTGATGTGATCCTCACCGGGACCCCTGCAGGAGTCGGCCCGCTGACCGCCGGCGACAAGGTGGCGGTGCGGATCACGGGCATCGGCACATTGAGTAACCAGGTGGTGACCCTTGACTGACTCCATTCGTGTCCGTTTTTGTCCGTCGCCCACCGGTGTCCCGCATGTCGGGCTGGTGCGTACCGCCCTGTTCAACTGGGCCTTTGCCCGACACCACAAGGGCGCTTACGTCTTCCGGATTGAGGACACCGACGCCGCGCGGGACAGTGAAGAGTCGTACCAGATGCTCCTGGAGACGCTCCGTTGGCTAGGGCTGGACTGGGACGAGGGCCCGGACATCGGAGGGCCCTACGGGCCGTACCGGCAAAGCGAGCGGCGCGACATCTACGCCGATATCGCTCGGCGGCTGGTGGAGGCGGGGTACGCGTATGAGTCGTACTCAACCCCGGAGGAGATCGAAGCGCGGCACCGGGCGGCTGGGCGCGATCCCAAACTGGGTTACGACAACTTCGATCGGACCCTCACCAAGGAGCAGATCGAGCGTTTTCGCGCTGAGGGGCGTCAGCCCGTGCTTCGTCTGCGGATGCCCGATGAGGACATCACCTGGAATGACCTGATCCGGGGGGAGGTCACGTTCCGGGCCGGCACGGTGCCCGACTACGTCATCGTCCGTGCCAACGGCGATCCGCTCTACACACTGGTCAACCCGGTTGACGACGCATTGATGCGGATCACCCACGTGCTTCGGGGGGAGGATCTCCTGCCCTCCACGCCCCGTCAGATCGCGCTGTACCGCGCGCTGATTGACATCGGTGTGACGGACCGGGTGCCTCAGTTTGGTCACCTGCCGTACGTGATGGGGGAGGGCAACAAGAAGCTCTCCAAGCGGGATCCCGCCAGCGATCTAATGGCGTACCGCCGGCAGGGTTACCTGCCCGAAGGGCTGCTGAACTACCTCGCCCTGCTGGGATGGGCGATCGCCCCGGACCGGGACGTGTTCACCATCGAGGAGATGGTGGAGGCGTTCGATATCACCAAGGTGAGCCCGAATCCCGCCCGGTTCGACCCCAAGAAGTGTGAGGCGATTAACGCTGAGCACATCCGCCGTCTGTCAACGGAGGAGTTCGCCCGACGCCTGAGGCCTTACCTGGCTGAGGCCGGGCTGATCAGCGCCGAGCCCACCTCGGCGGAGCAGGAGCTGGTCACCGCGGCCGCTCCGTTGGTTCAGGAGCGGGTGACGGTGCTCTCACAGGGCGCGGACATGCTCCGGTTCCTGTTCATCGCTGAGGAGGAGTTCAGTCCGGAGCCTGCCAGCGCTGAGAAGGCCTTGGGGGCCGACGCGGAGCCGATCCTGCAGGCGGCGCTTCAGGCGTTGAGCCAGCTGTCTGAGTGGAACGCCTCAGCTATCGAGACGACGTTGAAACAGACGCTGGTGGAGGGCCTGGGACTCAAACCACGGAAGGCGTTCGCGCCGGTCCGGGTGGCCGTCACCGGGCGTACCGTCTCTCCGCCGCTGTACGAGTCGATGGAGCTGCTCGGTCGGGAACGGTCTCTGGGGCGGCTCCAGCGAGCGATAAGCTGATGCCGGACCCGGCGATCTGCCGTGTGATCCCTGGGTGATCCCCAAGAGGGGGAACCGGTTTGGGAAGGACGGAGGTCGTCAGGTACAGTACCTAACCGGTGCGCGGGCCCCGATGGGGTATGGGGTAATTGGCAGCCCGACGGATTCTGGCTCCGTTAGTCTAGGTTCGAGTCCTGGTACCCCAGCTCCCGGCCCGCGCGCCGATGAGGCCCCGTCGTCTAGAGGCCTAGGACGCCGCCCTCTCAAGGCGGTAACGCCGGTTCGAATCCGGTCGGGGCTACATCTACGGGGCCGAGGTGTCTGCATGATGCGGGGCCGGTCCAAGTCACATTGCACGGCGGCTGAACCCGCAGTGCTTCTGGGTGTGAAGCAGGAATTCTGAAATCCCACCGTTTCCGCCTCGTAGGGCCACGTGGTGGTTTCGTGCCTGAAAACGCGTCAAGGCCTGTAATTGGGTCGGTGAGCTGAGCGCTGTCTCAGCCCGTCTCAACTGATCCTCACCGAACAGCACCGCGAACCAGTCGGGCGGTCGCGTTCGGAGCACCGGGGCGGGAAACGGTGATGAGGCCTTCAAGAAGGGGCCGGTACGCCCGCCGCGGCGGAGAGTGATACCCACGGCGAGAAAGGCCGTCAACGTCGCGGTGAAAGCGCCGCGGTGAGCGCTCCAGCGCCGCTTCCACCGAGGCTTTAAGGCCCGGGTGAAGCGTCGATGAGGGAGGCCACACCGGATGTGAGGGGCCTCCGGAACGAGCGGTTGAGCGAGTGCCGTATAGTCATGGCTCGTTCGGCCCCGTCGTCTAGAGGCCTAGGACGCCGCCCTCTCAAGGCGGTAACGCCGGTTCGAATCCGGTCGGGGCTACCACTACGCCGCGGCTGCCTCTCGGCAGCCGCGCGTATTTTCAAGCCCACCGCGCGAGTTACTCCACTGGGCACGACGCCTTCGACTCAGTAAGCGTCTTCGACTCAGAAAGCACCATCGGCTCTCCAGCGTCGCCTGACGCCACCGGATCTTCCCGCCGACCCGGGCAGTACTGCGGGGAGACCAGGGGAGATACAAGGGCCTGAGGAGAACCGAGCGTCTGAGTACCTGTTCACGGCTGTCCGAAAAGGCTGCTCAAGGCACGCGGGACCGCTTTTCAGCCGGTGAAGTACCGGGTGAAGCCGGGGAAGGACGGCGACCGGCTCCAGCGCCACGGTGCGGACGACGCGGCGGGCGTACCTCCGGCTTCATGCGCGACCATGGTGGGCGAAGCGGACCACCGGAGCGAAGGAGGGATGGCGTGAGGATCGCGTATGGAGCCGACGACGAGAACGAGACCACGCGCGCGGTGATCGACTACCTCACCAAGGCGGGACATGAGGTGGTGCGCGTCACCGGATCGGACAAGTGGCCTGACATCGGTGAGGCGGTTGGACGAGCCGTCGCCACGGGGCAGACCGACTACGGCGTGGTCCTGTGCTGGACCGGTACCGGCACGGCGATCGCCGCCAACAAAGTGCCGGGAGTACGGGCCGCCCTGGCCTGGGAGCCCTGGATCGCCAAAGGCGCGCGGCTGTGGAACGACGCGAATGTGTTGGCCCTGAGCTTGAAGCGATTGGCGCCGGACGTGGCGGTGGAGGTCGTGCAGGCGTTCCTGGACACCACCACGCCCGACGCCGATGAGGCGGAGAACATCGCCCGACTCGGTGAACTGGACGGATCGGTGGCTAACCCTGTGGACTAGCGTGATGAGGCCGGAAGTCGGCGTTCGTCTCACAGGCCGGACAGCCGCTGGCCGGCGCGTACCACCGCCATGGCGTTGCGCTCGCCCGGCCGTCGCCCCAGACGCTCAATCGGGCCGGACACGCTGACGGCCGCGATGACCCGACCGTTCCGGTCGCGGACCGGGGCGGAGACGGACGCCACACCCGGCTCCCGTTCTCCCACGCTTTGGGCCCAACCCCGGCGTCGGACCTCAGCGAGGGTTCGAGCGGTGAACTTCGCCCGAGGCAGTATCGGCATGACCGCTTCAGGTGGTTCCCAGGCCAGCAGGACCTGGGCCGCGGAGCCCGCCACCATGGGAAGTACGGCGCCCACGGGCACGGTGTCTCGCAACCCGCTGGCCCGTTCCGCAGCGGCTACACAGATACGCTCGTCGGCACGCCGAAGGTACAGCTGCGCGCTTTCACCGGTCTGGTCACGAAGCGCGGCGAGTACCGGTTCGGCGGCGGCGAGCAAGACATCCGGTGCGGCGTTAGCCAACTCCCCTAGTCGGGGACCCGGACGCCAGCGGCCGTAGGGATCGCGAACCAGCAGCCGATGGATCTCCAGCGCCTGCGCCAGCCGGTGCGCGGTGGCGCGGGGCAGCTTGGTCCGTTCCACCAGCTCGGCCAGGCTCGCTCCCTCCACGCAGGCCTCGAGGATGAGGACGGCCTTGTCCAGGACACCGACCCCGCTGATACTCTGTCCCACAGACCGAAACCTACCTCCCATAATTCGGGATGTCCACAACGTGGGAGATGCAATGGGGCGCACGCTCGCTGAGAAAGTCTGGGACGACCATCTGGTGCGGTCGGCACCGGGAGAACCGGACCTGCTCTATATCGACCTGCACCTGCTCCATGAGGTCACAAGTCCTCAGGCCTTCGACGGGCTGCGGCTGGCCGGGCGCAAGGTACGCAGGCCGGAGTTGACTCTGGCGACAGAGGACCACAACACCCCCACCGACAATCTCCTCCAGATCGTCGACCCGATCTCGCGGAAGCAGATCGAGACGCTGCGCCGTAACTGTGAGGAGTTCGGCATCCGGCTGCACCCACTCGGTGACGCTGAGCAGGGCATTGTTCACGTCATCGGTCCCCAGCTGGGGCTCACCCAGCCTGGTATGACCATCGTCTGTGGGGACTCCCACACCTCCACGCACGGCGCCTTCGGAGCACTGGCCTTCGGCATCGGGACCAGCGAGGTGGAGCACGTGCTGGCGACCCAGACGTTGCCGCAGGCCAAGCTCAAGACCATGTCGGTGACCGCGACCGGCCAACTGCGGGAGGGGGTTACGGCCAAAGACCTGATCCTGGCCCTGATCTCGCAGGTAGGCACCGGTGGCGGTCGGGGCCACGTGGTGGAGTACCGCGGAGAGGCGTTCTCCAGCCTGTCCATGGAAGGCCGCATGACGGTGGCGAACATGTCCATCGAATGGGGCGCCAAGGCAGGCATGTTCGCCCCCGACGACACCACCTTCGCCTACCTGGAGGGCCGTCCACACGCCCCCCGTGGGGCAGCCTGGGAGCGTGCGCTGGACTACTGGCGTAGCCTGGCCACCGATCCCGACGCGACGTTCGACACCGAGGTCGTGCTGGATGCCTCAGCGGTCTCCCCATTCGTCACGTGGGGCACCAACCCGGGACAGGGCGTACCGCTGGACGGCGCGGTGCCGGATCCGGCGAGCTTCACCGACCCGGTCGAGCGCGCCGCCGCCGAACGCGCGCTCCAGTACATGGACCTGGAGCCCGGCACGCCGATGCGCGACATCGCCGTCGACGTGGTCTTCCTCGGCTCTTGCACCAACGGACGGATCGAGGACCTGCGGGCCGCCGCCGAGGTACTCCGGGGCCGCAAGGTCGCGCCCGGGGTCAAGATGATGGTGGTCCCCGGTTCGGCGAAGGTCCGGGCGCAGGCGGAGGCCGAAGGGCTGCATGAGGTGTTCATCAAGGCCGGGGCCGAGTGGCGCTTCGCGGGCTGCTCTATGTGCCTGGGCATGAACCCTGACAAACTCACCCCGGGCGCTCGTTCCGCCTCCACCTCGAACCGTAACTTCGAGGGCCGCCAGGGCCCCGGCGGCCGGACGCACCTGGTCTCTCCCCCGGTGGCCGCCGCGACCGCGATCGTTGGCCGGCTGGCCGCTCCGTCCGACCTGTAGGAGCACCGACCATGGAGAAGTTCACCGTTCACACCGGCCGCGGCGCACCGCTCCGGCGGTCCAATGTGGACACAGATCAGATCATTCCCGCCGAGTACCTCAAGCGGGTCACCCGTACCGGCTTCGCCGACGGTTTGTTCGCCGCCTGGCGTTCCGACCCGTCCTTCGTGCTCAACCTCCCCCAGTACGCGAACGTCAGCGTGCTGGTCGCCGGGCCGGACTTCGGCACTGGTTCGTCTCGGGAGCACGCGGTATGGGCGCTTCAGGACTACGGTTTCCGGGCCGTCATCTCGCCCCGGTTCGGGGACATCTTCCGGGGCAACGCCCTCAAGGGCGGGTTGCTGCCGGTAGAGCTGCCCCAGGACGCGGTGGATTGGCTGTGGGACCAGCTGGAGGCGAACCCGGATATGCCGATCACGGTTGATCTGCATGCCCGGGAGGTACGCGCGGGCGAGAAGACCTGGCCGTTCCCCCTCGATGACTTCAGCCGTTGGCGGCTGCTGGAAGGGCTCGACGACATCGGCCTGACCCTGCGGCACGAGGCGGACATCACCGCCTACGAGGAGCGGCGGGCCGACTGGCTGCCCCGCACCATCCCAGCGCTGTGACGCGGCGCCGTCCGCGTACCCCGGGCGTACCGGTGGTACGTGCCGGAAGGCGTGGCGGCCGGCCGTGACCGCCTGACGACGTCTGATCGCGTGAGGGGCCACCCGAACCAGCCCGGGTGGCCCCTCACGCGTTCTTTTTTCCTTGCCCCGCAACGGATCCAGCCCGCCTGGCCGCCATCCCAGGGCGATTTGGAGGGGTAGCTGGCTCTTGCGAAATCCGTTACGACACAAGGTTTTTTCGCGGATATGTTTGTATGGAGCCAGTTTGCGGCATACGGTGCGCGCAGATGACCTGTCAAGGTCAGCCGCATCTCGGGAGGGATTGTCGTGAACAAGGGCGAGCTCATCGACGCGCTTACCGGCCGCCTGGGGGACAAGAAGGTGGCGACCGAAGCCCTCGACGCCGTGCTGCAGGAGATCCAGCGGGCGGTCGCTAAGGGGGACAAGGTGTCCATCGCCGGATTCGGGGTCTTTGAGAAGCGCACCCGTGGGGCGCGGGTCGCGCGGAACCCCCGTACCGGTGAGCCAGTGAAGGTCAAGAAGACCGCCGTCCCGGCGTTCCGGGCCGGTCAGGGCTTCAAGGACGTGGTCACCGGTAAGAAGAAAGTGGCCAAGGCCCCCGCGAGGAAGGCGACCACCGGAGCGCCCGGCACCAAGATGACCAAGGCGACCCGGACGGCACCCGGCACCGTCTCCACGCGGACCGGACGGGCAACCGCCGCCAAGGCGACGGCTAAGAAGGCCACCGCGAAGGCGACGAAGACCACCACGAAGGCCGCGAAGCCGACGAAGGTCGCCAAGACGACGGCCGCCAAGAGCGTCGCGACCAAACGGGGAGGCGCTAAGGCCACCGCCAAAGCAACCAAGACCACCAGCAGGAGGAGTACCGCCAAGAAGGCAAGCTCTTAAGGTCACCTGGCAGTCCGGCATGAGACCGAGGTATGCCGTCACCTCGGTCCTGCCGGTCTGCTTACGCCAAGCCGCTCAGACAACGCTCATACAAGTCGCTCATACTCGAGAACACGGACGGGGACTATTCGTGATCGACCCGTAGCCGAAGGCGGCGTCACCTCGTTTCGTTAACCAGCAGACACGCACAGCGGTGCGTCGACGGCGCATCAGCCGTGGTGGCGCCAGTGGTTCGCCGCAGACAGGGACGTTCTGGTCTCATGAATCATGTCTGCGCGGACTTCACCGATTCCACCGATGAGGAGCGATATGGGGAACACGAATAGTCCGGTCATGCGGCATCCCACCAAGGGGGTGTTCAACACCGCTTCGGCGCAGTGGCGCCGTGCCGGTCGTGTGGAGGTCGCCTTCGTCGACGATCTGGTGGGGGTCCGTGACGGTGCCCGGCCCGATGGGCCGGTCTTGGTCTTCACCCACGGCGAGTGGGAGGCGTTCCTTGCCGGCGCCCGGAACGGAGAATTCGATTTGAACGAGGACAGGAGCGGGTTCGCGATGCCTTGACCCGCTCCCGTCCAGGAACTGGAGTGGTACGAGCTGGAGTGGTACGCGCGCCAGCAGCGTCCAGCGTTTAGCCTGGGGCGGCCGTGAGGTAGTCGGCGCTCACCAGCGTTGAGCCATGGAAGGACAGAACCCAGCAGGCGCCTTTAGCGGTTTCGGTGTCGGGCAGGCTGACGCCATCGCGGGCAGCGAGCTGAGCCACTGTGTCGGTGATAACCGTTCCCTGGCTACAGACCAGGACACGACTGTGTGACGTCGCCAGTTCCCGCAGCCGCTCCGCGGCACGCCCCTCAGCCAGGTGGTGGGCCTGCTCATCAAAAACACTGCAGATCTCAATCGGGAGCTGACGGGCCAGCGCCAACGGCTCCACCGTCTGGACACAGCGCAGCGGCCACGCCGAGATGATGCGGGTCGGCGCGTACAACCCCAGCAGCGGGGTCATCGCGACCATGTGCGCCTCCCCTTCCGAGGTGAGGGGCCGCGCCGCATCGGGCCCCTGCCAGCTCTTGCGGTCACCGGCGAAGGCGTGCCGCAGGAGCAGGATGGTACTCGTGACGGGAGGCATCGCTGCGAAACCGCGTACCACCTCCACGTCCTGCGCATAGCTGGCCACGGCTGGGACCTCAGAGAGCGGTACCCACCGCAGGTCGTCTGTCTCATCGGTGGGGGTGAAGGCGCCATCACCCGCTGCCCGCATCGCCCAGTAGTCCACTGTCTTGAGCGCCATACCGGTGCGCCTGCGAACCTCGTACCGGATGGTGGATAACCGTTGCCCTGGGATGGGAGGGATCCCCGTCTCCTCGTGCACCTCCCGGCAGGCGGCCGCGAGCGGGTGCTCTCCGGGCTGCAGTCTGCCCTTAGGCAATGACCAGTCCTGGTATTTCGGGCGATGCACAAGTGCGATCTCGATGCCCGTCGGGCCTTCCCGCCACAGCACCCCACCGGCGGAGTGGAGCGTCCGTTTCGGTGTTTCACCCATGCCTGAACTGTGAGGCTGTCGGCTGGTCGCCGCTCCCTTCGACACCATCACGACTTATCCCCTGGGTCATTCCCCACGGCCGACGATACGGCGTAGCAGGGTCTCCTGGACGTCGATCAGGTTTTGGTCGACGATGTCCCGCCGGCGGCGCCATGATCCATCAGGGCACAGTTCGAACGAGTTGGCCTCCTCGCTCATCGCCAGGTCGAACAGTGCCGCCAGCTTCGCCTGAAGCACCGGATCGACGACCCGTACCAACGCCTCCACACGGCGGTCGAGGTTGCGGTGCATCAGATCGGCCGACCCCAGCCAGAATTCGTCATGGCCGTTGTTGCCGAACCGGAAGATCCGGGAGTGCTCCAGGAAGCGACCCAGGATGGAGCGAACCCGGATGTTCTCTGACAGACCCGGTACGCCCGCCCGCAGAGCGCAGATCCCGCGTACCACCAGGTCCACCTGCACCCCCGCCTGGCTGGCGCGGTACAGCGCGTCGATGATCTGCTCATCCACGATCGAGTTCACCTTGATCTGCACCAGCCCAGGCCGCCCGGCCTGGCAGTGCTCGATCTCCCGTTCGATCCGCTCCACGATGCCGCTGCGGATACCGTGCGGCGCTACGAGCAGACGCCGGTACCCGGTCTGCCGGCTGTAGCCGGTGAGCACGTTGAACAGGTCGGTCAGATCGGCGCCGACATCTGGGTCGGCGGTGAGCAGGCCGAGATCCTCATAAACCCGCGCGGTCTTCGGGTGGTAGTTGCCGGTGCCGATATGGCAGTACCGCCGGATCTGCCCCGCCTCCTGCCGGACGACCAGCGCTATCTTGCAGTGCGTCTTGAGGCCAACCAGGCCGTAGACCACATGGCACCCAGCGCGCTCTAGTTTGCGTGCCCACGCGATGTTGGCCTGTTCGTCGAACCGCGCCTTGACCTCTACGAGCACGACCACCTGTTTTCCGGCCTCGGCGGCGCTGATCAGGGCGTCCACGATCGGAGAGTCGCCGGAGGTGCGGTAGAGCGTCTGCTTGATCGCCAGTACCTGCGGGTCGGCTGCGGCTTGCTCCACGAACCGCTGCACGCTGGTCGAGAACGAGTGGTAGGGGTGGTGGACCAGGATGTCACCCTCCCGGAGCGTGGCGAACACGCTCTTGGGGGTCTCACCCTCGGCGAACTGCGGGTGCGTGGCCGGAACGAACGGACGATCCTTCAGATCCGGGCGGTCAACGTCTCCGTAGATCTGCCACAGCGCGGACAGATCCAGAAGACCGGGGATCCGCAGCACGTCATGGCTGTCCATATCCAGTTCCCGGACCAGCAGGTCCAGGACATGATCGGACACGTTGGCGGCGATTTCGAGACGTACCGGAGGGCCGAAGCGGCGCCGCGCCAACTCACGCTCCAGCGCTTGGAGCAGATCCTCGTCCCGGTCTTCCTCCACATCCAGGTCGGCGTTGCGGGTGACCCGGAAGACGTGATGTTCGACCACCTGCATACCCGACAGCAGCTCGGAGAGGTGAGCCGCGATCAGGTCTTCCACCGGAAGGAAACGGAAGTGCTTGCCCTGCGCCTGGACGGAGACGAACCGAGGAACGTTATTGGGTACCTTGACCCGCGCGAAACGCTCCGGTCCACCGTCCGGGTCCCGAACGATCACCGCCAGGTTGAGTGACAGGCCGGAGATGTAGGGGAACGGATGTGCCGGATCCACCGCCAGAGGCGTGAGCACAGGGAAGACCTGAGTGCGGAAGTAGGTCCGCATCTGCTGCTGTTCCTCAGCGTTCAGCTCCGACCACCGCACGATTTCAATCTGTTCTGCGGCGAGGCGGGGCAGCACATCCTCGGTGAAACACCGGGCGTGGCGGGCGGCCAACTCGCTGACTCGCTGAGATATCAGCTCCAGTTGCTCCCGAGGGCTGAGGCCGTCTGGGCTGTGGACCGACAGCCCGGTCTGCATCCGGCGTTTGAGGCCCGCGACCCGGACCATGTAGAACTCGTCCAGGTTGCTCGCGAAGATGGCCAGGAACTTGGCCCGCTCTAACAGCGGCAGTGTGGTGTCCTCAGCTAACGCCAGGACCCGGGCATTGAAGTCCAGCCAGGACAATTCTCGGTTGAGGAAGCGGTCGGCCGGTAACGGGGCTGCCTCGGGCGGCGGTGCGTCTGCGTGACGCGGTGGTGAGGGCGACGACTGGCGCGTACCGGTGCTGGTACGCGTACTGGCACTGGTACTGGTACGCGTACCGGTGCTGGTACGCCGATTGGTGCGTGACCTAGCGGCGACCCGGCGGGTGCCTCCGCCCTGCCCGCCGCGCTGCGCGCTGGAGCGAGGCGGGGAGAGGGCGGCGTCCAGCTCGGGGCGCTCTCCACCGTGGTCGGGCTGTGCCGTGTCGTTTTGTTCGATCGCGGTTTGCTCCAGACTGGTTTCGGTGCCGGCGCGGTTTGCGCGACCGCTGGAGGCACGATGGGGCTCGTTCTCATCGGTGTCGGCGCACCTGGGCTCTGCGACCGGCGAAGAGGCACGGTGGGGAGGCCGGTGCTGACGGGGCGCCCGCTGGGCGTTGGTCACGTCCATCATCATGACCAAAGTCGCATGAACGGTATGTGAACCTCTTTCAATTCGATCACGGAAGTGTGGGGAGTGTCACCCTGCTGACCTGGCCAGCCTCGTCCCGCTCGATTCGGACTCGTTGACCCGGCCGGAGATGACGCAGGCCCGAAGCGTGGAAGGCCTCGGGAGGAAATAGGACCTCACGGCCATCGTCGAGGACGACGCTGCCAGCGTGACTGTCGCTATCGAAATAAGCCACGGTCCCCTGCATTGCTCCACGGTACCGCCGCGGAGTCGAGTGCGGACAATACCGCTTTCGGTGTGTGAAAACCCGTTCAGTTTTCCCTTTTTCGCTTTCAGGGCTTGATACGGCGTCCACTTTCTGCGACGTTACTGTCGTTATGGCGTAGAGCTATCGGTTTCGGTGATCTTTTCGCTTCGCGTACCTCTTGGTATGGAAGTAGCGGAAAAGGGGATTCTGTGGAGCCGACCCCGGCGAGCTTCAAGGAGGCGCCCGTGTGGCCACCCTCAGCGCGACCACACCGCAAGTCCGGTCCCTCTTCAAAAAGCCGATGGTGGAGCAGTCGTCCCCTCATCGAAGCGGTCGTACTTGCGGTGGCGGCCGCGGCTCTGATCAGCGTTGGGTCGACCGCTTCCGCTCAACCAGCCAGGTATGTCTTACAGGCCCGCCACGCCGTCCCACGGAACTGTTTCGCCGCTCCGTTACCACGGGAACGCGGGGTGGACACCGTCACTGTGACCGCGCCTGTCACGGGGCTGGTACGAGCCACCCTCGCCGGTGACGGAGATTGGGATCTGGCGGTCTTCGACGTGGAGACCGGGAAGGTCGTCGCCGCGTCCGCCGGGCTGCGCTCCAACGAGATCGCCGACGGTTTTGTCGCGGAGGGGCAAGAACTCCTCATACAAGGGTGTCGTTACGGCGGGCAGGCGCGTCAGGTGCGGGCGACCGTGGACTTCCTGCCCGTCGACCCTGCTGACACCACAGAGCCGGTCCAAGTGGTCCGGGTGAACACCCCCACTCGAGCCGACAAGAACCGGCTCCTGGAACTGGGTCTGGACATCACTGAGCACGCCACCCAGACCACCGTTGAGGTCATCCTTCACGGTGAGGACGATGCCGCCCGCCTGCGACAGGCGCGGTTCACCTGGGAGGTACAGATCCCCGACCTGGCGGCCCGGATCGCGACCAATCAAGCGGCAGATGAGCGCTACCAGGAACGGCACACGCGGTCAGCGCTCCCCAGCGGAAGAACCTCATACCGCCGTCTGGCCGACTACGAATACGAGATGAAGGAGCTGGGACGTCGGTTCCCGCACCTGGTACGACCGTTTGTGCTCAGTGAACGCACCGTTGAAGGGCGCGACATCACCGCGATCGAGATCGCGCTGAATCCCGGCAACATCCATGACGGCAAGCCGGTCTTTCTCAACATGGGCGTCCACCACGCCCGCGAGTGGCCTTCCGCCGAGCATGTGATGGAGTGGGCGTACGACTTGGTGTACGGGTACGGCTCCGATCCCCGTACCACCCGCCTGGTCGCCGAGACGCGGAACATCATCGTGCCGGTCGTCAACCCCGACGGATTCACGATCTCCCGGGAAGCCGTACCGATCGGGGATTTCTCGACCTTCGACTACGAGATGAAGCGCAAAAACTGCCAGGCCACAGACAGCCCGTCTCAGTACCAGGGCGGGGTGTGTGCCGATAACCCGGCTGGCCGGCTCCGTGGCACGGACCTGAATCGCAACTACGCGGGCTTTTGGGGCGGGCCCGGCGCCAGCCCCATCTGGTCCAGCGATATCTACCGGGGCAGCGCGCCCTTCTCTGAACCGGAGACCCGGGCCATCCGGGACCTCATCTCCACCCGTTCGGTCACTAACCTCATCAGCAACCACACCTACGGCAACCTAGTTCTGCGTCCACCGGGCGTGATGTCCGTACGCCCTCCGGTGGAGGAGGAGCTGTACGAGGCTTTGGGGGCGCGACTGGCCAGTCACAACGGATACGCGAACATCCCCTCGTGGGGACTGTATGACACCACCGGGTCCACCGAGGACTGGTCGTTCTGGAACACCGGTGGGCTGGGGTTCACCTTCGAGATCGGCCCAGATCAGTTCCACCCACCGTTTGAAAGCGGCGTGGTGAATGAGTATCTGGGGCTGGGTGACGCCGCTGGTGCCGGACAAGGTGGGAACCGGGAGGCCTACTTCGCGATGCTGGAGGCGACCGCGGATTCCTCCTACCACTCGGTGATTACCGGACAGGCTCCGCGGGACGCCGTGCTCACGGTGAGCAAGACCTTCCAGACCCCTACATCACCCGTGCTGAATCCGGACGGGACCGTGGGAGAGCCGCTGCTCGTCACCGACGAACTCAGGGTCTCTCACCGGGTTTCGGGCGGGCAGTTCGCGTTCCACGTCAATCCATCTACCCGCCCCTATGTCGCCGGTCGCTACGGGCGTGAGCCGCAAGCACCACCCCAAAGGCCGATTCCCCTACCCAATCCGGATGGTCAACCAGCAGAGAACACCTTGGCCAATCCGCTTGAGGGGGACTATGAGGCGATCCCGTTTACCATTGCCGGGCTTCCTGAGGCGGATAACGGATTCGCCACCATCCATATCGAATGGTCTAACCCAGAGACCGACTGGGATCTGTATGTCGTCGACGCGAGCGGCACGGTGGTGGGGCGGTCGGCCAGCTACGGAGACACCGATGAGGATGCGGTGCTCGTTGACCCCGTGCCGGGAGAGTATCTGGCCATCGTCGTTAACTACGACCAGGTCGATGGGGCTCCGTTCGATGACTGGAGCGGCGGTGAAGTGACCTTCAGCGGCCCTGAGCCGCCGTTGGTCGGGGTGCGGGAGGCATGGATGGTCACCTGCCAGCGCCGCGACGGCTCTATCGCGGCGGTGCACCAGGTGATCGTGGATCGGGGGCAGACAGTGGATCTCGGCAACGCCTGCGATGCGAGCCGCAGAATGGCCGTGACCGAGATTTAAGAAGGCGGCTCCGTTCGGAATGCGGAGCCGCCTGGAGCTGACTGGAGCCGTTCTCGCTCTCCGGAGTGGAACAGAGCGGAGGGCCCGTCCGCGGGGATTAGGCGACGCCTCAGCCGGTGACTCGACACCGTAGCGTGGCCCTTCGCTTTACAAATGTTCCGCGCGCAGATGCCTCACAGATGTATCGCGGCGGTGGCCAGCAGCGCCGAGGTGTGGCTGCCCAGCCCGAGATGGGCGGCCGTCACGAGGTCCTCACGGACATCGACATCGCGACGCAGCGAAGGCCACACCCCGTCTAACAGGTACGCGCCGCTGCGCGCATGCTCACGAGCCGAGTCAGGGCCGAACCGGGGGTCGAGAGTGACTCCCGGTCGAGCGGTGAGCAAGACGGTGCCGCTTCCGGGGGCGTCGGGCACATACGCGCGTTCATGCGCCATGGCCATCGTCAGCGCCTCGGCTAATTCCTCGGGACGGAGCGCGGGAAGATCACCGCCGAGGGTCGCTACGCCGGTGTCAGGAGCCGACCGTGCCACGTGGGCGGCTCCGTGGGTGAGCGCGGGATTGAGACCAGCGTCCGGCGCGTCTCGTATCCAGTGGGCTCCCAGCGCGCTGACCGCGTTTTGGGTCCTTATCTCATCGGTGACCACGTATACGGCGCGGACGACGGGGCAGCGCAGCGCTGCCTGGACGGTGTCCAGCGCTAAGGCGAGGACTAGATCATCATGTGCTACACCGGGAACCGCGCCTCGGAGCCGGCTTTTGGCCGCGTGCAGCCGCTTGAGGGGTACGACGATGGACCAGTCCCGCACTCATCCATCCTTACCTATCGGTTCCTACCCGGCAGGTGGAAATCTGGGGCGACGTGGTGCGTGACACCACCGGTGGCGCCGCGTCGAACATCACCGCGACGTACGCGGCTGTGCCCGCGGTGGACTGGCCAGGCATGATTCCAGAACATCGGCACACCGTCGGTGCCGTGGCGTCACGACGTGCGGACAGGCGCGTCAACCAATAAGGGAGGAATCCGTGAGACGGCGACGGTTGGGGTTCTGGCGTTGGATCGCGGTGATCCTGATTAAGCCGATCATGCTGCTGTTTACTCGGCGTACCTGGCGTGGCCTGGAGCACGTCCCTACCACCGGGCCGGCGATCCTGGTGAGCAATCACATATCGCACGCGGACCCCCTCGTTGTCGCTCACTTCGTCTACGAGGCGGGGCGGTGGCCGCGCTTCCTGGCTAAGTCCGGCTTGTTCCGTAATCCGGTCCTGGGATATCTGCTGCGGGAGGTGGAGCAGATCCCGGTCTACCGGGGCACCGCCGACGCGGCTAAGTCCCTGGAGGAGGCGATCGCCGGGCTCCGGGCAGGGAAAACGGTGATCATCTATCCGGAGGGGACTATCACTCGTCAGCCTGATCTGTGGCCGATGCGAGGAAAGACAGGAGTGGCACGACTGGCCTTGGCGACAGGGGCGCCGGTGATCCCCATCGCACAGTGGGGAGCGCAGCGGCTCTACGACCCGATCCGTAAGAAGATCAGGATCCGACCGCGTACCCCGGTCACTGTGGTGGCCGGCCCACCGGTGGACCTCTCGGCGTGGCGGGACGCCCCGCCCACCAAAGCCACCCTGCATGAGATGACCGACACCATCATGCGTCACATACAGGATCTTCTCGTCGAAATCCGGGGTGAGACCCCGCCGGAGCTGGACGTCCCGCCTGCGGCGGCGGGGCAGGGCGAGCGGTGATCCGGCCATGGTGACTGAGATCAGACGAGCCGCCGTGCTCGGCGCCGGTTCATGGGGCACGGCCTTTGCGAAAGTACTGGCTGACGCCGGTACCGATGTTGTTTTGTGGGCCAGACGAGCCTCGATTGCTGAGGCGATCCGAAAACACCGTGAGAACCCGGCGTACCTGTCCGGGATCCAGCTCCCTGATCGACTGGACGCCACCGACGATGTGCAGGCAGCGCTGGACGGAGCCGACCTAGTGGTGCTGGCGGTGCCGAGCCAGACGCTCCGGGAAAACCTGATGGCGTGGAGCGGTTACATCGCTTCCGACGCCTTGCTGGTCAGCTTGATCAAAGGAATAGAGCTGGGAACGTCGCTGCGGATGAGCCAGGTGATTATGGAGGTCACCGGGGCCGATCACAGCAGGGTCGCGGTGGTGAGCGGGCCTAACCTGGCGCGTGAGGTGGCACTGGAGCAGCCAGCGGCGACGGTGGTGGCCTGTACGGATCAGTACCACGCCACGCTCATTCAGCGCGCGATCACAACCCGCTATTTCCGGCCCTACACCAACCCCGACATCATCGGCTGCGAGCTGGGTGGAGCGGTCAAGAACGTCATCGCCTTGGCGTTCGGGATGGCGACCGGCATGGGACTGGGCGACAACACCAAGGCGACGTTGATCACACGCGGACTTGCTGAGACCGCTCGGCTGGGCGGAAAGTTGGGCGCCGATCCGTTGACCTTCTCCGGACTGGCGGGTCTGGGAGATTTGGTCGCGACCTGCTATTCGCCGCTGTCCCGGAACCGCACCTTTGGGGAGCAGCTAGGCAGGGGTCAGACCCTGGCGCAGGCACAAGCGGCGACGAAGCAGACCGCCGAAGGGGTGCTCAGCTGCCTGTCTATTCGGGACTTGGCGCGCCGACACGGCGTTGAAATGCCGATCACGGAGCAGGTGGAACGGGTGTGTCATGAGGGAGTGGCCACCCATGTGGCGTTGAACGAGCTGATGAGCAGGGAGACCAAGCCAGAATGAGCCACCGCGACGCCACCCGCTGCGTCCACGCCGGCCTACCCGCCCCCGTTCCCGGCCAGCCGTTCCTGCCCGGCCCGGTGTTCGCGGCTCCGTATCACCTGAATCCGGAGGGACACCGACCGGGAGACGACGGGTACGGCAGGACGGACAATGCGACGGTACGCCGGTTCGAGGCCGCCCTGGGCGAGCTGGAAGGCGGGGAGGCGGTGGCGTTCGCCTCCGGGATGGCGGCGATCAGCGCCGTCCTGCTCAGCCTGCTCCGTCCCGGCGACACGCTCATCATCCCGGAGGACGGGTACTACCTGGCTCGGCGCTTCGCCGAACAGAACCTGACGGAGCGGGGAATCACGGTACGGAGCATCCCGACCGCCGGCCCCTATCCGGAGGCGGTGCTGGCGGAGGCGAGGCTCATCCTGCTGGAGAGCCCGGCCAACCCCGGTCTGGATGTGTGCGATATCCCGGCGCTCGTTGAGCGGGCGCACCGGCACGGAGCCTGGGTCGTGGTGGACAACACCACGGCCACTCCGTTGGGCCAACAACCTCTGGAACTCGGCGCAGATCTGACGGTGGCCAGCGACACCAAAGCACTGACCGGACACTCAGATCTGATCCTGGGGCATGTGGCCGGACGGGATCCGCAGTTGATCGCGCGCCTCCGGGAGTGGCGGACCACCACCGGAGCGATTCCCGGCCCGTTTGAGACCTGGTTGGCGCACCGGTCGTTGGGCACTTTGGAACTGCGGCTATCTCGTCAGAGCGACAACGCCGCCAGGGTCGTGGAGGCGCTGGCGGCCCGACCCGAAGTCACCAGGCTACGGTGGCCCGGGCGTCCGGAGGACCCCGCGTACCCGATCGCCCAGCGTCAGATGCGTCGAATACCAGGGGTGGTGACCTTCGAACTGCCGTCCGAGGCGTACGCCACGCGTTTCCTCCGTGCCTGTCGACTGGTGACGGCGGCGACCAGTTTCGGTGGACTCCACACCACGGCGGACCGACGCGCGCAATGGGGGGAAGAAGTCCCAGGCGGGCTGATTCGACTCTCAGTGGGGTGTGAGGACCCTCATGATCTCATCACGGATTTGAACGACGCTTTTGACACAGCGTCACGGCAGTCCTGATTCGTGCATCTTCGTCCCTGGAAAAAGGCACAAGAAGGGGTGACCGAAACCGGTGGCGGTAACCGCGCGTGACAATTAGGCGGTATGGTCTGCCGCGTGAGTACGCCACGGAAAGCGCGGGTCGCGATCATCTACGGTGGACGGAGCACCGAGCACGCGATCTCCTGTGTCAGCGCCGGAAGCATCATGGCGGCGTTGGACCGGGACGAGTTCGACGTGATCGGGATCGGTATTACCCGGCAGGGGCACTGGGTGCTTACCGACGGTGATCCGACGGCATTGGCCATCTCGGGTCGCACCCTGCCTGAGATCACTGATGGTTCTGGGGTCGGAGTGATGCTGCCAGCCGATCCCACGGTACGCGGGCTCATGGTTGTGGAGCCTGAAGCCGGGCTCCAGAAGCTGTCCGAGGTGGACGTCGTCCTGCCCGTTCTGCACGGCCTCTACGGTGAGGACGGCACGATCCAGGGAATGCTGGAGATGGCCGGCATTCCCTACGTGGGCGCGGGAGTGCTCGCGTCCGCGGTGGGGATGGACAAGGAATTCACTAAGAAGCTTTTTGTCGCCGAAGGGCTGCCGGTCGGTCCATACACGGTTCTGCGAGCCGGGCAGTCCCTGTCGGAAGCGGAGCGGGAACGGCTCGGTCTACCGGTGTTCGTGAAACCAGCACGCGCCGGGTCATCTCTGGGAATCACCAAGGTGACCGATTGGGCCGACCTTGACGCCGCGGTGGCCCACGCCCGTGAGGTGGACTCGAAGGTGATCATCGAGGCCGCGTTCACCGGGGCCCGCGAGATCGAGTGTGGGGTGCTGGAAGGGGAGTACGGAGGCGCGCCCGAAGCCAGCCTGCCGGCTGAGATCCACGTCGGGGGTGGACACGACTGGTATGACTTCGAGGCCAAGTACCTCGATGACGTGTGCCACTTCGACATCCCACCGAAATTGCCGGATCACATCATTGAAAAGATTCGGGATATGGCGTGTCGGGCGTTTACCGCCTTGGATTGCGCCGGATTGGCCCGGGTGGACTTCTTCGTGACGCCGGAGTTGGATATTTATCTGAACGAAATCAACACTATGCCTGGCTTTACGTCCATTTCGATGTTTCCGCAGATGTGGGCGGCTAGCGGCCTGGAGTACCCCAAACTCATCTCTCGGATGATTCGTACCGCGATGCGACGCGGAACAGGGCCGCGCTGAGCTTCGTCGGGCGGAACAGCTCCGGCTTAAACCGGCTTTAAAAGGAAGCCAGTTGTGACGCACGACAGGCAAATGACGGACGGTGCCAGAACAGGATGCCTGTCTGCTGGAAGGCCGGTGTGCTCAGCCGGTGCAGCCGGAGGGTGGATCAGGGATCGCAGGTATCGCGTCCATGACGTATTCGGCGACGGCTGACGCCCACTGGAGCGGACTGGACTGCTCCGTCGGCACGGTGAGAGCGACCGCGACCTCACGATCCACCGTGGTCAGGACGGTGGCGGTGTCGTCGGTCTCCGATAGCCAGCACACCCCGTCGGCCATCCATACGGTTTCGGTGGAGTTGGAGGGGAGCTGGGGTGCGGCGACACCGCAGGAGATGACGACCGCCGGGTCACCGTACGCGGCGTTCTGCTCCGCACCCGCGGTGACCTCCCGGCGTGGCTGGTTACGGAGGGTCTCGGGAAGCTCAGCGACCAGCGCCCGGCAGACCTCTGTGGCGCGCGGCGACAGTGACGGTGCATCCACCCTCACCGGTGAGGTTGGCCATGTCGAGGGTGAGGAGGAAGCCTCAGGCTCTCCCGGATCGGCGGGAGACAGCAACCGGAGCATCAGTAAACCCGTCACCACCGCCACCGGTACCGCTACCAGGGTGGCGATCCACGCCGCACGAGTCGAGGTGCTGTCCCGCTGCTGCTTCGTCATAGGTGCGCCACGGTGCAGGTGACTGTCCGAGTGATGCCAGGGATCGCCTGCACCTTGCTCACCACCAGCTTGCCGAGTTCATCGGAGTTACGGGCCTCTGTGAAAACCACGACGTCGTACGGCCCGATGACAGCGTCCACCCGTGCGACGCCGGCCAGACCTCGGATTGCCGTGGCGACATCGCGAGCCTTGCCGACCTCGGTCTGGATGAGGATGTATGCCTGCACCACGACACGACTCCTTTGGGCGTGGACGTGTTCGGGTCGCAGGAGAAACTACCGCACTTATCGAAGTAAGCGCGTGACGCGGAACCGTGTTGCGGTCTGAGGCACACTGGCGATGCTCTTGGGCAGCGTGTCGAGCGTCCTCAACGAGTGGCGGCGTGTCTCGTTGAGGCCGTCGGAACGAATCGGAACGAATCGTGTGGACAGCCCGCCGAGAGGGGACGGCACAGCATGACGGTGGCCGAGAGAGGCGAATTCGGACTCATCAGCGCAGTCACCGCACGGTTGGGCTCCGGAGCGAATTGCATCCTGGGGCCGGGGGATGACGCTGCGGTGGTCACCGCGCCGGACAGGCGGGTGGTGGCCAGCAGCGATGTCCTCGTGGAGGGGCACCATTTCCGGCGTGACTGGTCCAGCGCTGAGGACGTGGGACACCGGGCTGCCGCCGCCAACCTGGCTGACATCGCCGCGATGGGAGCGGTCCCGACCGCGCTTTTGGTGTCGCTGTGTGTCCCCCCTGACTTGGACGTGCGATGGGTTGAAGGGCTGGCCGATGGACTCGCCGCGGAGGCTGCCCTGACCGGTGCTTCGGTGGTTGGGGGAGACATCTCCGCCAGCTCCACACTCACCATCGCAGTCACCGCGTTGGGGGATCTACAGGGGTTGCCACCTGTCGTCCGCTCCGGGGCACGCCCCGGTGATGTGGTGGCGGTAACCGGTCGCCTCGGTTGGGCCGCGGCTGGGTACACGGTGCTGTCACGGGGCTTCCGGTCACCCCGGGCGTTAGTAGAGGCCCATCGCCGGCCACGCCCGCCGTACGCGGCTGGGCCGGTGGCGGCCCGGCTGGGCGCCACCGCCATGATCGACGTCTCTGATGGGTTACTGGCGGATCTTGGGCACATCGCCCGTGCCAGTGGGGTGGGCATCGACCTACGCCGCGAGGCGTTTGACGTCGCACCCCAGATGAGGGATGCCGCAGCCGCACTTGGGGTCGACCCGTACGTGTGGATTTTCACCGGCGGTGACGACCATGCCCTCGCCGCTACCTTCCCCGCCGGGACGGTACTGCCGCCCGGATGGCGGACGATCGGTCGGGTCAACGATCACGATCAGGTGACGGTGGACGGGGAACCGTTCACCGGTGCGTCTGCGGGGTGGGAGCACTTTCGGGCCTAGACACCGCCGCCTCTAACCACCACCGCCGCCGTGCCGCCCGCTACACCCTGATGGGCGTGGGGCTCCAGGGGGCCAGGGCAAGGCGAGGCTTTGAGGCTTTTGGGCCGCGTACCTCCGTCGTTTCCCGGCGTTCGGTAGGCGCGGTGACGCCTATCTCGGCATTTATTTCGTCGCTGTCGAGCGGAGAGCTTCGTAAAGTGAGGCGGCGTGAGTGGCTCCAAGACACAACCGGAAGACCAGCAGACACAACTACAGATCGAGACGGTGCCCTACGACCATCCGGTCGCGGCCCAACTAGTCCATGCGGCATTGACGGAAATCGGTGAGCGGTACGGCGGGGAGGGGGACGAAACGCCCGTCGAGGCTTCCGATTTCGAACCTCCGAGGGGCACCTTCCTCATCGCGCGTTTAGACGGCCGACCGGTGGGTTGCGGAGCATGGCGTTCACACGATGAGGACACCGCTGAGATCAAGCGGATGTACACCGTGCCGGAGGCGCGGGGACGCGGCATCGCTCGTACCCTTCTGGAGACCTTGGAGGCGTCCGCGCGGGCGGCAGGCAAGAAACGGATCATCCTGGAGACGGGAGACCGGCAGCCAGAGGCGATCGCGTTGTACGAATCCCGTGGGTACCAGCGGATTCCGAACTACGGGTACTACCGGGATGACCCCGGCACGATTTCATTCGGCCGGACAATATGACATAAATCATGACGTAAATCCCGCTCCTGGGTGCGTCAGGCACCCCGGAGCGGACGGCTTGGTGTCGGTGCCTCGTCATCGTGACGGGGCACCGTGATCATGTCGACATGACGGTCGTACGCGACATCAGCGGTGATACCTAGCCAGGTATCGGGAACACCAACAGCCGCCGCACCTTAAATGACGTACGGCGGCTGGCGATGTTCCGACTGCGGATATGGATAACCGAAAGCGGCGCTGTCGGTCGCGAACGACTTGGGGTCAGCCGCGGACGACCTTGCCGGCCTTCAGGCACGACGTGCACACGTGCATCCGCTTGCGGTTGCCACCGCTGGTGGCGGCCCGCACAGTCTGGATGTTCGGGTTCCACCGCCGGTTAGTCCGACGGTGGGAGTGAGACACGTTGTGGCCGAAGCCCGGCCTCTTGCCGCAGACGTCGCACACGCTAGCCACGGGAAGCACTCCTGGGATGAGCTCGCGAAGACAACCCGGCATCTGCTCCGGGCAACCTGACCAGGGTAGCTGACCGTCACGGACCGACCAAAAGCCGCCCCACACCACGTGGGCGCCGCAGCGGTGGAGGCACCTGAGACCGGCGCCATAACCGGCCCGTCCGGTAAGCCGTCGGTACCGGATGGTAGGGCACGGGCATAGCGGTTCTGTCTGGGACGACTACTAAGCTCGCACCGTGTTGGACAGCCTCGACGCCGCTGCGGTGCGCCGCTGGTGCGCCGTGGGTCTGGACGCGTTGCGCCGGCACCAGCACCGGATCGATGAACTCAACGTGTATCCGGTGGCCGATCGGGACACGGGGACCAACCTGGTCCTGACCCTGGACGCGGCGTACCAAGCGGCCATGGAGGAGGACCCGGTCGGCGCCCCCGTCGGGCTGATTCTCGCCCGTATGGCGCGGGCGGCGGCGCGTGACGCCCGAGGTAACTCCGGTGTCATCATCTCCGAGTTGCTGCGGGGGATCGCCGGGGCGGTGGAGGACGCGGCGACGATCGACGGGCGACGGTTCACCCAGGCACTGGGGCAGGGAGTCCGGGCCGGGTACGCCGCGGTCGCCGAGCCAGCCGAGGGCACCATGCTCAGCGTGGCCAACGCCGCCGCTGTCGCCGCAGACGGAGCCGGCAGTGATCGGCTGCCGGAGGTGGTCCGTGCGGCGGTCACCGGAGCGGTTGAGGCGCTGCTGCGTACCCCCGACCAGTTGCTCCCCTTGGCACGCGCGGGCGTCGTCGACGCAGGCGGGTACGGGTTGGTGCTGTTCCTGCAGGCCTTGGCCGAGGTCGTGACGGGGGAGGAGGTACGGCCCACATTCCCGTTGGAGCGGCTACCCCATGGCCATGAGGAGCAGGGGAAGGGAGCGCCGGAACCACCGGACTTTGAGTACGAGGTCCAGTACCTCCTGGACGCCGCCCCTTCCCGGATCGAGGAGCTGAAGCAAAGGCTGCGTACCCTCGGGGACTCCCTCGTGGTGGCCGAAGCCACGGAGCCGGGTAACGGCGCGGAGCCGGCCGACAACGCTGAGACCGCGTGTTGGAATGTCCACGTCCACGTCAATGACATCGGCGCGGCGATCGAAGCGGGTCTGCAGGTGGGGCGGCCTCACCGGATCTCAGTGACCAGGCTTACCGGGCAGGCGGGCACCGCAGGGGCCCGCCCCCTCTTCGCCGATCCCCGGAGCGTCTCGCGTACCCCCGATACGGGGCAGGTGCCCAAGACGCAGCCTTCGGGGCCGAAACAGGGCGGCAGAGGGGTCGTCGTGACCGTTGAAGGCGACGGGCTCGCAGAACTGCTCCGCTCCGAGGGAGCTGTCGTCGTCACGGTGGGACCAGAGCAGCCAGCGACCACGGAGCGGCTGTTGGAGGCGATCCATCACTGCGGCGTCGCCGATGTGGTGGTGGTGGCTGACGACGAGACCGGCCGGGAAGCGGCCGATACCGCCGCCGGACGGGCCCGTGAAGAGGGATACACCGTAGGGGTGGTGCCGGTACGCTCGCCGGTCCAAGCATTGGCCGCCTTGGCGGTCCGGGATCCCAGCCGCCGTTTTGAGGACGATGTGATCGCCATGGCCGAGGCCGCCGGGGCTTGTCGAACCGCTCAGTTGACCGTCGCCTCCCGGGAAGCGTTGACCCTGGTCGGTCGATGCCGTGCCGGTGATGTGGTGGCGCTTCTCGACGGCGAGGTGGTGCTGATCGGCGACGACATCCTCACGGTGGCGCGGGATCTGCTGGACCGCATGCTCGGTGGTGGAGGCGAGTTGGTCACGTTGGTCACCGGCGCCGGAGCACCGGCGACGTTGGCCGACGAACTGGTGGAGCATCTGCGCCGCCACTGGCCTTTCGTGGAATGCCAGACCTACCAGGGCGGCCAGTCCACCGGACCGCTGTTCATTGGAGTGGAGTGAGAGCCGATGCCTGATCTGGCCGCTCCTCTCAAGTCCGTCGTTGGAGCGAAGACCGCGACGGTGCTGGCCGACGCCTTGGATTTGCATACCGTGGGAGACCTGCTCTACCACTTCCCGCGCCGGTACGTCGAACGGGGCGAGCACACCGACTTGGCCTCGTTGCGGGTGGGGGAACACGTCACGGTCATGGCGCAGGTGCAACGTGTCACTGTGCGCCCGATGCGTCGGCGGGGAGATGAGCTGCTGGAGGTGGTCGTCGGGGACCCAGAGTCGACCGGGCGTCGCACCCTCACGCTGACTTATTTCGGGCGAGCCCAGATCTGGCGGCGCCGGGAGCTGACGGTGGGGCGGTGGGGGCTGTTCTCCGGCAAGGTGAGTGAGTTTCGCGGGCGCCGTCAGCTCAACCAGCCTGATTACCGTCTACTGTCTGACCCTCACTCCCCTCAGACCGCCGATGAGATCGAGGAGTTCGCAGGGTCGCTCATCCCGATCTACCCGACGGCGGCTGGGGTTCGAACCTGGACCATCGCCCGGTGTGTGCGGGTGGCCTTGGACATGCTGGAACTACCGGCCGATCCGCTGCCCACCGCGCTGCGGGCCCGGCATGGACTGGTCGATCTGGGGACGGCGCTGCATGACATTCACCGCCCGTCCAGCCGGGAGGCCCTGGCGAAAGCGCGACGCAGATTGAAGTGGGATGAGGCGTTTGCGCTCCAGGTCAAACTGGTGCAACGCAAACAGGCCGCGGCCCGGACCCCCGCCGTACCGCGTCCGCGCCGTCCCGATGGGCTGCTGGCGGCCTTCGACGCGAGATTGCCGTTCCCGCTCACCGACGGGCAGCGCGCGGTAGGAGAGGAGATCGCGGCGGATCTGGCGGCGGAGCACCCCATGCACCGACTCCTGCAGGGGGAGGTCGGCTCCGGTAAGACCCTGTGCGCTCTCCGAGCCATGCTCCAGGTGGTCGACGCGGGAGGGCAGGCCGTCCTCCTGGCCCCCACCGAGGTATTGGCGACGCAGCATCACCGCAACCTGCTTGACCTGCTCGGCCCGTTGGGACGCGCTGGAGAGCTAGGGGCCGCTGAGGTGGCCACCCGGGTGGCGCTCGTCACCGGATCCCAAAGCGCGGCCGCCCGCCGCCGTGCCCTGGCTGAGATAGCCAGCGGGGACGCGGGGATTGTGGTGGGGACTCACGCACTGCTGTACGACGGCGTGGAGTTCGCGGATCTCGGACTGGTCATCATCGACGAGCAGCACCGCTTCGGCGTTGAGCAGCGGGACACGCTCCGCGCCAAGGCCGAGCGCCCTCCGCATCTGCTGGTCATGACCGCCACCCCTATCCCACGGACCGTCGCGATGACGGTTTTCGGGGATCTGGAGGTCTCCTCCCTTACCCAGCTGCCACGGGGCAGATCCCCGATCGCGACCCATGTGGTGCCCGCGGCGGAGAAGCCGCATTTCCTCGATCGCGCGTGGCGACGGGTGATCGAAGAGGTCGAAGCCGGTCACCAGGCGTACGTGGTCTGTCCCCGGATCGGGGATGCGCCAGCCATCGGGGAGGACGCAGAGGAAGCGGTGACGGACGCGCTGGAGGGCGCCCCAGATGACCAGGAGGAGCGTCAGCCGCCACTGGCTGTCCTCGACGTCGCACCCATCCTGGCTCAGGGGCCGCTGCGGGATCTGCGGATCGGGGTGCTGCACGGGCGCTTGCCCCCCGATGAGAAGGACGCCGTCATGCGTGACTTCGCCGCAGGGCGGCTGGACGTGTTGGTCGCCACCACGGTGATCGAGGTCGGGGTGGATGTCCCGAACGCCACCATGATGGTGGTGATGGACGCGGACCGCTTCGGGGTCTCTCAACTCCATCAGCTCCGTGGCAGGGTGGGCCGAGGCAGCGCGCCCGGTCTGTGCCTGCTGGTCACCCGGGCCGCGGCGGGGACGCCCGCCCGGGAGCGCCTGGACGCCGTCGCGGCGACCTTGGACGGTTTCCGGCTGGCCGAGGTGGACCTGGAGCAGCGTCGGGAGGGCGACGTTCTGGGAGCAGCCCAGTCTGGGCGGCGGTCCCATCTGAAATTGGTGTCGTTGCTGCGGGACGCCGATCTCATCCGTGACGCGCGGGCCGAGGCGCTCGCACTGGTGGCCGATGATCCGGAGCTGTCCAACTACCCGCTGCTGGCGGAGGCGGTGAACGCCTTGGTCAGTGAGGACCGCGCGGAATATCTCCAGAAGGGGTGACCGGCGCGGCCTCACCCTGAGCCCCACAGGCGTGCACTAGCGTTGCGGCTGTGACCAGGATCGTGGCCGGCCGGCTGGGAGGGCGACGGATCGCGGTGCCGTCGGGGCGGCAGACCAGACCCACCTCTGACCGGGTTCGAGAGGCGCTGTTCGGATCCCTCCAGGCGCTGATCGATCTGGACGGTGTCCGCTTCGCGGATCTGTACGCCGGGTCAGGGGCTATCGGGATCGAGGCGTTGTCGCGGGGCGCCGCGTCAGCGTTGTTCGTCGAGTCACACCCCGCCACCGCGCGTCTGATTCGCGGCAATCTAGCGGCTTTAGAACTGGAACGGAGCGCAATCGTGCTGTCGGAGCCGGTTGAGCGAGTACTCCAGAGATCACCGGCTGAACCATTCCATGTGATCTTTGCGGATCCGCCCTATCAGATTCCCGACACCCGATTGCGGGAAGTACTCAACGCTATGGTTATCAATGGTTGGATGGCAGACGACGCGTTGATCGTTGTGGAACGTTCCAGCCGATCAGGTGAGCTCTCATGGGTGCCGGGCATCACCGGCCTGCATAGTCGTCGTTATGGCGAAACCACTCTTTGGTACGGTCGCCGATCATGAAGCGTGCCGTCTGTCCGGGTTCCTTTGACCCGGCCACGAATGGACATCTGGATATCATCAGCCGGGCGGCCCGACTGTACGACGAGGTCGTCGTGGCGGTGCTGATCAACGAGTCAAAAGCTTGCCTGTTCAGCATCGACGAACGTATTGAGATGCTTCAGGAGATTGTGGCCGACTACCCCAATGTCAGGGTGGCCTCTTTCCGTGGGCTTCTCGTGGACTTCTGCCGCTCTCAGGGCATCTCAGTGGTTGTGAAGGGTCTACGGGCGGTAAGTGACTTTGACTACGAGCTTCAGATGGCTCAGATGAATTGGGGCCTCGCGGGTGTCGAGACCCTCTTCATGGCCACCAATCCCCTTTACTCTTTCCTCTCGTCAAGTCTTGTCAAAGAAGTCGCGAAGTGGGGTGGCGATGTGTCGGCGCATGTGCCCGACGTTGTCGCTCAACGGCTCGCTGCGCGTCTGTCACGGGAGCGAGAGGCGGAACGCTAACCCTGGCAGAGCGGATCGGAGCGCCACCACATCCGGCGAAGGGGCGTGAACCGATGGATCCATTCGACCGGATCGACGAGATCATCGCTCATCTGGAGCAGGCGCGTTCGGTTCCCATGTCACGGAACAACTGCATGGTGGACCGCGCTGAGATGATCGCGGCCTTGGAGGCGCTCCGAGGAGAACTGCCCGTAGAGATCCGTCGTGCCCAGGCGTTGCTCAATGAGCGAGACAAGATTCTCGAGGCTGGGCAGCGCGAAGCCGAGCGGATCATCGCCGAAGGGGAAGCCGAACACGCGCGGTTGGTCTCGATGAACGAGATCACCGTCTCCGCTGAGCACGAAGCCAATCGAATCATCAGCGAGGCACGGGAGGAGGCGCAGCGGCTCCGCGACGAGGTTGACGAGTACATCGACACGGTATTGGCCAACTTTGAGCAGTTTCTGCGGCGTACGCTCGTCAACATCGAACGCGGACGGGACAGGATGCACGCTCTGCGGGAGATCGGAAGTTTCGCGCCGGACCAGGGAGAGCATTCACTTCTGTCCTGACAGGAATCCGGTGCCCGGTGGCCCGGTGGAGAGCCCGGCGGGTTTTCGATCGAATCGACCGTTGACCGTTGAGACGGACGGCTGCGGGGGTACGCGTGGGCGGGTGAAGGCCAGGCTCGTTCGACGCTGATAACGCGGTCGGGTAACCTACAACAACGGCCTGTCCTGGCCGAGTCCGATGATGCCCACGTACGGGAATGATGCACACACCGCTCGATCCTCGGTCGCCGCTGGTCTTTGACAGCCGGGACTTGCCGCGTCGTCCCGGGGCGATGCGGGAGTTGTCAGCGACCGTACCGGCTCCCATGGGACTCGGTCTGGAGCTGATCGGCGTACCCGAAGGTACCGATCTCCACCTCGACCTGCGGTTGGAGTCGGTCACCGAGGGGGTTCTGGTCTCCGGAACCGTCACCGCATCCCTCGAAGGGGAGTGTGGGCGGTGCCTACGATCGATCAGCCGCCCTCTGCAGGTGAGTATCCAGGAGCTGTTCGCCTACGAAAACAGCACCACGGACGCCACCACCGAGGAGGATGAGGTCAGTCGGCTGCAGGGAGATTTAATCGATCTGGAGCCGACGTTGCGGGACGCGGTGGTACTGGCTTTGCCGAACCATCCGTTGTGCCGCGACGACTGCCCTGGCTTGTGCCCCGACTGTGGGGTGCCGTGGGACGAGCTGCCCGCCGGGCACCGGCATGAGCAGATCGACTCCCGCTGGGCGGCTTTGAGCAAACTGATTGAGTCGAAGCGTCAGGAGTGAAGACGTGGCCGTTCCCAAGCGTCGCATGTCGCGCAGCAACACCCGGTCCCGCCGTGCGCAGTGGAAGGCGCGTGCCGTCGTGACGCAGCCGTGCCCGCAGTGCCGGTCCCCCAAGCTTCCCCACACGGCCTGCACGGTGTGCGGGACGTACAACGGCCGGCAGGTTGTTCAGGTCTGAATAAAGGGCGGTGGCGCTGACGCGATCGTGAGCGGTGGCCTACGCGGTGAGCGCCGACAACCTCTCCGGCGGGGCCTTTCCCGCCGTTGTGGTCGACGGCGCTCCGCCGGTTCGTACAGAGCCGGTCTTATGGTGGTGCCGCCCCTCGACGGCGGCACCGACCTCCGCACGCCGACTCGGGTTGCGGTGGCCTATCGCACCGCCACGCAGTGACCCTCTGAGGAGGTACGCGGGTGAGTGCCCATGAACGTCCGGCCCTGAGCCATCTTGAGGCGGCCTTTGGGGTCTCGATCGATCCAGCGTTGCTGGAGCGGGCGCTGACCCACCGCTCCTACGCCTATGAGCATGGCGGCCTGCCCACCAACGAGCGGCTGGAGTTCCTCGGCGACGCGGTGCTAGGGCTGGTGGTGACGACCGCCCTGTACCAGGAATATCCGGATATGTCCGAGGGGCAGCTGGCGAAGCTGCGCGCCAGCGTCGTCAACATGCGGGCGTTGGCCGGGGTGGCGCGTCGTCTCGGACCGTTTGGCTTGGGTGCCTACCTACTGCTCGGCAAGGGAGAAGAGGCCACCGGTGGGCGGGAGAAGGCCAGTATCCTCGCCGACACTCTTGAGGCGTTGCTCGGAGCGATCTATCTGCAGCACGGCATCGAGGTCGTCAGCAAGGTCATTCATCTGTTGTTTGACCCGTTGATGGCCGAGGCGGCTCGGCGCGGCGCCGGATTGGACTGGAAGACCAGCCTGCAGGAGCTCACGGCCACCCATAATCTGGGCGTACCGGAGTATCGGGTCGAGGAGGAAGGACCCGACCACGCGAAGCTGTTCACGGCGCGCGCTCTGGTCGCCGGGGAGCTGTTCGGACCCGGTGTCGGACGCAGCAAAAAGGAAGCCGAGCAGCGGGCAGCCGAGTTGGCGTGGCGGGAACTGAACGAACGAACCGAACGGGCAGCACGCGAGGCCGCTCAGCAGGCCAGCGAGGGCGATGACGGACACTGACGCGCCATCCCGGGGGGTGGCGCGTCCTCCTGCCACAGACCGCCGTCTTCAGAACAATGACCGTGAGGCGGAGGGTTCTGCTGAGTTGGTTTCCCCGGCCGATACCGCGGCGCGCGGTCATGCCTCCAATCCGGCCACCGGAGCCGGGGAGCCGGGGAGCCGGTGGCGGAGCTGGGTACTCAAAGACATCGGCGTACCTCTCGGGCTGCATGTAGCGACGCGGATATTCCAGCTGTGGCTGCTGGCGCTCATGGTGCCCGCAGAGGGCGGGCGGTTCATCGACCGACTGCTCATCTGGGACGCCGACTGGTTCATCCGGATAGCCGAGGAGGGGTACGAGCCCGGCTTCAGCTATGACGACAGTGGAGCGCTCACCGGCAATGGGCTGGCTTTCCTGCCGCTGTATCCCCTCAGCGTCCGGGTGGTCAGCGCGTTGCCTGGTGTGTCGACCCACTGGGCGGCGCTGAGCGTGGCCTGGGTGGCCGCCGCGGTCGCCGCGGTTCTGCTTGCGCACCTGGGAACCCGGTTGTACTCCCGTCGCGTCGGGTACTTCCTGGTGGTTCTGTTCAGCGCGCAACCCATGTCGATCGTGCTGTCCATGGGGTACAGCGAGGGCCTGTTCTGCGCGTTGGCGCTCGGGACCCTCCTGGCGGTGCATCGACAGGCGTGGTTGATCGCCGGGGCGTGCGGGTTTCTCGCCGCGCTCACCCGTCCCACCGGGTTTGCCTTGGCGGGGGCGCTTGTGGTGGCCGTCGCCTGGTATTTGTGGCGTGGGCCGACCTGGGCGATGGAGACAAGCACGACGGAGCAACCGGCAGCGCCTCTGCCGGTGTGGCGCCCCGTGCTGGCGGCCTTGATCGCTTTAGCGGGGGCTCCGCTGTACTGGCTGTGGGTCGGGGCGCGGACCGGTCGATGGGATGGCTGGTTCCTCATCCAAGAGGTCGGCTGGGGAACCAAGTGGGATTTCGGGGCGTCCACCCGAGAGTTCATCGTGTCGACCCTGGCCACGGGGACCGACTGGGTACCGGTGAGCACCGCGATGATCCTGCTGGCGGCCGCGGTACTGGTGCTCATCGGGCTGCTGCAGCGGGTGTGGTTGCCGCTGGCCTGCTACGGGTTGTTCGCCTTCATCCTCGCCGTCGGCTCCGCGGGGTACTACCACTCTCGCCCCAGGATGTTGGTGCCCGTTTTGGTGCTGCTGATTCCGGTGGCGGTGGCCCTGGCACGTACCAAGCCACGAATCGCGATCCCGATCGCCATAGCGCTCACCGCAGCGGGATGCTGGTACGGCGCCTACATGATTACTGTCTGGCCGTTCACTATCTGATGCCCGCCTGACGTTCGCTGATACCGAGCTGAGGCGTGCGGGGCGGCCCGCAGGAGCGACGCTGACCTACGCTGGAGCGACTTAACCGGACCGGCCTCGAGGACTCGAAGCCTGCGTGGCGTCTAGCGCGGTGTCTGCCGCGGCGCCGGAGCAGCTCACGTGGGTCTCGGGCATGGAACTCAGGCATGGAGCCGGACCCTGACGGAGCCACTGAGTCAGGGATCGGGTCTGACCGCGACGAGCTTCGGGTAGCTACCGGTTCGAGACGATGCTCTAAGGTTATTCGCCATGCCCGAGTTGCCTGAGGTGGAGACGGTCCGCGGTGGCCTGGAACGGTGGGTGGTAGGGCGTACCATCGCGCAGGTCGAGATCATGCATGCGCGTGCGGTCCGTCGTCACGCCGCCGGCATTGCACATTTCACGGCCGCGCTTTCGGGACGGACGGTGCTCGCCGCTCGCCGTCGGGGTAAGTTTCTGTGGCTTCCCCTGGACAACGGTGACGCCCTCGTGGCGCACCTGGGGATGTCCGGTCAACTGCTCTGTAAGCCGGCGTCCGCCCCCGTGGAACGACATCTGCGGGCACGGATGACGTTTACGGACGGTGGACTGGAGCTGCGTTATGTGGATCAGCGCATGTTCGGCGGCCTGTCGGTCTCTGCCGGTGGCGCTCAGTTACCGCCGGAGATCGCTCACATCGCCCCTGATCCGTTAGATCCCGCATTCGACCCGGAGGCCTTTGTGGCGGCGGTACGACGTCGCCGCACCGCGATCAAACGCGCGCTTTTGGATCAGACCCTCATCTCCGGAATCGGCAACATCTACGCCGATGAAGCGTTGTGGCGATCGCAGCTGCACTGGTCCCACCCCACTGAGACTCTCAGCCGCGCGACGTTATTGACGTTGCTGGAACACATCCAGCAGGTGCTCACCGAGGCGATTAAGGAGGGTGGGACCTCGTTCGATGCTCTCTACGTAAATGTCAACGGTGAGAGCGGGTATTTCGCGGTCTCGCTGAACGTCTACGGGCGTGAAGGGTTGCCGTGCCGTCGCTGCGCTACACCGATCACGCGCGAGGCCTTCGCTAATCGCTCCTCATTCAGCTGTCCTACGTGTCAGCCTCGCCCACGGTAAGGGCGCTCCTGAGTAATAATCACGTATTACTCAGAAGCGCCCTAGTGGAAACCGTAGGGGAATTGTCGTGAATCAGAGCGTTTACTCTCGGCCGAACATTTGTGTCCAATAGCGAGTTCCATCGCTAGAACTTGCTACTCCGACACCAATAGCCCGGGCAGAGCAGTTGAGGATATTGGCACGGTGTCCCGGGCTGTTCATCCATGCATCCACGACGGCTTGCGCGGTGGGATAACCCATGGCGATGTTTTCACTCATCGCCGCCGGATACCCGGCCCGCTCAGCGCGCTCCCACGGGGTACTCCCGTCGCGCCCGGTGTGGTCCATGTATTCCCATCTGGCCATATCGGCGCTGTGGGCGCGTGCTGCCGCTCGCAGCCGTTCGTCAACTCGAACGGTGCCGCATCCTGCGTCCACGCGGATGTCGTTGACCAAGTCGACGACTTGATTTTCCAACGCGGTGTTTCCGGACGCGGGCGTCGTAGGAGTCGCAGGAGGAGCGGGGGGACGGGTAGTCCTCGGAGGGGTTGCAGGAGGTTCGGTTGGACGTCGGGCCTCTCTGTGTTCCGGGGGCCTTTCATCCGGCTCCGTGCTTGTTCGTGGAGTAGCGCTCTCGGTCGGCGATTCCGACGGGGACGCCGGTGGCGTACTCGACGATGGGGTGATGCTCGGCTGTGGGCTGGGGGTCCTCCGTTCAGATCTGTCGGCGCGGTCATACACGCCGTCCCGCGATAATTCCACCCGGCTGGTGGATAATGGCGTCTGACCTGGGGCTTTAGGTAACACCCAGGTCGCCATGCTAATCGCGGCACATAATACGGACAGAAGCAGGATTCGAGTGCCGAATCTAGTCACGCGGCCGTGCTCCCTCCACACGTCGCAGCTAGTGAATCGACCTTCCTCGAACGCTGATCGGTGGAGACATTACGGACTGTCAATGGATTGAGCAACATCCCAGGAGGTCAGTCGCTCTCTGTCGACCTTCCTGGTTCAGGGCGTGATATCTGAGGGTCGTATGCTGCGGGTGTGACGAGCGCGGAGGGAGAACACATCCGACTAGTGGCCTGGATACAGGGGCGAGTGCAAGGAGTCGGGTTCCGGCGATGGACTCAAACCAGAGCACGGGAGTTGGAGTTGGTGGGATGGGCGCGCAATCTCGCCGACGGCAGGGTGGAAGTTGTGGCTGAAGGGAAGCGTTCTCGTTGTGAGGCGCTCTTAGGGCACTTGCGTGGTTCGCAGACCCCTGGGCGGGTAACCGGAGTGGTTAACTGGTTCGAGAGTCCACAGGGTGACCTGGAGGGTTTCGTTACTCGATGACCCACTTCTCCAAATGTCCGGGGTCCCATTAGTTGAGTCGACTAGACTCATGTCATGCTTGACGTTGAGGCCGGGGCAGCGGAGGATAGGGTCGTCGCCATATCCGCACCTAACCGTGCCCGTAGAATCGGGGTGCGCGTTTTGGCCGGCCACCCCGGCGACGCATTCGCAAGGAGAAGCCATGGCAAAGGCCCTCTACGGCCACGTCGGCAGCGCGCCAGACCGGCGACTGATCGACGAGCTAACCCGACTGCGCGCCACGGTGCGGGCCTTGGAGTTCGAGATTGCTCGTCTTCGGGCCGAGAACGATCGACTTACTGCGGCGGTGTCGTCTCAGGACGACTTGCTGCGCGTCGACGAGCCGGCGCTCACCTGAGCTTTTCGCACCTGGCACGCCAACCAACCCGCGCGCCGACAGCATCTTGTCGGCGCGCATCGCTCTTCGTGATCCGCCTTTCGGAGTGATTTTCTCCTTTTGAGGAAACGACTCTTCTGGCTTTCTGGCTTCTCCGACGACCGTCGTTAAGGTTTCCGCACCCGTTCTAGGCCTTCGCCAATGCGTCATCCACCCTCGCTCTCTGTGAGAACACTGAGAGAAGTCGGGGTTCTTGGTCGCCGATGCCGCTGTCCCGCGTACCCTCACCGAGATGGCGCTCTCCATATGCTTGCGCTGCGTGACATAGCGGGGAGGTAACCTCCCCTGGTGGGTAACCGATCGTCGGCACCGTGCGAGGTGAGCGGCGTTGGATACCCACGGTGAGGGAATAACCGTCAGTTACGACCTTCCGGAGACCCGTGCACCTGAAGAGCCTGACGTTGAAGGGTTTCAAATCCTTCGCGTCCACGACCACGTTGAAGTTCGAACCGGGCATCACCTGTGTCGTCGGGCCCAACGGTTCGGGCAAGTCCAATGTCGTGGACGCCATCGCGTGGGTGCTCGGCGAGCAGGGAGCCAAGTCACTGCGCGGTGGCAAGATGGAGGACGTCATTTTCGCCGGTACCTCCACGAGGCCTCCGCTGGGACGGGCCGAGGTCACGCTCACAATCGACAACAGCGACGGCGCCCTCCCCATCGAGTACACCGAGGTCTCCATCACGCGCCGGCTCTTCCGGACCGGTGACAGTGAGTACGAGATCAACGGCAACCCGTGCCGACTTCTCGACATCCAAGAGCTGCTGTCCGACTCCGGTATCGGGCGTGAGATGCACGTCATCGTGGGCCAGGGGCAGCTCGACACGGTGCTGCACGCCAAGCCGGAGGAGCGGCGCGCATTCATCGAGGAAGCGGCGGGCGTCCTGAAGCATCGCAAACGCAAGGAGAAGGCCCTCCGCAAGCTGGAGGCGATGCAGGCCAACCTGACCCGGTTGACCGATCTGACCGCGGAGCTGCGGCGACAACTCAAACCACTGGGCAAACAGGCGGAGATCGCCCGCCGCGCCGCCACCATCCAAGCCGACCTGCGTGACGCTAAGCTCCGGCTGCTCGCTGATGACCTGGCCACCCTCAAGGAAACGCTTCAACGCGACGCAGCCGATGAGGAGGCGCTGCGGGTACGCCGGGAGCGGGTGGAGACCGAGTACACCGAGGCGCAGCAGCGCCTCGCGGAACTGGAGCAGGCCCTCGCGATCGATGCTCCGGTGCTGGCCCGTGCCCAAGAGACCTGGTACCGGCTCTCCGCGTTGGAGGAGCGGCTCCGCTCCACCGAGCAGCTGGCCGCGGAGCGACTGCGGTTTTTGTCCCAGGCCGATGAGAGCGAGCGCGTGGGGCGTGACCCCGAGCAGCTGGAACGGGAAGCAGAAGCGGTCCGGGAGCAGGAGGCCGAGCTCCGGGAAGCCCTTGAAGCCGACCAGGTCCGGCTGGCGGAGTGGGTGGAACGACGCCAGCAACTGGAGCGGGACCTCAAAGAGGCCGAGCGGGCCCTGGTCGCGGCCGTGAAAGCGGCCGCGGATCGGCGGGAAGGATTGGCCAAACTCGCCGGTCAAGTCAACGCGCTGCGTACCCGGGCGGCTGCGGCGCAAGACGAAATCGCGCGGTTGACCAGTGCATTGGCCGACGCGCGGGAACGCGCGGAGCGCGCCATCGCCGAGCGGGATGCGGCGCAGGCCGACTCCGACAGCCACGACCAGGGGGACGCCGAACTCGAGGCCCAGCACACCGCCGCTCGTCAGGCCCACGAAGCGGCGGCCGCGCGGGTCCGGGAGCTGTCGGAGGCGGAGCGCGCGGCCGAGCGGGCCGTCTCCGAATGGAACGCCCGGCATGAAGCCCTCGCGATGGGGCTGACGCGTAAAGACGGAGCGGGGGCGCTGCTGGCGGCCAGCGACGGGGCGCCTCGCGTCCTCGGAAGCGTCGCGGCATTGCTGACGGTGGAACCTGGGTACGAGGCCGCGGTGGCGGTCGCTTTGGGGACGCTGGCCGACGCGGTGGCCACCGAATCCCTGGATGACGCCCTCGACGCGGTGCGCTGGTTGAAGAGCAAAGATGAGGGGCGCGCCAGCTTCCTGGTCGGTGGTGGCCTCAAGGGCGACGGATTCACCGGTGCCGCGTCAGACCGACCCGTGCTCCCCGAAGAGGCACGGTGGGCCAGCGACGTGGTCAAGGCGCCGGACATCCTGCACCAGGCGGTCAGCGCCGTTCTGGACCGGATCGCCGTGGTCCCCGACCTGGACACCGCCCAGCGGTTGGTGACGGCGTACCCGGGGATCCGCGCGGTAACCATGGACGGCGATCTGGTGGGTCCCGGGCACGCGGCGGGTGGTTCGACCAAGGCGCCTAGTGTCATTGAGATCCAGGCCGCGGTTGATGAGGCACGGGAACGCCGGGCCGAGGCCGAGCAGCGGCTGGAACACCTGCGTACCCAACTGGAGGAGGCCCGGGAGGACGCCGCCCAGTGCAAGGAGCGGGTGGCCCAGACGGCAACCGCGCTCCGGGAGGCTGAAAAACGGCGACACGCCGCCTCCCGACGGCTCGCTGAATTGGCCGGTATCGCCCGCTCCATGGAAGAGGAGGTGCGGCGGCTGGAGCAGGCCCGAGTCCGGGCGGAGCAAGCCCGGGACGCCGACCTGGCGGGCCTGGCCGAACTTGAGGAGCGGCTCCGGTTGGCCGAGGCCGTACCGGTAGAGGAGGAGCCCTCCACAGCTGAACGTGACGAGTTGGCGGCACAGGTCGCCCACGTGCGTCAGCAGGAGATGGAGACCCGCCTGGCGGTCCGCACCAGCGAGGAGCGGGTACGTGCCCTCGCGGGTCGCGCGGACGCGCTGGAGCGGCAGGCGCGGCAGGAACGGATCGCGCGGGAGCAAGCGGCGGCGCGGCGCCTGAGGCGGCAGCGGGGAGCCAGGATCGCCGGAGCGGTCCGGGACGCCGCCCGGCAGGCTTTGGAGCGGATCGCCGCATCCCTGGAGCAGGCCGCCGCGGAACGCGACGCGATCGCCCAACGACGGGCGGTCTACGAGGCCGAAATCGCTACGGTGCGCCGGCAGGTTCAGGAGTACGCCAAGGAACTGGAGCGGCTCACCGATGCGATGCACCGTGACGAGGTGGCCCGTGCCGAGCAGCGGATGCGAATCGAGCAGCTAGAGACCAAGGCCGTCGAGGAGTTCGGGATCGACCCCGAGACCCTGCTGGCTGAATACGGGCCAGACCAACCGGTGCCCCCCTCGAGCGCCGAGCTGAAAGCCGCCGAGGAAGCCGGGAATCCGCCGCCGGAGCCGGTCCCCTTTGATCGAGCCATGCTGGAGAAGCGGGCCGCCCGGGGTGAGCGTGAGCTGGCGCTGCTCGGTCGGGTCAACCCGTTGGCGTTGGAAGAGTACGCCGCTTTGGAGGAGCGTTATCGGTTCCTGTCCGAGCAACTGGAGGACCTGAAGCGGACCCGCAAGGACCTGCTGACCGTCGTCAAGGAGGTCGACGACCGGATCCTGCAGGTGTTCGCCAGCGCCTTCGAGGACACGGCGCGAGAGTTCGAGGTCGTGTTCTCCACCTTGTTCCCGGGCGGTGAAGGGCGACTCGTTCTGACCGATCCGGACAACCTGCTGACAACGGGTGTGGAGGTGGAGGCCAGGCCACCGAATAAGAAGGTCAAGCGGCTGTCCCTGCTGTCCGGTGGGGAGCGCTCCCTGACCGCTATCGCGCTGTTGTGCGCGATTTTCCGGGCCCGTCCCAGCCCGTTCTACCTGATGGACGAGGTGGAGGCGGCGCTCGATGACGTCAACCTCGGGCGGCTGCTGGAGCTGATGCGGCTGCTGCAGAGCACCAGCCAGCTGATCATCAT
Source organism: Actinomycetales bacterium (assembly GCA_002919305.1). Classification (GTDB taxonomy): domain Bacteria; phylum Actinomycetota; class Actinomycetes; order Mycobacteriales; family Micromonosporaceae; genus RSA1. Next base: position 95,802 of record PKFB01000022.1, read on the forward strand.
CACCCACCAGAAACGCACCATGGAGATCGCCGATGCTCTTTATGGAGTGAGCATGCGAGGTGGTGTGTCCCACGTGATTAGCCAGCGGTTGCGGGACAGGGAGAACACGTAGATGGCCACCGGGAGCGCCAGGGAAACCTGCCAGGCGTTGCTGATTGATCTTGACGGGGTGGTGCGGATCTTCGACCCCACGGTGAGTCAGGGGGTGGAGGAACGCTACGGCCTACCTCAGGGCATCTTGACGAAGGTTGCCTTTGAGCCGATGCGGTTGAGGCCCGCCATCACCGGACAGATAAGTCACGACGAGTGGATGGCAGAGGTAGCTCGGGAGATCGGGCGTTCTCTCGACGATGAAGCACGGGCTCAGGCAGCGGTACAGGAGTGGAACACCTACCGCGGGCAGGTCGATCAGGCAGTGCTCGATTTCGTCCGCGAGGTACGCCGGGCCGGGATTCGGGTCGGGCTGGCGACCAATGCGACCGACTGGTTGGAGGCTGATCTCGAGCGATTAGGGTTGGTCGGGGAGTTCGACGCGGTGATCAACTCATCGGTGGTGGGCTACATCAAACCCTCCAGGGACTTCTTCCGGGCTGCCTGCCTCGCGGTCCAAGCGGAGCCGAAGGTCACCCTTTTTGTGGACGATACCGACCGTAATGTCCTGGGGGCGCGGGCGGCGGATCTGTCGGCGTACCGGTATAACGGCCCGGAGGACTTCCGTTACTTGCGGGCCGTACTCGGGTTACGCGCCGCCTGAGCAAGTGCACCAGGGAGCGTCCAGATCGACCGGTAACGGGTGAAGCACACCACGGTCAAGGGTGATGTACTCGTCGCCCCCGTGAGGGCTCATGGAAGGATTCCCACTATGGAGTACGGGCTCATTCTCCTGATCGTGGCCGTCATCGCTTTGGTGAGCGGCGGGGTGGCGTTCCTGGCGCCCCGATGGCGTCGCGGTGACTCACGGGGCGGCGCGACCTCGACCCTGGAGCGGCCAGAGACGGAGCGGGCCACTCCGCCGGCGGCGGTGGTTGCGCCGCCACCTCCCCCCGCGGCCGTGCGGGCTCCCGAGACGCCGGTCGAGGCGCCCCCCAAGGAGCCGCCGACGGAGGCCCCACCGGTTCGGGAGGCCCCGGAGCCTACAGCGGGGCGACTGGTGCGGCTGCGTGCCAGACTCGCTCGTTCTCAGAACGCGTTGGGGCGCGGGCTCCTCGCCCTGCTGTCCCGGGACCACCTCGACGATGAGGTCTGGGAGGAGATCGAGGAGACGCTCCTGACCGCTGACGTCGGCCTGGAAGCGACCATGGCCATCGTGGAGCGGTTGCGGGAACGCACTAGGGTTCTGGGCACCCGGACACCCGCTGAGGTACGCGCTCTGCTGGCCGAGGAATTGGTCACGGCGCTTGACCCCAGCATGGACCGCTCCCTGCGTACCTTGCCCCAGGAGGGCAAGCCAGCCGTGGTGTTGGTGGTTGGGGTGAATGGATCAGGCAAGACCACCACCTGCGGAAAGATCGCCAGGGTCTTGGTCGCTGACGGACGCAGCGTGCTGCTGGGAGCCGCCGACACCTTCCGGGCGGCCGCCACGGAGCAGCTGACGACCTGGGCGGAGCGGGTCGGCGCCCAGGTGGTTCGGGGACGGGAAGGACAAGATCCTGCCAGTGTCGCCTTCGACGCCGTGGCTAAAGGGGTGGAACTGGGAGTAGACACTGTTGTCATCGACACGGCGGGCCGGCTCCAGAACAAAGTTGGCCTGATGGATGAGTTGGGCAAGGTAAAGCGGGTGGCTGAGCGGCATGGCAAGGTCGATGAGACCTTGCTGGTTTTGGACGCCACGACCGGACAGAACGGGCTGGAGCAGGCGCGGGTGTTCACCGAGGTGGTCGACGTGACCGGAGTGGTGCTAACCAAGCTCGACGGCACCGCTAAGGGGGGCATCGTGATCGCGGTGCAGCAGAAACTGGGAATACCGGTAAAGCTGGTCGGACTCGGGGAAGGGCCGGATGATCTGGCCCCGTTCGATCCAGTGCAGTTCGCCGATGCGCTCGTCGGTGAATCCGCCTGACGATCGCTGAGCTGTACAGGATGTCAGGTGACACAGCAAGAGATTCCGCTCCACGGCGGTAACATCAACAAGGTTGTCCGGATTGGTGACACTGTCCGGCGAAATGTCGGACCGTGGACGCCAGCTGTTCACTCCCTGCTGAGGCATTTGGAGCGTGTGGGTTTCACCGGCGCGCCTCGAGCTTTGGGGATCGACGATCAAGGCCGTGAGGTGCTCTCCTACCTAGAGGGGGAGTGCGGCGAGTACCCGTTGGCGCCTCACTGGACCACCGACGAGGCCTTGGTGACCGTCGCCAAGATGCTGCGGATGTTCCATGACGCCCAGTACGGATTCCGCCCCCCGCCAGGAGCGGTATGGCGTTCACTCGGACCACCACCACCCGATACCGAAGTCATTTGCCACCATGACGCGGCGCCTCACAACGTGATCTGGCGACCGGACGGCACCCTGGCCCTGATCGATTTCGACCTGGCCAGCCCGGGCGCTCGCATCTATGACGTCGCGTATGCGGCATGGACCTGGGTACCGCTGTTCTCGGACCGGGATTCGATCACTCTCGGCTGGAAACGCCCCGACCGGCCCCGCCGGTTACGGTTGTTCGCTGATGCGTATGGATTGACGCCACGCGACAGGCTGCGACTGGTACGCGTCATTCGTAAACGCATCATCGATCACGTGGAGGGGATCCGCCGGATGGCGGCTGCCGGGGACCCCGCGTTCATGCGTCTCGTCCATAAAGGTCATCTCCGGCGGCCGATGCGGGATCTACGCCTCATTGACCACGAACGTCACGTGTTGGAGTACGCGCTTCGATAACGGATGGCGTGGTTGTCGTCGTTTGCCCACATCGAGTGGTGAGTTGGCGGCCGGGGCGACCCTCGACACTATCGCGATCTTGAAGCAATCGCGTCCGGAAAAAGCGATTGAGCAGTGTCGATCAGTGAGCTTCGGCACACTGCCGGTATGGACGACAAACTAGCCGCATTGGCGCGAGCACACGGGGTGGCGACCTGGTACCGGGACGGGGAGCGGCGCCGCGTGGACATCGAGCCGTCCGTCGTCGTGGCGGTGCTCGCCCAGTTGGGCGTAGACGCGAGTACTCCTCAAGCGATCCGGCAGGAACTGGCCAAGCGTGAGGAAGCGGAGCGACGTCAGCTTCTGCCGCCCACCATCGTGCTGCGCAAAAGCGATGACCGGCTGATGGGGAAGGGAGTCCGCTGGCTGACCGGCCGCTCTGGGGAGATTGAGTGCGAGGACGGGCGGCGGCTGTCCCTGCACGATGACCTCGCCGCGTCTCTGCCGCTGGGCTGGCACACCCTGGTCTGTGGAGAGCAGCGGGTTACTTTGGTGGTCGCTCCAGCCCGTCTGGCTCGTCCTCCCCGAACCTGGGGATGGATGCTTCAGTTGTACGGGTTGCATTCGCGCGATTCGTGGGGGATGGGGGACCTGGGGGATCTGCGCTCCTTCACCGCTTGGGCCGCGGATCAGGGAGCGGGCATGATCCTGGTCAACCCCCTGCATGCCATCACCCCGCTGACCCCGATCGAGCGTTCCCCCTACTCGCCATCCAGCCGTAGCTTCATCAATCCGCTCTACCTGCGGGTGACCGACACCACCGCGTATGCCCGTGCCGATGAGCGGATCCGCGCCCAGGTCGATGCGCTCCGTCCGGATGACGGGGGTGATCTGGTCGACTACGACATGGTCTGGAAGGCCAAGCACGACGCGTTAGAACTGCTCTTCCCTGGGGAACAGGCCGTCGATCTGGACGCTATCCCAGGGTTGCGGGAGTTCGCGACCTTCTGCGCGTTGGCCGAGCGGTACGGCCGGAACTGGCATGAATGGCCAGAGCCATTGCGGCACCCCGGGACCGCGGCGGTGGCCGCGGCACGGCGAGAGTTGTCCTCCCGGGTGGCGTTTCACGCCTGGCTCCAGCAGTTGTGCGCCGAACAGCTCGCGGAGGTCAGTCGCGTGGCCCGCCGTATGGGGATCGGAGTCGTGCACGACCTCGCGGTGGGGTGTGATCCGAACGGAGCCGATGCCTGGGCGCTGCAGGATGTGCTGGCCAGCGGGGTCAGCGTGGGGGCGCCACCGGACGCTTTCAACCAGCAGGGGCAGAACTGGGGGTTGCCTCCCTGGCACCCCATCAAACTCGCTGAGGCGGGCTATCAGCCGTACGCGCAGATGATGCGGGCGGTGCTGGGACACGCCAACGGTCTGCGCATCGATCATGTCCCTGGCTTGTGGCGTCTGTGGTGGATTCCTCCGGGTGAGCCAGCCACCAGGGGCACCTACGTGTACTACGACGCTGAGGCGTTGATCGGGGTGTTGACCCTGGAGGCGTACCGCGCCGGCGCGGTCGTTGTCGGTGAGGATCTGGGCACGGTGGAGCCGGAGGTAACCCAGACCCTGCATGAGCACAACATGCTCGGCTCCGCGGTGTTGTGGTTCACCAGGGAGGAGCCGGAGCGGACGACGTCAGACATGACGTCAAACATAACGATGTCAGACATAACGGAAGAGGGCGCTCCCGCTTCGGCGGTGGCGTCGACTGCTACGCCCCCGCAGGGGGCCGGCGCGGGCACCGGAGCGGCCAGCGCGGGTAAGAACGGGCGTACCACAACCAGGGCGTCCGCCACAGGTGTCGCGACATCCGGTGACGGAGCCGACTGCATCGACCAAGCGAGCCATACGGAGCCACCTCTGCTGCCACCCCAGCGGTGGCCGGTGAACGCCGTAGCGACCATCACCACCCACGACCTGCCCACAGCGGCGGGTTTCCTCACCGCCGAACACGTCAAAGTCCGGGCGGAGCTGGGGGTGCTGATTGATGACGTCTCCACCGAGATGGCGCGGGCGGCCGCGGAGCGGGAGGAGCTGATCGGTCTGCTCCGTGCTGAAGGCTTGCTACCCGACACACCTGATGACGTCGGAGAGTCCCACGAGGCAACCGACATCCACCGCATCGTGGTGGCGATGCACGCCTTGCTCGCCAAGAGCGCGTCCCGTGTGGTGCTCGCGGCGCCCGGAGACGCGGTGGGGATGATTCAGCAGCCCAACCTGCCAGGCACCCTGGATCAATATCCGAACTGGCGGATCAAGCTTCCGATGCCATTGGAGAAGTGGTACGCCGATCCTCGGGTCGCCCGTATCGTCTCTGTGCTCAAAACGCACACCACGTGACCGCTCAGGCGTCTCTTGGCTCCGTGTGTCTGTCTCTCGCCGTGCCTTTCCGACGAGGCGTCTTCAACTAGGCGTCTGGCGTACTCCCACCAGGGCGCCCGAACGGGGGTAACGACGCCGACCCTGAAGCCGCAGCTCATCCGGTTGGCGCCAGAAGTTGACCGATTGGCCCATGGCAACTGCGCCAACAGGTCGTCAATACAGATCCTTCACGTGTCCGAAACAAGGCGTGACGCTGTCGAAACACTCCGGTGTGTAGTCGGAAACAGCACAGCGGTTGGCTGACGCGCAACCGGCGGACGGGCGACGCGGCCCGGTGGATTGCCGGGAGGAGGGTACCTAGAGAGGAGGCAGCGTGCCGCCGATCAATGCTGGCGACACTGCGTGGGTGCTCGCTGCGAGCGCGCTGGTGATGCTCATGACGCCGGGACTCGCCTTGTTCTACGGGGGCATGACGCGAGCCAAGAGCGTGCTCAACATGCTCATGATGTGCTTCTCCACCATCGCGGTGGTCAGCGTGCTGTGGGTGCTGTACGGCTACTCGCTCACGTTCACCACGGGTGGATTCATCGAGAACGTGGTCGGGAACTTCTCCGCCGCCGGACTGGTGGACGAGATTTCTCAAGCCACTGCGGACGAAGGCGGTATCCCGGTCCTGCTGTTCGCTGCTTTCCAGCTGATGTTCGCCATCATCACCGCTGCCCTGATCACCGGTGCGATCGCCGACCGGGCAAAGTTCGCTGGATGGTTGGTGTTCGTGGTGCTGTGGGTGACGGTGGTCTACTTCCCCGTCGCACACTGGGTCTTCAACTTCGGAGACTCGGACGTCGCCGGTGACGGTGGCTGGATCGCCGACCGGCTGCTCGCGTTGGACTTCGCCGGTGGTACCGCCGTCCACATCAACGCCGGCGCGGCCGCGTTGGCCTTGGCCTTGGTGCTCGGCAAGCGTGTGGGATGGCCCAAGGATCGGTTCCGTCCGCACAACCTGCCGCTGGTGCTGCTGGGTGCCGGTCTGCTGTGGTTCGGTTGGTTCGGCTTCAACGCCGGCTCTGCCGTGGCGGCTAACGGAATGGCGGGTCTGACGTTCCTCAACACGCAGGTTGCCACGGGTGCCGCTGTGCTCGGCTGGATCGTGGTCGAGTGGATCCGCGACGGCAAGCCGACCACGCTAGGTGCCGCTTCCGGTGCGATCGCCGGTCTCGTCGCGATCACCCCGGCCTGCTCCACGGTCGACCCCCTCGGAGCGGCCGCGGTGGGTGTCATCGCGGGTGTGCTGTGTGCCCTAGCGGTGGGTCTGAAGTACCGCTTCGGCTACGACGACTCCCTCGATGTGGTGGGCGTCCACTTGGTCGGTGGCGTTGTCGGATCCCTGTTGATCGGTCTGTTCGCCAACGGAGCGGTCAGCGGAGCCCTCGGCGCCGACGTCGAGCCTGGTGTGGACGGCCTGTTCTACGGCGGTGGCCTGGAGCAGCTCGGTCGCCAGGCGGTGGCCGTTGTGGCGGTCCTGGCGTACTCCTTCGTGGTGTCCTTCATCCTCGGCTGGATCGTCGACAAGACGGTTGGCTTCCGGGTCGCGAGGGAGGCCGAGGTCGACGGTATCGACGCCGCCGAGCACGCGGAGAGCGCGTACGACTTCTCAGGTCTCGGCGGCGGCCTGGGGAGCGGAGCCGGTGCTGGAGCGGAGCGTCCCTCCGTATCCTCCCGTCCGGCGACTGAGAGCGCCGCTACTGGTGAGCCGGCGAAGGTGGGTGCCGGAGGGGAGCAGGCATGAAGCTCATCACCGCTGTGATCAAGCCGTTCCAGCTCGACGCCGTCAAGGAAGCGCTGGGTTCTCTCGGTGTCGCCGGTATGACGGTGACCGAGGTCACCGGGTACGGGCGTCAGAAGGGACACACCGAGGTCTACCGGGGTGCGGAGTACACGGTCGATTTCGTGCCGAAGATCCGCATCGAGATCCTGGTCGACGACCTGGATGTCGACAAGGTCGTCGAGGGGATCGTCACCGCTGCTCGAACCGGGCGGATCGGTGACGGCAAGGTCTGGGTCACTGAGGTCATCGACCTGGTCCGTGTCCGTACCGGCGAGCGTGGCGTAGACGCTCTGTAGGGACGACCTGGAGGACCGTGACGGAAACCGTGGGAGCGGCGGCACGCGCCGCGCGTGCCGCCGCTCTCGATGCCTGGCTGGCGGAGCTACTACCTGACCGGCCGGGCTTCGCTCTACTTGCGCTGGGTGGACTGGCACGCCGGGAGTGCCTGCTGCACACCGATCTGGACCTGTTGCTGGTCCACGATGGGCGGTCAGACGTGGCCGACGTGGCGGATATCTGGTATCCGATCTGGGACGCCGGATACGCCCTCGATCACGCGGTGCGCACGACGCGTGAGGCGCTGGCTGTCGCGGAACAGGATGTGAAGTCAGCCCTGGGAATGCTCGGTGCGCGCTTCATCGCCGGCGACGCCACACTCGCCGCCTCTCTCCAAAGCGCCTTGCGGGACGATTGGCGGCGACACGCGCACCAGCGGCTTCCCGCGCTCCGTGAGCTGACGGAGCAGCGCTGGAAGCGCCACGGGGAACTGGCATTTCTCCAAGAGGGGGATGTCAAGGAAGCCCGGGGCGGGCTGCGAGACGTCGTCACTCTGGAAGGCTTGGCCGCCGCGCACGTGACCAACCTGCCTCGACGGCAGGTGCGCGAGGCGTACCAACGTCTGGTGGATGTGCGGGAAGCGCTGCATATCGCGGCCGGCAAGCGTGTGGACCGGCTCCTTCTGGCCTACCGGGCGCCGGTCGCCACGCTGCTTGGATTGGCTGGTCCGGATGCCCTGGCCCGGCAGGTCAGCCAGGATGCCCGCATCATCGCGCACGGAGCGGATACCGCCTGGCGTGCGGTTGATCGGTGGCTGGGGAGCCGACGACGCATCGTTAGCCGGTACCGCCAGGTGCGCCGTCCCCTGGCCGCGGGGGTCGTGGAGCAGGACGGAGAGGTGGTGCTGGCCCGCGGCGTCACACCGTCGGAGGATCCGGTGCTTCCGCTGCGGGTGGCGGCGGCTGCGGCAACAGCGAGCCTGCCGATCGCCCCGGCCACCCTCGAAGCCCTGGCCTCCGGATGCCCGCCGCTGCCTGATCCGTGGCCTCCTGAAGCGCGTCATGCGTTCATCGCGCTGCTTGGCGCTGGGACCGGTCTTATAGAAACGTGGGAGGCGTGCGACCAGTATGGGTTGGTCGAGCGCTGGTTGCCCGAATGGAACCTGGTGCGCGCCCTGCCCCAGCACAACCCGGTGCATCAGTACACCGTGGACCGGCATCTGGTGCAGACCGTGGTCGAGGCCACTGCGTACGTCAGGGATGTGGCCCGCCCCGATCTCCTGCTCGTGGCCTGCCTCCTGCACGATATCGGCAAGGGATTACCCGGTGACCACAGCACGGCTGGGGAGCCGGTAGCCCGTCGGATCTGTGAACGGATCGGGTTCGACGCCGCCGAAGCTGCTGTGGTAGCCAGGCTGATCCGGCACCATCTCCTGCTGCCTGAGACCGCGACCCGGCGAGACCTGAATGACCCGATGACCCTGACCAGCGTGGTCCGTGCGGTCGGCGGGTCGGAGGCGCTCGACTTGTTGTACGCGTTGACGCGGGCGGACGCCGCCGCCACGGGCCCGCTGGCGTGGTCAACCTGGAAAGGGCGACTGGTGGAGAACCTGGTCTTTTTGACCCGCCGTCGCCTGGCCGGTGGTCCTACCCCCACCACACCACCCCCTGACGCGCGCTTGGGAGCGCTCGCTGCGGCGCCGCTGCCGGCGGTCCGGATCGAGGAGGACCGGATCACCGTCGTAGCGGCGGAGCGCCCCGCGCTGCTCCCCGCTGTGGCCGGCTGTCTGGCGCTCCATCGGCTAGAGGTGCTCGCGGCCGACATTGCGGCCGTGGACGGCCGGATTGTGATCGATTGCCTGGTTAAACCTAAATTCGGGTCTCCGCCTCAGCAGGACCTGCTCACCGCCGACCTGAGGCGGGCGGTCATGGGGGCGCTTCCCATTGAGGAACGCATGGCGGCCAGGGAACGGGCGTACCGGCGTACCCGGGATCCGGCTCCGCCGCCCCGGGTGCTGTGGCTGGATCACGTCGCGACCGACGCCACGGTACTGGAGTTGCGAGCGGCCGACTCTGAAGGACTGCTCTACCGGGTGACCGGTGCCCTGGATCGGGTTGGCGCTCCGATCCGAGCCGCCCGGATCTCCACCCTGGGTGGTGACGTGGTGGACGCGTTCTACCTGATTGGGGACTTCAGCAACCCTGACAGGCGGGCCCAGGTAGCGGCCGCGGTTCTGCGGGCGGTCGAGTCGACCGGCGAGACCGGTGAGAGTTGAGTCTCACCCCTCCCAAAACACCGAAGCACGATCCTCGACGGAGCGGCTCCAAGCGGATTCGCAGGGCCGTGAACCGGGGAAGCGACATGTCTTCCAATCCCAACGGCCTTCCATCACACAACGGCAGGGCGCTCCCCAACAGCAGGGAAGCTTAGGCCCTGCCGAGGGGGTGAGTGGTGTCGACGTCGTTTTGGGCGGGGACCTTGGCCCCAAGCCTGTCGGTCGCGGTGCTGGCGATGGAGAAGTCGGTATCCACGGTGTTGACCTGGCGTCGGAACAAGCGCAGCAGGCACCAGTTTTCCGCGATCAGCAGTGACGTGTACGGGCCGTGCGCCTCCAGGCTGGTCTGCCCCTCCCGGAGCGCGCGCTCCGCTGAGCGCAGCAACAGACGTGTCTGATCCAGGTAGATCGACTCCAAGAAGCAGGGCGGATTGTCGGTTGTGGTCAGGGCGCCCCCGATCTCCCACAGTGCCCGTTCGACCGCGCCCCCGATGTACAGGTTGCGGGCCGCGAGGATGTGAGAGTACAGCCGAATCCACAGGGCGAAGTGGTGGCGGTCGTCGAGGACCAGAGGCAGGATCCGGGTTCCGGTGTCGACGTCCACCTGCTCCGGGTGCAGGCCACGGGCGACGACCTCTTGGCAGATCGCTGGCACGTCGCGGCCACGCAGTAGCACACGCTCCCTCACCGCGCATCCTTTCCGGCGGGTCGATCGGGACGACCGGATCGCGCCGCCACGCTCTCAGACGCCTGCTTTGGTTCGGGCGACCGTTCCGCGTTGGGGGACTGCGGCGTTGCGGACAGCCGCTCCGGAGCGATCAGACGCAGCAGGTTGCGACCCAACAAGTCCGGAAGCCATGTGGGATCTACACGTGCGAAGTACGCCGTCATCACCAGCGTCAGCAGGGCCGTGTAGCTGCTGGCGTAGGGGAGGTCGGAGCCGTATATCACCCGCTGGGGATCCACCGTGCACAGCACCGTGAACAGGTCGTACATCCGGACCACGGAGGTCTCGAAATAGACGTTGGGGTACGCGGCCAACACCCGTAGCGCGTCGGGCATGTCGATGAAGGAGGAGTGGGCCAACACCAGCTTTAAATCAGGGAAGTCCGTGGCGAGGGCCGCCAGATCATCGGTGATCGCCGTCATGCCGAGGCCGGTGTGCACCAAGATAGGGAGTCCGTCGGCTGCGGCTCGGGCGAACAAGGGCTGTACCGTCGGCGAGCTGAGGGAGAAGCACTGGGCTCGGGGATGCAGTTTGATGCCCCGACAGCCGCGTTCCACGCCTCGCCCGTACTCGGCTTCCCACGGGCCGTTGAGGTTGAGGCGCATGAATGGGATCAGGCGTTCTGGCACCTGTTGACAGACTTTCCAGACCCGCTCGTTGGGGATCCGGAAGTCCACGCCTTGATCGGGATCGTTGAAGGGGAAGACCACCGCGCCGGCGACGTGGTAACGGTCGAGATCAGCCAACAGACCGTCGACATCCAGGGAACGCCCGTCGTGATCGCGTCCGATATGGGTGTGTGCGTCCCAGATCGGGGAGGACTCGAACTGCTCCCCGGCCAGGCGGCGTAGGTAGTCGTACGAGCGCAGTGACACCCCCGCCTGGGGAATCATCGACACCTCGAAGTAGCGCTCATACGGTATCCGTCCATGCCCGGACACCTGATCATTATCTCTGTTTTTGCTGGATTTGCCACAGTTGTGCGGCTGAGGTGTATGAGGTTTGCGGCGGTGAGGACCCGCCGTCGCGGAGTAGCTGTCACAGACTTCCGGCTACGCTCACAGGAGCGTGCATTTTCCTGGGAGCGGCTGTCCGCCCCCGTCCGCCGAACCGATACCTGAGGACGACCCGACGTGTTCGACACCCTGACTGAACGGCTGTCCGGCATTTTCAGCCAGCTCCGTGGCAAGGGTCGGATCTCCGAATCCGACATTAACTCCGCTACCCGGCAGATCCGCTTGGCGCTCCTCGAGGCCGATGTCGCCCTCCCCGTGGTCAAGCAGTTCATTGAGCGGGTGCGGAATCGGGCGCGCGGCGCGGAGGTGTCGCAGGCGCTCAACCCGGCACAGCAGATCATCAAGATCGTTCACGAGGAGCTCATCACCATCCTGGGTGGCCAAGCGCGCCGGCTCCAATTCGCCAAGCAGCCACCCACCGTCATCATGCTCGCCGGTTTGCAGGGTTCAGGTAAGACCACCCTGGCGGGCAAGCTTGCTCGCTGGCTCCGTGAGCAAGGACACCAGCCCCTGCTCGTCGCCGCGGACTTGCAGCGCCCCAACGCGGTCAACCAGCTACAGGTACTCGGCGCTCGGGCCGGTGTGGAGGTATACGCGCCACAACCGGGCAACGGCGTGGGGGACCCGGTCGCCGTCGCCCGTGATTCAGTGGAGTACGCGGCTCGGACCCACCGCGACATCGTGATCGTGGACACGGCAGGTCGGCTGGGTATCGATGCCGAGATGATGGCGCAGGCAGCGGCGATCCGTGACGCGATACAGCCAGATGAGGTGCTGTTCGTCATCGACGCGATGACCGGTCAGGACGCGGTCGCCACTGCGGAGGCGTTCCGAGACGGAGTCGGCATCACCGGGGTGGTGCTGTCCAAGCTGGACGGTGACGCCCGAGGCGGTGCGGCGCTGTCGGTCCGCGAGGTCACCGGCGCCCCCATCCTGTTCGCTTCGGTGGGGGAGAAGCTGGAGGACTTCGACATCTTCCACCCCGACCGGATGGCATCGCGCATCCTGGGCATGGGGGACGTCCTGACCCTCATCGAACAGGCGGAACGCGCCTTCGCCGAGGAGCAGAAGGAGCGGATGACCGCCAAGCTGCTCGGGGAGCAGGAGTTCACGCTGGAAGACTTCCTCGAGCAGTTGTTGGCGGTGCGGAAGATGGGGCCGATCGCCAACGTATTGGCGATGATGCCCGGTATGGGGCAATTGAAGGATCAGATCGCTGAGATCGATGACAAGCACATCGATCGGATCACCGCGATCATCCGTTCGATGACGCCGGCTGAGCGGCTTGACCCCAAGATCATCAATGGCTCTCGCCGGATCCGGATCGCTAACGGTTCCGGTACCTCGGTGACCGATGTCAACCAGCTCATTGAGCGGTTCTTCGAAGCCCGCAAAGCCCTCAAGCAGATGACCAGCGCTATGGGGCTGACCGGTATGCGGAAGGCCACTAAGTCACCCAAGATCAAGCGCAAGGGGAAGAAGGGGAAGGTGGTCAAGCAGAACCGGCGTTCAATCCCCGGCGGCTTGCCCGGTGGTCTGCCCGGGGGCCTGGCCGGGTTGCCTCGGGGCGGGCTGCCCACCGTGCCACAGGACGTTGCTGGAGGGGAGCCTGGGCTACCGCCCGGCTTCCAGATGCCGAAGATCGACTTTTCCAAGTTGGGCCGGCGGAAGGACTCCTGACCGGTCCGCCCCGGTGGCGGGATGACCGTTTTCGGTTCGGGGATGCCACCGGCCCCGGTGAGCGTCCCCGAACCGTGTGCTGTGTCCGCTCAGCGGTGCACTAGGGTGCGACCATGGCGCTGCACGTTCGTGGGGTGGTACTCCCTGACGACGAGGTACGCGATCTGTATCTAGTCGGCGATCGGGTCACCTATCAGCGGATCCCCGGGGCTGAGACCATCGCCGATTCCGGCTTCATCCTTCCCGGCTTGGTGGACGCGCATTGCCACATCGGGATCATGCACGGTAGCGTGCCCGCTCCGTCCCTGCGGGAGGTACGGAAACAGGCCCTTGTGGAGCGGGAGGTCGGGGTGCTTGCGCTGCGCGACGCCGGATCCCCGATCCCCTACCCCGAACTGGACGACGACCCCGATCTGCCCCGGCTGATCCGGGCAGGGCGTCACCTGGCCCCACCCCGTCGGTACCTGCGGGATATCGCGCTGGAGTGTGAACCAGAGGAGCTGATTGAGGCGGCCGTCGCGCAGGCCAAGGCCGGCAATGGGTGGGTGAAGTTGGTCGGGGACTGGATCGACCGGGAGGCCGGAGATCTGGGGCCCACCTATGACGAGGCCACCATTACCGCCGTCGTCGCCGCGGTACACGAGGCGGGCGCCCGGGTCGCCGCCCATACCTTCAGCGAGACCGCGGTGGCGACTTTGGTGCGGGCTGGGGTCGACTCCATCGAACATGGGACCGGGCTGTCACCTGACCTTCTCGACGAGATGGCGCGACAGGGGATAGCGCTCGTCCCGACGATGATCAATGTGGAGACGTTCGAGTCCATCGCACGGCGAGCGGATCCCAAGTTCCCTCGGTACGCCTCCCACATGCGGCGGCTCCGTGCGGCGTTCCCGCAGCTGGTGCGGTCGGCGTACCAGGCCGGAGTGCCGATCTTTGTCGGGACCGACGCCGGCGGTGGAATCGCCCACGGGCAGATCGCCGCAGAGATGCGGCTGCTCCGGGAGGAAGCCGGCATGGCCCCACTCGATGTGCTCGCAGCCGCTTCCTGGAAGGCCCGGGAATGGCTGGGCCTGCCCGGGTTAGAGGAGGGAGGGCTAGCTGACCTGGTGGTCTACTCCGAGGATCCCCGGCGGGAGCCGCAGGTGGTGGCTGAGCCGCAACGGATCGTGCTGCGAGGGCGTGTAGTCCGCTGATACCGCTAGCCACGATCCGCGCTGCTCCGTCTAGCATGTCCCTTCATGGCGCGAGTGCTAACTCCCCGCGCGGAGGACTTCCCCCGCTGGTACCAGGATGTAATCGCCAAGGCTGAGTTGGCCGACAACGGGCCTGTCCGGGGAACCATGGTTATCCGACCGACCGGATATGCCCTATGGGAGCGGATGCAGGCGGAGATGGACGCCCGCATCAAGGCAACCGGAGCGCAAAACGCTTATTTCCCCCTGTTCATCCCGGAAAGCTACCTGCGGCGGGAAGCGGAGCACGTTGAAGGCTTTAGCCCTGAGCTTGCGGTAGTGACCCACGGAGGCGGCAAGCAGCTTGACGAGCCGGTCGTGGTACGCCCCACCAGCGAGACCGTGATCGGTGAGTTCATGGCCAAGTGGGTGCAAAGCTACCGGGATCTGCCGTTGCTGCTGAACCAATGGGCGAACGTGGTGCGCTGGGAGCTGCGCCCCCGAGTGTTCCTGCGGACCAGCGAGTTCCTGTGGCAGGAGGGGCACACCGCTCACGCCACTGAGGAGGACGCCCGAGCGTACGCCCGTCGCATCCTGCATGAGGCGTACGAGGACTTCATGGTCAATGTCCTGGCCATCCCGGTCGTGGTGGGACGTAAGACCGCTCGGGAGCGTTTCGCCGGCGCCACCAACACCTACACGCTGGAGGCGATGACCGGCGACGGCAAGGCGCTCCAGATGGGGACCAGCCACGAACTGGGGCAGAACTTCGCACGTGCATTCGAAATTGACTTCCTCGGAGCCTCAGGACAACGGGAGCTGGCCTGGACCACGTCGTGGGGGGTGTCCACCCGGATGGTGGGCGGCCTGATCATGTGCCACGGCGATGACAACGGGTTGCGGGTGCCGCCCGCGCTCGCGCCGATACAGGCCCAGGTCATGGTGGTGAAGGACGACGCGAATGGCGAGGTGACCTCGGCCGCCCGGAAGCTCGCCGACGCGCTCCGTGACGCCGGAGTGAGGGTCGGTGTGGATGAGCGCGTCGAAACCCCGTTCGGGCGCCGAGCCGTCGACGCGGAGCTTAAGGGCTACCCGATCCGCCTCGAGATGGGGCCCCGCGACCTCGCGGCCGGCAATGTGGTGCTGGTACGCCGGGTGAACGGCAGCAAGACACCGGTACCGCTTGACAATGTGGTCGCGCTCGTCCATCAGGCCTTGGAAGAGGATCAGAAGGCCCTGTATGAGCAGGCGCTCCAGTTCCGGCAGTCACACACCGCGGAGGTCGCCACCGTCGATGAGGCGGCGGAGGCGGCGGCGACCGGTTGGGCGCGGATCCCCTGGAGCGCGGTGGGCGTCGAAGGTGAAGCGGCGCTGAACGCGCGGGGCGTCACGGTACGGTGCCTGGTCCGGGAGGACGGCACGGTGCCGGACAGTGAGGATGAGCCGGGCCTGATCGCCTATGCGGCGCGTTCCTACTGAGAAACCGACCAATACCCCTGAAGATCCTTGAAGGCCTTCACGGTTACAGACCGTGGCTTTCAGGAGGCTGAATCCGACACGGGACGAGGGCGTCCGAGGCGCGCGCTCGTCCCGTGTGGTGTACCGATCCATGGAGATGCGCCACGGAGCGCCGTCACGTGCCCTTACGTCACGCCTCCTTGCGCCACGTCCTTACGGCCATGAGCCCTGTGACCTGGCGTGTCGTGCGGCTAGAGCGTGCCGTGGCGACGGAGCGGCGGGACAATAGAGGAGATCAGGGCGGTACGCCGTCAGCAGCGGGGTACGCGGCGGGAGGCCGGGTATCTGGTGTGTTGCTTGGACCCCGATCGCTGACCCCGTAGCAGTCTGGCACAATGGCACGCTGAATCGGCGTGCGTTTGGTGCCCTCTCAATCCAGGCGTGTCGCCCGTCAGCCGAGCACACCGGCGCCATCCCCCACGTGGCGACCGGTCGCTCATCCGAAGCGTGCTGGACAGACCAGCGAGGATCGCAACAGGAGCGAGCACAACCGTGGCCGTACGTATCCGGCTTATGCGGATGGGTAAAATCCGCACGCCTCAGTACCGTATTGTTGTCGCCGACTCACGTACCAAGCGCGACGGGCGCGCCATCGAGTACGTCGGGATCTACCACCCTAAGGAGGAGCCCTCGCGGATTGAGGTGAACTCCGAGCGGGTGCAGTACTGGCTCTCTGTTGGCGCTCAGCCCACCACCCCGGTCCAGCGTCTGCTGGAGAAGACCGGCGACTGGCAGAAGTTCAAGGGCGAGCCTGCGCCTCCGCCGCTGCTCGTCGCCCCGCCGCGGCGTGACAAGCACGCGATCTACGAGGCCGAGGCGAAGGCCGCCAGTGGACTGAAGGAAAAGGCCGAGGCCAAGAGCGACAAGGCTGACAAGGCCGATAAGAAGCGGCCGGCGAAGAAGGCCGATGCCAAGGTCGCCGACGCCGAACGCGCGACGGAGGAGCAGGCCGTTGCGGAAGCCGGCGAGAAGTCCTGACCTGCTGCGCCCGGCGTTGGAGCATCTGGTCCGAGGCATCGTCGAACACCCCGAGGATGTTCGGGTCCGGATGGTTACCCCACGCCGGGGGCCGCAGCGGCTGGAGGTCCGCGTACACCCCGAGGACCTCGGTACGGTGATCGGCCGTGGCGGGCGGACCGCCCGGGCGCTACGCCAGGTGATGTCTTCCATTAACGGGCGTGGCATCCGTGTCGAGATCATCGACAGCTACTGAGGGAATCGGCAGCTAACAGGTAGAGGAAGCGGAGCGGGCCGCGGGCACGGTGGCTCTGGTAGCTGTCCAGCAGAAGCCCAGGCGTACCGCTCCGTTCCTCATACCCTCAAGGCGAGGTGGCGTGGTGCTCCTGACAGTCGGCAGTATCGTGCGTCCGCACGGTGTGCGAGGAGAAGTCGTCGTCGAGATCCGGACCGACGAGCCCGCGCTCCGTTTCTCCGCCGGGGCGGTGCTGTTGACCGATCCGGCGGAGGCTGGGCCTTTGAGGGTCAAGCATGCTCGTCCTCACTACTCGGCGGGGCGGGAGCGGCTTTTGGTGTCTTTCGACACGGTGCAGAGCCGACAGGACGCGGAGCAGCTGCGAGGGGTTCTCCTCCAGGTCGACTCCGCGCAGATCCCTCCACCCACCGAGCCTGACGAGTACCACGACCATCAGTTGATCGGTCTGACCGCCGTCGATCAGAACGGTGTGGAGCTAGGGCGGGTGGTTCGGATCGACCATGCTCCTGCGCACGATTTGCTGGTCTTGGAAAGGCCGCATGGGCGACAGAGCCTCATCCCGTTTGTGGCGGCGATCGTGCCGGAGGTGGATCTAGCGGCCGGTCGGGTGGTGGTGACCCCACCTGAAGGGCTGCTTGATCTGTGAAAAGGCCGAAAACGGGCGGCGGTGTGTGGAGGGTAGTGGGCCGAGGCGAGAAGCGCTCCCGAGAGTGGGTCGGCCCGAAGCAGGCCGGACCGGTCCGTGAGGAGTTCCGACGATGCGGATAGACGTCGTCACCATCTTTCCGGAGTACCTCGCCCCGCTGGAGCTGTCTCTGGTGGGCCGGGCGCGTCAAGCGGGCCTGCTCCAGATCCACACGCATGATCTGCGGCAGTGGACACACGATGTCCACCGCACCGTGGATGACACACCCTACGGCGGCGGACCGGGTATGGTGATGCGCCCTGAACCGTGGGGTGAAGCGTTAGACGCGTTGGTCCCTGATGGGGTGACACCGCCGCGTCTGGTGGTGCCCACACCGGCCGGGCAACGGTTTACGCAGCACATCGCGGCGGAGCTGGCGAAGGAGCCGTGGCTTCTGTTCGCCTGCGGCCGTTACGAGGGCATCGACCAGCGGGTCCTCGACGAAGCGGCCACGCGCATGCCCGTGACCGAGCTGTCGATTGGCGACTACGTCGTCTTCGGGGGCGAGGTGGCGGTGTTGGTGATCGTGGAGGCCGTGGCGCGGCTGATTCCCGGAGTGCTGGGTAACGCGCAATCGCTGAGTGAGGAATCACACGCCGCAGGCCTGTTAGAAGCACCGGTGTACACCAAACCGGCGGTCTGGCGCGGTCACGAGGTACCGGACGTGCTCCGCTCCGGTGATCATGGCCGGATCGCGCGGTGGCGTCGGGAGCAGGCTCTGCTCCGGACCGCTGCCCGCCGTCCCGATCTGCTTGCCGCGCTTCCGGAAGATGGCTTGGACGACGCTGACCGTCGGGTACTGGCGGGGGGCGGGTTTCAGATGCCAACTTCCGGTGTGGCAAAGTAGAGGGGTTGCTGCGGCCGGTTATATCGGTCGCGCTTCCCGGGCAGGTCCCGGAATCAGAACCAATCCGTCCGGCGCCCCCGCGCGCCTTGAGCACGAGGAACCAGTCGCGATGAACACCCTGGACGCCCTGGACGTCCGTTCGCAGCGGGCCGACATCCCAGATTTCCGTCCCGGCGACACGCTCAAGGTGCACGTGCGGGTGGTGGAAGGTAACCGGTCCCGGATCCAGGTCTTCCAAGGCGTGGTGATCCGGCGCCACGGCTCCGGTGTCCGGGAGACCTTCACCATCCGCAAGGTGAGCTTCGGGGTCGGGGTCGAGCGCACCTTCCCGGTGAACAGCCCGGTCATTGACCGGATCGAGGTGGTGACCCGGGGCGCCGTCCGCCGTGCCAAGCTCTACTACCTGCGTGACCTGCGTGGTAAGGCCGCCAAGATCAAGGAGAAGCGAGAGAAGCCGGCTAGCTGAGCGGCTTAACTCCTTCCGGTGACGCGTGCCGTGCCCGAGGACCGGAACGACCGTCGTGGCGGCCCTCGCCGCGCCCCGCACGATCGTCCGGCCCGCCCTGTCGGGGCGGGCCAGGACACCACGGGGCGGGCAGCTGAAAGGGTGTCGTCCTCTGCTGCGTCGGAAACGCCTCGCAGCGCGTCCGCGGATACGGTGCGTGGCGTACCTCCCACTGAGGGGGCACGTCGATCTGGGAAGGCGACCGATCCGCGCAAACCACCCTCCGTATCTCGTCAACCCGAGCGGGACGGAGGCAACACCACGCGGGAGGCGGCTGGTCGGGACAAGAGGCGCCCAACCTCATCCGGTGACGAGCGACCGGCCGACACCCGACCAACCACCCGGGGAAGCGACGGCAAGGCTGGCTCCCCGAGCACGGAGGTACAGGAGGCGGGTGAGGGGGCCGAGCCGCCGGGGCGTAGGTCTCGGCATCGGGCGTTCCGACCACGCTGGAACCTGGCGTGGTGGCAGGAGCTTCCGCTCCTGTTGCTGTTCGCCTTCATTCTGGCTGTCCTGGTCCGGACCTTCCTGATCCAGGCCTTCTATATCCCCTCCGGTTCCATGGAGGACACGCTTCAGGTCGGTGATCGGGTCCTCGTTAACAAGATCGTTTATCAGTTCCGGGACCCGGAGCGAGGCGAGATCGTGGTGTTCCGGGGTACCGACCGGTGGGCACCGGAGCACCAGTCGTCCGACGGTGGTGGAGCGTTCAGGGAGATCCTCCGCACCGTGGGCGACCTCATCGGACTCAGCCAGCCGAGCGAGAGTGATTTCATCAAACGGGTAATCGGGCTTCCCGGTGACACCGTGGAGTGCTGCGACGAAGCCGGCAGGGTGATGGTCAACGGTGAGCCTCTTGAAGAGGACTACATCCTGACAGACTCGCCGTTAGACGTGCCCTCGGGCGCTAATTCCTGTGCCTCCCGGCGCTTCGGGCCGCTCGTCGTACCCGAAGGGCACCTCTTCGTCCTCGGTGATCACCGTCTGGTGTCCCAAGACTCGCGGTGCCAGGGCACGGTCCCCATCGACAACGTGATCGGACGGGCCGATCTGATCATCTGGCCGATGGATCGGTGGGGAACCTTCGGGCTGCCGGACACGTTCGCCGATGTCCCTCAGGCGATCGCGCTCGGGGCTACCGCTCCGTTCCCCCTTCCGCAGTTTGGTCTGGTCGTAGGGGTAGTGGCGCTGGTCGGCCTGAGACGATCCACGCATTACTGCGGTCGTTTCTCCCGTATTGCGTTCCGACGACGTAGGCTCACACAGTGACCGAAGCGCAGCCACCAACTCCGCAATCGGAGTCTTCTCAACCAAATCCGCCTCGCCGTTCCATCTGGCGTGAGTTTGCTCTCCCAGTCCTGGTCGCCGTGGTTGTCACGGTTGTGGTCCGGGTGTTCGTGATCCAGACCTTCTGGATCCCATCGGAATCGATGGAGAACACCCTTCTCGTGAACGACCGGGTCTTGGTCAACAAGCTCGTGTATGACTTCCGGTCGCCGCGACGGGGTGAAGTGGTGGTCTTCGAAGCACCCGCCTCGTGGCGGAGCGACCCTAACGAGTCGGACTTCATCAAACGGGTGATCGGCGTAGGAGGCGATCACATCGTCTGCTGCGACGAACAACAACGATTGGTGATCAACGGGCGCCCGTTGGACGAGCCCTATGTGTACCGGGATGAGAACGGGGTACAGGACCCGGCCAGCCTCAACGAATTCGACATCGTGGTGCCCGAAGGGCGGCTATGGGTGATGGGGGATCACCGAAGCCGCTCGGGGGACTCTAGACAGCAGTACCTCCAGACCCAGGACGTGGTCGCGTCCACGATCGCGGAGGAGGACGTCATCGGTCGGGCGTTCGCCATAATCTGGCCCTTGGACCGGGTGACGTGGTTGTCCATACCGGATACCTTCGACGACATCCCTGACCCTGGTGAGTCTGGCTGAGGGTGTCACCGCAATGGGCGGACCCGGTACGGGGGACGAGGTTCCCATGGGCGTGGACCCGGATGTGACCACTCCCAGGCCCTTAGAGCCGATTCACCGGCGTGGAGCGCGAATTCTGCTGCTTGATACGGCGGGGCGCCTTCTCCTGCTGCGAGGGCATGACCCCGCCGGCGGCAGAGGCCATTACTGGTTCACGGTGGGGGGCGGGCTCAAGCCAGGGGAGACCCCACGGCAGGCCGCGGTGCGGGAGTTGTACGAGGAGACCGGGTTACGGGCCCCGGCCGAGGCCTTAACCGGGCCGATCTGGCACGAGGTGACGGAGTTCCCCTTCAACAATCGGTGGTACCGCCAAGAACAGGACTTTTTCGTCCTGAGGGTGCCGGAGTGGACCGTGACGCCCGCTGGACTGGAGACTATCGAGCAAGTTTCAATCGACGGATTCCGCTGGTGGACCTGCGAGGAACTGGAGTCCACGACGGAGACCTACTATCCGGTTAAGTTGCCGATGCTGGTGCGCCTGGTCTTGGAAGGCGGTGAGGCCTGATGCTGCCACCCGGGCGTACGATCGTGCGGCGGGACGGAGGGATGTACGCCCTCGAACGCGCCTTACGGCGGCGTGGTTTCACCCACGTCGCCGGTGCGGACGAGGCCGGTCGCGGGGCGTGCGCGGGGCCATTGGTCGCCGCCGCTGTGGTGCTCCCTGACGGCAAACGCGGTGAGGTGCCTGGTTTGGCGGATTCCAAACTCCTCACCCCGGCGGCGCGGGAGCGGGTGTACGACGAGATCATCGCTCGTGCGGTCGCTTACAGCGTGGTGATGCTGCCACCCCATGAGGTGGATGAGCGCGGACTGCACGTGTGCAATCTCGACGCAATACGTCGGGCGTTGGCGTCACTGGCGGTCCAGCCGGACTATGTCCTGACCGACGGATTTCCCGTCGACGGTCTGGGCGTACCAGGATTGGCGGTTTGGAAGGGGGACCGGGTAGCAGCGTGTGTGGCCGCGGCGAGTGTCGTGGCGAAGGTGACCCGGGACCGCGTCATGCAACAGGTGCACGAACGTTGGCCGGAGTACGGTTTCGCCGAACATAAGGGGTATGTGACATCCGAACACAATGCCGCTCTCCAGCGTTATGGGCCTTGTCCACAGCACCGGCGGTCATATGCCAATGTGGCTGCCGTGCTCGCCGGCGGGCGTAGTCAGGGTATGGGTGATGGATCGGGTGGCGGGGCGGCCCTTCCCCGATCACCGGTGCCCTCCGGGGTAGGCGAGAATGTCGTGATGGAGGACGGGTCGAGATGAGCACTGAGGATCTCGAAAAGTACGAGACCGAGATGGAGCTGCAGCTCTATCGGGAGTACCGCGACATCGTCCGCCAGTTCTCGTACGTGGTGGAGACCGAGCGGCGCTTTTACCTGGCCAACTCGGTGGACCTGCACGTTCGGAACACGGATGGCGAGGTCTACTTCGAGGTCGAGATGCGGGACGCCTGGGTTTGGGATATGTACCGCCCCGCGCGTTTCGTGAAGAGCGTTCGTGTTATTACGTTCAAGGACGTCAACGTCGAGGAATTGGAGAAACCTGACATCGCGCTCCCTAGTGACGCTGCGTTCGGAAGCTGACCTTTAAACAAAGGTTCCTGGACGGATAGTTGGGTTCAAATTCGCCCGACACATCCGTATCAGCGGCGAGGGGATGTAATTAGATACAAGGGTACGCAGGTTAAAAGAATCTCATATTCGCCGGATTAGGGTTACGTGGTCGTCCTCTGGGTATTGGACGACCATGAGAACCAAATCACGCCATCGCGATTCACAAGAGATCGAGTACGTCGATGCGGGAGGAGCGCGGCTACCTGAGGGGACCGCGCCGGACGTACCGCCCGCGCCGGGTACCTCCGCCGGGGCTCCCAAAGTCGAGGGGATCTACCGTCCGGATGTCGGGCCAGGGGGCAAAGACATCGACGAGGGAGATCGTCCGCTCCCGAACCGGTACCGAGCTGATCGTTAACCACCGCCTCCGGTGAGAGTGGAGTCACCGGAGGCGGGGCCCGGGGATCGGAGAACGCCGCACGAGCCCTGATCGAGCGCCGGCGCAGAATCCTGACTGAGCCAGAGAACAGACCCTGAAAAGGCGCCGTCGGGCCTCCAACGTCGGCGACAGGGCTGTGTGATGCTTCCGCGCTCCTGCTAGGTGATACCCGTGTAAAGCGCGCGGTGCGCTTTATCCACAGGGTAATGGTTTATCCACAATTTCCTCTTAGCTGCCTTCTGTGAGGCGATCCGGCGGGCAGCGTGAACCACCTGACGCGACATGACGCGGAGGTGGTCATGGCTAACCGTGCCGGAGAGAGCGTGGGGGCGTACGGGGAGAGGGTGGCGGTCCGGTATCTGCTGGACCAGGGCATGCAGATCCTGGACCGGAACTGGCGGTGCCGCCATGGAGAGATCGACGTGGTGGCACGCGACGGCGAGACCTTGGTGTTCTGTGAGGTTAAGACCCGGCGTACCCCTCGTTGTGGGACACCGCTGGAGTCCGTGGTGCGGGCCAAGGTCCGACGGTTGCGGAGGCTGGCAGCCCAGTGGATGGTGACCACCGGCCAGCACGCGGAGAAGGTGCGTTTCGACGTCATCGGGGTCTTCCCCCAGAAGGTCGGTCCGGCTCGCCTCCAGCATGTGCGGGAGGCGTTCTGATGGGGTACGCGCGAGTCCTGTCGGTCGGGCTCGTCGGCGTTGAGGGGCATGTGGTCGAGGTGGAGGCCGACCTGGCGGGTGGGCTTCCCGGCCTGACCGTCTCAGGGCTTCCCGACGCCGCCTTGTGGCAAGGGCGTGACCGAGTACGGTCGGCGATCCTCAACAGCGGCGAATCCTGGCCCATGCGCCGAATCACGATCAATCTCCTGCCCGCCTCGCTTCCCAAACGCGGGTCCAGCTTTGACCTCAGCGTCGCGGCCGCTGTCCTGTGCGCCGACGGGGCGGTGCCGGCCGACGGGTTGGAGGGCGTCGTTCTTATCGGTGAGCTGGGCCTGGACGGCATGGTGAGAGCGGTCCGAGGGGTGCTCCCGGCGGCCCTCGCAGCGGCTCGGCATGGCATCCGCAAGCTGATCGTCCCGTTGGCCAACGCCCATGAGGCGACGCTAGTGCCTGAGGTGCGGGTCGCCGCGGTGGACACCCTCAAACGGTTGGTGCAGTTCCTCCGCGGCGAAGGGACACTGCTTGAGCCACCTGCCAGCACCCCTGAACCTGTCGAGGAAGACGGACCGGATCTGGCCGATGTCGCCGGACAGGAGCTGGGACGACGGGCCTTAGAGGTAGCGGCGGCGGGTGGACATCATCTGGCCCTGTTCGGGCCGCCGGGGGCGGGGAAAACAATGCTGGCCGAACGCCTGCCGTCGATCCTGCCGCGATTGGATGACGAGGCCGCCTTGGAGGTCACCGCCATCCATTCGGTGGCCGGGACGCTGCCGAATAACGCGTCCCTGATCCGGCGGCCGCCGTACCAGGCGCCCCACCACACCTCCACGGTCGCGGCGCTCATCGGTGGCGGCAGCACGGTGATCCGCCCCGGAGCGGTCTCGCTGGCCCACCACGGGGTGCTCTTCTTGGACGAGGCGCCCGAGTTCTCGCCATCGGTGCTGGACGCTTTGCGTGAACCGTTGGAGAACGGGGAAGTGTGGATCTGCCGCTCGGCTGGCACCGTGAGATACCCGGCTCGTGTACAGATGGTGATGGCCGCCAACCCGTGTCCATGCGCCAGTCCAGCCGGGGACCAGGACTGCGCCTGCAGTCCGCTGACCCGACGGCGCTATCTGGGTCGAATATCTGGACCGCTGATGGACCGTATCGACCTTCAGGTGGAGCTGCTTCCAGTGACGGCGGCTCAGCTGATGGCTACCTCGGGACAGCCGGAGTCGTCGGCCGTGGTGGCGGAGCGGGTACGTCAGGCCCGGGCAGCGGCGGTGTCCCGATGGAGCCGTGCCGGTGGCTGGCGGACCAACGCCGATGTCCCCGGCGCGGTCCTGCGGAGTCGGCCATGGCGACTGCCGCGTGCGGTGACCGCCAGCGCCGACCGCGGCTTGGAGACCGGTGTGTTGTCCGCGCGTGGCTATGACCGCGTCATTCGACTGGCCTGGTCCATCGCGGATTTGGGCGGGCGGGACAGCCCAGACCCGGGGGACGTCAACGAGGCGATCTTTCTGCGGACCCGGAGGCCCGCGTGACCACCATCGACCTTGACGAATTCGCTGAGCCGCGACGGGCCCGGATAGCGCTGGCCCATTTGTGTGAGCCGGGTCGGCCTGACGTCGACGCGTTGCTTCAGGACTGTGGGCCCGTTGAGGCGCTGCGGCGAATATGCCAAGGCGCGGTACCCGATTCTCTGCGCCGAGCCGTCAGTGCCCGACTCGGGCAGGATCTCGTCGACCGGGTTAGTGGATCCCTGGAGGTGGCCACACGGCTTGGGGCGCGTGTCGTGATCCCGGAGGACGCCGAATGGCCACCGCAGCTGGAGGACCTTCGTCGAGTCACCGAGGAGGCCACGGCCGCCCCCTTGTGTCTGTGGGTGCGTGGAACCGGAAACCTGGCGGACATCCTGGAGCGTTCCGTGGCGGTGATCGGGGCCCGAGCCTCCACCAACTATGGCGACCATGTCGCCACCGAGTTGGGATTCGGATTGGCCGAACGAGGCTGGAGCGTCGTATCAGGAGGCGCCTACGGCATCGACGCCGCCGCTCATCGGGGCGCGTTGGCGGCAGGCGGGCCCACGGTGGCGGTCCTGGCCTGCGGTATCGATCATCTGTACCCGGTTGGGCATGTGAGCCTGTTTGAGCGCATCGTGCACAACGGGCTGTTGGTGAGTGAATGGCCACCGGGAACCACACCGGCACGACTGCGATTTCTCATCCGTAACCGAGTGATCGCGGCCATGACCCGCGGCACGCTCATGGTCGAGGCCGCGGCTAGAAGCGGTAGCCGGGCCACGATCCGGTGGGCGCGTCTCCTAGGCCGAGTGGTCATGGCGGTGCCCGGCCCGGTCACCTCCGCGCTGAGTGTGGGGACGCACCTGGAACTGCGTTCTCCCGCCACCCGCCTGGTCACCAATACCGCTGAGGTTCTGGAGGAAGTGGGGCGGATCGGTGACGATCTGGCTCCAATCCCGCGTGGGACACCGACCGCCAGAGACCAGCTCGACGATCTGTCCGCCCGCATCCTAGACGCGCTTCCCAGCAGGCGGGGAGCTGACGTAGTGAGCATTGCGGCATCTGCTGGTGTCGCCCCAAGCGAGGTGCGACGCGTTCTACCGACCCTCGTGCTGGGCGGCCTAGCGGAGGAGACCACCGGAGGGTATCGGGCTACGCCGCACGCCAGGGAAACCAGTGGGCGGGGGAAAGCACCGGCGCCACGTCTGCGCTGACGGGCGACTTGATCAGTGGCATCGGTTGATCAGTGCCATCGGTACGACACCTGCAGCACCGGCCCAAGACGATGACGCACATGACGGGATTGGGACAGGTAGACATGCCCTGATCCCGTCATGCGCTACCCGGGGCCGATGTGGCTGGGACTCCCCGAGGACAACGCGCCGGACTACCCGAGGGGTCAATGCGCGTTCGGGAAACGATCAAGCCTTCGACGGAATCCGGCTCACCGGTAATCCAATTCACCAGCACGCGCGGGTATGTCCCACGCCGAGACACGATCGCCCTCGGCCCTATGTACCTCACCGGTACGCGCAGACTGCCGTGTACAGCGCGCTCGGTCTGGGTATCTCGGCGTGCCCGCTTGACCCATCAAACCCCAGGGAACAACCGTCGGGGTATGGCAGCCAGCCCGTCCACCGAGGCCATGCGCGAAGCCCTTCCCGCCCAGCTCCAGGAGGCGGTCGGTGAATTCGCACGATACCTGTCCAGTGAACGGTACCGGTCACCTCACACCGTGAGGGCCTATCTGACCGACGTGGTGTTGCTGCTTGACCATGCGGCCCGCCGAGGTCACACAAGGGTTGCTGAGTTGGACATCGAGACGTTACGGAGCTGGCTGGCCCGATTGCGCAGCGGCGGAGCGGCCCGCAGCACCTTGGCTAGGCGGGCGGCGGGGGCACGGGTGTTTTGCGCCTGGGCGCATCAGCGGGGGTACCTCCCCACCGATCCTGGACAACTCCTGGTCAGCCCTAAAACCACGCGGGCACTGCCGACCGTGTTGCGCTCCGAGCAGGCCGCGGCCCTCCTGACCGTCCCCGAGCCGGACCCAGATCCGGTGGCCGTGCGGGATCAGGCGGTATTGGAGTTGCTGTACGCCACCGCGGTGCGGGTCAGCGAGCTGTGTGGCCTTGATATCGACGATGTTGACCGCGAACGCCGCGTGGTGCGGGTCCGAGGAAAGGGCGGGCGGGAACGGGTCGTGCCGTACGGTGTCCCCGCTGAGCAGGCGTTGGAGGCATATCTCAGCCTGGGCAGGCCGGCTTTGGTGAAGGAACACAGCGGGGCGGCGCTTTTGTTGGGACGGCGCGGTGGGCGGCTGGACCCCCGCACGGTGCGACGCATTCTTGTCGTACGGGCGCGGGCAGGGCAGGTGCCGGCGGTGTCACCGCACGCTCTACGCCATTCGGCGGCCACGCACCTGTTGGAGGGCGGCGCTGACCTGCGGACAGTCCAGGAATTTCTAGGGCATGCCAGCCTCGCCAGTACGCAGATTTATACGCACGTTTCCATGGACCGACTACGCCGTGCTTTCCGGCAGGCTCATCCTCGCGCCTGAGCGGGAAACCTTTCTGTGTATATTCAGATCTGTCCATCGCGCCAATATGCGGGTCAGTAAGGGGAGCGCCACAATGGGTCCTGACTTTTGGAAACGTTATCTCCGCTTCTTAGAGCCCGCCTGATTAGGAAACAGGCACCCTTTCTGCAACGTGACAGTGCGGGAACGCAAGTCAAATCTTGACGTTTCCGTGGATGTTCTACGGCGTTGATCCGGAGTCGTCGTCTCAGGGTGTGGAGCGCCCAGTGATCGCACGGCGTGGACTCGGCGCCCCGTAGGGCCACTAAGCGCCCTCGAAAACATGGGCTGTCCGTTCCCTGACGCCGGCAGAGGAGAAAGCCTGGCTCCTGCGAAGCGCCTCGAGAGTGGTCCGCTCCCTGACGTCGGGAGAGGAGGCTGCGGGCGCGTACCACCACCGTCGCGTACCTGAGTGGGTTCGTCGACGGGGAGCAGTCGGAGCTGTCCGAGGCCTAGCAGAGAGAGGGGGTCCAGGTACTGCCCGTTTTGCCGCAGACCCCAGTGCAGGCACGTTGATCCGGCGCAACCTTGGTGATTTCCGGTATAGAGCACTCCGATGGGGTCACCGGCCTGGACGACCTGTCCAGCGCGAACTGAGGGAATAACGGGTTCATAGGTGGTGCGAAGATCATCCTCGTGATTGATGCTGATCACGAAGCGCCCCGCGACCTGTCCAGCGAAGTGCACGATACCGTCACCGGCGGCGCGTACGACGAGGCCATCGGTACCCAGTAGATCAACGCCACGATGCCCTGCGGCCCATCGTTGTGGGGGAGGCTGGAACGCGCGAAGGATCCGGGGAACCCCGTCGAGCGGCCACCGGTACCGGCCGCGAGGAATGTGGGGAATTTGTGGGACGGAGGCGTCAGGAGTCTGGGAGGGAGCAGCTCCGTCCTGAGAAGCCCGGCCCTGATCAGGGTCCTGTTCATACGGAACAGAGGGGTTGATCGGGGGATCGGGACGAGGAGTCTGAGCCTGCTCGGTGTCGTATTTCGACGCTGGGGTATGGGCCGGATGGAAAGTCGCCGTCCCGTTTCGCTGGGCTGCGGATGACGCCGCGGCGAGCGCGGCCCCAATCGTGCCGAGGACTAGGCCCGCGGCTAGAGCGCCGCAACTTGCGAATACCAGCGAGCGACGGCGGGGAGAGAGGACAGCCGCCGGTACGAGTGACGGTATCAATGCCCCACACCGACGCCTGACCCGAGGGGTACGCGAACGTGCGCCGAGAAAACGAGGAATGAGCTGAATGGAATGGCCAATGGTGGGACGTGCAGTGCGTTTAAACCACTGGCGGGCTTGTCCGGGAAAACTCGACATGCCCATCAGAATGCCGGGCGCAAAGAGGAGTCGCCAGCGATGAGCAAGATCTGTGGATAACCATTCCTGGCTTGTGGACAAGCTTGCATGACCTGATAAATAGTGGTAAAGGCGGCCACTTGAATCGGCTTACTCGCCACGCCCTAGTTATGTCATCGACAAGGTGAAGATGACATAATCTCGACTCGAGTTTTCTGATGGATTTTCAGGTTTCTGCGGCCCGCGGCTCCTCACCCGCCCGGCTGTATACCAAGGCTCCGTTCCCCACGTCGATCCGGCGATACCCCGAAGCGCGCTCTCAAGCGGAAGCATCACCCACGCCGCGGGCAGTAACCGGAGCCTTCAAGGAGGCTGAGGCTTCAAGGAGGCGGAATGTTAAGGGGCTCGTGACGTTCACGTCAGGGCACGGAGCCGACGAACAGCCTCCAGGAGCACCGGACGCTGCTTACAAAATGTGAACCGGATGAGCCGTTGACCGGCCTCTCGGGTGTCGTAGAAAACCTGAGCAGGAATCGCGACGACACCGCAGCGGTCTGGTAGGGAGCGACAGAACTCCATCCCGTCGGTGCCGCCCAAAGGTGAAATGTCGGCTGTGATGAAGTACGTCCCTTCGGGGACCAGCACGTCGAACCCCGCTTCGGTGAGGCCCGCGCACAGTAGGTCGCGCTTCTGCTGGAGGTCGTTCCGGAGATCCACGTAGTAGGAGTCCGGCGAACGCAGCGCGGTGGCGACCGCGGGCTGCAACGGAGCGGCGTTCACGAATGTGAGGAACTGTTTGACCCGGAGCACGGCGGAGACCAGCTCTGGCGGGCCCGAGACCCAACCCACTTTCCACCCGGTGCATGAGAAGGTCTTTCCGGCCGACGACACTCGCAGCG
Source organism: Actinomycetales bacterium (assembly GCA_002919305.1). Lineage (GTDB taxonomy): Bacteria > Actinomycetota > Actinomycetes > Mycobacteriales > Micromonosporaceae > RSA1. Next base: position 125,679 of record PKFB01000022.1, read on the forward strand.
TCCGTTCCTTCATGCCAGGAAGCGTCGCCAAAGGCAGGTGCGGGCTGGCGGCGTCGGAGTAGACCAGGTGTTCATAGACCTCATCGGTGACCGCGATCGCTCCGTACTCGACGCACAAATCGGCGATCAACTCCAACTCCGCTCGGGTGAACACCTTCCCGGTGGGGTTATGCGGAGAGTTGAGAAGCACCAGCCGGGTCCGTTTCGTGAACGCGGCACGTAGCTGATCGGGGTCGAAAACGTAGCGGCCGTGCTCCGGGCGGAGAGTTACCGGGCGGCGTACCGCGCCTGCGAGCGCGATAGAGGCGGCGTAGGAGTCGTAGTAGGGCTCAAAGCAGACCACCTCATCGCCGGTCTCGCACAGGGCGAGAATGCTCGCCGCGATCGCTTCAGTAGCGCCCGCAGTGACCAGGATTTCGCTGTCGGGGTCGTACTCAAGACCCCAGTGGTGCCGTTGGTGATCAGCGATCGCCTGACGCAGCTCAGGGATCCCTCGGGCCGGCGGGTACTGGTTGTGGCCGCTGGTGACGGCGGTGGCGGCGGCCCGCAGCATCGTCTCGGGGCCGTCGGTATCCGGGAATCCTTGTCCCAGATTCACCGATCCGGTACGCGTGGCCAGTTCGGACATCTCGGCGAAGATGGTTGTCCCGAACGGCCTCATCCGTTCCACGAGCCAGTCTCGTGTCGTCGGCGTCGAGGTCACGCCGTCAGCTTAGTGACACGGGGCGGAGAGCGGCGGACAGCGGTGTCGGGTTCCGGACTAAGGGCTGTATACGACTACAGATTGATCTTTCTTGGCTTTTCGAACTTCCGGAAGAAGGTAACTCCCAGGAGAAGACAAGAGAAGGGATCGTGGTCTACGGGGCGCGGTCACACGTCGCGTTCCCAATCCTCGGTTCCGGAGGCGGTGCGAGCAGACGGAGGTGGGCTCCGAATTTCTCGATGATCGTCGAAGTTCTCACAGCCACCCCCTCCGGTTGAGTGTCGGATGTCACATGGTTAGCGTGCCGATTGTGGATAGAAGCGACAGCGAACGCCGTGACCCTGGTCAAACTGCGGATTCCGCGGCGCAGCAACGCACCGAGCTCATTCCCCGCTACACCGATCCTCAACAGGACCCGTCGGAGTCGATTCAGAAGACGGAGCTGTCCTCCGACATCGCTGGTCCGCCCACGAGTCGGCTGCCCACGATTTCGGCGCACGGGCCTGTGACCGCGACGGCCTCGCCTGCTGCCAGTGCCTCCGGCGGGCCGGCCGGTTCCTCTGCAGACACGGGGGTCAGTAGCGCCCCGCAATCCACCGCCTCGCCGTCGCTCACCGCTAGTTACCGCAGCAGTGTCGCGGAGACCGCGATCTCGCCGCCGTTGAGCTCCATGCTCTCCAACGAGTCCGGTGGTGACGCAGGAGCGCGTCGCTTCGGGGAAACGGAGCGGGGCAGGACCTACGGAGGCGATCACCCACGCGTTCGCGGCACGCAGATACTCGTCATCCTCGGTACGCTCCTGCTGCTCGTCCCTGTCGTGGCCCTGCTGTACCGCTCCGCTTTCCAGGAGGGAGCACCGTCACCGGCGGGTGTGATTGGCGGCAGCCTGGCCATGGCTGGTCTATCACTGTTGGCGGCCGGGGTTTATCCGTTCCTGAGCGGCTCCGTGCCGGGGCTACCCGATGATTTCCGGGCGTTGTTACGGCCTCCGTCGGCTTTTCTGGTCATCGGCGTTGTCCTTCTGATATCGGCCGGTCTAGCCGCCAGTTGAGCGATCTGCATGAGAGCTGGTTAGAGCCTCAGCCCGACTTTGGGCAAAACGGCCACCGTGGGTGTGAGTCCCGATTACCCGGGCGCCGCGCGGGAGCCGTACACTCGACATTTGGCGACCATCCAAGATGGTCGACCTCGCGTGTCCTTCCCACGATGTGGGCGGCGGCCTCCCTGGTCTCGGTGGGGATAGCGGTGTGAAACGCCACTGAGCACCTTCAGGCCGACGACAGGGCACCAGGGCGGCAGTCACCGGACTGTCGCGGCAACCAGGGAGAGTGCGGTGCGCCGCACATGAGGCAAGGAGAATCCATGCCCGTCGTCACGATGCGCCAGCTCCTGGAAAGTGGCGTGCACTTCGGTCACCAGACTCGTCGCTGGAACCCGAAGATGAAGCGCTACATTTTCACGGAGCGCAACGGCATCTACATCATCGACCTGCGTCAGACCCTCGACTACATCGAGAAGGCGTACGAGTTCGTCAAGAACACCGTGGCCGGTGGCGGCACGGTGTTGTTCGTGGGGACCAAGAAGCAGGCCCAGGAAGCCATCGCCGAGCAGGCCTCCCGGGTCGGTGCCCCGTACGTTAACCACCGCTGGTTGGGTGGCATGCTCACCAACTTCCAGACGGTGTACAAGCGCCTCCAGCGGCTGAAGGAGCTGGAGGCGCTGGAGCAGACTGGTGCCGCTGACCAGAACCTGACCAAGAAGGAGCGGCTCGGTCTGAAGCGGGAGCGAGAGAAGCTGGAGCGCACCCTCGGTGGTCTGCGCGATATGCAGCGGCTGCCTTCCGCCGTATGGATCGTCGACACCAAGAAGGAACACATCGCAGTCGACGAGGCTCGCAAGCTCGGTATCCCGGTCGTCGCTATTTTGGACACCAACTGCGACCCGGATGAGGTGGATTACCCGATCCCTGGCAACGACGACGCGATCCGCTCCGCGGCGCTCCTCACCCGGGTCGTCGCTGACGCTGTAGCCGAGGGCCTGATCGCTCGTGCCGGTGCGGCGGTCGGACGTGACGACAAGCCTCAGCCGGGTGCGGTTGCCGCCAACGAGCCGCTCGCCGAGTGGGAGCAGGAGCTGTTGGAGTCCGGTGGCAACAAGAGCGGTGACAAGACCGGCGCCGAGCAGCCGGCCGCGGCGGCTTCCCAGTCGGCGAAGGAATGACGGTGGCGCCTTGGGGTCCTCAGGGAGTTCAGGGCCTGTGAGGCCCTCATAGCCCTTAAGGACCCAGGCGTGACATCCCGCTCTGGGGCGAGCGCCGAAGCACCGATCACTGAACGTCCACACGAACACACCGGGTACCGGCCCGCACCCCGGGCCGGTACCGGAACGCAACTGCGGGTCGCTGAGCCGGCCGCCCGTAGCCAGACCTCGAGCGAGAGAGAACCATGGCCAATATCACTGCTGCGGATGTCAAGAATCTCCGCGAACTGACCGGTGCCGGCATGCTGGACTGCAAGAAGGCACTCGAAGAGGCCGACGGGGACGTCGAGAAGGCGATTGAAATCCTGCGGATCAAGGGTGCCAAGGACGTCGGCAAGCGGGCGGGTCGTACCGCCGCCAACGGTCTGATCGCGCACTCTGGCAAGGCTCTGTTGGAGCTCAACTGCGAGACCGACTTCGTCGCCAAGAACGCTGACTTCCAGCAGCTCGCCCAGACCCTGGTCGAGCACGTGGACGCCCAGCGGCCGGCCGATGTCAACGCACTGCTGGAGTCCACCCTCTCCGACGGCCGGACCGTTCAGGCCGCCATTGACGAGGTGGCCGCCAAGATCGGCGAGAAGTTGGCCGTCAATCGCTTCGCCGTCCTCGACGGTCAGGTCGCCGTGTACCTGCACCGCAAGTCTCAGGACCTGCCGCCCCAGGTGGGTGTGCTGGTGGAGTACACGGGGGACGACAACGAAGCCGCCCGGGCCGCCGGTATGCAGATCGCCGCGATGCGTCCCCGGTACGTCACGCGTGATGAGGTGCCGGCGGACGTGGTGGAGAACGAGCGGCGCATCGCCGAGCAGGCCGCCCGTGAGGAGGGCAAGCCGGAGCGGGCGATTCCCAAGATCGTGGAGGGCCGGGTCAACGCGTTCTTCAAGGACTTTGTGCTGATCGAGCAGCCCGCGGTCCAGGACCAGAAGAAGACGGTGGGGCAGTTGCTGGAGGCGGCGGGCATCACGGTGACCCGCTTCGCCCGTCTCGAGGTCGGGCAGGCCTGAGCGATCGGGTACGCCGGAGGAAGAACCCACCTAAGGCCCCAACAGGGATGGGGAGGTCGTCAGTGAAGCGAAACAGCGCGACGGCCTCCTCATCCGTATCTGTGTCCGTATCCGAAGTGGCATGTACCCACGCATATCCGGGTGGTGGAGTGGGCACGGTGCCACATAGTTGGATGCCGGGAGCCGCGAGGCCCGGGATCACCGAGCGCGGAAGGCGAGGCCCGTGAGCAATACGTTGACTCAAGCGGTCGAAGCCGCTGTGGCGGCTCAGACGCGAGACGCCGCCATGCCCTACCGGAGGGTGGTACTCAAGCTGTCAGGCGAGTCCTTCGGTGGCGGTTCGGTGGGCGTCGATCCAGACATCGTGCAGAAGGTGGCTCGCCAGATCGCCGAGGTGGTGCGGCGAGGCGTGCAGGTGGCCGTTGTAACCGGCGGTGGGAACTTCTTCCGGGGTGCCGAACTGCAGCGCCGGGGGATGGATCGTGCCCGGGCCGATTACATCGGCATGCTCGGCACCGTCATGAACTGTTTGGCGCTCCAGGACTTCCTGGAGAAGCGGGGAGTCGACACCCGGGTGCAGACCGCGATCACCATGGGGCAGGTGGCGGAGCCGTACATTCCACGGCGGGCGATCCGGCACCTAGAGAAGGGGCGGGTCGTCATCTTCGGGGCCGGCGCGGGAATGCCTTACTTCTCGACCGACACCGTAGCCGCCCAGCGCGCTTTGGAGATCAAGGCCGACGTGGTGTTGATGAGCAAGAACGGGGTCGACGCCGTGTACACGGCCGATCCCAGAACAGATCCGACAGCGACCAGGCTGGACACCATTACCTTCGAGGAAGCCCTCAAGCGAGGCTTGAAGGTTGTCGACGCCGCGGCGTTCAGCCTGTGCATGGAGAACCGGTTGCCGATGCTGGTGTTCGGTGTGGATGGTGACGACACCATCGTCCGGGCGTTGACCGGTGAGAGGATCGGAACGTTCATCACCGTGGCCAAGGCGGAGAGCCGATGACCCCGGGATGGCCGTATAACGTGCTCTGATCACAGGTTCGCCGTCGCGGGTGTAAGAACGGCGATGTGACAGGGTGCGGTAACCACACCGCGTTGCTGAGCGGGCTGCGTTAAGGAGGCGAGGACAGAGGTGATCGACGAGACTCTCCTTGAGGCTGCGGAGAAGATGGAGAAGGCGATCGAGCACGCCCGGGAGGAGTTCAGCACTATCCGGACCGGACGGGCGACGCCTGCCATGTTCAGCCGGATCATGGTGGACTACTACGGTTCCCCCACTCCGCTCCCCCAACTCGCCTCGATCACTGTGCCGGAACCGCGTATGGCCATCATCAAGCCGTATGACGCTTCGCAGATCGGCGCCATGGAGCGGGCGATCCGGGATTCCGACTTGGGGGTCAACCCAAGCAACGAGGGGACCCAAATCCGGGTTCTGCTTCCTCCGATGACCGAGGAGCGGCGTCGGGAGATGATCAAGGTGGCCCGGCACAAGGGTGAAGAAGCCAAGGTCGCGATCCGTAACATCCGGCGCAAGGCCAAGGAGGAACTGGATCGGTACGTCCGGGACGGGGAGATCGGCGAGGACGAAGGACGGCGCGCCGAGAAGGATCTCGATGACACCACCGCCGCGTTCGTCGGGCAGGTCGACGAGATCGTCAAGAACAAGGAAAATGAGCTGCTCGAGGTTTGATGGAGATCATCGACTCGGCCGGCCCGCGTACGGGCTCCGATAATTCTGGACGTCGCGGTAAACATCGGGCGCGGTACGGCGGTGCCGCGCCCGACCCATCACCAGGCAGAGCCGGGCGTAACCTCCCCGCCGCCATCGGGGTGGGGGTGGGGTTGGGGGCGCTCGTCCTGGCCTCCCTGTTTATCTGGCGTCCAGCCTTCCTTGGGGTTTTGGCGGCAGCGGTCGTCATCGGCGTCTGGGAAATGACACGCGCTGTCGAACCCCTCAAGGCCCAGCCACCGTTGCCTCCACTGATCATTGGTGGTCTAGCCATGGTGGCCCTCGCCTGGTTCGCAGGAATCGAGGCGATGTTCCTGGGGCTGGTACTGACCATGCTGGCCATCCTGATCTGGCGTTTAGGGGAGGGCCCTGTCGGTTACCAGCGTGACGTGACGTCCGCTGTTCTGATAGCGGCGTACGTACCATTCCTGGCTGGGTTCGGCGCGCTGATGCTGGCGCCCGATGATGGCCCGTTCCGGATTGTGGCGACGTTGTCTGCCGTCGTGCTCTCCGACACCGGGGGATACGTCTCAGGTGTGCTGTTCGGGCGGCACCCGATGGCGCCCACGGTAAGCCCGAAAAAGTCGTGGGAGGGGTTTGCCGGTTCCCTGACCGCCAGCGCGGTGGGGAGCGCGATCATCTGCACCACCCTGCTTGATATGGCCCTGTGGGAAGGCGCGGTGTTCGGTGTAGTGATCGCGATCGTCGCCACGTTAGGGGATCTGGGGGAGTCACTGCTCAAACGTGACCTGGGTGTAAAGGACATGGGGCGCCTGCTGCCCGGCCACGGCGGTCTGATGGACCGGCTGGACTCCATTCTGCTTGCGGTTCCTGGCGCCTTGTGGATGCTGTCCGTATTCGCCCCACCGCCAGGGTGAATCAAGATGTGACCTGTCTTGTCGGGGGTCAGCACGACCCCCAAAACGTGGGACACTTGCTGAGTTATGACCTCCCTGCCACTGCTCGTGCAGCCACGCTCCCCGCGGACTCGTCGGGCCGCGCCACCCCGTCATCTGGCGGACCTGACGCCCAAGGAGCGTCGTGCCGTAGTGACCGACCTGGGGGAAAAGCCGTTTCGAGCCGACCAGGTGGCTAGGCATTACTTCGGACGGTTACTGGACCCCGCCGACCCCGCCGATCGGGCCCAGATGACCGATCTACCGGCGGCGGTCCGTGACCGACTCGCCGAAGCACTGACCCCCCGGTTGCTGACGGCGGCGAGCGAGCGTACCTGCGATGCGGGCGCCACCCGTAAGACCCTGTGGCGGCTCCACGACGGTGCGCTCGTGGAGAGCGTGGTGATGGCGTACCCCGACCGGGTCACCGTGTGCGTGTCCTCCCAGGCGGGGTGCGGAATGGGGTGCCCGTTCTGCGCGACCGGCCAGCTGGGCTTGACCCGTAATCTGTCCACTGGGGAGATCGTCGAGCAGGTCGTCGCAGCGGCACGCGCGACGGCGCGGGGAGCGGTCAAAGGTGGCCCAAACCGGCTCTCCCGCGTTGTGTTTATGGGGATGGGGGAGCCGCTGGCTAACTATGACCGCGTCCTGTCCGCCGTCCGAGTGCTCACCGCACCCGCGCCGGCAGGACTCGGGTTGGCGCAGCGGCACATCACCATCTCAACCGTTGGCCTGGTTCCCGCGATTCGCCGTCTGGCGAGCGAAGGGCTCCAGGTGACGTTGGCTTTGTCGCTGCACGCACCCGATGATGAACTGCGTAACGAATTGGTGCCCATCAACACACGTTGGAGGGTGGCGGAGGTCCTTGACGCGGCGTTTGAATACACCCGTACCACGGGGCGGCGACTCTCGATCGAGTACGCGATGATCAGAGAGGTGAACGACCAGCCGTGGCGGGCCGACCTTCTCGGCCGGCTCCTCGCGGGACGGTTGGCACACGTTAACCTCATTCCGCTTAACCCGACGCCGGGGAGTCGCTGGGACGCCAGCCCCAAGTCGGTGGAGCGGGAGTTCGTCCGGCGGCTGCGCGCGGCCGGGGTGCCGACCACGGTACGTGATACCCGTGGCCGGGAGATCGACGGTGCGTGTGGGCAGCTTGCTGCAAGCGGAGGTGGGTGAGTGGCGACTCAGGGTCAGCGGTTCCGACGTCGGGCATTGCGCCGCGGGTACAAGGTTGATGAAGTCGACGCTTTCCTTGAGCGCGTCGAGGCAACCTTGGAGGGCGCCCCGATCGGTGAGCCTGTTCTGGCGCAGGACGTCCACGACGTTGTCTTCCGCGTGCGCTTCGGTGGTTACGACGAATGGCAGGTCGACGTTTATCTCGACCGGCTCGAGCGGCAATTGGCCGCCCTAGAGCAAGAAGGGCGGCTCGGACTCCCCGCCGGCCAGCCTCCCGAGCAGCGTGCAGGGCGGGAGCGGGAGGCTTATCCACAGCCCCGGGAAGAGACCGGTTACGCTCCGGAAGAGGATTACGGCCCTGAGCCGACGACCTACGTCCGGGAACCCGACTACGAGGACTACGGTCCGGAGGACCGGCAATATCCACCGGAGCCCGAATACGACCGTGGCTACGGTCCGGAACGCGAACAACCGGTGTATGGCAGGAGCCGGCCCGAGGACACGATTTACGGCAGGGGGCGAGAGGAGCGGGCACCGCTTCCTCCGGCAGCGGCGCCTCCAGCGGCGGCCGCGGCCGCGTCACCTATCCCGGCGCCTCCGGCGGCCGCTCGGGCGACGGTGACCCCGCCACCTCCCCCACCAGCGGCCCGGCCCGTACCTCCGCCTCGAGTCGAACCCGACGCTGGCATGACCCAGCAGATCCCACCGGTACGCGGCGGTGGCTACCCATCGGCCACCGGTGGGTTCCCGCAGGTTCCTCCGCCTTCGGGGTTCGAGCCGACGCCGGGGTACGAGCCGGCGCCGGGACCGGCACCGGGATATGAGCCAGCGCCCGGATACGAACCGACGGGGGCGTTCGAGGCCCCGGGACGGCACGGAAAGATGGAGATGACCGCCGAGATCCGCGCGGCCGACTCTCCATTCACACCGGAAGACCTGCACCGCCTCGACCAGTTGCGGCGTACCTTCCAGACACGTCGGTTCGGGAGCGGGTACGACCGGGCACAGGTTGACCGACTCTTCGATGCGGTAGCGGCCACCATGGCCGGCCGCGCGGCTGTCGCGGTCGCCGAAAGCGAACTGGATCCTGGACAGTTCAGCTTGGTCCAAGGGGGATACTTCGAGGCCGAGGTGGACGCCGCGCTCCGTGAGATCCGGGATCTATTTGTGCGGCGCGGGGTGAGCCGCTAGCCCTCGGTGTCGGCGTGCCCAACGGGATAAGGCCGGTTGGGCACGCGGATCTTCTGGTATTTGCTGGTACGCGCGATATCGCGCCCTCCACGCCAGGGTGGCAACGCCTCATCGTGCGGCGCCCTGCCCGAGGCGGAATAAGGGTGTGGATCACCCGTTGACTCGACGAAGCCCGAGGGGAGGGCCTTTTAGCGCAATCCGTTGCGGCGCAGCACCCAGTCGACGATGACGATCAACACCAGCAGTCCGGCGAGGCTGATCAGCCAGACATTCTCCACGTTGCCGCGGTGGTTACCCGGGATCATCACCAGGAGGATGAGGGCGGTCAGGATCGCCCCAGCACGGGCGAGCTTGGGGTTACCAGGCTTGTGCTGGTCGGGCGAGGTCACCTGTTCAGACGGGCTGCCAGCCACTTCTCACGCTCCGCGTCGGGACTCGATGAACTCTCTGGCCCTCGCTCTGGGCGATGAACGGAGCCGAGGAGGGCCTTGCTCATCAGTCTGGCATGGTGGATACCTGAGGGGACCAGCCGGGGTCACGGTGGTCGGCGCTCGCCGTGGCGTGGGCTGCGGTAGCGTCACGCCGAGTGGTGATCCGCTCGGTCGCCGAACGGGTATGAGTGGCACTGTCAGAACACGGACGAGTACAGGGAGGACCGCGTCGTGCGAGTCACTGGTACCGGCCACGCGGGCATGTTCATCGAGACCGGAGCGGGCAGCATCCTCTGTGACCCGTGGGTGAATCCTGCCTATTTCGCTTCGTGGTTCCCTTTCCCGGACAACTCTGGCCTGGATTGGGAGCGGTTGGGGAAGTGTGACTATCTTTACATCTCCCACCTACACCGTGACCACTTTGACGCCGATCACCTGCGTACCTGGGTGTCCAAGAAGGCCACGGTGCTGCTCCCTGCCTACCCCACCTCCGAACTAGAAGACGAGCTGCGGGAGCTGGGCTTCACATCGTTCATCCGGACCGTCTCCAACGAGGTTGTGGAGCTTGACGGCGGTCTTCGGATCATGATCCAGGCCTTGATCTCCCCCACCGATGGCCCGATCGGTGACTCGTCCCTGTGGGTGGAGTACGACGGGGTCCGCCTGTTGAACCAGAACGACGCCCGCCCAGCGGAGCTGTCAGAGTTCGCACGCCTCGGTCATGTCCACGCCCACATGCTCCAGTTCTCGGGTGCCATCTGGTACCCGATGGTCTACGAGCTGCCCGTCGCCGCGAAGACCGCCTTTGGGAAGCAGAAGCGAGAGCGGCAGTTCGACCGCGCCCTCCGTTACATCGATGACTTGAAGGCCAGCTGGATCTTCCCCATCGCCGGCCCGCCCTGCTTCCTGGACGATGAGTTGTTCCAGTTCAACGACATCTTCGGCGATGAGGGCAACATTTTCCCCGACCAGCAGGTCTTCCTCGACTTCCTGGCTGAGCAGGGATACACCAACGGGGTGGTGTTCCTTCCGGGGACCGAGGTTGAGATCACACCGGACAGCTGCAATGTGCTGAAGCAGCCAGTGGAGGACCCTCGCGCCTTCTTCAGCACTGAGGCCAAGACCGAGTACCTGCGTGAGTACGCTCGCCGCCAGCGCCCCGTGATCGAGGCGGCGAAGCGGAGTTGGTCGCACCCCGAGATCGACGTTTTTGCCGAGTTGAAGGCCCGACTGGAGCCGCTGTTGGCCGAGTCGGAGCACATCGCTAAGGGGATCGGCGGGCCGGTGCGGTTCGACCTGGTCCTCGACGCTCCGAACGGCTCCGGCGTCAATGGCTCTAAGGTGGCCGAGTCGAACGGCTCCACGGCGTCCGAGGCGAACGCCGAGGCCTCTGAGGTCGCGGGGGAGGAGCCGCAGGAGCAGGTGGAGAGCATCGTGATTGACTTCGTCAATCGCGAGGTACGCCCGTACGCCGGGGAGAAGGTTCGGTACCGCTTCCGGACCCGGAAGACTCTCGTCGAGCATCTGCTGGCGACGGGGGAGGTGGACTGGGTCAACAGCCTCTTCCTGTCCTGCCGGTTCTCCGCCGCCCGTATCGGGCAGTACAACGAGTACGTCTACACCTTCTTCAAGTGCCTGTCGCAGGAGCGTCTCAACTACGCCGAGGGTTGGTACGCGGAGCAGAAGCCGGACGCTGAGGACATCAAGCTAGGGGACTGGATCGTGCAGCGTCGCTGCCCGCACCTGAAGGCGGACCTGGCGCGTTTCGGCAAGATCGAGGATGGGGTCCTCACTTGCCAGATGCACGGCTGGAAGTTCGATCTGGCCACTGGCCGGTGCCTGACGAGTGTGGGGCACTCGCTGCGTGCCCGCCCCGCGGGGGCTCCGGTGGCTGAGGGGGCTGGTAGCTCAGCCGGTAGCTCAAACTGACACAGTCCATTCCTGCTGTTCCCATTCCTGCTGTTCCGGCCCGTCACTGGGGTTGTCCCGGCGACGGGCCGGAACGGTGATGGCCCCCGGTACACGTGGCGGCATGGTGGGCCGCTGAAGAGCACGGTGGTCGACGCTGCTTATCGAATGGTGGCCGGAGGGTCCAGGTGGAGTCGGCGGGCGAGTCGCGCCACCTCAGCTTCGAACATCGGTTCGATCTCGTCGAGTGCGAAATGCAGATGCCCGAAAACCTCGAGGGCGACCATGCCGTACAACCGGACCCAGCAGCTGAGGAACACATAAAGCGCCCCAGTCGGTAGAGGAGTGCCGGTCAGCTCCCGATAACGGTCGAGTTGGGCGAGTAACCCTGGCGGCAGCTCCTCCCGACTCGGAACCGGGAACGGTCGCCGCTGCCACAGCTCTACAAACAGGCGCGCGAACACGTCGCCGTACCGGGTGCCGGCCAGACAGTCGGGCTGGCGGGGATCGCGCCGGGTATTCGGGTGACCCAGACTCGGCAGCGGATTGGCGAATATCAGGGTGAACTCTGGCCGGTGTGTGATGGCCCACTCGCGGAACGCGCGAGTTACGGCATACAACCGCGCCCTGATATCCCCCTCTGGTTCGGCGTCTCGGGCCGCTTCCATGCTGTCGGTCATCTCATCAAGCAGATCCGCCACCAACTCGGTCACCAGTGCTTCCAGACTCGGGAAGTAGCGGTAGAGGGCCGGGGCCGTCATGCCCATCTCTCGGGCGATGGCGCGGAGGGAGATGGCGGCCGGACCATGGTCCACCAACCGTCGGCGCGCCGCCTGCTTGATCTCCGCGATCGTCGCGGCGCGCAGTCTTTCTCGCCGGCTGGGCGCCGTCATAGCACATCCTCCGTAACGCATGTTGACTCAGGTTGTTGGCGTAATCCATAGTTAACGCCTGTAACTTAAGTAAGTGGTGACTACAGCTTACGCGCATAACCTGACGAAGGAGCGGTAGCGATGTTCGCGTGGTGGGGGCGCGTCGTATATCGAATGCGATGGCTTGTCCTGGCCACGGTCGTCGGTCTCACCGTGATCGCCGGCGTATGGGGGGTCGGGGTCTTCGGCGCTTTGTCCGATGGCGGGTTCGAAGATCCCGACAGCGAGGCCGTCATAGCCGCCGAACGGATCGAGCAGGAGATCGGCGACCAGACTGTCGATCTGATCGCGTTGTATTCGAGTGAACAGCTCACCGTAGACGATCCTGCCTTCCAGGAGGAGGTCGAAGAGACTGTCGCCGCTGTCGCGCGTCGCCCGGAGGTCGAGGAGGTCATCACCTACTACCAGACCGGGGCGCCGACGATGGTTTCCGAGGATGGTCACGCCACCTATGTAGCCTTACGCGTCATCGATGACATCTCGCCCGAACAGATCGAACAATTACGGGATGCCCTGATCGCTCCCGACCTACGGACTCAGACCGGTGGCAGCGCCGCCATCTTCGAAGACATCTCCTCGGGGGTGTCCCGAGACATCGTCCGTGCGGAGATGATCGCTAACCCGATCTTGGCGGTACTGCTCATCGTGATCTTTGGCAGCCTGGTGGCGGCCACCACTCCTCTCGTGGTGGGGGCGGTAGCCATTTTGGGGGCGTTTGCCGTCGTCAGGCTGCTCACCATGGTGACTGATATCTCGGTTTTCGCCATCAACATCATCACCATCATGGGCGTGGGGCTAGCGATCGACTACGCCCTGTTCGTGGTGAGCAGGTTCCGGGAGGAACTGCGAAACGGGCAGCCTATTCCACAGGCGGTGGCCCGGACGATGGCGACGGCGGGCCGCACCGTGACCGTCTCTGGTATCACGCTGGCGCTTTCGCTGAGCGGATTGTTGATCTTTCCGCAGCCCTTCCTGCGCTCCATGGGGTTGGGCGGGATAGCCGCGGTGACGGTGGCGGTGCTGGCGACGCTCACTGGGCTTCCGGCTTTCCTGGCGCTACTCGGACACCGGGTGAACGCCCTGCGGCCCCCTATGCCGTGGCGGCGTCGCCGTTCCCCGTCCGATGAGAGAACAGAGCAAGAGGGGGCCTGGGGGCGTATCGCGCATAGCGTGATGCGGCGCCCGGTGTTCTACACGCTCGCTGTGGTGCTCGTCCTGGCCGTGTTTGCTCTGCCCTTCACACGGGTCCAGTTCGGCGGCGTGGACGAGCGGGTGCTCCCCGAGAACACGGAGAGCCGCGTGGTGAGCGAGGTGCTGGCGACTGGGTTCCCTGGGGGAGACATCGAGACGATCTCGGTTCTGGTCAGCGGGGCCTCCGCCGCCACAGCTGACGATTTCGCCGAGCAGGTCAGTGTTCTGGAAGGTGTCAGAAGCGCCCAGATCACCGCTTCCCGGGACGATTCTTTCTTGATCGAGGTGCGCTACGACGGCGAATCGATGTCCCAGGAAGCACGAGCGGCGGTCTCGGCCATTCGGGATCTGCCTGAGCCTGACGGAGCAGAGGTACTTGTCACGGGAAGCACCGCGTATCTGGTTGACCTGTTAGCTGGCCTGGAGGCCAACCTCCCCTGGATGGCGCTCATCGTCGTCGGGGTGACCTTCGTGCTGCTGTTCCTTGCCTTCGGCTCCGTGGTCCTCCCGATCAAGGCGATCCTCGCGAACATCCTGTCGATCGGTGCCTCGTTCGGGGCGGTGGTGGTGATCTTCCAGGACGGGCGCTTAGCTGAGGTGCTGGACTTCACTCCCACCGGCTACCTGGAGGCCACCCAGCCCATCCTGATGCTGGCGATTCTGTTCGGGCTGTCGATGGACTACGAGGTCTTCCTGCTCTCCCGGATCCGTGAGCAGTGGGAGATCACGGGGGACAACACAACCGCGGTCGTGACCGGCATCCAGCGCACGGGACGCATCATCACAGCAGCGGCCCTCCTGCTGTGTGTGGTGGTCGGAGCTTTCGCCACCTCCGGCATCACCTTCGTGAAGATGATCGGGGTGGGGATGCTCGTGGCGATCGTGATCGACGCCACTTTGGTGCGGCTGCTTCTGGTCCCCGCCGTTATGCGGTTGATGGGTAGCTACAACTGGTGGGCGCCGTCCTGGCTGCGGGGCGTCTACCGCCGCTACGGCATCCATGAATCCGACGCCGTCGTCCCGGTGGAGCGGTCCAGGGAGTTCGAGTCTGTGTAACCGGGGCCTACAGCTCCGTGTAACCGGGACCCCCACCGTCTCATACGGTGCCGGCTCCGTGGGGCGTGATCGGCCTCGAATGGCCGAGGACAGTGACCACGCCATGGGCACAGGCCGACCAGATCACAGATCAAGACGGCCTTGAGGGTCGAGGCGGCGTGAGCGACTCATCGCCTCTTCGGCGGCGGGACGCGCAGCCTCGGCCCAGGCCGGGACCAGGGTGAGTCGGGTACGACGCGCCAGCAGATCCTCAACATCGAGGGCTCCCTCCGCCAGGGCACCGAAGACAAACTCGACGCCCAGAGCGGGGACACCCTCCGCCACTGGTCGCAGCAGGTGCGGTTCGGCTTCCGCAAGCTGGAGCAGACTCACCGCTTCGGCTCCATATCGACGCACCAGACGTCGGGGCGCCCGCAGTGTCGCGAGTCGAGCCGGCGGAGCCGAGCCCACCAAAGGGAGGCGAGCGGTACGGCTGGGGGCGGCCGGCAACCGGTACCGCGATACGGCATGGTCCACCGCTTGGGCGCTCATTCGGCGGTAAGTGGTGAGTTTCCCGCCCACCACGGTGATTAGCCCGTTGCCGTCATCGATGATCTCGTGGCGTCGGGATAGATCGGACGTCAGACCGACTCCGTGCTCCAGTAGCGGCCGGAGCCCGGCGAAACTCCCCAGGATGGCGTCGGGGGTTATCGGCTCCTCCAGACACTGGCCGAGGACCTCCACCAGGAACCGCTGTTCTGCTGGGCTGACAGCGGGTTGGAGCTCCGCGATGTCCCCGCTGTGGGGGACCGGGGTATCGGTGACTCCGATGTAGACGGTGCCATCGTCTTGAGGGAGAGCGAAGACGAAGCGGTGCGGTTGCCCGGGGACGGGGACGGTTAAAGCCGCGCGAGGGTGCCCCAGAGCTTCGCTTGAGACCACAAGATGAACTCCTCTACTGGGACGGAGCCGAACCGCTGGCTCCAACCGGGAGGCCCACACACCAGTGGCGTTGACGACAGCCCGGCCACGAATGTCCAGGCGTTGACCGCTCAGTTCATCACGCACCACGGCTACTCGATCGACGACCTTCTCAACCGTGCACCGTGTGAGGATCCGCGCTCCGTAACTGGCCGCGGTTCTGGCCAGGCCAAGAACCAGGCGGGCGTCGTCAACCAATTGAGCGTCCCACGTCTCCACGGCGCCCTGGAGGCCGTAGGAGGTCAGGCGTGGCACGAGGAGCCGTGCCTCTGCGGGGGTGACACGACGGGGCGGAGGAAGCTGGGCTCGGCGGCTTCCCGCGACTCGACGCATCAGGTCGGCGGCCCACAGCCCGGCGAGTGGAAGCGCGGCTCCATGCACAGTGAAGCCCGGACCGTAGGGGGTCAGGAAGGGGAGGGGCTGAATCAGGTGCGGCGCGATGTGGGATAGCGCAAGGGCCCGCTCCCGGGCGGACTCGTAGGCAAGGCCGATCTCGCCGCGGGCCAGATAGCGCAAGCCGCCGTGCATCAGCTTGCTGGACATTCCGCTGGTCCCTGCGGCGAGATCCTTGCTTTCCAGGAGCACCACCGACAAGCCTCGGGTGACGGCGTCGAGGGCTACGCCGGCACCCACCACCCCGCCGCCCACCACGATGAGATCGACTGTGCCCACATCATCGAGCTCGGCCAGTTCTCGTTGCCGACGGGTGGCGTTGAGCCAGGTTCCGATCATGGTTACCGTCCAGTTAGGAATGTCCACAAATGACATGAGACGGAGCTAGATAACGATTGAGGAGATCAGCCAGCTCCGTCGCGATACGGGAAGGATCAGCCTCATTCGCGATGATTCGTGAAGAAAGGACGAAGGACTGGAGCGTCAGTTGCAGGACCTGTGCGGCGTAGGCCACGTCCAGCGGGCGGATTGAGCCATCGGCCTGCCCTGCGGTGAGCGTTCTGGTCAGGTACGCGCGTATGGCCAGTTGACTGGAGCCGGAGCGCTCCAACAGGTAGGGCAGGAGCAGCTCGGGGTCGACCTCCACCAGACGGAGAAACAGTGGGTCAGCCGCCAAACGTTGCACGCCGGTGATCGCTGCTGTGACGAGGCGTTCGCGGGCGGTGGGCAATGTCGCCACCGTGGCCTCAATCTCCCCCAGGAGCCGGTTCACCTCACGGGTGAGCAGGGCGACCAGGAGGCTCTGTACGTCCTGAAAACGGCGGTACAGCGTCATCCGGCTGACCCCGGCCCGTCTGGCCACATCGGTGGCGGTGGTCCGGCGTACACCCACCCGCAGGATCACCTCACGAGCGGCGTCGAGGATCGGGTCATCAGGAGTGGATGAGGCCGGGAGGGGAGCGACAGCCGGCTCTGCGTGGGACAGGGATACGGAGTGGTCGGTCGTCTCCGAACGGGTGTTACTAATTGACGTCACATGTCACACTGTATCTCGTGGAACGTTATCCGTATTGGTCCGGATGGCGCCATCCAAGCCAACGGCCTGCGTTGACGCCCCGTATGCGTGACTTGGTCATCGCGCGGTTTGGACGCACACCCGCGTCCGGTGTGGAGAAGAACGACCCCGACCGGCTCCAGATCCCCGACAGCGAGGTGCCACGTTCGCTGTTTCAAGCGCTGGCACGGTGCGTCGGGGAAAGGCGGGTGAGCACCGACCGGATGGATCGGATCCGCCATGCCGTTGGCCAGAGCTACCTAGACCTGATCAAACTTCGACGGGGCGAGCTGGAAACGGTGCCCGACGTGGTGGTCTACCCCGGCTCCCATGACGAGGTCGTCCATGTCCTCGCGGTGTGCGCGAAAGAAGAAGCCACCGTGATTCCCTTCGGAGGCGGCACCAGCGTGGTGGGCGGCGTCAACACTCGACCGGGGAAGCACCCCACGGTGGTACTCGACATGGCGCGTATGAATCGGCTGATCGCCGTCGATACGGTGTCATTGACGGCCACCCTGGGCGCTGGAATGCGCGGGCCGGAGGTCGCCGCCACACTCCTTCCCCATGGGCTGACCCTGGGGCATCTGCCTCAAAGCTTCGAGTTCTCCACCGTAGGGGGATGGGTCGCCACCCGCTCGGCAGGTCAGGCCTCGACTGGGTTTGGACGGGCTGATCAGCTGGTACGCGGGCTGCGGTGCGCCACCCCGATCGGGGAACTCCAACTGGGACGAGGTCCGTGGAGCGCGGCGGGTCCGCGCCTGCTGGATTTAATCGTCGGCTCTGAAGGGGCGTTCGGAGTAATCACCGAGGTGACCTTCGAGGTCTATCCCCTTCCGGAGCGGCAACGTTATGAGGCCTGGTCCTTTCCCAGCTTCGCCCAGGGAATCACCGCGTTACGGATGCTGATGCGGGAACTGGGGCCTGGAATGGCACCGGACGTGTGTCGCCTGTCCGATCCGGACGAGACAGCGATCACCCTGGCGCTGAGCCGGAACACATGGGCGACTCGGGTCGCACGGGCGTACCTGAACCTGCGTGGCCATGGCTCCAGTTGTGTGGCGATCCTCGGGTGGGAAGGCTCCGTCCACCAGATCATTTGGCGCCACCGGCATGCGATGGCGCTCCTGAGGAGGCACGGAGCAGTGCCGTTAGGGAGTGGCCCGGCTCGGTCGTGGCAGCGTCAGCGGTTCGTAGCCCCCGCACTCCGGGACACGCTTCTTGACCATGGGTTGTTGGTGGAAACCGTGGAGACGGCGGCGTACTGGTCGGATCTGCCGCGGGTATATGAAGCGGTCCGAGAAGCTGTGCTAGCCGAGTTGCGTCCCTGGCGGCCTCTCGTCCTTGCACATCTGTCCCACCTTTACCGCACCGGAGCGTCCCTGTACTTCACGATCCTGGCGCGCCGGGATGACGACGACCCGATCGGACAGTGGACCCGCGCCAAGCACGCCGTAAGTCAGGCGATCGCGGAACAGGGTGCGACCATCACCCACCATCACGGCATCGGCAGTGACCATGCCCCTTGGATGGAAGCGGAGGTGGGCCAGGTAGGCGTCACGGCGCTTCGTGCGCTCAAGGCCGCCGTGGATCCCGATCGCCTGCTCAACCCCGGTGTTCTCATCCCCGATGAAGCGGACGATGGTCAACAGACCACGGGGGAGACAGAGGATTGAGAAGGCGATCCGTGTGAGGACAGGCGCCGGTGGTCGATGCCGAAGGCGCAGCCGGTGACGCTGGAAATCCTGCCTTGGGGAACCCCTGCTTGGGGAGAGCGTCTGGATTATGGCGAGAAATCACAAGGCGCCATAGACCGCAAACCGCTACACACCGCAAGATGCGAAGAAGCGCATAGACGAAGAAGCGCATAGACAGGCGCCATAGTCACAGCAGGCACAGCACCATCGACACAGAGCGCGGCTCGACATCACCGCGACCACCGCTCGCTGAGCTCACCGACCCTTGACGCATGCATGAACCACGACGAGGGCATACGAGAACCACGGGGAGGGCATACGAGTACGGGCAGAGGTGTAGACACGGGCAGTGAAGGCCCCGCGGTCCGAGGCGTTGTCTGAGGGCGGCTAGGGTTCAATGGCGACGCTGACGACAACAGCCGTTACGGCGACACTGTCGTGTCCGCGTCGTCTTGTCCGAATTTGATCGCGGGGGGACGCATGGCCAGTCGGGGACGTCAGCTATGAGCGTGCGTGAAGTGGTCCTGCTCGGGTCGACCGGCTCCATTGGGCGACAGGCCATCGATGTCATCACCAGCAATCCGGACCGGTTCCGGGTGGTGGCGCTCGCGGGCGGCGGGAGCAGTGTGGAGCTGCTCGCCCGTCAAGCCCTCGAGCTGTCGGTGGAGGCTGTCGCGGTGGCCCGTGCCAGCGCCGCGCAGGATCTCCAGTTAGCCTTCTACGCGGAGGCGCAGCGGCGGGGCTACGCCACGGGTGAGTACCGAATCCCGAAGATTCTCGCCGGACCGGAGGCGGCCGCCGAGTTAGCGACCTGGCCTGCCGACATCGTCCTCAACGCCATCACCGGATCCATTGGCCTGGCGCCGACCCTGGCGGCACTCGAAGCCGGGCGTACCCTCGCCCTGGCCAACAAAGAATCGCTGGTGGCGGGTGGGCCGCTGGTCCGCCGAATCGCCAAGCCCGGGCAGATCGTGCCGGTCGACAGTGAGCACGGAGCGTTGGCGCAATGCCTGCGAGGCGGACGGGCCGAGGAGGTACGCCGGCTGATCGTGACCGCTAGCGGCGGGCCGTTCCGGGGACGGAGCCGGGCCGAATTGGCCGACGTCACTCCCGAGCAGGCGCTGGCCCATCCCACCTGGGACATGGGGCCTGTGGTCACCATCAACTCGGCCACCCTGGTGAACAAGGGCTTGGAGGTAATCGAAGCCCACGAACTGTTCGGTATCGGATACGAAGCGATCGAGGTCATGGTGCACCCACAGTCGGTGGTGCACTCCATGGTGGAATTCATCGACGGCTCCACGCTGGCTCAGTGCAGCCCGCCGGATATGCGGCTGCCCATCGCCCTCGCGCTCAGCTGGCCGGACCGGGTTCCTGACGCGGCCCCAGCGGTGGATTGGACCCAGGCACACCGGTGGGAGTTCTACCCGCTGGATGAGGAAGCCTTCCCCGCGGTGCGACTGGCCCGACAGGCCGGGATAGCAGGGCGCTGTCGACCGGCCATCTACAACGCCGCCAACGAAGAGTGCGTCGCGGCGTTCCGGAGTGGACGCCTTCCGTTCCTGGGGATCCTGGACACCGTCGCCCGGGTACTCGATGAAGCGCCGGATTTCGATGAGCCCGGTACCGTCGAAGAAGTCCTCGAGGCCGAGGCCTGGGCACGGACCCGAGCCGGTGAATTGGTGGCGGTCTACCAAAGGGACGGTTGATGGCGTACGCGCTAGGAGTGACGATCTTCGCCGTCGGCATCCTGGTTTCGGTGTGCCTTCACGAAGCCGGACACATGGGGACGGCCAAGGCGTTCGGCATGAAGGTCACACGGTATTTCGTGGGATTCGGGCCGACGCTGTGGTCCTTCCGGCGGGGTGAGACGGAGTACGGGGTAAAGGCCATCCCGGCCGGTGGGTTCGTCAAGATCATCGGGATGACTCCTTTAGAGGAGGAGGCGGAGGTCACCGATCCCGCGGATCGGCACCGGGTGTTCTGGCGTAAGCCACTGTGGCAGCGCACCGTCGTCCTCGCGGCTGGCTCCGCGACCCATCTGATACTGGCGTTCGTGATCTTGTGGGTGGTGGTCGTCTTCCTGGGCGTACCCGACCCCTCCAGAATCGGTTCGTCTCCTCCTGTCGTGGGCTACGTCGCGCCCTGTCAGGCCCTGGAATGGGAGTACGACGAGCGCACCGGAGCGCCCCGGGAGTGTGACCCGGAGCACGATCCTCCCAGCGCCGCCGCGCAGTTGGGGCTTCAACGGGGCGATGTGATCACCGGATTCGACGGGCAGCGTGTTGAGACTTTCGACGAACTGGTTGCCCTGGTGGAAGCCGCCGGTGGCAGGCGAGTCGAGGTGACCTATCAACGTGACGGCACCGAGTACGTCGGCGAGGTCGCCATTCCGCTGGTGGAGACTATCCGGGAGGATGTAGGACCGATTCCGGCGGACCAGGTCAACGAGTCGCACCTGGAGCGCGAGGGCAAACTCGGCATCACCGGGCGGGCGCCGATGGTGACGGTCGGCCCACTCGCCGGCATCACAGAGACCGCCTCCATGATCGGCGACATGGTGGTCCGGACGTTTCAGGCGTTGGCTGCCTTCCCACAGCGGGTCCCGGATTTGATCCAGGCCCTGGCGGGAGGCGAGCGTGATCCGGAGACACCGGTGAGCGTGGTGGGAGCCAGCAGGCTCGGGGGCGAGCTGGTCCAGTACGAGGAGTGGAGCAGCTTCCTGGTACTGCTGGCGGTTTTCAACCTGTTCGTCGGTATCTTCAATCTGCTTCCGCTGCTTCCGCTCGACGGCGGGCACATCGCCATCGCGTGGTTCGAACGGATTCGCAGCTGGGTGTACGCCCGACGCGGCCGGCCCGATCCGGGTCGGGTCGACTATATGAAACTGATGCCCATTACCTATGCGGTGATTATCATTTTCGGCGCATTCGCGCTTTTGACCATAGCGGCCGACATCATCAATCCAATCGAACTGTTCTCTCGGTGAGGCGACGACTACTGTGACCACAGTCCATTTGGGAATGCCCACTCCGCCGCCGCCCAAGCTCGCGGAGCGACGTAAGACGCGTCAGATCATGGTTGGCTCCGTGCCGGTGGGTGGCGGGGCTCCGGTGAGTGTGCAGTCCATGACCACCACACCAACCGCTGACGTCAACGCCACCCTTCAGCAGATCGCAGAGCTGACCGCCGCCGGGTGTCAGATCGTGCGGGTGGCGGTTCCGTCTCAGGACGACGCCGACGCCCTGCCGACGATTGCCAAGAAATCGCAGATCCCGGTGATCGCCGATATTCACTTCCAGCCGCGTTACGTATTCGCTGCGATTGATGCCGGGTGTGCGGCGGTTCGGGTTAATCCTGGCAATATTAAGAAGTTCGACGACAAGGTCGCTGAAATCGCTAAGGCGGCCAGTGACGCTGGGGTTCCTATCCGGATTGGTGTTAATGCCGGATCGCTGGATCCCCGCATTCTGTCCAAGTACGGCCGAGCCACCGCCGAGGCGCTGGTGGAGTCGGCGTTGTGGGAGTGCTCCCTGTTTGAGGAGCATGGCTTCACCGACATCAAGATCTCGGTGAAGCATCACGATCCCGTGGTCATGATCGCCGCGTACCGAATGCTGGCTGAGCGATGCGACTATCCGCTACACCTCGGGGTGACCGAGGCCGGGCCAGCCTTCCAGGGCACGATCAAGTCGGCAACGGCGTTCGGGGCGCTGCTATCTCAGGGGATCGGGGACACCATCCGGGTTTCGTTGTCGGCGCCTCCGGTGGAAGAGGTCAAGGTCGGTATCGCGATCCTGGAGGCGCTCGGGCTGCGCGAGCGGGGCTTGGAGATCGTCTCGTGCCCCTCGTGTGGGCGGGCTCAGGTGGATGTGTACAAGCTCGCCGAGGAGGTTAGCGCTGGTCTGCAAGGCTTGCCGGTGCCGCTGCGGGTAGCGGTGATGGGGTGCGTGGTCAACGGCCCCGGAGAGGCCCGGGAAGCCGATCTGGGCGTGGCCTCCGGCAACGGCAAGGGGCAGATTTTCGTCAAGGGCAAGGTGATCAAGACTGTCTCCGAGGACCAGATCGTGGAGACCCTCATCACCGAGGCGATTCGACTGGCCGAGGAGATGGGCGCTGAATTGCCCGAGGAACTGCGTGGCATGAGCCCTACCGTCGAGGTGCGGTGAGGCGTTCCCCTGAGGGTCCCCGCAGGGATCCGAAGGTGAGGGCGCCTCACATTTCGCGTTGGCGGCGAAAACCTGGCACGCTAGGGCAGTGAGTGAGAGGGCGCAGTGCTAACGGTGCCGTCACGCGTCCCGGTACGGCTGCTCGGCGAAGCGGACCGGCCGGAGGTGGAGCGATTGCTGGACCGGGCGCCGATCGCTGGTGCCCAAGTGGCCGAGCGGGTCGCGGTGGGCGGACTCAGCTGGTGGCGCTCCGGCGCGCGGATCTTCGGCTATGGGCCGCAGGGCAGGTTGGAGTCGGTGTGCTGGTTCGGCGCCAACCTCGTGCCTGTGCTGGCTGAACGGGACGCCGTGGCGGCGTTCGCTGAACTCGCTCTCCGTGAAGGACGCCGGTGTTCGTCCATCGTGGGACCGGCCTCGGCGGTGCTGGAACTGTGGTCGCGCCTGGAGTCGACCTGGGATCGGCCACGAGAGATACGCCCTAGGCAGCCGCTGTTGATGACCGACACCGCCCCGCCGATCGCCGGTGACTCCAGGGTCCGTCTGGTTCGGCCCCGGGAAGTCGACCTGATATTCCCGGCTGCGGTGGCGATGTACACCGAAGAGGTCGGAGTCTCCCCGATCACTGAGTCGGGCGGGAGGGCCTACCGGCAACGGATCGTGGATCTGATACGGGCGCGGCGGGCGTACGCCCTGATCGAGGACGGTGAGGTGATCTTCAAAGCCGAGCTGGCGATTGTGACTCGCCACACCGCGCAAATCCAAGGGGTCTGGGTGGCGCCCGCCTGGCGCGGGCGAGGGATCGGAACGGCGTGTATGGCGGCTGTGGTGCGTGACGCATTACACAGGGTAGCGCCGTGTGTCAGCCTGTATGTGAACGACTACAACCTGCCCGCTCGGGCGGTATATCGCCGCTGCGGCTTCCGGCAGGTAGGGACCTTCGCCACGGTGCTGTTCTGACAGAGTGTTCACCGTCCGCCGGGTCATCGACGGGCTCCCTGAACTTGCTGTTGTGTGGCAAACTATTTCCCTTTTGGGGTCAGTTCACGAGGGAGTCAGTCGCCGTCGGTGACGACTGGCTTAAGAGCGCTGTGCGTCCGATACGTTCCTTTATTAGGCTTCTCGGGATCCTTGGGGACGGGAGACACTGCCTTAGTGGAACATCCCACCTGTTGAACCTGTGTCTGAATCGGAATTCTCACGTGTGCTTCACATGTTTTCATGTCTGTACCGGTGACGATCGTTCGGCTACCGATCATAATCGGAACGATACGTTCGGTAGCTGAACGTCCTGCTGCAGGATCGACCGACCTAGCGAGGTGGGCGCCATGGGGAGGATCGTCAAGCAGGTCTCAGACAGTGTGACCAAGTACTACTGGTATCCAGGCGAGAAGACGGACTGGATACGCACCGCGATAGCGCTCGGTAGTGGAGCCGCGGTGGCCTTGGTCGTGGGCCTGCTGACTCGGAGCGGATTGTGGGCCGCAGTCCTGGGCACCTCCGTGACCGCAGCTGTCGCTGGAGTGCACCTTGGGAGGAAGGACACGATCGCGCTTCAGAACTTCCCCGACTTCATGGAGGCCCGTAGGGCCGCGGTCGCTGACACGGGCAAGCAGATGTGGCGCGCCCTGGTGAAGGGGTTCAGCATCGCTGCCGCTGCCGTGCTTGTGGTCAACATGCCCTCTGAAGGCTTCGTCTACGACTGGGTGCTGCCTGTCGTGCCGGCGATCGTCGGAACCCTGGCACACCAACTAGGCATGATCTACGAGCGGATGGCGCAGATGCCCAGCACTATGCCTGACGCTAAGGCTCGCACTCCCAAGGCTCGCCAGCTGGAGGTCGCTGGCAGCGCCAGCTCCTGAGCCCGTCTGAGCGCGAGCGGTCCGCGTGGCTGTCTGACCCTCGGACGATGGCGCCCCGCCGCTTTCTCGGTGCGTCCGGTGTGCTGCTTCGCGGCTCCGTCTCCGCTGTGACGCTCCACCACGTGGCCTCATGGCAGGTGTACGCACGCAACGGAGCCAGCCTGGGGGATGCCGTCTAAGGGAGAGGACGGCGGACAGGGCAGATCATGTCAGGCCATGTGCTGCCGCGGCGGCTGGACGGCGGCGTACACCGCTTTGTCTCCTGCTCAGCCGCCACACTGATCTCTGGGGTGGCGGCTGAGATAACCGTCCACTGTCGACACTCTGAACGGTGAAGGCATGGGCGGACGGCATCGGATGTGGGCACTCGACACTGACGCCGCTTGGCGTGGTGGAAGCAGCGTTCCAGACGGAGGGTGGCTCACTTCTATATATCGACCACAATCGATCTTCGTCGGCGTGTCGGACGGCTCCGTAGGCGCCAGACAACGCCCGAGGAGTGGTCGCCTCTGAGACGTGGTTAAACGACGGCGTAGCTCACATCTCCGGTCGGTACCGGAGGTGCTTCCCGGCGGATGCTCAACGGAGCATGCTGCCATCAAACACCATCACTGCGTCCCGGCGGCAGAGGCAGACAGGGCACCCCGCTGTAGCGATCCGGAGGGTATGGCGTGGAGGTGGCTACGCTCACTGGTATGACTGTCCGCGCACCGCTACGTCCTGGAAAACTCTCCCCCCGACGGGAGGTCCCTCCGCACATCCCCCGGCCGGAGTATGTCGGTAAGCCGGCCCCTCGCCGTTTCACAGGCTCCGAGGTCAAAAGCTCAGAGATCATTGAACGGATGCGGATCGCCGGCAAAATCGCGGCGCAGGCTTTGGAGGTCACCGGGAAGCACGTGGCTCCAGGGGTGACCACGGATGAGTTGGACCGCATCGCCCACGAGTTCCTCTGCGATCACAACGCGTACCCGTCCACCCTGGGCTACCGCGGATTTCCCAAGTCCTGCTGTGTCTCTCTCAACGAGGTGATCTGCCACGGGATCCCGGATTCGACAGTGATTGAGGATGGTGACATCGTCAATATCGATATCACCGCCTACATTCACGGAGTCCACGGTGACACCAACGCTACGTTCCTGGCCGGGAACGTCAGTGAAGAGGCACGGCTGTTGGTGGAGCGGACCCGAGAGGCGACCATGCGGGGCATCCGCGCGGTGGCGCCGGGTAGGCCCCTCAACGCCATCGGACGTGTCATTGAGTCGTACGCCCGCCGCTTTGGTTACGGAGTGGTCCGTGACTTCACCGGACACGGAATCGGTGAGGTCTTTCATTCCGGTCTGTATGTGCCGCACTACGACCGGCCCGATCTGGACGTCATTATGGAGCCGGGAATGACTTTCACTATTGAGCCGATGATCACTCTCGGCACCCATGAGTACGAGATTTGGGACGACGGCTGGACCGTGGTCACCAAGGATCGTCGGTGGACCGCACAGTTTGAGCACACCGTGCTGGTGACCGAGACCGGCTACGAGATCCTCACCCTCCCGTGAGGAACGCGATGGAGGGAAGAGACGAGCGGCCAGCCGCCCTCGATCCGGAACATCACGCGGACGTGTCGGGCGGCTGGTTACGGCCGGCGGTCTTCGGCGCGATGGACGGGCTGGTGACCAACATTTCACTGATCGCCGGGGTAGGTGGCGGCGGCGCTTCCCGGCCGACCCTGATCCTGTCGGGGGTGGCCGGCATGGTGGCCGGCGCTATATCGATGGGGCTCGGTGAATATACCTCCGTGCGTACCCAGAACGAACAGATAGCCGCGGAGGTGGCCAAGGAACGTCGGGAGTTAGAACGGCACCCCGAGGTCGAAATCCAGGAGCTGGCGGGGCTGTGGGAACGCAGAGGGCTCTCTCCGGACCTGGCGCGTCAGGTGGCCGAGGCGGTAGCCCGCGATCCCGAGGAGGCGCTGCGGGTGCACGCCCGGGAGGAGTTAGGGATCGATCCCGACGACACGCCCAGCCCGTGGTGGGCCGCGTTCTCCTCGTTCCTGTGTTTCACGATCGGCGCGGTCATTCCATTACTGCCGTACCTGCTGGGTTTCAGTGAGTTATGGCTGGCCCTGGCGGTGGGAGGCATTGGACTGTTCACGGCGGGGGCGCTGGTGGCCCGCTGGACCCGACGCCATTGGTGGAGCAGCGGGCTGCGACAACTGATCCTGGGTGGGCTGGCCGCCGGCGCCACGTATCTGATCGGTCATCTCATCGGGGTAAACGGCATAGCGTGACCGCACGGAGCGGTGTGGTGGAGGGGCGACGGCCGAGAACAGGAATCACATCAGCAGTTCATCCACACTGCTGTCGACAGGTCGGCCGTGGCGCGCCAGCTCCGCGGCCTGTGCCTGCAACCGGGCTTTTACGTCCTCGATGTGGGCCCGCGTCAACCCGGTTCGGCGTACCGCGTCGACGGCGTTCTTGAAGTAGGTACGCGTCAACAGCCCATCCACCACCGCTGTGGCGATTCTGGCCTGACCGAGGACCAGGAGCGCTCCATCGGTGTCGTACCGCTCTGCCAGCCGATACGCCTGAGTGGCCAGCCGCCAGGCGTCGTACCACGCGTCGCGGGCCAACATCACAAACTCCCGACACCCCGCCTCCGCCAGGCGGGCCAGGTGGGTGTCGCGGAGTCGGTCGTGCCAGCCGTCAGGGTCGTACAACGGATAGCAGGCCAGGTACCGGTTCGCGGTCAATGGCCAGGAGGGGGACAGGGTACGCGCCCGCCGCAGGTATTCCTTCGCAGTGATGACGTCCATGTCGACAAGAACCCCGTCGATCCGACGCGTGGCGGGTCGGGGGCCGACAGCGGCTTGATAGGTCACCACAACCAGCCGGACGTCTCCGGCTCCGTCATCGTCGCCGTAACAGCCATGGAGTCCGATCGCGAGGACGGCAGTGGGCCAACGGCGCCGCACCACCTCAGCCACATATTCGGCGACCTGCTGACGGGGATCAGCAACGGAGGAAGCGGAGCCGGTCACGACGCCCATTGTGCGACAAGTCGCGCATGGGCTGCCCGCCTCCTGCTGCGGCTTCCTACCCAGCTGGGAATCGGCGTGGCCTCGAGGGATCACAGAGTCGATGACAGACGGTAACGGCATGATCGGCGAAAATCTGTGGGTGTGCCTACGAGCAGCTCGAAATGAGATATCGCTCTCAGTCCCTGGGGCGGTCGGCGTCGGCGGCGCCTTGAGCCCATTTATCCGTATCGCGGGTGGAGGTTGATCCGTGTCAGGCTGTGTACCCTGCGATCACGCCCCGCTCAACATGATCCGCATGAGTCGTCGGAGCCAGAGCCTGACCGTGGCGGGTACCGGGGCGATCAGATCGGGCTTACGAAGCACCCCTTAATCGGGGTGTGTAAGGGGATGATCAGGGGTTTTCACCGAGGGCACGGGGCTGAAGCGCCGATAAGCTCGATGCTGTACCACCGAAGACCGGTCGTTAGGGAGAGGCGGAGATCATGAACAGACTGCCGTGGTGGCTGACCTGGCTCGTGCTGCCCGCGGTCGTGCTGGTGGTGGCCGGTTGGGTGGTGGTCCAGGTGCTCCAGGCCTTGCTGGGGTTGGCGTTTTACCTCATAGTCGGTGCCTTGGCGGTGGGTGGCGCCTGGATGCTCTACACCAAGTCCCGGCAGCGGCTGACCGGTCGGGGATCGCGTTCATCGCTTCCGCACTAGGACTCACCAGGACTGCGATTCGGGTGCGTCAGGTGAGGTGCGGCTGATGTGCGGCCCACCGGTCGCCGCGTCGGCCCCACCAGTGGGGACTTTTGATGGGATGCCCGAGCGGCACGTCAGGCCCAGTAGGCAACACCCGTTGGGCTACCCACCTACTCGATCTTGCCTGGGAAAGGCACCGTAGCGGGCCTACCAGCGGCCTGACGCCAGTGGCTGGCGCGTGTCGCACAGTCGATCAGGGCATCGAGGGCAAATTCCCGATCGCTGTCGACGGTGTCACTGAGTGCGGCGCGCCAAGCGGCGGCGGTCCGCTCCTCCAGTTCGATGGCCAGCTGGATAGCGCTGGCCCCGTCGGTGACCTCAGGCAGTTCGTATGTCGGTTCCGCCGGTGGCGGAGTCTGTCCCGCCGTCTCCAGACGGAGCAGAAGGGCGTCCCGTCGGTCTCGGTGCGCCTGTTCGGCCGCTACCCCCTCTGAACGGAGCGCGTTGGGCAGGTGAGCGCCCACCATGCCGTATCCGAAGATGGCCGCATGCTCTGCGGCGAGGACCGTACTCAGTCGCTCCTCGGCGGTCATGTCAACGCCTCCAGATGGGTCACTCGGCAGGCGGCGATTGAACCGAGCAGCGGGGCATAGACGCCTTCATCGGCCAGGCAGGCCGCGCGGGCCGCTCGTACCCCCTCCTCCTCCGCGGCACGGAGCTCTTGCAGCGCTGTGGCCGCGTCAGTGGGGGACGGAGCGAGGGTTTCCGACGTGCTTGGGGGTATTGAGGCACCGACCGACGAGCCGGAGGGCAGCACCACGGACGGAGCTACTCGCCGCAGCTCAGTCAGATGCGCGTGATGATTGGCCAGCAGAGGTTCCAGCCGCTGGGACAGGTCGGGGTGCGCAGACAGGACAGCGGTGTATTGCGTGACCAGCATGTCGGTGCCCAGCACGATCGGTTCCAGGGGATGTGGTGACTGAACGGTCGCCGATTCGTTCCCTTGGCAGGCGGTAACGCCGAGAACGAGCGCTCCGAGTCCGGCGCGTAACAGGGTCCGACGACGGGTGTGGAAAGTAAGACGGGGAGCGATGCGCCAGTCAGTCGTTGGTTCCATCACCATCTATTGATGTCTCCCCATAGGGCGCTGGTTGCCTTCGCCGGCACAGCACCTTACTGGGCGGATGGCGAAGGAGGACAACCAGGATCAACTCAACGGAGCCGAAGGCCAAGCGGGGGATCCACCGAACGGGAGCCGTATGGGGTAAGACATGAGAGAAAGCGAGCGGACACACGGTGATGTATGGAATCCCTGCGGCTCGCCCGCGTCCTGTCGTGGCCGTGGTGAGATTGCAGGTTACGCTCACGAAGTGACCACGGCGGTACCCGCGGCCGGGGTGACGTGACAACTACAGGAGGTAGCGGATCATGGCGCAGCGTGGTCGTGCTGGCGCTTCATCCGGTATGGCCGGCCAGCGGGAGCGCCTGCGCGGCGTAATTGAGCCCGTGGTCAATTCCTACGCATACGATCTGGAAGATCTCAAAGTCTCGCGCGTTGGCCGTCGTATCCGTCTTCAGGTTGTCATCGATGGCGATGACGGGGTGGATATGGAGGCCGTGGCGCGGGTGGCCCGGGGTGTCTCGACCGCGCTCGACGAGGAAGAGGAAACCGGGGCGCCGCTGTTCGCCGGGAATCCGTACGACCTGGAGGTCAGCTCTCCAGGGGTGGACCGTCCTCTTACCCAGCCTCGACACTGGCGGCGCAACGTGGGACGGCTGGTGCGGGTACGCGCGGCCGACACCACCGTGACCGGGCGCATCCTGGCGGCGTCGGACTCCGGCGTGGTGCTGGACGTGAACGGGCTAAAGCGTGAGGTGCCCTACTCCGAGCTGGGACCCGGCAAGATTCAGATCGAGTTCAGCAGGCCCGGAGCCGATGATGAAGAACCAGGCCAGGGCAAGGAGGAGGCATGAACATCGACTTGGCCGCCCTCCGCGCGCTTGAGCGCGAGCGCGACATCCCCTTCGACACGATTCTGTCGGCGATCGAGACCGCGCTGCTGACGGCGTACCGGCACACCGAGGGGGCCTACCCCCACGCTCGTGTGGAGATCGACCGGAAGAGCGGAGCCGCGGCGGTGTACGCCCAGGAGCTCGATGAAGAGGGCAATGTAGCGCGGGAGTGGGATGACACCCCGCATGACTTCGGGCGGATCGCCGCGATGACCGCCAAGCAAGTCATCCTGCAGCGGCTTCGGGAGGCGACCGACGAGGTCAACTACGGGGAGTACGCCGGTAAGGATGGTGATCTTGTCACGGGGACCATCCAGGCCCACGAGGCTCGGGCCGAGAAGGGCATTGTGGTGGTCGACCTGGGCAAGGTCGAAGGGCTGCTGCCCCCCTCTGAGCAGGTGCCGGGCGAGCTGTATGAGCACGGTCAGCGGATTCGCTGCATCGTGGTCCACGTGTCCAAGGGGTTCCGCGGTCCTCAGATCACGCTGTCGCGCTCCCATCCGAACCTGGTCCGGAAGCTGTTCGCCCTCGAGGTCCCGGAGATCGCCGACGGCACCGTAGAGATCGCGGCGATCGCCCGAGAGGCCGGACACCGTACCAAGATCGCTGTGCGTTCGAACGTTCCGGGTGTCAACCCCAAGGGCGCCTGCATCGGACCAATGGGAACCCGGGTGCGCGCGGTGATGAGCGAGCTCAACGGCGAGAAAATCGACATTGTCGACTGGTCGGACGACCCTGCCACATTCGTGGCTAACGCGTTGTCTCCCGCTAAGGCGTTGAGGGTGGAGGTCGTGGATCCGGTGGCGCGGATGGCGCGCGTGATCGTGCCTGACTTCCGACTCTCCCTCGCGATCGGCCGGGAGGGGCAGAACGCGCGACTGGCAGCTCGACTGACCGGTTGGCGTATAGACATCCGTTCAGATACCGACGAGACTGTCAGCCGTGCGGTGCCGGGGGAGGCTGGGGCAGCCAGTACCGGCGCCTAACCTACCGGTGTGGCGCGCATAGCGTGCCGTTCCGGCAGCCTGATACGACGGTCAAGGTCATCTGGCCATAAATTGGAATGGGATTCCATCCCGGTGACCGCCTCCCCGGGCCGGATTGGCGTGTCACCACCACTTTTTGACCTTGACCACTCACCGGCGACGTTCGGGGACCGCACACGAGAGGGTAAGCTTGACCGTGGCACGTCGTACGCCTCCGGTCCGCATGTGTGTGGGCTGCCGGAGACGTGCGCCCGCCTCCGATCTGCTGCGTGTCGTCGCGGTTGGGCACACTTTGGTGCCTGATCCCGATCGCACGCGGCCGGGGAGGGGTGCGAACCTACACCCTGATCCGGCCTGCCTCGCGCTGGCGGAGCGTCGTCGCGCCTTCGGGCGCGCTCTGCGCTTGACCGGTATCGAAGGTGCCAACCTTGATACCGGGGTGCTAGTCGACTATGTGCGACGGGGTCATGCGCGGCAACAGGCGGCGACGGTCGGAAACACCGATGATGTGGCTGGCAGGCCACATCCGGACCAGAACTAGGTAGGTCGACCGACATGAGCACACGATGAAGTCACTGCGATGAGCAGGCTTCTAGTGCACGAGTGAGGTCGTGCGGGTCACCTGCCCGCCGACCTCGGGATGAGGAGTGCAGTGGCAGGTAAGGCCCGCGTACATGAGCTTGCGAGAGAGCTCGGCGTCGAGAGCAAGGTCGTACTTTCCCGATTGAAAGAGCTGGGTGAGTTCGTCAAGTCCGCGTCGAGCACCGTCGAGGCTCCCGTCGCGCGCCGGCTGCGTGAGGTGTTCGCAGCCGAGCAACAACAGAAGGCGGCAGCGTCAGCTTCGGCGCCCGCTGACAAGGAGACGGCTTCCGGCAGCGGCGCTGGAGCGTCCGCGAAGAAGGCCGCTCAGCGTTCCACTGGTCCATCGCCGGCTGACATGAAGCCGATCCGGCCGACTAAGCCGGCGAGTGCGCATGACATTGAGGTAGCCGCCGCCGAGGCGCGGGCGGCGCAGTTGAAGAAGGACCAGGAGGAGGCGGTCAAGGCCGCACAGCAGCGGGAGCAGGCAGCCCCTCGCGTGCCGACGCCCGCAGAGGTCATGCCTAAGGCCCGCATGCCGCGCCCCGGGCAGATCGGACCCCGTCCTGGACCGCGTCCGACTCCGGGCCCCACGTCCGGTGGGAGCGCGGCTGGTGGCCCCCGTCCCGGACCGCGTCCAGGTCCACGGGCCGGTGGCAACAACCCCTTCGGGATTACGCCCGGAGGGAGCAGCCAGCGTCCAGCACCGGCCAAGGGGCCGCGTTCCACGCCGTCTCAGGCGGCGGGGCCGCGTCCTGCCCCACCGCCGGGAGGACCGCGTCCCACTCCAGCCCAGATGCCCCCTCGCCCCAGCCCGGCCATGATGCCGCCGCGCCCTGCTGGTGGTGGCGCTGCGACGGGCAGGCCTGGTGGGCGTCCTAGTGGCTCCGGCTCTGGCCGTTCAGGCGGAGGCGGTTTCCGTAGCGGTGGCGGCGGAGGCGGCTTCCGCGGTGGCGGCGGCGGTGGCTTCCGCGGCGGTGCGCCCGGCCCCAGTGTCGCCGCTGGCCGTGGACGTCCAGGGAGCGGCGGAGGCCGTGGTCGCGGTGGCGGCGCTGGTGGTGCCTTTGGCCGTCCCAGCGGTCGGCCGACCCGGGGACGCAAGTCCAAGAAGCAGCGCAGACAGGAATTTGACAACCTCTCCGCGCCGACGATGAGCTCGGGTGCCCCTCGGGGCAACGGGCAGGTCGTGCGGTTGCCGCGGGGAGCTTCCCTGTCCGACTTCGCTGAGAAGATCAACGCCAACCCCGGGTCGCTGGTCCAGGAGATGTTCAACCTGGGCGAGATGGTGACCGCCACGCAGTCCTGTACGGACGACACCCTGATGCTGCTGGGTGAGCACCTCGGGTACGACGTTCAGATCGTCAGCCCTGAGGACGAGGACCGTGAGCTGCTGGCGCGGTTCAACATCAACCTGGACGCCGAGGTACCGCGGGAGCGGCTGATCACACGGCCACCGGTGGTGACCGTGATGGGACACGTCGACCACGGTAAGACCAAGCTGCTTGACGCGGTGCGGTCTACCAATGTGGTAGAGGGTGAAGCGGGAGGCATCACCCAGCACATCGGTGCCTACCAGGTGCGGGTGCCGCACGAGGGTGAGGAGCGAGCCATCACCTTCATCGACACCCCGGGTCACGAGGCCTTCACGGCGATGCGGGCCCGCGGTGCCGAGGTCACCGACATCGTGATCCTGGTGGTGGCCGCCGATGACGGTGTGATGCCGCAGACGATCGAGGCGCTCAACCACGCCAAGGCGGCCAATGTCCCGATCGTGGTCGCCGTGAACAAGATCGATGTGCCCAACGCCAACCCGGCCAAGGTGCGTCAGCAGTTGACCGAGTACGGCTTGGTCGCCGAGGAGTACGGCGGCGACACCATGTTCGTCGATATCTCGGCCAAGGCTCGGATCAACATCGACGGTCTGCTGGAGGCCGTGCTGCTGACCGCCGACGCCACCTTGGAGCTCACCGCTCCGATCGACGGGCCGGTGCAGGGTAAGGCGATCGAGGCGCATCTGGACCGCGGTCGCGGCCCGGTCGCCACGGTGCTGGTTGAGCGGGGAACCCTCCGGGTCGGTGACTCGATCGTGGTGGGTGAGGCCTACGGGCGAGTCCGGGCCATGCTGGACGAGCACGGTAAGCCGGTGGCCGAGGCCGGACCGTCGCGACCGGTTCAGGTGCTGGGTCTGACCTCGGTGCCGGATGCGGGTGACACCGTGATCACTGTGCCGGAGGACCGGGTTGCGCGGCAGATCGCCGAGCAACGCCAGGCCCGGGAGCGGGCTGCGGCCCAGGCGGCCAGCCGGGGTCGGGCGACGCTCGAAACCGTCCTGGAGCGGATCAAGGAGGGTGAGAAGGCCACCCTCACGCTCATCCTCAAGGGTGACGGCTCCGGTTCGGTGGAGGCTCTCGAGGATGCCCTCACCAAGATCGAGGTCTCGGATGAGGTACAGCTCAAGATCATCCACCGGGGTGTGGGTGCGATCACCGAGAGCGACGTTAACCTGGCGAGCACCTCGGACGCGATCATCATCGGTTTCAACGTGCGGCCGGAGGGCAAGGCCCGGGAGCTGGCGGAGCGGTTGAACGTCGAGATCCGCTACTACAGCGTCATCTACCAGGCGATCGAGGAGATCGAAGCGGCGCTCAAGGGCCTCCTCAAGCCGGAGTACGAGGAGGTGGCCCTGGGGACCGCCGAGATCCGCGAGATCTTCCGCTCCAGCCGGTACGGCAACATCGCGGGTTGTATGGTCACCTCTGGTGTCATCCGCCGTAACGCCCGTGCCCGCCTGATCCGGGACGGGGTGGTGGTCGCCGACAACCTGACCATCGGCTCGTTGCGGCGCTTCACCGAGGACGCCACCGAAGTCCGCGAAGGCTTCGAATGCGGTCTGACCCTGGGTGGCTACAACGACATCCAGATCGGTGACACGGTCGAGAACTTCGAGATGCGAGAGAAGCCGCGCGGGTAAGCCCTCGGCCTCAGGTCGAGTGACCAGCAGGCCGTGACGCGAGCAGCGGGGCGCTGGTGTGGGCGAAAAGACGCCCTACCAGCGCCCCTATCTGCTGTCGTGCCGCTGGCGACAGTCGGCTCAGGGCGGCCCCGCGTGGGACAAAGCTGAGGGACATCCCTTCAGCGCGTGGATTAGCGACGGGACAGGGTCCTGGATAATGCCGGAGAGGTCGTTGTTTTAGCAGAGGAAGCCATGTACACCGCGACCGTTGTCTTCGACCTGAAGCTACCTGAGGTTTCTCGTTCGTTGAAGGCGAAGCGTTCCTACGTACGTCCTCTGATAGCTGCGCTTCGAAAGCTGGATGTCTCGGTCGCGGAGGTGGGCTTCCTCGACCGCTACGGGCGTACCGAAATCGGTGTGGCGGTGGTATCGGCTGAGCTACGCCACGCTCATGAAGTCCTTGACAACTGTGAACGGACGGTCTTTGCGCGCCCCGAGTACGAAGTACTCAGTGTCCGTCGGCGGATCTACAGCGAACACGACGATTGAGACTTGCCCAGGTTTTCAACGGGCCTTTCACGTACGCCACGTCGTTGGGCCCTATTCAGAGCCTGTCCCGTCAGCGTGAAAGCCGGCCACGGGACAAGGCTCTGAATAAGGAACCTCAGTTCAGATTGAAGCGCCCGTTCTTGACGTCGGCCAGAAAGAGCGACCAGATCTCGTGACTGAAGAACAAGGCCGGGCCATGAGGATGCTTGCTGTCGCGTACCGCGATCTTCGTGGGTAGATACGCGACCTCTACACAGTTACCGTCGTGGCCGCTCCGGCTGCTCTTGCGCCACAGAAGCGGCGTATCACTGACGTGAGTTATCACGTGATACCCCCCTTTACTGCTTTTCGGTAAGCGTGGTAAGGAAGGTGACCGAGTCTTCCGGTGGAAGCGCCGCTGCACGCAGCTTCTCGAACACCAACCTGTACCGTGAAACATCTTCTTCGTCGCCGAAGTGAAGATCGCTTGTGACGGTCTCCAAGGCGACGATCTCCGGATCTGCGGGATCAGCGAACCGGTATACCGAGAACGAGTTCACTGGGATATAGAAATTCTCTATCGCGGCGTGGAGAGGGAGGACTCGCACCGTCACATTCGGCCGCTCTGACATTTTAATCAGATGGCGGATTTGATCCGTCATCACATCGGGTGGTGCGGCCGGGCGGCGTAGCACGCTTTCGCAGATGATGGCTTCGTACGCGGGTGGCTCGTCCCGTAGCAGGATCTCTTGGCGGGCACGGCGAACCGCTACCGCGGTTTCGGGATTCAAATCTGAGGGGGCCAGTATCCGGCCGGATCGGATCCTGACGCCGGCGTACTCGTGGGTCTGCAGAAGCCCAGGGACCAGCGTCTGTTGGTACTCCCGGATCTCGATCGCGCCGATCTCCAGTTCGGCGTACCCACGCTCCCGTTGAGAGATGCTGTCACCGTACGCGCGCCACCAGCCTCGAGTGTTCGCCGCGTCACGAGCAACAGCGATCAGCGTCTCCCATTGCGGGCCGCTGACCCCAAGAACATCCAATAGATCCATGACATCGCCCACGTCGGGGCGAACCCGCGCATTCTCAATCCGGCTTAGTTTCGACGGTGACCAGCCCAGTTGGCTGGCCAGTTGATCGCCGGTGAGGCCGGCGGCTTCCCGTAGTCGACGTAGCTCCGCGCCGAGTCGACGCCGCCGCACGATTGGGCTGTGTCCTAATGACATGGCCGTCGCCTTAAGAACCGGGCCGCTCGCGCCGTAAACCACCGTGTGGATCATGCGTCAGGCTGGATTGCGCCGTGACCGCGTTCATATCTCCCTCAAATCACCGAATCATGGCCGAGGACCAGCTTCATACCTACCAGTCCTATAGATGCGTCAGCTTCATCCATGTCAGCTTCGTGTCGTCCATGTCGGCTTGCATCTTACGGTGGCGGCAAGCGAGGACTAGAAACGGACGGTCCTGCTTGAGAGGCATGTCGGATCTGTTCCTGCCATCGCGACAGCCGTCACAACAGTGAGGGACGTCCGTTCATCGGGGTCGGGGACGTGGCCAGGCTGGACTGAGTGGGTAATGTCGGCAGGGACAGTGAACTGAGGAGGAGATTATGACGGACCCGGCCCGGGTACGCCGCTTCGCCGAGCGAATCCGGGAGTTGGTGGCGTCAGCGCTGCGTAAGCAGGTCAAGGACCCCCGGTTGGGCATGGTGACCATCACCGACACGAGGCTGACCGCTGACCTGCGAGAGGCCACCGTCTACTACACCGTTTACGGGGATCCCGCGGAGCGTGCCGCTACCGCCGCGGCGCTGGAAAGCGCTAAGGGGCTGCTGCGCAGCATCGTGGGTAGACGGCTCGGTCTGCGTTTTGCGCCGACGCTCACATTCGTTCTCGATCAGGTACCGGAGCACGCCGAACGCATCGAGGAATTGATCGCTGCGGCTCGGGACGCCGATGCCGCGGTGCAGCGAATCGCGGCGCGGGCCAACTACGCAGGAGACCCGCAGCCGTACCGTACTGAGGAAACTATCGATAGCGATAGCGGTTTAGGCGGGGAGGAGAGGTGACGGTCGCCCGGGCGTCCACCGTGGAGATTCAGCCTCCCCAGGAGGAGGACTGGGCACGTGCGCTTTCTGCGATCACGTCTGCACAACGGATCGTGCTCGCCTGCCATGTCAATCCTGACGGGGACGCCCTGGGCAGCATGCTGGCGGCGGCATTGGGCTTGCGCCGGTACGGGGCACAGGTACAGGCCACGTTCCCCAGCCCGTTCCAATTACCCAAGATGTTCATGACGCTTCCCGGCCTTGATCTGCTGGAGCCGCCGGGCAAGGTCGACCCCGAACCTGAGGTGCTGTTGTGTTTCGACGCGGCCAGCGCCGAACGGCTGGGGGACCTGACTGATCGGATGGCGCGGGCCCGTGAAGTGGTAGTGATCGATCACCACGCGTCCAACACGGGCTTCGGCACCATCCACCTGGTGGACCCACGGGCCGCCGCCACCGCGGTCGTCGTGGACGAGCTGCTCCAGAGGCTGGGGGTGCCGTTGGACACAGCGATAGCCGAGTGTCTGTATGTGGCGCTGTCCACCGACACCGGCTCATTCAAGTATCAGGCGACCTCACCTCGGGAACATTTGCTGGCTGCCCGGTTGCTGGAGACCGGCATTCGTCAGGATGAGATCTGCCGTCGCCTATTCGACTCACGACCGTACGGGGCGCTCAAACTCCTCGGAGAGATGTTGGATCGCGCGGTCCTGGAGCCCGACAGCGCACAGGGCGTCGGCCTGGTGTGGACATACGCGACCCAGGATGATCTTTCACGCCACCAACTGCCTCCGTACGTCCTGGAAAGCATGATCGACGTTCTGCGGACGACCGAAGAGGCCGATGTGGCCTGCGTCCTCAAGGAGGTCACTCCCGGGGAGTGGGCGGTGTCCTTGCGGAGTAAGGGCGCCGTGAATGTGGCGCGTACCGCAATTCAGCTCGGCGGTGGGGGACATCGGTACGCGGCGGGGTTCACCGGACGGGGAGAGCTGGCCGAGATCGTCACGGCGATCCGTAACGGGCTGGTGCCTCAGCAAGCGACGCGGGAGAAAGCAGGCGCCGCTGCGGCGGCTTCGTGCTCGACTGATGCTGCCGGTTCGGCTGAGGGGGCCCCTTCGACTGATGCGGCCGCCTCCTCGGCCGCCAGTGATATGGAGGAGTAGCCGGCGAGCTGACCGGTGGTGAGCGGCACGGTGGCAGACGGAGGGAGCGCTGAGGGTGGGCGGGGCACGGCGCCCGGCGTGACGGGACCTTCGTCAAGCGCGGAGTCTGTGGGCCTGCGGGCATGGCGGATTCGCCTGGCCGTGTCGATGGTGGCGATGTCGGCGGTCGCGGGACAACTGCCGTCATTCTCAGCCGCTGCCACCCTGTGGGTGCTGCTCAGCGGGGCGCTCCTGCTGGGGTACGGGGCGTTCATCGCCCGACGGACTGAATATGGCGCGCTTCAGGCGCCGTCAGCTTCAGCGATATCGCGTCGGGCTCGTCGCTGGCCCGGGCGGCGCGCCTTGTGGTGGCTGGTGCCAGGAGCGCTGTTCGGGGCGGCCGAGGTAGGGGGCCTGATCGGCGGGTCCACACACGCGTACCCAACGTTGTCGACGTTGGCGGATCCACCCCTGGAGCACTATCCGGTGCGGGCCGTCGCGTTTTGCGGGTGGCTCTTGGTCTTTTGGGCATTGATCCGGGCCAAGCGGTGATGGGGCGATGAGCAGAGTGATCATCCTGGCCGGTTTCGGACTGGCGTTGATCACAGCGGTGGCGCTGGAACTGATCGCGCGGCGGGACGGAGCACGAGTCCCGACTTTGGGACAGCTGTGCGCCGCCGCAGTACAGGTGCGGGTGGGACGTTTTCCGCTCGGCCAGGTGATCTTGATGGGCCTGTGGTGGTGGGTCGGTTGGCATTTCTTCGCCCGGTGATATGTGCGCCTGACACAGGCGCGTCCCGTTATATGGGAAAGGTGGGGCGCATCATAGCCCTGGCATTACCTTTGATATCGATGCGCACCGGACGAATCCTTCGCTGCCGCGACGGGGCCTGATCGACACAGCCGGCTCCCCGTCGCGGGATTCGACGTGCCGGCTGTCAAGCCGTCTCGAGCGAGGGGATAAGCGTCCAGGTGATCGCCAGTGTGGTCTGGCCCCACTCCGGTTGTCGGTAGGCCGGATGTGCGGGCGTCAATCATGCGGGTGGTGACCCCTCGTCGTAAGGAAGCGACGTGGGCGGACAGGGCAGTGCCAGGCGCCTGATCACCTCGTTGTGATCACCTCGCGAAGAGGCGCGGTACGCGCTGACTGACGCGTGCTGACTGAAGAGTTTTATCTGGGCTTTTCCAGTTCCGGCCTATGGCGGGACAAAACCCTGGATAACGCTCGTATTGATCGACGTCTTGGGATCACCGCTGATCCCGGGATTCCCCACCAACCCGGACATCTCTGATCTGTCGCTCCGTTGACGAATGACGGCCAATCGCGGGGGCGGCAGCAGACCGACACCGGAGGACGATCTCCATGCGAAAAAGGCGGAAGCGCGCCGAGCAGGCTAAGCAACAGACCGATGAGGTGCGTCGACAGGCTGCCCAAGCGCTCCAGCAAGCGCTGGAACGGCGGGGCTGACGCTCCAGGCGTCCCCGAAGACGTTCCAGAGTAGGGCGGGCCCGACGCTGGAGCGGGCAGCTGTTCACCCGTGGGTGCGTAACCCATAGGTGAGGTCCACAGGCGAGGCCTGCGGAAGCCAGCAAGGCAAAAGCGAGGTCGAGGTAAAAGAAACAGAGCCGGGGGCCGGTGGGTACCCCGGCTCACTTCGTGCTTTGCTGATCCGCTCCGTACCTACCTGATCCGACGCGGTATCTGATCGCTGATGACGGCATCGATGTGTAAGTGATCATAAATATTGAGGTCGTTACATGCCGCATGCCACCATGACCTCCATGACCACAGCGGTCGCCCCGGTCCGTCGGATTATCGCGCTGGCTCTACCGGCCTTGATCGTGCTGGCTGCCGAGCCGCTGTACGTCTTGGTGGACACCGCTGTCGTAGGGAACCTGGGCCGGGTGGAGTTGGCCGGGCTGGCCCTCGGGGGTGGAGTGCTCTCGCTAGTAGCGCTGCTCGGGAACTTTCTGGCCTATGGCACCACGGGGCGCGCGTCCCGTCTCTACGGCGCTGGGCAACGGAGCGACGCCGTCGTCGAAGGAGTGCAAGCATCCTGGTTGGCACTGGTGCTCGGCCTGGCGTTCATCGTCATCATTCAGGTCACCGCGGAGCCGGTGACCAGTCTGCTCGCCGGTGGAGACGCGGACGCCGGGCATGAGGCAGAGAAGGTGACGGCCAATGCGTGCCTGTGGCTGCGGATCGCGGCGCTCGGTGCTCCAGGCATTCTGCTGACTCTGGCGGGCAACGGGTGGATGCGGGGCGTGCAGGATACGCGGCGGCCGCTGCGATACGTCTTAGGTGCCAACCTGCTCTCTGCGCTCTTGGCTCCAGTCCTGGTGTACCCGGTGGGAATGGGGCTTGCCGGCTCTGCGGTCGCCAACGTGATCGCCCAATGGGTCTGCGCCGCCCTCTTTTTACGCGCTCTGGTGGCTGAGCGAGTCGGGTGGCGTCCACAGCCTGCCCTGTTGCTCGGTCAGCTGTCCATGGGACGGGACCTCATTCTTCGTACGCTATCGATACATATCTGCTTCTTGTCGGCGGCCGCCGTGGCCGCCCGGATCTCCGCGGCCGCTTTGGGAGGCCACCAGATCGTGCTGCAACTGTGGATGTTCAGCTCCTTGGTGCTGGATGCCGTGGCGGTCGCGGCGCAGTCATTGGTAGGGGCGGATCTGGGGGCCGGGCGTACCGATATCGCCCAACTCACGGCGCGTCGAGTAGCGATCACCGGTGGAGTCTGTGGTGCCCTGTTAGCGGTGGTGGTCGCCGCCGGATCAGCGGTGATTCCAGAGCTGTTTACCTCCGACCCCATGGTGGTGGAGCAAGCGATGGTGGCGTGGCCCTGGTTCGTCGGGATGCTGCCGGTGGCCGGGGTGGTGTTCGCATTGGACGGTGTGCTCATCGGGGCCGGTGACGTGCGTTACATGCGGAATATCACGCTGCTGTCCACCCTGGGGGGGTTCCTGCCCATGGTCTGGCTGGCGTACGCGCTACAGCTCGGCCTGGGGGGTATCTGGGGAGGTCTGGCCCTATTCATACTGATACGGCTAGGAGCCATGCTGGCACGGTTGGTCAGCGGCCAGTGGGCGGTGCCTGGGGCTACCCGGTCACCTCGGTGACGACCGTGCCTGCCGTCACGCCGGCGCTGATAGGGCGATCGGATGATCGGAGGAGTCGGACCGATCGGTCCGACAAGGCTGGGAATGGAGCTACGGATGATCCACAGTGGATCGCGGAACCGGACAGTGACACCCCGGCCCCACCGTCTCGGTCCGACGACGTGTCTGTCAGGCTTGCGGACTGTGGAGCCGACTGGGATAACGGTGGTCGACAAGCCCGCCGGAATGACCTCGCACGACGTTGTGGCGAGAATGCGGCGGATCGCGGGGATCCGTCGGGTCGGGCACGGTGGCACGCTCGATCCGATGGCGACCGGGGTGTTGGTTCTCGCCCTCGGGCGTGCCACCCGCTTACTGACCTACGTGGCAGGTACCGACAAGGCATACCAAGCCACGATCCGGCTGGGGCAGGCGACGGTGACCGACGACGCCGAAGGCGAAGTGATCTCCAGTGCGGACGCCAGCTTTGTTACCGCTGAGATGGTGCAAAGCGAATTGGCGGCGCTAACCGGTGAGATCGACCAGGTACCCAGCGCGGTGAGCGCCGTGAAAGTGGCTGGACGGCGCGCGTACGCCAGGGTCAGAAGCGGAGAGCAGGTGGAACTGGCCGCCCGACGGGTCACCGTTCACCGCTTCGAGCTTCGAGACCTACGCCACCCGGCTTCCGGTCTGGTCGACTGTGATGTGGAAGTGGAGTGCTCCTCAGGCACGTACGTCCGGGCGCTGGCCCGTGATCTCGGAGCGGCGCTGGGAGTGGGGGGACACCTCACCGCACTTCGGCGTACGCGGGTGGGGAGCTTCACACTCGACGACGCGGTCACACTTCAGGAACTGCAGAATCGGGAAGACCCGGTCGTGCTCCCCTTGGCGCAGACGGTCCGCCGGTGCTTCCCGACCCGCTCCGTTGACCATCAGGACGCCGTGGCTTTGGCCTACGGTAAGCCGCTGTCCGCGGTGGGGATCGCCGGCGCGTACGCGGTCTTCAGTCCTGAAGGCGAGGTCATCGGAATCGTCCGTGAACAACAAGGGCTGGCGCGACCTGAGGTCGTACTGGCCCCTGCAGGGGGCGGGAAGTAGGCCTCGGGACGCGACGCAGCCAGGACGGGGCCGGTTCGGTGAGTGACAGCGGGCGCGGAAGTGA
This sequence comes from Actinomycetales bacterium, assembly GCA_002919305.1. Lineage (GTDB taxonomy): Bacteria > Actinomycetota > Actinomycetes > Mycobacteriales > Micromonosporaceae > RSA1. The sequence goes on from PKFB01000022.1 coordinate 168,519, forward strand.
CGGTTCCGGCACGGACAGGAGGACGACGTGGAGCGATGGCGCGGACTGGAGGCGGCACCCGCGGACTGGGGGCGCTCCGTGGTCACGATCGGTGTCTTCGACGGCGTGCACCGTGGCCACCAGCAGATCATCGGATACACGGTGAAACAGGCACGGGAACGCGGTCTCGCCTCGGTGGTGGTGACCTTCGATCCGCACCCCTCCGAAGTGGTACGGCCCGGTAGCCATCCAGCGATCCTCACTGAGCCTGCGCGTAAGGCCGAGCTCATTGAGGAGCTTGGAGTGGACGTACTGTGTGTGCTTCCTTTCACCGTTGAGTTCAGCCGGCTGTCGCCGGAGAGCTTCGTCCATGACGTGCTGGTGGAGCGGCTGCACGCCGCGCACGTTGTGGTGGGGGAGAACTTCCGCTTCGGACACCGGGCCAGTGGGGATGTGAAGCTTCTGGAGCGGTTGGGGCGGACGTTCGGCTTCAGCGTGTCTGAGGCACCGTTGGTCACGGAGGACGACACGGTCTTCAGCTCCACGTACATCCGGTCCTGTGTCCATGCCGGCGAGGTGTCGCGGGCAGCGGCCGCGCTGGGCAGGCCGCACCGGGTGGAGGGGGTGGTGATCCGCGGCGACCGTCGGGGCCGGCTGTTGGGGTACCCCACCGCCAACCTGCTCTGCCATGAGTACGCGGCGATCCCGGCCGATGGGGTCTATGCCGGATGGTTCATCCGCGAAAACAGCCGTCCGCTGCCGGTGGCCGCCAGCATCGGCACCAACCCCACCTTCGCGGGGATCGAGCGGCGGGTGGAGGGGCACATACTGGACTTTGACGACGATTTGTACGGCGAGCGAGTGGCGATCGAATTCGTGGAGCGGCTCCGGGAGCAACGGACCTACGACACGGTGGAGGCCTTGGTCCGTCAGATCGGGAAGGACGTGGAGCAGACCCGACAGATTCTGCGTATAGACGCATAGAGGTCTGAGATTCGACGCATAGAGACGCATAGAGACCTGAGAATCCCGCCGTGGTCTACCCGACGGTGGTGACGTGTCGGATCGATAACACGGTTACGCCTCAAGGCAGGCGGAGCAGTAACCACGCCCCGACACAGCGCGACGTCTAACCGTTGGTTGTGCTGATAGTCTGAGGGGAACGCCGAGCAATCGGTGCGGTCCCGCCTGCCTGCCCGGCGCCGTGGGCGGGGGCCGACCGTTCCATCGACTGTTAAGGGAGATCATGGCGCTCGATTCCGCCACCAAACAAAAGATCATCCACGAATACGCGACCACCGAAGGGGACACCGGCTCGCCTGAGGTTCAGGTCGCCATCCTGACGCACCGCATCAGGGAGCTCACCGAGCACCTGAAGGTGCACAAGCACGACCACCACAGCCGTCGTGGTCTGCTGTTGCTGGTGGGACGCCGTCGGCGTCTTCTCCAGTACCTGCAGAAGAAGGACATCGAACGCTACCGGACGCTCATCGAGCGGCTGGGCCTGCGTCGATGACATGACACGCGGGGTGAGTCCCGGTCGCCCCAGGGCGACATGTTCGCTTACCGACGTCTGAATCGGGGTATACCGGGACTCACCAGACCGCGACCGACCACGGCCGTGCGGTGTCGATCGCGCGGCCGATCCGTACGCCAGCTATGGCGGAGCGGCAGGGGAGCAGGTCGGCGAACCGGTCCTCGGTAGTGGCTTTCGGGATGAGTCAGGACCGACGACCCGAGAGCTTCGATCGAAGACCGGCCGCGGACAGCTCCCCGCACGACCCCGGCACCCGCCGGCGTACCTGATCGTGAAGGAGCACTGTCCACATGACCGAAACGATGGAACCCGGGATCGCCGAAGACAGCCCGTTGGGGACCCATTCCGCGAGCGCCGTCATCGACAACGGTGACCTCGGCACCCGGACCGTTACGTTCTACACCGGCCGGTTGGCGCGGCAGGCGGCGGGAAGCGCCGTCGCGCGACTGGCCGACACCGTGGTGTTGTCGGCCACGACATATAGCCGCCACCCCAAGGATCAGTTCGATTTCTTCCCGTTGACGGTTGACGTCGAGGAACGGATGTACGCGGCGGGCCGGATCCCCGGCTCGTTCTTCCGTCGGGAAGGGCGTCCCAGCGAGGAAGCCATCCTCACCTGTCGGCTCATCGACCGGCCGCTGCGGCCCAGCTTCGCCAAAGGGCTGCGGAACGAGGTCCAGATCGTCGAGACGGTTCTGGCGCTGGACCCCTCGCATCCCTACGACGTGCTGGCCATCAACGCCGCCTCCATGTCCACCAAGCTGGCGGGTCTGCCCTTCTCCGGCCCGATCGGCGCTACCCGTATCGCCCATGTCGACGGGCGTTGGGTGGCGTTCCCGACCTATGAGGAGCTGGGACGGGCCACCTTCGACATGGTGGTGGCCGGCCGGGTGATTGGCGAGGGCGACAGCACTGACGTCGCCATCATGATGGTGGAGGCCGAGGCGACCGAACACACCCTCGACCTGATCAAAGCCGGCGCCACTCCGCCGACTGAGGAGATCGTGGCCAGCGGTCTGGAGGCGGCTAAGCCCCACATCGCTGAACTGTGCCGGGCTCAGGCCGAGCTGGCGGCGGTGGCGGCGAAGCCGGTCGCCGAATTCCCGCTCTACTTGGACTACACCGACGACGTCTACGCCGCGGTGGAGGAGATCGCCTCCGCTGATCTCGCCGAGGCGCTGCGGATCGCTGGCAAGCAGGACCGTGAAGCCGCGATCGACCGGATCCGCGACCTCGTCTTTGAGCGGCTGGCGCAAAGCGGAGAGTACGAAGGGCGTGAGAAGGAGATCGGGGCCGCGCTCCGTGCGTTGACCAGGAAGCTGGTCCGTGCTCAGGTGCTCCGTGACAAGATCCGCATCGACGGTCGTGGTCCTCGCGACATTCGGCCGCTGACGGCCGAGGTCAACGTGCTGCCCCGGGTGCACGGTTCGGCGCTGTTTGAGCGTGGTGAGACCCAGATTCTGGGGGTCACCACCCTCAACATGCTGCGCCTGGAGCAGACACTGGACACCCTGTCGCCGCAGAAGACCAAGCGGTACATGCACAACTACAACTTCCCGCCGTACTCCACCGGTGAGACCGGGCGGGTCGGCTCGCCCAAGCGGCGGGAGATCGGTCACGGTGCGCTGGCCGAGCGTGCCTTGATCCCGGTACTGCCCAAGCGGGAGGAGTTCCCCTACGCGATCCGGCAGGTCTCCGAGGCCATCGGCTCTAACGGTTCGACCTCGATGGGTTCGGTGTGCGCCAGCACCATGAGCCTGATGTCGGCCGGTGTGCCGCTCGCCGCGCCGGTGGCGGGTATCGCCATGGGGCTGATCTCCGACGAGGTCGACGGTAAGCGGACCTATGTGACGCTGACCGACATCCTGGGCGCCGAAGACGCCTACGGTGACATGGACTTCAAAGTCGCCGGTACCCGGGACTTCATCACGGCGCTGCAGCTGGACACCAAGCTGGATGGCATCCCCTCCGAGGTGCTGGCTTCCGCGCTCGAGCAGGCACGGGAAGCGCGCCTGACGATCCTGGATGTGATGGCCGAGGCGATCCCCGCCCCTGCCGAGATGTCGCCGTACGCGCCTCGGGTGGTGACCGTGGCGATTCCGGTCGACAAGATCGGAATGGTGATCGGTCCGAAGGGGCAGACGATCAACGCCATCCAGGACGAGACCGGTGCCGACATCACCATCGAGGACGATGGCACGATCTACATCGGATCGACGGACGGGCCGTCAGCGCAGGCGGCGGTGGACCGGATCAACGCCATCGCAAACCCGCAGCTGCCTAAGGTGGGTGACCGGTTCCTGGGGACCGTGGTGAAGACAACCGCCTTCGGCGCGTTTGTCTCGCTGTTGCCCGGCCGGGACGGTCTGCTCCACATCTCCAAGATCGGTGATGGGAAGCGGATCGAGCGGGTAGAGGACTTCCTCAACGTGGGTGACAAGGTGGAGGTCCAGATCGCCGATATCGACAACCGAGGCAAGATCTATCTGGACAAAGCGCACGTTGAGAAAGAAGAGGCGCCGGCCCCGGCGGGAGCTCAGGCGCCACAACGCTCCGCGCAGGCTGAACAGCAGGCCGGACGGAGCGCGAGCGACCGGGATCGCAGCAGCGGCCCGCGTCGGGAACGGGGGGAGAGCAGCGAAGGTGGTGAGCGGCGTCGTCGTCGGCGTCGCCCGGCCGACCGTAACGGCCGGTGAGCCGGGGTAGCTACCGTCCGCGGGCGGGTTCACGACCCGCCGCGGACTCGCTGGAGGGTACGGTACGCCGCACTGTGCTTCCCGACGGCCTGCGGATCCTCACCGAAGCGATCTCGACGGTACGGAGCGTCACCTTCGGGGTGTGGGTCGCGGTCGGCTCCCGGGATGAGAGTCCAGAGTTGGCGGGGGCCTCGCACTTTCTGGAGCACCTCCTCTTCAAAGGCACCCGGCGCCGGACCGCGTTGGATATCTCAGCGCAGATCGAAGCGGTGGGAGGCGAGACCAACGCCTTCACCACCAAGGAGTACACCTGCTACTACGCCCGGGTCTTGGACACCGATCTGGCGTTGGCGATCGACGTGATCTGTGACTTGGTGACCTCGTCACTGATCGCGCCCGCCGATGTCGAGACCGAGCGTGGCGTGATCTGTGAAGAGATCGCCATGAACGAGGACGAGCCGGCGGAGGTAGCGCATGAGCTGTTCAACCGCGCGGTGTTTGGGGATCACCCGTTGGGGCGGCCGATCGCCGGCACCATAGACAGTATCTCGGCGCTGACCCGTGACCAGATAGCGAACTTCTATCGGCACCACTACCGTGCTCCCTCGATGGTGGTGACCGCCGCGGGCAACGTGGACCACGACGCGGTGGTGAACCTGGTGAACGAAGCGTTTAATCACGGGGTGGCCGAGCGGCCGGCGGCGACCCCTGTGGCGCTGCGTGACTCACGCCCCCGCGTACCCTGGTCCGCGAAATCCCTGGTCGAGACCCGGGAGACCGAGCAGGCCCACCTGATCGTGGGATGTGGTGCCCCGGACCGGCTGGATGAGCGTCGGTTCGCTCTCGGGGTTCTCAACAGCGCCCTCGGCGGCGGAATGTCGAGCAGGTTATTCCAGGAGATCCGCGAAAAGCGAGGCCTGGCTTACTCGGTGTACTCCTACACCAACCAGTACGCCGATGGTGGGCTGTTCGCGGTGTACGCCGGGTGCTCGCCTGGCAAGGTCGACGAGGTGTACGCCCTCACCCGCGCCCAGCTCGCCCGCGTGGCAGAGCAGGGATTGAGCCGCGAAGAGATCAACCGTGGTAAGGGCATGCTCAAAGGTTCCCTGGTCCTGGGGTTGGAGGACACCGGTTCACGAATGAGTCGACTGGGCAAAGGGGAATTGCTCTACGGCGACCTGATGCCGGTGGATGTGTTGCTGGAGCGGATCGACGCGGTCACCCTCGATGAGGTCAACACACTGGCGGCTGAACTGCTGAGCAGGCCCATGTCCGTGGCCGCCGTGGGTCCGTTCGAGGACCGCGACATCCGAGAGTGGATGTGACGGCGACATGCTGAGCCGTGGGACGGAGAAACAGGGAGGCGGCGGTGAGCGAGGGGTTGACGACTGAACCCATCAGAGTCGGCGTGCTCGGTGCTCGTGGACGGATGGGTACAGAGGTCTGCAAAGCGGTAGATAACGCCCCGGATATGGAGCTGGTGGCGATGGTCGACGCCAGCGACTGGCTGTTCAATGTTTCCGACGCCGGGGCGCACGTGGTCGTGGACTTCACGCACCCCGACGTGGTGATGGACAACCTGCACTGGTGCCTGGAACAGGGCATCTCGGCGGTCGTCGGCACCTCAGGGTTCACCGCGGAGCGCATCGAACGGGTCCGCAGCTGGTTGGAGCACAAACCCAACCTCGGCGTGGTGATCGCTCCGAACTTCGCCATCGGAGCGGTTCTGGCGATGGAGTTCGCTCAGAAGGCGGCTCGTTTCTTCGAGTCTGCTGAGATCATCGAGCTGCATCATCCCAAGAAGGTGGACGCCCCCAGCGGTACGGCGCTGCGTACCGCTGAAATGATCGCCGCCGCCCGTGAAGCGGCTGGTTTGGGCCCGATGCCGGACGCGACCGAACAGGAGCAGCCCGGTGCCCGAGGAGCGCAGGTAGCGGGGATACGGGTGCACGCGGTCCGCTCCGCTGGCCTGGTCGCCCACCAGGAGGTGATCTTCGGCGGCACCGGTGAGACGCTGACGATCCGCCACGATTCGTTTGACCGGTCGTCGTTTATGCCAGGGGTGCTGCTCGCGATTCGTGAGGTGCTGCGTCGCCCAGGACTGACTGTCGGATTGGGTCCGTTACTGGGGCTGTGACGGAGGACCGACGAAGGTCGTGCCCGGCGCCGCGTCGTGCTTCGTAGCGCCGGGTGCGACATCCGTCTCCTGATCTGGTTGCTCCGGGCTTTCCAAGCTGACGTGGAAGCGACTTTGAGGGACCAGGACACCCTCGATGTCCAAGGCACGCCGGGCACCGTCACGTTCCCACCCGGCGGATGATAGGAACCCGACGGTGGCGGTGTCCTCATCAAAGGTCCAGGCGACGGCGTGGGTGAAGCCCAAGGAGCGCCAGGTGTCCACCGCCGCGGCTAGTAGTCGACTACCGTGCCCGCGGCGTCCCCACCGTGGCTCCACCAGGAGATCGACGATCGAGGCGACGGTGGAAGGCAATGGGGCCTCACCTGGCGCCAGGACGGTGTCATCGGCGGGGCTGATGGCGGCGAAACCGACGATCGGAGGGTGGTCGGTCGGGGCGGTGGCCTGAGGGGAGTCGGGTTGTTCGACCGCGACGAGCACCAGATGATGCGGGGAGGGAGGAGAGACGACGGCGCTGCTCCAGCGCTCCGTCAACCAGTCGGAGTCGATCTCCTCGAGAGCGAAACTCGGGATGAAACGAGCGTAGGCCAACCGCCAGGTGGCGAGTTGAATCCGTACGATCTCGCCGACATCCTCCCGCCGCGCTGGTCGAACATACCCGAGGGCCATGGGACATCAGCCTAGTCGCCGCCCCATTCGCCGGTTCCGGTGCGGGAGCGGCGCCTGGTGAGATCAGCGGCTCCGTTTCCGTTTACCGTCCGCTTCTCCCGGAACACGACTGACAGTCGTGTCAGGGGGGTTGGTTAGGCTTCCGAGCCGATGACGACGCGACGGGAAACCCTTTCGGTAGCTCAAGCGCGACGGATTGCTCTAGGGGCGCAGGGCTTCACCGATCCCCCGCCCAATGGGGCGGTCGACATCCGCCACCTACGACGAGTGGTACGCCGAGTCGGGCTGTTCCAGATGGATTCGGTCAACGTTCTGGTGCGGTCCCATTACCTTCCCCTGTTCAGCCGACTCGGTCGCTACCCGGTTGAGCTGTTGGATCGGGCCGCGTACCGACCACCTCGGGAGTTGTTCGAGTACTGGGGGCATGAGGCCTCCCTGCTACCGGTCGGGCTCCATCCCTACCTCCGGTGGCGGATGGCGGAGGTGGAGAAGCACGCCTGGGGCGGCATGCGCCGATTGGCGCAGGAGAAACCTGAATTCGTTGAGTGGGTGCTCCAACAGGTCCGTGACCGCGGCCCGGTGACGGCGGGCGAGATCGAACACGACGCTCCCCGGCGTATGGACAACTGGGGATGGAACTGGAGCGACGTTAAAACCGCGCTGGAGTGGTTGTTCTGGTCCGGGCAGGTGACCGCCGCGGCGCGTCGTAACGGCTTTACCCGTGTCTATGACCTGCCTGAGCGGGTGTTGCCACGTGAGGTCCTGGACATCCCGACGCCTCCGAATGACGTCGCGTTCCGGGAACTGATCGCGATCGCGGCCCGGGCGTTGGGGGTGGCCACCGAACCCGATCTGCGGGATTACTTCCGGCTGCCGGGAGCGCGGTCGCGGCAAGCGGTGCGGGAACTGGTGGAGGAGGGGCGGCTGATACCGGTCCAGGTGGAGGGGTGGCAGCAGCCGGCCTATCTGGACCCGAACGCCACGATTCCTCGTACGGTACGCGCCAGGACGCTGATCAGCCCGTTCGATTCTCTGATGTGGGAAAGAGCGCGTACGGAGCGGTTATTCGGGTTCCGCTACCGCATCGAGATCTACACGCCGGCCCATAAACGGGTGTATGGGTATTACGTTCTACCGTTCCTGCTGGATGAGCATCTGGTGGCTCGGGTTGACCTGAAAGCCGACCGCAAAGCTGGGGTGCTGCGGATTCCTGCGGCTTGGGAGGAGCCAGGGGCCAAGGTCGAGGGAGGAACGGAGCGGATCGCGCGGGAGCTGGCAGCTCACCTGGGGCAGCTTGCCGAGTGGCTCGGCCTCGATACGGTGGCGGCACCGGAAACGGGAGACCTCGCACCGGCCCTGACAGGGGCGCTCGCGATGAACGGAGCCATGCCGCGGGTACTGTGAAAACAGCCGGCGGTCATTCGTGCCAGTCGTGGGCGATCTCATGACGGAGCCGGAGGGAAAGGGACACTGATGTCGCGCGCCGTGACTACGTCATCAGCCTCCGAGACCGGCAGTGGGGGCGTACCACCGGATTCGCCTCCTCCGGGAGGGGCCACCTACGGGTATCAGGCAGCGCGATCCAGCAGCCTGATGGTCGCTCCGATGGCCGGTGTCCCGAACCCGGGGATGACACCGCCGCCGCGGTACACCGATGACGCGTTCACACGGTTCATGACCGCCGTGTGGACCCGGCCGTTCTGGCTTGCACCGGTGGTGGTCCTGGCCTGTTTTGTGACGGGTAGCGCCTTGTTGTTGGCGAACGATCCCACCGATGGGCGGCCGGACCCGTTTGGTGGGTGCGTCTTTAAAGCAGTGACCGGCTTCGACTGCCCCGGTTGCGGCGGAACCAGGGCGCTGTGGTACCTGGTGCATGCGAACGTGCCGGAAGCTGCTCGCCACCACGCGATCGCCCTGTTCGCGGCGCCGTTTTTGGCGTATCTGTATCTGGCGTGGGCTGCGCAGCGCCTGTTCAAAATCCAACTCCCACGCCTGCGGATCACACCCGGCATGTTCACCGGGTTTCTGCTGGTGTGGGGCGCCTATTGGATCCTGCGTAACCTTCCCTGGGCTCCCTTTACCTGGTTCTACGTCTGATCCCTGAGTGCTCGACGGCTGCCGGTTGACGACGCGGCGGAGCGCGCCATCAGGCCGCTGTCAGGTTGAGGGGTGCCCGTTGGAGCGGCGTCGAGCGGGGGAGACGGGTGGACGCCGGCCACCGTGAAGCTCGCAGGCGATCGTGCGAATCAACCAGGAATTAACCGATATGCCTTCTTCCGCTGCGCGTTGCTCCATAGCCGTTTTGAGGGACTCTGGCAGGCGCAGCGTGACCCGCGTGACATCACCGCATTCGGCGATGACATGTGGGGACGGGCGTGGCGAGTCGGGCGGTGGCGTGACGACTAGGTTGACCTGACGCCCCTGGAGTCGGAGCTCGACGGAGAGGGAAGGGTCAAGTTCGGCGGTGATTTCGGCGGCGGCGTCTGATAGCGCTTCCATCAGGCAGAGCCGCACGGCCGCCTCCAGGGAGTTGGTCAGGAGCTCCGCGGCGCGTGCCACCTCAGGCTCGCCGAGCGCTGCGATAGCGGCCAGGTGGCGACGCAGACTCTCCAGATAGGGCTCGAGCTCCATGACGCCATTATGGCGCTATATGTGACGTCATTCTTGGGAGAGGCGACGCGGTGTGACGCCTTCCGGGAGGTGGCGGCGGGAATGGCTCCTCGCGGGAATCCTCTCGTGGGAATCTCCGCGTAGGAACCTCCGCCTAGGAATCTCCTTGGAGAATCCGCGTCGTCACGAGACGGTGCCCCGCCGGTGGACGATGACCGCACAGGCGGATGCGCATCGGTAGTCGGTGAAGCAGTCGATAAATGGGCCGGATGCCGGGAACCGGCCGGGTGGCAGAGGGAGCCGGTCGGGTGACCGGAGCAGCACCGGGGACTTTCCGGAGGATTCGCCGCAGAGCCGCCACTGGAGCAGCCCATCATCGGAGTGCCAGAGAGTAACGGGAGTACGATGCCGACCGCCGACTGTTCACCGCCGACCGCGATCATTCAGGTCCTCGACGGACGAGAAGCGTCCGAGTCGGCAACGGAGGGTCGCGGAGACGACACCACCACGTGTGTGGGATCCGGTCAGCGGTCACCGCCGAAGTCGTCGACCAGAAGGGGTAAAGGTGTCAGAGTTCGTGTCACCTACCGTCAGGCTGATTGCGTGGACTCATTTCTCACCCCCCGAGGATGTGCCATGGTCGACCGACGCTGACGGTGGCCAGGCGCTCGTGGAGTTCGCCGGTCGTGCGTGCTACCAGTCGTGGCACAAGCCGAATCCAGCCACGGCGACCAACGCCGGCTATCTGCGCCACATCCTGGAGGTGGGGCACCTGTCCGTGCTTGAGCACGGATCCGTGACGTTCTACATCACTGGGGTGTCCCGCTCACTGACCCACGAGCTGATCCGCCACCGGCACTTCTCCTACAGCCAGCTGTCCCAGCGCTACGTGCCGGAGCGGGACGCCGCGATGATCGAGCCTGAGGTGATCGCCTCAGACCCCGAGCTGCACGCCCGTTTCGTGGAGGCGACGGAGGCGGCGGTAGCGGCGTACAACGATCTACTGGAAGGGCTGGAGAAGAAATTCGCCGGCGTCGCCAACGCGACCCTGCGCCGTAAACAGGCCCGTCAGGCGGCGCGCTCCGTGCTGCCGAACGCCACCGAGACCCGCATCGTGGTCACCGGGAACTACCGGGCTTGGCGGCACTTCATCGCTATGCGCGCGACCGAACACGCCGATGTGGAGATCCGTCAGCTGGCGGTGGAGTGCCTACGGCAGCTCCAGCGCGTGGCACCCAACGTCTTCGCTGACTTCACCATCTCCACCCTCGAGGACGGTACGGAAGTAGCGGCCAGCCCGTACGTCCACGAGAGCTGAGGATCTTAAAACCGCGAGAGTCGGAGCCGGGCTCTTGGCTCTTCCGCGAATTCGACGAGAGGGTGTAACGCCGGACGGGGGCGCGTCGATGTCCCTGATGAGTCCCGTGACGTTTCGGACCCCCGACCGGCGCGTCGCGGGACTCCTGCTATGTGAGTGGGGTTCTGGTGACGGTCATCCCGGCGATCTGGGCCAGGACGCCGGGACGGTGCACCCTCTGGCCTGTTCGACTTGCTACACCGCGGTAGCGGTACAGCCGGAACCTGCATGGACTGTTCAGCTAGGTTGGTTGACATGACGCACGATCCGCGCCGACCCTTCGGCCGCCTCATCACCGCGATGGTGACACCTTTCACCTCTGACGGCGCCTTGGATGTCTCCGGCGCGCAGCGGCTAGCCAGCTATCTGGTTGATGAACTCGGCAACGATGGTCTCGTCGTCAGCGGTACGACGGGGGAGGCTCCGACCACCAGCGACGCGGAGAAGGAGACTCTGCTCCGTGCCGTCATCGAAGCGGTCGGTGACCGCGCCCAGGTCATCGCTGGCGTAGGGACCAACGACACCGCCCATTCGGTGGAGCTGGCGCGCGCCGCCGAAAAGGCCGGCGCTCACGGTCTGCTGGTCGTCACGCCGTACTACTCCAAGCCGCCGCAGGCAGGGCTGCTGCGTCACTTCACGGCCGTCGCGGACGCGACCGAGCTGCCCGTGATGCTTTATGACATTCCCGGGCGTACCGCGACCGCCATCGCCACCGACACGATCTGCCGGCTGGCGGAGCATCCGCGCATCGTGGCGGTCAAGGATGCCAAAGGGGACCTGTTCGCCTCCTCGCAGGTCATGGCGCGCACCGACCTGGCGTACTACTCCGGTGCCGATGAGCTGAATCTGGCGTTGGCCGCGCTGGGGGCGGTCGGGGCCGTCAGCGTGGTCGCGCATGTGGCCGGCCGGGAGATCAAGGAGATATTTGAGGCCGTCGAGCGAGGTGATCTTGAGCGGGCCCGGCAGCTGAACACGCGGCTGCTCCCGGTGTACGCGGGCATGATGACCCGCGCTCAGGGAGTAGTGACGACCAAAGCGGTGTTGTCTATGCGTGGGCTGCCCGCAGGGCCGGTCCGCCCACCGTTGGTGGACGCTGATGAGGGGTTGCGTGCCGCGTTGCGGGAGGATCTGCGGGCTGCGGATATGGAGGTCAGTGAGGTAAGCAGATGAGCCAGGCGCACGTCGAGTTGGGCCCACCCCCACCGTTGCCCGCCGGGGCGTTGCGGATAACGCCACTGGGGGGCTTGGGCGCCATCGGGCGCAACATGACGGTTTTTGAGTACGAGGGGCGATTGCTCATCGTCGACTGTGGGGTCCTGTTTCCCGACGTGGAACAGCCTGGTGTCGATCTGATCCTGCCTGACTTCACTTCGTTGGCCGATCGGCTTGATGACATCGAGGCGATCGTGCTCACCCACGGCCACGAAGATCACATCGGCGCGGTGCCCTATCTGTTGGAGCTCAAGCCGGACATCCCGTTGGTGGGCTCCCAGTTCACACTCGCCCTGATCGAGGCCAAGCTGGCAGAGCGGCGTATCACCCCCTACACCCTCACCGTCCGGGAGGGGCAACGGGAGCGACTGGGCGTCTTCGAGTGCGAGTTCTTCGCGGTCAACCACTCCATCCCTGACGCGTTGGCGGTCGCGATCCGCACCGGCGCTGGTCTGGTGCTCCACACCGGCGATTTCAAGATGGACCAGTTGCCGCTGGATGGCCGGCTCACCGACCTGCCAGGGTTTGCCCGGCTCGGGGTCGAGGGCGTGGATCTGCTGCTGTCGGACTCCACCAACGCCGAGGTGCCGGGATTCGTCACCCCCGAACGGGACATCTTCCCGGTGATCGACGAGATCTTCCGGACCGCTCGAGGGCGCCTCATCGTGGCCTCATTCGCCTCCCATGTGCACCGGGTGCAGCAGATCCTCGACGCCGCGGCGGCGCACGGCCGTAAGGTCTGCTTCGTCGGGCGCTCCATGGTGCGCAACATGGGGATCGCCCGGGATCTCGGGCTGCTGCGTATCCAGGGTGGCCTCGTGGTCTCCATGGAGGAGGCGGCGGAGCTGCCCGCGGACGAGATCGTCTTCATGTCCACCGGGTCGCAGGGCGAGCCCATGAGCGCGCTGGGCCGGATGGCCAGCGGTGACCACCGCCATATCAAGGTGCAGGCCGGGGACACCGTCGTGCTGGCCTCGTCGCTGGTGCCGGGTAACGAGACCGCGGTCTACCGGGTCATCAACGCATTGTCACGCGCCGGCGCGATTGTGATCCACAAGGACGTCGCGCGGGTCCACGTCTCCGGGCACGCTCCCGCCGGGGAGCTGCTGTACCTGCTCAACATCGTGCGTCCCCGTAACTTCATGCCGGTCCACGGCGAGTGGCGCCACCTGCGGGCTCACGCCCGCCTGGCGCAGCAGGCCGGCGTCGATCCGGAGCGGATCGTGCTGTGCGAGGACGGCGACGTGGTGGATCTTGTGGACGGCGTCGCCCGGGTCGTGGGGCATGTGAACTCCCGGTACGTCTACGTCGATGGCCTGGCGGTGGGCGACGTGGGAGAGACCCTGCTGACCGAACGACGCATTCTGGGGGACGGGGGATTCATCGCGGCGACGGTCGTCGTCGACTCCGTCACCGGAAAGGTCGTCGGAGGCCCGATCGTGTCGGGTAAGGGATTCAGCGAGGATCGTGCCGTCTTCGACGCCGTCATACCGCTGATTACCGAGGCGCTTAACCGGGCGGCGGTGGAAGGTATCACCGATAACCACCAGTTGCAGCAGATTGTCCGCCGCACCGTTGGGCGTTGGGTGAACGAGACCTACCGTCGGCGACCGATGATCGTGCCCACCGTGGTGGAGGTCTGACCGTTTTTCGACGCCACGGCGTGACGGCAGCCACCTTGACACACCTGTGAAAAGTGAGCTTGCTGTGGTCATCGTGGCTACGGTGTGAACATGGCCGGTCGGACCTCGGGCACCAGCCGCGCCCGCGTATCAGCCGCGCGGTCGCGTTCCCGGGTGCCTGCTAAGAAGGCAGCTGCAGCGGCGTCTCGAAGTAAGCGGCCCTCCGCGCGGTCGACGTCGTCGTCGAGCCATGGTGTCCGTGGCCTGTGGTGGGGGACGGCCCACGCCGTGGGGTGGATGGTACGGGCCGTGGGGCGGCAGGCCGCCACGGCCCGGGAGCTGGATCCGGCGCACCAACGTGACGGTGCCGGCCTGATTCTGTTGGGGCTGGCGATTTTGAGCGCGATGGCGCTGTGGTTCGACGCGGCAGGACCGGTCGGGGTCTGGCTTGCGTGGGGCGTGCGCGCCACCATCGGCGTCGCCAGCGCCGTTCTGCCGGTGCTTCTCGCGGCCAAAGCGATACGCCTGATGCGGCAGCCGAAGGACAACAACCCGCAAGGGCGTTCCTTGGTCGGCTGGACCGCCCTGACCTTGGGGGCCGTAGGGATCCTCCACCTGGTCTTAGGACAACCGTCCACAGTGCAGCAACAGGCCGCTGCGGGTGGCGTACTGGGCAGTGGGGTGGGCGGTACGCTCGCCCGAGCTGTCAGCGGTTGGGTGGCGGTGCCGTTGCTGCTCCTGCTGACGACGTTCGGGATCCTGGTGGTGACCGCCACCCCGGTTAACCGGATACCTGAGCGGTTGGCGCGACTGCGTGATTTGGCGTTGGGGCGGGTGTCCGCGCCGGTGAGGCAGCCGCTTTACGCTGAGGAAGACGACACCGTCGCGGAACGGCGCGAGTCGGCCACCTCGTCACGGCGACGACAGGGGCCGCGGGTACCTCGGCGTCGAGTTTCCGTTCCGCTCCAGGTGGAGGACGCGGAGCCCCACGAGGAGGACCTCGAACCGGTCAAGGAGACCGTGGACGACCATCCCACGGTGCCGCTGTCCCGTCTGGAGACGACGCCGTCGCGGCCGCCTCGCCGTCGGGCGCCCGCCGCGCCGGCGCACTCACCCGCACCGACTCACGCCGAACAGTTGACGCTCGACCCGATCAGGTCGAGCGAGGGAGGGTACCAACTACCGTCGCTTGACCTGCTGCGGAAGGGGGCGCCCCCTAAGGCCCGCAGCCGAGTCAACGATGAAGTAATCGCGGCTTTGACCAGTGTGTTCGAACAGTTCAATGTGGACGCCGCGGTGGTCAATTTCACGCGCGGCCCCACAGTTACTCGGTACGAGATTGAACTCGGGCCGGGGGTGAAGGTCGAGCGGATCACTCAGCTGTCCCGCAACATCGCCTACGCGGTCAAAAGCCCAGACGTCCGAATCATCAGCCCGGTGCCGGGCAAAAGCGCGGTCGGTGTGGAGATCCCCAACGCCGACAAAGAGGATGTGGCGCTCGGGGACGTGCTACGCAGCCGAGAGGCGGCCAGCGACCACCACCCGCTGCTGGTCGGGCTGGGCAAAGACATCGAAGGCGGGGTGGTGGTGGCCAACCTCGCCAAGATGCCGCACATCCTCATCGCCGGCGCCACCGGCTCTGGAAAGTCCAGCTGCATCAACGCGCTTTTGGTCTCGGTGCTGACCCGAGCCACCCCCGATGACGTGCGCATGTTGCTCATCGACCCCAAACGGGTGGAGCTGAGCATCTACGAGGGGATTCCGCACCTGGTGACGCCGATCGTGACCAACCCCAAGAAGGCGGCTGATTCGCTGCAGTGGGTTGTCCGCGAGATGGACATGCGCTATGAGGATCTCGCGGCTGCCGGGGTCCGGCACATCGACGACTTCAACCGGAAGGTCCGCAAGGGAGAGCTGAAGCCACCGCCGGGGAGTGAACGGGAGTACCGCCCGTACCCCTACCTGTTGGTGATTGTTGATGAGCTCGCTGACCTGATGATGGTCGCGCCCCGCGATGTTGAGGACGCGATCGTGCGGATCACACAGTTGGCGCGGGCCGCCGGGATCCACCTGGTGCTGGCGACCCAACGTCCGTCGGTGGATGTGGTGACGGGCTTGATCAAGGCGAACGTGCCGTCCCGTCTGGCCTTCTCCACCTCCTCACTGGCCGATTCCCGAGTGATCCTCGATCAACCCGGTGCTGAGAAGCTGATCGGCCGGGGAGACGGGCTGTTTTTGCCGATGGGGGCCAGCAAGCCGATCCGCTTCCAGGGCGCTTGGGTCAGCGAGCAGGAGATCCTGGAGGTGGTGCGCTTCTGTAAGTCGCAGCGAGAGCCAGAGTTCCGACCGGAGGTGCTCACCGTCGCCCAGGACAACAAGAAAAAGATCGAGGAGGACGTCGGTGAGGATCTTGATCTGCTGTTGCAGGCCGTCGAGTTGGTGGTATCGACCCAGTTCGGGTCGACATCGATGCTGCAACGCAAGCTACGGGTGGGGTTCGCCAAGGCGGGGCGTTTGATGGATCTGATGGAGTCGCGGGGCATCGTCGGCCCCAGCGAAGGCTCCAAGGCGCGCGACGTTCTGGTCAAACCAGAGGAGCTGGAGGACGTGCTGGCCACTATTCGGGGCAAGGAATCCTAGACAGGCGGTTCTGGACGGCTCAGGGCGGTCCTGGGCGGCCCAGACAGAGTGCCTGGGCAAGAAGGGCGTGGTCGCGCGTACCCGACCTTGCCGACGTGGACCGCCCAGAAGCGTAGGGCGGGCAACGCGACCGGCTGAGGTAGAGTCCACTGCCGCCTGGGTACGCTCAGGTGCGTGTCAGCATCCGCCTCCCCACCGCGCGTCGCCATGGTCACGTTGGGATGCGCCCGTAATGAGGTCGACTCTGAGGAGCTCGCCGCCCGACTGGCCGATGACGGTTGGCGCATCACCGACGACGCTGACGACGCCGACGTCGTCCTCGTCAACACCTGCGGTTTCATAGAGCACGCCAAGCAGGAATCGATCGATACCCTGTTGGCGGCGAGTGAGACCTCCGCCAAGGTGGTGGCCGTCGGTTGCCTGGCCGAACGGTACGGCCGTGACTTGGCCGGAAGCCTGCCAGAGGCGGACGCAGTCCTCGGATTTGATCACTACCCCCACATAGCCGACCGGTTGCGCCGGATCCTGGCTGGCGAGCGGATAGAGTCCCACACTCCCCAAGACCGCCGTACCCTGCTGCCGATCGCTCCCGCGCGGCGCTCCGACGCCGCCGTGGTGGTGCCCGGGCACGGCGACACCACCACCGGTTCCCGCGCCACCGCCTCCGGTTCCGGGGCCACACGGAGCCGTCCGCGGGCCAGCGACAGCACAACGGCCAGCGACGACGAGTCGTTCCTTGAGGCATCCGGCACCCCGCAGCATCTGCGCCGGATTCTGCGGCGCCGTCTGGACAGCGGTCCGGTCGCTCCCCTCAAGCTCGCCAGCGGCTGTGACCGGCGGTGCGCCTTCTGTGCCATCCCCTCGTTCCGGGGCGCCTTCATCTCCCGTCCCCCCGACGATCTTTTGCAGGAGGCCGCCTGGTTGGCGGAGCAGGGGGTGCGGGAGCTGGTTCTGGTCAGTGAGAACTCCACCTCCTACGGCAAGGACCTCGGGGATCCCCGGCTGCTGGAGAAGCTGCTGCCGGAGCTGGCCCGGATTCCGGGGATCGTCCGGGTGCGGGTGAGCTATCTGCAGCCGGCGGAGCTGCGGCCCAGCTTGGTGGAGGTGATCGCCACCACTGAAGGCGTGGCTCCGTACTTCGACCTGTCGTTCCAGCACGCCAGTGAGCCGGTGCTGCGTCGGATGCGGCGTTTCGGCTCCACCGAACGGTTCTGTGAGCTGCTGGACACCATCCGGCGGGCGAATCCGGACGCGGGGGTGCGCTCCAACGTCATCGTCGGGTTCCCTGGTGAGACCCGGTCCGACGTGGCGGAGCTGGAGCGGTTCCTGACGGCGGCTCGGCTGGATGCGATCGGGGTGTTCAGCTACAGCGACGAGGAGGGCACGGAGGCGGCCACTCTGCCCGGTAAGGTCCGCCCCGACACCATCGCCCGACGGTACGCGCGGATCAGCACGTTGGCCGATGAGCTCGCGGCGCAGCGGGCCGCTGAGCGCATCGGGAGCACGGTGGAGGTGCTGGTGGAGTCGGTGGCCGACGGCGTCGTGGAGGGCCGGGCCGCCCACCAAGGTCCCGAGGACGGCACGACCACGCTGGAAGGGCCAGACCGGCTCCTGGCACAGGTACGCCCCGGAACCCTGGCGCGTGCCGTGGTCACTGACAGTGAAGGCGTCGATCTTCACGCTGAGATCGTGGAGATCGCCTCGGATCCAGGGTCGGGGGCGCGATGACGACAGACGCCCCGCAGTCGGTGCCGGCCGCGGGGCAGGTCCCGTTGCTCAACGTGGCGAATGCCCTTACCGCGCTGCGCCTGCTGTTAGTGCCGCTGTTCGCCTGGATAGTGGTCATGTCTGAGATGACCGACCCCTGGTGGCGGACGCTCGCGGCGGTGGTTTTCTGTGTCGCCTCGGTCACCGACTACATCGATGGGTGGGTGGCGCGTTCCCGTAACCTGGTCACCTCCTTCGGTAAGGTGGCCGACCCGATCGCGGACAAGGCGCTCACCGGTACCGCCCTGGTCATGTTGTCCGGCTATGACCTGGTGTGGTGGTGGGTGACCATAGTCATCCTGGCGCGTGAGATCGGGATCACCCTGATGCGGTTCTGGGTTCTCCGGTACGGGGTGATCGCGGCAAGCCGGGGTGGCAAGCTCAAAACGGCGCTCCAGGTGTTGGCCATCGTCTGGTATCTGGGGCCGTGGCCAGAACCGCTTGAGTTGATCAGTCCGTGGCTTATGGGGGCGGCGCTGATCGCGACGGTCGTCACCGGATTGGACTACATCCTGCGGGCGTTCCGGCTGCGCAGGAATGCCCGGCGGGACAAAGCCGCGGCTGAAGGGCAGGCTCGGTGAGCATCCCTTTCCCGCGGCACATCCAGGAGCGAGCCCGATACATCGTGGCCGAGTTGACGGCGCGGCGCGAGACGTTGGCGGTGGCGGAGTCCCTCACCGGTGGGCTGTTGGCAGCCGCGATCGTGGAGATACCTGGGGCCAGCGCGGTTTTCCGCGGCGGGCTGGTGGTGTACGCCACCGACCTGAAAGGCGCGCTGGTGGGGGTCTCCGGGGATCTGCTGCGGGAGCGCGGGCCGGTCGATCCGGAGGTGGCGGCGGCACTCGCTGTAGGAGCACGTGACCGTTGCGGCGCCCAGTGGGCGTTGTCCACCACCGGTGTGGCGGGGCCGGAACCGCATGGCGGCCACCCGCCCGGCACGGTTTTCATCGGTGTGGCCGGCCCGAGGTCGGTCGGTGCTCGTCGGTTAGCGTTGCAAGGGGACCGAGCGGCCGTGAGGGCCGCTACTGTGGAGGCAGCCTTGTCCCTACTGGCCGACACTCTCGTCGACAGTCCCGCCAGCGATCTGGCCGGTGGCGCGGATCGGTCCGTTCGGGGGCCGGATATGCGCGACGGAGTCTAAAGCGGGCATAGTGTAATGATTGGGATGATTCGTCCTAATCAAGGTGATTGGTGTGCTGACTTAGGATTCACGACGTGGCGACACGCTGAGATCTAGCGCACTTTCCACGGTCGTGGTGGGATGAAATACCTGATCTTCCAAGTTCGTTGAACTGCCTGACTGGAAGCCCGGGTGGGAGACGGTGCCGATGTCGCTCGCGCGGAGTACCGTGGCGGTCAGCCCGTCGTCGCGCCGCCGGGCGCCGAGCCGAAAGGGGGTGTGCGATGGTCCTGCTCCGCAGGGTCCTCGGGGATACGCTGCGGGCGCGGCGCCTCGCTCAACGCCGCACGCTCCGTGACGTGTCGACGGCGGCCAACGTCAGCCTGGGGTACCTCTCGGAGATCGAACGCGGCCAGAAGGAAGCGTCCAGTGAGCTGCTCGCGGCGATCTGTGACGCGCTCGGTGTGCGACAGTCAGAGGTGCTGCAGGATGTCACCGACACCGTCGCACTGGCCGAGGAGATGGCTGGTGTTCTCACCCCTGTTCCCGCCGGGAAGGAAACCGAGGGGAACGACAACAAGGCGTCGGCGACCGCCTCGTTGGACCGGGGTACCTCGCGTATCGAGAACCGTGCTCAGGGCCACGAGGTCGTGTACGCGGCCTGATGTGGGGTACGCGGCCTGAATAGGGAGTAACCCGTACGCGGTTCGCTCTCAGGGATCTGGAGGAGCCAGGGGCGTCACTGGGGCCTATCCGGTGCGATCCCTGACTCCGCCCTGATTCCGGTCGCCCTGGCGTGACGTGCTGGCTTCGCCCTGACACGATGGACTGAGCGCGTGAAGCGCCACGGTAGCCGCAGGGAGGACCACGAGATGGCGAATCCGTTCGTCAGGGGTTGGAAGTACCTTATGGCGCTGTTCGGCGCCAAGATCGATGAGTACGCCGATCCCAGGGTACAGATCCAGCAGGCGACCGAGGAGGCTCAGCGACAACATCAGGCCTTGGTCCAGCAGGCGGCTGCGGTCATCGGTAACCAGCGGCAGCTTGAGATGAAGCTGTCCCGGCAGATGTCCGAGGTCGAAAAGCTGCAGGCGTCGGCGCGGCAAGCGTTGATCATGGCTGACCGGGCGCGGAGCGAGGGTGACGAGCAGAAGGCGCAGGAGTACGAAAACGCCGCCCAGATTTTCGCCACTCAGCTGGTCGCTGCCGAGCAGCAGATGGAGGACCTGAAGACGCTCCACGATCAGGCCCTGAACGCCGCTGCTCAGGCCCGTAAGGCGGTTGAAGACAACGCCATGCTGCTGCAGCAGAAGCTGGCCGAGCGTTCCAAGCTGCTCAGCCAGCTTGAGCAGGCCAAGATGCAGGAGGCGGTCGCCCGTAATCTGGAGTCGATGAGCCAGCTCGCCGCCCCAGGCAACGTGCCGTCGCTGGACGAGGTGCGGGAGAAGATCGAGCGTCGGTACGCCGCCGCGTTGGGTCGCGCTGAACTGGCCAGCAACTCGATCCAGGGACGGATGATGGAGGTGCAACGGTCGGCGTTGGACATGGCGGGCGCCTCGCGTCTGGAGCAGATCCGGGCCAGTTTGGCGGGCAACCAGCTTGCGCAGGCCCCTGCCCAGACTTCTACGCCGCCGTCGGTCACGGCCGCGTCGAACCCAGGGTTGGCGCGGCTTGAGGAGATCCGGGCCAGTGTCGCCAAAGAGCAGAACGCCTCGAAGACCGAGCGCGATGCGTCGGCGAGCTAGCCGGTTTCCAGCGATTCGGTGATGATTAGCTCCGGTGACCGCGACCCACGGGCCCGACACCTGCGTCAGGTGAACCGGGAACGCCGGGCTGCGAGACGGTGGACGGTGGTGGCGGCCGCGTGTGCGGGCGCCGCCGCAATCCTGACCCCCTATCAGGGCTTGGGGATGGCGGACGCGGTCTGGACGGCGTTGGCCGGTGGTAGCGGGGCACTGTCGGTGTTCCGGTGGATGGATTACCGACGCCTGGCGCGGGCACCGATCCCTGAGCCGGAACCGGAGCTTCCGCCCCGACTAGGGGATCCCCGCATGACGGGGACAGGGGCGCGAGGAGTGATCCGGCAGCTGTCGGCCATGATTCAACGGCAGCGAATGCGGCAGCACTTTCGCGGCTACACCGTCGCCAGCGTGTGGGATCGGATCGACGACGCGACCCAGACGTTGGCTGGACTGGCCCCGGCTCTTCAAGGGCCCGCGGCGGAGGCGGTACGCGAGGGTGCCCGCGCCCAAAGCTGGCTGCGGGATCTGGCGTGGCGAGCCCGCGATGTGGAGCACACCCTCCGGTTCGCTCCCACGGATGCCAGCGCATCCCTGAAGGTGGCGCATCAGAATCTGGTCAGCACACTCACCACGGGAGTTGAAGCGTACGAACGGTTGGTGGCCGCGGCTGCTGAGTGCGCGGCCCACACCACGGGTGCCGGGCATGAGCTGTCTGCGCGGCGTCTGGAGGAAGCCACGGACCGGCTGGCGGGTATCGCACGTGGCCTCCAAGAACTGCGGGACCTGCGTGATCATCTGCGCTGGAACTGAGGCCGTCCGACACCCCTTCCAGGCCCTGCCCTAGAACATCATCTGTCAGACCCGCGACCCCGGTGGGTACGCGTTTGCCGTGGAGGCGGCTGACAGCGAGGGCACCAGTAGGTCACCCGTTCCCCCTGTCCCCGCTTAGCCACTCTCGTGCCACAGCGACGACAGGGGGCCCGGTCCCGCCCGTACACGTATGTGGTGTCCCCACGCCGCAGAGAGCCGGTCGTGCTCCGGGTCCAGCGACCCTGATTGGCGGTGAGCAACCGTCGGGCGAGCAGCACCAGGGACATCAGATCCGGTACCGCGCGGACCGGTGTCCAAGGCCACACACCCCGCAGAAACAGGATCTCGGCCTTGTAGATGTTCCCGATACCCGCCAGGTTGCGCTGATCGATGAGGGCGTCAGCGATCTGCCGATCGGGGTCGCGGGCAAGCCGGCGAACGGCCTCAGCGGCGTCCCAGTCGGGGCCGAGTAGATCAGGCCCTAAGTGACCGACGACCCTGACCTCGTGCTCACGGCGCAGAAGCGCCACCTCGTGCAGGTGGTACCCGACCGCGACGGCCGAGGAGTTCTCCAGCACCACACGGACCTGATGCGCGGGGCGTCCACGCCACGGCTCACCCGGGGCGTACACCTTCCAGAACCCCTCCATGCGCAAATGCGAATGCAGGGTGTACGCCGCCCCGGACGGGGCGGTAAGCCGCAGCAGAATGTGCTTGCCTCGGCTGACGACCTCATCGACAACCCAGCCGGAGACGTCGGTGGTGGCCAAGCGGGGGAGCCGAAACTCCGACCGGAGCACGGGCGTCCCAGCCAACGCCTCATGTAACCGGCGAGCGTGCCGCCAGACAGTGTCTCCCTCGGGCATTCTCCCATCTTCCGTCTCTCACCCGGCCGCGATGGCGGTGAATCCGACCCCGGATACACCCGATGTCCGTATCGCGCTCCGTATCAACCTCTTTTTGTGCTTCGTGCCGGCTGCTAAGCCTCGTCTTCAGTCACGTGTCCAACCAGTCATCTGGGGCGGATCTCACAGGCTGGAGCGGCCGCGGAACTGTTGTGGTCAGGCGCCGCGCGGTGAAACCGATGACAGCCTCCGGGAACGGCGGTAACGGTGGTCAGGACGGCACGGTGGTCAAACGGAGCGTCCGACCCGGGGTGACCTGGAGCAGCGACGCCGCGTCGCCACCGTTGAGCGCGATCGAGAGCTGATCAGCGGAGTCCACGTAGAGCACCAGCTCCCCCGCCCCGACGGAGCCGAATGTGGTGCCTTTGCGGGCCCGGACGGCCGCGGCTGTGGTGTGCGTCCCCTCATCGAACGTGATCGACACCAGATCACCGAGGTGCTCCCACTCTGGCTGCCCGCCGGCCAGCTGGATGTTGCCGAACCCGTCTACGGCGAGAACCTCTGTCTGCACCCATCCCTCACCACGGCTGAGCCGGGGATCAGGCAGCCGTACCAGGGCCGCGGGATCATATGGGGAGCCCGCCGAGGACAAAGGACGTCCCGCCGCCAGATGCGCGGCGACCGGCGCGAAGATGTCCCGGCCGTGGAAGGTGTGACGCAGCGGCGACATAAACAGCTCAGGGTTGTCGAGAACGACGGCGGCGCGTACCCCGCCTAGCGCCTCCGCCGCCCAGGGCAGCAGGCCGTTGTCAGGGCCCACCAGGATGCCGCCGTCGGTCGCGAGTGCGATTGGTTTGCGGTCGGTCCCTACCCCGGGATCCACGACCGCCACATGAACGGCGGGGGGAAGGTAAGGCAGGGTCTGCGCCATGACCAGCGCGCCCCGCCGGATGTCGCCGGCGGGGATCTGGTGGGTCACGTCGATGACGCGCGCATGGGGCGCGATACGCGCCATCACTCCGTGGCATGCCGCGACGAATCCGTCCGCGAGACCGTAGTCGGTGGTGAAGCTGATCCAGTCGTATCTAGTCACACGCGGAAACGTAACGCCTGATGACCAAGGCGTCCGGCCAGCCCGAAGCGGCAGTGATGTACGAGGGACGGTGACGGTCCGATCAGTCCCGTCGCGTGCCCAACAGTCCCGATATCACAGCGCCGGAGGCAGCTCGCCGCTGTTGACGAGGGCGCCCACCCGGACCCCAGCACGCTCCAACTCCCCTCGGAGTGCATCGGGCATCTGGTCGACCAGGAGCGCCACCCCTGTCAGGCGTCCACCACACCGGGACACCAGCTCCCAGGCGCCGTGCAGACTCGCTCCGGTCTCCACCCAGTCATCCACCAGGAGCACCCGGTGCCCCGGGGTAATCCCGGCGCGTTGAATCCGGAGCGTGTGCCGTCGCCCGCGCCAGTTGGGCGCGGCCTCGATCTGGAGCTTCTCACCCGGTAAGGCCCCCTCCGCCTTGCGGATGGGGACGAACGCTACGCCGAGTTCCCGTGCGACCAGGCAGCCGAGGCTAAAGCCACGAGCTTCGGTGGCGACCACGACGTCCACCGCCCCGAGGAAGGGGTAGGCCAGGCCGCGGACCACATCCGAGGTGGCGATCGGGTCCCGCAGCAGCGCCCACGTATCGGCGTGCCCCTCACACCACCGGAAGCGCTGGAGAAACGCCGCGCGGCCCGCCTGTACGGGATGACGGTAGGGATCCTCAGTGTCCAGGCGGAGCTCGAGCGTGAGCTCATCGTGTATCGGAATACCGTAGGAACCCGTCTCAGGAATGCTCGGTTTGATCTGACGCGCTAGATCGACAGCCCCGGGGCGTACGCCGACCAGACGCAGGCCTCGGCGTTGATAGAAACGCAGGGCGTCCAGATTGTCGTTTGTGGTGATCAACCACACTCGTCTGAGGCCGCGCCGGCGTGCGTCAGCGACCGCCGCCGCCAGCAGCGCCGTACCGACCCCTTCACCCGGTGACACCGCATCGATGCTGACGATCTCTAATTGATCGTTATCGATGCTGTAGGTCAGTACTCCCGCTAGAACACCGTCCCGCTCCGCGACGAAGGCGGGCAAGGTGGTCAGGTCATATTGGACGCCATGGCCCACGACCATCGGCATTCCCCACGAGTTCGTCAGGACACGTTGAACCGCCGGAAGGTCGGTGGGAGTGGCGGCGCGTACGGTCAGATTAGCCACGTCGGCACCGTAGTCTGGCTGTGCTGCTATGACATCTGAAATCACGGCTGTCGCCTGGGGCCACGAAGCGGACGGGAGGCAGATCCGCTGCGACGGCGGCCATATCCGGACCACCGGGATACACGACGGTGCCGAACCGGACAGGGGTGACCGACGGTATGGGAGGCGCGGTCGCGACGGCTTTGCCAAGCTGAGAGCATGCGTTTGCGGATCTTCACAGAGCCTCAACAGGGGGCTTCCTACGACACGCTTCTGGCTGTCGCCACCGCGACGGAGCAGCTAGGGTTTGATGCTTTCTTCCGCTCCGACCACTACCTCCCTATGGGAGTGGAAGGGCTTCCTGGGCCGACCGACGCCTGGATCACTCTGGCGGGTTTGGCGCGTGAGACGTCCCGGATCCGTCTGGGCACCCTGATGACCGCTGCGACGTTCCGTCTTCCCGGGCCGTTGGCGATCGCGGTGGCACAGGTCGATCAGATGAGCGGGGGCCGGGTGGAGTTCGGCCTCGGCACCGGGTGGTACGCGGAGGAGCACACCGCGTACGGCATTCCCTTCCCGGATCTGAAAGAGCGTTTCCAGCGGTTCGAGGAGCAGCTGGCGATCATCACCGGACTGTGGGAGACCCCTGAGAAAGAGACCTTCTCCTTCCAGGGCACCTACTACCAGCTCACCGACTCACCGGCCCTGCCCAAGCCCGCGCAGCGGCCCCGCCCGCCGATGCTGATCGGGGGTAAAGGGAAGCGGCGGACCCCCGCGCTCGCGGCCCGATACGCCGACGAGTTCAACGTTCCATTCGAGCAGCTGGAACCCACCAAAGAACTGTTCGCGGCGGTACGCAAGGCGTGCGTCGAACAGGGACGTGACGCCTCAGACATCATTTTCTCCGCCGCTCAGGTGGTCTGCTGTGGGAAGGATGCGGCGGAGGTGCAGCGTCGCGCCGACGCGATCGGCCGCTCCGTCGACGAGATGGCCGAATCTGGGTTGTGCGGAACGCCGGATCAGATCGTCGACAAGATCGGACGGTTCGCAGAAGCGGGAGCCTCCCGGTTGTACCTGCAGGTGTTGGACCTGTCGGACCTGGATCACTTGGAGCTGCTGGCCACCAGGGTGATGCCCCAGGTGGCGGATCTGTGACCGACGTAGTGAAAGGCTGATCCCGCTCTCAGTGAGTGGTGCCCTGTCGCCGCCCCGCCTGACCGTACGACTGAACGGGGCGGCGACAGGGGTACATGGTGATGGTGAGGGGACGGACACGCGACCGGCCGGACATGTCAGCCGTGCCGGTGCTGCTGCCGAAAGATTGGACCTGAAGTCCAAACAGGACCAAGATCATATGTGGTCCGGATAGCCCCAGCGGTCCGGACCACATGATCTTGGTGGTGTCCTCGTGGACGATACTTCGAGATCCGTTGTTGTCGGTACCCACTTCACCGAAATAGTCGTCCGCCCGACCGGGCGGCGCGAGAGTCGGTGCTGAAAGCGGGGGAGACATAGGGCGGGCCTCGAGGCCACGCCTTTGGGGTGACGACGAGGCGTTAAAGCGTCCGAGTGGTGGGTGCGCGCCCGGGCGCGTCGGAAACCTCAGACGGTCACGTCGGAAATACGACACCGTGGCCGTGGCCTGGTGGCCCAGCGCAATGGTGTATAGCCGGCTTCAGGCGCGTAGCCGCAGCCCACGGGGGGTGAGATGAAAGCCCGCCGCCTGCAACGCCCGTCCCAACGCGGACTCGGTGACTGGGGCTCCGTCGGCGCGTTCCACCGACAACGCCTCCAGCGCACCCGAGCGCACCGCCTCAGCCAGCGCGCGGGCAGCGGCGGTGAGCCGTGCCGCTTCCCTGGGGTTAGAACTGTCCAGATAGGACAGAATGGTGCGACCGCCTCGTTCGACATAGAGGACGAGTTCACCCTCCGACAGCACCACCAATGCGCCAGCCTTGCGGCCGGGGCGGTGGCCTCCGCCCGTCGCATCATCCGTCGGTCGCTCCGGCCACGGCAGAGCAGCGCCATAGGGGTTGGCTGGATCGGTGGCAGCGAGGACCACTGTGGAGGGTCCATCCTGGGCCTGACGGGAGCGGCGCAGCGCTCCGTGTTCTTCCTGCCCTGCCGCCACCTCCTCCGGCCACGGTGGTAGGACCGCGTCTGCAGCATGCTCCATGGCGTACCGACGCTCTGACGCGCGGAGTCGATCCACCGCTCCCGGAGCGGCGAACTGCGCCGCACCCAAACCCTCCACGAAGTAACCGCGCCGTACCATGCCCCGCTCCTCCAAGGCGGACAGCACCGGATACACCGCGGCGAAACCGCCAGGCGGCTGCTCGGCCGCCACGGCGCTACGAGTAAGGACGCCATGGCGCTCCAGAAGCACGTCCACCAACGCTGTGGCGCGTCGGGTCGGATCGGTCTCCCGGTCAGGCAGGCGGTACCACCGACCAGCCACTGTGGGCGGTCCGGTACGCGCTGGAAGGAGAGGCCGTCCGGGACGGCGGTAGCGGGAACGAGCTGGGCCGGGCCGGGCACGGTGCACACCACCGGCGTTGATGAGGGCCCGTAGCGGGGCGAGCGTGTCGTTGGACAGGTATCCCGCCCACACCAGATCCCAGATGACTGCGGCGAGTTCGGGATCCGGGACCGGTTGCCATAGGTGAACGACCCGATTCGACAACGCCCGGAAGAACAACGCCTGCCCTTCCGACAACGCCTCGAGCACCGCCTGGTGGGGTGGGGTCAGTGGCAGCGTGTCATCGGGAGGCGGCAGGAGCAGGGAGGCGGTGTCGGCGTACACCAGGCTGATCCAGCCGTCCCCACCGGCGAGGGCTCCTCGCCCCGCCCACAGCACCTCACCGGATGTGGTGAGCTCATCCAGCAGGGCTGGGGTGTAGTCGAAGACCCGGGCGGGGAGCACCAGGCGCTCCAGTGTCGATGCCGGGAGCGCGTACCCCTGGAGTTGGTCCACAGCGCGCAGCAGTGCCTCCTCACCGAAGGCTTGATCACTGATGTGATGCCAGTCCGGCAGGAAGCTGACGAGGGCTTTGGGCGGAACCGGTTCGATCTCACGCCGCAACGCAGCCAGGGAGCGTCGGCGGAGCAGACGGAGCACATCTGCGTCGCACCATTCGGTACCGGTCTGCGCCGGGGTGTACTCGCCGGCCAACACCCGGCCGGTGGCGGATAGACGGCGGAGCGCCGCTTCCACCACTTCCACAGGGAGCCCGAATCGGGCGGCGCACTGTGAGGCGGTGAACGGCCCATGGACGCGTGCGTACCGGCCGATCAGGTCCCCGAGCGGGTCGGCGGTGGGGGACAGGTAGGCGTCAGCCACCCCCGGCGGCGGCGCGACTCCCAAGGCGTCGCGTACTCGTCCGACATCCTCGATGGCGATCCAGCGTTCCTGTCCAGCGATTCGCACCTGGACGGCGCGGCGGGACTGCGCCAGCTCGACCAGCCACGCCGCGGGAACACCGCGCTCAGCGGCTTCGTCCTCGGTGAGATCCCCGACCACCCGCAACAGCTCGACGGCGTCTTCGAGGTCCCGCGGACACCGCTGTGGCGTCAGCCACTGCAGCTGCCGCTCGACCTCGGCCATGATCTCCGGGGCGATCAGCTCCCGCAGCTCGGCCCGCCCCAGCAGTTCGCTCAACAGCGTCGGATCCAGGGCCAACGCCGCGGCACGCCGCTCAGCGAGCGGAGCATCCCCCTCGTACAGGAAAGCCCCGACGTACCCGAACAGCAGGGAACGGGCAAACGGCGAGGGCTTGTGGGTCTCGGCCTCCACGACCCGGACGGAGCGGACCCGTATCCGGTTCATCAGATCCACCAAGCCAGCGAGGTCGAAGACGTCCTGCAGGCATTCCCGCGCGGCCTCCAAGGTGATCGGGAAGTCGGGGTACTGGCGGGCGATATCCAACAGCTGCGCGGCGCGTTGCCGTTGCTGCCATAGGGCTTGGCGGCGGCGCGGGTCGCGGCGGGGAAGCAGCAGCGCGCGTGCCGCGCATTCCCGAAAGCGGGAGGCGAACAACGCGGAGGTGCCGATCATCCGCTCCACCACTTCGGTGATTTCTTCTGGATCGAAGATCACCACGTCGGCGCCGGGAGGCTCATCGGTGGTGTCGGGCAGGCGGATCACGATGCCGTCATCCGAGGGCAGGGTCTGGGCCTCCACGCCGTACCGCTCCTGGAGACGGGCGGTGATCGCGAGCGCCCACGGAGCGGTCACCTTGGCGCCGAGAACACAGTGCACCGCCAAGCGCCAGTCGCCGAGTTCGTCGCGGAAGCGCTCCACCACGATGGTGCGGTCGTCGGGGAGGTGCCGGATGGACTGTCGCTGCTCGGTGAGATAGTTCAGTAGGTTGTCGGCGGCGGGTTCGTCCAAACCAGAGGCGGTTAACCGGTGGCGAGCCGCCTCAGGTTCCAACTGGGACAACTCTCGCAACAGTTCACCGATGGCCCGCCCTAGCTCGACGGGGCGTCCGGGTGACTCCCCTTTCCAGAACGGCATCCGGGCCGGTGCTCCAGGGGCGGGGGAGACGAGGACCCGGTCAGGGGTGATGTCCTCGATGCGCCAGCTGGTCGAGCCGAGCAGGAAGACGTCCCCTACCCGGGATTCGTACACCATCTCCTCATCCAGCTCACCGACCCGCGCGCCGCGTTCAGCGCCGGCTAGGTAAACCCCGAACAGTCCCCGGTCGGGGATGGTGCCGCCACTGGTGACGGCGAGGCGTTGCGCCCCGGGACGCGCCGTCAACGTTCCGGTGTGGCGGTCCCAGATCAGGCGGGGCCGCAGCTCCGCGAAGGCCGTCGACGGGTAGCGTCCCGACACCATGTCCAGAACCGCTTCGAGCGCCGAGTCCGGAAGTTCCCCAAACGGCGCGGCCCGGCGGATCAGCGTGGCCAGCTCGTCGACCCGCCAGGGATCCATCGCCACCATTGCCACGATCTGCTGGGCCAGAACATCCAACGGGTTACGCGGGTACCGAAGCTGTTCGATATCGCCGCCGGCCATGCGTTCGGCGATGACAGCGCTCGGCGCCAGTTCACCCCGGTGACGCGGGAAGAGGACCCCGCGGGATACCGCGCCGACGTGGTGACCTGACCGGCCGATCCGTTGCAGGCCTGAGGCGACGCTGGGTGGTGGCTCCACTTGGATCACCAGATCCACCGCCCCCATGTCGATCCCCAGCTCCAGACTGCTGGTCGCCACGACCGCCGGTAGCAGACCCGATTTGAGTTGTTCCTCGATGTGGATGCGTTCCTGACGCGATACGGAGCCGTGGTGGGCACGGGCGATGACCGGCGGTGCACCGGCCGCGGCGGCGGATTGCGCCATCACGGCGGCCGGCATCGGCAGGGACGGGCGGGCGGGATCGACAGCGACGGTTCCCGCTTCGGCGGTGGCTCCCGCTCCATCTCCCTGTGCTGCGGCGTGTTGGAACGCCAGTTCGTTGAGGCGGGCGCACAGGCGTTCCGCCATGCGGCGGGAGTTGACGAAGACGATGGTCGATCGGTGACGCAGGATGAGTTCGAAGATCCGTCTTTCTACGGCCGGCCAGATGGAGGCCTGACGGGGGTCGGAGTCGCTGCCTTGGGGAGGGTTGTCCGAGGGTTCTGAGGGAAGGGTGTCGGGCTCTGAGGGAAGGGCGTCGAGCGGAGCGGCATCGAGTCGGGTCATATCCGCGACCGGTGCCATAACGCGCAACTGCACGCTTTTACTCGTGGCCGGCGCCACCACCCGAACCGGACGGGTGCCTCCCAGGAAGCGGGCGACCTCCTCGATCGGCCGGACGGTCGCAGACAGGCCGATTCGTTGGGCCGGCCGGGGCAGCAGGTGATCAAGCCGTTCCAGGCTCAGAGCCAGGTGTGCGCCCCGTTTGGTGCCGCATACCGCGTGCACTTCGTCGACGATGACCGTCTCCACGGCACGCAAGGCCTCCCGGGCGGCGGAGGTCAGCAGCAAAAACAGTGACTCCGGCGTGGTGATCAGGATGTCGGGAGGGGTACGCGTGAGGGCGCGACGCTCCTGCGCGGGAGTGTCCCCAGTGCGCATACCGACCCGGATATCGGGAGGCGGCACGCCCAGGCGCCGTGCCGCGTGGCGGATACCGGCCAGCGGAGCACGCAGGTTGCGCTCGACGTCGACCGCCAGGGCCTTCAACGGGCTGATGTAGAGCACGCGGCACCGGTGACGAGGGTCGTGTGGCGGACCGGTCGTCACCAGCCGGTCCAGGGACCACAGGAACGCCGCCAGGGTCTTGCCTGAACCGGTCGGCGCGACGACCAGGGCGTGTTCCCCTCCCTGAATCACCGGCCAGGTCTGGGCCTGAACCGGCGTGGGGGCGGCGAATGAGGCCTCGAACCAGGACCGGGTAGCCGGGCTGAAGCCTGTCAGCGCATCAGCGGTGGACGCGTGGGGATCGGCAGTGGCCACCTGGCCATCCTGCCCCGCGGCTGTGACATCCACCGGCGAGCTGTCGAAACTGTCGCTCTTGCCCTGATTGTGGGGTGTCGAGTACGGTCACCGCACGCCCTGGAGTAGCCGTGTCCGGGGCGGAGGGGGGAAATAACGGTGACGATGACGCGCGGGCTCGGACCGCCGAGCGAGACCGATGTGTTGCTTCGTCAGTTAGACACGCGACTTGTGCTCTTACGCGCCAACGGTAACCACCGTGCCGCTGACGAGCACGATGATCGCTCGAATCCCATTCATGTCCACCTTCATGCCGCGGAGCGGCTCGCGGCCGTACTGCGTCGTTTGATCCGCGAAACCAACGGAGCCAGTGCGGCCGACCGCGCCCGGGTACGCGCGGCGGTGCACTATTTCGCGCTGCCTAGGGACGGAAGCGACCAGCGGCGTGTGAAATACCCGTTCCAGGACGTCCACGTGGTTAACGAGCTGCTGCACGAACTCGGCCGGGACGACCTGATGGTGAGCGAGGAGGAGCTGCTCCCCGCTGAGAAAAGCGCGGGGAGCCGTCGCTGAAACGGGTGAATGTGGCGGACGAGCCGGACGGTCACACCACCGCCGGGTGAAGCGGCACACGCTGGCGGGCCGTGGGCCAGTCATCGGCGGTCATGGCGTACTGCACCGTGTCCTGGAGCGAGCCGTCGGGACGGATCCGGTGCGCCCGCAGGATGCCCTCCCTGGTCGCACCGAGGTGCTCGATGGCGCGTTGAGAACGTTCGTCGTGGATATCGGTGTGCCATACCACCCGCACCGCTCCCAGATCGTCGAAGGCTCGGGTGAGCAGGAGCCGGGTCGCCTCCGTGGCGATCTCGGTGTGCCGCCATGAGCCGCCCACCCAGGTGGGGCCTATCCCGATGGAACGATGCCGGGGGTTGATCTCGGAGTACGACGCCATGCCCACCGCGGTGTTCGAGTCGACGGCGACCTGTGCCCAGGTGACTCGTTCGCCCCGCGCGGCGTCGCGGAGGGCTTGCGCGACTACCGTCGCCATCTCAGTGCGGGTCCGGGGCTGCGGTATCGGCAGGTAGCGCCACACCTCGGGGTCACGGCTGACGGTGAACAGATCGTCGACGTGGCGCATGCTTAACGGTTCGAGTCGGACATGACGCCCCTCCAACGGCGCCGCTGTCAGCCAGGGGGAGCGGGGAGGGGTGGCTCCCCGGTGGTAGTCGATGAGGTACTCAGGGAGGGGAATGTCCTGGGTGACCGGTATCGGGTCGTCAGCCACCTGCCGGAGCGGGAGGACGCCGGCCCAGAACGGCAAGGTGAGGTCTTGAGGCTCGTCAGCCACCTGAGGCCCCCGCACTTTGGCGGATACCTCGATGAGCGGGATAGCGAGCACCGCGGTTTGGGCCAGTTCCTTATCCGTGGGGGGACGGGTGTCGGCGGCACGCCCAGGCGCGATCTTGTCGATTAGAGCGGTGAGGACTTCCCGCTTTCGGGTGGCGTCGTGAACCAGGTGGGCGTGTCCGTGGACGATGACGGAGCGGTAAGTGACCGAGTGGTGCGGTTGCGAGCGGGCCAGAACAAGCCCATCTAACAGGGTGACGGCGACGCAGACCGGGAGCCCACCGCTGCGAGCTGCCAGCGCCATGCGGCTGCCTGTCGAGGCGTGCAGGTAGAGGGCACGGCCGTCGCGTACGTGCAAGGTGGGCAGGATTCGAGGTTCTCCGTCGACGAGAAACCCCACGTGACACACCAGCGCCTCGTCCAGGATGGCGTGGATCGTGTCCGCGTCGTAGCGAGCCCGCTCCAGTCTGCGGGTTGGGGTGTTACGAGGGGTCGACGGGTAGCCGGCTCCCATGGACGCTCCTTTGTATTGGTACAATCATTATTTTGTGATTGAACGATATGGGATCTCGGGGCGGAGTGCCAACGAGATAGCGAGCAGCGTGGAGGCCGCGCTTCGAGATGGGCGCCTTGCACCCGGCGACGCCCTCCCTCCGGTGCGGGCGCTCGCCGCTCAGTTAGGCGTCAGCCCTGGCACCGTTGCCGCCGCGTACCGCTCGCTCCGGGAACGGGGGGTGGTGGAGACCGCTGGACGACACGGCACCCGAATACGGAGCCGTCCCGCCGTAGCGCCCCGGATGAGCCTGCGGCTACCAGTTCCGGCCGGTGTGCGAGACCTGTCTAAAGGGAGTCCTGACCCGGCCCTGTTGCCGGATCCGGCTCCGTTGCTGGCTCGGGTACCGGTCACCCCAGTCGGTTACGACGCCGGTGGAGTGCTGCCCGAGCTGGCGGATCTGGCGAAACACCGGCTAGCGGCGGATCAGATCCCGACGCCGGCGTTGACCCTCACCAACGGAGCCCTTGACGGGATCGAACGGCTCCTGGCGACGAATCTGAGACCCGGTGACCGGATCGCGGTGGAGGATCCTGGGTGGGCGAATCTGCTCGATCTGGTGGCGGCCCTCAATCTCCAGCCGGTCGGAGTACCGATGGATCAATCCGGGCCGAGCCCGGACGGGCTGCGGCGCGCCCTCGCCGCCGGGGCGCGGGCCGTCGTCATCACGAGTCGCTCCCATAACCCCACCGGTGTCTCGGTCACCGCTGAACGGGCCAACCAGCTCCGAGAGGTACTGGCGGACTATCCCAACTGTCTCGTGATCGAGGATGACCACGCAGCCGAACTTGCCATCGAGCCGATCAGCCCACTGGCCGGATGTACCCAGTCATGGGCTTTTCTGCGCTCCGTCTCAAAGCCATACGGGCCGGACCTCCGTCTGGCGGTTCTGGCCGGGGACGAGGCGACGGTGGCCAGGGTGACGGGTCGGATGCGGCTGGGGGCGGCGTGGGTCTCCACGGTGTTGCAGCACCTCGTCGTGGCTATGTGGCGTGACCCGGCGGTGACGCGGTTGATCACTCATGCCCGGCAGGTCTATGCCCGACGTCGGGAAAGCCTGATCCGCGCGCTCGCTGAACGTGGGATCACCGCGTACGGGCGGTCCGGGCTTAATATCTGGATCCCCTTGGGGTCGCAGGCCCATGACAGCGGAGGGAGCCGATACGGAGCCGACCGGCAGATCGGGACGGGGCGGGAAGCCGCTGTGGTGGCGCGCCTTCGGGACGCCGGATGGGCGGTGGCGCCCGGGGCCATGTATCGGATCGCCAGCCCACCTGGGATTCGCGTCACCATTAGCGAGCTTCGTCCGGAGGAAGTGGAGCCGTTGGCTGACGCGATCCTCGCGGCGTGGCACCTCTCCCCCACCCACCCCGGGGTGTAGGCCGTGTGGCGGCATGCATCGGAGCGGTGCGCGGATCCGTCGTCCAGTCGATTTTCCGATCAGAAGGCCAAGAAGGCAGAAGTAGGCCATGAGAAATGGGCCGAGAAATGCGCTCGCTTGACGGGCGCCGTTCCCGTTGGATGCAGATCATGAACTCGCGCCCTCCGGATCAAGCGGCCCTGCGTAGCTTGACACCTCATCCCGACCCGCTGGAGGCGTCCGCGGTGGCACGCATCCAGCAGCGTCTGCTCATCCTGCTAGTCGTCATCCAGATACTCGGCGGTATCGGGATGGCGATCGGGTTGGCGGTGGGTGCCCTGCTGTTGAGCGAGCTGGCAGGACGGGACTGGGTCGCTGGACTCGGAGCCAGTGTGTCGATCGTGGGAGGCGCGCTGCTGGCGATTCCGGCCACGCATCTGATGCAGGCACGCGGGCGTCGCCCTGGAATGGTCCTGGTGTACCTGATGGGGGCGTTAGGGGCCGTCATTGTGGTGACAGCCACCCTCACGGACTCGGCGATACTGGCCCTGGCAGGGTTATTCCTGTTCGGTGGCGGGAGCGCCGCCAATCTCCAGGCTCGCTACACAGCGGTCGATCTCGTCGAGCCATCCCGCCGAGGACGGCATCTGGCACTGGTGGTCTGGGCCGCCACGATCGGAGCCGTGGCCGGACCCAACCTGTCCAGCGCCGCGGGGAACCTGGCCAGCTCGTTCAACGCGCCTGAAATGGCTGGTCCATTTGGAATCAGTACGGTGGTCTTCCTGGTGGCCGCTGTTGTGATCTGGGCTCTGATGCGCCCTGATCCGCTGCTGCTGGCCCGCCGGCGCGTCAGCGCTCTTGCCGCTGACACGTCGACCGCCTTCGACCCGTCGCGTGGGGAGAAGACAGACAACGGAACGTCGGAGCGTCCCACTGGGTCCGTTCGGCGAACCCCGCGGGCGTTTCGGTACGCTGCGCGTCAGGTCAGGGCAAACCCCGCTGCGCGTCTGGGGATAGGCGCAGTCGCGGTGGGGCACGCCGTGATGGTCGCGGTTATGGCCATGACACCGGTCCATATCGATCACGTCATGCACCACCATGATCAGACGGTCGTGCTGCAGGTGGTGGGGGTGGTCCTGAGTCTGCACATCGCGGGCATGTACGCGTTTTCACCCATCGTGGGGTGGGCCACCGATAGATGGGGATCCCGGCAGATCATCCTGGTCGGAGTGGGGTTCCTGCTGGCGGCCTGCGGGTTCAGCGCCACATCCGGCAGTAACACGGTGCGGTTGACCATAGGGTTGACCCTGCTCGGGCTGGGGTGGTCGTGCACCATGGTGGCGGGCTCAACCCTGCTCACCAGCGCCGTGGAGGTGCAGATCCGGCCGATCGTCCAGGGCCTCAGCGATGTGGCGATGGGGTTCGCCGGCGCTGTGGCGAGCGGGTTGTCTGGATTCGTGGTCCAAGGCGCCGGATACCCTGAACTGTCCGTGGTTGCCGCATTGATCACCGTGCCGCTGATTGCGGCGATCGTACGGACGACTCGGATAACCTCGACCGAGTGAGGCGCCGTGGTAACACGGCGGCGGTTTCAGGACGACACAGTGGGGAGACGGCGTGCGGTTGACCGACTTTTGGGAGCGGATGGAGCAGGCTTTCGGCCCGGCGTACGCGGCGAGTGTGGCTGCTGATCAGGCGATCCCGCAGTTGGGGAGCCGCACCATCGAGCAGGCGATACGTGATGGTGAGGAAACCGCAGTCATCTGGCGCGCCGTCTGTGAGGCGTATCCCGACCGCATCCCTCGTCAACTGTGGTGACCGGTGTGGTGACCGGCGGCGCTGTCGCCTGCAGACACCTTACGAATAGATGCGTCTAGATGCGTCAAAACGTAAAAGGCGGTACGCGCGCCAGCCCTGCGGGTAGCGCCGCCGCTTGAGGAGTCTCGAGGACCTTCAGGTCCTTAGCCGTTTGACCGTCCATACGCCGGTGCGGCACCGCTTCATGCGGCGCCGCACCGTTCGCCCCCCACGCCGTGGGGATGAGACCCTCAAACTGACCGGAAGGGTCAGCGCAGATAGGGGATCTTGGGGTTGAGAAGTCCGCGGGAAGCCAGGGCCGCACGCAGCGGAATCTCCTGATCGATCCAGCCGTCCTGCCGAACTCCCCAGAAGTTGGCGTTGTCCGGGCCGGCACCCAGCAGCTGCTGACGTACCGGTGACAGCCGCTGGAACCACTCTTCCTGGGGGTTGTAGGTCGTCTCGTCAAGCGGCCTGATCCACCGGTAGGTGTACCCGATGAACACCATCTTGCGGGTGATGTTGGAGAGATTCACCGAGCGGGAGTGCCACATCCTGCGGTCGAAGATGAAGGCGTCGCCGGGGTTGGCCTGGATCTCTATCGCGCCTGGAGGCTCGATGATCGGGTCATCGGGGTGCTCGGGGCGTCCTTCCAACGTGTTGTTGAGGTGAGAACCTGGAATGATCTTTGTCGACCCTCGCCCAGTTTCGGACAGATCTGACAAGACGTAGCAGATCTTTACCATGAGCATCGGGCGGGGGGTCATGTCAATGTCCGAATTCTGGCGGTAGCCATCCTGGTGCCAGTTCCAGAACGGTTTGCCAGGATCGGAAATCGGGGGGTTGACGTCTATGTGATTGTGATGCGTGTAAATGTTCCACCCTAGTAGTCCCCAGATATATGGGAACGTGGTGGGGTAGTCGAGCAGTTCGGGGAAAACTGGATCCCGATCCATGAAACCCATGACGTGGATGGATTTATCGGGTCGCAGTCGGTTAGCCCGCGCTTCCTCTTCGTAAACCCGATCCACGGCGAGTTCGACCCGCCGGCGCATGTCCTCGGACAGCGCGTTGCGAATCAGTAGCCAGCCCTCTTTGGCGAACTGTTGGCGTTCAGCCTCGCTGATGGGCTCGTAGCCAGTGGCTTCTGGGCTGCTTGTCTCGGATTCGCTCCGCACGTCCCGCTCCTTTCTGGCCTGCTGCCACACGCGCGGAATCCACCGCGCGCCCCGCGAGCATAGGAGCGGACTTGTGAAGAAGTAATGAAGATGTCGTTGGAATCTCGTCGTGAAAAAAGGGGCGATAGGCCGCCAGGGCTGCAACCGTCGACACCGTCTGGACGTTTTTAAGGCGGTAGTTCCAGATGACTGCGCTGAGTGATCAGCGGTGCGTGGGGGGAGAACGTGAAGGGGGCGTACATGGGCTCGCGCATTTTGGTGGCTGAGGATGATGCCAAACAGGCCAAACTTATCCGGATTTATCTGGAGCGGGAGGGGCACAGCGTATTAACCGTCCATGACGGACGAAGTGCTTTAGAAGCCGCCAGGTCCCGCGATCCCGACCTGTTGATCTTGGATGTTATGTTGCCCAAGGTCGATGGACTGGACGTGTGCCGTGTGCTGCGTGCGGAGTCGACGCTTCCGATCCTCCTGCTCACCGCCCGATCCACCGAGGACGACATCCTGCTCGGGCTGGATTTGGGGGCCGATGACTACATGACCAAGCCGTACAGCCCTCGTGAACTCACCGCACGGGTCCGAGCGCTGTTACGTCGGGCGCGCACCCTCGGCTACAACGAGCGGCAGCCGATCCGGGTGGGGGGCCTGGAGGTTAACCCCGAACGGTTCGAGGTGCGTGTCGACGGACGCGAGGTGACGCTCACCGCCAAGGAGTTCGGCATCCTGGAGACCCTCGCCCGTGAACCCGGGCGGGCGTTTACCCGGGCCCAGCTCATCGAACGGGCTTTCGGCTTCGATCACTATGTGCTGGAGCGCACCATCGATGTTCACGTGATGAACCTGCGTCGCAAGATCGAACCAGATCCGGCCAATCCTCAGTACGTTCGAACGGTTTACGGGCGGGGCTACAAGCTGGTTGACCCGATGGGGTGAACGTTGTCGCGGTGGTGGGGCAGTTTCCGGCTCCGGGTCTTCGGGCTGATCACCCTGGTGGGGGTCGCTGGGGTCGGGATGACGGCGTGGCTGATCGTGACCCAAGCCAACAGTCAGCTCAATGGATCAGCCGCTGCTCAGCGACGGGTGGTGCCGGAGATCATCGAAGAGCTCACCGAGTATGGGATCACCCATGGCACCTGGGAAGGGGTCCCAGAAGTGGTGGCGCGGTTGCGGGACCGCACCGGCCAGCGGATCAGGCTGACCACAGAGTGGGGCGAGGTGATCGTCGATAGCGATCACTTGGACGGAGAGGCCGCCCGGTCGATGCCGGCGCAGTCTCCCGCGTTGGTGGACCCCCGACCCCGGCTGGTCCTGGGCTGGCTGGACGCTGCCGAAGCCATCGAGGTCGTCTTGGAGGAGATCGATCGCTACCGCAGCAGCGTCCGATACTCCATCTGCCTGACCTCGGCGGGAGAACAGGTAAGGATCGTCGACGGCCCATATGGAGTGCCCCGCCTCGTCGCCGCGCATCCACGATCGGAAAACCACTTGCTGGAAAGGTGTGAGCAGGTGGCGCTGAGTACCCCGGGCGAACTCGCCGCCGACGCCCGGGAGATCCAGCCTTGCCGGCTGCATCTGGCGTCTTTACCGGATACGCCGCAGGATGACGCCTCCTTCACCATCGCCGACGAGCT
The DNA here is from genome assembly GCA_002919305.1 of Actinomycetales bacterium. Classification (GTDB taxonomy): domain Bacteria; phylum Actinomycetota; class Actinomycetes; order Mycobacteriales; family Micromonosporaceae; genus RSA1. Next base: position 207,782 of record PKFB01000022.1, read on the forward strand.
CACCGTCGAGATCTACAGCTGTCTCAATCAGGTGTTCCTGGAGCGGATCGCCGACGTCACGCCGGTGCCTTTGCTGCTGTATCTGGGGGTGGGGGCCGGGGAGACTTCCCCTCTGCGGTTGAGCTTGCCGCCGGTTCTGCTCGCCTCCGGGCTGATCGCCTTGGTGGCGATCGGGAGCACGGTGTTGCTCAGTCGATGGGTCCTCCGACCGATCGACGATCTGATCCGAGCGTCTCGCCGGGTAGGAGAGGGAGAGTTCTCCGAGCGGGTGCCGCTGCGCGGGCGGGACGAACTGGCTGATTTAGTGACGGCATTCAACCGGATGGCTGACTCTCTGCAGGCCAGCGAGAGACGGCAGCGGCAGATGATCGCCGATATCGCGCACGAGTTGCGGACCCCGCTGGCGAACATCCGGGGCTATTTGGAAGCGCTCAAGGATGGAGTGTTGACGCCGAGCGAGGAGCTGTTCGCCTCGCTCCACGAGGAGGCCGTCCTCCAGCAGCGGATCGTCAACGATCTGCAAGACCTCACGCTGGCCGAGGCGGGCACTTTGGTCCATCACCGCGTCCAGATCGATATGGCGGAGGTGCTGGAGACATGCCGGAGGGCGTATGCCGCCGCCGCGGAGGCGAGCGGGGTAACGTTACGTTTGGTGACTGACGAGCAGCTACCGGTCGTCGGTGACCCGGACCGGCTGCGTCAGGCCATCGGGAACCTGCTCTCCAACGCGTTGCGCGCCACCCCGGCGGGTGGGGAGGTGACGCTGCGGGCGTACCGTGAATCGGATCCGGTACGCCCGCAGGCCTGGGTCGTGGTGGAGGTGGCGGACACCGGCGTGGGGATAGCCTCCGCGGATCTGCCCCGAATCTTCGACCGGTTCTGGCGAGCGGACGCGGCCCGGGGACGCGACACGGGTGGGAGCGGGCTCGGACTGTCCATCGTGCGCGAGATCGTGGCGGCGCATCAGGGGACAATCACGGCGCGCAGCACGGTGGGGGTGGGATCGGTGTTCACCGTCCGGATCCCAGCGGCCGTGGAGGAGCTGAAGGAGCTGGTGGCCGCGCAGGTGAGCGGGGCGACGGGGGACTGCGAGGCGCGGTGACTCTGACGTCAGAGCCAGTCCCGCGGGTCGGCTCGCAATCGAACACGTGTTCGGGTAACTTTCCGGTCGGGATAGACCGTACCCGGCGAGCCGGAGCGGTTTCTGTCGGACCTAGCGCCTAGCGTGGGCGCGTGAGCAGACGAGCGAATGTGAAGGCAGCAAGCCCGGGGGTGGCAGGTATGGCTTCAAGCCCGGACCGCGCGAAGTCCTTGGAGTTCGCGCTGGCACAGATAGAAAAACAGTACGGTAAGGGTTCGGTGATGCGTCTGGGTGACCGGGCGCAGGCACCGATGTCGGTGATCCCGACCGGCTCTATCGCGCTTGATGTGGCCCTGGGGGTGGGTGGGCTACCGCGCGGCCGGATCGTGGAGATCTTCGGTCCGGAAAGTAGCGGGAAGACCACGGTCGCGCTGCATGCGATCGCCAACGCTCAGGCGGCGGGTGGGATCGCCGCGTTCATCGACGCCGAGCACGCCTTGGACCCGGAGTACGCCAAGGCGGTCGGGGTCGACACCGACTCCCTTTTGGTCTCTCAGCCCGATACCGGTGAGCAGGCGTTGGAGATCGCGGACATGCTGATCCGCTCCGGCGCTTTGGATGTCCTGGTGATCGACTCCGTCGCCGCTCTCGTACCGCGGGCCGAGATCGAAGGCGAGATGGGGGACAGCCACGTTGGTCTGCAGGCCCGGCTGATGAGCCAGGCGCTGCGGAAGATCACCGGTGCCCTGAACAACTCCGGCACCACCGCGATCTTCATCAACCAGCTCCGCGAGAAGGTCGGGGTGATGTTCGGATCCCCGGAGACCACCACGGGTGGTCGGGCCCTGAAGTTCTACGCCTCGGTACGGTTGGATGTGCGTCGAGTCGAAAGCCTCAAGGACGGCGGCGAGGTCGTGGGGAGCCGGACCCGCGTCAAGGTCGTCAAGAACAAGGTCGCCGCGCCGTTCAAGCAGGCGGAGTTCGACATCATGTACGGCAAGGGCATCAGCCGTGAGGGGTCCATCATCGACGTAGGGGTCGAGCAGGGCTTTATCCGCAAATCTGGCGCTTGGTACACCTATGAAGGCGATCAGCTCGGCCAGGGCAAGGAAAACGCGCGGCAGTTCCTGCGTGACAACCCAGACGTGGCCGCCGAGATCGAGAAGAAGATCAAGGAGAAGTTGGGTATCGGACCAACCCTGGACAAGGCACCAGCCGCCCCGGAAACCCCGGTTGAGTTCTGAGACGACCCGAGTTCTGAGGCAATCCCTGACGGTGGGAGGCCGGCGTGGCGGGCCGAAGAGACAGGGGGCGGATGGCGACCGGTTCTGATCAGTGGGCCTCGCAGGGCAGCGGCGAAAGGCCGAACGCGCCGGACTCCGATACGTCGGACTTTGACATAACGTCCGACACGACGCTGGACCCCAACGGCGACACGGGATGGAGACGGGGCGACACCAACGCGTCCGTTCAGGCTGCGGATCGGACCGGTCGGTCTGTGGGCCGGTCCGGTAGGGCGGGTGAGTGGGCAGACGACGGTGAGGCGTACGAGCGGCTGGATGAGGCATATCAGGTGGATGAGGCATATCAGCGCGCTCGTGCGATCTGTCTGCGGCTGCTGACCTTCCGTCCTCGGACACGCGCTGAGCTCGCCGATGCCCTACGGCGTCGAGGAGTACGCGATGAGATCGCGGCAGCGGTGCTGGAGCGCTTCAGTGAAGTCGGCATGATCGACGACGCCGCGTTCGCCCGGGCCTGGGTGACTAGCCGACACCACGGCCGCGGGTTGGCGGGCCCGGTGCTCGCCGCAGAGCTGAGGCGGCGCGGCGTCGCCTCCGAGACAGTCAAGCAAGCGCTGAAGGAGCTGGATCAGGACACCGAGGAGACCACGGCGCGAGCGCTCGTACAGCGAAGACTGCGGGTGGTCCAGAAAGGGCCACCCGAGGCCGCCTTCCGCAGACTGGTGGGGATGCTCGCCCGCAAGGGGTATCCGGCTGGGCTCGCGGTCCGAGTGGTGCGGGAGGCGCTGGCGGAGCAGGAGGAGTACGCAGAGTTCGCAGACTCGATCGATCCGGACATGGTCGCGGACGCCATGACCGCGCAGAACGGGCTGGATCATCCCAACCGGGGTGACCCATACCAGTGAGTGAGCTTGTATCGTTAACCGCTTTACATCATGCTGCCAAGCGGCCACATGGGGTAGCGCATGCCCCGGTACAACCCGGTCATCGAACGGTCTGCCATATTCCGACTAAAATTACGAGACATTTTCGGTCCTGACCGAAATATTCGCCATTCATGCTGGATGTGGCCAGTGCTGGGTGATTACTTAACGTATCTTTGCGATTACCTGCGGAAATAATCGCAGCAATAGCCGTGCGTCCAGGTGTTGCCGTGATGTCCGATCACATCGGACCTGGGCGTATCGGCTTCGGATGCCTTCGGCGTCATACGTCCCGATCATGGCTCCTTGACCCAACGCCCTACGCCGACCTAGCCTCAGCCCTACCAGAGGAGAACGTCCGATCGACGCGGGAACTTCACCGCACGACATAGACAGCACGACAACATCACAGTTCGGGAACGATGTGCTGCCCCGGCGTATCGCCGCTCTCGTGAGAGTCGGCGAGCACCGGCGTACCCGTCGTACGGCGGCGGTGTCGACAGACACTGCCGACGAGGCGTACCCGTGCTTGGTCGGGCCACTCCTCGATCACAGCCGCGAACGTTCGCGGCAGGCAGGGAGGAGGCGGCCATGACCGCGGTCCAGCTCTTGCTGGGGGCGGCGGCGGTGATCACCGTGACGGTCGCCGCGACATTGATGGCGACCTGGTTTCTGATTCGGCGATTGTCCTCGTTGCGAAGCAATCCCGAGGAGGATCCCGCCTTCCTAGCTGAGCTCCACCGTCAGGAGGCCACCCTGGCGGCCTTACGCGCCGCGGCCGAGGAGGCCGCCGCTGCGGCTGAGGAGGCACGCACGGAAGCCGCGGCGGCCCGGGCCGAGTCGGCGGCCGCGAAAGCGGCCGTGGCCGTCGCCCGTGACGATGCGCGGCGCCAACTGGAGGGGGCCCGCGCGGACGCGGAGGCGATCCGGGAACGCGCCCGCCGGGAGGCGGACGCGGAGGCCGAGCAGATCCTGCGCGCCGCCCGACAGGCGGGAGAGCGGGAAAACAACGAGATGATCGCCCGGCTTCGGGAGCGGGTGGCTGAACTGGATAGGCGGGAACGGCGCCTGGAAGAACGCGAGCGGCGTCTGAACGAGGAGGCCGCACGACTCAACGAACGGGACCGCCGCCTGAGCGGCCTAGAAAACGACCTCAACCAGCGGGAATCGGCCCTCAACGCCCGGGAGGCGGAGCTCAGTGCCGCGGAGCAGCAGCATCGTCGAGAGTTGGAGCGGATCGCGGGATTGACCGCTGAGGCCGCCAAGGCGGAGCTGGTGGAGGCGATCAGTACCCAGGCCAAACGAGAGGCCGCGTTGCTGATCCGCGACATCGAGGCCGAGGCCAGGAACACCGCCGATGAGCGGGCCCGTCACATCGTCGTTGAGGCGATTCAACGGGTGGCCAGCGAGCAGACCGCCGAAAGCGTGGTAAGCGTCCTGCATCTGCCCGGGGATGAGATGAAGGGGCGCATCATCGGCCGGGAAGGCCGCAACATCCGGGCGTTCGAGTCAGTCACCGGGGTGAACCTGATCATCGACGACACCCCGGAGGCGGTGCTGCTGTCCTGCTTTGACCCGGTCCGACGGGAGATCGGGCGGGTAACCCTGGAGCGGCTGGTCCTGGACGGGCGGATTCATCCGCACCGGATCGAAGAGGTCTATGAGGAGGCACGGCACGAGGTGGAACGGCTGTGCCAGCGGGCCGCCGAGGACGCCCTGGTCCAGGTGGGTATCACCGACATCCATCCGGAACTTGTCACCCTACTGGGACGACTGCGGTACCGCACCAGCTACGGCCAGAACGTGCTCAAGCATCTGGTGGAGACCGCCCACATCGCCGGCATCATGGCGGCCGAGCTGGGGCTGGAGCCCAAACTGATCAAGCGCTGCGCTTTCCTGCATGACATCGGCAAGGCGCTCACCCACGAAGTGGAAGGCAGCCACGCGCTGATCGGGGCCGATGTGGCGCGCAAGTACGGCGAGGACGAGGCCGTCGTACACGCCATCGAAGCGCATCACAACGAGGTGCCCCCGCAGACCATCGAGGCGGTCCTGACCCAGGCGGCCGACGCCTGCTCCGGGGGCCGCCCCGGCGCGCGTCGGGAGAGCCTGGAAGCCTACGTCAAACGACTGGAGCGGATCGAAGAGATCGCCGGTGGCAAGCCCGGCGTGGAGAAGGTCTTCGCGATGCAGGCCGGCCGGGAGATCCGGGTGATGGTCCGCCCGGACGAGGTCGACGACATCGGGGCGGCTGTGCTGGCCCGGGATGTGGCCAAGCAGATCGAGGAGGAGCTGACCTACCCCGGTCAGATCCGGGTCACCGTGGTCCGGGAGTCCCGGGTCACCGAGATCGCCCGCTGAGCGCGGCTGCCGCGTTGGCGGACGCCGCCACGCCATAACGATCAAGGGGTACGCATCGCGCGTACCCCTGAGAACGTCCCGGTGACCGACCGGGTGGCGGAAGGGTCGCCCGTCGGCCGCGAGTCGTCGGTTCCGCCTCCGCCGTCAGGCGACGGCGGAGCGGAAAGGCGGGTCAGGCTCCGCCGCCCACGTCGGCGCGGTGGGGAGTGACAGGCAACGTCCCCTCGGTAGCGATCTCCTCATCGGCGCCGGTGAGCGCGCTGGGCGCCTTGCCGCCGCGTTGCGTCCGCCGCTCCACCCAGTGCGCGAACCATGTCAGCAGCGAGTTGATCACGATGAAGATGATCGCCACGACGATCACGGTCTGCAGCACGTTGCCGTAGGTGGCGTTGATGATGCGGGTCTGCTGCAGCAGCTCCGGGTAGGCGATGATGTAGCCCAGCGCGGTGTCCTTGAGCAGCACCACGAGCTGACTGACGATCACCGGCAGCATGGAACGGGCGGCCTGCGGGATCAGGATCAGCGTCATCACCTGGTATTTGCGCATACCCAGCGCGTACGCCGCCTCGGATTGGCCGAGGGGGACGGCGCGGATCCCGGCCCGGAAGGCCTCGGCGAGCACCGACCCGTTGTACAGGGTCAGCCCCAAGACCACCGCCCAGAACGCGGGGATCGATTCATAGATCCAGTTCGGCCACAACCAGTCCGGGACCCAGCCCGGCTGTTCCAGGTTGCGGAACACGAACGGCATGCCGATGAAGATGAAGAAGATCAGCAGCAGCAGTGGGACGGCCCGGAAGAACTCCACCACCGCGCCGGCTGGCCACCGTATCCACCGGTGATCGGACAGGCGTGCGGTCGCAAAAACCAGGCCGAAGACCAGGGAGAGCACCATCGCCGTGAACGCGGCCCGCAGCGTATTGCCCAACCCGGGAAGCAGGAAATCAATCCAGATGTCCGCTTCCAGGAAAGGCCTCCAGCGTTCGGCCGCCCACTGGTCGTTGCGGTCGAACCGCACGTAGATGTAGTACAGCAGGGCCGCCAGCCCGATCCCGAACAGGATGGTGAGGATCAGGTTGCGGCGCCGGGCCCGCGGCCCCGGGTGGTCGTAAAGAACGTTGTTGCTCACCGCTTCACCGCCAGACGCCGCGCCAGCCAGTCGAACAGGTAACCCACCGGGATCAGGACCGCCGCGAAGGTACCGGCGAAGACCAAGAAGATCGCCAACACGTGGTCACCGTTGGCGTTCAGCAGGGTCCGCATCGCGAACGCGGCCTCGGTAACACCGATCACCCCGGCGATCGTGGAGTTCTTGCACAGCGCGATCAGGATGCTGCCCAGCGGGGCGATCACGGCCCGACCAGCCTGCGGCAGGACCACGATCCACAGGGTCTGCAGGAATGTGAGTCCGAGCGCGCGGGCCGCTTCGGCCTGCCCCACCGGCACCGTGTTGATGCCGGCCCGGATCGCCTCACACACGAAGGCCGAGGTGTAGGCGGACAGACCAGTCACCCCGAGCCAGAAGTTCCGGGCGATGAGGTTCTGCGGGTCGGTCGGCAGGCCGATCAGGGACAGGGCGTCGCCGATGAACCCCGGCAAGGCGTTGAAGATGTTCACCGGGCTGATGGAGAGATTGAGGAACAGCCCGGAAGAACAGAAGATGATGACCAACGTCAACGGGGTGTTGCGGAAGATATTGACCCAGGCCGTCCCGAATCCGCGTAACACGGGTATCGGGGAGACTCGCATCGTGGCGAGCACAGTGCCCAGCACCAGGGAGAGCACCGCCGAGGTGACGGTCAGCCGGAGGATCATCAGGAACCCGTCGATATACAGCTGAAGGTTCCGTGACTCCTCGAAAACTTCCATGGGTTTCCCCCGTCAGATGTCAAGCGGGTAGGGGACGATCAACGGTCGGGACGGGCCGGGCCACACACGTCCCAGGCCCGCCCGACCGTCTGGTCGCACCGCTCAGTTACACCAGGGCTCAGTCACACCAGGAACCGTCGGGCGGCTCGATCGACGGCGCCGGGGTGCCGCTGGCGCCCAGCGTGGCGTTCCACGCCTCCTCGTACGCGCCGCTTTCGATCGCCTCGGCGAGGATCTCGTTGATCCGCCGGCAGCCCTCGGTGTCCTCTTCAGCGATACCGATGCCGTAGGGCTCCTCGCTGAAGGGCTGCCCAACGACGCGGAACTGGCCGGCGTACTGCTCCTGTGAGGCGTATCCGGCCAGGATGATGTCGTCGGTGGTGACGGCATGGACGGCACCGGCCGCCAGCTGCTCAACGCACTGCGAGTAGGTGTCGAACAGCTGCAGCTGCACGTCCGGGTAATCGGTCTGTATCCGCTCGGCCGGGGTGGAGCCGTTCACCGAGCACACGATGTGCTCAGAGGTCAGATCATCCGGACCCTGAATGTCGCTGTCGACGGGGACCAGCAGGTCCTGACCCGCGACGTAGTACGGGCCGGCGAAGTCGATCACCGAGGCCCGCTCCTCATTGATGGTGTAGGTCGCCACCACGATGTCGACGGTGCCGTTCTGCAGGAACGGCTCCCGGTTCGCCGAGACGGTCTCCCGCCACGTCACGTTCTCCTCGGGGATCCCCAGGCCCTCGATGATGATCCGGGCGATCTCGATGTCGAAGCCCTCGGGAGCGTCGCCGCCGGTGTCCAGACCCAACCCGGGCTGGTCGAACCGGACACCGATGGTGATGCGCTCCTGATTCAGGATGCCGCCGCCCTCGTTACCGTTGCTGGAGCCGTCACCGTCATCGCCGCCACAGGCCGTCAGCGTCGTGACGGCTAACGCGATGCTGGCGCAACCCATGAGCGCCTTGCGTACTCGCATGGTCTTCCTCCTTGAGAGGCGCGCTCCGTGGAGCTGGCGAGCTCCCGGAGGCCGGTTTGTCATCTATAGGGATTTACGTGCTTTATGTCGAGAGTCGTGGTGTGGGTGTCGTGTGGAACATCAGCGATACGCGCTTCGGGAGGTACTCCTTCACCGGGTAGTGCCGGGCGGCGAGGCGCTTCGGTGAAAGTCACCGGGGTGCACGCGCGTACCACCGCTGTCTTTCGGTGCGGGGCCACGTGTGGCGAGGCGGCCCGCCCCACGCGCCGCGGGGTTCTGACGGTGCCGGACCCGTCGAGCCTGAGGGGCACCGTTGGGTCCGGGCATGGTCGGTCGACGCTCAGTGCGTGAGGATCTTCGACAAGAAGTCCCGCGCCCGCTCGCTCTGTGGGTTGGTGAAGAACGCGTCCGGAGGCGCCTGCTCCACGATCTGACCGTCGGCCATGAAGACGATCCGGTCGGCCGCCCGCCGCGCGAATCCCATCTCGTGAGTGACCACCACCATCGTCATCCCCTCAGCGGCCAGCGAGGTCATCACGTCCAACACCTCATTGACCATCTCCGGGTCCAGCGCGCTGGTGGGCTCGTCGAAGAGCATCACACGCGGCCGCATCGCGAGGGCACGGGCGATCGCTGCACGCTGCTGCTGGCCACCCGAGAGCTGCGCGGGGTACTTGTCCGCCTGATTGGCGATGCCCACCCGCTCCAGCAGCTCCAAGGCGTACCGCCGCGCCGCTTCCTTGTTCTCCTTGCGGACCCGGATCGGACCCAGCGTGACGTTCTCGAGCACGGTCTTGTGGGAGAAGAGATTGAACGACTGGAAGACCATGCCGACCTGGCTCCGGAGCCGTGCGAGCGCCCGCCCCTCCTCGGGTAGCCGTTGTCCAGCTATGAGAATTTCACCCGATTGGATCGGCTCTAACCGGTTGATCACTCGGCAGAGTGTGGACTTACCCGAGCCTGACGGCCCAATCACCACGACCACCTCGCCGGTGGCCACCGACAGGTTGATGTCTTTGAGGACGTGTAGGGAACCGAACCACTTGTTAACGCCCTTGAGGACAACCAGCGGCTCACCCTTTGCCTGGTCGGTGACGGTGACCGCGCTTGTGTGCTCCGTTGTTTCGTCGCTCATGCCATCCTGTCCTCGCATCCTCGCGTGGCGGCCACTTTAAACCCGCAGTGCGTCAGACCACGACCATCTGTGGTCACAGACCAGTAACTTCACCGGTCACAGGCCGGTAACTTCTCGTCGTCTGCCCGATCCGGGCCGTTTAACCAACCTGGATGGCGCTGCACCCACGGCGCCTGTCAGGTCGTCGATGAACGCGGATACGCTGTGAAAGTCATGAGCGCGCCAGTTGAGACCACCGCCAGCGGCCAACCCCGCACCTATCAGGTGCGCACGTTCGGCTGCCAGATGAACGTGCACGACTCCGAGCGGATCGCCGGGTTGCTGGAGGCCGCCGGCTATGTGCGGGCCGCCGCCGACGCCACCCCCGACGTTGTGGTGTTCAACACCTGCGCGGTTCGGGAGAACGCCGACAACCGGCTGTACGGCAACCTCGGGCATCTGCGTCCGGTCAAGAAGGCCCACGCCGGGATGCAGATCGCTGTCGGTGGCTGCCTGGCCCAGAAGGACCGCGAGGAGATCATCCGCCGCGCCCCGTGGGTGGACGTGGTCTTCGGCACCAACAACATCGGCAGGCTGCCGGTGCTGTTGGAGCGGGCGCGCCACAACGGTGAAGCTCAGGTGGAGATCGCCGAGTCGTTGGAGGTGTTCCCCTCCACGCTGCCGGCCCGCCGGGAGTCCTTCTACTCCGCCTGGGTGTCGATCTCCGTGGGCTGCAACAACACCTGTACGTTCTGCATCGTCCCCAGCCTGCGAGGCAAGGAGACCGACCGGCGCCCCGGCGACATCCTGGCCGAGGTGGAGGCGCTGGTCGCCGACGGTGTGTTGGAGATCACGCTGCTGGGGCAGAACGTCAACTCCTACGGGGTTGAGTTCGGGGACCGGCAAGCGTTCAGCAAGCTGCTGCGCGCCTGCGGCGGGATCGAAGGGTTGGAGCGGGTGCGCTTCACCTCCCCGCACCCTCGCGACTTCACCCCCGATGTGATCGCCGCGATGGCCGAGACCTCCAACGTCTGCCATCAGCTCCACATGCCGTTGCAGTCCGGATCCGACCGGATCCTGCGCGCGATGCGTCGCTCTTACCGCGCCGAGCGGTATCTGAACATCCTGCGTCAGGTTCGGGAGGCGATGCCGGACGCAGCAATCAGCACCGACATCATCGTCGGGTTCCCGGGGGAGACGGAGGAGGACTTCCAGGCCACCCTGGACGTGGTGCGACAGGCCCGCTTCGCGCAGGCGTTCACCTTCCAGTACTCACCCCGTCCCGGTACGCCCGCCGCGAGCTTCCCCGACCAGGTTCCGGCGGAGGTGGTACGCGAGCGCTACCAGCGCCTGGTCGCCCTGGTGGAGGAGATCACCTGGGAGGAGAACAAGCGACTGGTCGGCGCCACCGTCGAGGTGCTGGTGGCCGTGGGAGAAGGGCGGAAGGACACCTCCACCGGCCGGATGTCCGGCCGGGCTCGAGACGGGCGTCTGGTGCACTTCAGCGTGCCGGAGGGGACGACGGTGCGGCCAGGTGACGTCGTCCACGTGGAGGTCACCTACGCCGCGCCGCACCACCTGGTCGCTGACGGACCCTTGCTGTCGCACCGGCGTACCCGGGCCGGGGATGCCTGGGAGGCGGCGCAGGCCGCACCCGCCGCGACTGGCCGTCCGGGAGGGGTCATGCTCGGCATGCCCACCGTCGGTCCGCCCGTATCGGCCTCCTGAGCCCGGTGCCGCATAGAAGACCCTTGGTTGGGGCGAATCGGCGGTCTACTGGCCTGTGAGGCTGGTTAGAGGCCTGCCTGTCGTTAGATGCCTGCCTTTCGGATTCGGGTTTCGGCGTCGGAAGCGGGCTCAGCGCGTCGCCGCATCGTGCGGTACGCCCGTTCAGCCCCGCTGAAGGGGAGGCGGCGGGCGTTGCGGTTCTGGGCCCTGGGACGCCGGGTGGCTTGCGGGTGAGGCCTTACGGGGCCTCGCCTCCTCACACCTCACAGGAAGGGCGCAAGGAGGCGCGGCCGCAACGTCTCAGTAGGGGACCGGGTGATCGCGTCGCGGACAGCCGTGGGGCGCTGAAGGGTGAGCGAGTCAGGCTGAGGGTGAGTGGGGCAGCCTGAATAACGCGTTGTGGGCCCCAAGCTTTGTGGGGCCCACAACGCGTTCAGGAAAATCCCGCAGCTGACCGGGGCCGGCTGGTGCACCAAGCCGGCCACGGAGCCGACGCTGAGCCGATTGACGGAGCCACTTCCGCCGGCGTCGGCCTGACCCGGACGGAGAAGGCTCCCCGGATCAGCTCCTCAAGCTCAGCCGGCCTTTTCCGCCAGCTCCAGGAAGCGGCGCTTGGTCTCCAAGGACTCCTCCGCCTCCCGGATCCGCCGTTCGTCTCCGCTGGCCCGGGCCTTCTCCAGCTGCTGCTCGGCCCGCGCCACCTGCTCACGCATCTGCGCCAACAGCGGGCTCTCCGACGGCGGGGTACGCCGCCAGGCGCTGTCCAGGGCCTGGCGGATACGCTCCTCCACCGCCCGCAGGCGCCGCTCCAGAGCCTGCTGCGACTCGCGCGGCACCCGGCCGATCTCCGCCCAGCGGCTGTGGATCTCCCGTAGCCGTTGCTGCGCGGCGCGCGGATCGGCCTCCACGTCCAACGCCTCAGCCTCGGCCAGCAGCGCCTGCTTGCGTTCGAGGTTGTTGCGCAGCTCGGCCTCGCGGGCGCTGAACACTTCGCTGCGTCGGGTGAAGAAGGTGTCCTGCGCCGCCCGGAAACGCTCCCACAGCCGTTGCTCAGCTTCCCGGCTGGCCCGTGGCGTGGCCTTCCACTCGGCCATCAGCTCTTTCAGGCGTGCCGCGGTGGGACCCCAGTCTTCGGAGGTGGATAGCTGCTCCGCCTCAGCGACCAGCTCTTCCTTCCGCGCCTGGGCCTGCTTGCGCTGCTGATCCAGGCTGGCGAAGTGGGATCCGCGCCGGCGTACGAAGGCGTCCCGCGCGGCCGCGAACCGCTTCCACAGCTCCGCGTCGGTACGCCGGTCGATCCCTCGGATCGTGCGCCACTCCTCCACGATCTCCTTGAGCCGGTCACCGGCCGCTTTCCACTGGGTGGATTCGGCGCTGATCCGCTCGGCCTCCTCAACTAGGGCTTGCTTCCGCGCCAGCGCCTCGGCACGGGCCGCCTCCCGGGCCGCTTTCACCTCTTCGCAGCGCTTTTCGGCACGGGCGGTCAACTCATCCAACCGGGCGGCCAGGGCGTCAAGGTCGCCGACGGCGTGTACCTCATCCAGGGAGGAGCGCAGCCGCCGGATACTCGCCAGCGAGTGCTGCGGGTCGGCCGCGCCGGACTCTAGCCGTGCCTCCAGCAGGTTCACCTCAGTGAGGAGGTCTTCATAGCGTCGTGCGAAGTGCGCTAGTCCCTCCTCAGGAGTGCCTGCCTGCCAGGAGCCAACGACTCGCTCACCGGCGGCGGTCCGTACGTACACGGTGCCGTCCGCGTCGATGCGACCAAAGGCCGTCCAGTCGCGGGCGTCAGTGCTCATCAAGCCATCCTCGCGTTCCCACCGGCTCCGCACCATCCCGATACGTCGCCCTCATGGGCGCGGTTGCGCCCCTTTCGGCATTCTCACAGGTCGCCCCCGGCGTCCGTCGAGCGCCCGCAGCCGAACCGTGACCTAAGAGCCGATCCCGACCGACTCCTCCCGGGTTCGACGTCGGCTCCGTGTCGGATACCGGGTGTCTGAACGGTACCGCCACCGAAGACCGGGGGAGACCGGCCACGATAGGTTAGGTCGGTGCGTGCGGAAAGCGACCGGCTGCCGGGGCCGGTCATCGCGATCGTGGGTCCGACCGCGACTGGTAAGTCTGCCCTGAGTGTGGCGTTGGCGCGAGCCCTTCCCCCGCCCTCAGGTCAGCAGTTCGGCGCTGAGGTCGTCAACGCCGACTCCATGCAGCTGTACCGGGGCATGGATATCGGTACCGCCAAAGTCACCGCTCAGGAGGCCGCTGGGGTACCCCATCATCTGCTGGACATCTGGGAAGTCACACAGACGGCCAGCGTCGAGGTGTACCAGCGTCAGGCTCGTGAGGTTATCGAGAACGTCCTGAAGCGTGGGACGGTACCCCTCCTGGTGGGCGGCTCCGGCCTGTATGTGCGGGCCGTGTTGGACCGCATGGAGTTCCCCGGCACCGACCCAGCGTTGCGCGCGCGCCTGGAAGAGGAGCTAGCTCAGGTCGGGCCAGCCGCTCTGCACGCCCGCCTGGCCGAGCTGGACCCCCAGGCCGCCGCAGCGATCCTGCCCAGCAACGGCCGGCGCATTGTCCGGGCGTTGGAGGTGGTGGCCCTCACCGGCCGTTTCAACGCGCAGCTGCCGCCACCGGAGCCGGTTTACGACGCGCTCCGTATCGGTCTGGACTGTGATAACGCGCTGCTGGACGAGCGGATCGCGCAGCGGGTGGAGCGCATGTGGCAGGCGGGGTTCGTCGACGAGGTACGCGCGCTCGCCGCGGCTGGGCTGCGTGCCGGCCGCACCGCGAGTCGGGCCTTGGGGTACCAGCAGGTACTGGACTACCTCGACGGACGGTGCGACGAGGAGCAGGCCAAGGCCGCGACCGTCACCGCCACCCGCCGATTCGCGCGACGTCAGCGTTCGTGGTTCCGCCGCGACCCCCGGGTGTACTGGGTTGACGCCACCCGACCTGACCTGCTGGAGGTGGTGCTGGAGAAGGTGGCGGAGCGGTTTCCCCAGCTAATCGAGCGGGCACGGCCACAGTCGGGTCCGCAGCCGCCTGTGGAGCCGGTAGGGCAGGCGAATCGGGCAGCAGGTCGAGGAGCAGGTGGGGTGGCGGAGATGGCCGAGGTAACGGAGCGGCGATGATGGGGAGCATGCGGTTCGCCAAGGGCCACGGCACGGGCAACGATTTCGTGATCCTGCCCGATCCTGACCTGACCATTGACCTCACACCCGAGCGAGTCCGGGCGCTGTGTAACCGGCGGCGCGGAATCGGAGCCGACGGCCTGCTGCGAGTGGTGCGCTGTCAGGCACACCCGGACGGGGCCCGGCACGCCGGGGAAGCGACCTGGTTCATGGACTACTGGAACGCCGACGGCTCCTTGGCCGAGATGTGCGGTAACGGAGCCCGGGTTTTCGCCCGCTACCTGGTCGACACGGGGTTAGCGTCCGCTGGTTCGCTCGCCTTCGCCACCCGTGCCGGCGTCAAGACGGTCACGGTGGCGCAGGACGGTGACGTGGTCGTGGACATGGGGGCCCCACAGGTGGGGGATGAAGCCAAGGCCGTGGTGGCGGGGCGTGTTTTCCTGGGCACCTCGGTATCGATGGGGAACCCACACTTGGTGTGTCCGGTTGACCTGGAGACCCTGGCCGAATTGGACCTGACACGCCCACCACGCGTGGATCCGGGGGTTTTCCCCGACGGGGTCAACGTCGAGTTCGCCGCCGTGGTGGCGCCCGGTCGGGTCCGGATGCGGGTCCATGAGCGCGGCGTAGGGGAGACCCTCTCCTGTGGGACCGGCACATGCGCGGTGGCCGCCGTCATGGCCCAGGGGGAGGGGCACCCCACCGAGGCGGTGACGACGGTGACGGTGGAGGTGCCCGGTGGGGTCCTGACGGTCCAATTAGGAGAGGGGACGATCCGGTTGGGCGGGCCCGCCGTGATCGTCGCCGAAGGGCACCTCAACGCCCGGTACTTCGATCTGGCCTGACCCGATCTTTACACCGCTGGTTTATCTGGTTTGTCGGGTTGCGTACGCGCCCCGCGTACGCGGCACGCGTACGCGGGGCCTTGCGCGTACCTGCGTCGTGCTCTGTGGGCCGTTCACGCCCCAGGGGAGGTTTGGACCTAGGGCCGCCCCTCCCCGGGCGTCTGAGCGAAGGTGAGGGCGCCTGGAGGCGCTATCGGGACAGCAGGCCGTCCCGGTGGGCAAACAGCTCACCCTCCTCCTCTGAGGAACCAGGCTCGGGAGGGTTGGTGTGGGTCTGACGCGCCACAGAGCGGATCGCCGCCGCTACCGCCGGCGCTACCCGGCTGTCGAACACACTCGGCACGATCACGCTCGCGTTGAGCTTGTCCTCCCCGACCACGTCCGCGATCGCGCGAGCCGCCGCGAGCGCCATGTCGTCGGTGAATTCCCGTGCCTGCGCATCCAGCAGCCCACGGAAAACTCCGGGGAACGCCAGCACGTTGTTGATCTGGTTCGGTTGATCGGAGCGGCCGGTGGCCACCACCGCGGCGTACTGTCGAGCCTGCCGAGGGTCGACCTCCGGATCCGGATTGGCCAGCGCGAACACGATCGCGTCCTTGGCCATCGTCGCGATGTCCTCGCCGACCAGGATGTTGGGCGCGCTGACCCCGATGAACACATCCGCGCCTTTGAGCGCCCCCCGAAGGTCACCGGTGTAGTTCCCTCGGTTGGTGTTCTCGGCCAGCCACTGCCAGGTCGGGCTGAGGTTAGGCATACCCCGGTGCAGCGCTCCGTGGCGGTCGCAGGCGATGATGTCGCCCACCCCCTGACGCAGCAGCAGTTTCATGATCGCTGTACCGGCGGCACCGGCGCCGGAGACGACCACACGGACGTCCTCGATGCGTTTGTCCACCACCCGGAGGGCGTTGGTCAGCGCCGCCAGGACGCAGATCGCGGTCCCGTGCTGGTCGTCGTGGAATACCGGGATATCCAGGCGCTCCCGTAGCCGCGCCTCAATCTCAAAGCAGCGCGGGGCGGCGATGTCCTCCAGATTGATGCCTCCGTACGCGGGAGCCAACGCGCATACGATCTGGACGATCTCGTCGGTGTCCTGGGTGTCCAGGACCACCGGCCACGCATCGACCCCGCCGAAGCGCTTGAACAGCGCCGCCTTGCCCTCCATCACCGGCAACGCCGCCGCCGGGCCGATGTTGCCCAACCCCAGCACCGCCGATCCGTCGGTCACCACCGCCACGGTGTTGCGTTTGATGGTCAACCGGCGGGCGTCGTCGGGGTTCTCCGCGATGGCCATGCAGACCCGCGCCACCCCAGGGGTGTACGCCCGGGAAAGCTCATCACGCGTGCGGAGCGCGATCTTCGGGGACACCTCGATCTTGCCGCCGAGGTGGATGAGGAAGGTACGGTCGCTGACCTTGCGTACCTCCACCCCCTCCAAGCTGTTGAGAGCATCGACCACCTGTTCGGCGTGGGCGGAGTCAGCGGTATCGCAGGTGATGTCCACCAGGATGCGCAGGTGATCGGAGTCCACGACATCCAAGGCGGTGACGACGGCTTCGGCGCTGCCCACTGCGGTGGTCAGACGTCCAATCGCTGAAGGCTCGGCGGGGACAGACGCGCGAATCGTGATCGAATAGCCAGCGCTGGGCAGGCGGGTGGTCACGGTGTTCCTCTCTTTCGGTCGTACGGCGTTGTACGAGGTGCGCTCCCTCACCCGTAACTGTCCGACGACCGGTTAGGTTCTGACTCGGGTCTTAAGGTGCGCGGAGCTTATTTTTCTCTCGAATCCACGCCCAGTGTTGTTCACCCCCGGCATTGCATACGCATCGTGACCACCGGGCCTTGGACGCCGGTTCTGACACCCATGTGATGCGGATGATGTCTGGATAAAAAGCCGCAATGGGAGTGGAATATCAGAGTACGTGACCTTTGGGGGGAGACCCCCAAGGTGTAGCGGCACGGGAATATGGCGGTGTTTCCGAGAGTTGGGATTGACGTGGGATCGGTACCCGGTGACCCGCTGGGGTCGCCCATGTGGACCCTTTTGTGGACGTCTTCGCGTGGAGCCACCGCTCGTTGAGGTGATGGTGTTCGTTGTATAGCGCTGCCGGAGGACCACCGCGGAACCCGTCGGTTCCCGCGCCGGACCTGCGCGTGTACCACCGCTGGTGGTGGCCCTGTCCGGGCACGAAATCAGAGGTACGCACACCGACGCTTCTGGACAGGGTGGGTCATCGGTAACGGAAGCATGATCATGAAATTACGGATGCGGGGTGGACTGACAACGTGCCAGGATCGATCCCGATGGGAGAACCGATGAAGACCGACCGCCCCGAATTCCGGGCCGGGACGCGTGAAGCAGACGTACTCGATTGGCGGGTGGAGGTCCACCAGGCCGATCTGGCCGACACCGATTCGACGGGCGGTATCGATCTGACAGGGGAAATCGACCTGGCGGATCCGATCGACGTCTGGTCGGATGACGAGCCCAACACCGGTGAGTTGGATCTGGCCGACCGGCACGCGCTGCGGCGGGTCGCTGGCCTGTCCACCGAACTGACCGACGTCACCGAGGTCGAGTACCGCCAGCTGCGTCTGGAGCGGGTCGTACTGGTCGGAGTGTGGACCGAGGGAACGATCGTCGACGCTGAGAACTCGCTGATCGAACTGGCGGCGCTCGCCGAGACCGCCGGCTCCGTCGTCCTTGACGGGCTCATCCAGCGTCGTAGCCGCCCCGACCCGGCCACCTTCATCGGCCGAGGCAAGGTGGGGGAGCTCCGTGAGGTCGTAGTGGCCACCGGAGCCGACACGGTGATCTGCGACGGCGAGCTGTCCCCCAGCCAGCTGCGTAACCTCGAGGAGCAGGTCAAGGTCAAGGTGGTCGACCGGACCGCCCTGATCCTGGACATCTTCGCCCAGCACGCCAAGAGCAAAGAAGGTAAAGCCCAGGTCGAGCTGGCGCAGTTGCAGTACCTGCTGCCGCGACTGCGGGGTTGGGGTCAGACGCTGTCCCGGCAGGCCGGTGGTCGCGCCGGCGGCGCGGGCGGCGGTGTCGGTCTGCGTGGCCCCGGTGAGACCAAGCTGGAGACCGACCGGCGGCGCATCCGGGCCCGAATCGCACGCCTCAAGCGAGAGATCAACGGGATGCGGACGGTACGCGAGACGAAACGCGCCAATCGCCGCCGCAACGCCATCCCCGCGGTCACCATCGCCGGCTACACCAACGCCGGCAAGTCGAGCCTGCTCAACCGGATCACCGGGGCGGGGGTGCTGGTGGAGGACGCGCTGTTCGCCACCCTCGACCCCACCACACGGCGGACCCAGACCTCTGACGGACGCATCTACACGCTCTCGGACACGGTCGGCTTCGTCCGTCACCTCCCGCACCAGCTGGTTGAGGCGTTCCGGTCCACCTTGGAAGAGGTGGCCCAGGCCGACCTGATCCTGCATGTGGTGGACGGTGCTCACCCCGATCCCGAGGCGCAGGTCGCCGCTGTGCGGCAGGTATTCAGCGAGATCGGCGCGGACACGGTGCCGGAGCAGCTGGTGATCAACAAGCTGGACATGATCGACCCGGAGAAGCTGGTATGGCTGCGCACCCTGTGGCCCGACGCCGTGTTCGTCTCCGCCCACACCGGGGAAGGGATCGACAAGCTACGCGCCACGATCGAGGAGCGGCTGCCCCAGCCCGCTGTTGAGGTACACGCCGTTGTGCCATACCAGCGCGGTGACCTGATCTCGCGCATCCACCGTGAGGGTGAGGTGCTGGCGACGGAGCACACCGCCGACGGCACGGCGCTGCACGCCCGCGTAAGCCCAGCGCTAGCTGCGGAGCTGGTCGCGTACCGAGCACAGACATCTGCACCGGTGTGATGACACATGGCCGGACCACGCCCGGCCCTCCCGGAGACACCCCACGGTCCGGGAGCCAGGCGGGTCCGGCCTTTCCACGCTCTCCGCGTCGCTCTCGGCGTCGGCGCTGGTCTCCGCGTCGGCTTTGTGATCGGATTTCTGGCCGGCGGCCACCGCGTACCCTCTGACGATCCGGCGATCTTTGTGGTACGCGCGCGCCGCCGCGTACCCAGGCAGGACACGCGACACACGCGACGCCGGGCCGGAGATCAGCGACGCCGTTGCCGCATGCCGGGCGGGACGCTAGATCCGGACAATGTGGGATGGCGGCGACAGGGCGTCCGAAGCGTCTGGGGTGCCCGGAGTACCCGTGGTGTCCTTAGTGCCCTAAGACGCGGTATGAGATCCCGATCACCATGTGGTCATGTAGGGATAAAACCGCGCTCGACGTCGGGTGGGGTCGGCGTATCCGGTTGTCTCTGTCAAACTGTCGCGGTGCCTGGAACATCATCTCCCTCTTATGCCCGTACCGCATCGGACAGGTCTCGGGCCAGGTACTCGGATGGTGTCCAGCTGAACCGGAAGGGGTCGGGCATCGCGGTCGTCCTCGCCGTGAGCGTCGCCGCGGTGATGGCCGTTCCCGTCCCTGTCGCCGCCCAACCGTCCCCTGAAGCCAGTGGTGCCGCCACCGCAGCTGACCAGCAGCCTGGCACGACGGTGTGCGACATCACCGCCGACGGGTTGCAGGAGATCAGTGGGCTGGTCGCGATCGACGGTGGTTTCTTTGCGATCCCTGATGACGGGGACACCGTCGATGTCTTTCAGCTCGACAGCGCCTGTGAGGTGGTCGCTGAGTTCAGCTTCGATAACGACCCGCGGGACACCGAAGACCTTGCTATGGCCGCCGACGGCGCTTTGTGGATCGCCGATACCGGGGACAACGCGGCCGCGGAGGAGGACTTCGACGACGCCCGGGAGACCGTGGCCCTGTGGCGGATCACTCCCGACCGTAGCGATATCGCCATCTACCGGTTCACGTATCCCGATCAACCGCACGATGCCGAGGCGTTGATCGTCGAGCCCGACGGCACGCCGGTGATCATCACGAAGGAGGTTGACGGGACCTCGGGGATTTATATCCCAGACGGGGAACTGGTAGAGGGAGACCCCATACCGCTGACGCTGGTCGGTGAGGTGACGTTCGAGGCCACCGGCACCGAAGGCAACCTGCTCGGTCTGGTAGGGCAACGACTGGCCACCGGCGCGGCTTTGTCTCCCGACGGGACGCGGGTACTTATCCGGACCTACTCCGACGCCTATGAGTGGGACGTCACCAACGGCGATGTGGTGGGCGCGTTAACCAACGGCACACCACGTATCACGCCCTTACCGGAGGAACCGCAGGGCGAAGCCATCACCTACAGCCACGACGGCAGAACCTTCTACACGGCGACGGAAGCGGTCAACAACGAACCGGCTCGGATCTACCAGTACACTCCGACCGCTCCGCCTCCGCCGACCCCCGCGACGAGCGATGCTGGGACGGAGATGAGCTGGTTCGACCGGCTTCAGTTCCAAGACATCACCCGGATGATCGCCGGGGTAGGGGTGTTTGGCCTTCTCCTGCTGCTGATCGGGATTTTGGGGATCTGGCTAGCCCGCCGACGGGCGCGAGACCGCGCTGCAGGTGCCAAGAAGTCGGATGACGACGAGCCGGACTGGACACCCCGGGACCCGGATGATCCCGATGACGTCAGGGAGCTGGACGGCGGAGATCCAGATGAGCCTGACGGGCCCGACGCCCCCGCGAGCGGGGAGCCCGTCGGTCGGGCCAAAGTGCCCCCACCGGCCGAGCCTGCCCCGCCAGGACCGGTACCCGTGACCCAGCGGGGTCGAGCGACGGTTCCACCGCCATCCGGGAGCACTGGACGCGCGACCGTGCCGCAGGGGCGTGCAACACCCCCCGCGTCTAGTGGCCCGGTTCCGGTCCGGAATCCGGCCACGGGGGCCGTCGGGCGGGTCTCCGGGCGGGCCCCTCGGTCGACCGGTGCGAATCCGCAGGTGTCGGGTGCCAATCCTCGGGTGACGGGTGCGAATTCGCAGGTGTCAGGCGCGAATCCTCGCGTGACGGGTGCTAACCCCCGGGTGACCGGGGCCAATCCCCGAGTAACGGGTGCCAATCCTCGGGTGACGGGTGCGAATTCGCAGGTGTCGGGTGCCAATCCTCGCGTGACCGGCGCCAATCCCGTCATTGGTTCTGCGCGACCACCGGCGGGTACGGACGCTCCGGTTCCGTCCGCTGGACGGGCGAGCGTCCCACCATCCCCCACCCCATCCCCCAGAAGACGGCTAGGCCAGACCGCTGTGCCTCCCGGTCGGGCATCCGTACCGCCTCGCCGTGAGCCCAGCGATATGGAGCGGGACGTCAATCCGCCGGAGCAGGGCGACGAATACCCTCGCCGTCCCAACTTCCGCAGGCGGCCTCACCCGCCGCATGACCCCCGGTGACGGGCTGTCTGGGTACGCGGGCGCAGAGGATCCTCACCCGCGTACCCGGGCGTGCCGGGGCCGGACCTCCGCGAGCCGCAGGCAGGCCGGGCATACCCGGAGGCGGAACACACCCAGGTCGCACAGTGGTCGGACGCCCGTGTTCTGAGGCGTCAGAGCCGTCGCCAAGAGGCGGGGAAAGGCAGGGAACCGAGACAGGGCCACCCGGGGGCCCTCACCGGCCGGAGCGCTCAGATACGACGCAGTACAGAGACGACCTTGCCCAAAATCGTCGCGTTGTCCCCGGGGATGGGGTCGTACACAGGGTTGTGCGGCACCAGCCAAACGCGTTTGTCCCGGACCCGATAGGTCTTGATCGTCGCCTCTCCGTCGATCATCGCGGCCACGATGTCCTCGTTGTCAGCGACGGGTTGCTGCCGGACCACCACCCAGTCGCCGTCACAGATCGCCGCGCCGATCATGGAGTCACCCTTGACGCGGAGCAGAAAATGCGTCCCCTCCCCGACCAGCTCGCGTGGCAGCGGGAAGACATCCTCGATCGCCTCCTCGGCCAGGATCGGCCCGCCGGCGGCGATACGCCCCACGACGGGGACATAGGTGGGACGGGGCCGTGACTGGCTGCCGGTGATGTCGTTGCCTTCCCCGGGCACTCCCAAAGGGCGGACCTCGACCGCACGGGAACGGTTGGCGTCCTTACGGAGATACCCCTTACGCTCCAGGACCTTGAGCTGGTAGGCCACGCTGGACGCGGAGGCCAACCCCACCGCTTCACCGATCTCACGGACACTCGGCGGGTACCCTCGCTGCTCGACCGACTCGCGAATGAAGCGCACGATTTGGGCTTGCCGGATGGTCAGATCCCCCGGTACTCCCGGTGACGGGGACGCCCCCGGGTTCGTCAGCGCCTTCTCGCGGCGCGCGGTGGAACCACCGGTCCGGGACCGGCGGACCCCGGCGCGGTCGTCGGTCGCCACGTCGGTCCTCCTCAAATCGAGCGTCTAACCGGGTGTGCCTGGCGGCTTATCCGGTCACTGGTGTAGGCCCGCTCATCAGCGAGCCCTCGGGCCGCGTTTCGGCCGTTCTCTCCGCTCGTGCGGTAAAGAACGGTCTTGCCAGGTGTGCACAGTAGCCGCGCACGCCGTACGTACATGCACAGTAGTCGGATCATGACCCGTGATCAAACACCTGTTCGAAGTGGTGTGTTGTGTCTGCTCGCTTTCCCCTCCGGAATCTGATAGATGTCGTACATGCGTTCGATCGAACGGCCGTTCGATAGGGGGTACACCATGGGCGCTTCGATCGACACATCAGGGCGCAGCAGGCGGCGCACGACCGGTACGCGCGGCAGGCGGGGGCACCTTCGGCTGGTTCAGGAGTGGGAGCGCGCATCCGACGTGATGGCCGAGATGGCGCTGGTATCCCACCCCGCCCGTGCCGTGCCCAGGGGGACGACGCGGGCGGCAACGAGGACGCGGGCGGTGGTGCAGCCGCGACCGACGGATGAACGGCGTCCGGTCCGGGGCCGGCGTCCCCAGCGCTCATCTGCCCGCAGGAAAAAGCGCGCCCCTATCCGGCTGACCCGGCGCGGGCGCGCCGTGCTGTTCACCGTGGTGCTGCTTGTGGCCAACGCTCTGCTCGGGGTGGGGTCTACCGCGGAACGGTCCGCCGGTTCGTCATCGCATCCGGTGGCGCCAGAGGTGTCCGCGGCGTATCCGGCGCTGACGGTGCCGCACCCTTGGGAGGACTATCACCCACTCCAGAGCGCGCGGTACGCGCCCGCTGAGGTCCCTTTACTGGGCCTGTGACGCGAGGGATGAGGCTCGGGAAAGCGATGTCCCGATAGGAGATGACGCCCTCAGCGGTGAGAGGACTCGGTGTCGTCGACGGGTGGCCGATGGGTGGCGGTGACGCCGAACGCGCGCTTACCGCTGTCGGGATCCGAATAGACGTGTCTAACGCTCTATCACATCGGGCGCCGCGGGTACCCGGTTCTCGTGGATCATGCGACCAACGCCACGCAGTGGCGGGGCTGAGTTGCAAGATCCGGATCTGGGGAATAGCGTCAACGGCACAACATCTTGTGGTGACAGCCGTGTAAGTTATCCACAGGTTGGGCTGGTTGTCCACAGGGTCATCCACAGACCCCGGCCGCCGGACCACTTCGTGGAGCTATAGCGGGCCCGCAAGCGCGCTTATCAGGCGCGTGCTGCCGCTTGCCCGCGGCCAGGGGTCGCCGCAGTCCAGACGACGCCGAGAAGGGAGAGTGCGGCATGCGATGCCCGTACTGCCGGCATCCCGACTCCAGGGTGGTCGACTCGCGGGAAGCCGAGGACGGCCAGATCATCCGGCGGCGTCGGGCGTGTCAGGCGTGTACCCGACGGTTCACCACCGTCGAAGAAGCGGTCCTGGCCGTGGTGAAACGCAGCGGCGTCACAGAACCCTTCAGCCGAGAGAAGATCATCGCGGGGGTTCGTAAAGCCTGCCAGGGACGACCGGTTGATGACGATGCCATCGCCTTGCTCGCACAACGAGTAGAAGAGACCGTCCGGGCCCGAGGAGCGGCTGAGATCCCCAGTCACGAGGTCGGGCTGGCGATCCTCGGGCCGCTGCGGGAATTGGACGAGGTCGCGTATTTGCGATTCGCCAGTGTTTATCGGTCCTTCGAGTCCCTCGAAGACTTCGAGCGGGAGATTCAAGCCTTGCGCGCCGCCAAGCAGAACGAAGACGGCGGCGGTGACCCGGCACATAACGGCAGGGTCGGCACCGCCAAGAGCTGAGCAGAAGACGTGAGCGCCGGTACGCCGGTGCGTCGGTCCTCAGGCGGGCCCATCGACGAACGTCGCCACGCCGTGCACGGACCCGGTGAGCGACCGGGGGCTAACCCGTGCCTTAGGACGGGACACAACCGAAAAACCGGCATAAGTCGATAAACGGGGTATCCAGTCCGAAAGCAATGCCGGACTGGACGAAGACAGAGGGGGAAGCACCATGACCGAGGCCGTGGGAACCGCGTCCGACACGGCAACCGGGGATGACGAGACAGCCCGCTCTAGCACCGTAAAAGGGCGTAAGGATTCAGGTACCAAACGCGGTAAGGGGATCCGGGTCAACCGGGTGTGGACCACCGAGGGGATCCACCCCTATGACCAGGTCACCTGGGAACGCCGCGACGTGGTGATGACCAACTGGCGGGACGGCTCGGTCAGCTTCGAGCAGCGGGGCGTGGAGTTCCCTAGTTTCTGGAGCATCAACGCCACCAACATCGTCACGTCCAAGTACTTCCGGGGCGCGGTCGGCACCCCGCAGCGGGAGTGGAGCCTGCGGCAGCTGATCGACCGGGTGGCCAAGACCTACCGTGCGGCCGGTGAGCAGCACGGATATTTCGCCTCCCCCGCCGACGCGGAGATCTTCGAGCAAGAGCTGATCTGGATGCTGCTGCACCAGGTGTTCAGCTTCAACTCCCCGGTGTGGTTCAACGTCGGAACCACATCGCCCCAGCAGGTGTCAGCCTGCTTCA
Organism: Actinomycetales bacterium; assembly: GCA_002919305.1. Classification (GTDB taxonomy): domain Bacteria; phylum Actinomycetota; class Actinomycetes; order Mycobacteriales; family Micromonosporaceae; genus RSA1. The sequence continues at coordinate 232,928 of PKFB01000022.1, forward strand.
TCCTCTCCGTGGATGACTCCATGGAGTCCATCCTGGACTGGTACAAGGAAGAGGGGATGATCTTCAAGGGCGGCTCCGGAGCGGGGGTGAACCTCTCCCGCATCCGCTCCTCCAAGGAGCTGCTCTCCTCCGGTGGTACCGCGTCCGGCCCGGTCAGCTTCATGCGCGGCGCCGACGCCAGCGCAGGCACCATCAAGTCCGGTGGCGCCACCCGGCGGGCCGCCAAGATGGTGATCCTGGATGTGGACCACCCCGACATCGAGGAGTTCATCGAGACCAAGGCCCGGGAGGAACACAAGATCCGCGCCCTGCGTGACGCAGGGTTCGACATGGATCTCGGCGGCGCGGACATCGTTAGCGTTCAGTACCAGAACGCCAACAACTCGGTACGCGTCTCCGACGAGTTCATGCGTGCCGTGGAGAACGACGGCACCTTCGACCTCCTGGCCCGTCTGGATGGGCGCGTCGTGGAGACCGTGCGGGCCCGCGACCTGTTCCGCAAGATGGCCCAGGCCGCCTGGGAGTGCGGCGACCCCGGAATCCAGTACGACGACACCATCAACGACTGGCACACCAGCCCAGAGGCCGGCCGGATCACCGCCAGCAACCCCTGCAGCGAGTACCTGCACCTGGACAACTCCTCCTGCAACCTGGCCTCGCTGAACCTGATGAAGTTCCTGCGGGAGGACGGGTCCTTCGACATCGAGAAGTTTGTGCGGTCGGTGGAGCTGGTCATCACCGCGATGGACATCTCCATCTGCTTCGCCGACTTCCCCACCGAGAAGATCGCCAAGACCACCCGTGCGTACCGGCAGCTCGGTATCGGGTACGCCAACCTGGGGGCCCTGCTGATGGCCTCCGGCCTGCCCTATGACTCCGACGCTGGTCGCGCGCTGGCCGCCAGCATCACCAGCCTGATGACCGCCACCGCGTACCGGCGCTCCGCCGAGCTGGCCGGCATCGTCGGACCCTACGAGGGGTACGCGCGCGACGCCGAGGCACACAAGCGGGTGATGCGCAAGCACGCCGCCGCCAACGACCAGCTCCGCCC
>PKFB01000033.1 GCA_002919305.1 Actinomycetales bacterium
CACGCTGACGTTGCGGAGGGCGAGTACTTGGGCTTCCCCGCTGCCGTATACCTTCCACAACCCCACACCACGAGCCGCAACCCCCGTGGTCTGGGCGGATTGTTCGATAGTGGACACGCCACTAGCCCCCTCTTTTACACGACTTCTTCACCGACACGGTATGTGTGCCTGCCCAGGGGCGACGTCGTGCCCCGGGAGGGTCCCAGACTCCCACCCCGGTGGGACCATTTGCGGAGGAGATTGACCGCCGTCTCCTTCTCAAGAAGGAGAGCGAGCATTAGGGGTACGCGCGCCGCGTACCCCTAACCGTAGGTAACCGTACGTGAACCTACGCAGCTGCAAAAATCCCGCTCAACTTCTCGAAAACGCCGTATCGGATGGTGGTGAGAGGGGATGAGGTCACCAATGGTGACAGGATCAGCCGCCGGGGCGGACCAGACCCGCCTCGTAGGCCATGACCACCGCCTGGACCCGGTCGCGGAGCCCGAGCTTGGTCAGCACGTGCCCCACGTGGGTTTTGACCGTGGTCTCGCTCACCGACAACTCCTTGGCGATCTCCGCGTTGGACAGGCCCCGCGCCACCAGGATCAGGACCTCCCGCTCCCGTTCGGTGAGTTGATCGAAGGCCGGGGCGGGCGTGGCCTCGGGATCGGGCAGGCGATCCACGAAACGATCCAACAGGCGCTTGAGGATCCGGGGCGCCACGACCGCCTCACCCGCGGCCACGGTCCGGATCGCGGTGACCAGATCGTCGGCGGGCACGTCTTTGGCGAGGAAACCACTGGCCCCGGCCCGCAGCGCCCCCACCACATACTCATCGAGGTCAAAGGTGGTCAAGATCAGGACTCGTACGGGCAGGCGCGCCTCGACGATGGCTTTGGTCGCGGCCACCCCGTCCATGCGGGGCATCCGGATGTCCATCAGCACCACGTCGGGCAGGAGCCGGCGGGCCAGGTCGACCGCTTCGATACCGTCACCGGCCTCACCGACCACGTCCAGGTCAGGCTCGGCGCCTAAAACCATTCGGAAACCGGTCCGCAGTAACGGCTGGTCGTCCACCAGCAGGATGCGGATTGGCCGTTCCCCAGACGGGGTCGAATCGACGGATGAGCTCACTGAGCAGTCTCCAATATCTCGGACCGACCCGGCGAGTCCAGGCGGTCGACTCTGATCCTCGCGTACACCCGGAAACCACCTCCGGGGCGGGGGCCCACCGACAGGGTGCCGCCGTAGAGCGCGACCCGCTCACGCATACCTACCAGGCCGTGACCGATCTGCTCGCTGTGTCCCAGGGCAGGGCCACGGCCGTCGTCGACGACCTCCACCACCAGCTCGGGGCCGGTGAACTCCAACCGAACCTCCGCGTGGCGGACGGCTCCTCCGTGTTTGAGGGTGTTGGTGAGCGCTTCCTGCACAATCCGGTACACCGTGAGCGAGATCCCGGGATCCACCTCGACGGGCTCGCCCTCCACCCGGAGAGTGACCGGCAGGCCGGTCTCGGTGACCTGATCGACGAGGGCGCGTATCCCAGCCAGCCCGGGCTGCGGGGTCAACTCGACGCCCTGGTCCTCCTCGGAACGCAGGACGTCCAGCAGACGGCGCAGCTCACGCATCGCGGTGCGTCCGGTCTCCTCGATCGTGCTCAACGCCTCGGAGGCCAGTGCCGGATTGGCGTCATGACGGGCTAGTGACCGACGCGCGCCACTGGCCAGTACCCCCATCACGCTGACATGGTGGGCGACCACGTCGTGCAATTCACGGGCGATGCGGCGGCGTTCGTCAGCGACCGCTTGGATGGCCAATGCCCGCTGGTTGGCTTCGGCGGCCTCGGCCCGCTCCACCAGCGCCTTGATGTACTGCCGGCGGGTGTAGACCGTGCGGCCGACAAAGAACAACAGCAGGATCAGCATCAGCAGGTAGAGGTACGGCGCCAGAGGTGGGATGGTGCCCAGGTCCGCGAAGGGGTTCGACGAGTCGGTCAGGAAGTGCATGAGCACCGTGTTGGGCACCCAGATCACCAGGGTCGCGGTCACCGCGTGGCGGAGAGGGAAGTAGGCGGCAGCGGTATAGGTCATCACGAGGATGCCGACGTCGATGGTGGCCCAATCCCAGTGGGCAACGATGGGGACGCCGCCGATCACGGTCGCGGCCACCACCGCCGCCCAGGTCCACCGCCGCCGGAATATCGCCGGAATGGTGGTGACCGCGCCCCACAAGATGGTCAGCCGCCAATAAGGGGGCCAGGGCAGGAACGGGTTGAAGGCCATGGTGAGGGAGAACAGGCTCAGCCACAGCAGGCCGAAGGCTGTGTCCTCAATCATGGGATGGGCACGCGCCCAGTTCCGCAACCGGATGTACCAGCGCGGTGACTCACTGACCATTACCAGCGATTCTCCACGTCCCGTGTCACGTTTTGACCGTAGCCAGGTGGACAGGGGGGCTACTCACCAGACAGATCGATTTCCCACTCCTCCCCACGAAGGAGAAGACCACCTCACAGCGCCATCCCCAGCGTGAGGTCGGGGAACGGGGGAGGAGTACCGCCGTGGGCAGGGCACAACGATCGGTGAGCGCACCAGTCACACAGCCGGCTCGGCGCCGGTCGGAAATCTTGGGTCCGGATGGCCCGTTCAATCGCCTGCCACAGTGCCCGCAGGGTCCGCTCGAAACGCACCAGTTCGGCCTCGTCGGGCGTGTAGTCCAAGGTCTCCGATTCCCGCAGGTACAACAGCCGGAGTACGCGGGGGACGACGCCACGGGTCCGCCACAGCACCAGCGCGTAGAACTTCAGTTGGAACAGCGCGCGGCCCTCGAACGCCTGGCGGGGCACCGTTCCTGTCTTATAGTCGACCACCCTCACCTGGCCGTTGGGTGCCACATCGAGCCGGTCAATGATTCCCCGGATCCGCAAGCCGCCGTCCAGAACCGCCTCGACCATCAGCTCTCGCGCCGCCGGCTCTAGCCGCCGTGGATCCTCCAGGGTGAAGTACGAAGCCAGTAACGGGCGGGCCGACTCCAGCCAGGTGGCCCAGTCCGCCTCCTCGGTGAACAGCTCAACCAGGTCGGGTTGTTCGACTCGTAGCCGTTCCCATTCGCCCGGAAGTAAGGTGATGGCCTGCTCCAGGGTGCGTTCACTAGCCGGCAGGTCAAACAGCCGCTCCAGCACCGCATGCACCAGGGTGCCGCGCGCCTGTTCAGGAGTCGGGCGCTCCGGGAGCTTGTCAATAGCGCGGAACCGGTACAGCAGGGGACAGGTTTTAAAGTCAGCGGCCCGCGACGGTGACAGCGAGGCCCCCTCGAGAAGGGATGAGGCGTCCGGCGTCGCTTCGTGGGTGGGAAGGCCCCCGGTCGTCAGACTGGTATGCGAGGGTTGACCGGATAGGGGCGTCCGAGGGGTCGCAGTCATGCGCACATACCTTAGTCCTGGCCTGTGGCTGTCCCCGGTTCCCACACGCCACCGGTGGGGCTGACGAATCCAACCAGGAATGGGCGTGATGGGCCCGTTGATCCCATTGACGGGCCGGTGTGGCGCGCCACCGCTGGGGAGGAGTCGGACACGGCTAGCATGTCAGTGGTGACCTCACCAGGAGCTCAACGAAACGGACAGCGCCAACCGGATCGACGTCCGGGCTTCACGGTGGGGCGGATCATGAGCTTCCCGGTCTACCTGTCCGGTTCCTGGGTGCTGTTGGCGCTCCTGGTGACCATCATCTACGGCGGGAACGTCGCTCAGCGCCACCCGGATCTGGGGCCCACGGTGGCGTACCTCATCGGATTCGGGTTCGTGGTCTGCCTCGGGGTGTCAGTGTTACTCCATGAACTGGGCCACGCCCTGACCTGTCGCTATCACGGTATCGGGGTACGCGCGATCACCCTGGAGCTGCTCGGCGGCTACACCGTGATGGAGCGGGAGGCGCCCCGCCCTGGTGTGGAAGCCACGATCGCGCTCGCTGGTCCGGCGGTGTCGCTGTTGTTGGGAGCGGCGGGGGTGGCGGTGGTGGTGGCCGTCCCCGACGGGAGTATCGCCTGGGAGCTGGCGTTCCAGTTCGCATTCAGCAACCTGGTGGTCGCGGTTTTCAACATCCTGCCGGGGTTGCCGCTCGATGGTGGGCGGGCGCTGCGGGCCGTGGTGTGGGCGATCACCCACGACCGGTACCGGGGTACCTGGGCGGCCGGCTGGGCTGGACGGGTGGTGGCGGTGATCGCCCTGCTGGGCGCGATGGTTGGCTACACCGCTAGGGTGCTCAACCTCTTCGGGGTGGTGTTCGCTCTGATGGTGGTTGGGGTGCTGTGGGCGGGCGCTACGCAGGCGGTTCAGTTCGGCCGGCTGGGCCGAAGGCTCCCCTCGATTCGGGTGGTCGACCTGGTCCGCACCGCCATCGGGGTGCCCAGCCAGACCCCGTTGGCCGAGGCGTTACGCCGAGCCGACGAGGCGCGAGCCACCGCGGTCCTGGTCACCGACGCCTCCGGCCGTCCGGTGGGCCTCGTCAACGATCACGCCGTCGCCGCCATGCCGACTGAACGCCGGCCGTGGGTGGCCGTGGATGCCGTGGCGCGTAGCCTGTCACCTGGCTTGGTACTCCCTGTCGACCTCACCGGGGAGGATGTGCTGCGGGCGGTTCAGGCCCACCCCGCCTCGGAGTATCTGGTGGTCTCCGGAGACACGGTGGTGGGGGTTCTCCGCGCGGCCGATCTGGCCTCAGCGCTCACCTCCCGGCCCCCGCGTTCGGTTTGAGGGCGTACCTGGCCTGGACCGTCACCGGAACCGGCCCTTTGTACGGGCCGTTGGAAGGCAGATAAGGACCTGACGTGACCGTGCACGCCGTACCACCGCATGCTGACCCGGACCCGTCCGAGGGAGAGCGGACGCCGATCGGAGCGCCCCGACGGGGACCGTTCGTCCCAGGGGATCGGGTCCAGCTCACCGACCCCAAGGGACGGATGCACACGGTGGTGCTCCAGCCTGGGGGGAGTTTCCACACCCACCGGGGTGTGCTTCGGCACGACGATCTCATCGGGCAGCCCGAGGGGAGCGTGGTGACCTCCAGCGGCGGCACCGCCTACCTGGCTCTGCGTCCGCTGCTGACCGATTATGTGTTGGCCATGCCGCGCGGCGCCCAGGTGATCTACCCCAAGGATTCGGCGCAGATCATCGCGGCAGGGGACATTTTCCCGGGCGCCACGGTGGTGGAGGCCGGCGCGGGTTCCGGTGCCCTGACGTGTTCGCTGCTGCGGGCGGTCGGGCCGAACGGTCGGGTCATCTCGTATGAGATCCGGCCCGACTTCGCCGAAGTGGCGCGGCGGAACGTCGAAGCCTTCTTCGGCGGGCCGCATCCGGCCTGGACGCTGCGGGTGGGCGATGTGGGGGCGGCCTCGGAGACCGGGGTGGATCGGGTCATCCTGGACATGCTGGCCCCCTGGGAGGTTCTCGAGGCCGTGGAGCGCATGCTGGTACCTGGTGGGGTGCTGATCGGGTACGTCGCCACCACCACCCAGCTGTCCGATTTAGTGGAAGGGTTGCGGGCGCGGAAAACCTTTACCGAACCGCGGGCCTGGGAAACCCTGCAGCGGGAGTGGCATGTCGATGGCCTGGCGGTGCGACCGGATCACCGGATGGTCGCCCACACCGCTTTCCTGGTCTCCGCGCGGCGACTCGCCGACGGAGTGGTCGCTCCACCGCGGCGTCGTAAACCGAGTAAGGGGGCCGAGGCGTACGCCGCGCGGCGGGGAATAGCGACCAATGAATCCGGTCCTGACGTGGGCTAAGAGCCAGTATCCCCGTCGATATCCCCCTCTGCTCCCGTTACGGTCGATATGTTCCATTAGCCCTTTTTGTTGGCGTGGAATTGTGGGACTTGATCCGGGTTCCCCATCGCATCGGTAATTTGTTACTTTTCTCAAGAAAAGTAGGTGATAAAAAGTCAAGAGTGGTGTTGATCACACAGAATGAGGTCTTCGGCTTTACAGGGGGTGTAAGGCCGGGTAACGGGCGGTAGGCGCCTTGAGTGGAAATCGTTCTGACCACAAGTCGTCATACCCGTTCACATGATCACGCTGCAGGGACGGGTCGGTTTGGCCCGACAGCAGCTAGGGTTAATGGACAAACCTCGACCCCGGGGAGGTGTGGACGTGGCACGCAGCGAGGACGCGGAGACGCGCGCCGCGCGGTGGGAGAAGGAGGCCCACGACCTCTCCACCCAGGTGACGTTCCTGCAGGAAGAGCTGGCGCTGCTGCGGCGCAAGCTCAGTGAAGGCCCCAGGCACGTCCGCCTGTTGGAGGAGCGGCTGGCCGCCGCCCAGGCCCAGATCCAAAGGCTGACTGACCAGAACGAGAAGCTGGTCGCCACGCTCAAGGACGCCCGTGAGCAGATCGTCACCCTCAAGGAGGAGATCGATCGGCTCGCGCAGCCGCCCAGCGGCTACGGAGTGTTCCTCGGCCGCCACGACGACGACACCGTCGACGTCTTCACGGGCGGTCGCAAGCTGCGGGTGGCCGTGTCCCCCACGGTGGAGATCGACAAACTCCAGCGTGGCCAGGAGGTCCTACTCAACGACGCCCTCAACGTGGTCGACGCGCTCGGATACGAGCGCACCGGCGAGGTCGTAATGATCAAGGAGCTCCTGGAGGGCCCGGACGGCAAAGCCGACCGTGCCCTGGTGCTTTCCCACGCCGACGAGGAGCGGGTGGTTTACCTGGCCGATGTCCTGATCGACCAACCTCTCCGGGCCGGCGACTCACTTCTGATTGAGCCGCGTAGTGCGTTCGCGTACGAGCGGATCCCCAAGAGCGAAGTGGAGGAATTGGTCCTGGAGGAGGTCCCGGACGTCGACTACCACGACATCGGTGGCCTCGACCGCCAGATTGAGCAGATCCGGGATGCGGTGGAGCTGCCCTTCCTCCACGCCGACCTGTTCCGGGAGCACCGGCTTCGCCCGCCTAAGGGCATTCTGCTCTATGGGCCTCCAGGATGTGGTAAGACGCTCATCGCCAAGGCGGTCGCCAACTCGCTGGCCAAGCAGGTGAAGAATGCCCGGGAAGGCGAACGTGCCCGTAGCTACTTCCTCAACATCAAAGGCCCTGAGCTGCTGAACAAGTACGTCGGTGAGACCGAGCGGCACATCCGACTGATCTTCCAGCGGGCTCGGGAGAAGGCCAGTGAGGGCCTGCCTGTGATCGTGTTCTTCGACGAGATGGACTCGGTGTTCCGCACCCGCGGCTCCGGCGTCTCCTCGGATGTGGAGAACACGATCGTGCCGCAGCTGCTCAGCGAGATCGACGGGGTCGAAGGGCTGGAGAACGTCATCGTCATCGGGGCCTCCAACCGCGAGGACATGATTGACCCTGCGATCCTGCGGCCGGGACGCCTCGATGTGAAGATCAAGATCGAGCGTCCGGACGCCGAAGCGGCACGGGACATTTTCTCCAAGTACATCACCGACGATCTGCCGCTCCACCCCGACGATCTGGCCGAGCACGGCGGGTCCCGCGAGGCCTGCGTGGCGGCGATGATCCAGGCCACGGTGGAACGGATGTACGCCGAGACCGACGAGAACCGATTCTTGGAGGTCACCTACGCCAACGGGGACAAGGAGGTCCTCTACTTCAAGGACTTCAACTCGGGCGCGATGATCCAGAACATCGTGGACCGAGCGAAGAAGGCCGCGATCAAGGAGTACCTCGCCACCGGTGTGAAGGGGCTCCGGTTGCAGCATCTGTTGGATGCGTGCGTCGACGAGTTCCGGGAGAACGAGGACTTGCCCAACACCACCAACCCCGACGACTGGGCGCGGATCTCGGGCAAGAAGGGCGAACGGATCGTCTACATCCGCACCTTGGTTTCTGGAGGCAAGGGAGCCGACGCGGGTCGTTCCATCGACACCATCACCAACACCGGACAGTACCTGTAAGCCGGTACCGGCGTGGACCAGGTCGGCCGTACCTGACCGTTCGGTGCCCCGAGCCGCTGTGGTACGGCTCGGGGCACCGGTGTCTCCACATTCCAGTTCGTCGTAGAGGACGCCCCAGCGCCGGTGTGGAGGATGTGATGAACGCATCGCTGCCGCACCGTGACGTTTCGGGTGCGGGAGAGGACTAGGCTCGTCGTATGAGCGTGCGTCGCGTGATGGGCACCGAGGTTGAATACGGCATCTCGGTGCCGGGCCAACCGGGAGCCAATCCCATGGTCACATCCTCACAGGTCGTCAACGCGTACGGCGCCCGCCCCGAGCTCACTCGGGGCGGACGCGCGCGATGGGACTACGAGGAGGAATCGCCGTTGCGGGACGCGCGCGGCTTTACCTACTCGGGCACGTTGTACGACCCCGCCGAGGCCCTGGCGGATGAGGATTTGGGCCTGGCCAACGTGATTCTCACCAACGGCGCCCGCCTCTATGTGGATCACGCACATCCGGAGTACTCCACCCCGGAGGTGACCAACCCCCGTGATCTTGTGCTGTGGGACAAGGCGGGAGAGCGGGTCATGGCGGAGGCGGCGCGGCGAGCCGCCGCCATGCCCGGCGGTCAGGTGATCCATCTCTACAAGAACAACACCGACAACAAGGGCGCCAGCTACGGTGCGCACGAGAACTACCTGATGCGTCGCTCCACGCCATTTGCGGACATCGTGACGCATCTGATCCCGTTCTTCGTGACGCGTCAGGTGGTGTGTGGGGCCGGCCGGGTTGGGATTGGTCAGGACGGCTCGGGCGCCGGATTCCAAATCTCCCAACGTGCTGACTTCTTCGAGGTCGAGGTCGGGCTGGAGACCACCCTCAAGCGTCCGATCATCAATACCCGGGATGAGCCCCACGCCGACGCCGATTTGTACCGTCGGCTGCACGTGATCATTGGGGACGCCAACCTGTCGGAGATCTCCACGTATCTGAAGGTGGGCAGCACCGCGTTGGTGCTGTCCATGATCGAGGACAAGGTGCTTCCCGCTGATTTGGGGATCGCCGATCCGGTGTCAGAGCTGCGCGCGGTGAGCCATGACCCGTCGCTGAAGCATCTGATCCGACTGCGGGACGGGCGGCGGATGACCGCCCTGGACGTGCAGTGGATTTACCTGGAGCGTGCCCGTGAGTACACGGCCGACCGGCTGGGCGACGACGTGGATGAAGTCACCGCGGACGTCCTGGATCGCTGGGAGAGCGTCCTGACTCGGTTGGGGCGTGACCCCATGCTGTTGGCCGGGGAGTTGGACTGGGTCGCCAAGCTCCGTCTGCTGGAGGGGTACCGGGAGCGGGAGAAGCTGGACTGGAACTCTCCCAAGCTCCAGCTGGTCGACCTGCAGTATGCCGACGTCCGCCCCGATAAAGGGCTGTACAACAGGCTGGTCAAACGAGGGGCGATGGCCACCCTGTTTGACGAACAGGACATCGTGGCGGCGATGTCCAATCCTCCGGAGGACACGCGGGCCTACTTCCGAGGCCGGTGCCTGGCCCAGTACGCGGCCGAGGTGGTGGCGGCCAGTTGGGACTCGGTCATCTTCGATGTGGGCCGCGAGTCCTTGGTGCGGGTGCCGATGATGGAGCCGGAGCGGGGAACCCGCAGGCACGTGGGGGCGTTGTTCGACCGGTGCGCCAGCGCCAAGGATCTGCTGGAGGCCCTCACCGGAGGCTGAACCCTCCCGCGTCGCCTCTTCGGCGCCACCCTCTTCGACCGAGCCGTGAGGGCGGCGCCATCCGGGCCGGAAGGCCTCCCCAGGGCTTGAGGCACGGTCTTGGGGTGTGGTGCGTTCCTGTGCCCTGAGCGCCGCCGTCACGGCCGGACTTCGGCCGATACACCAGATGTGGGGGTACGCGCGTCGCGCGTCGATACAGCCGCACATGCGCGACAAACGCGCGTTGATCTGACCTGCGGGCGGCTCAGCTCACGGGCGGATGCTGGCACGACCGGAGAACAGCACAGCCGGAGGACGGCACAACGCGTGGAGCGCGTACGCGTATACGCGTAATAGTCGTGGCCCGGCACCCGATCGGCGCGAGAGATCGAAACCGGGCCACGAACAGATCCCCACCCGGCCGGCGACGGCCAGATCCCCGAGGGAAGCGTCATCCGGTCCGACAACCAGCTGACGGTGATAAGCCTGCCCGGTACGTGTTGCGCCAGTGTTGCGTATCGGGGTCTAGAGGGGGTGATCTGGTTACGGAGGCGTGAATGCTGCCCGGAGCGCCGGTCTCTTCCCCGGTCAGGCATGTTGCGGATGAAGGGTGTGATGTGGATCACTCTGCTGGTTCGGGGGTAGGGGAGTCAGAACGGCTGAAACCCGCCTTTTCAGAGGGGATCAGCTCGGGTCGCTCCTCACGACCAGTGGTGGAGAAACCACCGACGATGCGAGATCACCGCCGTCGTGCCAACGGTCGTTTCCTCTCCCGGCGGGGTACGGTTTCTAATGCCCGGATCACCGGTCGGCGGTGTTGACCGTTCACCGGCCGGCAGTGGCTCGCGAGAGGAGAGGCTCTGATGGCGACACGAGAGACTGGTGGCCAGTCGCACAGCGGGCGCAGCCGTCGCGACTCGGAGCTCGAAGAGGCCCCCACCGCTCAGGCCAACCCCGAGGTGGCCGAGCGGCACGAGAAGCTGTCCGAAGAGGTGGACGAGCTGCTCGACGAGATTGACTCGGTGCTGGAAGAGAACGCCGAGGAGTTCGTACGGGGATACATCCAGAAGGGTGGCCAGTGAGCCTACGGGCCGCCATGGCATTCTGAGCGTCTAACGCGGGACACGTCTACAGGGGACGGTCGTCGCGCGGTGAGCGCCAGTCGGCCGGGGACGGGCCCCGGCCACGCGGGGGTGAGTCGGCGTTGATCTATTTGAGAGGAACCACGTGGTAGCGGGTCTTGGAGAATTCGGTCGTCTGCCGGCTGTCTTCACCACGCCGGGGATCTCCTCGTTCAGCGAGTTCCTGAGCATCGCGGCGCCGGACCTGCTCCCGGGCCGGCGTCCGTTGCCGCCCGGCACCGTCGCCGATATGACCACACAGGCGACCACGATCGTGGCGCTGATTTGTGACGGCGGCGTGGTGATGGCCGGCGATCGTCGCGCTACCCAGGGCAACCTGATCGCCATGCGGGAAGTCGAGAAGGTCTTCCCCGCTGATCCGTACTCGCTGGTGGGTATGGCCGGCTCCGCCGGGATTGGGGTGGAGCTGATCCGTCTGTTCCAGTTGGAGCTGGAACACTATGAGAAGATCGAGGGCAGCCCGCTGTCACTGCACGGTAAGGCCAACCGGCTGTCCGCGTTGGTGCGCGGCAACCTGGGGGCCGCCATGCAGGGGCTGGGGGTGTTGCCGATCTTCGCTGGGTTTGACCCAGACGCGCCCAATCCAGCCGAGGCTGGGCATATCTTTAGTTTCGACATTGCCGGAGGCTTCTTCGAGGAACGGGATTACTACTCGATCGGTTCGGGGTCGATATTCGCCCGGGCCGCCCTCAAGAAGCGTTACCGGCGGGGAGTGACGGCTCAGGAGGCGATCCGGTTGGCGGTGGAAGCCCTCTATGACGCCGCCGATGAGGACAGCGCCACCGGTGGTCCGGATCTCACCCGCCGCATCTACCCGGTGATCATGACCGCGACCGCCGAGGGAACCCGCCGACTCACCGATGAGGAGGCCGGGGAGGTGGTCGCTGAGGTGGTGGCCGGGCGGATGGAGAATCCCGGCGGGTGATCCACAGTCGTGTCCAGGGCCTCGTCCCTTCCGTGCTTCGGCCGACCATGGGACTGGGCCCTGGGTCATATTTCGCGTACGTATCGATCCCTACCCCCACGTGTTGAGATAAAGGAGATCGCCTGCCGTGGCCATGCAGTTCTACGCCTCGCCCGAGCAGATCATGCGGGACCGCTCCGAGCTTGCCCGCAAGGGCATCGCTCGTGGGCGGAGTGTGGTGGTGCTCACCTACGCCGACGGCGTGCTATTCGTCGCCGAGAACCTCTCAACGGCGCTTCACAAGATCAGCGAGATCCACGACCGGATCGGGTTCGCGGCGGTTGGCCGCTACAACGAGTTCGAGGCGCTGCGTCAGGCCGGGGTACGCATGGCGGATCTGCACGGATACGCCAACGACCGACGGGACGTGCGCAGCCGGGTGCTGGCCAACCGGTACGCGCAGACGCTCGGTGCGTTGTTCGTGGAGCAGACCAAGCCGTTGGAGGTGGAGATCTGCGTCGCCGAGGTCAGCGACCGGCCGGAGCGTGATGAGCTCTACCGGATCACCTACGACGGTTCGGTGGGGGACGAGCCCGGGTTCGTGGCGATGGGTGGCCAGGCGGACGCGATCTCCAATGTGCTACGGGCAGGGCACCGCAACGATCTGACGCTCTCTGAGGCGCTGCGGTTGAGCGTGGACGCGTTGGCCAGCGTGGGGGGTGAAGGCGGTCAGAAGCGGGAGCTGCCGGCCTCCCAGCTCGAGGTCGCGGTGCTCGACCGGCACCGGAGCGGCCGGGTGTTCCGTCGCATCACCGGCGCGGCCCTGGCCGGTTTGCTCGGTGAAGGCGCCCAACCAGCGGAGCAGCAGCCGGCGGCCCCCACCATGACCGGGCCTGCCCCGGCCGCCTCGTTGGCGGCGCGGGATGAGGAGCCCGAGGTGAGCGACGAAGCGCTCGACGAGATCACCGGTACGACTCCTCGACCGGAATCCAACAATGAGGACTGAGACGCCCTGACCGAGGCACCCTGCGGGTTCAGCATCGGGGTGCGGCGTCCGGGACGTCGACAGCCGGAGGGGCGGCACGCCCGCACCGGCCCTGTCGACTCACAAGACCGGACCCGCCCCAGCTGGCCCGCTTTTTTTCGTCCGGAGACTTCGGACACAGATGTCGTACGCGGCGTCAGCCGCACAGGGGCAGCCTTGCCAGCATACGGGGTCGGATCGCCGCGCAGCGGCGTGGTAGGCGCAGGACGGCGCACCGGCCTGGTACAGACTGGTGAGGTGACCTCTACGGTGCATCAACAGACTGTTCACGCCTGGCTGGCCGACCTCGCCTCTGAGGCGCCCACGCCCGGCGGTGGAGCGGCCGCCGCGATGAACGCGGCTGTGGGGGCCGCGCTGGTCTCCATGGTGTGCAACCTGACGATCGGCAAGCCCCGGTACGCCGCCCATGAATCCACCATGATCGAGGTACGCCACCAGGCTGACCAGCTCCGGCAACAGGCGCTGGAACTCGCTGAGCAGGACGCCGCAGCGTTCGGGCGGGTCATGGCCGCCTACCGCCTGCCTCGACAGACCGAACAGGAACAGCAGACCCGTAACCAGGCCATTCAGGACGCCTTGGTGGAGGCCGCCGACGTGCCGTTGCGGACCGCCGCCGTGGCCGCTGAGGTGATCGGCTTGGCCGACCGGATCCTGGAAGGCGCCAACGTCAACGTCATCTCTGACGTGGCGGTCGCCGCCGCCTCGGCCCGCGCCGCCCTGTCGGCCGCCGTGATTAATGTGGAGGTGAACCTCGCGGGGATCACCGACGCTGACCGCAAGGCCAAACTGACCGACGCCCTCGTGAAGTACCAGGGCGTTGAAGCCGACGCCGACCGGATCATTGCCGCTGTCCGCTCAAGGATCAACCAGTGAGCGGCACCGCGCGACGGACCGTGGCCGGACCGTCGTCCGCGCCCAGACCGGTTGAACCCACCGTACCGGCGCAAGGGCGCGCCGCGTGATGACGCTGCTAGCGGAGAGGATCGATCAGTGAGGCTCATCGACGGACGCGCCATCGCCGCCGGGATCGCCGCCGAGAACACCGCGGCGGTGGCCGAGTTGGCCGCCACCGGGGTTGTCCCCACCCTGGGGATCGTGGTCCCCACCTCCGACGAGGCCACCGCGTGGTACGTCCGCTCGATCCAGCGGGCGGCGGCCAAAGTGGGGGTCCAGACCCGGGTGGTACAGCTGTCCAATCCCGACCGTGCCGAGATCGTCAAACAGCTCGCCGACCTGTCGGCGGACCCGAACGTCCACGGTGTTATCTGTCAGACACCGCTGCCGGACGGTGTCGCTCTCGAGGATGTCGTCGCCGCCATCGACCCCGCCAAGGATGTCGATGGGGCCAACCCGGTGAGCTTGGGACGGCTCGCCGCAGGCCTGCCGACCTACTCGCCGGCGACAGCCGCCGCGGTCGTGGAGATCCTGCGCCGTGAGGAGGTGCCGCTCGCGGGGCGCCGCGCGGTTGTGGTGGGACGCTCCACCGTGGTCGGTAAACCCGCCGCCTTGCTGCTGCTGGCCGAGCACGCCACAGTGACCGTCTGTCACTCGCGTACCCAGGATCTGCCTGCGGTGTGCGCGGAAGCCGACGTGTTGGTGGCGGCCGTGGGGCGGGCCGGCCTGATCGGCGCCGATTACGTCAAGCCAGGGGCGGTGATCATCGATGTCGGCACCAACCCGACCCCGGATGGCGGGCTGGTGGGAGATGTGGACGCCGAGGCGGTGAAGCCGCGCGCAGGGGCGCTGACCCCGGTGCCGGGAGGCGTGGGGCCGGTCACCACCATGCTGCTGCTGCGCCACACGATTCAGGCAGCCACCCGCTGAAACACCCAGCCACCCGCCTAAGACATACGGGTGGAGGGGCATTCAAGCCCCTCCACCCGGTAACGCCCGACAACAGCGGCCAACGTGGCGCGTACCCGCGACGCCCCGCACAGAACCGATGCCTGCGCGGCTTCAGCGGCCACGGTGGACGCCGCGGTCAGCGGCGACGGGGGAGGCGATGCGGCAGCAACGGCCGCACCAGACGCCACCAGGCCTTCGAGAGCGCGTTGAACACCCCCAACCCGGGGGGCGCCTCCACGTTCCCCGGGTCGAAGGTGGCCGTCATCAGCCGCGCGATCTGCGCGTCAGGCACTTTTCGTTCCGCTTGGAGTTGCGCGCGGCGGGTCCGCACCCAGCGCCGGTTCTGCCAGATCCAGCGCCACCCGGCGACCTTCTCCCGCCACCAGCCGCCCGCCACCGCGGCGGCCACCATGGACAGCTCCACCACCAGCAGCATCGGGGCCAACAGCAGCAGGCTGCGCGCCTGGTAGGTGGTCAGCAGCAACACAAGCCGGTTGCGCTCCACCAGCCGCAGCTTGAGGGCATTGCGGGAGAACTCATAGTGGTGCACGGCCACGGCGTCGGGGACGTACTCCACCGACAGATCACGCTGCCAGCACCGCAGGCTCAGTTCGGTGTCCTCGTGGTAGGCAAAGTACTCGGGTGCGAAACCACCCAGTTCCTCCCACAACGCCCGCCGCATCATGAACACACAGCCGCTGGCGATCGGGACCTGCCGCCGCTGCGGGTACCGGGTCGCTGGCTCGTTCAGGCCACCGACCCACACCATGCCGGCGTAGTGGATCGGGTTACCGGCGGTGTTGATCAGGTCAGGGGATTCGCCGAGCCGGATCGACGCCATCGCGATCCCGACGGTGGGCTCACGCACCACCTCCACCAGCGCGGCTAGCGCGTCGGGCGCCACGATGGCGTCGGAGTTGACGAACGCTAGGTACTCCCCGGTCGCCGCGGCGGCCCCGACGTTGCAGCCACCCGCGTACCCGGTGTTCTCCGACGGGGTGAGGACCCGTACACCGGACAGATCGGCGACCTTGGTGACCGCGTCGGAGGTACAGCCGTTGTCGACCACGATCAGTTCGACGTCAACGCCGCGGGAGTCCAGAACCGCCCGGACAGCGTCAACCAACCACGGCTCCTCGCCGTAGGCGAGCATCACAGCGGTCACCTTCATCGGGCGCCTCCAGAGATCGTCTCCACCGGGGACGGGAGGTCAGTCACAGGGCGGGTCATCAGGGCACCGAGGGCAACGGCCGCGGCCGCCGAGCCGAGCAGGTAACCCCCTTCAACCCGACCGAGGACCCCGACCGGTAGGAACGTCGCCGCCACCAGCACACTGAAGCCGACGATCCAACCCACCGCTTGAGCGCCGTGCCGGCCCTGGGCTAACACTCCCTGACCGAGCACCATCGCCACCATGTAGACCGTGGTGGCGATCGACAACCATCCGAAGTCAGCGCGGCTGAGGAGCCCTTGTCCGTCGAAAAGGACGGACACCAGCCACGGCCCCATCGCCACGCACACCGCTGTCCCGGCCAGGCCCAACGCCACCACCGCGGCCACGCCCTGCACCATCAGACGGCGGTAACCGGCCCGGTCTCCACTGGCCAGGGCCCGGGACAAGTTGGGTAACAGGGCCGCCTGGATGGAGGCGTAGATAAACAACGGCACCCGGGCCAGCACCCAACCGGACAACAGTTCACCGGCCAGCGCCTCCTCGGTGGTCAACAGCTCAGCGATCACCACGCCGATGTTGGCCACCAACCCGGACAGCAGCGAGGAGGTCAATAACAGCCCCAGTCCGGCCGAGACCTCCGACCAGGCCACCTCCTCACCGCGGGGCAGGCGCAGCAGCCCGGTGCTGGTGGCGGCGATCGAGATGAACTGGGCGACGGCCAAAGCGACGGCGAACCGTGCCGCACTCGCCTCTCCCAGGGCGGCGACCACAGCCGCCAGGACGCACCGGAGGGTACCGTCCAGACCGAGTTGGACCCCGTAGCGGATGAACTGTCCGGTACCGGCCAGGATGCCCCGACTCAGATGCGCCAGGCTCAAGGCCAGCAGGTTCACCATCAGCAGCGCCGTCATGGCCGTGTCGCCGTCGAATAACTGGTCCGAGAGCCAGTTCGCGCCCACGGCGGTGAGCACCAGCAGCACCGCGAGGAACCCGGCGGCCAGTAGGGAGACGCGGCGTACCACCGCCCCTGGCGGTTCACCGCGGGTGGCGCGGGCCGCGATGACCCGTGCCAGCTCCTGCTCCAACGGGAAGAACAACCCCGGCCCCACCGCGAAGATGATCACCCAGAGGACGGAGAACGATGAGTATCCGCCGGGCGACAATGTGTGGCCGGCCAGGGCGAGGAAGACGTACGCGGCTAGACCTAGGACCGCCAACCCGCCACCCACCGCGATGGTGCCGGGTGGTAGCGCACCGCGCAGCAGCCCTATCACACGTGTAATCACTGACGGATAAGCGCCAAGATGAGGATGAACAGAGCACGCCCCAGATAGATGGTGGCCTTGATGGGGGAGGCGCTCGGTTTACCCGCCATCCGGGGCCGCATCGATACGGGGATTTGGGTCACTTTGTGACCGGTGCGGAGCACCCGAACCAGGGTTTCGACGGTGTCTCCGAGGTATTCGACCGGGTACCACCGGGCGAACAGCGCGATCAGCTGCCGATTGACGGCGCGGAACCCGGACGTGGTGTCGGTCAGCCGGGTACGGGCCAGCCGGGAGAACACGAAGGACAACAGGAGCATGGCCCACCGGCGCGGACCGCGGACCTTGTAGTCGCCCTCCCCGGCGAAGCGAGCCCCGATCACCAGGTCGGCGTCGGAGAGCGCGTCCACCAGCTTGGGGATGTACCGGGGATCATGCTGGCCGTCGGCGTCACACTGAATCGCGACGTCGTACCCGCGCTCATGGGCGTAGCGGTAGCCCAACCGCATCGCGCCCCCCACTCCCAGGTTGTAGGGGAGGCGCGCGACGATCGCGCCGGCGGCTGCGGCCCGGGCCGCGGTGGAGTCCGTCGAGCCGTCGTCGACGACCAGTACGTCGACCATCGGCAGTTCACCGCGGACCTCACGGACCACGTCCGCGATCGACCCGGCTTCATTCCAGGCCGGGATGATGACCAGGACGCGTTTACCGTTGAGCATCGCGTTCCCCCCGCTCGGCCCGGATCAGGGCGATCTCCTCGGCCAAGGTCCTGGTCTCCTCCTCCAGGCGGCTGACTTCCCAGCTGAGGTGAATACACACCAGCAGCAGGAAAGCGGCGCCGAGGAACAACACCAGGCTGACGCCGGACTGCACTCCGACGGCCTCGGTGACGGCATCGAGCATGGTGGGGAACAGCGCCGGCGGGATCAGCAAGATACCGACGACCAGCCACAAAATGGCGTATTTCTCTCGCAGTTGGCGGCGGCGCAGGAGCTCCACGATGAATGACAACAGCACCAAGGCTGTGATCACCGTGAGCACGCGAAGTTCCATCGTCAGCCTTCTTCAGATGCTGGGGTGGCGGATGTGTCTGTCGATGACGTTAATCGTGGTGTGCCCTGTGTCTGGGGTGTTCGCTCCGACTCCGATGTGGCTTCGGCCGCGTCGCGCGGGGTGTGAGACGCCTCCCGTATCGCTTGTTGGAACGCCGGATAGGCCATCGCCTCGCTCAGCATGGCACGCCAGTCGGCGGCCGGGGGAACCTTGGTCCCGATCCAGCGGTTGTGCCCCAGCACGCTGTAGGCGGGACGGCGGGCCGGCCGCGGGTACGCCGTTGAGGGGATCGGCCTGATCCGGTCGGGATCCAGTCCGGCTTCGGCGAACACGGCGCGAGCCAGACCGTACCAGGTGGTGGACCCGCTGGCGGTGCCGTGATAGACCCCCGCGGGCGCGTACCCAGCCATCCCGGAACGGGCCAACGCCCTGATCTGTCGGGCCAGCGCTCGACTCCAGGTCGGCTGCCCACGCTGATCGTCGACCACGTCGATGGTCTGCCGTTGCGTGGCCAAACGCAGCATCGTGGTGACGAAGTTACGGCCGTACGCGCCGTACAGCCAGGCCGTCCGCACCACATACCCGGTCAGCGGCAGGAGCTTCAGCACCGCCTGTTCGCCGATCAGCTTGCTGCGACCGTACGCGTTGATCGGCGCGGTGGGCGCGTCCTCGTCGTAGGGTTCGGTGGCGGTGCCGTCGAACACGTAGTCGGTGGAGATCTGGATCAGTCGAGCACCGGCGTCGGCGCAGGCGGCGGCCACACCGGCGACGGCGTGGCCGTTGACGGCGGTCGCCTGGGCTTCGTCGGTTTCGGCGCCGTCGACGTTGGTGTACGCGGCGGCGTTGATCACCACGTGGTAACCCTTCACCGCCTCAGCAACCGCCGAAGCGTCGGTGATGTCGAGTTCCTGTCGGGTGTACCCGGTGACGTCCTCACCGGCTTCGGTCAGCACGTCGACCAGGTCCCGCCCGAGCATGCCGCCCGCCCCGAGGATTAGCCAACGCGCCCCATCAACCTCCACAGCGCCGAGAGTCTAGTGTGCCCCGCTTGCCGCACTCCGCGGGCCCGAGCGTGGTTCTGAGGGCTCCTGGAGGCCCCGGTGGCTTTTCGGGAGGGTGCTGGGTGGTTCAGTAGGCTTCCGGAGTGCGCGGAATCATTCTGGCTGGCGGGACCGGGTCCCGGCTGTGGCCGATCACCCGGGCGGTTTCCAAGCAGTTGATGCCGGTATTCGACAAACCGATGATCTATTACCCGCTGTCGACGCTGATGATGGCGGGGATCAACGAGATCCTGGTGATCACCACCCCGGTGGATCAGGACCAGTTCCGGCGGCTGCTGGGCGACGGCAGCCAGTGGGGGCTGCGGATCTCCTACGCGGTGCAGCCGCGGCCCGAGGGGATCGCCCAGGCCTTCCTGATCGGGGAGGAGTTCATCGGGGATGACACGGTGGCCCTCATCCTGGGCGACAACATCTTCTACGGCGCCGGCTTGGGCCGGCAGCTGCGCCAGCACCGTGACGTCAAAGGCGGCTGCGTCTTCGCGTACCCGGTCTCCAACCCGGAGGCCTACGGCGTGGTCGAGTTCGATGAGGACGGCCGGGTGCTGTCGATCGAGGAGAAGCCGGCGAAGCCGAAGTCCCGGTATGTGGTGCCGGGGCTGTACTTCTACGACAACCAGGTCGTGGAGATCGCGCGGGGTCTTCGGCCCAGTGCCCGGGGGGAGTTGGAGATCACCGCGGTGAATGAGGCGTACCTGCGGCGGGGAGAGTTGTCGGTGGCGGTGCTGGATCGCGGCACCGCGTGGCTGGACACCGGCACCTTCGACTCTCTGGTGCAGGCGGCCGAATTCGTCCGGGTGATCGAGCAGCGGCAAGGGCTGAAGATCGGATGCGTGGAGGAGGTGGCCTGGAGACAGGGCTTCATCGACGACGATCAGTTGCGTGCGTTGGCTGAGCCACTCGTGAAGAGCGGTTATGGGACTTATCTGTTGAATCTGCTCGATCGATCCTGGGGGCCGGTGCCGTCCTGATCCGAACCTGATTCGAAACGGACATTTCTCCGGATAAAAGGGAGGCTTCTCTCATCCGGGTCATGTCTTGTGTGTCTGATTTGCAACTAAGATTGGGAAGCGTGACACTCGCACCCTATGAGGTCACGCCGCATCAAGATCGGGTTCTGGTCTGCGTCCACAGGTTCTGAGGTTTCGGCAGATCAGAGCATTCAGGGTGCGCCATTCAGCACCGCGGACGAGGAGTACGCCGAGCGGCTACGGCGCCTGGAAGGCGCCCGCTGGAAGCGGATCCTCAACGTCCAGGCGCCGTACCGCTGGAACCTGCGCCGGCTTCACCTGGGGCGGGTGCTCGATGTCGGCTGCGGGATCGGGCGTAACTTGGCCCACCTGGACCCAGGGTCGGTGGGGGTGGATCACAACGCCGCCGCGGTGGCGGTGGCCCGTGAACGCGGGCTGACCGCATACCGGGTGGAGGAGTTTCTCGCCAGTCAGTACGCGCGCCCGTACACCTTCGACTCGATGTTGCTGGCCCACGTCGTGGAGCACATGTCCGCCTCTGAAGCTCGCGACGTGGTTTCCATGTACCTGGATTACATTCGCCCCGATGGGCGGATCGTTTTCATCACTCCGCAGGAGAAAGGCTTCGCCAGCGATCCCACTCATGTCCGCTTTGTAGGTTTTGCGGAACTCGCTGAACTCGCCGCTTCTCTCGGGCTGCGGATTATCGACCGTTATTCTTTCCCGCTGCCTCGTTGGGCGGGCACGATCTTCACGTACAACGAGTTCAACGTCATAGCCCGTCGACGGTAAGACCGACGATGAGCGCGCCTTGGCGGGCGGTGCCGCCCGGCGATAGGGCGTCCCGAGGGGGATATAGGGTGCCACCGTGGAGATCAGGCCCCTGTCTATCGAAGGCGCGTGGGTGATCACCCCGGTACAGCACAGCGACCCGCGCGGTGTCTTTATGGAGCTGTACCGCTTCGACAAGCTCGCCGAGGCGGTCGGCCATCCGCTGAACCTCGCCCAGTCCAACCTCTCGGTCTCGGCCAAAGGCGTGGTCCGGGGGATCCACTACGCGGATGTGCCGCCCGGGCAGGCCAAATACGTCACCTGCCCACAGGGAGTCGGACTTGACGTGATCGTGGACCTGCGGGTGGGGTCACCGACGTTCGGCCGGTACGAGACCGTGCTGCTTGACGGGGTGGACCGCCGCGCGGTGTACATCGCCGAAGGGCTCGGGCACGCGTTCTGCGCGTTAACCGACGCCACCACACTGCTGTACCTGTGCTCCACGACTTACAACCCCCAGCGGGAACACGGGGTACACCCATTGGATCCGGAGCTGGGCATCGAATGGCCGGTGACCGATCCGATCCTGTCGGCCAAGGATGCCGCCGCCCCCTCGCTGGCCACCGCGCTCGAACGTGGTCTGCTGCCCGACATGGACACCTGTCGCAAGTACTACGCGGAGCTCAACGGCGCCTTTCCTGGGGCGTAACTCCTATCCGACTCCTATCTGGGTTCGATCTCTGGGAATGGACGGGCGTACCCTTCAGTGTCACCGGCCCGCTTGGGCGGGCCGGTATCCCACCGGATGCGCCACCTGCGGCGGACAGTTTCGCAAAGGTGGATATCGGAAGGCGGGCGGGCCGATATGGCCGAAACATTGCCCAATACCTCCCGCTCAGGGGTGTGTGTTGACGGTGTTGCCCGCTAATGTCGATCCATGCACCGGCGTATCTTCGGTCTGGAGACCGAGTACGGCGTGACCTGTACGTTCCGGGGTCAGCGCCGGCTGTCACCCGATGAGGTGGCACGTTATCTGTTCCGTCGAGTCGTGTCGTGGGGACGTTCCAGCAACGTTTTCCTCCGTAATGGCGCACGTCTCTACCTCGACGTGGGCTCCCATCCGGAATACGCGACCCCCGAGTGTGACTCAGTGGTCGATTTGGTGATCCACGATCGGGCCGGTGAGCGCATTCTGGAAGGGCTGCTGGTCGATGCCGAGCGGCGCCTGCACGATGAGGGCATCGCTGGTGAGATCTACCTGTTTAAGAACAACACTGACTCGGCCGGCAACTCCTACGGATGCCACGAGAATTATCTGGTCAGTCGGCACGGAGAGTTTGGTCGGTTAGCCGACATTCTGATTCCGTTCCTGGTGACCAGACAGCTGATCTGCGGCGCTGGGAAGGTGTTGCAGACCCCGCGGGGCGCCGTGTACTGCCTGTCGCAGCGGGCAGAACACATTTGGGAGGGGGTCTCGTCTGCCACCACCCGGTCCCGCCCGATCATCAACACCAGAGATGAGCCGCACGCGGACGCCGAGCGGTACCGCCGCCTGCACGTCATCGTGGGCGACTCCAACATGAACGAGGTCACCACGCTGCTGAAGGTGGGCAGCGGCGACATCGTGCTGCGCATGATCGAGTCTGGTGTGGTGATGCGTGACCTCACTCTGGAAAACCCGATCCGGGCGATCCGAGAGGTCAGCCACGACATCACCGGCCGTCGCCGGATTCGGCTGGCCAACGGCCGGGAGGCCAGCGCCTTGGAGATCCAGTACGAGTACTTCACCAAGGCGTCCGACTTCATCGATCGCCGAGGCGGGGACGCGGTCACCAAGCGGGTTCTGGATCTGTGGGGTCGGGTGCTGACCGCGGTGGAGACCGGGGATCTGTCCAGTGTGGAGCGAGAGATCGACTGGGTGACCAAGCTGCGGATCCTGGAGCGCTACCAGGCCAAGCATGACCTGCCGCTGTCCAGTCCGAGGATCGCCCAGCTCGACTTGGCGTACCACGACCTGCGCCGGGGCCGAGGCCTGTACGGTCTGCTGGAGCGACGGGGGAAGGTGGATCGGGTGGCGACCGATCTGGAGATCTTCGAGGCGAAGGAGACCCCGCCCCAGACCACCCGGGCCCGGCTGCGTGGGGAGTTCATCCGCCGGGCGCAAGAAAAACGCCGCGACTTCACGGTCGACTGGGTCCACCTGAAACTGAACGACCAAGCCCAGCGTACGGTCCTGTGTAAGGACCCGTTCCGGTCACACGATGAGCGAGTGGACAAGCTGATCGCCAGCATGTGAGGGTGCGGTTATGCCTCATGAGGACGTGACCCGGCAAGACCGACCAGCGTCATCGCTGGATGCGCTGTCGGCTTGGCGACGCCACAGGCCCAGTCGGCGTGACCGGATCGTGGAGGAGATCCAGCGCAACCGGCGTGGGGAGTATGTCGTCCCCACCTGGGTGCTCGCCGTCGCCTTGGTCGCTATGGTCGGCGGGCTGGCGTTATTGGTCATCTTCTCCCAGTAACACACTGGCGGTGAGTGGGGCGCCCGGATCGCGGGGCGCCCCACTGGTTATCCGTACGGATTTTTATCCATACGGGTCTCAGCGCTTTTCGGTACTGCACCGGCCCGCGAGCCGCCAAATGCTCCAGAAGGCACAGCGTCGCTGACGCCTGGCGGCGCCCCGACGCGGTGGCGCGTCTCGCGGTTCTTATGACAGGTTCGTCACAATCATGAAAAGATGATCATGTCTGGCGTCCATCTGCCACAATGCTTGGCCTCCATATGGATCTTGAGGAGAAGAGGCAGATGGCGTACTCAATGCCGTCCTACCCGACGGGCGGGGCTCCCGCGCCGTTTGGGCCGGTGAGACACCCTCACGCTCCCAGCCAGCAGGCGTCTCACAAGGTCAACCGACCGTTCTGGCCGGCCGGGGTCTCCGTGCTCACCGGGCTCCTGTTCGGGGTGCTCTCTTTAACCACCCCGTGGAGCGAAGCACGGTTAAACGGCGATGCCACCGAGATGGGGTTTGGTGACTTTGCCCCCTGGGGGTACCTCTACGTCATAGGCCTGGTGCCTGTGGTGGCGCTGGCGGTGGTGGTCGCAGGCTCGGTCCGTGTGGATCGTCGGCATCGACTCGGGGTCACCGGCACGATACTGACAAGCCTCCTCGTGGTAGCCCTGTATGCCGCCTGGTACCAGGCCCGCCAGGAGGGGGAGCAGCTCCGCGCTGACGCGTTTGCACTGGTCCAATCGGTGAGCGCCGAGGAGATCAACGCCGCCCACCACACCTACGGCATCACGCTCGGACTCATCGCCGTGCTGCTGTTCGGGCTGGTCCTCATCAGCGCCGCATGGCCGGCCTGGAGCGTCCACCTGCAGCTTGGGGTGACCACCGTCCTAGCCGTACTCGGCTTGATCCTGCCGTGGTTCACCACGCTGGGGGTCACAGCCACCGGGAACGACGAACAGAACTGGTGGTGGTGGCAGGCCGGTGGTTCAGGCCTGCTGGTGGGGCCGATCACCCTGGTGACGCTGGTGCTGCTGTGGTGGGCGGTATGGCGGCGGTCGGTGCGCGGCCGGCTGCTGTTGATGGTGCTGTCCGGGGCGTTGACGATGGGCCTGATCTCAGCCGCGGTCGCCGTGGCAGACGCCGACCCGGTGGACTGGATGTCCCAGGCCGACCGGGCGAACACCACGGTGATATCGGAGAGCACACCGGGCGGCGCTTTCCTCTACCTGATCACAGCGGCGGTGCTGATGCTGATCGTGGCGGTACGCGCCTGGTGGGCGGCGTACCAAAGGGCTCAGACCCAGCGGGGGAGCACCCCGTGGCCAGGGGGATACCCACCTGTCGGGCGACCCTGACCCACGACCAGGACAGAAGGACAGGAGGACAGGACAGGAGGATCGGTCTCAGAAGGACCAACTCAGGACAGGAACGAGGCGGCGTGACGACCGGCGGCGGCAGCTGCCAGGAAGTACGCCGCCTCTTCGTCCAGGCCGCGTCCCATGGTCGACAGCTTGACCGGCAGCGCGGTCAACGCCTCCAGCAACCCGTCGGTGGGCACGCGCACGATCCGGTGCCGGCCCTCAGCCAGACCCGCCAGGTCAGAGTCGACCTGGGCGGCCAGGTCCGGTTCGAGGGGTTCAGGCACCACCAGGTCCGCGCTGGCCAGAGCGACCCGACCGTACGCGGTGAGGCTGTGGTGCGACACACCCCGGTGTCGAGGGCGGGGATCAGCGGCGGAGATCCGCAGGGAGCCGATAGGGTGTCCGTCCAGTACCGCTACCGCGTTGACGGCCTCACCCACCTCCACACCGGAGAAGCCCCACAGGGTGCCGGTGCCCAGGTTGCCCGGGCCTTGAGTCACGATCGCCACATCGGCACGCAACGCGTACTTAGCGGCCAGTAGACCGGAGTGGACGTTGGTCGCCTCCAGGGCACCGCCGAAGGCCTGCCCGGTGGTGATGGTGCCCACGAGCCGGTCGCCGAGCGCGTCTAGGGTGCGGCTGAACCAGGCTGGCAGCGCCCCACCGTCGGTCATGACGTACGCGACCCGGGCATCGGGGCGGTCGGCGTGGATCCCCGCCAGGATGGCGGGCAGCGCCGAGTGCAGGTCGGCGAGCACCACCGGCATGCCATCCAAGCTGTCGGCCTCAGCGAGCGCCTCGCGGTGCGGGGAAGCCTCCTCATCGGCGGCCAGCGTGATCGCCTGCAGGGGGGTGTAGCGGGCCTTGACCACATGCCCAGGGCCGGTGGGGTCCTCCGGGAGACGATCGGGGAAAGCGACCACCAGCGCGTACCCGCCGGTGCCCAGCCCCAACGCGAGCGCTCCGGTGTTGAGCAACACCCGGTCACCCGGCTGCCCCTCGCCCACCAGCGCGGGGTAGGCCAAGGCCCGGACCTGCTCGGGGTCATCGGCAGACCGACGGTCCAGGGTCACAATCAGTTCGCAGGCCCCACGCCACTGTCGGCCCAGGGCGGTCACGGTTCCCGTACGCCAACGCACCACGGGGGATCACGCTAACTCAGGCCGGATCCGCCCGTGGCGGCACCCTCCCGACACTCCACGATCCGAGGATGTCCTGGTGAACCGGCGTCCATATCGGCGTGCTCGGCGAAAACCGCTGAAATTCCTCAATGGGGCCCTATGGTCCTGGATGTCCGCGTCCGTCGGCGAGTAGCACCGCATCGACGGACACGCGCGGTGACCAGCGACGCGGAATGGGCTAGCGTTCTGGGGGTGTCCCGTAGTCGTACCGAACGCTTGGTGAATCTCGTCATCTGCCTGCTGTCCACACGGCGCTATTTGACCGCGGCGCAGATCGCCGAGATCGTGCCGGGATATGAGCATGACCCCGCCGATCCTCGGCAGCATGAGGCGTTCCAACGCAAGTTCGAACGGGACAAGGCGGCGCTTCGAGAGTTGGGGCTGCCGTTGGAGACCGGGTCGGTCAGCGCGTTCGACCCGGAGCCGGGGTATCGGATCGCGCGTCGGGACTATGCATTACCTGAGATTTTGTTGGAGCCCGATGAAGCCGCGGCGGTAGGGATCGCGGCCCGTTTGTGGCGCCACGCCGGTTTGGCGGCGGCCGCCTCATCAGGGCTGTTCAAGCTGCGCGCAGCCGGTATTGACGTGGATCCGCACGCCAGCCTCGGAGTGGAGCCGGTGGTCACGGTCGATCCGGAATTCACCTCGTTGACCACCGCGATCCGCAACCGTCAGGCGGTCAGCTTTGAATACCGCGTACCGTCCCGGGACCACGCGACGACACGGCGGCTGCAGCCGTGGGGAGTGGTGTGCTGGCGCGGGCGTTGGTACGTGGTGGGTCATGATCTAGACCGGGAGGCGGTGCGCTGTTTCCGGATCTCCCGGATGACCGGCCCGGTGCGGCCGATCGGGAAACCGGGTTCCTACACCCCTCCAGAGGGGGTGGATCTGATCGGCCACGTCGCCCGGTTCTCCGAACCCGTCGAGCACAGTGGCCGGGCCACGGTCCGTCTCCGATCCGGGCGTGGGGCGGGGATCCGCCGTTGGGCCGAGCAGATTACCGGTGATGTGGCTGTGCTGCGGTACTCCGACACCGAGGATTTCGCCCGGTGGTTGTTGGGGTACGGCGCGGATGTTGAGGTACTTGACCCACCAGAGCTCCGACAAACCATGATCCGCCTGTTGGAGGAGACACTTCAGCGTTACCCCGCGGCGGTTGACACCGCCCTGACACCCGCTGGAGCGGCCCAATGAGCACCCCGGCGGGACGGTTGAGTCGGTTACTCAACCTGGTGCCTTATCTGCTGGCGCGTCCCGGGATCAAGATCGCTGACGCCGCCGCTGACTTGGGGGTCACCGAGCGCCAGCTGCGGGACGACTTGAATCTGCTGTGGGTCTGCGGGTTACCCGGGTACGGTCCCGGTGACCTGATCGACATGTCCTTCGACGGGGACAGCGTCACCGTCACCTACGACGCCGGAATCAACCGACCACTCCGGCTGACCGCCGATGAGGCACTGGCCTTGATCGTGGCGCTGCGCCTTTTGGTCAACACCCCCGGCCTGCCGAAACGGGACGCGGTGGAGCGGGCCTTGGCGCGTATCGAGGCGGCCGCTGGGGATGTGGCCAACACGGCGGACAACATCGCGGTGCAGTTGCCCGTCCCCGAGGTGGAGAGCACCGAGGCCGAGAAGGTGGCGCTGCTGCGGGCAGCCGTGGAGCGTCAACGCGCCCTGCGGCTGGTCTACTACACCGCCGGCCGGGATGAGACCACCGAACGGGTGGTCGACCCGATGCGGGTGCTGTTCGCGGCCGGATGGGCGTACCTGGAGGCGTGGTGCCGGCGAGCCCGGGCGGTCCGCTTGTTCCGGGTCGACCGCATGGACACCATCACCGAACTTGACGAACCGGCCGCACCCCCACCGGACGCGCAACCGACGGATCTGGCCGCGGGCATCTTCCGCCCCACCCCCGACCTGCCCCTCATCACGCTACGGGTGACGCGGGAAGCCCGCTGGATCGTCGAGTACTACCCCTGTGAGCAGGTCATCGAGGAGCCGGACGGTACCTGGTTGGTCTCGCTACGCGCCTCGGATCTGAGCTGGGCGCGACGATTGGTGCTTCGGTTGACGCCGCACGCCACCGTGCTGGCCCCTCGAGAGCTCATCGAGGCGGTCACCGAGGAGGCCCGTGCCGCGCTCGCCGCGTACCGCGGTGTCTGATAGAAGGTGGCTTTATGGGGTTCGTGATCTTTGTGGCGATCCTCGCCGGCGTGCTCAGTCTGGTGGGGGTGGGGCTGGCCTTGGCGACCCTGGCGCGTCGGCTGCGCGCCTTGACACGGGCCTGGCACCGGCTAGCGGCGCAGGGGCAGCGGGCCCAGGCTCAGCAGGTCCAGCTCGGCCAGCTGCGGCGTCGCGCCGCCGAGCTTGTCGAGCTTGTCTCAACGGGGCGTCGGGTAGAAATGTGAACTAATATTGCGTTTTGTGGGGAGGTCACCTCTGGGACGCAAACGTTGGCGTGGGTCCATTGGGATACACCTTTCGCCTACGCTGTGATCCCTTCATATAGGCGGCCGCGCCGCGTATGGTGAGATCTGGTCGACGTCCCGGTGACAGTCTGGCGACACTTCCACGATCATGGTGGACGCCGGCCCGTCTGCCATGGAGGCTGTGAAGGGGTGAGACGTACGATGGGCCGCAGCCGACCGCGACCCATCGTCGCGACACAGGAGGTGGCTTTCACATGAACGCTCTCAGGGGCTGGCATATCGTCGTCCTTATCGTTGTGCTCATCCTCCTGTTCGGAGCGAAGCGACTCCCCGACGCCGCCCGCGGACTCGGTCGGTCCTTGCGCATCCTGAAGGCGGAGACCCGGAACCTCTCCGAGGATGACGTCGAAGCCAAGGCTGAGGTGCCGCACACCCGCCAGCCGCTGTCGACGACAACGATCGACGGTGAGGCGACGACTGTGCGTCCCACCCCACCCACTCCACCGCAGGCTGACCAGCGTCGTTACGACCAGTAATCATTAACACCCGTGAGTCCTCTGCTAGGCCGGCGGCGGTCGAGGCCCTCAAACTTCCAGCGTGCCGCTGAGGGGTCGATGACCCTCATCGAGCACCTGCGTGAGCTGCGCAGCAGGCTGTTTAAGGCCTGCCTGGGCATCGTCGGGGGAATGGCGATTGCCCTGTTCTTTGCGCAGGACCTGCTGGTGTTCCTGACCGACCCCTACTGTGACTATCAGGAGGAGATGGCCCGGCGGGCAGCCGAAGTCGGCGCCCAGGTGCAGGTGAGCAATCAGTGCGGGTTCGCTCTGAACAACCCGACTGATGTCTTCATGCTCACGCTCCGGACAGCTTTGTACGCCGGGCTCATCATCGGTGCGCCGATCTGGCTGTACCAGTTGTGGGCCTTCATCGCGCCCGGCTTGCATCGTCACGAGCGCCGCTACACCTACATCTTCGCCTCAGTCGCGTTCCCGCTGTTCGTCGCGGGCGCCACGCTGGCCTACCTGGTGGTGGAGCACGGCCTGGAGTTCTTCCTCGGGCTGTCAGAGGATTACCAGCTGACGGTCAACCTCAACGGCTACTACAGCTTCATCACCGGCGTCATGCTGCTGTTCGGGGTGGGGTTTGAGTTCCCACTGATCGTGGTGATGCTCAACTTCACCGGCCTGGTGAGCGCTCGTAGGCTGCTCGGTTGGTGGCGGGTCGCGGTGTTCTGCTGCTTCCTGTTCGCCGCGATCGTCACCCCCACACCAGACCCGTTCGGGATGACGGCGCTGGCGCTTCCCATGGCGCTGATGTACTTCGGTGCAGTGGGAGTCGCGTTCCTCAACGACCGTCGACGCCGCGCCCGTGATCCGTACGCCGGATTGTCGGACGACGAGGCGTCCCCCTTGGAGGATGTCGCCCCGATCAGCCCGGCAGCGCCGCTCGACCGGTCCGTGGATGAGGACAGCACCTGATCGGTGCGGGCGGTGAGCCCGCCCGGCCCACGGGATTCGGGAGGGAACACGGGGAGGGCGTCGCATGTGGCGCCCTCCAGGCGGTACGGTGCCGTGCATGCTGAGCTCTGACACCCCGGACGGTCAAGGGAAACCCGTCACCACCAGTGACACATTGGTCGTATTGACCAATCCACGTGCGGGAAAGGGGCGGGGGGCCCGCGCCACCGGTGAGGTGCTGGAGCTACTGCGGACCAGTGGCCTGACGATCCAGCCCGTGACTCCCAACGGCGCTGAGGAGGCTGAGCAGGCCTGCGCCGAGGCGGTGGCCTCCGGGGCCCGAGGCGTGGTGGTTCTCGGGGGCGACGGCACCATTCACGTGGCGTTGCAGGCGCTCGCCGGCAGCGGGGTTCCCCTGGGGATCGTCCCCGTTGGCACCGGCAACGACCTGGTGGGCTCTCTGGGGCTGCCGACCGAGCCTCAGGCGGCGGCTGCGGCGATTGTGACAGCGGTGCGGGCCGGACACACCCGGGTGATCGATCTCGCTCGAGTCACCACCGAGGCCGGGGTGAGTCGGTGGTACGCCACCACCCTCGCGGCCGGGTTCGACTCCGCGGTCGCCGATCGGGTCAATCGCATGCGCTGGCCGCGCGGGCCCCTGCGGTACCACGTGGCGGTGCTGGTCGAGCTCGCCCGGCTGCGGGTCCGCGAGTTCCAGATCACCGTGGACGGGACAACGCACACCGTGCCGGGGATTTTCGCCGCGGTGGGGAACACCGGTTGGTATGGCAGTGGGGCACCGGTCTGCCCCCAGGCAGACCCGGCCGACGGACTGCTGGATGTCACGGTCGCAGGACCGGTCGGCCGCCTCACCCTGATCCGGCTGAAACCGCTGCTGTATCGGGGGGAGCACCTCGGACACCCTCTGGTGCGGACGTTCCGAGGGGCCACGATCCGTCTGGAGGCCGACGGCGTGATCGGGTACGCGGACGGTGAGCGGATCGCGCCGTTGCCGCTGGAACTCACCGCCGTCCCGGGCGCTCTACGGCTGCTGGCCAGCCCGCAGGCGGGCTGAGCGGCCACGGCGGCTCAGCCACAGCGCCCTTACCGGCCGACAGGGTCCGCACCGGGCGAGCGACGCCCACCCGGTGCGGACACGAGCCGGTCCAGCCCGGTCAGCGCCCGTGTCAGGGCAACAGATCGAGAACGGCGCGCAGACCGTGGGGTTTTCCGGGGGCGGAGGCCGGTAGCAGCAGCGTCGGGCAGCCTGCGGCGGCGGCGCCGGCGTCAGCGTTGCTGTCACCGACCATCAGGGCCTCCTCCGGTTCCACATCCAGCGCCGCGCACGCGTACCGGAAGATCGCCCGGTCGGGTTTGCAGCGTCCTATCT
Source organism: Actinomycetales bacterium (assembly GCA_002919305.1). Lineage (GTDB taxonomy): Bacteria > Actinomycetota > Actinomycetes > Mycobacteriales > Micromonosporaceae > RSA1. The sequence continues at coordinate 31,158 of PKFB01000033.1, forward strand.
CGTAGGACAACACCCACGTGGAGATGTACTTACTGATGCCCAACGCATCGGCCACGGGCCGCAGATCGAATCCCACGTTGCTCACCACCGCCACCGGGACTTCCCGTTCCGCCAACTCACGCAGCGTGGGCACCGTGTCCGGGTAGAGCACCCACCCGTCGGCCGTCAACAGACGGTCGTAGAGCGCGTCCGGCAATCCGGGGATTCCCGAGTCCACCGTGGCCGCCAGGCCCGTGTACGCCTCCCGGTGGGCGTAGGGAGACAGATCACGTTCGGCCCAGACCTCCGCCAGGTGGGGCGGGATGCGGTTGGGGAGCGGACCCCCTGCCCGGCCGGCCGCCACCAGGTTGTCCGCCAGCGCGGTCGCACGCAGCGGATCGAGCTCAACACCGCAGGCTGCGGCGGCGAGCGTCACCCAGCGATGGGGCTCCTCGACCTGGGCGAGGGTTCCGTGGAAGTCGAACAGAACGGCGTGGATTGGGCGTCGAAAGGTCGCATCCGGCACGCCGTGCACCATACCCAGCCGGTGTTCGGCCTCTGCTCGCATAGCCTTGCAGGTATGACGAGCCCCGCCGAGCGCTACAGCGCCGCCCGTCGCCGGGCCGCCTATCCCGCGCTCGCCGACTTCACTGCCGAGTTGGATTTCACCCTCGATGATTTTCAACGGGAGGCTTGCCAGGCACTGGAGAAAGGCAGTGGCGTCCTGGTATGTGCCCCTACGGGGGCTGGGAAGACTGTGGTCGGGGAGTTCGCCGTGCACCTGGCGTTACGCCAGGGCCGCAAGTGCTTCTACACCACCCCGATCAAGGCGCTGTCGAACCAGAAGTACAACGACCTGGTCCGTCGCTACGGTCCGGAACGCGTCGGACTGCTGACCGGCGACAACGCGATCAACGGCGATGCGCCGGTGGTGGTGATGACCACCGAGGTGCTGCGGAACATGCTCTACACCGCCTCGCCGGCCCTCGAGGGCCTGTCCTACGTGGTGATGGACGAGGTCCACTACTTGGCCGACCGCTTCCGGGGCGCGGTGTGGGAAGAGGTGATCATCCACCTGCCGCTGTCAGTGACATTGGTCTCACTGTCGGCTACCGTCTCCAACGCCGAGGAGTTCGCCGACTGGCTGGTCACCGTCCGCGGCCACACCGAGGTGGTGGTCGACGAACACCGGCCGGTCCCGCTGTGGCAGCACATGCTGGTGGGGCGGCGGATGTTCGACCTGTTCCACGACCCCACCGCTGCCCGGAAGCACGAGGTGAACCCCGAGCTGTTGCGGTACACCCGGGAGCTGACACGGCGTATTGAATGGGGTCGACCCGATCCGAGGGATCGGCGGGGCCGCGGGTGGCGACCGCGGCGCTGGCAACCCCCCAGCCGCCCGGAGGTGATCGCTCGGCTGGACCGGGAAGGGCTCCTCCCGGCGATCTCCTTCATCTTCAGCCGGGCTGGCTGTGACGACGCCGTGCGGCAGTGCCTCCGGGCCGGGCTGCGCCTGACCAGCCCCGACGAGCGGGCTGAGATCCGCCACATCGCCCAGACCCGCACCGCCCACCTCGCACCCGAAGACCTGGCCGTGCTGGGGTACTGGGAGTGGCTCGACGGGCTTGAACACGGGTTGGCGGCCCACCACGCCGGGTTACTGCCGGTGTTCAAGGAGGTCGTGGAGGAGCTGTTCGTGCGGGGTCTGGTCAAGGCGGTCTTCGCCACCGAGACCCTCGCCCTGGGGATCAACATGCCGGCCCGTTCGGTGGTGCTGGAACGGATGGTGAAGTTCAACGGCGAAACCCACGCCGACATCACCCCCGGCGAGTACACCCAGCTCACGGGTCGGGCCGGACGGCGCGGTATCGACATTGAGGGCCATGCCGTGGTGATCTGGTCCCCGGAGATCGACCCCCGTCACGTGGCCGGGCTGGCCTCCACCCGCACCTACCCGCTGCGCTCCAGCTTCCGCCCGTCGTACAACATGGCGGTCAACCTGATCGCCACCGTGGGCGCTGAACGCGCCCGTGAGCTGCTGGAGGCCAGCTTCGCCCAGTTCCAGGCCGACCGGTCGGTGGTGGGGCTGTCGCGGCAGGTGCGCCGCAACGAGGAAGCTATGGAACGGATGGCAGGGGAGGCGACGTGTCATCTGGGCGACTTCGCCGAGTACTACGCCATCCGCAGCGCCATCGCCGAGCGGGAGCGGATGCTGGCGCGGGAAGGCGCTGCGCAGCGCCGGGCCGCGGCCCTGCAGTCGCTGGAGCGGCTGAGGGTGGGAGATGTGATCGCGATCCCCAGTGGGAAACGGGCCGGCTTGGCGGTGGTGCTTGACCCGGGGAACGCAGGATTCGGAGAGCCCAGGCCGATGGTGCTCACCGAGCAGCGGTGGGCTGGACGGGTGCCCGCTGCGGACTTCACCACCCCGGTGCAGCCTTTGGCCCGGATCCGGGTGCCGCGGAACTTCAATCCCCGCTCCCCGCAGGCCCGTCGTGACCTCGCGTCCACCCTACGAAATAGTGGGGCCGTTCCGCCGCGTCGGGTCCGCCGTAACCGGTCGCTCGCGGCCGACGACACTGAGCTGCCGCGGCTGCGTACCCTGCTACGCCGGCACCCCTGCCATGGCTGCTCCGAGCGGGAGGACCATGCCCGGTGGGCCGAACGCCGCGCCCGCCTGGCCCGGGAGACCGAGGCGCTACGCGCCAAGGTCGCCGGCCGGACCGGCTCTCTGGTGCGCACCTTCGATCAGGTCTGCGAGCTGCTGCGGGAGCGCGGCTACCTGGAGATCATCGACGGCGAGGAGCGGGTGACCCCGAGCGGTCGGATCCTCTCCCGGATCTGGACCGAGGCCGATCTGCTGGTCGCCGAGTGTCTACGCACGGGCGTCTGGGAGGGTCTCGACCCCGCCGAACTTGCTGCCGCCGTATCGATGATCGTTTACGAGGCGCGGCGTGAGGGCGAGGAGCGGGCCGCGGTCCCCCGGGGTCGGGTCGCCGACGCGGTCAACGACACGCTCAAGCTGTGGGCGGAGCTGGAGACCGCTGAAACCGAGCGTGGTCTGTCCCTCACCCGTGAGCCGGATCTGGGCTTCGTGTGGCCTCTGTACCGATGGGCGCGCGGCGAGTCCTTGTCCAGGGTGCTGGGCAGTGTTCACGGCTTGGACGGCGACATGCCGGCCGGTGACTTTGTCCGGTGGGTCCGTCAAGTCATCGACCTGCTCGGCCAGATCGTGCAGGCGGCTGGATCGAGCCCGCTGGTTCCGGTCGCCCAGCAGGCCATCAGCGCGATCACTCGTGGCATCGTCGCTCACTCCAGCGTCGGCTGAGCCGGCGTCGCCACCGGCCTGTGCGTAGCGCCACGCGTGGCGGCCAGCGCGCGTCCTGGCCGCCACGGCTGTGGCGATGTCGGTTTCGGTATGGAACGGGCCCCGCACCCAGTGATCATCATTCGGCTACCTGATGGTCACCGTGCGGGGCCTTTTCCGGTCCGGGCTTCTCCGAGGGCTGGGCTTCGCGCGGCGCGTGGCCCGCTACGTCAGCCGCTGCTGGGGCGGATGACAGGCGAAGCAACGGCGGGTCTGCCAGGGTAGGGAAGACGGGGCGGTAAAGGCCGGAGCCAGTCCACAGTGGGGAGGCGGCATGCCGGAGGAAGAGTTCGACGTCATCGTCATCGGGGCTGGACCGGCCGGGGAGAACGTGGTCGCACGAGCGGCCCGGGGTGGGCTGAGCGTCGCGATCGTGGAGGCACACTTGGCGGGCGGGGAGTGCTCGTACTGGGCCTGTGTCCCGAGCAAGGCGTTGCTGCGGCCGGTGGAGCTGCGCGCCGCGGTGGAACGGCTCCCCGGGTTGTCACAGACTCGGCTGGATCCGGCCGCCGTCCTGGCGCGGCGGGATGAGGCAGTCAGCCACTATGACGACAGCGGACAGGCGGACTGGATCAGCCAGGTCCCCGCGACCTTGGTGCGCGGGTGGGGCCGGCTGGATGGGCCACGTCGAGTACGCGTGGACAACGACCGGGTGTTGACGGCTCGGCACGCGGTCGTGGTGGCGGTCGGCAGCGCAGCGATGATCCCTGACATCCCTGGGCTGGTTGAGGCCGCGCCGTGGACCAGTCATGAGGCCACCGGAGTACGCGCGGTGCCGCGCCGGCTGGCGGTGCTCGGCGGCGGGGTGGTCGCCTGTGAGATGGCGCAGGCTCTCCACGCCTTGGGTGCGGAAGAGACCACGATGCTGGTGCGAGGGGAGCGGCTGCTGGCCCGCACCGAGCCGTTCGTGGGGCAGATGATCGCCGATGCGTTCGGTAAGAACGGGATCGCGGTGCGGTTGGGCGTGGAGGTGGCCCGCGTGGAGCGGCCGTCGCCACAGGAGCCGGTCACACTGCGATTGACCGACGGGTTCACGCTGCAGGCCGATGAGCTGCTGGTGGCGACCGGGCGACGCCCGCTCACCGACGACATTGGACTGTCCAGTGTGGGTATTCCGGACGGCGGTTACCTCGAGGTCGACGACAGCATGCGGGTACGCGGCGTCGCCGGTGGCTGGCTGTACGCGGTGGGAGACGTCACCGGGCGGAATCTGCTTACGCACATGGGCAAGTACCAGGCGCGGGTGTGCGGTGATGTCATCGCGGCCCGCGCTCGAGGACGCTCCGACGACGGCCCCGCCTTCCGCGCCTCCGCCGATAGCCGTGGGGCACCCCAGGTGATCTTCACTGATCCTCAGGTGGGCGCGGTCGGACTCACCGAGAGCCAGGCCAGAGAACAGGGGTACGCGGTGCGCACGGTGGAATACCCCCTCGACGCGGTGACCGGCACCTATCTGCGTGGTGGCGGTGCGGGGCGGGCCAAGGCCGTGGTGGATGCCGACCGCCGGGTTCTGCTGGGGGTGACGTTTGTCGGGGCGGAGGTAGCGGAGCTGCTCCACGCGGCCACCATCGCGGTCACCGCCGAGGTGCCGTTGGAGCGGTTGTGGCACGCGGTGCCGGCCTTCCCCACGATGAGCGAGGTGTGGTTGCGGTTGCTGGAGGCCTACGGACTGTAGGAGCGCTGGGACGGGCCTCGGTCACGGCGTCAGCGGTGGGGCGGACAGCGAGTGCGTACGGCGGTGCACAGCGGCGCCGCAAACCGGTATCAGCACGCAATGCATTGGTGATTAATGCAGGTTGGGTTTTGGGGGTCATCCGACTGTTCCAACCCTGAGGGTGTGCTGACCTATTTGTCATGGAACATCCGTGGGCTTCACATCGATTCTGGGGCGGACGAGCGAAGGGGAACCCAGGAGCGCCGGATAAACAGGGCTGCCGAGCCTGGGGAATCCGCAGCGAGCCAATGCCGCTAATTCCCGGCGCTGGCAGTCGAGAGGATCATGCCGTAATCTTCCCCGACTATGGGGGGTGAGATATGAAGCAGCTTACTTTGGCCGATGAGCTGTTTCTACTTGGACAAGACGAGAAAAGCGGCAGGAGCGCCATCAGCGAGATTTCACTGGCCACCGGACTCGCCGGTGGTCTGCTGGGAGAGCTTCTGCTGGGCGGCATGATCCAACTGCAGGATGGGCGGGTCGCGCCGTTACGGCAACGCCCCCCTGCGGACTCGGTGACGCACGCGGTGCTTGAGCGGATTGTGGCCGAGCGGCGGCTGCTGACCATTCAGACATGGCTGAGCTACATCAGGCAGGACGCCTACCCGGCGGTCGCGCGGCGTCTGGCGTTCACTGGTGTGGTGACCAGCGTGCGTACCACGGGCTGGCTGCGACGCACCCAGGTCCGCTATCCGGTGGTGGATCTCGGCGTGGCCGCGCGGCCCCGGATGCGGTTGCGGGCGATGCTGGCTGGGGAACGGCCCTGGGACCCATCCAGTGTGCTGCTGGCGTTGCTGGTCCGCGCCGTCGGCTTGGAGGAGGTCCTGGCCTTGGAGCTGACCGCTCGCCAGATTCGGGAACGCCTCGACCAGGTGGCTCAAAGCGCGCCACCACCGTTTGTCGAACTATCACGGGAAGTGGAGCAGGCCATCGCTTCCCCGAGCGTCGGGCATCGACGGCAGCACTGAATACCGTGATACGGGCCTCTCCGTAATCCGTGGCCTCGAATCATGAGGTGCAAGGCACGGGATATTCGACCGGGCCCGGAATCTTTAGTGAGGTGATGACTCACAAGCCGGATGCCGTCGCCTGAATCCAGGCTTCGCCTATAGGGAGAATTCAGGGATTAGGCATTACCCACGGACACATCGCGCGTCGTGCCGATAACTTCATGATCAATAAAGGGAAGGGGAGGGTGGGACGGCACACGGCGCGCGGGGCGTGTCCGAACCACCCTACTGAGCCGCCCGGCTCAGACGGCGGAGAAACGGCGGTGATCAGGTGGCGGCCGCAAGCGCCTGGGAGAACCGCTGCAGAGAACTGGCCAGATTCCAGCGTTCCGCCAGGGCCGCCAGACCATCGGGATCGGCGGGGAGAGCGGTGACCGGGGCGGGCGCCGCGGCGAGCGGGACATCGCGGGCGACGCGTACCACGGTCTGGGCCGCGTGGATGTAGTCCCGTGCCGCGGTGAGCTTCGCCCGCAGACCGGCGCCCATCCCGGATCGGGGCTCCTCCGCGGCCGCGAGGACCGCCGTCAGATCGCCGTATTCGGTCAACAGGCGGGCGGCGGTCTTCTCCCCGATCCCCGCCACCCCGGGCAGGCCGTCACTGGGGTCACCGCGCAGCACCGCGAAATCGGCGTATGCCGCCGCGGACACCCCGTACCGTGCCTGCACCGCCGCCTCGTCGAGGACCTCGAGTTTGGCCATGCCACGGCCGGTGTAGAGCACCCGTACCGGCCGGGCGTCATCGACCAACTGGAGCAGGTCACGGTCCCCGGTCACCACCTCCACCGGCCCCGGCTCCCGGGTGGCGAGCGTCCCCAACACATCGTCGGCCTCGTAGCCGGCGACGCCTACCGCGGGGATCCCCAGGGCGGCGAGCACCTCCAGCAGGATCGGCACCTGCCGGGTCAAGCCGTCAGGAACCAGCTCCGCGCCGGCCTCGGCCACCCGGTGGGCTTTGTAAGACGGCAGGAGCGCCACCCGCCAGGCGGGGCGCCAGTCCGCATCCAGGGCACATATCAGCCGGTCGGGGCGCCGGGTACGCACCAGAGCGGCCAGCATGTCCATAAAGCCACGAATCGCGTTGACTGGGGTGCCGTCGGGAGCGGTGATCGTTTCGGGGAGGGCGTGGAAGGCTCGAAAGTACAGGCTGGGAGCATCAATAGCGAGCAAAGGCGCGGTTGTGATCACGACCGTCAGCGTTCCACAACCGCACCCATTACTGTGGGGTACAGCCCGGTGTCGGGTCGGAGCCGGAAGGAGGAGGCGGTGCGCGATGGCCTGCCCCCCACACATTTTCTAGGTCATTCGACCGTTTTGTTGGAAATGGGCGGGGTGAAGGTCCTCACCGATCCGGTTCTGTTATCCCGCGTGGCGGGGGTGCTGTGCCGGGTCGGCGCCGCGCTGCCACCCGATATCCATCACGGCGTGGAATTGGTGGTGATCTCACACCTGCACGCTGACCACCTGCACATCCCCTCGCTGCGTCAGCTCGACGATGACGTGGAGCTGGTGGTGCCGGCGGGCGCGGGGAGTTTCCTGCGCAAGCAGGGATTCCGCGAGGTCGTGGAGCTGGCCCCTGGGGAGTCACACAAACGAAGTGGCCTGACCGTCACCGCTACCTTGGCCCGTCACGACGGCGGCCGTCATCCGTTCTCCTTCTTCGGAATCGGACCGAAGGCGATGGCGGTGGGGTATTTGTTGGAATCGGCGGAGGCGACCGTCTACTTCGCCGGTGACACCGAGTTGTTCCCCCAGATGGGGGAGTTGGCCGATGTGGGGCTGGATCTGGCCCTGCTCCCGGTGTGGGGGTGGGGGCCTAATCTGGGACCAGGACATCTTGACCCCCGCCAGGCCGCCGAAGCGGTGCGGCGGTTGCGGCCCACGTACGCCGTACCGATCCACTGGGGCACGCTGCGGCCCTATGGATCCCACCGGTGGATGCGCCGCCACCTGGTGGAGCCGCCTTTGGCTTTCGCCAAAGCGGTGGCTGAGATGAGCCTGTCCACCCGGGTACTGCACACCGCGCCCGGTGACAGGGTGACGCTGTGGTGAGTAATTCCGTGACGATCCTGAGCAATCCGTTACATAACCCCGCTTCCGTGGAGAGTGTTGCGACCGCCAGCTACCCCTGGTTGGTCACACTGGTTCTTCTCGGGTCGATCGTGCCGGTCGTCCCTACCGGCGCGGTGGTCAGCGCGGCCGCGGTGGTGGCGGCCCACGCCGGTGGGGTGCACGTTGGTGTGGTGGTCATCCTGGCGGCGGTCGCGGCGTACGTCGGGGACTGCGTTACGTTTGCGCTCTGTCGGGGTGGATCCCGCCCGGTGATCCGATGGTTAGGGTGGGATCAGGACACCAAAGGACTAGTGAAGGCGCGTCAGCGCCTAGAGGACCATGGGGTACAGGCGCTGATCGTGGCGCGGTTGGTGCCCGCCGGTCGGATACCGGTGATCATGGCGGCTGGGGTGGTGGACTACCCCTGGAACCGTTTTCTGCCCGGAGGCGCGGTGGCGGCGCTGGTATGGGCGATGGCGTACGCCACGCTTGGCCTGGTCGGAGGCACGGTGTTCGTCGAGCCGTGGCAGGGGATCGTGGTCGTGATCGCTGTGACCTTGGCAATCACCATCGCGGTGCGGGGTGTGGGACGGCTGATGGCGCGACGTGAGGAGGCACACTAAGAAGCTGACCCGGTGCGCAGGCTGGGGTGACCGGCGCGGGTCGTGGATTCCTGTCCGGAAAACGGCCGGACAGCTCTGGTTATGGTGAGGACTGGCGATAAGGGGCCTCGACAAACGGGGGGAAGCAGGGGGAACGACCCGTGGGTGAACGCAGGCGGAGGCGGAGAGTACGCCTCGGGCTGGCGTGGCTACGGGCGTGGCGCCCCGATGTGAGGCGAATCGGCGGGTTACTGGGCAGTTGGGTGATTTCCACGGTGGTGTTGGCCACCACCGTGTGGTTGCTGCCGGGGATCGCGGTCGCCGACGTTGAAGCGTTTCTGTGGCTGCTGATCCTGCTGGGCCTGCTGGGTGTGCTGTTGCGGTGGGTGCTGACCGCGGTCGGGGTGATCGTGGGCAGCCTGGTAGTCCTGGCCATGGGGATCTTCATCCAGGCCGTGGTGGTGTTTCTCGCCCTGCGCTTGGCACCCGGGGTGACGCACGGCGGGGTTGAAGACGCGTTCTTGGCGGCCTGGGTGATGGCGGCCTTGGACGTCCTGGTGAGCTGGTTAGTGCACGCCGGCAGCGACGACGCCTTCCTCGGCCAGATCCTGCGCCAGATCGGGCGTGCCTCTTCCGACGACGGTGACCATGATCAACCCCCGGGTGTCCTGATTATTCAGATCGACGGCCTGTCTGCGCCCCTGCTGCGGTGGGCGGTCGCGGCCGGGAACCTGCCGAACCTGAGCCGGTGGATCCGCAGCGGCAGTCACCGCATGGTGGCGTGGCACACCGGGGTCCCGTCCACGACCCCGGCGAGTCAGGCTGGCCTGCTGCACGGCACGACCCACCACATCCCGGCTTTCCGGTGGTACGAGAAGGACACCGGCCGGCTTATGGCGACCAGCCGTCCCCGGGACGCGGCCGAGATCGAAAAACGGATGTCGAACGGCGCCGGTCTGCTTGCCTACGGCGGGGTCAGCATCAGCAACGTCTTCTCCGGAGACGCGGCGTTGAGCCAGTTGACCGTCAGCCGCGCCTCGCTGCGCTCTGGCCCGGCGACTCGGGGGTACGCCACCTTCGTGGCCAGTCCGTCGGGATTCGCGCGCGCGGTGATCCTCACCGTGGGGGAGATGATCAAGGAGATCCACCAGGCCCGTCGACAGCGGCGTCGCGACATCACCCCTCGGGTAAACCGGACCGGCCCGTACATTGTGCTGCGCGCCGTGTCCAACGTCCTGCTGCGGGACCTGAACGTCTCGTTGATCGTCGATCAGATGGCCCGGGGCGCCCCGGTGATCTACTGCGATTTCGTCGACTACGACGAAGTGGCCCACCACGCCGGACCGGTCCGGCCGGAGGCGCTGCAGACCCTGGAGGGTCTGGATCGGGTGCTGGGAACCCTGGAGCAGGTGGCCTCCCAGGTGAGCCGCCGCTACCACCTGGTGGTCCTGTCCGACCATGGGCAAAGTCAGGGAGCCACCTTCCGGCAGCGCTTCGGGCAGCCCTTGGAGGATGTGGTACGCGGCCTGATGGTGGGCGAACCCACCGCGGCCGCCGTCACCAGCCACACCGAGCACTGGAAGTCGGTCAACGCGTTCCTGACCGAGTTAACCGGACAATCCGGTGCGACCGCCGCCTTGACCCGGCGGGCGTTACGGTCACGAACCAGCGCCGGTGAGGTGACGCTGGGGGATAAAGGGGAGGCCCAGCAAGCCGGGGACAGCCAGCCCGAGGTGGTCGTGGTCGCCTCCGGGAACCTGGCGATGATCTACCTTCCCCAGTACGAAGGGCGCTTGACGCTGGAGCGGCTCAACGTGCTGCATCCGAACCTGGTAGCTGGTCTGGCGCAGCATCCAGGGATCGGTTTTGTGGTGGTGCGCTCGGAGGCCTCCGGCCCGGTGGTGATCGGGGCGCAGGGGGTCCACGTGCTGTCCACCGGTGAGGTACGCGGCGAGGACCCCTTGGCCCGGTACGGCGAGTGGGCGGCGCGCGATCTGTTGCGGCACGATACGAAAGCCCACGTTGGGGACATTGTGGTGTGCAGCATGCTGGACCCCGACACCGACGAAGTGGCGGCTTTCGAAGAACTGGTCGGCAGCCACGGCGGCCTGGGCGGGTGGCAGACAGAGGCGGTGTTGGTTTACCCCGCCGAGTGGCCCCTGGATGGGATGCGGGCCCGCACCCACTCCGGATGGGAGGGCACGGAGCGGGAGGTGGCGTTCGTGGGTCCGGAGGCGGTGCACCGTCAGTTGGTGCGCTGGTTGGAGCGGCTCGGCCACCGCCCCTCAACCGCGCGTCACGAGGTCACCGAGGTGCCCGCATCGGTTAAGGAACCCGAAGGCGCCGAGCCGGTGAGTTCCGTGGAAACCACCCCTCAACCCTGACAGATCTCTGACGGATCTCTGACAGAACTCCTCTCAGGACTCCTTGGGAGCAGGCGCGGCGGGCCTGTGGGTGGGCGGGCATGTCCTCCGGGCAGAGGGACCGAGCGGACAGGGACCCAAACGAGCGTTAAGGTGAGGGGGTGGAGGTGTGGTATTCGCCTGAACGCGTCGATGTCGTGCGACAGGTGACGCGGCGGGCCCGCCGCACGCGGCGCGGACCGGTGACCGAGGGCACGCAGGACAGTGGCTTCATCTCGCCCGCACTGAAGCGACAGCTGGCCCGTCGAGGACAACCGTGGTCCGCACCCCTACCGGCGTAGAACGGCTGACCACCGTGACCCGGGAGTTGGTATGTCTGTGATCCACCGACGCTACGGCGGAGTGGACCGGTTTCTGCCCACCGCCGAAGCCGCTGACCTGCTCGACCTCACCGTCGAGATCGCCGACCGCGAACTGGCCCCTGCGGTGAACGCAGCCGAGGCGGAGGGCCGCTTCCCACGGGAGGTGTTCCGGACATTAGGCCGGGCCGGCCTGCTCGGGTTGCCCTATTCACAGGAGTACGGCGGCGGTGGGCAGCCGTACGAGGTGTACCTGCAGGTGTTGGAGGAGTTAGCGCGGCGGTGGCTCGCGGTGGCGCTCGGCGTCAGCGTGCACGTGCTGTCCTGCTATCCCCTCGCCACCTACGGCAGCCCACAGCAGCGGGAGAAGCTGCTGCCCGACATGCTCGGCGGTGAATTGCTGGGCGCGTACAGCCTGTCCGAGCCCCACGCGGGCTCCGACGCGGCCTCGCTGTCGACCCGCGCGGTCCGACGTGACGGGGAGTACGTGGTCAACGGAGTGAAGGCCTGGACCACCCATGCGGGGGTCGCCGACTTCTACAACCTCATCGTCCGCACCGGCGGGCCTGGGGCGGCGGGGATCTCGTGCCTGCTCGCCGACGCCGACACGCCCGGCCTGCAGCCACAGCGTCCGGAACGCAAGATGGGGCTCAACTCCTCACCGACCGCCCAGATCGTGTTCGATGACGCCCGGGTGCCAGCCGACCGGTTAATCGGTCAGGAAGGGCAGGGTTTTCAGATCGCGCTCTCCGCTCTGGATGGTGGGCGGTTGGGTATCGCGGCGTGTGCGGTCGGATTGGCCCAGGCGGCGCTGGATGAGGCCGTCTCCTACGCCGGGGTGCGTCACCAGTTCGGGCGTCCGGTGGCGAGCTTCCAGGGAATGGGGTTCCTGCTGGCAGAGCTGGCCACGCAGGTCGGGGCGGCACGGGCGCTGGTGCTGTCGGCTGCCCGATTACGAGACGCGGGGCTGCCCGCAGGGGTTGAGGCGGCCAAGGCCAAACTGTTCGCCACCGATGTGGCGATGCGGGTGACCAGTGAAGCGGTCGGGGTGCTCGGCGGCTACGGATACGTCACCGACTTCCCCGTGGAGCGTTACCTGCGGGAGGCCAAGGTGCTGCAGATCGTGGAGGGCACCAACCAGATCCAGCGGGTAGTCATCTCCCGCGCCCTCACCCCGGCAGGCTGACCGACAGCCAGCCCGTTGTTGTACCCCTATTGGTGCCCCGCTAATCCTGACAAGGACTCATTTTTAGTGAACTGCCTCACGCCTACGCGGCGGCGGGGAAGACAACACGGCCGACCAGTGGGCAGACTTGCCCGTCGTTAACGCAGCAACCATGCCTGTCATCACCACAGTCATCAACACGCCAGAGACCCGGACCAGGGCACCCCCCGCAGGTCCGGTGAAGGGATAGGACGGCCCATGCGGCCGATGTTTATCTCACTCCGACACCGCAATTACCGTCTTTGGGCTACCGCCGACCTCATTTCGATCACCGGAACGTGGATGCAGGTCCTCGCCGTCAACTGGCTGGTGCTGTCCGCGACCGGATCAGCCACCCGAATGGGGTTGACGGTCCTGTTGCAGGCGCTTCCGGTCCTGGTGATAGGGCCGTACGCGGGCGCCCTGGCCGACCGGCTGGAGTCGCGTCACCTTCTGGTGGTCACCCAAAGCCTGCACGCGCTGTTGTGCCTGGCGCTGGCGGGGGTCGCGGCCACCGACGCCCCCTTGAGTTCGGTGTACGCGCTGAGCTTCCTGGCCGGAGTCGTTACCGCGCTCGAAGGACCTGCGATGGGGCGGTTCGCCTCGAGGATCGTGGGACGGGACGCGCTCGGTAACGCGTTGGCGCTAGGGTCCCTGATCAATTCGACCGGACGGATCGCCGGGATGAGCCTTGGAGGCATCCTGGTCGCGGTCGTCGGCCCCGCTGTGCTGTTCCTGCTCAACGCCCTAAGCTTCGGCGTCGTGGTCCTCGCGCTCCTCGCGATCCGCACCGCTGACCTCCACCCGTTGGCGATCAGTGACACCTCGGGCACCTCGGGGATCCGTGAAGGACTGCGGTACCTGCGTACCGAACGGACAGTTCTGGTGGTGCTGGCGTTGGCGGTGATCCTCGGCAGTCTGGGGCGCAACTACCAGGTCACGATGGCCGCGATGGCCGCCGGTCCGCTCGACGCCGGGGGCGGTGGGTACGGGATGCTCTCCACGGTGTTCGCGATCGGGACGGTCATCGGCGCGCTGCTGGCCGCTCGCATCCCGGTCTTGTCGTACCGGCTGCTCATTCTGGCCGGCCTGGCCACCAGTGTGTTGCAGGTCGTCTCCGCCGCCGCGCCGGGCGTGGTGAGCTTCGCCGCTGTGATCCTGCTGATCGCAGCCGGCGCGGTGATCATCGACACCACCGTCTCCACCCGGGCCCAGCTAGACACCCGGGAAGAGATGCGGGGCCGCGTGCTGTCAGCCTTGGGGGTCACCAGTTCCCTGGCCGGCATGCTGGGCGCCCCCCTGCTCGGCGCGCTCAGTGAGACGCTAGGGGCCCGGGGAGCGCTCCTGGTCGGTGGAGTGGCCACCACCCTTGCCTGCCTGGCGGCCGGCGCGGCGCTGCAGACCCGGCGTCGGAGGAACCACACCCACGCAGAGAGCCCTTCTGTCCCGCAGCGGGCCCGGCACCGCGAACCGGTTCCCGCCTGACGGCGCCCGCTGACGGGGCGCTGACAGAGGACATGCACAGGAAATATTCAGCGGCCGGGTTCGAGCGGCCGACCTAGCCTGTGAGGATGCCGTCGCTTGAGCTTCTGGGGATGTTCGCCGCCGCTTCCTTCCTGCTCATCGTGATCCCCGGCCCGTCCGTGCTGTTCGTGATCAGCCGCGCCCTCGCCTATGGGCGCCGGGTCGCATTGGCCACGGTGGCCGGCAACGCCGTCGGTTCCCTGCTGCAGGCAGCGGCGGTGGCCGTCGGACTCGGCGCGGTGGTGCAGACCTCCACCACCGCGTACACCGCCATCAAGATCGCCGGAGCGGCGTACCTGATCTACCTGGGGGTCCGGGCCTTCCGGCAGCGCCGGACACTACGGGCCGCGTTCGAGGCCGAGGTCGCGCCGGTCGCGATCCGGCGTACCTGGTGGGAGGGCCTCGTGGTGGGCGTGACCAACCCGAAGGTGGCGGTATTTTTCGCCGCTGTCCTGCCGCAGTTCATCGACCCCGCCGTCGGCCATCCGGCGGTGCAGATGCTGGTGCTCGGGGCGGTCTTCACCGGGATCGCCGTGATCTGCGACAGCGTATGGGGGATGGCGGCCGGTACGGTCCGCGCCTGGTTCGCCCGCTCCACGGGGCGCCTTGACCTCGTCGGCGGCGCCGCGGGCCTGACAATGATCGGTCTGGGAGTCGGCCTCGCCGTGAGCGGACGCAAGGATTAGCCCGCCGTCGGGCAGGCGGCGACGAAACCGACCTCAGACTCTTATGGGTGATACGCAGCTTCTCTGGTACTAAGTGTTGTCCCTTGTGGAGACTCCTGTCCTGAATGGCACGCTGCCCAGGGGACGCCGCACGGTGTAACGTTCCGCCCGTGGAAGAGATCGACCGGGCGATTGTGGCGGCCCTCACCGCCGACGGCCGACTGTCCTACACAGAACTGGCCGAGAGGGTCGGCTTATCGGTCTCGGCGGTACACCAACGGGTACGCCGGTTGGAGCGACGTGGCGTGATCCGCGGGTACACCGCGCGGGTGGACTATGAGGCGTTGGGACTGCCGTTGACGGCGTTCATCGCCATCCGCCCCATCGATCCGGCGGCCCCCGATGACGCGCCGGAGCGACTGGCGCACTTGTCCGAGATCGAATCGTGTTATTCGGTGGCGGGGGAGGATTTCTACCTTTTGAAGGTACGGGTGGCCGGTCCGACGGATCTCGAACGGTTACTGCAGCGGATCCGGTCCGCTGCCAACGTCACCACCCGCACCACGGTGGTGCTGTCCACCCCGTATGAGTTCCGCCCGCCCCCCGTCGGCGGCGCCAAGGACGCCGATGACGACATGGACTTAGCCCCGGGGGACCTCACTGCCCACGAGGTCATTCCCCGACACGCCGCGGTCGACTCCGCCAGGGGCGCCGCCCCGGCTCAGGCGGCCCCTACCGGGCAGGAGGCCAGGGAATGATGCTCCCCGGCGGCCATCGGTGACGACGTCGCGTGAGCCGGCCTTTGACACACGCGTGTGTATCGAACATACGGGAGGAGGGCGGGCCACAGGCGGTGGAAAACGGCGGGGCACCCGTGAAAGCTGACTGCGGCAGCGGCCCTGAAGCGGGGTTGTACGGAGCTGGGGCCGCCGCGTAATCTCCCGGATTACATCGAAGCGCTTCGCTTCGAAGTGTGCGGCGTGCGGGTCAGATTCCGCGGAGGTGCCATGGTCACGATCGCCGACGTCGCCCGACACGCCGGTGTCGCACCCAGCACTGTCTCATACGTCCTGTCTGGTAAACGGGCTATCTCGGCGGCCACCCGGGCCCGGGTCCAGGCCGCGGTTCGGGAACTGGGGTACCACCCCCACGCCGGTGCTCGAGCCTTAGCCAGTAACCGGGCCAATGTGATCGCGTTGGTGCTGCCGCTGCGGTCCGGGATGCACCTGCCGGTGCTCATGCAGTTCGCGATCACCGTGGTGACCACGGCCCGGCAGTACGACCACGACGTGCTGTTGGTGACCTCTGATGAGGGGGTGGCCGGGCTGCAGCGCGTGGCGGCCAGCGCCATGGTCGACGGGCTGGTCCTGATGGACGTGGAGTTACACGACGTGCGGGTGCCCGCGCTGCGGAAACTGGACCGACCGTCGGTGTTGATCGGGGTCCCAGCCGATACCACCGGTTTAACCTGCGTCGATTTAGATTTCATGGCCGCCGGGGAGCGGTGTGTGGAGCATCTGGTGGCTCTTGGGCACCGCCATATCGCCCTGGTGGGGGCCCCACCCGCGGTCTATGAACGCGAGACTGGTTTCGCTGAACGCACCCGTTCCGGGTTCATCGCCGCTGTCCAGCGCCACGGCTTGCAGGCGATCACCACCCCGTGTGAGGACACCTATGAGGGGGTACGCGCGACCGTCACGGAGCTGTTCGCCGCGTACCCGAACCTCACCGGCCTGGTGGTGCACAACGAGGCGGCGATCGATCCGCTGATGGATGTGTTGCGGGGAATGGGGCGACGGGTGCCCGAGGAGGTATCGGTGGTGGCCATCTGCCCTGACGAGATGGCCGAACGCCGCAGCCCACCCCTGTCGTCGGTCCTGATCCCTGCCCATGAGTTAGGGCAGGAGGCGGTGACCCTGCTGATGCGCAAACTCGATGGTCATCCCACCGAGGAGCTCACCTTGCTAGCGCCCCGGCTGACGGCGCGGGGCAGCACCGCGCCACCATCTGCGGTGTGACCGTTAGGGGAGATTGGCGAATTTCTCCAGTTTGTCGAGGGAGCCCACCACCAGGATGAGGTCACCGTAGGTCAGCACCGTGTCGGGGGTGGCGTGCGCGAACCGGCGTTCTTGGCCTGGCAGCACCGCCTGGGGTTTGACGGCTACCACGGTGACGCCGTACCGGGACCGCAGGCGGCACTGACCCAGGGGGATCCCGACGATCTCCCGAGGCGGCTTGATCTTGATCATGCCGAAGTCTTCGTCGACTTCGATGTAGTCCAGCATCTGGCTGGAGACCAGGCGCGCGATCCGCTCACCCATGTCATGTTCGGGAAGGATGACATGGTGAGCGCCGATCCGTTCCAGGATGCGACCGTGGCGGCGGTTAATAGCTTTCGCCCAAATCTCGGGGATCTCCAGCTCCGCCAGCATCGAGACGGTGAGGATGCTGGCTTCCATATAGGTGCCGATGGCCACCACTGCCCGCGAGTAGTTCTGCACTCCCAGCTGGCGTAACGCCTCAATGTCGGTGGAGTCGGCGATCACGACCCGTTCCAGGCGTCCCGCCAGTGCCTGAACCACCTTCGGGCGATTGTCGATGGCGAGCACCGTGACACCTCGGTTGGCCAGCGCTAGCGCCAGAGAACTACCGAACCGACCCAGGCCGATCACCACCACCGGGTCGTGTTTGGAGCTGGTCAATGATCGTCCTCTCCTCGACGGCCCATCTCGCCGGCGGCTCTGTGCCACATCCGCGTGGATTGTCGGGCCGGCCCCACGCAGTCTCGGTGTTATTTCCAGATGTCGCCTCTGCGGATCAGACGATAGGCGGCCCGGGTGTCCACGTCTGGCGCGGCGCCGGAAATGTGACCGGCGCCGTCGAGGGGAGAAGACGAGGGAGAGAAGTCGAGGGGGAGAAGCCGAGGAAGGAAACCCGCATGAGAAAACCCGTGGCGGGCCAGGCAAGGCGACGCCACGGGTATACGCCACGGGTATGGAGTGTGACGCCTCGGAGTCTGATCGGAGGCTGGCCCACCCGGCGGCCGTTGGGTGGCGTCGTATATGACACGGGGCCAGCGGAACCAAGACTCCGCATCAGGCCACGGTGAGTCCGTCACGCGGTGCTCAGAAGGGGGAAAGCGCCTCCAACAGCGGGCTGATCTGCTGAACCGAGCCGCGACCCGGGAACCAGGTGCAGCACAACCCCACCCCGACCACTCGGCCGGTCGCGACCACCGCCGCCACCCCCTTGGCCACCTCCGTTATCGACGGGCCGTCCGAGACCGGGAACCGCACCCCAGGAGCGTCCGACGGGTCCACCACGTCCAGGTCGATGTGCAGATACAAGTCCCCTTCGGGGAGGGCGGTCGCGACGTCGGACACCGTCGCTCGGCGGATCGCCGAAGTACGCAGGTACTCCTCCTCCGGCGGATCCAGATCCCGGGCGTCCACCAGCGTGATCCGCTCCTCAGGTACGGCGTGCAGCCCCAGCGGCTCGGCCGCCAGGTGCGAGTACGCGCCGGTGAGCAGGCGCAACGCCATTCCGCCCTGATACCCCGACGTGCTGGTGGCGGGGGTGTGGACATCCCCGTGTGCATCGAACCAGACGACCCCTGGTGTGAAGCCGGCTCGCTGCAGCCCGGTTAGGGTGCCCAGGGAGGTCAGACAGCAACCGGAGAACACCAAAGGCCGGGAGGACTGGGCGACCTGATCGGCCGTGGCGCGGGACAGCGCCACAAGCCGGGACCAGAAGTCCCCGTCGGGGAGGTCAGCCGTCACCGTGATCTCCGGCTGGGTTACCTCCTCCAGTCCGTCTTGCTGTTCATCTAAGTGGTACGGCACCAAGATCCGAATCATTCACACACCCTACTGATAAGCCCATCCACGGGCACTTAATTACCGGCCACCCACAGGTGAGTTTCGTTGGCGCCCACCACGTCGGTGATGAAAAGACCGATCTGTCGCGCCTCTGTCACGTCCGGTTCGGGGCATGATGAGAACAACGCGCTCACCCGCACCGTTCAGGCGCTCCGTGACCTACAGTGAGGATCACCGCGATGTAAGGGGTGCACCGTGACGACCTACTACCAGGATGAGGAGACGCGGATCACCTCCGAGGCGGTGTGGGCCGGCGGGCGGGCGTACCCTTTAGAGGAGCTGACCCGGGTGTGGTACCAGCGGGGCGCCCGTTCCTGGCGTGCGGTGGCGGGGCGTGGGGCCCTGACGGTGGGGGTCCTGATTCCTGTGGCGCTGCTGGGAACCGGGATCGTGTTGGCGTTGACGCTGAACCTGTCGTTGCTCAACCGGATCCTGATCGCGGTGGGCGGGGGCGCGGCGGGCTTTGTGGTGCTGCCTGTGATCGACGTGTGCTTCGAACTGTTCGACCGCTCCTACGCCCGCGGTACGCGTACCCACGAATTGTGGGCGGAGTGGCGCGGCACCCAGGTGCTGCTCCTGCGCACCCGTGACGCCCTCACCTTCGGCCGGGTCTACCGGGCGCTACAGCGCGCCTTGGAACGCCGCGTCGGCTGACCCGGCACCGCCGGGCCTGCACCGGGTACGCGGATCTGCCCGTGGCCAGTGCCGGAAGGGTGTGTGGCCTGACTAGCCTGGCGAACGTGGTGGACAGGCAGGAACCTAGGGCGACCAGACTCGAAGACGTCGCACGGTTGGCGGGGGTCTCCCTGTCGACGGCGTCACGGGTACTCAACGGCAGTACCCGACAGGTCAGCGCCGAGATGAGCAGGCGGGTGTTGGAAGCCGCTCGGAAGCTCGGCTACACCCCCAATGTGCACGCGCAGGCGGTGGCGCGCGGCACGAGCAACCTGGTCGGTTTGGTGGTGCATGACATCGCCGACCCGTACTTCTCCTCCATCGCCGCGGGGGTGATGCGAGTCGCCGATGAGCATGGCTTGGTGGTGACTGTCTGCAACACGATCCGGGACCCGGACCGGGAGATCGGGTATGTCGCGTTGCTGCGTGCCCAGCGCGCCCGCGCGGTGATCCTGGTGGGGAGCCGCTTCACCGACAAGGAGCTGCTCACCCGGCTGGCCAACGAGATCGACGCCTTTCGCCGGGGCGGTGGCCGGGTCGCCTGTGTCAGCCAGCGCAAGCTCGCCGCCGACACCGTGCTCCCCGAGAATCGGGCCGGCGCCCGCGCCTTGGCCCGGGACCTGGTCGGCCTAGGGCATCGGCGCTTTGCGGTCCTGGCCGGCCCTGAGACCATGCTCACGGCCCGGGACCGGCTCGCTGGCTTCCGGGACGGCCTGGCAGCCGCCGGCATCAGCTTGGAGCGGGACCAGATCATTCACGGAGCCTTCACCCGGGACGGCGGGTACGCGGCCGCCGAAGAGCTGATCCGCCGCGGTTTGGACGTCACCTGCGTGTTCGCGGTGAATGACGTGATGGCGGTGGGAGCGATCGCGGCCTTCCGGGCTCACGGTGTCACGGTGCCCGCCGATGTGTCAGTGGCCGGTTTCGACGATATCGTTACCTTGCGTGACCTTGTGCCTTCCCTCACCACGGTGCACCTGCCCTTGGAGGAGATGGGCGTCGAGGCGGCACGCCTGGCCTTCGGACCCGAACCGGGAGATACGCCCCGATTGGTGCGGGTACCTGGCGAGGTCGTCCTCAGGGAGAGCACCCGTCGCCTGACGTGACACCTATCCCGGCTGCGCCGCGATAGAGAGGGACGGGCATGATGAACGAAGGTGTACGCCGGCAGTCGCTGGCCTGCGCGAGGGAGGCGGAGTGGACAGGCCGTTCACCGGAGTGATCGCGGTCGATGGACCAGCAGGTTCAGGCAAGTCAACCGTTTCACGGCGACTCGCCGGTTCCCTGGGCGCCCGGTACCTGGACACCGGGGCGATGTACCGGGCGGTGACCTGGGCGGTGTTGAGCGCGGGCGCCGATCCTGAAGACCCCGAAGCCGTGGCGAAGATCCTCGGGGAAGTACGGCTGGAGATGGGAACCGACCCCGAGCAGCCCGACACGTGGCTGGACGGCGTCTCCGTCAAGCAGGAGATCCGGACTCCAGAGGTCACCCGGGCGGTGTCGGCGGTGGCCGCGCACCCCGAGGTACGCCGGGTCCTGGTCGCGCAGCAGCGGCAGATCATCGGACCCGCTGAGCGGCCACAGGGCATCGTGGTCGAAGGGCGGGACATCGGCAGTGTGGTGGCCCCGGACGCCGATCTGAAGGTCTACCTCACCGCCTCCGAGATCGAACGCGCCCGGCGGCGCAGCGCCGAGACCGCCGCCGATCTGGAGGCCACCGCCGCCGACCTGGCGCGTCGGGACACGTTGGACTCCAGCCGGAGCACCAGCCCGCTGCAGAAGGCGCCCGACGCTGTGCTTCTCGACACCACCGGCCTGTCCATCGAGCAGGTAGTCGACCGGCTGCTGACGATGCTGGCCGAGGCCGCCGGGCGGGACCGTCGGTGACCGATCACCCACAAGAGCGGTCATGATGGGAAGCCCGCTGTTGACGCGGGCTGTGACCTGCGACCGTATGAGGCTTCAGAAATATGTCCGATAACTACCCCGGTACCCAATGGGTGGAGCTTCCTGACCTGGACCTCACACCCGACCCACGCGCCGACACCGCTCCTCCAGGCGGTGACGTCGAGCGTGTCCTGTCCGACGTCGGCGAAGAACCCAGCGGGCCGGTCCCGGTGGTCGCCGTGGTCGGTCGACCCAACGTGGGCAAGTCCACCCTGGTCAACCGCATCCTGGGCCGCCGGCAGGCGGTGGTGGAGGACGTACCCGGGGTGACCCGGGACCGGGTGGCCTACGACGCCCAATGGGCCGGGCGGCGATTCACGCTGGTGGACACCGGCGGTTGGGAGCCGGACGCCCGGGGCCGGGCCGCCGCCATCGCCGCTCAGGCGGAGACCGCGATGCAGACCGCCGACGTGGTCCTGCTCGTGGTCGACGCCGTCGTCGGGGCCACCGACACCGACGAGGCTGCCGCGCGGGTCCTACAACGCAGCGGTAAACCCGTTCTGTTGGTCGCCAACAAAGTGGACGACGCCCGGCAGGAAGCCGATGCTGCGGCCCTGTGGTCACTGGGCCTGGGAGAGCCGCACCCCGTTTCGGCGCTGCACGGGCGGGGCGCCGGCGACCTGCTCGACAAGGTGATACAGCTGCTGCCCGAGCCCGCACCGGCCACCGGCCCGCAGGAACGCGGCCCCCGTCGGGTGGCGTTGGTCGGGCGCCCCAATGTAGGGAAATCCAGCCTGCTGAACCGGCTGGCCCGTGAGGAACGCGCGGTGGTGGACTCCGTTGCCGGGACCACGGTCGACCCGGTGGACAGCCTGGTGGAGATCGGGGGCGAGGTGTGGCACCTGGTCGACACCGCCGGGCTGCGCAAGCGGGTCGGGAAGGCCAGCGGCACCGAGTACTACGCCAGCCTCCGCACCACCGCGGCCATCGAGGCCGCTGAGGTCGCGGTTGTCCTCATCGACGCCAGTGAACCCATCACCGAGCAGGACCAGCGCATCATCAGCATGGTGCTGGACGCCGGTCGGGCCTTGGTGTTGGCCTTCAACAAGTGGGATCTGGTCGATGAGGAGCGCCGCAACCAGCTGAAGCGGGAGCTGGAGCGGGACCTGCGGCGGGTCCCATGGGCGCTGCGGGTCAACATCTCGGCCCGCACCGGACGGGCCGTGGAGAAGCTCGCGCCGCTGCTGCGTACCGCCCTGGAGGGGTGGGAGCAGCGGATCACCACCGGCCAGCTCAACCAGTGGCTGGCGGCGTTGACGGCCGAGACCCCACATCCGGTACGGGGAGGCAAGGCACCCCGGATCCTGTTCGCCACCCAGGTGGGGGTACGCCCGCCGCGGTTCGTGCTGTTCACCACCGCCCCGCTTGACCCCGCGTACCTGCGGTTCATCGAGCGCAAACTGCGAGAGCGTTTCGGTTTCGCGGGGACTCCGATCTCGATCCTGGTTCGTCCCCGCAAGCGGCGCTCCGCGCTTCGCTGACCCGGCGGCTGGCGGACCGGGCGCCGAGCCCGAAGCCGTCGGACGCGCCACCTTGTGCGACACCTGAGCGTGCCGCCTTCTGAGAGCGCAGAAGGCGGCACGCGTGAACCTGGCCTGGACCAGAAGGGTTCCCCGGTTCAGGCCTCCCGCACAAGCGCTTCGGCTTCACCATGAGCGTCCCGTCCGTCGTGGCTGAGGGTCGTGGGTGCGAAGCTGGGGCCCTTGGGGGGCCGGAACGTGGCCACGAGTGCTTCCCTCAACACGTCGCCCTCGGTTTGTTTCTAGCTTCCTAGGATTCTGGGAGCATGGTGTGCTTGATCACAGAATGCCGGCTCAAGAGGGGGCAAAGCGGCATCACATTCGAGAAATGGACAGCCAAGGCGCTACGGCGTCGTGCGCGTGACATAACCGGCGCCGGGTACACCGTCCACTAGGGGGTGAGCCGCGCGCAGGCCGCTGAATGAGTGCGCTACGCTATAGCCCGTCACCGCATCACGCGGCGACGAGCTCCGGTGTCATTCATTGACAGTGGTGGCTCCTGCCCGGGACGTGGCGCAGCTTGGTAGCGCACTTGACTGGGGGTCAAGGGGTCGTCGGTTCAAATCCGGCCGTCCCGACCAACGCGGAGGGCACACCCATCACGGGTGTGCCCTCCATTTGTTCTTGCCTGATTCATCGATTTGTCGGTGTGCACCGGGTGACGGGGCGGTACCGCGTCCTCGGGGACACGCGGCGGGCAAGAAGCGTTGAGGTCAGGTAGGTGGACATACGGGTGAGGAAGCCACATGCCAGTCCCGATCCGTCATCCGCACCGGTGGCCCACGACCGTGGCGGAGGCCGAGGCGCTTCAGGAGCAGCTCAAGGGCCTTGTCAGCCTCACCAGCCCGGATTCTGCGGTGGTGCGGACCGTGGCGGGGTTGGATGTGGCCTACGCGCCGGATCAGGACCGGGTCGCCGGCGCGGTGGTGGTGTTGGACGCGGTCACCCTCGAGGTGGTGGATCAGGGGGTGAGCGTGGGCCGGGTGGCCTTCCCCTATGTGCCAGGGTTGTTTGCGTTTCGTGAGGTCCCGGCGTTGCTGAAGGCGCTTGAGCAGCTGAGCGTCACTCCGGACCTGATGATCTGTGACGGGCACGGTTTGGCCCATCCCCGACGTTTCGGCCTGGCCTGTCACCTGGGGGTCCTCACCGGCATTCCCACCATCGGGGTCGGGAAGACCCCATTGGTGGGGCGTTGGGACCCACCGGGGCGGCGGCGCGGGGAGTGGTCCCCGTTGCGCGACGGCGATCAGGTCGTGGGGCAGGTGCTGCGGACCCGGGACGATGTCAAGCCGGTGTTCGTCTCGGTCGGCCACCTGATGGATCTGGAGGCCGCGCGTGACCAGGTGCTCGCGCAGACTCCACGCTACCGGTTACCTGAGGCGATCCGCTACGCCGACCAGCTGTGCCGGTCGGCGTTGGTTACGTCGAGCCGGGGCCAGTCCTAGGGTGTGGGAGGCCGGTCGACGTCGAGCTGTGCCCTGCCAGGGGTGATAGCCTCCAAGACCTAACTCCATGACCGGATGTCCGTGATCTACGCACCGATGACAGGGAGGCCAGGTGGAGCGTCGACCGGGGGAAACGGTCGAGGAGGCCCAGACGCTGCCACCGTGGCGGGTGCTGACGATCCCGAACCTGATCAGCTTCATCAGGTTGCTGGGGGTGCCCCTGTTCATCTGGTTGTTCTTCACTGACCGGCTCGTACCCGCCCTCGTGGTGCTGGTGGTGGGTGGGTTCTCCGACTGGGTGGATGGGTACGCCGCCCGGGCTTTAGGTCAGGTCAGCCGGCTGGGGCAGTTGATGGATCCGCTCGTGGATCGGCTCTACATCGCCGCCACGGTTCTGGTGTTCACGATCGCTGGTGTGGTGCCGTGGCAGTTCACCGCGCTGCTGGTGTTGCGGGAGCTGTTCATGAGCGGTTGTCTGGCGGTGTTGCGGCGCTACGGTTACGGCCCGCTGCCGGTGCATTACTTAGGGAAGACCGCGACTTTCGTATTGTTGATGGCGTTTCCTTTCCTGCTGCTGGGGGAGTTGTCGGGTACGGCCGGTGCCATCGGGCAACCGATCGGATGGTCCCTGGCGATCTGGGGTGGCGCTCTCTACTGGTGTGCGGGGGCGCTGTACGCGGTTCATACCCGACGCCTGGTGCGGCAGGCTCGGCAGGAGCATGAGGCGGTGGCGTGAGTTCCGAGCCGACACGGCGACGGGGGGCTACGGGCCCGTTCGGCGGTGACCTGCTCACCCAACTGTTCCAGCACCCCTTGGATCCCGGGTACGCCGAGGCTGCGCGGCGGCGCGCCCGGAGCGGGGCGTCGGAGCCCGGTGTCGCTCGGCGGGCGTTGAGTCTGGTCGTTGTGACCCTGATCGGGTTTCTGGGCGCGGTGGCGTACCGGCAGACCCTGGCTGAGGCGCCGGCCGCGGCGCAGGCCCGTGAGGAGCTCATCGAGGACATTCAACGGGCCGAGCAGCGGGTTGACGCTTTGGCTGAGGAAGCCGAACGATTGCGGGGGGAGGTTAACGACCTTCGGGATCGTGTGTTGGCCGCCGAGGGGGAGAGCGACGAGGTCGAGCGGCTGCGGATCCTAGAGGCCGCCACCGGGCTGGTGCGGGTGGAGGGGCCTGGACTAATTGTGACCCTCACCGACGCGGAGACGCCGCGAGACCCGGTGACCGGGGAGCCGTTGGAGGAGAACCTGGGGCGGGTTCTGGACCGGGATCTGCAGGAGATCGTTAACGCGTTGTGGGCAGCCGGGGCCGAGGCGATCGCTGTCAACGGGCAGCGGTTGTCGGCGGTGTCGACGATCCGGACCGCCGGGGAAGCGATTTTGGTGGATTTCCGGCCGGTCTCCAATCCCTACGAGGTGCAGGCTATTGGCGGGCCGCAGTTGGAGACGCGTTTTCTGACTTCTGGGACCGCGGAGCGGTTCCGGGCTTATCACGATCAGTTCGGGATGGGGTTCCAGGCGCGGACCGTCGATGAGCTATCGTTGCCGGCCGCATCCGATCCGGTTTTGCGTCACGCGCGTCCCGTGATATCGCAGTCATCCAGCGCGGCACCTCCGACCGGATCGGCCACTCCTCACCCTTCGGTGTCAGGAGGCAGTCGATGATCGCGATCGTGGCGTTGGTGCTTGGTATCGCCCTTGGGGCGGTGTTGGAGTTCAGCGTGCCGTTGGCATTGCAGCCGTACCTGCCGATCGCGGTGGTGGCGGCTTTGGACGCGCTTTTTGGTGGCTGCCGAGCCTATCTGGATGGCATTTTTGACGATAAGCAGTTCGTGATCTCTTTTGTGTTCAACGTCCTGGTCGCCGCCCTGATTGTGTTTCTGGGAGATCAGTTGGGGGTGGGCGGACAGTTGTCAACAGGAGTGGTTGTCGTCCTGGGAGTCCGGATTTTCGGTAACGTCGCGGCGATCCGGCGGCATTTCTTCCGAGCCTGAGGTGTTTATAAGTTCACCGACGACTGGCGGGGATGGAGGATAAGAAACAATGTCCGAGGAGAACACCCCGCGGCATGCCAAGCCAGATCGTGAAGCTGAGCCGTCTGGCGGCACCGGTGTGTCCTCGTCGGACGGGTCCGGCCGGTCGTGGGCGGGGCGGTGGAAATCCTTGCCGCTTCGCTCCAAACTGCTCATCAGCGTGCTAGTCGGGCTGGTGGGGTTCATGCTGATGGTGCAGGTCCGCAGCCATCAGGAGGATCTCGGGCTGGCCACGGCTCGCCAGGAGGACCTGGTGCGGATCCTGGCTGATCTAGACGCGCAGCAGGAGCGGTTGCGGGATGAGGTCGCCTCGTTGGAGGAGACCGAGCGGCAGCTGACCTCCGGCGCCCAGGGGCGGGAGGCGGCGTTGGAGGAGGCCCGACGCCGGGCGGATGAGTTGGGCATCCTCGCCGGGACTTTGCCGGCCGAGGGGCCAGGATTGGAGATTGTCTTCCACGGCACAGCGGCGCGGCCCATCGAGGCGGCTGTGATCCTCAACGCCGTGGAGGAGCTACGTGGTGCTGGTGCCGAGGCTATGCAGATCGCCGGCGGTGACCAACAGGCGGTGCGGATTGTCGCCGCCACCTATTTCCTGGACGGGGCGGACGGGACGCTCGTGGTGGATGGACAGCGGCTGGACAATCCGTACACCCTTACGGTGATCGGGGACCCGCAGACGATGCGGGCGGCACTGGGGATCCCGGGCGGAGTGATCGAGGAGGTTGAGCGATACGGCGGTACGGTCGTGGTTCATGAGCCCGATGTTGTGAGCGTGTCCGCGTTGCGGACAGTCTCTGAACCCGAGTACGCTCGCCCGACTTCTTGATCATTTGAGGATCGGCTGGTGCCGGCGGACACAGGGGGAGGAACATCAGTGATTCCCGAGGAGCTGCGGTACACAACCGAGCATGAATGGGTGTGGCCGGGCGAATCTACAGTTCGAGTTGGTATCACCCATTTTGCCCAGGAACAATTGGGCGATATTGTCTATGTACAGCTTCCACAGGTCGGTCAAGCAGTTGAGGCGGGCCAGCCGTTGGGGGAAGTCGAGTCGACCAAGAGCGTCTCGGAGATCTACGCTCCGGTGACCGGTACGGTAGTCGCGACTAATCCGGATCTGAACGAGCAGCCAGAGCTGATCAACGAAGATCCGTACGGTGAGGGGTGGTTGGTGGAGATTGAAGTGGCTGATCCAGCGGCGGTGCGAAACCTGTTGGATGCCTCGGCGTACCGGGAATTGACGGAGAAAGCGTAATCGTGTGGGGCGGTGGTCCGCCCTGGTCCTGATACCGGATCTGGCGTTCGAGTGACGGACGTCGAACTACGTAACCATTTTTGAGGTGTTCAGATGACGCGCCCCGACGACGAGTACCCTCCGCTCGACGTCACGTCGACCATGAACCTCGGTGCTCTCGATGAGATGCTTGGCGAGAGCGCGGATACTGAGGTTTCTCCTAACCGGCTGGCGAGTTCTCTGCCACCCGGGACAGCGTTGTTGGTGGTACGGCGTGGCCCGAATGCAGGAGCCAGGTTCCTGCTCGACAGCGATGTGACGACCAGTGGTCGGCACCCTGACAGCGATATCTTCCTCGATGACGTGACGGTTTCCCGGCGGCACGCGGAGTTCCACCGTGAAGGGGGAACGTTCACGGTGCGCGACGTCGGTAGCCTGAATGGCACGTACGTCAATCGGGAACGAGTGGAGACGGCTACCCTCAGCAACAGCGACGAAGTCCAGATCGGTAAGTTCCGGTTGGTCTTCATCGCTGGCCCGCGTCCGGACTGATCGTGGGAGGAAACACCCGGTGACGCAGTTCGGGGCATCGTCGGCGTCCGACGACTCCCGCGCTCTGATGAGCATCGGTGAGGTGTTGGCACACCTGCGAACGGAGTTCCCGGACACCACGATCTCCAAGCTGCGTTTTTTGGAGGCCGAAGGGCTGATCGAACCTCGCCGGACGGCCTCCGGGTACCGGAAGTACTCCTGGCAGGATGTGGCGCGGCTGCGTTACATCCTTACCGCTCAGCGTGACCACTATCTACCGCTGCGGGTGATCCGGCAGCATCTGGAGGCGATCGACGCGGGTCGTGCGGTGCCGGATGCGCCGGGTCGTCCCCGGTACCCGCGTCTGCTGGCGGCGGTGGAGCCGACCCCCGCTCCCACAGAGAGCTCCGATTCGGAGCATGTGTCCCGGGAGGAGCTTCGGGAGCGGGCCGGTGTCACCGAGGAGCAGCTCCAGCAGATGGAGCAGTACGGGCTGCTGACCGCCCGGCCGGGGGGTTTCTTCGACGCGGAGGCCGTGGAAATCGCCACCGTCGTCGCTCAACTGGGGCGGTATGGGGTGGAGCCGCGGCATCTGCGGGCGCATCGGACAGCGGCGGACCGGGAGATTGGCTTGTTCGCACAAGTGGTCGCGCCGTTGGTGCGGCAACGTGGTCCAGAGGCCCGGGAACGCGCTGCTGAGGCGGTACGTGAGCTGGCCACACTGTCGCTGCGACTCCATGCGGCGCTGCTTCAGAGCGGGCTGCGAGGTACTTTGGGCGGCTAATGTCGGTACGACGGTGGTCCCCAGCGCGTGTACCGTGCAAGGTGTGCGGGGACGAGCGCGACGACGGAGGCAGCGGTGCGCGAATTGAGCGTGATCGGGGTACGGGTGGAGTTGCCCACAAACCAGCCGATCGTGCTGCTTAAGGAGGCGGCGGGAGAACGCTACCTTCCCATCTGGATCGGGGCGGTGGAAGCGACCGCGATCGCCTTTGAGCAGCAGGGGATGAAACCCGCCCGGCCGTTGACGCATGACTTACTGCGTGATGTTTTGGCCGCGTTGAAGGCACCCTTGCGTGTGGTGGAGATCACGGAGCTGAAGGAGAATGTCTTCTTCGCTGATTTGGTGATCGGAGACGGTCTGCGTGTGTCGGCGCGACCCAGTGACGCCATCGCGTTGGCGTTGCGGGTGGGGGCGCCGATTCGGTGCGCGGAGAAGGTCTTGGACGAGGCCGGCATTGTGATCCCCGATGAGCAGGAGGACGAGGTCGAGAAGTTCCGGGAGTTCCTCGAGCAGGTCAGCCCGGAGGATTTCGCTGGCTGATCATTGGTCGGTCGGGCCGTCCCGATCCGAGGCTGCGATGTGTCAAGCTATGACTACGGCACGGGACGGCGTCGACTGATGGTCACTGCGTCACGGCGGTAGGTGCGCAGGCGCACACGGGTTGGCGGCGGTCAGTGCAGGCGCCGCCTCGGCGTGTCGACGTGCGTGAAACGGGTTCGTGGAGGCGGAGAGAGATAGGGTTGGAGTGCTCGGGACGGCACGGCGTCCCGATGTCGCGGTGTCTGGATTCATCCGGATGTCGTGTTGAGATGTCCTCACATCCCATTCGCGCCGCGTCGCAGCCGCATCAGGAGGTATGACGCCGCGCGGTACGCATAGGGATGGCGCAGCTGGCTTTAGTGCGCAGCGAGCACAGCCGGGGAGGTTGTCGCAGTGGATGAGCGGCTTGCCGATGAGGGTACCGGACCAGGTCCAGGCACAACGCTAGGGTACCGGGGTGTCACAGCGTGTCACGCGGCGGGGATCACTTACCGCCAGTTGGACTACTGGGCACGAACCGGATTGGTGATGCCCAGCGTGCGTCCCGCGTCTGGATCCGGCACTCAGCGGCTGTACTCCTTCCGGGACATCGTGGTCCTCAAGGTAGTTAAACGGCTGTTGGACGCGGGGGTTTCGCTGCAGAACATCCGTCGGGCCGTCGATCAGCTCCGTTCCCGGGGCGTGGAGGACCTGGGCAACATCACGCTGATATCGGACGGCACCACGGTGTACGAGTGCCGTTCGCCTGAGGAGGTCGTGGATCTGCTGCAGGGCGGCCAGGGCGTGTTCGGGATCGCGATCTCTGGCGCCTTTCGGGAGATCCAGGGGTCTTTGGCGCGGTTGCCTGCCGAACCGGCCGGTGGTGAGGAGGTCGTCACTCCGTCGGCGACCGTGGATGAGCTGTCGGCCCGGCGCGCCCGTCGCGCCACCGGGTGAACAGACAGCGTTTACGCGACCAACGCCAGATAGGCGGCGATGTAGTGGCACAGCGCCGCAAGCAGTGTGCAGGCGTGGAATAGTTCGTGATGCCCGAACAGATGCGGGATCGGGTTAGGGCGTTTGAGTGCGTAAAACAGCGCGCCCACACTGTAGGCGACGCCTCCCGCCGTGACCAGGGCCAACAGCGTGATGCTGCTGTGCTCGATCATGTCGGGTAGGTACCACACCGCTGTCCACCCCAGCGCGATGTAGATCGGTACGGATAGCCAGCGTGGCGCGTTTGGCCATGCCAGCTGGAGCACCACCCCCGCCAGGGCGCCGCTCCACACTACCGTCAACAGGGAGCGAGCCGAGTCGGTAGGCAGCAGCAGGACGGCGAACGGCGTGTAGGTGCCCGCGATCAAAAGGAAGATCGCGGCGTGGTCGGCCCGACGCATGAAGGCGTACCCGCGTGGTCCCCACACACGTCGGTGGTAGAGGGCGCTGGTGCCGAAGCACAGGCACACGCTGAACCCGTAGATGGCGGTGGCGACGGTCGCGGCGCCGCCGCGCGTGATCGCTGCCGCCAGGACCAGGGCGATCGCGCAGCCGGCGGCCACAATGACCCCGTACAGATGCAGCAGGCCCCGCATGCGAGGCCGGTTCAACGGGTCGGGTGCTGAGCGAGTGGAAGCTGGTGTCGTCGACGCCACGCCGTTAGGTTACCGGTGAGTAAGTCTTTGTGGTCGTGGGAACTGGGCATCGACTGGTAGCGTTGCTGCGACGACACGCCGGATAACCGCGCGGGAGAGACCACCCGGCAGCCAGTCGGGGGGCGCCGAAGGGGCAACCCCTCCCCGGAACCTCTCAGGCAAAAGGACCGCGCGGCCAGGCAGTCTGAAGGCTAGACCCAGGGTCTACCGACAGTTGGGGGAGGACCGCCCACAACCGGGGCGCGTCCCGCGCCCCATACCTGACCCGGAGTACGCCCCATGACTGACCGGACCATTCCGTTCGTACGGCGGCACATCGGCCCCTCTGCACAGCAGCGGCAACGCATGTTGGAGGTCGTCGGGTACTCCTCGGTAGACGAGCTGCTGAACGCGGCGATTCCCGAGACGATTCGCACTACCCGACCGTTGAATCTGCCTCCCGCGGCCAGTGAATCCGAGGTCATCGCCGAGCTGCGCGCGATCGCCGCGGGCAACCGTCGCATGACGCAGATGATCGGCTTGGGGTACTACGGCACCCACACCCCGGCGGTGATTCGACGCAACGTGCTGGAGAACCCGGCCTGGTACACCGCGTACACCCCCTACCAGCCGGAGATCAGCCAGGGGCGGCTGGAGGCGCTGCTGAATTTCCAAACCATGGTGGCCGATTTGACCGGCTTGCCGGTGGCTGGAGCCAGTCTGTTGGACGAGGCGACCGCCGCTGCGGAGGCGATGGCGCTGGCGCGGCGCGTCAACCGGTCGGATTCGCCGGTGTTCCTCGTCGACGCTGACGTACATCCCCACACTCTCGCGGTGTTGACCACCCGGGCCGAGCCGGTCGGTATCGACATTCAGGTGGCTGATCTGTCCGACGGACTGCCACCTGGAGACTGCTTCGGTGTCCTTGTGCAGTTTCCTGGCTCCTCGGGAGCAGTCCGCGACTACGCCGACCTGATCGCCGAGGCGCACGCGCGTGGCGCCATAGTGACAGTGGCGGCGGACCTGCTCGCGTTGTGTCTGCTTCGCCCGCCCGGGGAGATAGGCGCGGATATCGCGGTGGGGTCGGCGCAACGCTTCGGCGTACCCATGGGGTTCGGGGGTCCGCACGCCGGGTATATCGCGGTGCGGTCCGGCCTGGAGCGTGCCCTGCCGGGTCGGCTCGTGGGGGTGTCCCGGGACGCCGAAGGCGCCACC
The DNA here is from genome assembly GCA_002919305.1 of Actinomycetales bacterium. Lineage (GTDB taxonomy): Bacteria > Actinomycetota > Actinomycetes > Mycobacteriales > Micromonosporaceae > RSA1. Next base: position 63,400 of record PKFB01000033.1, read on the forward strand.
GCCTACCGGCTGGCCCTGCAGACGCGGGAGCAGCACATCCGACGGGAGCGGGCCACCAGCAACATCTGCACCGCGCAGGTCCTGCTCGCGGTGATCGCCAGCATGTACGCGGTCTACCACGGACCCGACGGGCTGCGGGACATCGCCACCCGGACGCATCGGATGGCGGTGCGCCTGGCGACCGGGTTACGCGCCGGCGGGGTGGAGATCGTTCACCCTCACTTCTTCGACACGGTGTGGGCGCGTGTGCCGGGCCGTGCCCACCAGGTGGTCGCCGCGGCGCGTGAGGCCGGGATCAACCTAAGGCTGGTCGACGCTGACACCGTCGGGGTGTCCTGCGACGAGACCACAGGGCCCGGTGAGATTCAGGCGGTGCTGCGGGCGTTCGGGGTGCCGGTCCCCTCGGAGATGGAGCAGGACGGGCCGGTGGCGTCCGAGGAGGCGTCGGCGCTGCCGGCGGGGTTACTGCGGCGCAGCGCGTATCTGACCCATCCGGTCTTCTCTCAGTACCACTCCGAGACGGCCATGCTGCGCTACCTGCGGCGCCTGGCGGACCGCGACTATGCCCTGGACCGCGGCATGATCCCGTTGGGCTCGTGCACGATGAAACTCAACGCCACCACGGAGATGGAGCCGATCACCTGGCCGGAGTGGGCCGACATTCACCCCTTCGCGCCCGCGGATCAGACTCAGGGGTACGCCCGGCTCATCGCAGATTTAGAGCGTTGGCTGGCCGAGGTGACCGGCTATGACGCGGTCAGTGTGCAGCCCAACGCCGGTTCTCAAGGGGAGTTGGCCGGCCTGTTGGCCATCCGGGCCTACCTGCGGGACAACGGGCAGGGGCACCGTGATGTGTGCCTGATCCCCGCCAGTGCCCACGGCACCAACGCCGCCAGCGCGGTGATGGCGGGGATGCGGGTGGTTGTGGTGGCCTGTGACGCGGACGGCAACGTCGACACCGGGGACCTGGCCGCCAAAATCGAGGCGCACGCGGACCGCCTCGCCGCCGTGATGGTCACCTACCCGTCGACGCACGGGGTGTACGAGACCACGATCACCGAGATCTGCGAGCGGGTGCACGCCGCTGGCGGTCAGGTCTACGTGGACGGCGCCAACCTCAACGCCCTCCTCGGGTACGCCCGCCCTGGAGAGTTCGGGGCCGACGTGAGCCACTTGAACCTGCACAAGACGTTCTGCATCCCGCACGGTGGGGGCGGGCCGGGGGTCGGGCCGGTCGCGGTCCGGGCCCACCTGGCGCCGTATCTGCCCGGCCATCCGATGGGCCGGCCTGGGCGTGTGGGACCGGTCTCGGCGGCTCCGTACGGGTCAGCGGGCATCCTGCCGATCTCCTGGGCCTACCTGCGGCTGATGGGCCCGGAGGGCCTGACCGAGGCGACCGGCGCCGCGGTGCTCGCCGCCAACTACATCGCCGCACGGCTGCGGGATTACTACCCGATCCTCTACACGGGGGATAAGGGGCTGGTGGCCCACGAGTGCATCCTGGACCTGCGTCCCCTGACCCGGGCGACCGGGGTGACCGTCGATGATGTGGCCAAGCGCCTCATCGACTACGGGTTCCATGCCCCCACGATGTCGTTCCCGGTCGCGGGGACTTTGATGGTGGAGCCCACCGAGAGCGAGGACCTGGAAGAGCTGGATCGTTTTGTGGCGGCGATGATCGCGATCCGCGAGGAGATTGACCGGGTTGGCCGCGGGGAGTGGCCGCGGGAGGACAATCCCCTCCGCAACGCGCCGCACACCGCGGCGATGGTCACGGCGGATTCCTGGTCCCACCCCTACTCCCGGCGGGAGGCGGTTTACCCAGGTGGTGCGGCTCAAGTCGCCGCCAAATACTGGCCACCGGTACGCCGCATTGATGGCGCTTACGGGGACCGTAACCTGGTGTGCGCCTGCCCGCCGGTTGAGGAGCTGGTGGGGTAGTCGGTTAAGGGTTGTGGGGGTGACCGGTCCGGTGAGGGAGGTGCGTCCGTCGTGGCGCCACGAAGCGTAGGCGGAGCCGTCCGGGACCGGGCCGGTCAGGCCGCCGGGAGCGTGGCGTGGAGAGCAGGGCCGCGTCGAGGCGGAACGATCTGCCCGTTGGGAAGGAGCTCTCCAGTGTCTTCAAACACGATGACGCCGTTGCACAGCCGGCTCCATCCCTGCTCCGGGTGCGCGGCCACGATCCGGGCAGCTTCCCGGTCGATGGAGTCAGCGCTAGGGCATGGGGGTTGGTGTTCACACATTGTGGTGTTCTCCGGCTTGAAGACGTGTGGAAGGCCACACGCAATAGTGACATTCTCTGTCAACTGAACGACCATCTCCACAGACGGTGACGAGGAAAATCGTCCGTTTGGCTGAAACTTCCTCAACTTTCAGTGATGACGTGGGTGGTGCCGTGTCGGTGTCGGTCCCGTCGCCCAGCGTTACGGACAGTAGAGTCCGATCCTGGGCTCCTCCCGGGGTCCCCTCCGGGTGCATCGGAAGGCTCCGTGAGCGTGACCGGATGCAGTGGTGGGTGGGACAGGCGGGAGATCCTGCCGTCCTCATCCAGGACTTTCTCTGTGAGCATGACCTTCTTCGCAGGGAGTTGGCAGCCGGTTTTCTGACTGCTGAGGGCGGTATCGCACATCCGACACACCCGGTATGCGGAGCTGCGGTGTGGTTATCGGCGGCGGCCTGTGCGGTGATCGCTGGCCTGCCACCGGGGCCTCCGACACCCGCACCAGCGGTGCCCGATGTGGTTGTGGTGGTGTATGAACACGCGTCCCCCGCACCGGAACCACCGGTTAGCCTGCCCGTCACCCCCTGGGAGGTCGGGGAATGGCGGGCCTCCTGGAGCGAGCAGGAGCACGCGCAGGCGGTGGCGGCGGTCCGGGACGCGATCGCACATGGCGAGGTGTACCAGGTCAACCTGGTCGGTCACTGGCAGGCCAGCTACCAGGGTGACCCCGCGAGGGCGTTGGCGCGCATCGCTGCGTTACCGGGTGCCCAGTACGGGGGTGTGCTCAGCGGGTCCGGGTGGGCGGTCGCCACCGCCTCCCCGGAGTGTCTGCTGCGCATCACCAACGATCGCATTCAGACGCATCCGATTAAGGGTACTCGCCCCGCCACCGCCGCCGGTCGCGCCGAGCTGTTGGCGTCGACCAAGGAACGCGCCGAACACGTCATGATCGTCGACTTGGAGCGCAACGACCTGGCCCGGATCGCTCGCACCGGAACGGTGCGGGTGGAGCGGTTGTACGCGGTGCGGCGCTGGTGCCAGCTGTGGCAGGCCGAGTCGGTGGTCAGTGCCCGGCTGGCCGAGGGGGTCGATCTCGCCGCTGTGCTGCGGGCATTGTGCCCCGGAGGGTCGGTGGTCGGCGCGCCCAAGCAGGCCGCTCTTGAGGTGATCCACACCCATGAGCCGGTCGGGCGGGGACCAAGTATGGGCGCGGCGGGCTACCTCACCACCACCGAGTTGGATCTTGGACTGACCATCCGCACCGTGGCGGTTGACGCCGACGCGGTCCACGTGTGGGCCGGCGGTGGCATCACCTGGGGCAGTGACCCCGCGCTGGAGGTCGCCGAGGCGGCGAGTAAAGCCGCGCCACTGTGGGCAGCGGTGAGCAGCGCCGCAACCGGTGGCGACGGGAGCGCATGAACGTTGAGCGCAGGCCACGGGTGCCCACCGGGCCGCTCAGCCGCCGGCGTCAGCGGCGCAGCGCCGCGTCGACGAACACAGAAGTGATCTCGCTGGCGTACTGGGCGTCGTAGAAGCAGCCGCCGGTCGTGGCGGAGATCCGCTCCAGCGTTTCGGCTTGGCCGCCGGCGCCGTACCCCACCGTGATGATCCGTACCGGCTGTTCCGGGTCGGCGGCCGCTTCCAGCTGCTGGATGAGCTCCTGGGCTCCCAGGCCAGCACCGTCGGTGTGTTCACCGCCGGTGAGGATGATGACCAGGTTGAGGGCGTCAGGGACGTAGTTCTCCTGGAGCGTGGTGTACGCGGCGAGGACGGTGTCATACACCTCCCCGTCACCTTCGCCTTCAAGGTCGTCCAGGCGGGAGAGGATGCGGTCGCGGCGGGTGAGGCCGTCATCCCCCTCAGCGTTCAGTGGCCCCAGTGAGGCCAGCTCCCGGTAGTCGGTGTCCCCCTCGCCGTGTCCGGAGGCGAAGCTCCACACCCCGACCTGCGCACGGCCACCGAGAAGCTCCACCGCGGTTCGCGCCGCGGCACTGGCCAGCTCCAGCCGTGGGGTGTCGGTCCCCACCAGCGGGGTGTTCATGGATTCGGAGGTGTCCACCGCCAGCAGGACATTGATGGAGCGAGTCGCACCGATCCAGGACGCCAGGGTGGCGCTCACCAGCTCCGGCGCCAGCGCGGCTCGCGGGTAGACGTCCAGGCGGGCGCGTACCCCGTTCTCGTCGGTCATCTCGGTGCCGGGCTGGCGTTCGAAGTCCCGGAATCCGGCGTTCAAGAACGCCTGGGTGCCCTGCTCACTGCGGACGTAGTCCAGGAAAAGCTGAGCGACCTCGAGCTTCTCCGCCGTCGACCACGGAGCCTGCAGGATCAGGTAGGGGAAGTCCGCGTCGGCGGTGCCGTCACTGGGATAGAAGGCGGCCAAGGGTACGCGAGGGTTGGAGGAGTTGTAGTCGATGACGTCCCGCTCTAAGGCGGGGAACGCCGAGACATAGCTCAGGACCTCTTCCTGCCCCTCGGCTCCCCGGGTGATCAGCTCGCCAAGCAGCGTGTCGGTGTCGGCGGCGTATGCCCTGGTGCGTTCGGCAAGCGCCCCTATCGCGCTGCTCTCCTCCGAGGTGATTTCCCCGTTGTCGTCGGGGTCGGCCACGGCCATGAGTGCGTGCAGGGAAGCGGTGGCGGCACCAGGGTCAGCCAACCCCAAGGTGAAGGAGCCCCACTCCGAGTGCCCGTGATCGGCCCATTCGCTGGTGGCGAGGTCGTCGGCCAGGTCCTGCCAACTGAGTGAACGCTCCGGCCAGCCCAACGCCTGCGCCATAGGCGCGGGCATCGCAATCACGACGGGGGAACGGGCCAGGTTGGGCTGCAGGTCAGGAATCATCTCCGCGGCTTCTCGATCCAAGCTGGCCAGCTGGAGCCAGGTTGTCGACTCAGGGACCCACACATCCGGTCGGGGACCGGTGCGGCGGGGGTCCCAGTCCGGGCCGAGGGCCAAGGCGACGGCGGCGGAGTCCTGGCTGACCACCTTCACTTGGGCACAGGTGCCCTCCACGGCAGGCTCGGTACGCAGCCATTGACGCCCTAGGTTGTCCAACACCCGGGAGATCTCCGGTGCCGCCACGATCGTGGCGCGAACCTGACCCGAGCAACCCGACAGCGCGAGCATGACGTACCCGACCGTGACGCTCGCCAGGACCACAGCGGCGATCACTGATGCGGTGATCCAGGGCGCTACCACTAGTTGGGGCCGCCGTCCGCCACCCGGACGGTGTGAACGGATCCTGTCGGCGTGGCGGCTTCGCGCCATGGTGTGGTTGCCTCCGTGATTTCGAGTGGTTTGACGGCCGCGCTCAAGAGTAAGGGCCTGGGTATACGTCGAAGCGCCCGGCCATTGATCGACCGCCTGGTCTGACCATGGGGCCTCGGTGGAGTCGAGTGCCGGCCACCAAAGGCTCAGGGCGCTCCGATCGAGATCTACAGTCTAGAGGGTGGGTTAACACACCCGTGTTCCCCGATTGTGTGCCCGTTATGCCCTAATCGTGATCGATGGACGTGAAGCGTTGTTTGTCCCAATAAAGGGTTATTCCTCATATTTGAGGAAATGATTCAATTGTAAATAATTGAAAAGGTAGACTGAGGTCGTGTCTGAACCTCGTTGGCTCGACGACGATCAACAGCGTGCGTGGCGTGCGTACCTCACTGGGGTTTCTCGGCTCACCGAGCGACTGGATCGCGATCTCCGCGAAGGCTTTGGGATCTCTCTCCCGGAATACGAGATTCTGACCCGGTTGTCCGAGGCGCCATGCCGGCGGATCAGGATGGCCGAACTGGCCGCCTCGGTCAACCAGTCCCGCAGCCGCCTGTCGCACACCATCGCGCGACTGGAGCAACACGGTTTGGTGGCCCGGGAGGGGTGTCCCGGGGATCGTCGAGGGGTGTTCGCGGTCCTGACCGACGCTGGTTTTGCCTTGCTGGAACGGGCGGCGCGGGTCCATGTGCGGGGTGTCCGCGCATATTTCGTCGATGTGGTCAGCCCGGAAGATTTCGCGGCGATCGGTCGCGCGTTCGCTCAGGTGGCTGAGGTACTCCAGCCTTGACCGACGGGTCCGCGGTCAATGGCCCATTCAGGCGGGCCGAGGTGGAAGGGGGAGTGGCAGCCCAGGGAGGCCGTCGATACTGGTCCCGACGTACGGCTTGGTCTCGCAGTAGGCGGCGAATTCCTCGTCGGTCTTGCGGCTGAAAAATTCGGTGTGGAGCGTACGCTCCCCGCGGTACTCCATGAACGGAACCGCGTACCCGCAGGTGTCGCTGATGCGTTCGGCGGTGACCACAATGATCGCCCGCAGACTGGGCAGGTGTGCGGCGGGGAAGCGTCCGATGAGCTCAACGAAGCGGGGATCGTCGCGGAAGATCGGCTCTCCTCGACCATGGATCCGCACGATCTTCGGGGGGCCGGTGAAGGCACACCACATTAAGGTGATCCGGGCATTCTCACGCAGATGAGCGATGGTCTCGGCGTTGCTCCCGCCAAAGTCCAGATAGCCCACGGTCCGGTCGTCGAGCACCACCAGCGAGCCTGACAGCCCTTTAGGGGAGACATTGACGTGGCCATTTTCTGACAATGGAGCGGTCGCCACGAAAAAGATCTTCTGTTCCTCGATGAACGATCGCAGGCGATCGTCGATCCGGTCATAGAGCTTTCCCATGAGCGGTATTGTGGCCTTCGCGTCGGATCACACCTTCACAGTTCCTACGGTGTGGGAGCGCTCCTCGACGTGCGCGAAGAACAGATATGGAATCCCCTTGAAAGCGACAGGTCCACTGTAGTGGTTTAAGTGAGGAACGCCGCTTGCTGAAATAGATCAGATTCTTCGTCTGTTTTGTCAGAGGGGTCGGGACGGCGAGGCGCGTCGCTGGTGAGAACCACAAGCGGCGACATGCTCCTGACAGGGCTAGACCTTTCAGCCCTGAGGTTCAGACCTGAGGTCATGAGGTCGGGGCTGGAGGGAGCGAGCGTACCCGCCGCCGCGTCGCCGGACGCCAACGACGTGGGACGCGGATCGCCAAACGGCGTCGGCGTCCAGCAGGAACCCACGTGTCAGTGTGCGTACGGCAATCCTTGAATGATCTCCGCCAACTCGTCCACCACCGTCGGAGCACCGGCCACCACAGCGCGGCTGCCGTTGTCCAACGTCACGGTGCGGTGGGCGCCGCCCGCCGCCTCTACCACGGCCAGACCGGGGTACAGATCCCACGGCTTGGAGTCGATCGTGACCAGCGCATCTAACTGCCCGGTGGCGACCTGGAAGAAGTCGCAGGAGGATGAACCGCTGCGGCGGAAGTCGCGTACCCGGGGCAACAGCGCCCCCAGCAAGCGGAAGTTGCGTTCCCGAGCGCTCGCGACGTGGGTGCTCAACCCCACGGAGATCAGCGATTCGGCGAGTCGACGGGTGGTCGACGCGCGAGGTGTTCCGGCGCTGCCGCGTACCACTCCATCTCCGGCGACGACCCAGTCTCCGTAGACCGGCCGCACGATGGCGCCTCCCAGCAGAACAGCGTCGGGGGCCTCACGCCGAACCGCGACCGCCACCGCCCAGTCGGGGCGTCCGTGGACGAAGTTGGCGGTGCCGTCTAAGGGATCCACGATCCAGCGCACCCCGGTGCTGCCGGTGTGCTCCCCGCTCTCCTCGGACAGCACCGCATCGTCGGGACACGTCGTCCGGATCCGCTCCAGAATCGCTGTTTCGGAGGCGAGATCCGCCGCGGTGACAAAGTCGTGCGGCCCACTCTTGGTCCGGATGTCCAGATTCTGGACAGCGCTGGTCTGAGCGATCGCCGTGGCGCCCGCCCGTGCCACCTCCAAGATCACCGTCGCTAAATCCATATTCCTGTTCCTACCTGACCGGCGCACACGGTTGTCACGGGGCGGTATGGCTCACGTAATGTAACTACCGACCTGACTTTGGGTCCTGACATATCGCAGCTGTGTGGAGGCGGTGTGACCATCCATCCGATCCGTTTGTTAGGCGATCCAGTACTGCGGACACCATGTGATCCAGTGACAGCCTTCGATGACAAGCTCCGGCGGCTCGTCGATGACCTCATGGAGACCATGCTGGGAGAACCCGGGCGGGCGGGACTGGCCGCGAACCAGATCGGAGTCAGCAGTCGAGTCTTCAGCTATAACGCCGACGGACACCAGGGGTATGTCGTCAACCCCGAGATTGTGGAGTTGTCTGAGGAGATCCAGGACGGCGACGAAGGGTGCCTGTCGCTACCCGGGTTGTACTTCCCCACCCCTCGCGCGCAGTACGCGGTGGTGCGTGGATATGACGTCAACGGTGATCCCGTGACGATCTCCGGCCGGGGTTTTCTGGCGCGTGCGCTCCAACACGAGACCGACCATCTCAACGGCATCCTGTACGTGGACACCCTCAAAGGAGAGACGCGTCGAAGGGCGTTACGCGCCATCCGTGCCGCCGACTGGAGTTGAGGGGCGGTCTCATCCCACGCCACCACCAGACGCAGGTGAGGGCGCCGGCCACCGGCACGGCACCCCGCCATGGTCCACAGCGCGCGCCGTGAAGCTGTCCTCCGCTGCGGTGTCCGCGCAGCGGAGGATGGGTGCGTAATACGTACCCGCGGGTATCTGATTGGCGCTGCGGCGTGCGCGGCGCTGTAGAGCGCGCGGGCTGGTCAGGCCTCGGAGCATCGGTGTCCGTCGGCGACTCCTCCCACTGACGTGGTGATGGAGAATGGTGGGGGGAATGTGGCTGGACCGGTGAATCGGTGCCTGAGGCTCCGGTCACAATCAGGGAATGACTGTGCGTACCGGCGGTGAGTCGGACATCCGGGTGGTCGACCGCCCTGAGCGGGAACGGTTCGAGCTGTGGGTCGATAAGAACCTCGCTGGTTTCATCCAGTACCAGCGCGAAGGGGACCAGCTGCGTCTGATCCATACCGAGATCGCATCGTTGTTCCAGGGGCGTGGGCTAGGGCAACATCTGGTCGGCTCGGCGCTGGATGAGGTACGCCGGAACGGCATGTGGGTGCTGCCGCTGTGCCCGTTCATCGTCGAGTACCTCAAGTCGCATCCCGAGTACGGGGACCTGGCCGTCACGACCTGACGTTGAGGCCGTGACAGCGACGGCCGAAGCGGGTACCAGACACAGTGGTACGTCGGTTCGGCTGGGTGGGAGAGGTGGGTCACAGCCATATTCGCTTGTCGTTGATGTGGTTGTCGTTAATCCTTGCAAGACGCAACTAGTTGCGCCTTGCAAATAAGTGGGGGACGTGACAAGGCGTATGACAGACCCGCACCTGCGGACCGATAGTGTGGATGCTGCAAATCGGGACGAACCAGGCGAGCGGATTCTGTGTATCAGCGATGACATCGGACACTCCTTGACGCGCCTGATGCGGCTGATGAAGTCCATCGCGCAACAGGCCGCCAAGGCAGGGGTGGACCGCTCGGTCTACCTAGTGCTGGACATCCTCAGCGCTGAGGGTCCGCAGCGTGCCGGTTTCCTGGCTGAAGTACTGCACGCCAATCCGTCGACGGTGAGTCGCCAGGTGGCCGAACTAGTGCGACAAGGTCTGGTGGAACGTCGAGCGGACCCCACTGATGGTCGGGTGAGCGTTCTGGCGATCACCGAGGCCGGAGTCCGGCTCTACCAGGCGATAGCGCGACGGCGCAACCTGTCCATCGCCCACGCGCTACGGGCCTGGCCGGAGGAGGATCAGCGTCGGTTCGCTGAGCTGTTTGAACGGTTCATCACCGACTATGCGGCGCAGTATCCGCGGTTGGTGGCCGACCTGCTCGCTGAGTTGACCACCGACGTGACTACGACGAGGGAGAAGTGACAACGACAGCCACACCGCCCGCCGCCGACCCGGTGTCAGGGCGACTGAGTCACCAGCAGATCCTGTGGGTCATCTTCGGACTGTTAATGGGGATGCTGCTGGCCGCGCTCGATCAGACGATCGTGACCACGGCGATGAGGACGATCGCTGACGAGCTACACGGCCAGACGGCGCAAGCTTGGATAACGACGGCATATCTGATCACTTCGACAGCCGCCACGCCATTATACGGCAAGTTATCTGACATCTACGGTCGGAAACCGCTGTACCTCACCGCGATTTCGATCTTTGTCGTCGGCTCGCTGCTGTGCGGCTTGGCACAGTCCATCTACGAACTCGCCGCGTACCGCGCGGTGCAGGGTCTGGGAGCCGGTGGCCTGTTCTCGGTGGCGTTGGCGATCGTCGCCGACATCGTGGCGCCTCGGGAGCGGGGCCGCTACATGGGCTATTTCATGGCGGTCTTCGGACTGTCCAGCGTGGCCGGGCCGGTGGTTGGTGGCTTTTTCGCCGGCGTGGACAGCTTCCTGACCTTCTCGGGCTGGCGTTGGGTATTCCTGATCAACGTCCCGGTCGGTCTGATCGCGTTGTTCGTGGTGAGCCGGGTGCTGAACCTGCCGCACCATCGAGTCGACCATCGAGTGGACTACTGGGGAGCGCTCACCCTCACCGTGGGACTGGTCCCGCTGCTGATCGTCGCCGAGCAGGGGCGGGAGTGGGGTTGGACCTCTCGAACCTCGCTGCTGATGTACGCCGTGGGTGCAGTAGGGGTCATCCTCTTCCTCATCGTGGAGTGGGCCATGGGGGACGAGGCGCTGGTCCCCTTGCGTTTGTTCCGCAACGGGGCCTTCTCCCTGATCAACGTCATCATGTTCGTGACCGGGATGGGGATGTTCGGTGGTCTGCTGGTGCTGCCGCTGTACCTGCAGATCGTCCGAGGTTACAGCCCGACGTCGGCCGGGTTGCTCAGCCTGCCGATGACCTTCGGCATGATGACCGCGATGGCGGTCAGCAACGTCGTGATCACCCGGTTCGGGCGGTACAAGATCCTCCCGATCATCGGGAGCGCGGTGATGACGGTCGCTCTGTTCCTGAGCAGCAACCTCAAGGTGGAGACCCCGATGTGGCAGGTGGGTCTGCTGATGGTGCTGCTGGGCATGGGACTGGGTATGTGCATGCAGACCCTCATGCTGGCGGTGCAGACCGAGGCAGGACCGCGCGACATGGGAGTGGCCACCGCTACCGGAACATTCACCCGTCAAATCGGAGGGACCGTCGGCGCCGCGGTGTTTATGTCGGTGCTGTTCAGCGTGGTCGGTAACCGGATCGCCGAGGCCTTCGAACGGAACGCCGCCCACGTGCAGGCCGCGTTGACAGATCCGGCGGTACTGTCCGATCCGGCCAACGCCGCGGTGATCGAGATGCTGCAGACCGGCAACGGGGCGAACGCTGATCTGGACGACACCTCGTTCCTGTCCAGTTTGGACGAACGTCTGGCGCGTCCGTTCCTCGAGGGCTTCGCCAGTGCCATGGACACGGTCTTCGCGGTCACCAGCGCGATAACCCTGCTTGCCTTCGTGCTCATGTGGTTCGTCCGGGAGCGCCCCCTGCCGAGCAAGTCAGGGCTGGAGATGATCGCCGAGGAGGAGGCTGCGGCGGAAGCCGCGTCGGCTTCCGGAAACGCCCCTGCGGCCACCGATGCGGGAAAGAGTGACGCTGAGATCACCAGTGACGGTGAGGAACGCGTCACGACTCCGCGTACCTGATCTGGATCCCCGCGTTCCTGATCTGAATTGTTCCTGATCTGAATCGTTCGGCCGGGTGGGCTGCGGACCCCACCCGGCCCGAGCGGGCCGGTGAGGCGTCGCGGGCTCGAGGACGGCGCCGGCCAGGTCAATCCAAGGTTCTGTCAGGCCGGAGGTTCTGTCGTACCCGCCTGGGGATTGACATCCGCCTCCTCGGACAGAGCGGGTGACTTAGGCGGATGGTGTGGCTGCTCGGGCGCTTTAAGGGAGTCGTCCGTCGGCTCGGAGGAGCACTCGGAGGGTCAGAGGTGACGGGGGTCGGGGTGACGCGTGATCCAGGGCCGTGCTCTCCAGCCTCATCCCGGGTTGAAATTATCGTTGACCTCACTGCCTAAGCCGCGGACGGCCTTGACGAGGAACGCCCGGATGAGCTCCTCATCCGTGGCAGCCCGATCTGACCCGCCCTCAGGAACGGTGACGACGACATAGAGACGGCTGCTCCCAGCTGGGGCGTCCACCACCGAAACCGTGCCGTGGAGCGGCGGGGCGTCCAACGCCTGCCAGCGCAGGTGAAGGTCGGTGGGGGCCATAGCGATCTGGTATCGCTGCACGCCCTGACCGGTGCGGATATGAAGATGGTCAACCCCAACCGATTCGATCGTCACGTCCGGTGGCATCCAGCGGGCCGCACGGTGTGGGTCGGTCATGACGCTAAAGACCACCTCGGCCGGGGCTGAGAAGCTGTAGCTGTCGCTGATATCCATCGCGTCTCCCACTCAACTCCTCACCTTCCCACCCCTTTCCCGTCCCTAAGTTCCTTAACCCGCCTCAGGACGCGGCGTCGGGGTGACGGCGGCACTGCGGCCACATGACCCACATGACCACCCAGCAGGGCGTCACCGCGCTACAGCCCGACGGAGGCTCCGTCGCCGGAGACCGTCGGCTGTGAGCGCAACTGTTGGCGCAAGCCACCTCGTCAAGCGAGGGATACATCCCGTATTAGGGTTATGCAACGTTTATCCTCTGCGGCTTTAGTGGTGGCTTGCACATGTCTGACGAGAACGACCGGTATCTGCGGGAGCTGATAGCCGCCGAGCAAGAGCAGCGGTTGCGCCTGGCGGACATCTGCGACGCGGTGAGGTTTGGAATACGGATGGCCTGGAACGCCGGTTCGGGCCGGGTCATCACCATCGTCAGCGCCCAGCTGGTGCAGGCGGCCGGGCTGGGAGCCGCTCTGCTGCTGCTCAACCAAACCCTCCAATGGGCGTTCACCTCAGCAGGAGAGCAAGGAGCGATCGGCGCTGTTTTGGCGCCCTTGGTGACGCTGCTGGTCATAGGAACCCTCGGTGCCATCATCGCCATGACCGTGTCCGTCCAGCACCAGATCCTCGCCTTGCGGATCGAACGCGACGCGGTGGTGCAGGTCGCGGCAGCGGCCAGCAAGGCTGAGCTGATCGACTTCGAGCGGCCGGCGTTCTACAACCGCATGGAACGAGCGGTGTGGGCGGCGGAGATCCACGTCACGCGGCTACTCAGCGGCGTGCTGTCGATGCTCAACGGTGCATTGACCATGCTCGCGGTCGTCATCGCGGTAGTGACGATGGCGTGGTGGCTGTTGCCGCTGTTGGGACTGGCGGTGGCGCCGCTTGTCCAGGCCGGGCTGCAGCGGCGGCGGGCGGAGTACGCCATGGAGGTGCACCTGATGGACAACCGCCGGTTCCGGGGGTATCTGCTCAGGCTGCTCACCGGACGTGACGAGGCCAAGGAGATTCGGGCTTTCGGGCTGGCGTCGTTGCTGACCGGCAGACTCGCCGACCAGTATGCCGAACGGCTGGCGTGGGAACGCACCTTCCTGCGGCGTTATCTGATACGCGATTTCCTGGCGCACGGATTGAGCACCGCTCTGATCGTCACCGGCGCGGCGGTGGCGCTGCTGCTGGTGAGCATGGGGTGGTTGGAGACCAGTGTCGCGGTGACCGTGCTCGGTGGCTGCTACCTAGTCGCGGGGCGTATCAGCCTGGTGTCGTCGATGCTGTCTGAGGTGAGCGGAGCGCTGCCCTTCATCCGGGACCTGCGGTTGTTCGTCATGGACACCCCGGATACGCGCCGACGCCTAGAGCGCGGCCCGACCTCCGGATTCACCGTGTTGGAGGCGCGGCATCTCCGTTTCACCTACCCAGGGTCTGACACGCCCGCGCTCGACGACGTCTGCCTGACGCTGCGGGCAGGCGAGGTGGTGGCCCTGGTGGGGCACAACGGTTCGGGCAAGTCGACCCTGGCCAAGATCCTGACCGGGTTGTATCGGCCCGACAGTGGACAGCTGTGGTGGGACGGGCAGCCATTGAGTGACCCGGAGCGGTTGCGCGCGGTGTCGACGGTCCTGTTCCAGGATTTCCTCCGGTACAAGTTCACCGCCGCCGACAACATCGGGATCGGCCACGCGGACCGGATGGACGACACTACGGGGATCACTCGCGCCGCCCAGCGAGCTGGGGCAGACGACTTTATTCAGCGCCTGCCCCAGGGATACCAGACACTGCTGAGCACCGAGTTCACCGGCGGAGTGGATCTGTCACTGGGACAGTGGCAGCGGGTGGCGTTGGCACGGGCGTTCTTCCGCGACGCCCCGTTCGTGGTCCTCGATGAGCCAACCGCCTCTCTCGATCCACGCGCCGAAGCTGAACTGTTCGCCCGGATCCGGGAGTTGTTCACCGACCGCACGGTGCTGTTGATCTCGCACCGGTTCGCCAGTGTCCGTTACGCGGACCGGATCTATGTGCTGGACGCGGGACGGGTGATCGAGTGGGGCACGCATGAGGAGCTGATGGCAGCCTCCGGGGCCTATGCTGAGATGTTCCTGCTGCAGGCCGCCGCGTACCAGGACTCCTACCGGGAAGAGTCCGCCTCCACCTCGACCGCGGGGGAGTGAGCCGGGCCGGCGGCCGCGCTTTCCAGTGCGGTGCCGCCGGTTGCGGTGTGACGGAGCAGATCACGGATCTTCCGGATGCCGTGGACCGGTCCGTACACCGGTTCCCCAGCGGCGTCGAAGGCCACGCCCGCCGGGTAGGCGCCGCCAGCCCGCTGCTGATCGAGTTTGGTCTCCGCCTCCAGGAACTCCACCGGACACCCCGCCATGGCCTGGTACTGGCTGCGCTGCTGAAGCAGAGCGAGGCAGAACGAGCACATCCGTGAGGTGTAGACCACGACGCGCGCGATCCGCTCGGGCGGGGGAGGAGGACCGTCGCCTCGCCGGTGAAGCAACGCTATGGCGACCAGTGCACCCACCATGATCGAGGCGACCGCGACCCCGCTGACCTGCTGGACCGTCAGCTGATCGGCCAGCGGTGGGTATCCGGCGCCGGTGAGCACACCGACCGCGGCCGCTGCGCAGGCGATGATGTGTCGACCGGTGAATCGGGAGGGCCACAAGCCTCCGAAACAGCCACAGTCGCGACCACGCAGCGCCACCGCTGCGGCGGCGTACCCGGCGTACAGACCGCCGAGCAGGGCCAGTCGGAGCTGGACCGGCGCCGGCGCCACCAGGACCGCCAACGTCCCCATCTCCACCGCGGTGACCGTGACCGGACTGAGCAGTCGCCGGGCGAGGCCCTGGGTCGGCCACACCGTGTTCGTGGTTTCCCAGTCAGCAAGTTTGGCGGCCACACTGAGGGCGAGGACAGCGGTCGCCGCGGCGAACGCGACCATTGTGATTCCGATGAGGACGGTCACCCCTGGTCTCCTTCAGCGGGCTCCATCACCAACCAGCCATCCGCCACCCCTTGGCGGATCCCCTCGGTGATCGCCGGTGGAAGTAGCGACATCGGTTCAGAACCGTGAGTGAGCAGATCGGCGAGTTCGTCGTCGATTTCCACCGCGGCGAGGTGGGCGGCGTCGATGACGAAGGCTCCGCCAAAGGGCACCCGTCGGATCACGACCCCGTCACGGAGCCGGGGACGACCGGGCTCAGCCATGACCGTCAGCCTCCAGGATCATCAGTTTTCTGCGAAGTACCTGAGGGAATCGGGCCACGGTGGCGCACAGACGCAGCAGGGAGACAGCCGACCGCAGCCTCTCGCGGGGATCGGCGAGGACCTCCTTCAGATGAGCCGCGTCGATCCAGGCGGTGTCCTCCACTTTCTCGAGCAGATCGACACGGCGCTGCTCAGATCCCAACTGTTCCTGCACGAAGGCCGCGGCCAGCAGCCGCAGCCGAGGCAGGGGAGGTGGGTCGGCGGGACGCCACGGTTCGGGGAGCAACCCACCCAACGCCGCCGGCAGGCCACGCTGATCGGCTTTTCGGCGTCCGTTACGACGGGCCACCACCAGCGCCGCTCCGACGACCGCGGGGTGGGTGGCGATGAGGACGGGGACGCTGGTGCGTACGCCTCGGCAATCTTCGACACGATCGAGGAGGTCCAATGTGCGCTGCGCGATCGCCGCCACGATTGGGTCGTGACCGGCCACCAGATGGCTGGGGATCCGGGCGTTGCTGGCGGTGGCGCCGGTACTCAACGCCTGCGGGGTCAACCAGGGGTGAGCCGACGGTTCGGCGTCGGCGCTCTCCGGATTCGTCGATTGCGCGGTGGGGCGCCACCACGCGCTCCACCACGGCTTGCCATACAACTGCGGCGGTGGCTCCGCCACGCTGAGCAGCCGCCACCCTGAGCGCCACCACTGCCGACGGCCGGGGACGGTGGCGAACAGGTGAGCCAGACCCAGGGCACTCACCGGCGTACCGGCGTTGGTGGCGGTCAGCGTCACAAGCCAGGGATCCAGCTCCTCCAGATAAGGGGGAAGGGCGTCACCGCAGATCCGTCGCCACCAGGGCGTCCCGTCGATCACCTCGACGGTGGAGTCCAACCGTTCCCGACGCGCGGCCAACACCGGAAGATCCACATGCACGTGCACCATCGGACGGTTCCCGACCCGTCCCACCACGGTCGAGCCGGCTCCGCCGCTGACCCCCACGATGGGGTGGTGCGGGATGTCATCCAGCGCCTCGGCCAGCGCCTCCGCCAGAAGGGCCGAGGCGCGCCGGTCCCGCCGGCGGGAGACCTCCAGGCCGGTGTAGTCGAACGTCTCGTGGTGCAGCCGCTGCCGTCCTCCGGCGATTCCGACCCCGGTGCCGGGCGGAAGCCGGAACACATCCTGATACACCGTCAGGGGAGCGGGCACATCGCCGCCGGCGAGCAGAGCCGCGACCGCGGTGTCGAGGACGGGGGTCTGCGCATCGACAAGGTCACCGAGACGGGTAGAGAACGACACCGCCGCACCGGCGGGTGTCGAGCGGGTGGTGTAGTACACCGGCACCATGCTCAACGCGCCGCGTCGCACCAGCCCGGAGGTGGGATCCCAGCCACTGACCGTCCCACGGTTGCTGCTCCGGAACGGTCCGACCTCCACCGGACCCGTCGTCCGGACCCGGCAACCACATGAGAACTCCACCAGCACCTCGGCGGGATGGCCGGTCCGGAGGATCCCCGAGAACCCCACCACCGCGCCGGCGTGGACTTCACACCTGGACGTGTTCATGGCGCTCCTGGTGGGGAAACCGGATCAGCTCCTGCAAATACGTATGAGCGGGCAGGCTCGTACCCATCGGCACTCCATCCACTTCGACCCAGGCGAATAGCCGCCGGTGTCGTGTCGTCTCCGGTATCGGCTCGTACCCGATCACCAGGTCCGCCGCGTGGCCAAGGCGGCGGAGCACCAACGTGGTCACCGCGTTCTCCCGAAGCGGGGGATGGAACCCCGACAGGAGCCGCTGGATCAGGCGCACCCTGGTGATCGGCGGTGGCCCGGACCTGCGCCGTTGTACCGCGCTGGTCCGGGCAGTGACTTCGATCCGGTTCACCACTTCGTCGACGTTCAGGTATCGGGTGGACAGCACCTCACGCGCCAGACGGATTGATCTGTTTCTGGACACGGAACGCCACCACACGTCAGCACGCGTAGCAGGGGGCGTTACAGATGCAGGTACCCCAATTGCAGCCCCCGCCATTGGGGCACCGCCGGCAGCCGCTGGGGGTGTAGTGGCAGCTGCGACAGTACGAAGCACAGCTCAACCCGGGAGGAATACACGCGTTCTCGTTCAGACACGCCCGTTCGGTGTCGACTTCGTAGTCGGTGATCTCAAACGGACGGTACGCGGTGACGAGAGCCTCAAGAGTAGGCATCAAGATCACTCCCCCTTTGACTGGCGTACGTATCTGCAGAGACGTCCATGACGGTGTCGCTTGCAGGAGAGGACAAGACGACTGTTCGCGATAGCCCTTAATCGTAGGGTTATATATACCTTGTATCGGGATAATTCCTATATCAAAGGCTTGAGAGCGATGACCTAACCCGCTGTCGGACACACGTCACACCAGCGGTACGCCCACCGCGCATGCTCCAGGACCGCCGTCTCCAGCCCTTCCCGAGTGGTGAAGGTGTGCCCTTCCCCGGGGAGGAGCACCAACCGGCACGGTGTGCCCACCGCGGTGAGCGCTTGAAACAGCAGCTCCGCCTGTCCCGGTGGCGTCGCCGGGTGAGCGTCGGCCAGTCCATGCAGGATCAGCACCGGGCGTCGAATGCGAGGAGCGTTCAGCAATGCGTCGAAATCCCGGTAGACCCGTTCCGCTTCCCACAAGGTCCGGTGCTCGGCCTGAAAACCCAGTGGGGTCCACATCCGGCTGTAGGCGCCACTGCTGACGACGGCTGCTTGGAAGGCGTCGGTGTCGGCAAGCGCGATCAGCGCCAACGAGGCGCCGAAGCTGTGTCCGGCAACCACCAGATCGCGGTCACCGAGATCTCCTTCTTTGCGCGTCACCGTCACCAATTGCGCCACCCGGTCGGCGATACCCGGTCGGATGCGATCGTCGGGGACCTCCGGCCACCACGGCACCTCTAGATCCAGCACCCCCACGGGGAAACCGAGTCCGGCCAGCAGACGCGGCAGGGGGAAACCGCGGAGCGTCTCTTCCCCAGAGCCTTCCGCGGGTCGACTGCTCAGCGCTCCGGACGGGACGTCCCGCAGGACGACAAACCCGCTAGCACGCTGATCGGAGGGGGAGGGGAGCACACACGTCACCTCCGCACGGCCGTCCCCGAGCGGATCCGGGATGCGCACCCACTGGAGGTGTGAGGACAGCCCAGCCGGGCTACGCGCCGGGGCCAGGCGAGGGGGAGCGGCGATGGGGATATGGCATGCCGTCACCGTCCGGATGTCTGACCCGTCGGTGATCCGGAGGATGCCCCGCTCCCAGTCGGTCACCCCGATCACGTCCTCACCGGGCCCCAACGAGATCCGGTGCCGGGTGCGGGGCGGTGCGCTGTCCGGCCCGCTGTCCACCACCATGATCTGCCGGTGGCCGGCCCTGTCGGTGACCGCGATCGCGAATGATGCCGAGGCGCTGCCCTGCGCCGTTTCGATGACCTCGACGCGTACCGGGGATGGGGTGGGCGGCGGGAGGCTGTGAAAACGTCGCAGCCCCGAACCATCGACGACGATGAGGCTGGCGCCGTCCTCGGTGACCAGCGTCCAAGGCAGCCAGGCGGGCAACCCCAACGTGTCGGGGATCAACACGTTGTCGCACAGCACACGCCCCTGGCCCTCACCGGGGAACGGATAGTGGAGCAGGACCCCACTCTCACCGCGAAGCAGCGTGACGACCACACCGTCATCCCGGCAGGCCACCCCACCGGGGACGCCGTCGAGGTGGATCACGGTGTCGACCACGTATCCGGTGGGCGTCCACGTCAGGGAGGTCAACTCATACCCACCGGCGGTGTCCGCCGCCAGCGTCGCGATCCGTTCGCCATCCCGGGTGGCCCGGACCGCCAGGTACACCCCTGCGGGGAGCGGTAGCACGGTGAGTTCGTTCTCCACGGGGTGCTGCGTGGGAAGCTCCCACACTCCCAACCGATACGGGCGCCAAGCGGTGCCGGACGGTTCCACCGGTCGGAGCCGGATTCGAGAAAACGGGGTCGCTTCCCAGGCCAGGGGAGCCCAGGAAACGGGTTCGCTTGGTTCGCGAGGGGGCAGGTCGTCCGGCAGGGCCACCAGCACCCGGTCCGGGCCCGCCCACCCTATGGGTGGCTGCTCCACATCCGGCGTTCTGATCTGCCCCACCGTGACACGCCGTTCCGTCGGCCACGCCACCCACGGTTGTGGATGACCGTCTGTCCACGCGTAGCCGGCGAGCGCGGAACCGTCCGCGCTCCAGGCGGGCAGACCCACCACTGTGTCTAGTCCGGGTGCCTGCCATAGGGAGCCCTCCGGATCGACCACACTGAGCCGGGCGCCCGGTCCGGTCACCGTCGAGGGATACGTCGGCGCGGTCAGCACCGCCGCTCGACGGCTCGCCTCCGAGCGCACCACCTGGGTCTGACGCTCCGCGTTCAACAGCGCCGTGACACGAGCATCAAGGTCATCGTCTGGGCGCGGGCGGGATATTGCCGGGGCGGCCGAACCGTACTCCCCGGATCGCTCATACGTCATCGATGGTCACTCCAATGTGGATATGAGGTCTGATTGCGGCGGAAAGGTCTGAAGGAACTGCGCAGCGGTGGGGTGGAGCCGAGGCGACCTCGCCGCTGCCTGATGCGAGCGCCTCACGGCCGTCAAGCGACTCGGCCAACCTGTGGCCCAGATGTCCAGATCCAAAGGTGAGGGGTACGCGGGGTCCGGTGGTGGCTGTAGGGTGAGGACGTCGATACTTTTAGTGGCATGGAACCTGTGTCCATGGCCCTGGTGGCGGCTTCCATCACCGCCGCGGCATCCTCCATGGCGACCGAGGCGGGGCGTCACGCGTGGGCCTCGCTTGGTCGACTCGTCCGCCGTGCATTCGGTGACCGCGCCCCCGCGGTCCTTCCGGAGCAGGCCCCCGCCCAGCCCGATCCGGAGTGGGTGCAGGACCTAGCGCGGAAGTTGGTCGACTACGCCGCCGGTGATGAGCGTTTCGCAGCGGATCTGCGGAGCTGGGCGGTGGACTCGCGCGTTCCCGCGACGGCGGTGGGTGACGCGGTCATCAACACCATCTCCGGAGGCGCGACGGTCCACGGCACCGTGATCCAGGGGCGTGACTTCACCGGATCGATCCATTTTGGATCGAGTGCCTCGGCGGACGAGCGCTAACCCGGTAACGACTCGGGGCCCGGGAGCGCAGCCGGCCGGTCAGTAAGGGTGGAGCTGCGCGGCGACATGAGGCGCGGGCTCCACCCCGAGGGTACGCGGGTACGAGATGACATGGGGGTCTCCGTCGGAGATGTACCGGGTGTGCTCCAGGCGGGGCATCCAGTAGTCCTCGTCAAGGTCGATGCTCCCGTGCCAGGACCGGATCCGGGGGATGGCGAACGGGTTCCAGTCTTTGGAGTACGGAGAAGGCGCCGGGCCGGCCCCGACCAGCATCACGCCGTCATAGGAGTACGTCACCCCCTGCCAGGTACCGCGATAGGCGGCCGCGGGATCATCGGGCATGATCCCGAAGGGGAGGCTCATCGTGCGTACCTGGTATCCGGGGAGCTCCTCAGCGAGGAGAAGGTGCAACTCGCCGATCTCGGCCTGGACACCGGCGGTGTCCAACGCACCGAGATTGGCGTGATGAGCGGTGTGGTTTCCGATCTCCCAGCCGTGCGAGGCCAACCACCGCAGCTCAGGACCGGGGTCGGAGCGGCCGAACGGTCGCTCGTTGACATACATCGTTCCGACGGCGCGGAACCCGGGATACTTCTCCGCAACGGACATCAAGATGCCCACGGCGCAGGACGGATCCACGGTGCCATCAGGCAGGAGCCGGAACTGGCTGGGGTGGCCGTCGTCGAAGGTCAGAACCACCGGACTGGTCCCTGCGGGAAGATCCAAGTCTCCGGTGACCAGTTCGGCGGCCGTCACAGGGACGTACCGGTGGGTCGCCAGATACTCCATACTCTGGCGGAACTGCTCCGGGGTCTGGGCGTAGTCGCCCCGGGCGTTCTCCTCCACCTGGTGAATCATCAGCACCGGGATGTCGCCCAGTTCATTGGCCCTCACACTGGCGGGTTCGGGAAGTGGGAAGACCGATGGGCTCGCGGACATCGCATCTGGTACCGGCTCCACCGACGCCGCCACATTGGCGGAGGGACGCGTGGCTGAATCGACCGTCTCCTGCTGAGGGGCGCCACCGCATCCGCTCAGCAGAGAGACGGTGAGCAGGCAGCCTGTGCACAGGCGCAGCGGAGACGGCAGAGCGGTCAGGGGGTCGGTACGTATCGACACGAGCGCTCCCAGGGCTTACAGATGCTCACGATCATCGGCCCTAGTTACTCACAAATACAGAGAAAATGCTGGTTTTTCACAATATTTCCGACTAAAAGTCGTACAGAAGCCTGTCTGGGGCGCTCGGATCAATCGACGCGTGCGGGCTGGAGGGGGAGCTTCACGGTGATATCTCCCCAAACATAAGGTGTGGACACCGCCCACCACAGACGGTGGCAGACGATGTCCACACCAGGGCCCGGAACAGGAGCTCAGACCACTGTGCAGTTAGCTCCGTTGAACTGGAACGCGGTCGGCTCGGACGTGTTGCCGGTGTGGGTCGCCTGGAAGCCGATGTCGACCGAGGCGCCCGGAGGAACCGAGGCGTTGTAGGAGACGTTACGGGCGGTGATGGCGCCGCTGGATGGTGAGTAGGTCGCGTTCCAGCCGGAGACGATGTTTTGTCCGCTGGGCAAGGTGAAGGTCAAGGCCCAGCCGTTGAC
The DNA here is from genome assembly GCA_002919305.1 of Actinomycetales bacterium. Lineage (GTDB taxonomy): Bacteria > Actinomycetota > Actinomycetes > Mycobacteriales > Micromonosporaceae > RSA1. The sequence continues at coordinate 85,900 of PKFB01000033.1, forward strand.
CGGCGTGCTGCTGGTGTTGGTGATCGTAATGGCGGCGGTGAATCCGGTGTTCCAAGTGTTCATGGTGTAGCTGACCCGGCAGGAGTCGCTCCCCCCGGGAAGGCTGGGGGACGTGGGGGGAGACGAGGTGACGGGCGGCGAGGTGGTCGGCCCGCCGGTCGGACCTCCCGAGCCATCCAGACCGAAGAACCGGATCGCGTCAGCGGCCGAGACCGGCAGGTTGTGCGTGACCCCCTGCATGCTGATGGCCTCTACCTGTACCACCCCAGCGCTGTCGGCGTAACGGGTCCGGGTCCAGTTCGGCTGGGGGTAGTCCGTGGAGGTCGGGGTTTGGCTGACCCCCAGGACGTTGGTCCACTGCTTGATCGCTTCCTGGAAGTTGACGTAGCTGAGGATCTCGTCGTTGGTGCCGTGCCACAGCTGCATCCGGGGACGCGGGCCGTTGTAACCCGGGTAGGCCGCACGAACCAGGTCACCCCACTGCTGCGGGGTGCGGACGATCCGGCCGTTGGCGCAGTCGCTGTTCCACTCACCCGAGGTGGTGGCGAAGCAACCGAACGGCACCCCTGCGAACGCCGCCCCGGCGCGGAAGACATCGGGGTAGGCACCCAGCAGGACGTTGGTCATCATCGCGCCGGAGGAGATGCCGGTGGCGAAGACACGGTTCGAGTCGGCGTTGTAGCGCTGCAGGACGTACCTGACCATGGAGACGATGCCCAGGGAGTCGCTGCCGCCGTTGTGTTGCAGCGTCGCTGCTGAGGAGACGTCGAAGCAGCGGCTTGAGCGGGTCACCTCCGGATAGATCACGATGTAGCCGTACCGGTCGGCCAATGAGGCGAACTGCGTACCGGTGTACATGGCCTGGGCCGATCCGGTGCAGTAGTGCATGGCGACCACGACCGCAGGGGGCTGTGCGAGCCGGTCGGGGACGTACAAGAACATCCGCAGGTTGCTGGGGTTCTGGCCGAAGTTGGTCACCTCGGTCAACGTCGCGGCTGACGCCGGAGGAGAGAATGCTGTCAGGCCTGCGATGAGCAGGAGCCCAGCGGTGGCCAGAGCGGCCACCATCCTTGTCAGGAGCCGCATGATTTTCCCTCGTTTGTGGACAAACGGTTCCGCCCTGGCCCGGCTGAAACATTTCTAATGATGGACCGATTTATTTCAAGCCGCAACGCTAGTGACCATGGTGCCCGCTTCGCGTACCACCGGAAAGGCTCAGGGACGCCCATGCGTAGCCGCGAGCCGCTACCGGTTTGTCTGTCGAGGACAGTCCAGTGTGGGCAAGCGGAGCCGACGTCGTCGGTTAGTGGGAGCGGGGCGGGGCCGTGCTCTCTCGGACGATCAATGTGGTGGCCAGTTCGACGCGGTGATTCTCCAACGTTCCACCATTGGCCAACGTTACGATCATGGAGGCGGCGGTGGCGCCCATCTGGACCAGCGGCTGCCGCACCGTCGTCATGGGTGGGCCGGACCACTGAGTGAAGGCCAAGTCGTCGAAACCGACCACGCTCAGGTCATCAGGGATGCGTAACCCCGCCCGGCGGGCCGCCTCGTAGACCCCCAGGGCTTGCAGATCGTTGGCTGTGAAGATCGCGGTCGGCGGGTCCGGCAGACTCAACAAGGCGGCGCCGTCGTGCAGGCCACCCTCTACATACAGTGTGCTGATCCGGACCAGCTCAGGGTCCACCGGTACGCCGGCGGCGTCCATGGCCGCGCGGTACCCGTCCAGACGGGCGCGGCAGCAGGGCCAGTTGGTGGGGCCGCTGATCATCGCGATGCGCCGGTGCCCCAGCTCAAGCAGATGCCGGGTGGCGGCCAAGCCACCGCTCCAGTTGGTGGCGCCCACCGATGGGGTCTGGTGGAGCGGCTCCCCTGTGGGGTCGAGCACCACCAAGGGGATCGACCGGGTCGCCAATTGCGACTGCTGAGCCACCGTCAGCTCGGAGAAGACCGCGATCACTCCCGCCGGACGCCGGCTGAGCACCTGCTCGGTCCACGCACGTCCGGGGGTGAGGCGGCCTTGCATCTCGGTCAGCACGACGGCTAATCCGTGCTCCCGGGCGACCTGCTCCACACCGCGGATGATCTCAAGCGCCCATAAGCTTTCCAGAGCGTGGAAGACCAATTCCAGGACGGGCATCTGCGCGGCTTCCGGGCGACGGTACCCGTACTCCTGCAGGACCGCCTCGACCCGCCGTCGGGTCCCTAACGACACCCCTGCTTGGCCATTGAGGACCCGGGAGACCGTCGGCGCCGACACCCCGGCTAGCCGGGCGATGGTCGCGACGGTCATTTCCCGGCGTCGACGTCCCTTACCCGTCTGTCTGCTAACCGTCACCGCCGCAGTCTATGCTCCGGCACCGGTGAACGGGACCGGCGATTGCGGCATCGGCGATGAAGATCACCGATTGGGGATCACCGACTCAAGCGGGAACGGACCTGCTCGACATCGGAGTGTCCTAAGTGCTCCAGGATGGCCAGTGCCCGCCGCCAGGCGTGTTGTGCGGCTTGATGCCTCCCGTCGGCATATCGGACATCGCCGAGGTGGATCAGCGTCTCAGCCTCGCAGTACCGGTCCTTAAGCCGCTGGTAGATGGCCAGGGCCTGTTCGTAACAGGCGATGGCGCGCGAGTAGTGACCCAGGTGATAGCGGGCGTAGCCAACGCTGTCCCAGGCACGAGCCTCGCCGCTCAGGTCGCCCAGTTCCCGGAACAGGTCCAGCGCCCGTCGACAGGGATCGATCCCCTCCTCGGCCCGTCCCAGGTGGATAAGGTCCCAGCCCACCGCGTTGAGGGCGGTGGCCTGCCCGATTTTCACGCCGTGGGTTTCGAACAACTCCAGCGCCTGCTGATCGTGGACGAGCGCCTCCGGGTAGCGGCGCTGACAGTCGTAGAGCCACCCCAGGTGCAGGTGGACACGGGCCTGCCCGAGACCGTCCCCCAGCGTGTCAAACAGGTCAAGGGCGGTGTGCAGGTGGGTGTACGCCTCATCATGGCGGCCCAGTTGCGTCAGGGAGAGGGCGGTCTCCAGGTGGAGCCGGGCCTGGCCGGTGCGGTCGCCCGCGCGTTGCGCGGCCCGCAGCGCCACCGTCTGGCACGCCAGAAACTCATTCCACCGCCCCTGGCGGTTGAGGAAGGTGGCCAGGATCGTCGTCAACTGCCAGGCGTGAGTGTCCAGGCCCGCTTCAAACGCCCGGGTGACGGCGGTGAGGAGCACGGGCAGTTCGGCGGTGAACCAGGTCAGGGCGCGGCGCTGATCAGCGAATTCCCCGACGATGACGGCGGACGCCGGGGGAGGGAGCGTCAGGCGCTCATAGTGTCTTTGTAACAGCAACCCTTCGGCGCGGTGCGCGGTGTACAGGTAGTGGTCGAGCAGGCGGCGCAGCGCCGCCCGCCGTTCCGGCTCGGGAACGCCCTCGGTCAACACCTGAACGGAGTCGGGCAGCGGCTCGCGTACCAGGTACCTGTCATGGGCCCGCGTGATGACCAGTTGGGCCTGAACCAGTTCGTGCAGCGGTGCCCGCACCTGTTGCCGTGGGCGGCCGACCAGGCTCGCGATGGCCGGAGGCGTTAACTCCATCCCCGGGTACGCCCCCCACAGGGACAACAGCTGGAGCGCGTCGGCGCTGAGGCGGTGGACAGAGTCAGTCATCACAACGGTACGCGCGTTTGCGACACGACGATCGAAACATAAAAGGTGGACGGCCGTGGCGGGACGCCGCTCCATGCAGCTATCAGCGATCTCAGCGCGTTCACCGCGGCGACTCCTCTGGGTGACGGCAGGCGTACTTTCGTATCGGATGCGACCGAGTGTCGCATTCTCGCGGCGAGGCGTTGAAACCGGTAGCGCCACAGGCCAGTCCGCGGTACGACCAGGCCGGGCGGGGATCCGGCCTGATCCACAGACTCAGACGGCAGGCTCAGACGTCACAAGGCGCGACGCCATGCCTCGGACCTTGCGTACCCCCGCGTGACACCAGAACTGAGACCCAGAACCGGAGCCACGAAGCCCACCCCTCCGACAGCGGGCGCGACGGCGCAGCGTGCGGCGACGGTGCGGTGTGAGAAGCATGGTGAGAAATACGGGGCTCCTGGCAGCGCCGGACGGGTAGGAACCGGTCGAGTAGTGGGTCAATTCGGGCGGCGGCGGGGGACCGGCACCCGCAGCAGGTCAGTGGCCACCACCAGATCGCCGTCGAACTCCTCGGCCGCTTCGGCCCGGTGCCCTTCCAGATCGGCGTACCGCTGGGAGAAGTGAGTCAGCACCAGCGTGCGCACCCCACACTCGGCGGCCACCCGTGCGGCCTGCCGGGCGGTCAGATGACCGTACCGGCGGGCCAGATCCGCCTCAGCATCCCGGAACGTCGCCTCGATCACCAGCAGATCCGCGCCGTCGGCCAGCGCGTACACCGCGTCGCACAGCCGGGTGTCCATGATGAACGCCACCCGCTGGCCACGTCGCGGCACGCTCACCTCAGACAGGCGGACGACCCGGCCGTCGATAGTGATCGCGCCGTTGCGCTGCAGCTGCCTAATCAGCGGTCCGGTGATGCCCGCGGCGGCGAGCCGATCAGGGAGCATGCGGCGCCCGTCGGGCTCCACCAGCCGGTACCCGTAGGAAGGCACGCTGTGCTCGAGGCGCCGCGCCTGAAGCACCCCAAATGGTCCGTCACACACCGGGCCGTCGTCCTTGATCGGCACTTCGCGTAGCTCGAGGGTGTCATGGAACGCGCAGGCGTACCGCAGCCGGGCGAAGTATTCTCGCCCCGAGGCCGGGTAGGCGGCGTGCACCCGGTGAGCGACCTTGTCCAGCGCCATCCGTTGCACGATGCCCGGTACCCCCAGGCAGTGATCGCCGTGAAAGTGGGTGACACAGATATGGGTGATCTCTGAGGAGGGCACCCCGGCCAACAGCAACTGTCGCTGTGTCCCCTCCCCGGGGTCGAACAGGAAACCGGCGCCGTCCCACCGCAGCAGGTAGCCGTTGTGGGCACGGTGCCGGGTCGGGACCTGGCTGGCGGTTCCCAGAACGACGAGTTCCCGTACCGACATGCCCAGATCATTCAGCATCCCCGGGGAGGAAGCGACGGTGGGCCGCCGGCGAGGGATAGGCCAGGGGACATCGACACAGGCACCGGGCGGACCGAGGCCCGCCCGGTGAGGGGAAAGGGGTGTGGACTGGGGCACAGCCCATCAGGTCGCTGGTTGTGCCTTGGGAGCTGCCTGCGCCATAGACCCGGAGCAAGGTACGAAGCTTCCGTAGTCGTTCAGGTAGGCGTCGCTGACCCATCCACGTACCCCTGTGGTGGCGTTACGCACGTGGGTCCACGTGCTCATGGTGCCGTTAGGGCCGGTGACTGTGCTGCCTGAGGTGTAGCAGTCGTATTCCAGAACATGTGAGGGGTAGGCCAGGCCGTTCGCTGTGCAGCTGGTGTGCGGGTAAGCGCGGATCCTGACGCCGCTAGCCAGAACGCGTCCGGTGTCACTGTCCCGGTTGCTCCAGGAGTGGCCGGAGCAGTGGGCGTAGGCCGGTGAGGCAAAGCCCACGATCGTGGTGGCTAGGGCGATGATGAGGGCGCCGACTGACGCGATGACTTTGGACCGCATGAGGACTCCTCCCGTCCGTTGAGCCCGATCCAGGTCCTCCCCCCGCTTCGTGCCGTGACCGCCGGCAACCATGAGGGCCTGGATAACGCTCAATGACCTCGACGGTGACGGTCACATCGGTCGCTGACATCTGACTGACGGATCGCTGACGCGAGCCTGTACGTGGGCGTTCGGTGCGGTTAGCCATGAATGCGTGGATACATGGGGAAACGTGCCCGACCCGCGGTCGGGTGAGGACGCAGGGATCCTGGTCCGCATACTTGGCCCGCTCGAAATCCGCGCGGGTGGACGGTTCATTGAAATCCCAGGACGGGGCCAGCGGATCTTGTTGGCGCTCTTGGCGCTCAACGCTGGCCGGATGGTGTCGGTCGACTCGCTGATCGACGCCGTGTGGGATAGTCGTCCACCCACCCGCCCCAGAACAGCGTTGCATGCGTACATATACCGGCTGCGGCGCTTTTTGCGCTCCTGCGGTGTGGCGGCCCGGGTGGAAGCGCGGTACGAGGGGTACACGCTCATCATTCCGCCCGGCGCTACGGATTGCGATGAGTGGAACCGGCTGGTTGCGGCGGGGCGGACGGCGGCATGGGAAGGCCGGTGGCGGGAGGAGGTCACCTATCTGCGTACGGCGCTCGCGCTGTGGCGCGGGTCCGCCCTGACCGGTGTCGACACCGAGGCGGTCCAGATCGAGGCGCGTCGGCTGGAGGCGGCGCGCGACCAGGTGCTGGAGCGATGTTTGACAACTGAGTTGGCGTTGGGGCGGTACGCCGAGGTCGTTCCGGAGCTGGAGGCGCTGGTGGCCAGCCACCCCTACCACGAGGGGTGGTGCGCCAAGCTCATGATCGCGTTGTACGGCTGTGGGCGACAGGCCGAAGCGCTGGCCGTGTACGCCCGGGCCCGGGATCAGTTGGTTGAGCAGTTGGGGGTGGAGCCAGGAAACGAGCTGCGGAGACTGCAGTGGGAGATCCTGGCTGCCCACCCCCCAGAAAGCCTGTGTCGCAGGCTGTACGCCCACCCAGCGGCGCGGCCGCATGGGCGTGAGTCACGGCGACCGGAGCAGGCCTTCGTGTCGGACGATCCAGCCGTCCCGAGGGAATCCCGGCGTGGTACGCCCCTGCGCGGCGTCCGCGTCCGAGCCCGCAGCCATGAGAGCGACCGCCGCCAGCAGCCCCCCATTACCCGGCAGGTAGATCGGCAGTGAATCGGTCTGTCGATTGTGGCCGTTGGGGAGGTAGCCGTTTTTAGAGGTGGGCAGTAGCAGGGCCTCGAGCGCGGCGTCAGGATCCCCCAATCGGGTCGCGGTCATCGCGATGGCGGGGTAGTCCCAGCCCCAGGTGCTGTCCCAGTCCCAGACCGACATCACATGATGCAGGGTCGCCCGCATGATCCGAGGGTCGATCACGTCCGTTGGAGGGACGACACCCCAGGCGTACAGCAGCGACGGGTGGTCGTCCGTCACGGTGTAGGGGGCGACGTCGATGGCGGTGTACACGCCGTCGCGGACGTGCGGGCGTACCAGGCCGGAGGCCACCGCGGTCCACAGTGGCTCCTCGTCGAGCCCGAGCAGCCGACGCCACCGCTGCGCGGTGCGTAACCCCCACGCCCAGTACGCCAACTCAAAGGTCGGGTTGGTCAGCTCCGCACGCAGCGCGGCGTAAGACTCCTGGGCAGGGACCAGAGGCGGACCCAGCTGGTACCCGCGGGGGGTCGATACCGCGAAGTCAGCCATGAAGGCCGCGGACTCCAAGACGATGTCCGCGTAGCGGTGCAGGGTCTGTTCTGAGCCGGTGGCCCGGCGGATCAACTCGGCCAGGAAGATCGGGTGAGGTTGCTGCCAGATCAGGAAGGGCCCGATAGGGCTTGGGCTTTCCCGCCCGTCTGGGCCGACCTGTTTAGGCCAGCGAGCACCGGCGTACCCCTGGAACCGGGCGATGCGTCGGGCCTCGGGCAGGATCGAGGTGTACCAGTCCAGGCTCCGTTCCAGCAGCTGGGGCCTGCCCCACAGTGGGAAGTGGGCGCCGTGCCACCAGTGCATCTCAAGGTGAAAGCGGCCCCGCCAACTGTTGACCATCAGGCCGGTCTCCTGGGGAGGCAGTGATCCGGCGCAGTGGATCGCCGTCAGGTACTGAGACAGCACCGTACGGCGCTCCAACTCCACGGCACGCTCATCCCGGCTCTCTACGAGTTCGACGGCGCCCCCGTGGCTCCAGAAGTCCGCCCAGTGCTGTCGGGAGGCGGCCGCCACCTGGGTCACGCCGACAGGGGTAAGCAAAGTGGACGGAGCTGACCGCGCCGGGCCCGGACAGAAACCGATTACCAGATCCAGGATGGGTTGGTGGGAGCGGATCAGAAATACATGCTGGTCGATCTGAGTGACCCAGGCGGCGGGGGAGGCGTCGATGATGACGGTGTAGACGGTCGCGTCGAGCACCCGCTCAATCACACAGCCCCGGTCCGAGGGGTACGCGGTAGATGAGTGCGCATCAGGCCGGGACCAGTCGGCCGCGTTGCTCCAGGACTCCGAGCCGTAGGGAAACGCGATCCGAACTCCCAGCTCGGCCGAGGTGAGCAGGTCGGATGCGATCCGTACCGCGAGCAGATCCAGGGTGGGATGGCAGCTGGTGGTCAGGTGCACCGGCGTACCCGACAGGTGGAACCGGGAGTCGATGATCCCGGTCCACAGATCCAGACGTTGCCGCACCTGGCTGATCTCGGTCAGCGCGGGCGGGGTGGGACCTCGCCCCGACTCCGTCGGAGCGAGGACCAGACCGATTCTGCCCAGGTCGAGCCGATGCGGATTGCAGCGCAGCCAGGATTCGGCTCGGGAACCGGGGGACTCCGTGGTCCCGGACAGATTACCGGTCATGTCGACATAGGGGACCGGTCCTCGAGGGGTCTGGTAGAGGCGGCGGGTGTCAGTGAGATCAAACCCCTCGCCGCCAGGCATGCTGTGCCAGCCCCACTGCGACTGCGTACCCAGCAGGGTGCCTGGCTCGCCGCTGTCCCGAGCAGCGACCGGATAGAGCGCGGGGAAAGTCTGCAGACCGGTGAAGTCCACCGTGCAGCAGAACTCTCCGTTGCCCACCGACAGGGGGGACGCCGCCTCCACACCGGTCACCTCGACCGTGTGGCGTCTGACGAGCGCCCGACGATCGATCGTCGTCCCCCCTGTCGGATCGGTCACCATCGTGATCACTGGGCGATCGCCGCTTCCACCTCGGAGAAGAACTGCTCTACCGCGTCCTCGATCGTCATGCGGTCGAAGAGCACCTCGGTGTGGAGCCGGTCCAGGGTTCTCCAGGTATCCGCGGATCCGGCCGGTCCGATGATCAACGGCGACCCCACCTGCGACGCCACACGCTCGATGAACTCTGCCTCCACCTGCTGATGCTCATTGAGGCCAGACGCGATGGCCTCCCGTACCTGTGGGTTGGCGGGGATACCGCGGTCGGTGCCGATGATGCGTCCGGCCTCCACGCTGTTGACCAGGAAGTCGACGAAGCGGGCAGCCTCCTCCGGATGTTCGGTGCGGGCGTTGATGGTGTAGATCTGCGACGCCTGTAGCCACATGCCGGGCTGCTCAAACTCGGACTCACCCGGCGGGCGCAGCAGCACCAGGGGACGCCCGGACGCGTTCCGGTAGGCGGCCAGCTGGCTGCTCCAGCCGAACTGCATCCCGGCCAGGCCTCGACCGATCAGCGACTGCTCCGGGGCGGTCTGAGTCATCAGCTCCGCGGTCACCGAGGCCGGCGGGGTCGCGCCCGCGTCACGCAATGCGATCATTATCTCCCAGACCTCGCCGAGGGTTTGCTCGCTGATCCCCAGCCCGCCGTCCTCGGTGTAGAGGGACTCGCCACGCTGCCGGGCGTACAGGTCCAGCAGGTCGGTGCGCATAAAGTCAGCGACGCCATAGACCCCGTCGGGGGTGTTTTCCGAGATCTGCGTCGCGATTTGAAGGAAGTCGTCCCAGGTCCAGGTGTTGTCGTCGGGCAGCGGCACCCCCGCCTGCTCGAACACCGTGGGATCGGCGACCAAGGCGTAGGTGTTCACCCCGGTCGGGACGCCGAACTGGGTGTCGTGGAAGTACCCGGCCCGCAGCGCGGCAGGGTCGAGCTGCTCCATGTTCAGGTGGTCGCTGACCGTCTCCAGGTCCAAAAGCGCGCCGCGGCCACCGTACTCGGCGGGGTAGGCGCCGCCGAGGGTGATGATGTCCGGCCCTTCACCAGAGGCGATCTGAGTGGCCAGCCGTTCGAAATACGCGTTGAAGTCCGCGGTCTCGCCCTCCACCTCGATGCCGGGGTTTGCTTCTTCGAAAGCGGCGATGACCTCTTCAGTGGCGGCCGCCCGTTCGTTGTTACCCCACCAGGCGAAACGCAGGCGGACCACGCCGTCGTCACTGTCATCTCCGCAGGCGACGGTGGTCGCCAGCATCACACCAGCCACCGCCGCGGTGGCGAGGCGACGGTAGCCAGACCGTAACGGGCGGGCGCGTGAGGAGTGGGGGAATGTGGTACTCACGGGGGACTTTCTTCCTCTCATGTGTGGGGGTAGGGGACTACTTAAGCCCTGTAGTGGCGATGCCCTGAGTCAGGTAGCGCTGACCAGCGATGAAGAAGCCGAAGATCGGTGCCAAGCCGACGATGGACATGGCGAACAGCTGACCCCAGGCGCTTTCCCCCTCACTGTCCAGGAACGTGCGCAGCGCCACCGGAACCGTGTACAGGTCGGGGTTGGTGAGGAAGACCAGCTGGCTGAAGAAGTCGTTCCAGGTCCAGATGAAGGTGAACAACGCCGAGGTCGCCAGCGCCGGGATCGACAACGGCAGGATGATCCGCCAGTAGATCCGGAAGTGTCCGCATCCGTCGATCCGTGCGGCCTCGTCCAGCTCCCGGGGGAGGGAGCGGATGAACTGCACCATCAAGAAGATGAAGAACGCGTCGACGGCGAAGAACTTCGGCACGATCAACGGCAGATAGGTGTTGATCCAGTCCAGCTCCGAGAAGAGCACGTACTGCGGAATGATCAACACGTGGATCGGCAGCATCAGGGTCGCGAGCATGGCGGCGAAGAAGAAGCGCCGACCTCGAAATTCCAGACGCGCGAACGCGTACGCCGCCAGTGAGCAGGACAGCAGGTTGCCCACGATCGAGGCGATCGCGATCACCGCCGAGTTCAGCAGGTAGCGGTGGAACGGGTTGCTCAGTGCGGACCAGCCCTCGACATAGTTGCCCAGGTGGAACTGGGTGGGCCAGATGGCGGGGTCCCGGAAGATGAGCTCGTTGGGTTTAAAGGAGCTGGACAGCATCCACAACAACGGGTAGATCATCACCACGCCGAGCGTGATGAGCAGAAGATGCTTAAACAGCCTGCGGGTGCGGGAGCCGTTCTGTCGTCGGGTCTGTCGCGGCCGGTCAACGGTCGCCATCGTTGCGTCAGTCACCGTAGAACACCCATCGCTTGCCGAAGAAGAAGTGGATGCCGGTCAAGGCGGCGATGAGCACCAGCAGCGTCCAGGCCATCGCCGACGCGTACCCCATGTCGAAAGAGCCGAAGCCGCGTTGGTAGAGGTACAGGGTGTACAGCAGGGTGGAGTCGGCTGGACCGCCGGTGCCACCGCTGATCACGAACGCCTGAGTGAAGCTCTGGAAAGCCCCGATCGTCTGCAGCACCAGATTGAAGAAGATGATCGGTGACAGCAGAGGAAGCGTGATACGGAAGAACTGCGACACCGGTCCCGCGCCATCCACCGAGGCTGCTTCGTAATAAACCGAGGGGATCTGACGCAGCCCGGCCAGGAAGATCACCATCGGGGAGCCGAAGGTCCAAGCGTTGAGCACCACCAGCGTGCCCAGGGCGTAGTCGGGATGGGCCACCCAGCTGACGCCTTCGATTCCCACCTTCTCCAGCAGCTGGTTGATCAACCCGTCACTACCGAAGATCTGCCGCCACAGGATCGCGATGGACACGCTTCCGGCCAGCAGAGACGGCAGGTAGTACACCGACCGGTAGATCGCCAGCCCGCGCACGCCTCGGTTCAGCAGCAGCGCCAGCCCGAGGGCCAAGGCCAACTGCAGCGGTACCGATACCAGCACATACTTGACGGTGACGAGCAGCGCCTGGTGCAGCCGCGGGTCATCCAGCATGCGCTGGTAGTTGTCTAACCCGGTCCACTCCGGTGCCTGTAGCAGGCTGTAGTCGGTGAAGGACAGATAAAGCGACGCCAGGATCGGGCCCAGCGTGAACACGGCCATGCCGATGAACCACGGCGTCAGGAATAGGTAAGCAACCCGGTCACCGCGACGGCGTTGGGAGGCCTTTCGCCGTTGGTGTGCCGTCATGGCAGCGCTGACCTCACCCGTGGCGCCTGCGGGTGTTCCCGAGAGCGGTGCGGTGTCCTCCTGTGTGGGGGGCACGGTGGTCAGCAGTGCCCCCGGTGGGGGTGATGCGGGTGAATCAGAACTGGTGCGGTCACTCATCGGAGCACCCTTCAACGATCCTTCGACGGGTACCGACCCGGACCCTCCCCGCCCTACGCCACGGCCCCGCCCGGTGAGTAACCAGTTTCTAGCAGCGCCTCACAGTCAGTGTCAACGATCACATGTCGCGCGGCTCACCTGCGTAAATGACTTGCTTTCGAATGTCTGTTGATCGAAGGAACCGGTTTCCAAAGTCTTGGAGAAACCGGTATCCTGCCTGGGTGACGACGTGTGTCGAACGGGCGGTCATCATGTGATACCGACTAGATACCGGCGCACCGGCGTCTTCACGTCGTCTGTCCAAAGACGTACGGACGACGCCGACGGCGGTCCTGCCTGACCGCGAGCCGGCACCCGGTTGATGGTGCTCGCGGCCGATGGCCGCCGACAAGGGGAGAGGCTGACTGAGATGAGTCTGAAGACCGACGGTCTTCGGCATGACGAAGAAGACTCGTCGCCGCTTCGGCGGACTTCTCGCAGAAACACCACACGTCGGGAACGAGTGGCCCCCAACATCGGACATGTCGCGGCCGCGGCCGGGGTGTCGCGGGCGACCGTCTCACGGGTCATGAACGGCAGCCCAACCGTGGCACCCGAGTTGGCCGCCCGGGTCCGGGCCGCAGCCGAGGCGCTCAACTACCAGCCCAGCCGGCTGGCACGCAGCCTCGCGCTCGGACGCACCAGCGTCGTGTCGCTCATCGTGCCTGACCTGTCCAACCCGATGTTCCAGGACATCCTCAGAGGGCTCAGTCAGGCCGCCGCCGCTCAAGGACACCGACTGCTGGTCGCCGAGTCGAACGAGAACATCCAAGAGGAGAAGATCCTGGCACTGGAGGCCCGCCGCCACTCCGACGGGCTGGTGCTCGCTTCGCCTCGGGTTCCCGAAGAGGAACTGCTGACCCTCAGCGAGCAGCTGGCTCCCGTGGTGTTGCTCAACCGGGAGGTACCCGGCAGCAACCTGCCCTCTCTGTCAGTGGACTATGCCGCCGGGATCCGGGCCATCGTGACCCACCTGCTGTCCTTGGGGCATCGCCACCTGGTCTATCTGGCCGGTCCGGTGGCCAGCGCCTCCAACCAGGAGCGGGTCGCCGCGCTCCGGGCGGCGTCGGTCGCCACCCCGGGATTCACCCTTACCGAGATCCCCTGCGGTTCCATGTTCGAGGACGGACACGCCGCGGCCCGGGCCGTGCTCGCCACCAAGGCCACGGCGGTGGTGGCCTTCAACGACATGGTGGCCTTCGGCACCCTCAGCGGCCTGCATGAACTAGGTGTCGCTGTCCCCGACGACATCTCGATCACCGGCTTCGACGACATTCCCTTCGCCCGGTACACCACACCCCCGTTGACCACCGCGTCGATCCCGAAAAACGAACTCGGCAAGCAGGCCTGGGACCGGCTGTGGGCGTTGATGAACGGTGAATCCCCGGGCCACAACGTGCACTTCCAGCCCCGGCTGCTGATACGGGAGAGCACCGGACCCGCCCCAACGCGACACGCGTAAGGCGACAACCGCCAACGCCCCAAACATCCCGCCGGCATCGCGCCGGTTGGGTGATCACCCAATGACACACCTCTAAGGAGGCGACGTGGAGCGGCTCGCGTGGCTCAAGGTCGACGGCACACGGCTCGTGGACGAGACCGGTCGGACCGTGGTGCTCACCGGGGTCGGCCTGGGCGGCTGGCTGAACATGGAGAACTTCATCACCGGCTACCCGGCGACCGAGTCGCTGCAGCGCCAGGCGCTGCGCCGCGTCCTAGGACAGGAGGGCTACGACAGGTTCTTCCGTCGCTTCCTGACGGACTTCTTCGACGTCGATGACGCCCGTTACCTGGCTTCGTTGGGGTTGAATTCGGTGCGGGTACCGTTCAGCTATCGGCACTTTGAGGACGATGACCGGCCCTTCCAGCTGAAGGAGGAGGGCTTTCGGTGGCTGGACCGGATCGTTGACATCTGCGCGGATGCGGGCTTGTACACGATCCTGGATCTGCACGCGGCCCCGGGCTACCAGAACCAGAACTGGCACTGTGACAACCCCACTCACTGGGCGTTGTTCTGGACCCACCGCCATTTCCAGGACCGGGTGATACATCTGTGGGAGGCGCTCGCCGACCGGTACCGGGACAACCCCGCGGTCGCCGGCTACAACCCGCTCAATGAGCCGGCGGACCCCTCGGGCGAGGTCATCGGTCCGTTTTATGAGCGGCTGGAGCGGGCTATCCGCGCCGTGGATTCCCGGCATGTGCTGTTTTTGGACGGGAATCGCTACTCCACGGATTTCTCTATGTTCACCGAACCGTTCCCCAACACCATCTACACCGCCCATGACTACGCACTGCCGGGCATCGCCGTCGACGGGGTGTACCCGGGGGTGACGCGAGGGGAATACTTCGATCGTTCGGTCGTGGAACAGACGTTCCTGCGGCGTACCGAATTTATGAGACGAACAGGGACGCCGATCTGGATCGGCGAGTTCGGGCCCATGTACACCGCGGATCCTGAACGCAACGCCCAGCGGTACCAGCTGCTGCGGGATCAGTTGGAGATCTACCACCAGTACGGAGCTAGTTGGGCATTGTGGACTTATAAGGACATCGGACTACAGGGATTGGTGTACGCGCGGCCGGATTCTGCTTATCTACAGCGGATCAAGCCGGCCCTGGATAAGAAACGACGGCTGGGCACCGACTCCTGGGGAGGCGACCCCCGGAACGTGCGACACATCCTCGACCCCATCGAAGAGTTTTTCGATAAGGAGTTCCGCGATTTCACCCCCTTCCCGTGGGGGCGGCGGGCCTGGATCAACCTCCTTGTCCGTCACATTCTGCTCGCCGAACCGCTGGTGGAGGACTTCGCGCGGTGCTTCGTCGGGGTCACTCCCGACGAAGCCGAGGAGCTGGCCGGCTCCTTCGCGTTCCACGAGTGTGTCCGCCGTGAGGAGCTGGCGCAGGTGCTCCGCGAACGGTTGACCTGACACACGGGTCTTAACGCGGTTGGCCCGCTGGGCGGCAGCGGAGGAGCCGTCGCGGCGGGCGTACCCCTGTATCGCCGTGCAGGCATGAAATGCCCATGGCGGGGAACCGGTCCGAGGCGTCGTGGCATCCCAAACATGAGGTGCCACCCGTGGCCCGTTCGCGGATCGGATAGTGCGGGCTGAGCTGGTCTAACCCCGCGATGGGCTCACCAGTGCATGCGCCATATCCCCAGGAAGTGTGGGGACCGGTCCGTGACGGGCTTGGTGAGGGTACGCGTCGATTTGGCAGACCATGACCGGCGGGGAAGGATGGGGGAGCCGGCACGTTATCTGTGAAATCTGTCCCGGAAAGAAACCATCTGATGTCATCATCGTCCGCGTCATCCTCGCGGCCAATCCGGGTTCTCCTGGTCGAGGACCACGACATGGTGGCCGAGGCCATCGGTCTGGCACTGGAACAGGTGTCAGACATCCGCATCGTGACCCGATGCGGATCTATAGCGGCGGCGATGGTCGATATCAGCCGATGCCTGCCCGATGTGGTGGTCCTCGATCGACGTCTGCCGGACGGGGACGGGATTGAGGCGATCGCCCAGTTAGAGAAGGAAGCCCCCGGTACCCGGGTGCTGGTGTTGACCGGTGAGGCCACTGCGGCCATGGCCGCCCGGGTGGCCGAGGCGGGCGGCGCGGGTCTATTACTGAAGTCCGCCGGGTTGGAGGAGTTGCAAACCGCGGTGCGGCGGGTCGCCGCCGGCGAGGTGGTCTTCGCGCCCGAGCTACTGGCCGGGGTGCTCAACCGGCTCACCGGCCGGGTGGCCAGGGCCGGTACGGCTTTGACCAGCCGGGAGCGCGAGGTACTCCTGCGGCTGGCCGAAGGGGACAGCATCAAGGAGATCAGCGGGCGTCTGGGTGTGGCGCACAATACAGCCCGTAACCATGTGCAACGGATACTGGAGAAGCTAGGGGCCCGCTCCAGACTGGAAGCGGTGGCGATCGCACGGCGGGAAGGCCTGCTGGACTGATGCATTTGCATCAGCCGTTGCCCTGCTTTTGAACCAGAAAATTTGACGCCGCTGCCTCTGGTGACACCGCTTTCCGCGACGAACAGTAGTCAAAATGAGCACGCAGGAAGGGATGTACGCGATCGAGCGGTGTCTGGCCGATGAGCCGGGCAGCGTGACGCTGGCTCGTGACATCACCCGCCACGCTCTGAGTGAGTATCACTACCGCGGCCCACAGGACGATGTGCTGTTGGTCGTGTCTGAACTGGTCACCAACGCGTTGGTGCACGGGCGTGGCACTCCGGTTCTCCGTCTGGTGGGTGATGCCGTACGGATCCGCGTCGAGGTCAGTGATGGTGACCCCGGGCTTCCACAGTGCAAGGAACCCGGTCCGTCGGGCGGGTGGGGCCTGAACCTCGTGGAACAGCTCGCCGTCGGGTGGGGAGCCAGCCCGCGAGACGGTGGGAAGGTCGTGTGGTGTGAGCTGGAGGCCACGGCGGAACCGACCATGGCGACGCCCCACGGCGGCGCCTCCGAGAACGCCGCCGCTTAAAGAAGCCAAACTAACACGCCTTGCGGTGTGGATCTCGCCGGCGCGAAGTCACTGGAGTGTGTCAAGCTTCGGTATGACCGCCACACCGCCCCGGCGACAGTGCGACCGCAATACTCCTCCCAAGCCCCCCTCGAGCGAAGACATTACGCTAGGGCTGTTTGTCCAGAACGTGCTTGACTACGCGATTTTCCTGATGGATGCCCAAGGGCGCATCATCAGTTGGAACGCCGGCGCGGAACGGATCAAGGGTTACTCGACCGAAGAGATCATCGGCAAGCACTTCTCAATCTTCTATCCGCCGGAGGAGGTCGCCGCCGGCAAACCAGACTGGGAGCTGGAGGTGGCGGCTGCCGAAGGTCGCATGGAGGACGAAGGCTGGCGGGTCCGCAAAGACGGGACGTGGTTTTGGGCCAACGTCGTCATCACGGCGCTCTACGACGATCAGGGGCGTCTGGTGGGCTTCGGGAAGGTCACCCGAGACATGAGTGAGCGACGCGCCGCCGAAAAGGCTCTGACCCAACGCAGACGGCTGTTGGCTCACCTGGTTCAGGCGCAGGAGATGGAGCGGCGTCGCATCGCCTGGGATGTGCATGACGATTCGATCCAGGCCATGACCACCGTCGCGATGAGACTGCAGCTCCTCGCCGCGAAATTACCTGAGGAGTCCGCGGAGTCGGTACGGCAGCTCAACGAGGCCGTCACCGCGAGCATCGGACGACTCCGTGACCTGGTTTTTCGACTCCGGCCGCCAGGTATCGACAGCAGTGGGTTGGTGGAGTCCTTGTCCAGTTATCTGGAGCAGGTGGTCTCGCAGTGGGGATTGACATATGCGCTGCACGATGAGTTGAAGTACGAACCGCCTCCCGAGCCGACCATCACTGTTTTCCGGATCTGCCAGGAGGCCCTGACCAACATTCGCAAGCACGCCCACGCCAGCTCCGTCACCGTGTCCCTGGCCACGGTCGACCAGGGGGTGCTAGTACGCGTCAGCGACGACGGTATCGGCATTGATGAGCAGGCATTCGACCAGCTTTCGGGACTGGAACACTTCGGCATGAACGAGATGCGGGAGCGGGCCGAAACCGCCGGAGGCTGGTGGAAAATCCGCGGGCAACCCGGAATCGGGACCACCGTCGAATTCTGGGTGCCGGCCCCACTATCTCCCGACGGGAGCCAGATGTCATGATCCAGGCGCCGAAGCGGGTGAGTGTGCTCATCGGGGACGATGAGCCGATGATCCGTGAGGCGCTTCGGGAGGTCCTCGAGGCGGAACCGGACATCGAGGTCGTCGCGGTGGCAGAGGATGTTGACGAGACGATCTTACTTGCCGCGCAGCACGCCCCGACGGTAGCCATCATCGATGTCCGGATGCCCAACGGCGGTGGGGCACGCGCGGCCCGGGAGATCCGCTCGCAGTCTCCTGGTACCCGAATCATGGCCTTCTCCGCGTACGGGGATAACGGGATCGTTGATGAGATGGTGCGAGCCGGTGTGAGCGAATATCTGCTCAAGGGCACCTCGAATGCCGCCATCGTGGCGGCGGTCCGCCGCATCGCCGCGGCGTGACGGTAGGGGCCGGTCAGAGCGCAGACCGCGGGCGCTGATTTTCGGATACACGCGGTGAATATTTTTATAGCGAATAAAACCGTCATGTCGCTGATAGTATGACTTATCGGGTGAACAGGCCGTGGGAGAACCCAAGGTCGCGCAAGCCTTGATACCCCCCATCCGGAGACAAGGTCGTTCGGTCGCCCGCTTACACTGCGTATCGAACAAGGCGATTCCAGCAGCCCGTCACCGCCACGGGGTGTGGTGGCATGCCCGTGCGGTGGCGGGTGGCCGGCGCGCAATAGGTAGGCCATTCACACATCACTGCGCCGTGTAGCGGGGTCTTCCGTGGGTCTCCACGCCGCCCCGACCCGATCGGCGATGATCGCTGCGGTGTGAGTTGAGAAGGGATGGAACTGGATTTGCCACAGCCCACAGTGACACGACTGGTAGATCACCACGCCGTCGCTGACGTCGTGTCGTGACCGGGTACGCCAGGTGTGGTCGGCAACGCTGTTCATGGGACCACCCTGATGTAATGGCATTGTGCATCTCAACCCTTACGGCCAGGACGCCGTCTGCCTGATCGCTGACCTGGCTAATCGGCCACCCAGCTCGGTGACCGAGCTGGTGAGCCGGTGCGCGGCCGCCGGTCTTGTCATCGATATGCCTGTCAGCGACGCTGATCTGACCGCCACCTTAGAGCTCATCAACCGGTGGTGTGCCATCGTCGACGCTCAGGGGGAAGCCGACCGTGCCGCCCTCGTCAACCAGCTATTGGCGGAGGCGGCGGCGTACCCACGGTTGACCAATCACGCGGGAACCGGGTGGCATCTGCACTATCGCGATGACGGGGTGCCGTTGGCGGCGGTGCTGCGAGCTCTGGTCGCCGTGGGGACGGCGCTGCACCTGACCGGTCGCGGCATGGACCGGCTCGGCCGCTGCGCGCGCGAGGGGTGCGAGATGATCTACGTGGATGTGTCACGTGGGGGACGCCAACGGTACTGCTCACCGCGCTGCGCCAACCGGGACGCGGTCCGGCGTCACCGGGTCCGCTCACGTACCGCCGGCAGCCGCCGTGCCGGAAGGTGAACGGAGCAGCGGGTCGGCCGTGGGGTAAACCGCTCATTCCGGGCCACCGTGCGCTTTGTGGTGTCGGTGATTCTGCTGTCAAGCCGTGGGGTCACGGGAGCGGGTTCGTCGCTGTCACGCCTGGCGTACGTGGGGATGTGTGGATGGCGATGGGCAGGCCGTGACTGAGAAATGGGCACCGTTGAACTTCCTGAGTTAATGGGCACAAACATCGGGGGAGTAGCGTGCGCCGCGTCTTTTTCCTGAACAACGCCCCTGGGCCGTCAGGTGGGGATAAACTCAGCTACGCGTAGTACAGACGCGTCGCGTACCTACCATTCTGTAATGGTGATTCGGGCCCGAGTGAAAACGGACCCGAAATGACCAATCGCGACTGCGGTAAGAGCGGGATCAGCTCATTCTTTCCGAATATCCCCTGTGAGGGATCAGTGGACGGAGGTCCACCCATGACCGGAGGACACGAGCACGGGAACAATCCGACACAGTTGACCGAAGAACGCCCCATATCCGTCACGGAGTTGGCCTGGCTGGAGGGCGGGCCGAAGGATTTTCCAAATGAGCTTCGGCTGCGCGTGACCGGTAAGAACGATGACCGGATCAAAGTTCAGCACCGTGGCGGTTATGAACATTTCGAGCGTACCGATGAACGCCGTGCTCTCATCGAGGGGGAAGCGGTGGTATTTCGCTGGACCACCCGCACCCTGATCGCGGAATAGGCCATCACTAATCGGTGCTTGAGTCGAGCGTTGTGGCGGGCGGACAGCGTCAAGAGAGATGGGCCCTCAGGCGGACCGTCTTTTTCGAAATCCAGTACGTCGGCGCGCCGGTCACCGACGAATCCGTCGCCTCGATGAAGCTCGAGGCCCTGATCTGCGACGACAGGTGGGCACCGTGAGCTACGCCGATGGCCGGTCACCCGGAGCGGCGGACCGGCCATCATAGGCGCCAGTGGCGTGTTGAACAGCGACTTATCCCCGACCGATGGGGATGTGCCGGGTCTTCACCGTCTCACTCTTGGGAATTCGGATGCTGAGCACTCCGTCGGTCAGATCGGCGGTGATGTTCTCGGTGTTGACCTGCGGAGGCAAGGTGGTGCGGTACTCGAACCGTCCACTGCGACGCATCCGGGTGCGAGGAGTGCCCTCATGGGCGCGCTCTTTACACTCGCCTGTGACAATTAGCTCGTTGGAGGCCACCTCGATGTCGATGTCCTCTTGTTTGACCCCTGGTACGTCGATCTCGACTAACCAGGAGTCCGCGGTCTCGGTCACGTCAGCCAGCGGCTTCCACATCATTGCGCCGGGACCCTCGATCGGGCCGAACAAAGAGGACATCAGTGTGTTCAACCGCTCGTTCAGGTCGTGGAACTCCTGGAGCGGGTCCCAGCGACCCAGCGTTTCTGTGGGCCGTAGCATGGGCAGAGCCATAGCCACAACCACCTCCCCGTCTGATGTGTGTTGTGCAGCTCTGCGCGCCGGGTCGCCCCGACAATCGCCATTATCGAGGAGGATTCACAGCGGTTTTCGTTGTTCAGGAAAACTGAATCACCGTCTGTGGGTCGATATGGGTAGGGTAGGTCGAAAGTTCTCATCAGAAAAACCTGCGCTACCGCACGCATCCTTGAATAGTCGGACGATTACTGAGCGAGTGGGACGAATTCATCGAGGTTGTCAACGCGTGGCTATCTCATCCCCATATCCACTCGTCAGCCTCTGTGTCTGACTTTTGTCGTCTGACACTGCGGCGGACGCCGGTAGTGAAGGAAGCAGCCGGATGACCGGTTCCCGTCGTTCATTGTGGGTTGCAGTTGTGGTAGCCCTCGGTTGGGTCGCCTTGGCCGGAGTGTTGGGGCCCCTGACCGGGCGATTATCAGAGGTGCAGACCAACGACAATGCGTCATTCCTCCCCGCCGACGCCGAGGCCACCGAGGCGCGGGAGTGGACGCAGCGGTTCAACGACACCGAGGTCACACCGGCGATCGTGGTGTACGAGCGATCCGGTGGACTCACCCAGGATGACCTCGCGATCATTCAGCAGCACTCCCAGGAATTCGGTGAGCTCCCCGATGTCGCAACCCCATTGCCGCCGCCGGTGACCAGCGATGACGGTGAGGCGGTACGGCAGGTGGTGCCGCTGACGATCAGTGAAGGAACAGAGTTCGACATCGCCGTCGAGCAGCTACGTGAGATAGCGACGGCCGGCGCACCAGATGGCCTGAATGCGTACGTGGGAGGCCCAGCCGGGTTGCTGGCGGATCTAGTCGCGGTGTTCAAAACCGTCGACCTGACCTTGGTGCTGGTCACGGCCAGCGTGGTGTTGGTGATCCTGCTGCTGGTGTACCGCAGCCCGATTCTGTGGCTGATCCCGATGCTGTCGGTGAGCCTGTCGTATGTAGCGGCCGCCGCGGTGGTCTATGGGTTGGCCCGTGCCGATCTGGTCGATCTCAACGGTCAGGCGCAGGGCATCTTGACGGTGCTGGTTTTCGGGGCCGGGACCGACTACGCGTTGCTGCTGATCGCCCGATACCGGGAGGAGCTGCGGACCCACGAGCGACCGGTCGACGCCCTGCTCGCCGCGCTGCGCGGGGCGGCACCGGCGATCATCGCCTCGGCGTTCACCGTCGCGGCCGGGTTGAGCTGTCTGTTGCTGTCAGAGTTGGACTCCAACCGGGCGCTCGGGCCGGTGGCCGCCGCAGGGATAGTGGCCACCCTCGTGGTGACGCTGACGTTTCTGCCGGCGTTGGCGCTGCTGGGAGGACGGTGGGCGTTCTGGCCCTCCATTCCTCGCGTAGGCGACACCACAGCCACCGGTCGTGGTCTGTGGGAACGGGTAGCCCAGTATGTCGGCCGGCGGCCCCGGGTCGCCTGGGGAGTGCCCACCCTCGGGCTTGTCGCATTGCTCGCTGGCCTGCTGGCCCTGACGGGCTCCAGCGTCCCGCCAAGCGAGCAATTCACCACCACGACTGACTCCGCCCGGGCAAGCCAGGTCCTCGCCCAGCATTTCCCCAGCGGCTCAGGGACACCCGCGGAGATCATCGCGCGCGCTGACTACATGGAGGCCGTGATCAGCGCGGCTGAGCAGGTCGAAGGGGTGACGGAGGTGGTGCCCTACACCGGCGGGGCACCCGACGGGCCCCCCGTGATCGTTGACGGGCGGGTCCTGCTGAACGCCACACTCCAGGCGCCCTCCGACAGCGCGGCCGCCGAGCAGACCGTCATCGAGCTGCGTGAGGCGGTGCACGCTGTACCCGACGCGGACGCGCTGGTGGGTGGATTCACCGCGGTTGAAGTGGACACCCAACAGGCCTCCCAGCGGGACCGCACCGTCATCATCCCGCTGGTGCTGGCGGTCATCGCGGTCATCCTTGCGGTGCTACTGCGGGCGATTGTCGCGCCGCTTGTGCTCATCGCGACCGTCGTGTTGTCGTTCGCCGCGACCCTGGGGGCGTGTGCCCTGCTGTTTGAGTATGTTTTCGACTTCCCCGGCGCCGAGGCGTCCTTCCCGTTGTTCGCGTTTGTGTTCTTGGTGGCCCTCGGCATCGACTACAACATCTTCCTGATGTCCCGGGTCCGGGAGGAGTCGATCAAGTCGGGTACCCGTACCGGCACATTGCGCGGGCTAGCCGTCACCGGTGGGGTCATCACCTCCGCCGGGATCGTGCTGGCGGCCACGTTCTCGGCGTTGGCCATCCTGCCTTTGGTGGTGCTGGTGGAGCTCGGGGTCGCGGTATCACTGGGGGTGCTGATCGACACGATCGTGGTGCGGTCCCTGCTGGTTCCCGCTTTGGCCATCGAGTTGGGAGACCGGGTCTGGTGGCCCTCTTCCCTATCCCGTCGGGCCCGGCAGGCTGATCCGGCGTGAGCCGTCACCACGGAGCGCCATAACCGGAACGTCATCACAGGGCGGCGTCACCGCGGGGATGGGCCCGGGAGCGGGGCTGTGTCCCTCAGGCCGATCGGTTGGTGAGGCCTCGGAGTGGGTATGCCGGCGCCTGTCGGATCCGTAACCCATCCACGAGGAGAACAGCCATGACCGATACCCAGTCCTCCGCCGGTGGCGCCGCCTCCACCGTCGAACGCGACATGATCGACGTTCTGATCGCCGACCACCGAGAGGTGGACGCGCTGTTTACCGAGTTGGAACGCGGTGGTCAATCCCCTGAGCAGCGCAAGCGATTGGTCAGCGTGGTGATCGCCGAACTGGTCCGGCACTCGGTGGCCGAGGAGCAGTATCTGTACCCGACCACCCGTGAGGTCCTGCCCGACGGGGACGCCGAGGCCGACCATGAGATCCGTGAGCATGCCGAGGCTGAGCAGATGATGAAGGAACTGGAAGGGTTGGAGGTTGACGACCCCCGGTTCGACCAGACGCTCGCCTCGTTGATCTCCAGCATCAGGCACCACATCTCCGATGAGGAAGGAGATCTGTTCCCGCGGCTGCGGCAGGCCTGTTCTCCCGCCAAGCTCCGGGAGCTGGGTAGGCTGATCGAGGCGGTCAAACAGCTCGCGCCGACCCGACCGCATCCCTCGGCACCCGACACACCGCCATGGAACAAAATCCTGGATCCGTCCGCGGGGCTGGTGGACCGGATCCGGGACGCCCTCAGCGGCCGCCCCACCACTCCCGAGGAGCTGTGAACCGGCAGGGCCAACACCACACAATCCCGACCTCAGTGCTGCCTGGGTGATCCCGGGAGCCACCGAACGGCCCCGGGATCACCCAGGTGGACCGGAGGCGGCGCCCTATCCGGGAGGCGGGGCGAGATGAACCACTTTGGTACGCGTCATCTCGTCCAGTAGCTCCGGGCCGTACCCGAACCCCTGTCCACTGGCGGCGCGTGGTTGAGCTGCCCCGCCCGGCGCGCCCCCGAACACCGCGTTGATTTTCACCGTGCCGACCGGGAGTTCCCGCCAGGCTCGCTGCGCGTGGGCCATAGAGGGGGTGAGTACGGTAGCGGCCAGGCCGTACCGGGAAGCGGCGGCTCGCTTCAGCGCCTCCTCAAAGGAGGCCACGGTAACCACCGGCGCCACCGGCCCGAATGTCTCCTCGCGTACCACGGTCATCTCGTCGGTACAGTCGGCCAGGACGGTTGGTGGATAGTACGCGCCCGGCCCGTCGGGGATGCGCCCGCCGTAGACCAAACGGGCCCCCGCGGCCATCGCCTCCCGGACCTGGGCGTGCACCGCTTTGCGGGCCCACACATCGACCAGTGGGCCCATCTGGACTCCCTCGACCATGCCCGGTCCGATCCGTAGCGCGCGAGCAGCGTCGGCCAACGCGTCGATGAACTCATCGGCCACCGACTCCACCACGTAGATGCGCTCCACCGACGTGCACAACTGCCCGGCGTTAGCGAACGCGCCGAGCGCCGCCTGGGACGCCGCCCACCGCGGATCAACCCCGGCGTCCACCACCAACGGATCAACGCCGCCGTTCTCCAGCAGCACCTTCGCTCCGGTCACCGCCGCCTCGGCCGCGATGAATCTGCCGGTGGCGGTCGACCCTACGTGCGCCACCAGATCCACAGGCTGCGCCACCAGACGTGCCCCGACGGGACCGTCCCCCACCAACACCGACAGCACACCCCGCGGCAGATACTCGGCGAGCAGATGAGACAACACCATCCCGGTGGCGGGGGTACGCTCGCTCGGCTTGTGAACCACCGGGTTGCCGGTGACGAGGGCGGCGCCGATCAGGCCACAGGCGATCGCCACCGGGTCGTTCCATGGGGTGAGCACCGCGATAACCCCATACGGCTCGTGGACCATCAGGTCGGTCGCGTTCACCGCACCGGCCAGGGAACGCCCGCGGTGCAGCGGGCCCAGCTCCGCGTACTGCCGCAGCGTGGCCACCCCCGCCAGAACACTGCGGCGGGCGTCAGCCAGAGGCCTGCCCATCTCTCGGGTCACCAGGGCGGCCAACGTCTCGGCGGCCCGCTCGATCGCGTCCGCTGCGGCGCGCAGACACGCCGCCCGTTCCGCCGCCGGAGTGAGCGCCCATCCATGGGCCGCGGCCCGCGCCTCCTGAACCGCCGCGACCACATCCTCGTCGGAGGAGACCGGACCCTGGCTGACCAACGTGCCGTCAGCGGGATCCACGACCTTGATTACGCGTGGGCTTCGGCCCGGCGACCAGACCCCACCAATGTACTGTTCCAGTTCCCAGATCCTGTCCAGCTCGTTCATCCCGGCAGCACCTGCCCGGTCGGACCGAGGACTTCACCGGTGTAGTAGGACGACAGCCGCTCCGCCGCGAAGAAGACGTAGGAGGGTGCGATCTCATCCGGTTGCGCGGGGCGGCCGAACATGGTGTGGTCACCGAACCGTGCCGCCTTCTCCTCATCCATCGTCGCTGGGATCAAGGGGGTCCACACCGGACCCGGCGCCACCGCGTTGACCCGGATGCCGCGCTCCACCAACTGTTGCGCTAGGGCATAGGTGAACGCGATGACCGCGCCCTTGGTCGCCGAGTAGTCCACCAAGGTCTTGTTGCCCCGCAGGCCGTTGACCGAGGCGGTGTTGATGATCGCGGAGCCGCGTCCCAGGTGAGGGAGCGCGGCCCGGGTGGTCCAAAAGAAGCTGTGGACATTGACCGCGAAAGTGGTCAACCACTGTTGAGTGTTGAGTGTGGCGAGGTCGGTGTTGGGGTTTTGGGTCGCGATGTTGTTCACAAGGATGTCCAAGCCGCCCAACTCCTGGACGGTCCTGGCGACGATGTCAGCGCAGTGCGCCTCCTGCGCCAGATCCCCGGGCAGCAGCAGGTAACGACGCCCCGCTTTCTCGATCAATCGCGCGGTGTGATGGGCGTCGTCGTGCTCATTCAGGTACGCGATCGCCACGTCCGCTCCCTCTTTGGCGAACGCGATCGCCACCGCGCGCCCGATCCCGGAGTCACCGCCGGTCACCAGCGCCACCTTGCCCTCGAGCAGGCCAGAGCCGACGTAGTCGCGCATCTCGTCATGTGGGTGCGGACTCATCGAGCCGGTGTCCCCGGGTGGGCGTTGTTCTTGTGGTGGAAAGGGCAGGTCGGGTTGCCTGGGATCAGTCATGCGTTCCTCCTCGTTGCTTGCGCGCCGGCGGGGACACGACATGGACATGACACGGACCCGACGCGTCGAGCCGGTGCCGCCGTGGGCGTACCCACCACTGGGGTCATAAGACCGGCCCGTGAGGATCCGCTCCCGCGCCTCTCATGCCCCGGTTCGGTGATTTCATGCATGAGAAGCGCTACTCCGGGTAGCGGGCGCACATGCGCGTACTGGGAATCAACGCGGTCTTCCACGATCCGGCGGCGGCTCTCCTGGTTGACGGGAGAGTCGTCGCGGCGGCCGAGGAGGAGCGGTTCAGTCGCCGTAAGCACGGCAAACGCCCGGTGCCGTTCGCTGCGTGGGAACTCCCCGAACAGGCGGCGATCTGGTGTCTGGAGTATGCCGGTTTAAGCCCTGCCGACCTGGACGCGGTCGCCTACTCCTACGATCCGCAGCTGGCCCGCCCCGCCGAGGAGCTCGGCGTGGACGACCCATGGGACTGGCTGCGGCAGGAGTACGCGCGCCGGGCACCGGCCTTCCTCGCCGCCGCCTTACCCGGTTTGGATCCCGGCGTCGTCCGATTCGTCCCTCACCACATCGCCCACGCCGCCTCGGCCGCCCTCGCCGCGCCGGTGACGGAAGGCCACGGGAACTGTGCGTCGTTGGTGCTTGATGGGCGGGGTGAGGCGACCAGCCATCTGGCTTCTCATTGGCGTGACGGGCATCCGCAGCCGTTGTACGCGCAGCGTCTGCCGCACTCCGTGGGCCTGATGTACGAGGAGCTCACCGAGCACCTGGGGTTTGTGCGCTCCAGCGACGAGTACAAGGTGATGGCGTTGGCCGCCTATGGCACGCCGCGGTTCCTGCCGGAGCTGTCTGAGCTGGTGCGTACCACCGGTGACGGTGGGTTCATCACCGAGCGGATCGACTGGGCGGCTTTCGCTAAACGCCGCAGCGCCGCCGACCCGATCACCGAGGACCACGCCGATCTCGCCGCGAGTGTGCAGGCCCGCTTGGAGCAGGTGCTACTGGAGCTGACGCGGTGGCTGTACGACGCCACCGGTGGGGAGCGGTATCTGACGATGGCGGGTGGGGTCGCGCTCAACTGCGTCGCGAACGCGCGGATCGCCGCCGACGGGCCGTTCGAGCGGGTCTGGATCCAGCCGGCCGCCGGTGACGCAGGGACCGCGCTGGGCGCCGCCCTCTACGTGGCCCGAACCGGTGGGGAGCGGGTTGAGCCGATGCCCGGTGTGGATCTGGGCCGAGGGTTCAGTGACCAGGAGATCGAACAGGCGCTGCGGCGGGCTCGCGTCCGCTACACCCGTCCCGCCTCGATCACCGAGGAAGCCGCGGAATGCCTGGCCGCCGACGGTATCGTGGCGTGGTTCTCCGGCAGGTCGGAGTACGGGCCTCGCGCGTTGGGACACCGGTCGTTGTTGGCACATCCGGGGTACGCGTGGAACTTGGAGCGCCTCAACGAGGTCAAAGGACGGGAGCAGTTCCGGCCGGTCGCGCCGATGGTGCTCGCCGATCGCGCCGCGGAGATCTTCCAGGGGGTGCTTCCCAGCCCGTACATGCTTTTCGTGCACACGGTGGCGCCCGCCTGGCGGGAGCGCATCCCCGCGGTGGTGCATGTCGACGGCACGGCGCGGGTCCAGACCGTGGCCGACGGACCGGTCGCCGATCTGTTGCGGGCTTTCCATGCCCGCACCGGCCTGCCGGTGCTCGTCAACACCTCGTTGAACACCGCTGGTCGACCAATGGTTGACACGGTACGCGACGCGTTGGAGCTGTTCGGCTCTGCCCCGGTTGATCTGCTGGCGATCGGGCCGTTCGCGGTGCGGCGGGCATAAGAGCGGCGGCCGTAAGAACCGGAGGAATGAGACGCCGGAGGAACGAGACGGCGGATAGGGAGGCGCGGACGTGAACCGGCAGGACCCGCAGCCCACGGTGGACAACCACGCCGCGCCGGTGCGGGTGTCCATCGTCATCCCCACCCTCGGTCGGCCGAGCCTGGCTGAGACACTGACGGCGTTGGCGGAGAAGGCGCCGGGCGACATCATCCACGAGATCATCGTGGTGGATGACCGTCGAGTTGCGACCGATCCGCTGCCGGTGCCCGCCTCGGTCAAGGTCATCCGTGGCCGGGGTGCCGGTCCGGCGGCCGCACGCAATGTGGGGTGGCGGGCAGCCACCGGAGACTGGATCGCTTTTCTGGACGATGATGTGCGGCCCGAGCCGGGCTGGCTGGACGCGCTCGCCGCTGATCTGACCGCCGCGGCTCCCGAGGTCGGGGGAGTCCAGGGGCGGGTGCGGGTGCCGCTACCCACCGACCGCGCGCCCACCGATTGGGAACGCACCACCGCCGGACTGGCCCAGGCGGCGTGGATCACCGCTGACATGGCGTACCGCCGCGTCGCCTTGGAGCAGGTGTCTGGTTTCGATGAGCGGTTCCCACGCGCCTACCGGGAGGACGTTGACCTGGCGGTGCGGGTACGCCGGGCCGGATGGCGCCTCGAGCGTGGGCGGCGAGGCGTCCTGCATCCGGTGCGACCAGAGGGGCGGTGGGTGAGCCTGCGGGCTCAGCGCGGCAACGCCGATGACGCGCTCATGCGGACGGTGCATGGGCCACGGTGGCGGGAGGAGGCCGAGGTGCCGCGGGGTCGGCGTCGCCGGCACGTGGTGGTGACCGGGTACGCGGTGGCGGCGTGCGTGGCGTCCGCGACCGCGGCCACCGGACCGCCCCGGATCAGGCGGTGGGCACGTACCGCCGCGGCGGTCGCGGCGCTGGCCTGGCTGGGGGAGACGGCGCTGTTCGCCTACCAACGCATCGCGCCGGGGCCTCGGGACCGCCGGGAGATCACGGCGATGCTCGTCACTAGTGCCCTGATTCCCCCGGTGGCGGTCTGGCACTACGTGCGAGGGCGTGTGAGGGCCTGGCTGAACATACGCGGTTCCCCGACCGTCCACTGTGGCACGGCGCCGGCCGTATCCGTACGGCCGGGGAGCGGCCTCAGCTCACGAGCAGAGCCTGAACCGCCGTCTCTTTGATCTTGGCGCTGCACCAGCGGGCCTGCCGGAGCGTTTGGGAACGGCACCGCTGGGCCAGCTCCAGCAGCTCCCGCTCCCGTCCCGCCTGGGCCGTCCAGATGAGAACCTCCCAGTCCAGGGACATCAGGATCGCCTCACGGTACAGGTGCCGCAGATCGGTCAGCAGCGGAGTCACCATGGCGTCGGTTTCCCCAGGCGATGTCGGCTCCTGCTGGCCCGCAGACAGCAGACCGCTGGTTTCCAGGTCCGGGTCCAGGGTGACCCCGTACAGCGGCCCGATCCGCGCCAACGCACTGACATGTTCCCGACACCAACGGGCCAGGTCCCGGCCCAGGTGGTAGATCTCATGGTCGGCGCGGTGCCGCTCGGACAGCCGCAGCAGATCCAAGGCCAACCGCTGCTCAGACTGGTGTAGTTGCTGGATCGCGGTGCCGATCAGGTTCATAGGACTCCCTCCGTCGTCGCGGTGGAGATCCGCCTACTACCGGAGGGTTCCCTGGATACGGACGCTGCCCTCGGCGGCGCTGTCGCCGATGAGGCGCCCGATGCGGAATCGGCGATGACCGGGAGCGTCGTGGTGGTGCGGTCCCCGAAGGAGAACAACGCGTCCCGGTACGGCGACGGTCCCCGGCGTAGCAAGGCGACTTCAGCGACCCCGGTTTTAAACAACGGCTGCCGGGAGACCGGATCCCAGTCGGTGGGGGTCAACTCATTGGCGGCCCGGCCAGGACCGTTCGGCGGGCGCTGGTCCTCGGGGACGTCCCAGTAGCCGTAGTGGAAGGGCAGAAACAGCACACCGGGGCGGACCCCGCCGATTCGCAACCGCGCCTCCACCCGCCCACGAGGGGTGATGATCTCCAGCAGATCTCCCTCGATGAGGTTGCGTTCGGCCGCGTCAGTGACGGACATCTCGACCCAGACCTGAGGCGCTTCGGTCTGCAACAGATCGACCCGCCCGGTGCGGGTGCGGGTCTGGAAGTGGGAGAGAGTCCGGCCCGTAATCAGATAGAAGGGGTACGCCGGGCTGGGCACTTCATGCGGCGGCAGATACTCGGCCGCCTTGATCAGGGCCCTCCCCGATGGGTTCAGGGCCCGGTACTCGGCGGGCTCTACCGGTGCGCCGGTGACCAGGTCCCGACCATAGCTTTCGCAGTAGTCGGGGTGGCTCCAGAAAGCGCCGTTGATGTACAGGTGCTCGGTCCCTTCGGGAGCCGATGCGGTGCACGGCCATTGAATCCCGCTACTGCCGCGCAGAAGGGTGTAGCTGAGGCCGCTGTAGTCACACGGCCGGCCCGCCGAACAGGCCTTCCACGCCTCGAAGGCGCCTTCGGCGTCACGCCACTTCACCAGCGGCTGACCGTCGGCGTCGCGCAGATTCAGACGACGGGCGTAGTCCAGGAAGATATCCAGATCCGGTCGGGCCTGCCCGGGAGGGTCGACCGCCTTGTCCGACAGGTGCACGGTGCGGTCGCTGTTGGTGAACGTGCCGGTCTTCTCTCCCCAGGTCGCCGCGGGCAGCACCACGTCGGCCAACTCGGTGGTCTCGGAGGGGAAGATGTCCTGCACCACCAGGAACAGGTGCTCGCTGGACAGGATCCGACGAATCCGCGCCAGCTCTGGCAGAGACACCACAGGGTTGGCGCCACACACCCACAGCATGCGCAGCGAGCCTTCCTCCGCGTACCGCAGCATCTGCATCAGGTGGGTGGGGGCGCCGTAGTGAGGGATCAGCGTCGGGTCGACGTTCCACAGGCGGGCCAGCTCCTCCACATGCCGCGGGTTGGCCCAGTTACGGAACCCCGGTAGGTCACCGCCGATTCCACACTCACGGGTGTTCTGCGCTGAGGGTTGCCCGTTCATGTGCAGGATCCCGCACCCTGGGCGACCCAGCATCCCGCGGACCAGGTGCACGTTGTTGACCTGGACAGCCGCCGCGGTGGCCTGGTGGGACTGGTAGAAGCCCTGCGCGACCGTGGACAGCAGACGCTTGGCCGTGCCCAACAACTGCGCCGCCTCACGGATGTGCTCGGGCGGCACGTCGCAGATCCGCGCCACCTGGGCGGGCGGGTACGCCGCGACCAGCCTCTCCAACTCCTCAAAGCCCAGGGTGTACGCGGAGATGTAGTCCTGGTCCACCCAGCCGTTGCGCAGGATCTCGTGGAGTAGGCCGTTCATCAACGCCAGGTTCGTCCCGGGGCGAGGGGCCAGGTGGACAGTGGCGGCCCGGGCGACCGGGGTGTGGCGGGGGTCCACGCAGAGCAGGGCCGGGGGATTCTGACCGGCCAACCGGTCCAGGACTCGACTCCACAGCACCGTGTGCGTCTCGGCCATGTTGTGGCCGTACAGCGCGATGACGTCGGCGTGGTCGATATCGGTGTAGGAGCCGGGCTGGCCGTCACATCCGAACGACTCCTGCAGCGCCTGAGCGGCGGTGGCGGTGCCGAGGCGGGTACTGGCGTCGATATGGTTGGTGCCGATGCCGCCCCGTGCGATGACCCCGAGGGTGTAGTACTCCTCCAGGAACAGCTGCCCGCTGGCGAAGAAGCCGATTGCGCTGGGCCCCTGTTCGGCCAAAAGCTGCCGGGTGCGGGCGACCACCAGATCCATGGCGGTGTCCCAGTCGGTCTCCTCCAAACGGCCGCCGCGGCGGATCATGGGGCGGGTGAGCCGGTCCGGCGAGGTGGTGGCCTGCCAGCCGTACAGGTCCTTCGGGTCCAACCTGCCGTGGTTGACCCGATCCACCACGCGGCCGCGCACCCCCACGATCCGGCCGTTTTTGAGCGCGATGTCCAGCGCGTCTCCACTGGAGTTCAATACCGAGGCGGATTGCACCCAGCTGTCCACTTGGTCGGCTGTGAGTTCGTCTACCAAATGGGTATCTACCCGGAGCGGCCAGGACTCGCCTGGAGCGTACGGCGTGCGGGATCCCCATGGCTCGGCGATCCGGTCGACCTGCCCCATGCCATCCCCTCATGTCGTCGGATTACGGTACGCCGCGGTGAGATACCCATCCGTTACCAAGTGCAAACGATGTGCCTGTACCTGATCAGGGGCGAGGTGACGAGAGCGGACGTGACAGACACCCGTTGATGACTGGTTTGTGATGACGAGTTGATGACTGGCGTTGATGACCGGCGCGGCAGCAGGGGTGACTGTCGGTGCGGCTTCCGGCGGGTGCGGCGGTAACTGGCGGTAACCGGTTACTGCGTCGGCCAGGTGGTTTGGCGTCGGTATAGGCGGGTACGCCCGCCGCGCTAGGCACTGACCGCCACGGGTGGGGAAGACCCTCGACGGTTCTCCGTGCGTGGCGGACGTGGACGATCCTTCCGTGTGCGAGCGCGGAGATCCCGACCCTGACAGTTGTGGAGGGGCACGATGAACACCGCCACTGTGCATCTGCATGGCGGCCCTCTCGACGGGGCGGTGCGCGTGGTACCGACGGGGTCGGACGGTCAACCGGCCGAGCTGGCCGATTTCGACCATGAGACCCAGGACGGCCTGTGGTACGTCCAGTATCGACGGGCCCGTCACGACAACAAAGGGTGGCATTTTGAGGCCACCGGCAATGAGAAACGCGCCGACGAGGAGTAGCGAGCAGGACGCCCGGGTCGCCCGTGTCGCCAACGGGTTGTCAACGCCCGTTCCGACGGTGCGGGCCGGGATCAGGCTCCTCGGTGGCCGTCATGTGTTCGTCATGTGTTCAGGGTGTTCAAGACGCCTGTTGGTCAGGGCGTCCGTCCAGGGGTGTCGGGAGGCGTGGGCGCCGAACTGGCTCATCGCACTTTCCCGTCTTCCCCGGCTGAGGGTCCATGCTTATTCGGCCTGATCTGCATCTGTTCTGTAGCCGTAGCATCCTCGTGCTCGGGTGAGCCGTTCGGTGTAGGAGATTGCGGGCCGGCGGAGGCGGAGGGCGCGAGTCGGTGAGTCACCAGGTCCGCCAGGCGGCGCAAGGATTCCCGGTTGCGGCGGTGGAGCAGCAGATCGTTCAGTTTGTTCTGTACCCAGTAGAACGGCCCGGCGGTCGGCTCTTCGGCGAAGGTGACTTGGGTGCCGCCGTCAGCGGTGCGCTCCAGGTGGATGGCGATTTGGGCTTCTCCCACTGGCCACAGTCGTGCGCGTAGGACCAGGTCGGTGGGGGGATGGCAGGAGACCACACTGGTCTGGTCGTGGAGGGAGACCGGCCAGGGACCCACCTTGTGGTGGAGCCGGGCGCCAGGGGCGGGCCAGTCGGGATCCACATCCCGGATGTGGGTGGTGCCCACCACCCAGTCGCTGTAGGTCCAACCGTCGGCGAGAACGGCGAACACCCGTTCCGGTGGCGCCGGGATGATGTGTGAGAGGACGGCCATGGCCGACCAGTACCCGCCCCACCACGCGGCAATCCTGCGGTCCGAGAACCGCGATCCGGCCAGCGGGTCGGATAAAGGTAAGTCGGACAAAGGGTGTTAGGCGCGCGGGGACGGCCGGCGGCCGGCGCTCATCACAGCCAGGACCACCCCCACCACCAGACCGTAGAGTGCGTGCCCGAGCCAGGCCGTCAGATGGGTGAACTCCTCGGCGGCCTCGGCATCGAGGGCGGGCCAAATCAGGTAGTGGCCCAGTACCCACAGCACGTTCGACACGATGGTGGTCACCAGGATGATCTCCAGCGGCCCGATCACGATGTTGGCCATCACCACGGCGAAGATCAGCGCCAACACCACTCCGACCAGGAACGTCGCCACGAGTCCCAACAGCAGGGCCCCGATGGAGAAAGCGCCATCTGTGGGTGCGCCGCGCCAGAAGCTGTGGGCGATCAGGTTGAACGGTGTCCACGGGCTGCCGTGAGTGACCGCGAAGGTGATCGCCAGGTAGATCACGAACACGGTGGTGGCGATCAGACCGGCGATCACCCCTTGTGTGAGGATCTGGCCTTTGGCGCCGATGGAAGGCAGCGCCACCGGCCCGAGCGGTCCTGGTGTTGAGACACCCGGGCCAGGATGATGGACCATGGCGGGCTGCCCACCGCGCTCCGGTCTTGGTTGACTCATCGCTGCCTCACTGCCTCACTGTGTCGTCGGCGCATCCGGCCGCGACGTCCAGCGTGAGGTCAGGACGTCGCGGCCGGCGCGGCTGTTGCGATCGTTCAAAGGACGGTGATCTGCCCAATGGCGGCCCTGCCGCCCGCTTACGCGGACGCCGCCCGACCGGCCCGCGGGCCGGCGGCGGTGGCGGGAATGTGAGACAGGGAGCTGGGGGAGTTGATGTGCGCCCCTTCGTCGACCCCCACGCCGAGGCGGTCGACCAGCTCACCACCCAGCCAGGCGCTCAGACCCGCCAGAATCACGCCGGCGAAGCCGAGCAGCAACGCCCAGATCCCGGGCTCCCAGGTGTCCCCGGCGAGGCGGAACAACCAGCTTCCCGCGAACAGCAGGGTCGCGATCCCGTTACCGATTCCGTGGAGTCTCCCGATCCGCTTGGCGCGGCTGCCGGACGGGATGGCCCGCCAGTCGATCAGGCCAAACACCCCTGCCACCAGACCACCGATGACACCAGCCGGGATGATGTACGCCGAGGCGACGGCGAAGCCGTACCGGTCGGTGATCAGGCCCAGGATGTCGAAGATCACGGCGGTGGTCAGCAGCCCAAGGGGAAAGACGATCAACATGGGATGGATCGGGTGCCCCAGAGCCTTGGTTTTGCTGTCCATGGCGGTCCTTCCACGAGGGACAAGTGGTGTCACAGCGCTACCCGGAACGAGGGCGGTTATCCATGGGGGCGGTCCGCCACGGGAACCGTGCGGTGTCACGCCACGCGTCATCCCCTGTCATACCCGCTGGCTACCCGTGCCGCTCCGACCGGAAACGCGCTGTTTCGCTCAACGGGCTTCGACAAGAGAGCGCCAGGCGAAGCGCTGCTCGCCCCGATAAAGCAGCCTGATGAAGCCGGCATTCGGCGGTGACGGGGGTGTCAGGGACGACGTACCGGGTAGCACGCCGGTATGCGCCAGGACAACTATCCCCATCCCGTATCAGAACCGGCCGCCGCTGGGCTGCCCGACTACGCCGCCGACGACTCCACCACCTGTGACGATGTGCGCCTCGGGCGGGAAACCGACGGTCAGGGCTCGGCGGGTCCGTTCCGCGAGTGACCCACCCGGGCCGGGCCGACACCGTCCAGGCGGCCACACCGGGAGCCCGGTGAGGGATCAGAAAACGGGGAAGGAAAAGCGGAGGAAGACGGGAAAGCCCTGCGGGGGGCGACGATGAGGAGGGCCGGATGCCTGTGGATCAGACGCTTCGATTGCTGCGAGAAGGCTACGGCTGGCTTCCCAACCAACGACGTCGCACCGGCCGGGACGTCGTCCACCTACGGGTGCTGGGGCGCCGGGCGGTGAGCCTGTGCGGACCGGAGGCAGCACGTTTCTTCTATGACGAGCAGCATGTCCGGCGGCACGGTGTTATTCCTGAACTGGTCCGCAGCACCCTGTTCGGTCATGACGCCGTCCACACCCTCGACGGGCCGGCACACCGGATACGGAAACACATGCTGCTGTCGCTTCTGACCGGCCCGGGCGTACCCGAACTGGTAGACCGGGCGGCCGCTGCCTGGGACGCCGCGATTCAGTCCTGGAGCGACCTTGGCATGATCGTCCTCTTCGATGAAGCGAGCCGGGTCCTCACCAGTGCGGTCTGCGAGTGGGCGGGGATACCCCTGGAGGATGAGGAGGAGACCTCCGCCGTCGCCGCTGACCTGCGGGCCATGGTGGACGGCTTCGCCACCTTGGGGCCACGGCACTGGCGAGCTCGACGCGCCCGCGCCCGTCGGGAGGCGTGGCTGATCCGCCTGATCGAGGATGTGCGGGCCGAGCGGCGGGTGGTGCCCGCCGGCTCGGTGCTGGAGGTGATTGCCTGGCACCGCGAAGGGGGCGGGCAACTACTCCCTGCGCGGGTCGCCGCCGTAGAGGTGCTCAACGTGCTCCGACCGACGGTCGCGGTCAGTTGGTTCATCGTGTTCGCCGCCCACGCGCTGCACCGCTGGCCCGCGTACCGAAACCGACTGCGGGAAGGCGACCCCGTGTTTATCGAAGCCTTCACTCATGAAGTGCGTCGCTTCTACCCGTTCGCTCCCTTTGTAGGGGGACGGGCGGTGAAGGAGCTGTCATGGTGGGCGGAGCGTATCCCCGCCGGCGCCCTGATCCTGCTGGACTTGTACGGCCAAAACCACGACGCCCGGGTGTGGCCGCACCCCTACCGATTCGACCCCGACCGGTTTATCGGCCGGCGGATCGGCGCGTACGACCTGATCCCACAAGGCGGCGGTGACCCAGCCACCGGCCACCGTTGCCCAGGGGAGGAGATCACCGTCGCGCTGCTGAACACCCTGGTGCCGCGGTTGGCGTGGCTGGAGTACGAGGTGCCGGAGCAGGATCTGACGATTCCCCTCAACCGGATCCCCACCCGCCCACGTAGCGGGTTCATCATCGCTGGGGTCCGCCCGGCCCAGCGAGCGGACACCGGTGAAGCGGTGACGGGCGTGCCAACGGCCATCGGCGGGAAACCGCCGTCGTCGGCTTAGCCGAGATCCGCGTCGACGCTCGGGACGGACAGGCCAGCCGCGCGCAGCGCGTCGGTCCGCTCGTCGAGCGTGGCTCGTTCCCGGCGCAGCAGGGTGGCGTACTCGGCGATGTCAGCCGGATTCGGGGTCGGGCCTAAACGTTCGATGAAGCCCGCGAGCTGCTCCGCCGCGGCGACGTGCGCCCGGGCGGCCCGCAGGGCCTGGGTCAGTTCTTTGGGCATCCCCTCTTTAGTCATCCCTCGTCGGGCGGTCGGTCCTCGACGGCCGCTCATCTGTCCTCCCACGCTCAGACGGTGCCGGATACGTAATCGGCTACCCGATCCGTGGGCCGCCCATGCCGCCTCCAGGGAGCGCACCCGTTCTGAATACGCCGGTTCTGACAAGGCGCTGATGTGAAGCCTTGAGCCCGCATGAAGAGGCCGGCCTTTAAAGATTCGAGCCGCTGTGTCTCCCCAGATGGCTCGTTAACCTTCTCAACGAATCGGCAATAGTCGATATCTGAAAGAGCATCCGGTTTTTCTTGCACGCGTCAGGGCGCTTTGGGATCCTGACTTCCACACCCTGTCGAGCGGGCGGAGAGCGTACGCCTGAAACGACGGGGACCAAACCACACAGTGATGGGCCGACGGCGCCGAGCCCTTGGGATCCGGAAAAGGAGATCGGGAATCCCATGGTGAGGAAAACGTCGCCGCTGGCGGCCGTAATGACAGGTGTCCTCCTGATCGCTGCCATGGTGTTCACGTTCGGGAACGCCCAGGCACAATCCAACGGCGGGGTGCGGATCATGCCGCTCGGTGACTCGATCACCGATGGCTTCAACATCCCCGGCGGTTACCGGATCGGCCTGTGGCAGCGGTTGGTCGCCGACGGCTACCGGATCGACTTCACCGGCACCCAGTCCAATGGACCGGCCAGCCTGGGTGACCGTGACCACGAGGGCCACTCCGGTTGGCGGATCGACCAGATCGACGCCAATATCGTGAACTGGCTGCTCACCCAGACGCCGCGTACCGTGCTGCTGCACATCGGCACCAACGACATGATCCAGAACCCCACGAACGCGGCGGGTCGACTGGCCACTTTGATCAACCGCATCACCTCGACGGCGCCCCGGGCGGAGGTGTTCGTGGCGACGATCATCCCGTTGCCGATGCTTGACTCCACGGTCCGGGCGTTCAACGCGGCGATTCCGGACATCGTCCGAGCCGCTGGTCCGCGGGTGCACCTGGTCGACATGTACAACGCGTTGACGAGCGCGGACCTGGCCGACGGGGTTCACCCCAACGCCACCGGCTACGACAAGATGGCCGCCGCCTGGTACAACGCCCTCAAGTCGGTACCGGGCAGCCTGGAAGGGGACATCTCACCGACCCTGTCCGACATTCCGTCGTCGCTGCCGTCCTCCGTCAGTCCACCGGCATCTGTCTGCACCGCGACCTATCGGGTGATTAACTCCTGGGGCGACGGATTCCAGGCCGAGGTGCGGGTGGAGAACACCAGAACCACCACCCTCAACGGCTGGACTGTCCGGATGACGTTGCCTGCTGGGCAGAGCATCTCCAGTCTCTGGAACGGAGTGGCCAGCGGCAGTAGCGGAACGATCAATGTCCGGAACGCGCCGTATAACGGCATACTCGAGCCGAACACATCGACCACGTTCGGGTACGTCGCCAGCGGGAACAGCGTCAGCGTGCCCAGCATCATCAGCTGCTCCAGCCCGTAAATAACGGGCTCACGGTGTCGGCCATGACCCCTCAAGGGCCGGGAGCCGCTGTTTTAAGCGCCAGTGGAAGACAGAGAAAACCAGAGAAAGACGCGCGGCGTCCCTGCGGCGGCATGGTTTTCAGGCCAGGCCCTGGGTGTCGTCTTATGTCGGTTTCTCGCTGGTGCGGGTTCGAAGGCTCCGTGGCGGGGTACCGCCGAAGCAGGAGACGGGAGGTCCCTGACGGGTGAGTGGAGCAGAGCAACCAGGCGGCGAGAGGACACGACATGCGTGCCGTCGTATGGAAAGGGCCACGAAGGGTCGCCGTACAAGAGTGCCCGGACCCGAAGCTGGAGGAACCCACTGACGCGATCATCCGGGTCACCGCGACCGCGATCTGCGGCAGTGATCTGCACCTGTACGACCACGGCGCCACCATGGGGATGAAGCCCGGGGACATCCTCGGTCACGAGGCGATGGGTGAGGTCGTCGAGGTCGGGGCCGAGGTGACCGGGTTACGCCCGGGGGATCGGGTCGTGGTGCCGTTCAACATCTCCTGTGGCCACTGCTATATGTGCCAGCGGCAGCTGTACAGCCAGTGCGAGACCACCCAGAACCTCAAAGGGCGTAAGGGCGCCTCACTGTTCGGCTACACCCACCTGTACGGTGGGGTGCCTGGAGGGCAGGCGGAGTACTTGCGGGTGCCGCAAGCCCAATTCGGGCCGATCCGCCTAGAGCAGAGCGATCCGGAAGCGGCGCTGCTGCTCTCCGACGTGCTACCCACCGCCTGGCAGGCGGTGGAGTACGCGGCGATACCGCCCGAGGGGACCCTGGTGGTGTACGGGCTGGGGCCGGTGGGGCAGATGTGCGTGACCATGGCCCTGTTCCGAGGCGCGAGTCGTGTGATCGGTGTGGATCGGGTACCTGAGCGGCTGGCGATGGCGCGTTGGTTCGGCGCTGACGTCGTGGACTACTCGCGGGTGTCCGATGTCACCGAGGTGGTGCGGGACCTCACCGATGGACGCGGCGCGGACTCGGTGATCGACGCGGTGGGCATGGACGCCGATGGTTCCTTCGCCGGCAAACTTCTGCAGACCCTGAAGGTGCAGCCGGACCGTTTTGTCGCATTGCATCAGGCGTTGGCATCGGTACGCCGCGGCGGCACCGTCTCCGTGATCGGGGTGTACGCGGCGTGGATGCTGTCGTTCCCGATCGGGGATCTGTTCGACAAGCAGATCGGGCTGCGGTGGGGGCAGGCCAATGTTCGACGGTGGTCCGATGAGCTGCTGAGCTTGCTCCGGAACGGAGACCCGCTCCGCGCCGGAGATCTGATCACCCACCACGGCTCGCTGGAGGACGCCCCGTCGCTGTACCAGTGTTTCCGGGACAAGCGTGACGGCATCGTGAAAGCAGTCATGCAGCCTTAAGGCCGGGGTCATTGGGTACGCGGCTTAAAACCTGACCGCCGGTGGAGAAAGACGCGTAGACACCTGAACGAGCCTTCGCCTCACCCGGCGGTGAGGGGAGAAGGCCGTTCGCGCATCAGCTCCTTCTCTTAACTTAAGTTGTCCTCTTGTGGGATCCCCGTGTGACGGGCGTCGAGTGTTACTGCGGTGAGATGTAGCTGCCTCGTCCAGGGCCACCCGCCATGGTCAAAAGCGCGGCCGCGCGGTCGGAGAGTTCCGCGTTGACCAGGACGTCATAACTGCTGGCCTGGAGGCCGCTGATGGATGAGAAGTCCCGCCGTCCTCCGGTGAGCGAGTGACTGAGCATCCCCAGCAGGAGCCCAAGGACCGCACCGATGAGGGCGCCGTACAACGCCAGCAGCAGACTGGAGATGAGCGG
Organism: Actinomycetales bacterium; assembly: GCA_002919305.1. Taxonomy (GTDB): domain Bacteria; phylum Actinomycetota; class Actinomycetes; order Mycobacteriales; family Micromonosporaceae; genus RSA1. The sequence continues at coordinate 126,330 of PKFB01000033.1, forward strand.
GTTCACCCAGTTAAACAGACCAAACAGCCACCCGAACAGCGCACCGATGATGGCGCCGGTCGCCGCGGACTGCAGACCCGCGCGCCACCAGTTCAAACGGCCCGTGACCTGCTCCACGGTCGTCAGACCCCGGCCGACGATCGCCGTGTGTTCCACAGGGAAACCCTGATCGGACAGAAAGTCCACGGCTCGCTCCGCGTCGGCGTAGCGGGAGTAGGAGGCGACCACCACCTGTCCGGTGGGTCTTCCCTGACCGACTGGGAAGCCGGTTGGTTGAACGGCTGGTCGGTCGTGCCGTGATTGCGTCATCGTGATCACTCCTCCCGGGAGGTAACCCAAGAGGAATGCCCGCAGCAGGCCGAATTAATCGGCGACACCACCGTTGTTGTTTTATTTCTGCGACATGCACCGGTACGCGCAGGCGCTGCTGGGCCTGATCTCGCTTGCGCCCTGCGCCTTGCTGTCAGAGCGGAGCGGCGTACCCCTCGATGTGTGGTTCGATAGGGCGATTGCGTCGATGTGGGGCGATCAGGTGGTCAGCGGTACGCACCACCGGATGACGGTGCCGCCCTGAGGACCCGGGCCGACCTCGAACACTCCGCCGAGCCGAGCGGCGCGTTCCCCCATGGTCCGCAACCCACCCCGAGGAGCGGCTCCCTGGGTGCCACGGCCGTTGTCAGCGACGGTGAGCACCAAGGCGTCGTCGATAACCTCGACCCTGACCTCGGTCTGGGTGGCCTGCGCGTGACGGGCGACGTTGGACAACGCCTCACGCAGCACCGCCAGCAGTTGAGGCCGGACAGAAGACGGCACCGCCTGCTCCACCGGCCCGGAAATGGTCAACTGTGGGGTAAAGCCCAAGGTGTTGCGGGCGCTGTCGACGACCGTCCGGATCTCGGCGCGCAGGTTGCCGTCGCTGACGCTGCGCAGCTCGAAGATGCTGGCTCGGATGTCGCGGATCGTGGCGTCCAGCTCATCCACCGTGTTGTTGATCAGCTCGGCCACCCGCGGGTCGGAGGTGATGTTGAGCGCGTTTTGGAGCCGCAGCCCGGTCGCGAACAGCCGCTGAATGACCAGGTCGTGCAGGTCACTGGCGATCCGGCCGCGGTCCTCCATCACCGCCAGGGAAGCCTGTACAGCCTGAGCTCGTGCCCGCTCCAGCGCCAGGGCGGCTTGACCGGCGAAGGTCGCCACCATGCTGGCGTCCGCCGGGAAGCCCAGCGACATAGATTTACGCGGGGTGGTGACCAGGAGCACCCCGTGCGCCTCCTCCACGGTCGCCAGCGGCACCAGGATCGCCGGCCCGTCCGGCATGGCTTGCGGCCAGGAGGTGATCTTCCCGACGTCGTCCACGATCAACTGACGGCGTTCGGTCACCACCTTGCCCAGCGCGTCATCCCGCAGGGGCAGACGAGTACCCACCAGGTTGTGCACCTTCTCACCGGCGGCGACCTCCACCACCAGCTCGTTCTGCCCAGGACTGGCCAGCAGCACCATCGCCAGGTCACCTTCGGCGACCTCACGGGCCCGCCGGGCCACCAGGTCCAGCGCCGCGGTCTGATCCACCTCACCCAGCAACACGTCGGTGATCTCAGCGGCGGCCTCCAACCATCGCTGCCGCTGCTTACCCTCCGCGTACAGGCGGGCGTTGTCGATGGCCACCCCGGCGGCGGTGGCCAAGGCGGTCAGGAGCTGTTCGTCTTCGAGCGTGAACTCGTCGGCTCCCTGCTTCTCGGTGAGGTACAGGTTCCCAAAGACCCGGTCCCGGGTCCGCACCGGCGCCCCGACGAAGCTCTTCATCGGGGGGTGGTTGGGAGGGAACCCCACCGAGGCGGGGTGGGTGGTCAGGTCCCGCAGCCGAATCGGATGCGGCTCCTTGATCAGCAGCCCCAGAATGCCGTGCCCGTGGGGCGGCCCTCCGATCTTGGCGCGCTCCTCAGGGGTGAGACCGAGGGAGCGGAATGCGATCAAACGCTGGTCAGGGCCGATGACCCCGAGGGCGGCGTACCGGGCGTCGAGGAGTTCACAGGCAGCGGTGAGGATTCGGTCCAGGATGGTGTCCAGGTCCAGATTGCTACCGATGCTGACGACCGCGTCCAACAGGCGCCGAATTCGTTTCCGGTCCGCCGTGATCTTCCGGGCCCGTACGAGAAGCTCATCGAGCAGATCATCAAGTTCGACATGCTCCAAGGAGGACAGGCCTAGATCCGAGACCGGCCACGAGTCCTGCGACTCCCGCTGTCCCACACGGCCAGTGTAGACAGCGGGAATGTGAGGAGATTTCCTCATGGAGAGGGTGTGGGTGCGGTGACGGGATCAGCGTGGAGGCGGTGTGCCATGGCGGGCGCCGCTCATCGCCGCCAGTGTCGATAACGATCGGGGCGCCCGGGCGTACCCCGGTCAGGGCGCCCGGATGCGGCGTACACGCCGGGTCCCGGCCATCGGCGGATGACCGGGACCCGATTGGGGAACCCATCTGGATGGGGTTCGGGGTATCCGAACGGGCTTGTGATCGAGAATGCCTAGTTGAGAGTGCCTAGCTGAGAGTGCCTAAGGTGCCTCCGTCGTCGCCTCCAATCGGTGAGAGCCTTACCTGAGGAACGGGAACCGTCGGACCAGCGGGGTCTGAGCCCACCACCGGCCGAGGCCCCAGGTGTCACCCGCCCTGGCCACGGCGAGTCCGACCACCAGGATCGCCATGATGATGTGGTCGTCGATGAGCGGGTTGGTTTCGGGAGGCAGCGCCACCGACCACATCATCACCAACAGCAGCGCGCCGGTGATGCCCGCGATCCACATACCGATCCCGGCCAGCAGCGCGAGACCGATCCCCGCCAAACCGATCATGAACAGCCAGTCGGCCCAGCCAGCCCCGGCGATGCTCCGGTAGAAATCGGCGAACGGGCCGCTTGCGGCGTTGCTCAAAAAGCCCCGGGTGGGTTCTCCACCCCTGATCCACGCGGCCTCCGATGGGGTGGCGAACCCCAGCCCGAAGGTCTTGTCCACAAACGCCCACAGGAAAATCCAGCCAGTCGCGATCCGGGCGATCGCCCAGATGTAGGACGCGGTGTCCTGACGGGCGGGGGCGGTGTCGGCCGGTCGCTGTCTCGTCAGGGCAGGGCGGTCATCGCGCGTCGGTGGATCCGACCGGTGTAGTCGTGTCAGCGCCGCCATCGTCGTCTCCTTGAACTCCCGCCGTCGTGGGATCCCGATGGCCGTCGACCTGGTCGACTTGGTCGTCGTGCTGGTCGTCGGGGTTCCCTGTGACACTTCCAGTCAACGACGCGTGAACGCTGGCCGGCAGGACCGAATGACCGCGCCGCGCGGACCCAATGACCTGTCCCGGGACAGGACTTGGTCATCCACAAGGTCCCGGACCGTCAGCCACGAGGTCCCGGACACGGGGGTCCTTGGGCTCTGTCTACGCAGGTGAGGGCGGTTGAGGATCGCTCTCAGCGGGCAACGGACACAGTGAGGGCTCCAAGAGTGAGGGCCCTGAGGAAGCCCGACCCGATAAGTCGACAGCAGCCGTAAGCGGCCCGGCGCCACAGCAGGTGTTGGCCGCGGAGCCAACGAACCCATCAGGGGTGTGAGGTGGCGACGATGCACAAGTACGTCTACAGCTTCGCCGAGGGTAACCGCCACATGGCGGATCTCCTGGGTGGTAAGGGCGCCAACCTGGCCGAGATGACTCGGATGGGGCTGCCGGTGCCGCCGGGATTCACCATCACCACCGAAGCGTGCCGGTGGTACCTGCGTACCGGCGCTGTTCCCGATGGTCTCTTCGACGAGGTGCTCGACCACCTGAGGGAGCTGGAGGCCTGTTTAGGGAAGACCTTAGGGGACCCCCGGCAGCCTCTGCTGGTCTCGGTGCGCTCCGGTGCCCGCTACTCCATGCCCGGCATGATGGACACGATCCTGGACATCGGGCTCAACGACACCACCGTCCGGGGTCTGGCCGCCGCCAGCGGCGATGAGCGTTTCGCCTGGGACTCCTACCGGCGGCTCATCCACATGTTCGGCACCACTGTGTGTGGGATCCCTGGCCAGCCGTTCGCGCAGCTGATCGCGGACGCCAAACGGGAGCGGGGAGTCAACAGCGACGCCGACCTGACCGCGGAGGATCTGCGGAATCTGGTCGAAGCCTACAAAAAGGTCTTCTACGAGCACACCGGCTATGACTTTCCGCAGGCGCCTCATGAGCAGCTCAACCTCGCCATCATGGCGGTGTTCAACTCCTGGAACTCCGAACGCGCCGTGATCTACCGACGCCAGGAGCGGATCCCTCATGACCTGGGCACCGCGGTCAACGTGGTTGCGATGGTGTTCGGCAACCTGGGACCGGACTCAGGGACCGGGGTGGCCTTCACCCGGGACCCCGCCACCGGGGCGGCCGGTGTCTACGGGGACTACCTGCCCAATGCCCAAGGAGAGGACGTGGTCGCGGGGGTCCGGGACCCGGTGCCGTTGCAGGAGCTGGAGCGCATCGACCCACGCAGCTTCGTCCAGCTCAAAGAGATCATGTCCCGCTTGGAAGCGCACTACCGGGACATGTGCGACATCGAGTTCACCATCGAACACGGCAAGCTGTGGATGTTGCAGACCCGGGTGGGCAAACGCACGCCCGCCGCAGCATTCATCATCGCGGCGCAACTGGCCGAGGAGGGCCTCATCAGCCTCGATGAGGCGCTGGGACGGGTCACGGGCGCGCAGTTGGCGCACCTGATGTTCCCCAGCTTCGATCTGACCGGGGCGGAGACACCCATCGCGCGTGGCGTACCCGCCTCTCCCGGGGCCGCGGTGGGGCAGGTGGTCTTCGACTCCGCCCGCGCCGCCGAAGCGACCACGGATGTAATTCTGGTACGGCGGGAAACCAACCCCGACGACCTGCCCGGCATGATCGCCTCCCGGGGGATTCTCACCAGCCGCGGCGGTAAGACCTCCCATGCAGCGGTGGTGGCCCGTGGCATGGGGATCACCTGCGTGTGCGGCGCCGAGGCCATCGACATCGACCCCGAGGGGCGAAAGTTCACCGTCAACGGGGTCGTGGTGCAGGAAGGCGACATCATCTCCGTCGACGGCACCACCGGCCATGTCTATCTCGGCCAGGTGCCGGTCCGCCCGTCGGAGGTGGTCCGCCTGTTTGAAGGCACCCTCGCCCCGGACAGCTCCCCACTCACCACTGCGGTGCACCGGCTGATCAGCCACGCCGACCGGGTACGCCGGCTGAAGGTATACGCCAACGCCGACACCCCCGAGGACGCCACCCGGGCGCGGCGGTTCGGCGCGGTCGGGGTCGGGCTGTGTCGAACCGAGCACATGTTTCTCGGGGAACGCCGCGCATTGGTGGAGCGGCTGATCCTCGCCGAGGATTCCGCGAGCCAGCAGGCGGCGTTGGATGAGCTGCTGCCGGTACAGCGGCAGGATTTCATCGAGATTTTCCGCGCCATGGACGGGCTTCCCGTGGTGGTCCGGTTACTGGATCCGCCGCTGCATGAGTTTCTACCGCCCTTGGAGGAGCTCAGTGCCCGGGTAGCGGTCGCTCAGGCCCGAGGGGACGACCCTGGGCGGGATGCGCAGCTGCTGGCGGCGGTGCGTCGGATACACGAGGCCAATCCGATGCTCGGGCTGCGGGGAGTGCGGCTCGGGCTGGTCATCCCTGGCCTGTTCGCTATGCAGGTGCGGGCCGTGGCCGAGGCCGCGGCGGCGCGGATTCGGGAAGGCGGCGATCCGCGCCCCGAGATCATGGTGCCCCTCGTCGCCACCGTCCAAGAGCTGGAGGTGGCCCGTGCCGAGGCCCAGCGGATTTTGGCGGAGGTGCCGGACGCGCCAAAGATCCCGGTGGGGACGATGATCGAAGTTCCCCGGGCGGCTTTGACCGCGGGTGAGATCGCCTCTGACGCTGATTTCTTCTCCTTCGGCACCAATGATTTAACCCAGATGACGTGGGGTTTCTCCCGCGACGATGTGGAAGGCACGTTCTTCCCCCGGTATCTGGATCTGGGGATCTTCGCGACCTCCCCGTTTGAGTCACTGGATCGGACCGGTGTCGGCCGCCTGATCACGATCGCGGTGACGGAGGGGCGGAACACCGAGCCTGAGCTGCCGATAGGGGTCTGCGGTGAGCACGGTGGCGACCCCGAATCGGTGCGCTTTTTCGAAGCGGCTGGCCTCACATACGTGTCGTGCTCCCCGTTCCGGGTTCCCATCGCGCGCTTGGAAGCCGGGCGCGCCGTGGTCCTGGCCGCCCCGGACGAGTCGCGGTGACGGGCGCCCAGACTGCGGCAGGGGCGCCCCTCTCCCAGGTGGGGTGACGCGGCGTACCGCCGTATTCCTCTCCACCACCGACGGTTTACGGCAACGACGACACCGATGGCGTGGAGCAACAGCGTGAGATGTTTTTAATGACGAAAAACCATAAATGCTAATAACTCCGACTATATTGGGTGAACCGGCGGCTGTGGGCAGTGAACAGCGAGGGAACGCGCGTTCCGTCCGTGGGCGCGAATGGGTTTCTCCTCCCCCCATCACCCCGGTTCGAGATGTCACCCGATGGCGACGGAAATCCCTATCTGGGTTCCGTCGTCTCCCCAGTGTGGAGGTGAGATCACCGAGGAGTCGACGGGAAGGGCTCACGTCACACCCCCACCAGGGCGAATCCGACGCGATTCCTGGGTAGCCACCCAGTGCGGGCGCCGGCCTCGCGTAGCGGTCCCGGCTCGGCTTTTGTCCGGCACGGCAGGTACACGTCGGGACACGATGGGTACCTGACAGGGGTGACGTCAAGGGGTCGGCGGGCCCCGTGACGTCAGGGTTGGGGCTGACGTGGACGACACGCGCGGCGTGGAGTACCCGGCCGCTCCACACCGCACACACCCAACGCGCAGACAGCGGACCGGTGATCCAGGCAGCGGGGGAGAAGCGGATCACCAGGGATGACAGGGGATGAGCGGATCAGGGGGGATCACGATGACGGACGGCAGGTGGGATATCGGCACAGGCCTTGAAGGGGAGAACCTGTCTGCTCAGGGCATCAGATCTGATCAGACGATCGGGTATGGGGACATCGTGGTGGCGGTGGCCGGTTCCGACACCGACCACGCCTGTCTGGCCTGGGCGATCGACCACGCGCGGCGTACCGGGGCGCGCCTACGGATCTGCCACGTCCACACATCCAGCCAGCTCACCTCCACCGTCTGGGGCGCGGCCGACCAGGAACTGGTCCGGGCGCAGGCCAGGTTGGAGGCGGCGGTGGAGAAGGCGCGTCAGGACCTGCCCCGGGAACAGGTCCGTGGCGAGCTGCGTCTCGGCGAGGTGGTGACCGAACTGCTGTCGGTGGCCCAGGACGCGAGCCTGCTGGTGATGGGAACTCGGGGATTTTTCTGGCAGGCCGAGCCGCTGATCGGATCGACGGCGCTGCGGGTCGCCACCCACTGCCCGTGCCCGGTCCTGGTGGCCCGCTGCATGCTTAGCGGGGACGGCGGGCTCTTCCCCCGTCATGTCGTGGTCGGGGTGGATGGTGACGCCGCCACACAGGCGGTGCTGGGATTCGGGTTCCGGTACGCGGCTGCGCATGAGCTTCCGTTGGCGGTGGTGTGGGCCTCCTCAGCCTGGCCCGATGATCTGCAGCCCACGGCCTGCCCACAGCCGTGGTTTAGCGGAGAGTCCGTCGACCAGGCCCGATTGGCCTCCTGGACGGCGCCCTGGGAGCAGCGGTACCCCACGGTGCCGGTCACCCGGTCGGTGATCAGCGGACGCCCTCTGCCGGGGCTGCTGCGCGCCTCCAGCACCGCGGCGCTGCTGGTGGTGGGAGCCAGGCGACGCACCTGCGCCGACCAGGAGCCGCTGGGGCCGGTCGCCCACGGCGTGATCAGTCACGCCACCTGCCCGGTCGCGGTTGTCCGGCCGTCGGGAGGTGTGGAACCCGCGGTACTGGAAACCATGGCGGGAACCGACAGCGGATCAGGCGCCTCGTGGTGGGACATCCAAGGACCAAGGCCCTAAAACCCAGGGACCGATGGTGCGAGACCGGAGGCCCGGAGCTGGGGACCTTCGCACCGCACCCGGATGGCTTGTGGTTCTGCCGCGTCATGACACCGACGGGGTCCACTGGTACCGGAACCGACACGCGGTGTTAAGGAGATCGACGATGACGGTACGGGAAGCCCTCGTCCGGGAACTGGTCAGGACGCGGGAACCGGCGGCGACCGACGCGTTGACCCTCGACGGTGGGGTGGTGCGGCTTCGGGCGGTGCGCCCGGATGACGCCGCCGCGTTGACCGACCTGCACAAGCGTGCGGGGCAGAACAGCCTCCGGTTACGTTTCTTCACCATCTCCCGGGCCAGCGTCGATCGTGAAGTGCAGCGGCTGATCCGCCCACCGGACCCCGATCATGTGGCGGTACTCGCTGAGGAGGGCGGCCAGGTGATCGGGGTCGCTTCCTATGAACGGGACCCCACCGCCCCCGACACCGCTGACTTCGCGGTTCTGGTCGATGACAGACAGCACGGCCGGGGAGTGGGCACCCTCCTGCTGGAGTATCTGGCCGCTCACGCCCGAGCCGACGGCGTGGCGGAGATGGTCGGGGACGTCCTCAGCGACAACACCGCCATGCTGGGCCTAGCCCAGGAATTATCCGCGGTGTTCCGTACGGATCTGCGTTCGGGAGTGGTCGAGGTCCGGTTACCGACCACGATCGAGGAGGACGCACTAGAAGCCCTCGATCGGCGGGAACGTCTGGCGGGAAGCCGGTCCCTGCAGCCTGTGTTGCGTCCCCACGCGGTCGCGGTGGTCGGGGCCGGTCGCTCCCCGGGCGGCATCGGGCATGAGGTGCTACGCGGCATCCTCGACTACGGGTTCACCGGGCCGGTGTACCCGGTGAACCCCTATGCGGAGCAGATCGCCGGACTGCGCTGCTACCCCCGCCTGACCGACCTGCCGGGCCGCGTGGATCTGGTCGTGGTGGCGGTCCCCGCGCATGCCGTCCCAGCCGTGGTGGAGGACGCGGCACGCGCCGGCGCCCGCGGCCTGGTCGTCCTCAGCTCCGGTTTCGGGGAAGCCGGTGAAGAGGGCCGGCAGCGCCAGCGGGAACTGGTGAGGCTGGTACGGCGGCACGGGATGCGCCTGATCGGACCGAACTGTATCGGTGTGATCAACACCGACCCCGATGTGCGGCTCGCCGCGACCTTCACCCCCAACATCTCGCTACCCGGCACCCGGCCGGCGGGTGGCCTCCCCGACACGATGACGGGCGGGCTGGGAGTGGCCTCCCAATCCGGCGCGGTCGGGATCGCGTTGCTGGAGCAGGCCGCCCGCACCGGTACCGGGATATCGAGCTTCGTGTCGCTGGGCAACAAGGCCGACGTGTCCGGCAACGACCTGCTTCGGTACTGGTACGACGACCCAGCCACCCAGGCGGTCGCGTTGTATCTGGAGTCCTTCGGCAACCCCCGCGCGTTCGCGCGGACAGCCCGCGCCCTGGCACGGCGTAAGCCGGTACTGGCGGTCAAAAGCGGCCGCTCCGAGGAAGGACAACGGGCGGGCGCCTCCCACACGGCCGCTGCGGCGGCCCCGAACATCGCCGTGGACGCGTTGTTCGCTCAGGCGGGGGTGATCCGCACCGAAACCCTCACCGAGCTCCTCGACGCGGCCCGACTGTTGCTGAGCCAGCCACTGCCACGTGGAAACCGGGTGGGGGTGCTCGGCAACGCCGGCGGCCTGAATGTGCTGGCCGCCGACGCCGCCCACGGCGCTGGACTTGAGATGCCCTCGCTGTCAGAGCAGACCCGGAAGGCGTTGACGGCGGTGCTGCCCACGGCGGCGACCCACAACAATCCCATCGACCTAGGCGCGGCCGCTACCCCCGAGGGGTTCCGAACCGCGATCACGCAGCTGGCCGCCAGCGGCGAGGTCGACGCCCTACTGGTGATCTTCGCCGCTACCCGCGCCAACGACGTGCCGGGGGTACTCGCCGCCATCGGACAGGCCACTGACGAGGTGGAGCTACCCACCGCCGCGGTGCTGGTCGGTGTCGGCGACCCCATACAAGCGCTGCGCGGCGCGCGGACCCCGGTGTATCCCATGCCGGAACCGGCCATGCGTGCCCTGGGACAGGCAGCTCATTACGCGGCCTGGCGTGCCGTGCCGCTGGGACGCCGTCCGCGCATCGAAGGGGTGGACGCCCGGCGGGCCCGCCGGATCGTGCACCAGGCGCTGGCCCGAGGAGAGGGCTGGCAACCCGCCTCCGTTATCACCGACCTGTTGTCCTGCTACGGCATCCCCCTGATCCCCACCATGGTGGCGGATTCGGCATTGGAGGCGGTGCGGGCCGCGACCGAGGTGGGGTTTCCGGTGGTCCTTAAAGCAGCCGATCCCAACCTGGTCCACAAAAGCGACTACGGCGGGGTGCAGCTCCACCTGACCGGTCCTGATGAGGTGACCCGGGCCTATGAGGCGATCGCCGTCGCGCTGAAAACCCCACAGCCGCAGGTGCTGGTGCAGCCCATGGTGCGGGGCGTGGTGGAGCTGGTGGCCGGGGTGGTCCACGACCCTCTGTTCGGATCGCTGGTGATGCTGGGCAGGGGCGGCACCGAAACAGACCTGCTGAACGACCGGGCCTTCCGACTATTGCCGGTCACCGATGTCGACGCCGAAGCGATGTGGCGTTCGCTGCGCTGCGCACCCCTGCTGACCGGCTACCGCGGAAGCGAACCGGTGCCGACCAGCGCCGTCGAGGATCTGGTGCTGCGGTTGGGGCTGCTCGCCGAACAGATCCCCGAAGTGGCCGAACTGGACCTCAACCCTGTCATGGCCAACCGTGACGGAGTCGTCGCCGTCGACGCCAAGCTGCGACTCGCCGTCGTCAGAGCGGAACCCGACCCCGCGCTGCGGACGCTGTCGCCCACCGATCGAGAAAGGCGATGATCATGTTCCCGTTCTCCGACCAGGTGGTGGTGGGGATCGACGACTCACCAACCAATGGCGTCGTGCTCGATCACGCCGCCGCTATCGCCGATCGACGGCGACTGCCGCTGCGGATCATCCACGCCTACCAGTGGCCGCCGGTGTCCTACCCCGTGATGGGCATCGCCTCCCCCATCGATGATCCGCGGCAGCGCGCCTCCTGGATTCTGGAACAGGCGGTCGATCGGGTCCGGGACCGCTACCCCGACCTGACGGTGTCGGGCAAACTCACCGAACGCCCCGCGGCGCAGATGCTGATCGACAGCTCCCGCCACGCCGTGGTGACGGTGGTCGGTGGCCACGGCCGCGGGGTCCTCAGCGGCCTGGTGACCGGCTCAGTGGGCTTGAGCCTGATCACCCATGCACACGGGCCGGTGATGATCGTCCGCAGTGACGGCTATCGCCCCGAGCAGCTGGACTCCAAGCCCGTCGTGGTGGGGGTCGGCGACGAGGTCCACGACGCCGCCGCGGTCCGGTTCGCCGCCGATGAGGCCGCCCTCCGCGGTGTGGAGCTGATCCTGGTGCACTCCGCCAAGCTGCCCCAGCCGGTGCCCGCCGTACCGACGAGCGGGCCAGCCAGCCGAAGCGCGGCGCTGGTCAAGGAACGCTGGCCGGAACTGGAGGTCCGACCCCAGGAAGTCAGCGACGACAACCCCCGACACGCGTTGGCGGTCGCCGCGCAAGGCGCAGGTCTGCTGGTGATGGGTGCCCGCGGACACGGCCGCATGCGTGGACTGTGGTCCGGCGCGGTCGGCCAGACGTTATCCCGTGAAATCGACTGCCCGATCGTCGTGGTCCGTGAGGAGACGAGCCGGTGAACCCGGTGCCTTCCCCCAGGATCGATCGCACAGGGGTCCGGGCCACCCGATCCGACATGGCGCTGGCCGGCGCCACCGAACCCGGAGCGACCGGGGGCGTGCCCAGCGGGCTCAGCACGGCTGAGGCCACCCGGCTCCTGGCCCAGGTCGGCCCCAACACCGTCGCCCCGCCGCGCCGGGCACCGGTGGCGATACGGATCCTGCGGCAGCTCACTGACCCCCTCATCCTGCTACTCATCGCCGCCGCTGTGATCACCACGATCCTGGGAGACATCACCGACACCGCCGTGATCGTCCTGGTCGTGGTGGTCAACACCACCATCGGCCTGATCCAGGAGATACGGGCCGACCGGGCGATCAACGAATTGAATCGGCTGGCCGCGCCGGTGGCGCGCGTCCGACGCGACGGGGTCGACATGGTGATACCAGCCGCCGAGGTGGTCCCCGGTGACCTGGTCCTGCTCGACGCCGGAGACATCGTCCCCGCCGACCTGACCCTGCATGACGCACGGCAGCTGCGGCTGGACGAATCAGCCCTGACCGGTGAGTCACTGCCGGTGGATCACGTCGCCGGCGATGAAATCAGCTCCGGCACGGTGGTGGTGGCCGGCCGAGGCGTAGGAGTCGTCGAGCGTACCGGCGCCGCCAGCGCACTGGGGCGTCTGACCGCCCTGGTCGCCGGCACCCGCGCCGGCCCCACCCCGCTACAGCGTCGCCTGGCTCGGCTCGGGCGCCTACTGGGTGCGGTCGCGGTGCTGCTGTCGGCGGTGGTCCTGCTGATCGGCCTGGCGGGAGGCCAGGAACTGGTGCCGATGGTGATCATCGCGGTGAGCCTGGTGGTCGCGGCGGTTCCAGAGTCGCTGCCCGCCGTGGTGACGTTGGCGCTCGCACTGGGCGCCTACCGGATGGCCCGACACCACGCGATCGCGCGTCGGCTGCACGCGGTGGAGACCCTCGGATCGGTCACCGTGGTCGCCACCGATAAGACCGGCACCGTCACCCAGAACCGGATGGCGGTCGAACAGGTAGTGCTACCCGAGGCGATCTACCGGGTGACCGGGCAAGGCTACGACCCCACGGGCCAGGTCATCGACCCTGACGGTCAACCGGTGACACCGACACCGGAACTGATCGAGTTGGCCAGAGCGGGCCTGCTGTGCAACGACGCCACCCTGACCCCACCCCACGGTGACCAGCCGGACTGGACCGCTGTGGGTGATCCATTGGAGGCCGCGCTGGTGGTGCTGGCCGCCCGATGTGGACTGGACCCGGAGCGGGAACGCGCCGCGTACCCCCGGGTGGCCGAACGCCCCTTCGACGCCGCACGACGCCGGATGAGCACGGTGCACACCACCCCCGCCGGCGAGACCCTGGTGGTGTGTAAAGGCGCACCGGAGGTCCTGCTGCACCCCGACATGCTGACACCGTCCTCCGCCGGGGCGGAGACCCTGGAGCGGTTCCGGGCGGAGGCGGAGCGGTTGGCGGGCCGGGGCCTGCGGGTCCTCGCCATCGCCGTCGCCTACCCGGACCGCGTACCCCATGATGATGAAGACCCCGAGACCAACCTGCGGCTGCTGGGCCTGGTGGCCATCGGTGACCCGATTCGGGCAGAAGCGCCCGGGGTCGCGGCGGCTTTCGGACAGGCCGGCATCCGGTTGATCCTCATCACCGGCGACCACCCGGCCACCGCCGCCACCATCGCCGGGCAACTGGGCATCTGGAACCCGGGAGAGAAGGTGGTACGCGGGGACACCGGATCCGTCGCCCGCGCCGACAGCCGGGTGTACGCCCGCATTAAACCCGAACAGAAGCTCGACATCGTGCGGGCGCTGCAGGAGCAGGGGCATGTGGTGGCGATGACCGGGGACGGCGTCAACGACGCCCCCGCGCTGCGTCGGGCCGACATTGGGGTGGCGATGGGGCGCTCCGGAACCGAGGTCGCCCGCCAGGCCAGTGACCTGATCCTGGTCGACGACAACCTCGGGACGGTCGCCACCGCGGTCGAAGAAGGACGGCGCGTCTACGACAACATCCGACGCTTCCTGCATTACGCCCTCGCCGGCGGCTTCGCCGAGGTACTGGTGATGCTGTTTGGGCCGCTGCTGGGGCTGGCGGTGCCGCTGCTGCCCGCCCAGATCCTCTGGATCAACCTGCTCACCCATGGCCTGCCCGGTGTGGCGTTGGGCGCGGAACCGGTGGCCGCCGACACCATGCGGCGACCACCCCGACCTCCTCGAGAGTCCGTCCTGGGAGCCGGACTGCTCCAGGCGGTGCTCGCGGCCGGTGTCCTGCTCATGGCCGTGTCCCTGGCCGTGGGGTGGTGGGCGTACCGGGCCGACGCGCCCTGGCAGACGATGGTGTTCGTGACGCTCGGCCTGGCGCAGCTCGGTCTTGGGGTTGCGGTCCGGGCGCCCCGCCGGCGAGGCCACCGCGGCAACCCGCTGCTTGGGGTGGCGATCGCGCTGTCGGTGGCGCTGCAGCTGGCGGCCGTGTGGCTGTCCCCGCTGCGGACCTTGCTGCATACAGATCCGTTGTCGCTGAGCGAACTGGCCATCTGCGTGGGGGCGGCGATCCTGCCTGGCCTGACGGTCACGCTGTGGCGCCGGGTCAGAGGCGCACAGCACGTCTGAGCACGCCTGAGACCGCGACGCTGCTTCTACGCAGGAACCGTGTGGCTTCGGGGCGGCACGCACCTTGTCGCCCCCAGCCGGGTTGGGTGCCCCGAGGCGCCGCCATGGTCGACCCCGACCGACTCACGTTGACCTGACCGACTCCACGACGACCACGTGTGATCCTCGTGCCCGTCGAAAGCGGGTCAAAAGTCCCGGAGCCGCGGTCATTCCGGCACTGCCACATCGCCCCGGCCGACTCGAGACTGGTACTGGTGGCTCCCGGAGGCGACCCGTTACGGAAACCACGGTTAGGGTCCGTCGCGCACCAGGCCTCGGCCACCGGACCCGGTTCTGAACACACGCGTCGGGGTAGGTGAACTCCCATGAGCGGCAGAACGATCGTGGTCGGCGTCGACGGTTCCGATGGCGGGCGTCGGGCGCTGCGGTGGGCGGTGGAGCAAGCCCGAGACGGCGACGTCACGGTCCAGGCCGTGACCGCCTGGCAGTGGGACGGCATCGAAGGGCTTCCCATGGCGGGCAACACACCGCAACAGGCACGGGAGCGAGCCGCCCGGCAGCTCGCCGAGACCGTCGAAGCCGTGGCTAGGGAGACCACCCCGCCCGGCGGGACACCCCCAGTGATCGCCACTGAACTGGTGGAGGGAGATCCCGCGGTCGTGTTGACCCAGGCGGCCCGGACCGCTGACCTGCTGGTTCTGGGCAGCCACGGCCACAGCCGGTTCCGGCACGCGGTGCTCGGTTCAGTGAGCGAAGAATGCATCCGCCGGGCGACGTGTCCCGTGGTGGTGATCCCGGTACCCCAGGAGCACCCACAGCGGCCCGCCGCCCCGGCCGTACCAGGCTGACCAGCCAGCCTAGCGTCAGGCACACATCACAGGTTCTCGACGTAGGCGCTGGTGATTGAGGTCAGGTGATTGAGGTCAGGCCTCGACGCGTGGTGGCCCCTCAGCGATTGGCCGCACGTCCACGTACCACTCACTGGTGTCGACCTGAGCCGGGGCGGGGCACAGCGTCATCTGTGCGGCGATCTCGATGGCCCGGTCGAAGCTGTCGCAGTCGACCACGTTGTAGCCGGCCAGCACCTCCTGGGTCTCGCCGTATGGGCTGTCGGTGACGACCGGCGTGCTGTCTTTGACGCCGTGGACTCGCCGAGTGTGCACCGGCGCGACCAATCCCTGCCCATCGACGTATTCACCGGATTCCCTCAGCGACTGCATACACGCGTCCATGTACTCGGACATGGCCTGTACGTCCTCGGGTGACCAGGCCGGTGACTCCGGGCTGCCCTTCCCCTCCATCGCGTCATAGTCACGCTGCGACGCATAGAGCGTGATCATGTATCTCACGGCCTTCTCCTCTCGGGTCAGCGCCCGTCAACCGTGACGTCGGAGCCGCCGCCCGATCCGGGCACCCTCATCCTGGCGGTTCCCGACACGGACCCGACCTACCCGAGGCCGACGTGATAGCGCACAAAAAGGAAAAATTTCTACTGTTAGACAAGTGTTGATACCCACTTGTGGGATGGCTACTCCAGATCAGTCAATAAAGCGCGGATGTCGATGCCGCTCCACCCGCTGAAACCGTACACGTGACAGCAGCACAGTGGCCGAGTCACATCCACGCAGGTCAACGACTCCAGCCCGCTCAGCGCTTCGCGTCTTGGAGGATCCACAGTTGGCGTACCGTCCCGGGCCGCCGACCGCGTGGCTGAAACACCCCGCCGATCAGGCTCTCGAGCCATGAACTCCTGATAGCTCGAGCCATGAACTCCTGATAGATAGCGGCTTAGGCGATCGACGTACTGGGGCCTCTGCCGGGCCGCCGCCACCGCGAAGGCGCACCGTGGACGGTAGTGGGAGAGGCGGCATCAGCCGGCCGTGAGGGGTGTGCGGGCGGTTTGTGACATCAGGGCAGGTGAGCACACCTGGGGGGAGACCAGGTGTGCTCACCTGCCCGACTTATGACCGGTTACCGGTCAGCAGGGGGAGTTGGTTTGGGTGAGCAGGCCCATACGCCACGGCAGGGTGATGTATTCGCCGCTCGCGTTGGGATCCATGCCCTGGTAGAGGAACTGGAGACGGCAGGGGTTGATGGGCACGGTCTGGTCGTTGCTGGCGCGTATCAGTTCCCCGTGACTGAAGTCCCGGGTCCACGCGGGGGTGCCGCTGGGGAAGGTCACGTTGTTGGAGCGGGCAAAGGGATTGGATTCGGTGGCGGCGAGGGGGACCCACTGCCCGGTGAGGCTGTTGGAGGTGAAGGATCGGTACCAGCGGCGCCCGTCGGACCCGATCGCCTCCTGCAGCAGCAGGTACTGGCCGCTGTTACCGACCCGGTAGACGGCGGTGCCTTCGAAGAGGTTGAACCGGTTGGAGTCCTGCAGAACGATGACGGTGTTCCCGAAACCGTTGGGGAAATTCGCCACGGTGGTCTGCGAGCGGTAAATGTGGCCGTTGTCGTCGCTGGAGAACAGGTAGCAGTTGACGTCGTCGCAGATCATCCAGAAGTCCAGCCACGCACCGTTGCCCTTGTTCTGCGTGACGATAGGCGGCTCGCTGGACATGAAGTTGCGAGGCGCGCTCCAGGAGTAGGGGTCGCTGGGGTCTCTGCTGACGGAGTAGGACGGCAGACCGGTCTGGTAGACCATGTACCACAGATCATGCGGGGCGAAGTAGAAGATGTGCGGCGCCGCCCGGTAGCCACGACCGATCGGGGTCGCGGTGTCGAGGTAGGTGTGGGGTGCCGAGGCCGCCTGAGACCAGTCGCTGAACGCGAAGTGCACCAGATTCCACCCTGCGGATGGGCTGGCGGTCGTCGCGTACACCTGCCACTGGTTGTTGTAGCGCACCACCGTGTAGTCCTTGATCGCCACCACGTCCCTGTGGGCGCTGTCAGGCCTCGGACCGGCGAGCACCCCACTGGAACTCCAGCGGAAGGACGAGGGGAGGGTGTTGGTCGGTGGTGGGGAGGTCGTCGGACCGGTCGTTGGGCTGGTCGTTGGGCCGGTCGTGGTGGGGCCTGGCTGTCCATTGCAGACAGTGCCGTTGAGCGTGAAGCTCGTCGGGGCGGGGTTGGTGTTGTCGTTCCAGGTGCCGTTGAAGCCGAACGACACGCTGCCCCCGCTGGGGATGGAGGCGTTGTAGGGGGCGTTTTGGACCGTCACCTGGGAGCCGGACTGGTTCACGGTCCCGTTCCAAATCTGGGTGACGGTCTGACCAGCGGTGAAGGACCAGGTGAGGGTCCAGCCGTTGATAGGCGCACCGAGATTGTTGATGGTGACGTTGGCGCCGAAGCCACCTGGCCACTGGTTGGTGACCTCATAGGTGACGGAGCACGCGACCTGCTGAGCCGCGACCGGCTGGATGCTCGTCGCACCCAAACCTAGGACGCAGGCTGTGGCAGCCGCGACGGCGAGAGCGGTACGACGTTTGGGGGACACGTCGCCTCCTTTGATGTCGGACCGGTGGTGGTGAACCAGGAGTCTCACCTCGGTGGAGGTTTGATGTGAGCGCTCACATTTGCGATGTGAGCGCTCACAATCCGCGGCGATGGGAACTCGCCGCAGGTGGGGGATAGACGGCGCCTGGTGTAGAGCACCGGCTTTAGGAGATTGAAAGCGGCGCGGGCTGGGAAGGGCCGTCCATTGTGGTCACTCGTTCGGCCTGGTCCTGGGAGGTGGGATGGTTGCGGTGAACAACGCCGTACCGAGGACCACGAAGCGGCCAGCGCGGCCATTGTGTGAATCATGGCCATCTCCAACGTGTTGTCGGATCGCCGCGCCGATGTGAATTGTTGTGACCGTACGACAGAAAAGTGAATGTCGTCAATAATGTCGCCGCGCGTGCGCTCTGGTTGTAAACACCGGGTCGGTGGTGATCGAACTCCGGTGCCGTGGGAACCCGCATCACAGGAAGCGCCCGCGGCGGTCAGCGCTGTTGGCAATAGCGGTCAACTGTCAGTAGCGAGCAACCAGCCAGGCACCGAACGCGCGTAGCCGGTCGTTGAGCACGCCCGGTTCGATGACATCGACATCGAGATTGAGGTACGCCAGCCACCGCGCGGCCCAGTCAAGGTCATCGGTGCCGAAACGCAGCTCACACCCATCACCATCCTCGACCACGGTGGCGACGTTCGGATCGACGAGGTCCCGGACCTGATCCGCCGATGTGTGGACTCGGACGCGGACCCGGTACCGCCACGGCCCATGCGCGAGCGTGTCCACGACGAGCGCAACGGCGTCGACCGGTGGCTCAGGGGACGACAGGCGGGTACCGAGCGGCTGCACATGATCGATGCGGTCCACCGCGTACACCCGCCACTGGGTGGCGTTGCGTGGGCAGGCGACCAGATACCAGCGACGCCGAAGCGTCACCAGACGATGAGGCTGCACCTCCACCGGACGCGCCGGCGAAGCGTCGGTGCGGCGATGCCGGATGCGGATGGCCTCGTGGGTGCGGCAGGCGAGCGCGAGGGGGATGAGCACCTCACGGCCGGGACGGCGCGGTGACCGATCCGGCACCTGCTGGACGTCCGCCAACGCGGCGAGCCGAGGCCGCCACCGCATCGGCGCGATCTGGGTGAGCTTGGCCAACGCGGTGACCGCCGCGGTCTCCAACCCCTCAACGGTCGCCGCGGTACGCAGCCCAAGCGCCACCGCCGCGACCTCATCCGCGTCCAGCAGCAGCGGAGGCATGGTACGGCCGGGCATCAGCCGGTAGCCGCCCATCCGACCCGCCTCACCCTCGATCCGGTACCCCAGCTCCCGCAGGTGCGCGATGTCCCGCCGCGTGGTCCGTTCGGTGACCCCGAGCCGGGCGGCCAGCTGGGCGGCGGAGATTCCTGGGTACGCCTGCAGCAGCGCGAGAGTCTCCAGGCGGCGATTGGCGGTACTCGTCGACGACTGCCGCATACCCGGACACTAACTGACCGGGTATGGGGGCATGCTGGAGCCATGACCCAGAAAACAGCACTGCTGCGCCCAGACGGGCTTGTCCACTCACCCGCCTTTACGCACATCGCGGTGGTGCCACCCGGCGCGACGACCATCTACATCGGCGGCCAAAACGCCGTCGACAGCGACGGTCAGCTCATCGGCGCCGGAGACATCGCCGCCCAAACACAGCGGACAATGCACAACCTGCGGATCGCGCTGGCCGCCGCCGGCGCCACCGTCCATGATCTGGTGATGCTGACCATCTGCGTCGTCGACGGCGTTGACCTCACCCAGGCCTACCCCGTCGCCGCTGCCGCATTGGAAGGCGCGACACCACCGGTGGTGGTGATGCGGGTCGCCGGCTTGGCCGTCCCCGGCGCGCTCGTCGAGGTCAGCGCGGTCGCGGCGGTGACGTCATGAGCGAGGGATGGAAACGGCGGCAGGTCGGCCTCACCCGGGACGCCGGCTGGCAGATCGGGGTGTCGAAGACCATCGCTCGCCCCATCGACGACGTGTGGGACTTCCTCACCTCACCGGAGGGGATGGCCCTCTGGTTGGGAGAGGGCGTCACCCTGCTGCCGGAGCGGGGCGCGGCGTACCGGACCGCGTCCGGGATCCACGGGGAGATACGCAGCTTTCGGGGACGTGATCGCATCCGGCTCACCTGGTGGCCACCCGGCTGGTCACACGACACGACCCTGCAACTGACCGTCCGGGCCGCAGGCGAGGGGCGTACCCGGCTGGTGGTGCATCAGGAACGACTCGCCGACGCCGTCGAACGCGAGCAGCAACGCCGCCACTGGCAAGGCGTCGTCAACGCCATCGTCGCCGCCCTCACCGACACCAAATAACCCACTTCATAACCCTCTTCGCGCCACCCCGGGCCCAGCCGCCCAGCCGGATTGCGGAGAACAAGCGCGGCGCGCTGGGCAGCCTATGCCGATCTGTTGCCTGGGCGGGCGCCAGCGCGAGCACGTCAGCTCGTCGTGATGCTCTGAACGTCCGCCGCGACCTCATGCAAAAGCTCGGTCAGGTCGCGGGTCTGGTCAGGTTCAATCCACCGCTGGAAGGCAGTCGAGAACATCGCGACGGCCACATCCCCGGCGAGCCGGGCCTGCGTCGGTGCGACTCCACGCGCCTGGAACGCCTTCGTCACGGCGCGCGCAAGCCTGGTGAGTTTGAGCAGTTCACGCTCCTGAAGCGCCTCGTTCGCCGAGATGATCGCCTCCCGGGCCCGCGCCTGCTCCCGCCCACGCGTCTCCTGAAGCGTCTTGGCGCCGGCGTCAAGCGCCGCGTGAATCAGCGTCCAGACAGGCTGACCCTCCGGCGCCTGCGCGATCGCGTCGACGAACGCGGTCTGTAGCAGGTCCTCGCCGGAGAACAACACCTCGCGTTTGTCTGCGAAATACCGGAAGAAAGTCCGCTCGGTCACCCTGGCCCGCGCGGCGATATCCGCCACCGTAGTCGCCTCAAAGCCACGCTCAGCGAACAACTCCATCGCCGCCTGTCGCAGCCGGTCCTGCGCGCCAGGCTCCCACCGTCCCATGCGCCGATCGTAGCCAGCTATCGCACTGATGACAGTCACTGACATCGGTGCTACTGTCTGATGTCAGAGACTGACATCAGACGCGCCTTAGGAAGGCTTCATCATGCGTGTTTTCATCACCGGAGCATCCGGGTTCATCGGCCGTGCGGTCGTAACCGAACTCCTCAAGGCCGGCCACCAGGTCGTGGGCCTGGCCCGCTCTGAGAAAGCCGCCTCCGTCATCTCATGGCTGGGCGCAGGCATCCAACGCGGAGACCTCGACGACCTCGACTCGATCCGCGTCGGCGTCAAGAACGCCGACGCGGTGATCCACCTCGCGAACAAACACGACTGGGCCAACCCCGCAGAGTCCAACCGCGCCGAACGCGCCGCCGTTCAGACGATCAGCGACACCCTCGCCGGGACAGACCGCCCATTCCTGCTCGCCTCAGGCCTGGCCGGATTCAACCTGGACAGGCCCGTGACCGAACACGACCCGAACCCCGCCGTCGGACCGAACTCACCCCGAGGCGGCGCAGAAAACCTCGCCTTGGAGTACGCCGAACGCGGCGTACACGTGGTCGTTGTCCGGTTCGCCCCAACCGTGCACGGAGCAGAGGACCACGGATTCGTCTCACTCATCGCCCAAAACAGCCGACGTCATGGGGCCGTGCGTTACCCAGGCGACGGAGCCAACCGCTGGGCCGCAGTCCACCGCTTCGACGCCGCCCAGCTCGTTCGCCTCGGCCTAGAGAACGCCCAGCCCGGAACGATCCTGCACGCCGTCGCCGAGGAAAGCGTGCCGATCCGCACCATCGCCGAGGTACTCGCCGAGCGTCTCGACCTTCCGACGCAGTCCACCCCCGCTGAGCAGCTCGTCGCTGAGCTCGGATTCGTCGGATACGCCCTCTCCGGCGATTGGGCCGCTACCAGTCACATCACTCGCGACCTGCTCAACTGGCAGCCCACCGGCCCCACCCTCCTGGAGGACATCGCCGCCGGCCACTACGACCAACCCTGAATCGCTGCCTGCCTTCTAAACACGGCCGGAGACGACAGAACAGAAAACACAGCGAGACGCCTCACGTGAGGAAGGCTCGCCAAGCAACCCACTGCTCTCGAGCGGGCTACACCTTTGAGTTCGAATCCCGTCAATGAAATAACCACGCCAATCCGGCGGGTGGATCGCTGTTTATCAACCACAGCGGCCCATCCGCCGGACACATTTTCTTGTTTTTGAGGCGGTACGCCAGCCTTGCTTGCAAATCCCTCTAGGGGTGATGAAGTAGCGTGCTGTACTTCGGCGAGGAGTGGATCCCGGCCGCGTTGCGATCCTCCTAGGGGTGATGAGGCAACCCTATCCTTAATTCGCTGGTCCGGGCTGCTTTTTGAGGCTCGGTTGGGTTGATTTTTGCAGCGGTCCGGCGGTTGTGCATCTGTGCTGGTCAGAGCACTGAATCCGAATGGTCAAGTTCGACGCCGAGGGTCTCAACGTCGACTAGACGCGCGGAGCTGATCCGGTAGACGCGGACGCTGTCATGGGTCATGTCCAGTTGTTGGCGGAGAGCGGCGATCAGGTTTCGGTGTTTCTCCCAGCGGTACACGCTCACGGAACATGTCCCGGGCCGCTGCCACAGCTTACGGTCCCCAGGGCGGCACGGGTACGCCGAGCTGAGCGGCGTACCAGGCCAGGAGCGCCTGGTGGCGTCGCCGCGGTACTTGACCGCGTGGCTGCCCTAGTGGTGGTCCGGGTTGAAGCCGATTTTGTGCTCCCACACCACAGATCACGCAGCGCGCCACCACCGGTCGTTGACCGCAGCCAGCGGTGGTGCAGACCGACCCCGGCGGTGTCCCGGCTGCTTGACCTGACACTGGAACCCTTCGGCGTGGCCTGCCCGATCGGTACGCCCGGTCCGGTTGACGGACTTGGCCCATACGCCATCATGGACTGGGTCAGGGCCGGGCGGGCCGGAACGGCCGCGGTCACTTCACCTATCCAAAGCCCTGGATGTTGTACAGCCCGAGACCCCAGTCGCGTAACGCGGTGATCAGACGGGGCGGCGTCGATCCGGAGCGTCGCTATCGCTCCGATGCGGATACCGCCGGACACTGTGAACAGTCGCCGTCGACCGGCCTCGAGCACCTCGAGTTCAGCGTCACCCGGCAGGCCCAGCAGGTCAGCCTTGTGGCGGATATTCGCCAACAGTGCGTCGACATAGCCGTCGTCGTCGGGAAGAAGGTACCGGTCCTGCTTGGCTTTGATCAGGATGGGGGAGCGGGTCTTCAGGACAGCGGGGGTTTTCAAGGCAACAGGCGGTTCCAGCTGTGCGCCCTTAACCGTCAAGGTGACCGGGCCCCACTGAAGCTGAGGCAGACCGGTGATCCCGGTCAGCAGCGGCATAACCAGGTTGGGAAGGGAGACCCGAACCAGATCCGACCGTTCGGCGACATCATGTACACGCCGGGATACCGAGGCGCGTCAGAGAAGGTCGGTGGTGAGACGCCGATCGGGCGGAGGGAGCTGCTTGCCCAGCCGTTGTTGTGAAGCTGTGTGGCTAATGCGGGATTCTGGGTGCGGAGCACGTTATACACCACCGCGTACACCACACCATGGACGTACTCCCAAGGTAGAGGCGCTTCCGGGCCGGCAACGTCCGCAAAGAAACGCATCCTGCTGTTTTCCTTTCAGGAAGGACCGCCGACACGTATCCCGTTACCAGAGGAACGAAGATCGACGATCCGCTTCAAGCCTGCGGGGTTGATGAATGACTCTGATAGATGTAACGACTGGGAGCGGAATACGTCACTGGCTTAAGAGGGGCGACGGTTGTTTCCACCCTTCCTGGAGTTTTCTGATCGACCGGAGTCCGGTCGCAATTCTGATCTTCTGGAGGGGTTAGGACCTCGCTTCTGTTGAGCTCGCGATTGCCGAGTTGACGTTTGATGATTGCGTGGAGGATTGGAGTTTTTATCCTGTTTCTGGGTGTCTGATGTTTCGGTGAGGTAGGGCAACCGCTGTTCTTTGTCCCGGACGTGCGGCAGCGACCATCCCGCCTCGATCTCGCCGCTTTTGACTCTCTCGTTCTCAACGAACCAGGCGTAGCTCTCGGCCTGGGGCTCTCGGGTAAGACGCGGGTAGTGCACCGGTGTTGTGGCGTCGATGGGTTGGGAGGCGCGCAGGTATGACTCAATAGCCTCGTGGAGGACCCTGTTGCCGCGGGCGGTCTTCTCGAACTGGTGCATCAGTTCACGGAGCCTTTCCTTGGCCACGGGATCGGGTCGCGTCAAAGACAGCCATCCAGCGCGGACCCCATCGGCGTCCCACAGCCGGGGACGCTCCAGATCCAGGTGGGTGGCCACGACACCGAACCCATACGGCTTACCGGCGCCAAGCCGCAGTGGCGCCTCCTCACCCCGACTGAGGAGCCATAAAAGAGCACCGAGTTCGGGCTCGGGGACCCCGTCGAGGAACAACTCAACCTGGAAAGTCACCCCGGGACGGACCCAGCTTCGGTGGCGTACCAGCTGTTTGGGGTGATCGCGGTGGCTTTTCAAAGCCAGGTACCCCCGCTTCGGGTCTTCCCGGTCAGCAGGCGGCTGCCAGTACTCAGGCTCCTCCTGACGCCAGCGGTACATCTTGCGGCCCCGTATGCCACCGTCGCGCCGGTAGCCGTCGGTCTTCGGGGCTTTCCGGGGTACCGGCGTTCCACAGGAGTTAGAGGCGGCGTAGAAGCGGAACTGGCTAGGTTTGGGGGTGCTTAACGGGGCGAGGGCGACACCACCGGGTGGGAAAACAGACGGGCGCCAGTCATCGGTGGTGCAGGTGATTGACCGGACCCGCAGTCGACCTCGGTAACCAGAGGCGCCGTCATTGGTCTCAGTGTCGTCGTCACGCCGCCCGACCGGCACCCACCCGAACAACCGGTCAGCGGAGAGAGCTGATCACGTCTGTCCGCCGGACGCAGGCTTTCGTGCAGCAATTCAGAGGGAGAGGCTTCGAATGGCTGCCGGCCGATCATGACCGAGTGGACTTCGGTGACGTCTCCACGCTCTTCGTCGTACTTGACGTAGACGAGCGTGCCGGGCGGTAGTTCCCGCATCTGGGGACTACTGGGAACGTGGCGGGACCGGACGACACCATTCTTATTAGGCGAGGGGTCGCGGGAGTAGGTGGCGTTGGGGTCGTTGTACCCGTGGGCTAGATCGTAGGACCGCAGCACCGACCGCCAGAATTTCTTGTGCTCCTCGGTGACCGGCACAGTCTTCGCGTCCGGGCTGGCGACGAACAGGCGCTCATCGTGTTTCGTGCCGATTGAATAGCCGGTGGCTGACAGCCACCCGCGGACAATTTTGGGTGCCGCCCCTCGGACGAGTGTGAGGTGGCCGGTGGCGAATGATTCGTCCCTCCAGGTGGTTTTCCTGAGCGCCGCTTCGAGTTCTCGTTGAGTGAGGGCCAGGTGGGTGGCGCGCCAGACCTGGAAGACGGCCTTTTGACCTGATCGTTCGTACTGGCACAGCACCACCCGGGCGTAGACCTTTTTACCGTGATGGTCGGTCAAGTCCCCCTTAGCGAGGGCGCCGATGCGGTGGACCTTCTGACCTTTGTACGCCGGGACCCAGACCGCGTCCTGCACAAGGTTGCCGCGCTGGCTGTACTTCGTCCAATCGGCGTCGCCGCGGCACAGCAGGAAGTAGGTGGTGTCACCGTCGCGGCAGACCCGGGCTGGGGTGAGGGTGAGCGCATGACGGGCAGGGCTGCGGTAGGCAAGCCGGTCGTCGTGTTCAAAGAAGACCCCGTACCGGCTGGCCGTGATGGTTTCGTACGCGCTGCGCAGCGCCCCTTTGAATGAGGCGCCGTGGATCAACGGCCGTCCATCCGGCCCCACCCGTACGTCGAACGTCTTAACACCGTCCTTCGACTGCTCGGCCGCGGGCACAGGCAGCAGTAGCGGAGTGAGAGTGGTCAGGGCGACGGCGAGGGTGCCGCTCTATTGCCCAACAGTGTGGTACGCGTGGCTGGGGGCGGAGCATCATCCAGACCGGTGTCGACCAGGTAGCTGCCGTCGTCACCGGCTCGAGGCAGGGTCGGCACGAAGGTGTACGGGTTGACGAAGCCGCCTGTCTCTTTCAGCTTCTCTTTCCACTCAGAGTCTTCTTTGATCAATTTCAACGGCGCGACCCCGCGCAACCTGACGGTCCGCTTCCCGTCCCGACGGTCGACGGCTACCGTGACGTCGACGGTCTCACCGTCGGCCATAGTCTTCACATGTTCGGCGAGCGCCTCATCCCACTCGGTGCGCTTAACCGGCCTTGGCTTGTTGTTTTTCGCCTTGCCGCTGACGTTGATGACGCCTTCCAGGACGTCACCGCGCTTGGTCAGCGTCGTCGGGATTTCCTTCATGAGGGGGCGTTCATGCCAGCGTCCCTCCCCGGTTCAGGTCGTTCGCGCTGTTCGGGACGCGTACCTCTTCAGGACTGACAGTTCAGGACTGACAGCCCGCAGCCGCACCGTGCGGGTATCGGCGACATCGACGTTGCCGTGGTCGTCCTCCGTCAGGTACTCGACGGCGTCGATAACAACGAGGAGCGTGCTGTCAGCGACCGACAACGGCAGATGAGCGGCGGCGTACCGTCCACTGTGCAACGTGGTCCAGCCGGGCGTGGCATGCGGCCGGGGAACCCCGGCGAGCAGTCGGGTGCGGACGCTGCCGCGTCGTGGTGCTGGATCACCGGTGACGACATCGCCGGACGGCAGACTGGGGCCTTCGCCGACAGCGACCGCGGTGCTGCGTCCGTCAGGGGTACGCAGCCACCGCAGCTCTCGTTCCCCGTCGAACAGCACCATCTCGTACGCTTCAGCCAACACATCCTCAGCGGTGTGGACGGTCTCCACGGAGTGGTCGGGCCGGACCCGCAGCCAGGTGGTGGCCCGTGCGGAGGGGGTGTAGCCGATCACCGGCTGGTCGGGCGGGGCGCCGGGGGTGAACCAGGCGAGCGCCTCGGCCGCGGTACAGCTCCCGGCGGGCTCGGATCCTCTCGGTGGCGGAGATCCAGGCACGGACCATCTTCGCGCCGTCAGGGAGTTGGAGTCGCTCCAGCTGGGCGCGTAACACGCCAAGCTGGGATCGTTTCCCCATTAGCTTTTCAATGCCAGGTACGAGCTCTTCCGGGGACCGCGCGGCACTGGCCCGTGGATGGCTCGTCGCCAGGCGTTGATCTCTAAGGGGTGTGGCGTCGTTGGGTCAATGTCCTACCGTTCCCGTCCGGTGCGATCCACCCAGACATGGGCTTGGCCCGTTGCTCGCGTGGCGCCTCGGAGGACAGGGTGTTGAACACAGAATGGCCGCGGCCTTTGTCGCTGCGGTGCCACACCATCGGCCCTGGAAGCGCCGGCGTCACCGATGTCGGGTCACGTGGGTCACCGACGGCTGGCACCGCGTCGCCGACCCTGATGTCCGCAAGACCAATCTGATCTCGAGAGTCGACGGTGCCGCCCGATGTGGTCTTGAGGTGGGACAGGATGGTGCTCAGCGAAGCGGTTCCCGGAACCGCTTCGCGGCTGAGGATGACGTTGCTCAGGACACCGTCCGCGGCCACCACCGGGGTAAGGGTTCGCAGAACGAGCCGAACGGTGTGTCGTTCGCCGCTGCGTCGCCTTTCATACGGGTACACCTCGACGGCGTGTGGCGTCGTGGGCGGAGATGGGGGAGTAGACGGCACACCGTCAGCCAGCAGCGCAGCTAACTGCGGATCGGTCACCATCTGGTGGGTCGGCGCGATGGCCGTGTCCAGCCGAGCACCAGGCAGCAGGACCGCGACCCGTCCACTCCCGCGGTTCCGTTTACCGCCGATCCCCCAATCAGCCGTGCTCCGGCGCGCAGAAGCAGCTCCGCAGGCCGGGGAAGCTCTTCACCGACTGAGGGAGGCAGGGCGATGGTGACCTGGGAAGACAGCCGCAGCCCACGGATCGCCCGTTCCTCGGCGCGTAACAGCCGATCGGCGGCCGTACCGGTGACGTTGTCGATCGCCACCCCGGGACGCAACACGACAGCCGCCTGCGCGAGCGCCGGCCGGCCCCGCACCGCCTGCCGCAGCGCAGGAGAAACCTGAGCGGGGGTCAGCCGCAGCGCCGCCGGTGTCCGTGGCCGATTGGCCAGTGTGACCGGGTCATTCCCAGGCGCCTGGGAGCCGAACAGGTAGATGACCCACTCTGCCACATTCCTGGTCGATCGGCGGCGCGGTCGAACGTCGCGGCGACCGTCTCACAGGCGTCCCGCCACACCCCGACGAGGCTTTTAGCGGGAACGAACGGCAGGCCATCGGGGTCGCGGCGGATCTCAGCGTCGATGGTGCCCAACCGGCCCTGACCGGTGCCGATATGCCAGTCGCTGAGGAACTCCAGCTTGATCTCAAATGATGTGAAAGAGTCATTGGGCGCCACCCGCATGGGCTACTTCAGGGTCCGCAGTTGGCTGAGCTGGCGGTTCCAGGCGGAGGCCGCGCAGGTGCAACGCGTCAAACAGGCGAAGGAACGGGGGAGAGGAAGCCCGGGAACCCGGGGTGCGATCCTCCTGAAGACCCAACAAGCTCCGGGCCCGCTCCGGATCAGGAGCGCGGAAATGACGAGATCCACCTGAATCCGGTACTCGTCCCAGCTACGATCAGCGGCCTCCCGCAGGGCATGCGCCTGGGCCGCCGACAGCCAGCCGCCTGGGCTGAGCCAGCCACTGATCTCGTCGAGCACCTCGACGCTGCGATCTCTCAGATTGTCAGGAAGCTCCTCGGTGCGGCCCAACAGATACGGGCCGGCGTACCGGGCGATGCTCGGCGCGTGATCGCGGTGGATGTATTCACGCAGTTGATCTAGATCCCGCAACGTCGAGGTGTGCGCGATGTGGATGTCGAATGCGGCGAGGGTCCGGCCTGTGGCGTCCTTGAATCTCTTGGCCGAGACGGTGAGCGCTTCGGCCAGGTTGTACGCGGTGGAGAACGGGTGATGCGGCTTGACCACCGCGATCCCGGCGGAGGCGGTGAGCGCCCGATGCCCGGTCGCGGCCTCGGCGATAGCCGCCAGCGCCGGTTGAGCGGCGGTGTGCCGAGCGAACGCGTCGGCGAAGGCCCGCACGAACGGCACCGCCAGCGCCGCGTCGCAGGCGAGGGTCACATCATCCCCACCGATGACGACCCGACGCAGGTCCACCCGCCGCCCACTTGAGGCCAGCCAATCCACGTAATTGTGTAGGTGGAACACCTGCGCCTCATTGAGCGAATCGATCAGCGCTGCGAGATCAGCCTCAGGGTCCAAGCCACGTGCTTCCAAGATCGCCGCCCACCAGGATCGGATCATCGCCGCGGACGGCCCTTTGACGACGGAGGCGCCGAGGAATTTCGGATCGGTGGCGTCGCGGAGAGCGACGATGCCGATCTCCAACAGGTAAGCGGCCGCTCCAGGATCCAGCTGTCCGTTCCGCCAGGCCTTCTCCACGTGCTGCTGCGCCGCGATCAGCCGCTGTATCGCCGCCTCCCGCTCCGTGGCAGTAGGACCAGATGTGGCGCTGGAGGCCTGATGGCGGCTGCGTGGTAGGGCCCACACGTCGAGATACGCGGCGTACGCCTGAAGCTGCAGCGTCACCGGATCGTCGGCGTCGAGGACCTCGGCACACAGCTGGACAGCGGTGTTGACCAGTTCCCGGGTCTGGGTTCGCAGCTGCGACTGGCTCGGCAAACCGTGGTACCGCACATAGTTAGACACCACGTGAGCCATCAACAGGTAGGCACGGCGGTGCAGTAGCGGAGCCGCTTTCAGGGTTGTGATGTCAGGGAGGGGCGGCAGTTTCAGCTTCCGATCATCGACAGGGATATTGCCTAGCGTGGCCGCTACGAACGGCGCCACGACCGCTCCTACCCGGACCATCGCATAAGTCCGTCGGGACCCGTTGGGACCCTCAGCCAGCCACACCACACCCCGGCCGGGTTGACCGATGCCGAGCAACCGCTGGCACCACGCTGACGCTATGTCGTCGAGCGCGTCGAGGGGCACCAGACCCGGGCGGCCGGTATCCGGGTCATCAGCCAACTTCAACAGCGGCAACGTGGAGTCAACAAGATCAAAAGAGGTTGGCTGCCACCGAGTCACAGCCGCATCCGGTGCGCTGTCTCTGCTTGAGGCACCGTCCGGCGGATGGATCTCCGACGGAGCGTCGACTCCGGTCACCCTGCCCCGATCGACCTGCGTACCCCATCGGGCCGACAACGAGCGCTGCACCTGACGGGCCTGGATAGCCGCCACCACCAGCGCTGGCTGCGCCCGATACACCTCCACGATCAGGCCAGCCCATATCGCGAGCTGGACCTCCGCGTCGCAGTCCACTGCGGCAAGATGCCGGCACACCGCCGCCACCGCGGCTGTCGCGTCTGCCAATAGTCGGTTCGTAGCGGCCAACACCGCCGCAGCTTTGGTGTCCGGACCGTAGCGGTTCAACGTCGCGTTGGTGAGCGCACCAGGAAGCGTGCTCTGCGGTGGGGACACACCGATCGGCCCGACCACGTCCACCCGGGATGCTCCCCGTCTGTGCGGCGCAGCTGTGGATCGTTGTCCAGTTTGGAGCGCTCCGCGCGATCCGGCTGCGGCGCGCCACGCCCGATCTCCGCCAACGACAGCGCCGTGTAGTCGCACACCCAGGAGTGATGGAACGGCGGGATGTCGTCGGCCACCCCGAACAATGGAGCGACTCTCCGGGCAAGCTGGGCCTCCACCACATCGGCGCGGCGAACCTCCGTAGGAGGGACTCGGGCGGGAAAGACATGCACGGGCGCTACTCAGCAAATCGGAGTTGTTCAACTACAAAAGTAAACAACTGGACGATTGGATGACCCGACGAACGGATCGTCCACATGAAAACTGAACGAAAGGAGGAAAAAGGACCAGCTCAGACGGGTCAGGCGGAGGTAGGAGCAGTGAGCAGTGGCCGGGCAAGTGACCGACAACCGACAATGACGCCTTGGTCGTCACGTACCGTGTCATAGGGGTAGACGAGGTCGTCCCGTTCGGGGAACGCTTCAGCAACCGCTCGGGAGACGACGAGTAGCACCCCTGGCCTGTGGTCCGGCAGATCAGTGACCTGGGGAGTGGCCGCGGTGCGCTTTAGCGGAACCACAAGGGGGCCGATCCGCACCGCTCCATCAGGTTGATCCGGCTGTAGGACCAACCGGGCCGGCAGTCCAGCCGGAGGTAACTCCACGACCGTCCCGTCCTCGCCTATCAGGCGCACTACGTGCGGGGTCAGGTTGACTACGTCGGGCGTGGAAACTTCGTCCGTTGCTGGCATGCCGTCAAAGTAAACCACTAGGCGATACCGAGTAAACGATATGTAGAAAGAGGGCGCACAATGGCGTCCAGGCGCTTGCTAGTGCACATTGTTGGAGAAGCAGATCTTCTCCTCGACTTGAGTCCCAACAGCGACTCTGAGCATGAGAACAAAAAAGAGTGGCGTGAGAAGCGTGCCGAACGGATTGAGGCGCGTCGAAAGGTACTTAAGGAAGCTTTGGGTGATTCCGATCTTGTGGATAGAGTCCGTCAGTTGCTTGCCGAAGGTGCTTGGCAAGATAACTTCCTCAGCACTCCCGCGCCCAGCCCGCTCTTTGGCGTTCTGAACACCATAAAGTCCACAGCAGAGCCCACACCAGATCTGGAATTGTTGGTGATCGGTACCAAACAGAACCCACTTCACCCCTTGGACACACTGCCGATCGCGCAAACGCTTGTCGACGTCCTCAATGCGGTCGCCGCGGCTGATGCCTCGTTCCCTATCCGTAAGGCCACGGTGGTGCCCGTCGCCGGTCAAATTGAGGAGCCGGTGGTTGAAGCGCTCACTCCTCATCTGGATCAGGCGTGGCGGTACCAGCAAGGACTGGTTACTTGGGGCTCAGGAGCCACCGCGCTGTCCATAGGAGTGCTCACCGCTTAACCCATGCTGGGCTGTCCTGGCAGCTCATTCCCACTAGTAGCCCAAGCGCCTATCAGATTATTGATCCCTTGGACAAACTCGACGTCGATCCAGTCGTTCCGGTCTTCATCCGGTGGCGCCTGCTCAATGCTTTAAAGGAACTTGCGAGCGAGAAGCAGCCGACGGTCAAGCTCACATCAGAGCAGCAGGACGTGATAGAACGGGCTGTAAAACGTCGCAACGACGGACTTAGGGCCCGCGATAGTGTGTCCTTGAGCACTGTTGTCGCCGACGCAGTTGTACGCCGTGACGGCACCACGGGTCTCGCAGTCCGCAGGTACATTACTCGTCGGTATGAGGAGTTGCTCGCTGAAGATCAAAAAGAGCGTCCCTGGGCTGAAAATCTGATCATTAAGTATGAAAAGAGACCCAACGTGGGGGATCGAGCAAGAAGTCTTCGAGAGTGCGGTTCCTCGGGAAAATCCTGAAAGAGATCGAGCATGATAGTCATGATGACCCGATGATCTGTGCTTCGATAATCTTGCCGTCGTACAATTGGTTGCACGGACTGGTAGTCAAGTCGCTGCAAAATATCGGTAAGGGAAGTCATACTCTGCGAACGCCGGCGCCCTGTGATACTAGAATCGTCGGCGGGTATTTGAGGCAGCTCGAGACTGACGTTAACGGCTGGCAAGAGGCTAAACTGCCTAAGCCGCCGGTTGTCCCAGCTGATACTGTTCTGGTAGCCAGGCAGGCTGGTGTTAAGTCAAAGAGGGATGCGCCTACCATTGGGCAGCAATTGTGCAGTACCTTGCCTGCCCAGGTGTTGGACTACCTCGATATAGGAAGAACGCGAATCAGGGCGGTCATCTTCGCGGTTGATAACGGGCAAGGTAGCTACCCGTATGCTCAAGAAAAGGCCAATTTAATCAACAATTGTAAACATGAAGATACGGGTGAACCTATGAGGAGAAGCGTGGGTCGAAGTAGTTCAGGATATTGAAAATCTAAATTTGGAGGATATAGAGAGGGAAATCGAGGGAAGGATTACTGGCGATACAGGGGCATTGCTGCTTATTCCCACTGGGCGCAAACCGTTTGTGCTCGCGCTGCTTCGCGCTATGCATCGCGTTGGTGCCCGGTACGGGATCCCCTTGTTCGTCCGTCAACTTGGGAATCCTCGGCAGTCTGGGCCCTACACCACATGTCTGTGGCCGGCCCTCACCGGAGGTGACCTTCCACTCCTCCGGGCCGCTAAGGAATCTCTAAAGTCCTTGGAGCTAGATGTCGCCTGGCGCCTGCTAGAGGCCTCCGCCATTGACCTAGAGGTCACCGATAAGGCCCAAAGGTTAGCTAACGCTTTTGCTAGTCGCCCATCAGAGCGGCATATAGATCCAGCATCGGATCCCAATCGGGATGCCTGGTCGAAAGGTCTGATAACTCAGCGCCTGGAGCTAATAAATGCAGTATGTGCAGAGACTGCAGGTCCTCGTGATCAAATCCGTTTAATAGTTCTCGCGGCGGATATCCTAGAGGCCTCGATTGCGGCCTCAGATCCTAACAGAAAGGGTGGAAAATCGAGTGATAAATGGAAGAAATTCCTGAAGCTATTGGATGAAGGAGCGAAAAGTCATGCCGATCCGAGGGAGCGCTCAGCAAGGATTCTCCTGCTGCTGAGGGAGGCTCGTAACAAGGCGCCGGTCACGCATGGGACCAAGTCTGATCTTAGAGGCATGATGGCTGATGTGGTGGACCGTCTCGCTAGAAACTGGAGATTGTCCGATAAGGAAAAGTCGACTGTGTCACGTGACGTACCTACCCTGCTGAAGGAAGCAGTCAACGCGGCTGCCGACTATGGGTTCGGGCAGCCAGGTCAGGCTAACAGTCTGCTCCAGCAGCGTAATGAGATCATCGAAGCTATCGACGGGGCTATCGCGCAGCGAAATTCTTGGAAAGCAAGTTAGTCTCGTATCCAGTCTTCAAGGCTACGTTTGACTTACCGGCTCGCATCCCTGCCGAGCTCAAAATTCGATTCGCTGGTCGGCCATGACTATGCCGAAGCCGGATAGTCATGGCCGTGACCGGAACGAATGTCCATCCTCGGACTGGACGAGGAACGGCAGGATCCTCTGGGAACGGCGGTTATTTCTAAGCACCCGCGTCGTGGGTCGCGTAGATGTGAAAAGGTGGGCTGAGGCCTTGTGCGGGGCGGCCGCAGCTCACAGATTGACGCTCAAGAAACAGCGTTGGGCTGATGAGCGGGCGCCGATGAGCGTTGAGCCCGCAGGCCGCCGATAAGGAGCAGGAGCGCGCCGGCAGCGGCCCAGGCGATGAGGATTACCCATTGCGGCATGGTGTTCGCGTCAGGGAAGTAGCTCAGCACGCGCAGCAAGGAGTTCGAGGCGCCAGGGATCAGGAACTGGCCAATGGCGCCCCAGGGTTCGGCGATGAACTGCCACGGCAGGGTCGCCCCCGACAGGGGGTTGGCGACAAGGACGGTGAAGGCGGCGGCCAGCCCGAGGCCGGGGTAGCCGAGGAGGGCATGAAGGCCAGCGACGACGTATGACGTTGCGGCCAAGCCGAGGCTCACCGCAAGCCAGGCCGAGCCGAAGGAGCCCTGCAGGTAGCCGAACCAGGTGTGCAGGATCAGGGTCACCAGCAGGCCACCTACGGCGCCGTACGCGAGCACACCGATCAGCTTCCGCCAGACTCCGGCCAAGGCCAGAGAGGTGAGCACTCCTCCGAGGATCCCGCCGAAGGCGAGGGGCAAGGCGGTGACGCCAAGACCGGCACCTGTCCTGTCATCGGCCGCGAGTGGGACCAGGTCGGTGATCGTGACGGTCGGCTGGGCCTGTCCTTGCATCTGTTCGGTGGCTTGGGCTTCTAGTTGAGCGGCCAGGCCGTTGAGCACCTGAACCGTCGACGGGCCGGCCGCGGAGGCGATCAATACCTCGGGTGGGGCTGCCGGGGATAAGACCACGGCCCCATAGATCTCACGCTCATGCACGAGGGCGACGGCGGCCTCGCGATCGGGCACCTCGACCACGTCGAAGGTGCCGGTGGCTTCCAGCTGCTCCGCGATCGTTGAGGTGACCTGCTCTGGACCAGCGACGGCCAGGGGGAAGTTACGAGGCTCGGCGGTCTTGGTTGGCCAGGTGAAGGCAAGCACCAGGACGGTGAGGGCAAGGCCAGCGACCAGCACCACGGCACCGACTCGCGCCCACGGCGTCGTAGAAGGCGTCGGAGTGTTGGGCCCGAACATCATCATGCGGCCCTCCAAACAGAATGAACGTTTCTTTTGTTTGCAGCCTAGCAGGATGGTTACCCTGTTGGAGTGCCGCGCCTCTCTGACGCCACTCGAGCAGCACGCCGGTCCCGGATCGCAGAAGCCACCCTCACGTGCATCGCTCGCGCAGGGATCGCCGGGACCTCAATGGCCGACATCATCAAGGAGGCTGGGCTTTCTGCTGGTTCGATCTACTCGCACTTTGAAAGCAAGGAAGAGCTGCTCCGCTTCGCGGCGACCACCGTGCTGGAGGCTCAGGCTGACTTCATCGAGGAGATACTCGCGGCCGAGCGGGCTGTGACACCGTCATCCCTGGTCGACCACCTGGCGAAGCGCATCAGCGACATGATGCCCTGGCACGCGATGATCCAGATATGGGGCGAGATCGCGCGCGACTCTAATCTCCGGCAGATCGCCACCGAGATGGTGACGAACGTCCGCGCCCTTCTCACCCGTGCTCTTGGGGCCTGGGCGTCTCACCACCGTGAAGACGACACGACCGCGCGTTTACTGGCGGAGCAAGCGGCCGATACCGTCCTGACGACGCTCCACGGCTACATGATCCGCGCGGTGATTGACAGGAACATCAAGCCTGAGTTGCTACTTCGCACCCTGACCGCTGGCCTTGAGAACCTGGAGCAACGTCTTCCCGTGTCCTGACCGTCGGGGGTGGCATTAGGGTGGGCGTACGTCACATCCACTCAGCCGCGGAGTCCGAGTGCGCCGTCGGTGACTCCGTCCACCTCACGCGAGGCTTGGTGATCTCAGTAACACCAGAAGCCGTTATGCGCTGACTTCCTCACCATGCGAAGAAGGCCCCCACCACAGTGGGGGCCTTCTTTCTCGCTTCTTACCAGCCAGAATGCGCCGACTCTGGCGGGAACGTGTCCGAGGGGGGACTTGAACCCCCACGCCCTGTTACGGGCACTAGCACCTCAAGCTAGCGCGTCTGCCATTCCGCCACTCGGACAAGGAAGCTAGCGACCACTACTTTACCGGCCTGGCTCTCGTTGAGCCGAGCCGGTTTGAGCGGCACGCGAGGCAACACTGTACACGCTTTGGATTGACGGGTACGCATCCACCCCTGGGTACGTTACGGTAACGGCATCAACACAGACGGCTAGGGGAGACTGCCGTGCGTCGCTGGTGGAAACTCTTGGCGCTGCCAGTGCTCCTGGTCAGCGCAACCGGATCAAGCTGCCAACAACTCCCCGGGGAGCCGGGTGGTGGGCCAACCGCGAGTGCGGTTCCAGGGATCCCACGGTCGATGGTGGCGTTGGGGGACTCGATCACAGCGGGGGCGGCGACCTGCTTCGGCACGGCACCCTGTGAGCGGAACTCCTGGGCCACCGGCAATGGGCACTGGGTGACCAGCCACTATGAGCGGCTGCGGGAGTTGAACCCGGCGATCGACGGCAACGCGCACAACCTGGCCAGCTTGGGCGCGGACTCGTCGGATCTGCCCGACCAGGCGGAGGCGGCGGTCCGGTTCGAGCCGGAGTACGTGACGATTCTGATCGGGGCCAACGACGCCTGCCGGGACTCGGTGGATGAGATGACCGACCCGGGCACGTTCCGGCAGAACATCGACGAGGCGTTGGACATCCTCAACGAGGGAGCCCCGAACGCGCGGATCCTGGTGGTGAGCATCCCGGACCTGTACCGGCTGTGGGAGGTCGGACACACCCTGGCGGGCGCGGTAGCGGTGTGGAGCCTGGGGGTGTGCCCCTCGCTGTTGGAGAACCCGGAATCCACCGCCGCGGCTGACGAGGCGCGGCGGCAGCAGGTTGCCGAGCGGGTCGACGCCTACAACGCCGCGTTGGAGGCCTCCTGCGCTAGCCACGCCAACTGCCGCTACGACGGTGGCGCGGTGCACCGGTTCCAGTTCGAGATCGAGCATCTGTCCGGGGTCGATTACTTCCACCCCAGCACGGCCGGCCAGGATCGCCTGTCGGCCATCACGTGGGAGGCCGGCTACACCTGGCCCTGACAGGTGTCACAGACACCAGGGGTACGCGCGAACGCGTACCCCATGTTTCGGAAGTCAGGCGCGTCGTGTAAGAAAGGCGCATGAAGGCGGTTGACGAGGTTGTCGACATATGCCGTGCGCTGATCCAGATCGATACCAGCAACACGGGTGACTCAGCGACCAGTGCGGGGGAGCGGGCCGCGGCGGAGTATGTTGCGGGTCTGCTGGACGAGGTCGGCCTCGCACCGCAAATCGTGGAGAGCGAACCTGGACGCACCAGTGTGCTGGCGCGATTCGAAGGCGCCGATCCGTCGCGGGACGCGTTGCTGATCCACGGCCACCTGGATGTGGTGCCCGCCGATCCGGATGAGTGGAGCGTGCACCCGTTCGCGGGGGAGATCCGTGACGGGTACCTGTTCGGCCGTGGCGCGGTCGACATGAAGGACTTCGACGCGATGGTGCTGGCGCTGGTGCGGCAGTGGCGTCGGGAAGGGCGGGTACCGCCACGGGACCTGGTGTTGGCGTTCCTCGCCGATGAGGAGGCGGGGGGATCGCTGGGCGCGCACTACGTGGTGGACCGTCACGCGGACCTGCTGGAGGGCTGCACCGAGGGCATCGGTGAAGTCGGGGGGTTCTCACTCACTCTGGATCAGGAGCGTCGGCTGTACCTGATCGAGACCGCCGAGAAGGGGTTGAACTGGTTGCGTTTGACCGCCCGGGGCCGTCCAGGGCACGGGTCGATGATGCATGACGACAACGCGGTCACCCGGCTGGCTGAGGCGGTGGCGCGGTTGGGGCACCACCAATTCCCCATTCAACTCACGTCCACGGTGCGGGCTTTCCTGGAGGAGGTCTGCGACCTGCTGGGCATTGAATTCGACCCTGAGCAGCCTGAGGCGGCGGTGGCCAAGCTGGGGCCGATCGCACGCGTCATCGGGGCGACGCTGCGGAACACGGTGAACCCGACCATGCTGCGGGCCGGCTACAAGTCCAACGTGATCCCTGGGCTGGCCGAGGCGGTGGTGGACGGTCGGGCGTTGCCGGGCCAAGAGGAGGTGTTCCTGGAGCAGATCCGCCAGATCGTGGGGCCTGGGATCGCGTTGGAGTACGAGCAGCATCAGCCGGCGTTGGAGACCAGCTTCGACGGTCCACTGGTGGCGGCGATGATCGACGCGCTGCGCGAGGTCGACCCGGGGGCGCATCCGGTGCCGTACATGTTGTCGGGAGGCACCGATGCTAAGGCGTTCAGCCGCCTGGGGATCCGCTGCTTCGGGTTCGCGCCGCTGCGCCTCCCGGCGGATCTGGACTTCACCGCGCTGTTCCACGGCATCGATGAACGGGTACCGATCTCCGGACTGCAGTTCGGGGTGGAGGTGCTGGATCGGTTCCTTTCCCGTTGCTGACGCGTCCCGTTACCGACGCGGCAGGATCCACACAGCAGGATCTACGCAGCAGGATCCAAAGGAACGCAACGGGGTACCGGAGCGGGGCGAACACGCCGAGCATGCCTGCGGTCGAGGGGCGCTCGACCCGACCGCGCCGGACACTGACCGGTGACCGACTGACCTGATACCGACTGAACGTGCTGACGCCGCCTTTGGGCTGGCGCTGTCCTGGGAGGAAAACAGATGTCCGACCGCGACGCCGCACTTGAGGCTGCACTGGAGCGGGTCATCACTGCGGCCCGTGCCCATCTGGCGGCGGTGATCGCCAGCTCCGGCAGGGGTGATGACGATCAGGTCTGGGAGACATATGTCGAGCTGAACAACGCCTCCTACGAGTACGACGAGCTGCTGCTGGAGACCTACGACGAGGTGACGCCTTGGGAAACCCAGCCGCTGGA
Organism: Actinomycetales bacterium; assembly: GCA_002919305.1. GTDB lineage: Bacteria > Actinomycetota > Actinomycetes > Mycobacteriales > Micromonosporaceae > RSA1. Next base: position 165,243 of record PKFB01000033.1, read on the forward strand.
TCCCGCCGATGTGGACTCCCTGCTGGAGGGTGAGCTCACCTCAGGCGCGCTCGATCTGACCGAGCAACCGATCACGATCGCGGTGCGGCAGCGTCGCGACTACGTCATCCCCAGCCCGGCGGCACTGTTGCGGGTGGCGGAGTTGGCGCGGCGCAGCGCGGTCAAGGCCGGCGAGGTGTCGCCTGAGCGGGGGCCGGTCACCTCGGTGGGGGAGGCGGTCATGGAGCTGCTGGCCACCGGGGACGGCGCCCTAGGATCGTTGGATCTGCCGGAGCTGGAGCCCATCTCCGGTGTGGTGACCGTCAGCCAGATCGACCGGACCGATCACGCCCACCCGAACGGCCGGAACAGCTCAGCGCAGCGGCGCGGTCAGGAGCCCAGCACCGCCGAGTCCGAATCCGACACCGCCCCTGACAGTGAGGGGGTCGGTGAGGCGGCTGACGAGTCACCCCGCACCTCCACGGAACGGATCGACGCTGGGTTCGTCGCCGCGCCTGGGGAGCGACTGCTGCATCGAGTGGAGGAGCATCACTACAGCGAACACGTCTGAAGACCCCACGGCTCGGCGCGTGCGGACGCGTAAATGCGGACGCGTAAATAAGGACGTGGGAGGACGCGTAAAGACGTGCAGACACGCAACGACGCGTGAAGACGCGTAAAAATCCGCGTCCGCACAGGTCCGGTCGGCGATGCGACACGACCGGACATACCCGCCGGGTCGCGCGATTCACCACTCGAACAGGCGACGGGAACTTTCCCGGCAGCGCGGACGACTACTCCTTCAACGGTCACGCAGGATCGGCGCGGCGGTTCGGCGACCGGCATGGTCGCGGTGACCTGCGAGTGCGTGACCGGCCTTTGAGGCCCCGAGCCCATAACGGCGGGCATGCCCCGTCAGGCCGAAGGAGTAGTCATTGTCCGCGCCTTCTGTTCCCCGCACCCCACAATCCGACACCGTCCCGTCGTCCACCCCCGGCGCCGACAGCCGCGCCCGATCGCTGATTCCGTTGCTGCGTCGACTCCACTTCTACGTCGGTATCCTCGTCGCTCCTTTCCTGATCCTGGTCGCCCTCACCGGACTGGCGTACGCGTTCACACCGCAACTCGACGCCATGGTCTACGGGGAGCAGCTGTACGTCGACGAGCCTGGAACGGACACGGTGCCCCTCGCCGACCAGATCACCGCGGCGGTGGCTGTCGCTGGGGACGACGCCGAGCTGGCCAGCGTCATCACTCCGCTGACACCGGACCGGACTACGCAGGTGGTGTTCGATGTTGAGTCGTTGGGGGATCGGGACCGCACCGTCTACGTCGACCCTTACACCGGCGAGGTCCGTGGCACTTTGACCACCTGGTCTGGGTCCACTCCGCTGACCACCTGGCTGGATGACCTGCACCGCCACCTCCACCTGGGCGATTTCGGCCTGCTGTATTCGGAGCTGGCGGCCAGTTGGCTGTGGGTGCTGGTGGTCAGCGGGCTGTTTCTATGGCTGCGCCGGTGGTGGCGTCACCGCGGGCTCCGTCGCCTGCTGCTGCCGGCGTTTCGGGAGCGACACGGGGTACGCCGCACCCGCTCCTGGCACGCCACCGCGGGGCTGTGGCTGACCGTTGGACTGCTCATTCTGAGCGCGACCGGCCTGACCTGGTCCACCTACGCTGGTGCCCGGTTTGACTTAGTCCAGGAGGCCCTGTCCGCCCACCGCCACACCGTGGACACCTCCCTCGGTGGGGCGTCCGCCTCTGAGGCCCCACAGGAGCCCAGCGCCGGCCACCACGAGCACTCCACCGCCGCCGGGACCATCGATATCGCGCGGGTGGACGCCGTGCTGGCCACCGCCCGCGAGGCTGGGCTGTCCGGGCCGGTTGCGATCACCCCGGCGGCCACCGCGGACACCGCCTGGACGGTGACGCAGGTCGACAACACCTGGCCGCTTCAGCGGGACCAGATCGCGGTGGACCCGCACACCCTGCAGGTCACCGACTATGTCCGCTGGGCGGATCAGCCGTGGCTGGTGAAGGTGTCCGCGATCGGTATCCAGGCGCACATGGGGGCGCTGTTTGGGCTGGTTAACCAGATTGTGCTGGCGGCGCTCGCGCTTGGGTTGCTCGCTCTTGTGATCTGGGGTTACCGGATGTGGTGGCAGCGTCGGCCACGCACCCCCGCGTACACCGGGATCGTCGGGCCGCCCCCGGTGCGGGGCGGCTGGCGGCGGGTGCCACGTCCGCTGCTGATCGTCGGTGTGGTGGGGGCAGGGTTCGTCGCCTGGGCGATCCCGCTGCTGGGGATCAGCCTGCTGGTGTTTGTGGTGTGTGACCTCGCCTGGGCCGCCCTGTGCCGCCTGAAGGGATCGGCTCCGTCAGCGGGCGCCGGAGTCGGTGGTGCCAAAGCCGGTGCGGCCGCAGCGGCGAAGCAGGCGGGTCAGTAGTCAGTCAGTAGGGGACAGGTCAAAGATCAACAGGTCAAAGATCAATAGGAGAGGTTGGGGAGTGGTTCGGGCATGATCTTCCGACGCAGCACGATTTGTCGAGTGCCGTCCCGGTAGAGCCTGACCCGGGCCAGCTCCCAGCCAGCGAATTCAGCCTGAATAGCTAACTGCGCCTGCGCGGTCACACGATCCACGTTGGCCGGCAGGCGCAGCGGTGCGTACTCATACTCTGGAGGCACAGATGAAATCCTGCCTAACGGGAGGTGGCAAATACCACCCCTTCCGGCGATCCGTTGAGAACGACGCCTCCAATGAGTGAGGTCAACCGGGTACGCCGCGGCCGGGACGGCACATGTCGTACCGCGTGAGCAAGAGCGGCGCTGGCGGCGTGCACGATCGACAGGTGCTGCTCCGCCCGACTGAAGAGCCCGTAGACGACCTCCCGGGTGAGCAGGCCACAGGCCTCGGCAGGCAGCATGGCCACCACGGCCGGCCACCGGCGTCGCCGCGCCTGCGCCAGGGTGTACGCGGGCAGGCCAGCCTCCCGTAACGCCGCGGCGCCCGCCGGCCCGCGCGACATCGGGGTCACCACGGCGATGTCGTCGAGGCCCAGCCCGAACACCCGAGGGATGGAGTCGGTGACGAGCTGCTGGGCGCGGTGCCGGGCCGCCAGGCTGTCCGGCGCGTGCACGATCACTAACCGGCGTTGTGGGTCCTGAGGCGCGGCCGGCAGGGTCCCGGCACGCACCGCCGCGCACAACGCGCCGATCGGGCCGGCGGGCGCCTCCTGCCGCTCCACGGGGATGTCCAAGGAGTCAGCGCAGGCCACCAGCTCCGCGAACGGCCGCCCAGGGCCGGCGGGTGGGGGCATGCCGGCGTCCCCCACCAGGGCGATCGCCGTGTCGTCGGGCACCGGGCGCAGCGCCGCGGCTAAGGCGGGGACGTCGAGCGCGTCGGCGTCGGTGATGGGGTGCACGTCCACCAGCTCCGCGGCCAGCTCCTCGCTGGCGGCGCCGGCGGGGGAGTCCACCAGCAGTAACCCGCCGTCCAGGGCAAGGCGCCCGAGCCGGTCGGCCAGCCAGGTTTCGGCTTCGGCGAGATCAGCACGGGCCAGCAGGTGCGGGGTGGGGCGGACCACCGTGCCGGCGTCGAGCGCGTCGGCGACGGCGGCGTCGGCCGCCTCAGGGGTCAGACCGCGCCCGATCAGCAGGGAGATGACCACGTCGTGGGGCAGCACGCAGTGGCCGTCGGATGCGGCCGCGTCCAGCACCGTGGTGACAAGCGCCGTGACGTCCTGGGGCTGTGCCACGCGGCGACCTTACCCGACCCCCTCCCCGGTGGTGGTGACCGTCCCCGCCGAGACGTCATCCAGGGCGAGGCGGATCTCACCGGGTAGTTCCAGAGACTCCGAGCGCAGCGACCCCAGCAGCTGCCCCACGGTGCGTGCCCCCACCACCGACGACACCACCCCGGGACGGTCCCGTACCCAGCTGAGTGACACCGCGACGGGGGAGACCCCCAACCCGTCGGCGGCTGTCGCCACGGCCTCCACGATCCCGGCGCTGTGGGGGTCAAGGTACGCGGAGGCGGGCGCGGGATCCGGCGCCAGCGGCGACGCGGCGGCCAGCGCCGCCCGGGAGTCCGAAGGGGTGCCTCCCCGGTATTTGCCGGTGAGCACTCCCCGCCCCAGGGGGGAGCGGGCCAACACCCCTACCCCGAGAGCGGTGCAGGCCGGTATCAGCTCGCGCTCGGGGTACCGGCACAACAGGGAGTACTCCGTCTGCACCGAGATCAGCGGGGTGCGCCCTGGCCACGCTGTCTGCCAGGTCGCCGCCCGGGCCAGATGCCAGGCGGGGACCGCTGACAGCCCCACGTACCGGGCCCGCCCCGAGCTCACCGCGTGATCCGCGGCGGCCAGGGTTTCCTCCACCGGGGTTCGTGGGTCATAGCCGTGGATCTGCCACAGATCCACATGGTCGGTTCCCAGCCGGGCCAGGGAGGCGTCCAGCGCCGCCAGCAGGTGCCATCGGGAACAGTTGGGGCCCGCACCGGGCCGGGCGCCGGACTTGGTGGCCACGATGATGTCGCGTCGCGATACGACACCGTTCAACAACGCCCCGATGATCATCTCGGCGTCGCCGTCACCGTAGACGTCGGCGGTGTCCACCAGGTCACCCCCGGCGTCCAGAAACGCTTTCAGCTGCGCTGCTGCGTCGTCGGGGTCGGTGTGGACCCCCCATGTCATGGTCCCCAGGGCAAGTCGGGAGACCGTCAACCCGCTATGTCCCAAGGCTCGTCGCCGCATGCCGGCGACGGTACCGCCCGCCATGTCCCTGCCCGGTACGACCCGCCGGTATCCTGCGGTTCTGTCGGTGTGGGAGGAGAGGTACGCGGATGCGATTGGCGCTCAATTTGGGATACTGGGGCGCTCAAGATGGCGCTGTGAACGATCCCGCCGACGCTTTGGCGTTGGTGCACCGGGCCGAGCAGCTGGGGTACGCCGCGGTGTGGGTGGCCGAGGCGTACGGCTCGGATGCCCCCACGATCCTGTCGTGGCTCGCCGCGCAGACCTCCCGCATCCACCTGGGGTCGGCGGTGATGCAGATCCCGGCGCGTACCCCGGCGATGACCGCCATGACCGCCGCCACGCTGGACCGGCTCTCCGGAGGCCGGTTCCGGCTGGGGCTGGGGGTGTCCGGCCCTCAGGTGTCCGAAGGCTGGCATGGGGTCCGGTTCGCTCAACCGCTGGAGCGAACCCGGGAGTACGTGGAGATCGTCCGGATGGCCCTGGCGCGGCGGCCGGTCCGTTACGACGGCCGGCACTACCGGCTTCCGCTGCCGGACGGGCCCGGGCGGACGCTGCGGTTGACGGTGCGCCCACTCCGGGAGCGGATCCCGGTGTACCTGGCCGCGCTCGGCCCCCGCAACTTGCGGTTGGCCGGGGAGATCGCCGACGGCTGGCTGGCGGTGTTCTTCTCACCTCGGCACGCCGAGGAGTCGCTGGCGTATCTACGGGAAGGTCGCGGCGGCTCCCTGGAAGGGTTCGACATCGTCCCCACCGTGCCGTTGGTCGTCGGGGATGACCTTGCCCGGTGCGCCGACGCGGTCCGCGGGTATGCGGCGCTGTACATCGGCGGCATGGGCAGCCGGGAGCAGAACTTCTATCACCGGCTGGCGGTCCGCATGGGGTACGCCGAGGCCGCCGACGCGATTCAGGACGCCTTCCTGGCTCGTCGGTACGCGGAGGCCGCGGCGGCGGTGCCTGAGGAGTTCATCGACGCGGTGTCTCTGCTGGGCCCCACCGAGCGGATCGCGCAGCGGCTGGCCGAATTCGCCGCGGCGGGCGTCACCACCTTGGCCGTCACCCCGTTCGCCTCCGACCTGGAGGCCAAACTCGCCGCCTTGGAGGCCGTCGCCAAGGCCGTCGCCCGCGCTGACCTGCTTGATGAGGCCTGATTGTCTTGATGAGTCCTGACTGTCCGTGAGCGGCCTCGCCGCCTGGCCGTGAACGGTCAGGCGCCGGCGGTGAGGAGGGGACCTGACGTTACCCCGCGTGAGGCGGGGCCATAGGGTGTTCGCCGGTACGTATCGGGTCACCGGAGGTTCTCCAGGTCGTAGGCTGCCCGTACCCCAGCTCACGCCCGCCCTGAGGCGTCACGGGCAGGGTCGGGGGCCGGGAGCCGTCCAGCGGGGCCCGGGTCATGGGGCGAACCGGCCGCGTACGGGCCATCCGTGGGCCATGCGCGACCGCGTCACGGTACGCGGCCGTCCACACCCGCGGCGGGCCCGTCCCGTGAGCCGTCCGCCCCGGGACCACTGTGGCGTCCACCGCGGTCGCCACAGGCGTACCACGTCCTTGTCCGTCTGGGTCCGGGAAGGTTGAGTGGGGAAGTAGTGGAGATCTGGGAAGCGGTGATCCTCGGGATCGTGGAGGGGATCACCGAGTTCCTGCCGGTGTCTTCAACCGGGCACCTGACGGTGACCGAGAAGTTGCTGGGCCTGCCGGTCGACGATCCCGCCATCACCGCGTTCACCGTGGTGATCCAGATCGGGGCGATCGCCGCCGTGCTCTTTTATTTCTGGTCCGACATCGCACGGATCACGGTCGCATGGTTCCGCGGTCTGTTCCGCCGTGAGTACCGGGACGACTACGACTACCGCTTCGGGTGGTACGTCATCGCCGGGTCGATCCCCATCGGAATCGTGGGTCTCCTCGGTGAGGGTCTGATCACCGGGCCGCTGCGCAGCCTGTGGTTCGTGGCCGGCGCGTTGATCGTGTGGAGCGGGGTGATGATCTTCGCGGAGCGGGCCGCCACCCACCAACGCGGAGAGAAGGAACTCACCCTCACCGACACCGTCATCATCGGCCTGGCCCAGTGCCTGGCGCTGATCCCGGGGGTGTCCCGCTCCGGGGCCACCATCTCGATGGGTCTGCTTCGCGACCTGGACCGGGTCACGGCCACCCGGCTGTCGTTCTTCCTGTCGATCCCGGCGTTGACCGCGGCGGGACTGTACCAGCTGCCTGAGGCCCTCAACGGATCGCTGGAGCTCACCTCCCTGATCGTGGGCACGGTGGTGAGCTTCATCGTCGCGTACGCCTCGGTCGCGTGGCTGCTGAAGTTCGTGGCGCGGCACAGCATCGTCACGTTCGTGTGGTACCGCGTCATTCTCGGACTGGTGCTGATGGTTCTGCTGGCCACCGGCGTCATCAGCGCCACGTAAGACACCACCGCCCGCCACCCGACACCGCATCCGTTCAACGCGGACGGGTGACGGTGGCGGGCGGCCCCACCCAAAAGCCGTAGGGTTGCGCCGTGGCTACTGTCATTCTGCTGCGCCACGGGCGCACCACCTCCAACGCGTCAGGCATCCTCGCGGGCTGGACCCCCGGTGTTGGCCTGGACGACACCGGACGCGCGCAAGCCACCGCGGTGGGGCAACGCCTCGCTCACCTCCCCCTCGCCGCGGTGGTCACCAGCCCGCTGCAACGCTGCCGTGAAACCGTGGCCGAGGTGCTCGCCGCTCGCCGGGCGCACCTTGAGCGGCAGGCAGCGACCTCCAGCGCACGCGCCACCCGCCGGCGTCGCACCACAACCCCGGAACCTCCCGCCATACCCGAACCGGTCGACGACGAACGCCTCGCCGAATGCCGGTACGGGGACTGGCAGGGGCAGCCGCTGTCCAAGCTCGCCAAGGATCCGCTGTGGACGGTGGTGCAGCAGCACCCGTCGGCGGCGGTGTTCCCGGGGCCGGATGGGGAGCCGTTAGCCGCCACCGCGGCCCGGGCGGTCGCCGCGATCCGGGACTGGGACGCCCGCATCACCGCGCAGTACGGCGCCCACGCGGTGTGGCTGGCCTGCAGCCACGGGGACGTCATCAAAGCGATCGTGGCCGACGCGTTGGGTATGCACCTGGACCTGTTTCAACGGATCGTGATCGACCCCTGTTCCCTGTCGATCATCCGCTACACCCCTACCCGGCCCTTCCTGCTGCGACTCAACGACACCGGCGGCGAGGTGCCGGCCCCGGAGCCACCCCGCAAACAGCGGCGTGGCGCGCGTACCCCCTCCTCTGATGCCGTGGTGGGCGGCGGCGCTGGAACCTGAACCAGCAAACCCGCAGGTGAGCCGCTTTCTTCGAGCCTTCCTCGAGCGTTCTTCGAGGAGTTTTCAACAAAGGGACATCACCGTCGAAAGGCGCGTCGGATGCGGACACTGGCGGGCCATCGACGGGATACGGAATCATGGAGGGGCATGAGCAGGATTTCAGGGCGGGAGTCGCCGTGGAGCATCATGACGGCTTCGTCCACAGAACGCGGTGATGCGCCATCGCGTAGATCACGTCCTGCTCTCTCGGCAATCCCATCTCATGCGGTCTAGGGTCGGAGCATGCCTCGCCAGGTGTACGACTTTGAGCCTCCCGAGCGTTTCGTGGCCGGCACCGTCGGCCCGCCCGGAGAGCGCACGTTTTTCCTTCAAGCACGCGGCGGCGGCCGACTGGTCAGCGTGGTGTTGGAGAAGGTTCAGGTCTCCCTGCTGGCCGACAAGCTGGAGGAGCTGCTCACCGAAGCTGCCAACCGCTTCGGCGTGGAGGTGCCCCCGGTAACGCCTGAACTGATCGACAACGACCCACTGGACACTCCGCTGGATGAAGAGTTCCGGGTGGGGACACTCGGGTTGGCGTGGGACCCCGAATCCCAAACGGTGATCATCGAGGCGATCGCGGCCTCCGACCGGATCATCGATCCCGAGGAGGACACCCTCGATGAGATCGACGATGAGGACCTGGACCGGCTCCGGGTACGCCTGACGCCCCGTCAAACCCGGGCCTTCATCGACCGAGCCCGGCGGGTGCTCTCCGCAGGGCGTCCGCCCTGCCCCCTGTGCGGGCTCCCTCTGGATCCACGCGGGCATCTGTGCCCTCGACACAACGGGTACCGGCGGTAGCAGGTGACCGACCCTGTCATTGGTGTGGAATCCCTCGACGAACAGGACGCCCTGGCTTTACTCACCAATGGTGAGATGGAGCTGGAAGGGCTCCTGGTCAACGCCTCCAACACCACTATCCGCGCGGTCGTGACCTATGAAGGAGTCAGCGCGCGGTGCGTCTACAAGCCCGTGGAGGGGGAGCGTCCGCTGTGGGACTTCCCTGACGGCACGCTCGCGGGGCGGGAAGTCTCCGCGTACCTGGTCTCCCAGGCCGCGGGGCTCGGGCTGGTGCCACCCACCGTGATGCGGGAGGGACCGCTCGGGCCAGGCGCGTGCCAGCTGTGGATCGAGGAGGACACCGAGGCCGAACCCCTAGTGGGGTTCGTCACCGCCGGAACGACCCCTGACGGCTGGTGCCGGGTCGCGACGGCCCGCGGTCCCCGTGGACGCATGGTCCTCGCCCACGCCGATGACCCCCGCCTGGTGCGGATGTGCATCTTCGACGCGGTGATCAACAACGCTGACCGGAAAGGGGGACACCTCCTTCGCGGGGTCGGCGACACCGTCTACGGCGTCGACCACGGTATTTGCTTTCACGCCGAGAACAAGCTCCGCACGGTGTTGTGGGGGTGGGCCGGCTCGCCCCTGAATGAGCCGGCGCAGGAGACGCTGGCGGCGTTGCGGGAAGCGATGAACGGGGGTCTGCGCTCCCGACTCGCCGCCTATCTGACCCGTCACGAGATCCGGGCGATGGAGCAGCGCCTGGAGAGGCTGAGCCGCTCTAACCGCTTCCCCCAGCCGAACGGGGACTGGCCCGCCCTGCCGTGGCCACCAATCTGACAGATTGGGGTCTGACGGATGGGGGAGTGCGGCTTTAAGGCACGCGGACCGGATGACCAGGCGTAACACGGCTCATAGCTCCTTGAGGGATCCGCTGGGTACGCTTCGTCGCATGGAGTCCTGGGCCGCCCCTGACAGCATTCCTGCTCTGCCGCCGATCGACCCGCAGGCTGTGCCGCTACGGCTGTACGACACCGCTACCAAGGCCCCGCGTGAGGTGGAGATACCTGCAGGGGCGACTGCCACGATGTACGTCTGCGGTATCACCCCCTATGACGCCGCCCACATGGGGCACGCCGCCACGATGATCGCCTTCGACCTGGTGGTCCGGCAGTGGCGGGACCGCGGAATCCCCGTGCGGTATGTCCAGAACGTCACCGACATCGACGATCCTCTGCTGGAACGCGCCGCCCGCGACGGCGAGGACTGGGTGGTGCTCGGCATGCGCGAGACCGCGCTGTTCCGGGAGGACATGCACGCGCTGCGGGTGATACCGCCCGACCACTACGTCGGCGCGGTGGAATCGATTCCCGCGATCGTGAGCCTCATCGAGCGGCTGCTGGAGTCTGGGGCCGCCTACCGGCTGGAGGACGGCAGCGGGGACATCTACTTCGATGTGGCGGCGGCGCCGCGGTTCGGGTACGAGTCCGGCTACGACCGCGACACCATGCTCGCCTTGTTCGCCGAACGCGGCGGTGACCCCGAGCGGGAAGGGAAACGGGACCGGCTCGACCCTCTGCTGTGGCGGGGAGCGCGCCCGGACGAACCAGCCTGGCCCTCCGCCCTGGGACCGGGACGCCCCGGCTGGCACATCGAGTGCGCCGCGATCGCGATGGGGTTCTTAGGGGACCAGATCGACGTGCAGGGCGGCGGCAACGACCTGATCTTCCCGCACCATGAGATGTCCGCCGCGCACGCTGAGACGCTCACCCACTGTCACCCGTTCGCCCGGACATATGTGCACGCCGGCATGATCGGGCTGGACGGCGAGAAGATGTCCAAGAGCAAGGGCAACCTGGTCTTCGTCTCCCGGTTACGCGGTGACAAGGTCGACCCGGCCGCCATCCGACTGGCGTTGCTGGCCGGTCACTACCGCGCCGACCGGGAGTGGACCGAGGAGCTGCTCAAGGCCGGTCAGGAGCGGCTGGCCCGGTGGCGGGAGGCGGTACGCCGCCCCGCCGGTCCGTCCGGGGCCGTGGTGCTGGCGCGGCTGCGGGAGCGGCTCGCCGACGATCTGGACACCGTGGGGGCGCTCGCGGCCGTCGACGCCTGGGCGAGCGAAACCCTCGCCGGCGGTGGGCGGGACGAGACCGCGCCGTCCCTGGTCAGCGACGCCGTGGATGCCCTGCTGGGCGTACCCCTGCGGGTGTCCGACTCCGCCTGAACGGCCCGGGAGCCTGACCGATGACAACACCGACGGCGGTACCGATGGCGACATCGACGGCGACGATGCGGATCGGGGAGCTGGCGGCGCGCACCGGGGTCAGTCAGCGGCTGTTGCGCTACTACGAGCAGCAAGGGCTGCTGACGCCCGCGCGTACCCCCGCCGGTTACCGGATCTACGACGAGGCGTCGGTGGTGACCGTACGCCAGATCCGGGCCCTGTTGGCCGCCGGCCTGACCACGCAGGTCATTCGTCGGATTCTGCCGTGTGCCGTGGGCGCCGAACCCAAACTGCAGCCCTGCGACGACCTGCTGGCCACGCTCCGGGCCAAACTGCGCTCCCTGGATGAGCAGATGGCGGCGCTGCGTGAAACCCGCCAGATCCTGGCACAGATCGTGGCCGCCACCGATGCTTCCTACGCGTCCTGCCCCGCCCCGCCGGCGCCGGTGGCGCGGCGCGCCTCCTGACCGGCGACGGCAGGACGCGGCGCCCGGGGCGGTGTCCTGGCCGGTCAGGCGAACGCCGCTTCTCCGGGGGTGGGAGGTGCGGTGCCGGGCCTGGTACCGGGTACCTGATAGCGGTCTGTCAGGACGGTGGCGGGTCCTGGCCAGCTGGCCTGGGTGACCTCGATGGTGCGGCGGTTGGTGTCCCGCGCGATGTGCAGCAGCGTCAGCACGGGTGTGTCGGCGCGGATCCGCAGCAGCGTCGCCTCCTCCCGGGTGGCCAGCCGGGCGCTGAGCTGATCTTCGACATCGGCGTACACCCGTCCGGTGTGCTCCTCGATCTCCTGATACAGCGGCCGCCGCAGCGGCAGGTTCTCCGCCAAGGCCGTCCCGGCCACATCCGCCGGCAGCAGCCAGTTGGCGCCCACCTCAACCGGCGTGTCCGGGTCAAGGATCAGATAGCGGCGCACAAACAGCTCTTTCTGCCCGCTGAAAGCCCGGGAGACCTCCTCCGGCGGTGTGTCCAGACCGGAGAACAGCACCTGGACCCGGTACCGCGTCGGCAAGTCGGCGTGGTAGCCGCGTACCGGCCCGTACCGGCCCCGGGACAGGCGGCTGAGCCGGCGGCGGCTGCCACGGACGAAGGTGCCCGCCCCTGGGCGGGTCAGTACCAGTCCTTCGATGCGCAACTCGTCGATGGCGCGCTGCGCGGTCTGGCGGGCCACCCCATACCGCTGGGCGATGGCGGGGATGGAGGGGAGGCGCTCCCCGGGCTGGTACTCCCCGTTTCGGATCAGCTGCCGGAGGTGGGCCGCGATCTGGCGGCTCGGCGCTTCGGTGTCGCCGGGATTCACGCTCATATCGCCGGGATTCAGGGTCATCGCGCTGGCCTTCCTCGCCTACCTTGTGTCCGCTCGGTGTTTCATAAAGCCTAGCTTCCTAGGATGAAGTATGGGGTGTGCAACACGCCTCACACCTGATAACAGGACGCAGGCGACGAGGACATACCGATCACAAGGCGACTGATCGACCCGAAAACCGGCGTCGCGACAAGGGGTAGCCAAACGACGCGTGTTGAGCCGTCCGCCGGATGAATACAGAGCCGAATACACAAAGGCCCCGGGCGTCCCCGGGGCCTTTGGCGGCTGCGACAGCGCGCAGATGGGCAGCGGGGGAGATCAGGAGGTGGAGGATCCCCCGGTGGCGCCGCCGCCTCCGCGTCGCCGCAGGTACTTTTCGAACTCGTGGGCGATGTCGTCCCCGGAGGTGGCCTGCAGTCCCACTTCGTCGGTGCGTTGCTCCAAGGCCCGGATGTACTCGCCGATCTCCGCGTCCTGCTTGGTCAGCGCGTCCACCCGCTCCTCCCACTCGGCGGCCTCCTCCGCCAAGTCGCCGGTCGGCACCGGTAGGTCCAGCGCTTCCTCCACCCGGTGCAGCAGCGCCAGGGTGGCCTTGGGGCAGGGAGGTTCGGAGGCATAGTGCGGTACGTGGACCCAGAACGACACCACGGACAACTCAGCCCGTATGCACGCTTCGTGCAACACCCCGACGATTCCGGTGGGGCCCTCGTAGCGGGAGCCGACCAGGTTGAGCCGTCGGGCTGTCTCGGGGTCAGAGGCCGAACCGCTCACTGGCAGCGGACGGGTGTAGGGCACGTCGGCGAGCAACGCGCCCAACAGCACCACCCGGTCCACCTCCAAGCTGTGACACAGCTCCAAGATGTCCTCAGTGAAGGCGCGCCAGTGGATGTTGGGCTCGATCCCCCGGATGAGCACTACGTCACGGCTGGCACCTTCGGGCCGACACACCGACAGCCTGGTGGTACGCCAGTGGATCTGCCGGCTGACCCCGTCGGTGATCGACACCAGTGGTCGGGTCACCTGGTAGTCGTAGTACTTGTCGGGGTCCAGCTCGGCTACCTGCCGTGCGTTCCAGGACAGCTCCAAGTGCTCGACCGTGCCGGACGCGGCGTCGGCTGCGTCATTCCATCCTTCGAACGCAGCCACCGCCACTGGATCGGTCAGTACGGGCAGGCCGTCGAACTCAGTCACCTGATTAGCCTACGGCTCCGGTATCCCAGGTACCGAATGACCGGCCCGTTCGACGCGATCCCGTTGTGTCGGGTACGCGCTGGGGCAGGTGTCCGGTGGGCGGGGCGCAACTCGGGCACGCATCGAGAACTGGTTGTGTCCTGCTCAAGCGGTGACAGGCGCCACGCCGCTTGGATCTTATGAACGCTAGCCTGAATGGGTGTCTACCGCGCTGCGTTTCGACCAGGCCATGTCAGAACGGGTACTCATCGCCGACGGGGCGATGGGAACCATGCTGCAGGCGGCGGCTGTCACGCTCGACGATTTCCAAGGGCACGAGGGCTGCAACGAGATTCTGAACGTCACCCGCCCCGATGTGGTGCGTGAGATCCATGACGCGTACCTGGCGGCGGGGGCCGACTGCGTGGAGACCAACACCTTCGGGGCGAATTTCTCCGCTTTAGGGGAGTACGGGCTTACTGATCGGATTTACGAGCTGTCCGAGAAGGGCGCCCGGCTCGCTCGGGAGGTCGCCAGTGGGTGGTCCACCCCTGACCGGCCTCGTTTTGTGTTGGGGTCCATCGGTCCGGGCACCAAGCTGCCGACCTTGGGGCATGTGCCGTTCGCAACGCTGCGTGACGCCTACCAGGCCAACGCTGCCGGGCTGATCGCCGGGGGCGTCGATGCCTTGATCGTGGAGACCTGTCAGGACCTGGCGCAGGCCAAGGCGGCGTTGATCGGGGCTCGCCGCGCCATGGCGGCGGCGGGGACGAAGGTGCCGGTGATCTGTCATGTCACGGTGGAGACCACCGGCACCATGCTGCTGGGGAGCGAGATCGGTGCGGCGTTGACCGCGTTGCAGCCGCTGGGTATTGACATGATCGGCCTTAACTGCGCCACCGGCCCGGCGGAGATGTCCGAGCATCTGCGCTATCTGTCGCAGCACGCCAAGCCACATCTGTCGGTGATGCCCAACGCCGGTTTGCCGGAGCTGACCCCTGAGGGGGCCCGGTATCCGTTGACGCCGCAGGAGTTGGCGGAGGCGTTGTACCGCTTCATCACTGAGTACGGCGTGCGGTTAGTGGGGGGTTGTTGCGGTACCACGCCGGCGCATATCTCGGCGGTGGTGGAGCGAGTGTCCGGTGTGGAGCCGGCACGTCGGGAGCCGGCGGTGGAGCCCGGGGTGGCCTCGCTGTACCACCATGTGTCGTTCCGGCAGGACGCCGGCGTGTTGATGATCGGTGAGCGGACCAACGCCAACGGCTCCAAGGCGTTCCGTGAGGCGATGCTGGCCGGTGACTGGCAGACCTGTGTGGAGATCGCGCGTGACCAGATCCGCTCCGGGTCGCACATGCTCGACCTGTGCGTGGACTATGTGGGGCGCGACGGTGTGGCGGATATGCGGGAGCTGGCTGGCCGGTTCGCGACCGCCTCCACGTTGCCGATCATGCTTGACTCGACCGAGCCGGCGGTGCTGGAGGCCGGGCTGGAGATGCTCGGGGGGCGCTGCATCGTCAACTCGGTCAACTACGAGGACGGGGATGGCCCCGACTCCCGGTACGCGCGGATCATGCCGCTGGTGGTGGAGCACGGCGCCGCGGTGGTGGCTCTCACCATCGACGAGCGGGGTCAGGCCCGTACCCGGGACTGGAAGGTTGAGGTGGCGTCCCGCCTCATTGAGGACCTCACCGGCCGGTGGGGGATGGAGCGGTCCGACATTCTGGTGGACTGCCTGACCTTCCCGATCACCACCGGTCAGGAGGAGACCCGGCGGGACGCGCGTGAAACCATCGAGGCGATCCGGGAGATCGCCCGCCGCTACCCGGGGGTTAACTTCACCCTCGGTATCTCCAACGTCTCCTTTGGACTGAACCCCGCCGCCCGGCAGGTGCTCAACTCGGTGTTCCTGCACGAGTGTGTCAAGGCTGGTCTGACGTCGGCGATCGTGCACGCCAGCAAGATCCTGCCGATGTCGAAGATCCCTGAAGAACAGCGGGAGGCGGCGCTGGATCTGATCTATGACCGGCGTCGGGAGGGGTACGACCCGCTGCAGCGGTTCATTGAACTGTTTGAGGGCGTCGATGTGGCGGGGGCCCGGGCCAGCCGGGCTGAGGAGCTGGCGGCGCTTCCTTTGGAGGAGCGTCTCAAGCGCCGCATCATTGACGGTGAACGCAACGGTTTGGAGGAGGACCTCACCGAGGCTCTCAAGACCCGCTCGGCCCTGTCCATCATCAACGACCTGCTGCTGGACGGCATGAAGGTGGTCGGGGACCTGTTCGGGTCCGGCCAGATGCAGCTGCCGTTCGTGCTGCAGTCGGCTGAGGTGATGAAGCAGGCTGTGGCGTTCCTCGAGCCGCATATGGAGAAGGCCGAGGGCAGTGGAAGTAAAGGCACCATCGTGCTGGCCACGGTGCGGGGCGATGTGCACGACATCGGCAAGAACCTGGTGGACATCATCCTGTCCAACAACGGTTACCGGGTGGTGAACCTGGGGATCAAGCAGCCCATCTCCACGATCCTGCAGGCCGCCGAGGAACACGACGCCGACGCCATCGGCATGTCTGGCCTGCTGGTGAAAAGCACCGTGGTGATGAAAGAGAACCTCGAGGAGATGAACGCGCGCGGGGTCGCCACCCGCTGGCCGGTGCTGCTGGGAGGCGCGGCCCTGACCCGGGCGTACGTGGAGGATGACCTGCGAGCCTTGTACGCCGGTGAGGTGTACTACGCCCGGGACGCCTTTGAAGGGTTGGCGTTGATGGACCGGGTGATGGCTGCCAAGCGGGGCGGTGAGCCCGTGGTGGACGCCGCCCGGGAGCAGCAGCTGGAGGAGCGGCGGGCCCGTCGGGCCCGGCAGCGTGCCCGGGTGCTCGAGGCGGAGCTCCCCGGCACCGATGACACCTCGGTCCGCTCCGATGTGGCCACCGACGTTCCGGTACCCAAGCCGCCGTTCTTCGGGTCCCGGGTGGTCAAGGGCATCCCGTTGGCTGATTACGCCGCGATGCTCGATGAGCGCGCCACCTTCCTGGGGCAGTGGGGGTTGCGGGGCGCCCGGGGTGGTCAGGGCCCCAGCTATGAGGAGCTGGTGGAGACCGAGGGGCGGCCGCGGCTGCGGTACTGGCTGGATCGGCTTGTCGCTGATCAGGTTTTAGAGGCCGCTGTCGTCTACGGCTACTTCCCCTGCTACTCCGAGGGCAACGACCTGGTGGTGCTGGACGAGAACGGTCACGCCGAACAGGCCCGCTTCACCTTCCCCCGGCAGCGTCGGGACCGGCGCCTGTGCCTGGCGGACTTCTTCCGGCCCCGCGAGTCCGGGGAGCTGGACGTGGTTGGGTTTCAGCTGGTCACCGTGGGGGCGGCGATCAGCGAGTACACCGCCAAACTGTTCGCTGGGAACGCCTACCGTGACTACCTGGAGGTGCACGGGCTGTCGGTGCAGCTGACCGAGGCCTTGGCTGAGTACTGGCACAAGCGGATGCGGTCGGAGCTGGTGTTGCCCGACGGTACTACCTGCGCCACCGGTGACCCGGACCTGGAGGGCATCTTGAAGGTGGAGTACCGGGGCTGCCGGTATTCGCTGGGCTACAGCGCCTGCCCTGACCTGGAGGACCGCGTCAAGATCATGGCGCTGCTGCGGCCTGAGCGGATCGGTGTAGAGCTGTCCGAGGAGTATCAGTTGCACCCTGAGCAGTCCACCGACGCCATCGTGGTGCACCACCCTGAGGCCTCGTACTTCAACGCCAAGTAGCACCACGCTTCCCACCGGCTGGGCGGTCCGGGCACCGAGCTGCCCAGCCGGTGTGCGGGGCGACTGTCGGATAACACCGACGGGTCCCGGACCGTACGCTCGGGCGTACCGTCCGGGACCGTTCGTGGGCGCGTCGTTAAGCCGGATCTGGCCTCAGCGGCGTCGGGTTATCTTGCCCAGCGCCGCGGTGAAGAACCGGTCCAGTTCTGAGCCGAACGGGTTGTCCTGCACCACGTAGGTCCAGGTCGCGGTAGGCCGGTTCAGGCCCGCGGCCTCCAGATCCACGCCCTCCTTGGTGATCTCCAGTTCCTCGAACGACTTGACGATGTTGTCGTCCACATCGGACAGCAGTCGTCGGAACGCCTCCAAGGCGGCGCGGTGGAACTCGTCGAGCGGGTCCAGCCGGCCGAGGGCGCGCAGGTAGATGCCCTCCCGCACCTCGGCGAGGGTGGCCAGGTGCGCTGACCAACCCCGGTCGATGTGGTACAGCGCGATCTGCCGGGCGGCCCGCAGCAGCGCCTCCTCACCGACCTCGTCGAGGACCTCGTCGTAGCGGTCGGGGGTGCGTTCGTTCAGCAGCTTCAAAGCGGCGTCGGTGTCCCGCAGCTCACGTCGCCGGGCCTGCACCAGCTGCCGCTGCTGCTCGATGAGGACGTGGTATCGCCAGGTGTTGCGGTGGATCTCCAGGTTCGCGCCTTCACAGACGCGTTGCGCGTGCGCTATCGCACGAGCCGCGGCGGGATCCAGCAGCAACCCACGACCGGTCACCTGCGGGATCGCGTCCTGGCCGTACCGCACCACCAGCTCGTCTTCCAAGCTGACGAAGAAGACTGAGCCACCCGGGTCGCCCTGGCGTCCGGCTCGACCCCGCAGCTGGTTGTCCACCCGGCTGCTTTCGTGGCGTCCCGCACCGATGACCAGCAGCCCGCCGAGCTGGGCCACCTCCTCGCGGGCGCTTTCGTCGACGTCGTCTCCGCTGCCGCCCAGTCGGATGTCGGTACCGCGTCCGGCCATCTGGGTGGACACCGTGATAGCGCCACGTCGGCCGGCGTCGGCGATGATCCGGGCCTCCTCGGCGTCGTTTTTGGCGTTGAGGACCTGGCATTCCAGTCCGGCGGCGCGCAGCCCGGCGGCGAGCCGTTCCGATTCGGCCACGCTGAGGGTGCCGATCAGCACCGGACGGCCGATGGCGTGCGCCTCGGCCACCTCGGCGATGATCGCCTCCTCCTTGTCCGCGGCGGTGGCGTAGACCCGGTCCGGCTCGTCGATGCGGATGTTGGGCCGGTTCGGCGGGATCACCGCCACTTCCAGGTCGTAGAACTCCCGTAGCGCGTCCCCGACCGAGACAGCGGTACCGGTCATGCCACACACCGTGGGGTACAGCTTCATCAGCGCTTGGATGGTGATGGTGCCCAACACCTCTCCATCGGCGCTGGTCCGCAATCCCTCCTTGGCTTCTACAGCGGCTTGAAGCCCGTCGGGCCAGCGGCGGCGGTGGGCGATCCGGCCCCGGAACTCATCGACGAGATGGGCGTGCCCATCACGCACGATGTAGTCCACGTCGCGGCGCAGCAGCGCGTGGGCGTGCAAGGCCAGGTTGATCGCGGTGAGCGTCTCCAGGTTTTCCTCGGCGTACAGGTCGATGCCGCCCAGTTCGCTTTCGACCTTGGCGGCGCCGCTGGCGGTCAGGCTGACGTTGCGGCCGTCGTCGCTGACCTCGTAGTCCACGTCGGGGTTGAGGTGGCTGACCACGGAGGCGGCCATCACCGCGATGTCCTGGGTGGAGGATACGGAGCCGGCCAACACCATGGGGATACGGGCTTCGTCGATGAGGATGGAGTCGGCCTCATCGACGATCGCGACCGCCAACGGCGGCTGCACCTCCTCGTCGGCGCTCATGGCCAGCTGGTCGCGGAGATAGTCGAAACCGGCTTCGGTGACCGTCAGATAGGTGACGTCCCGCGAGTAGGCCTCCCGGCGTTCCTCCCGGGTGGAGGAGGCGGTGATCCAGCCGACCGAAACCCCCAGGAGGTCGTAAACCGGGCGCATCCAGTTGGCGTCCCGCTGTGCCAGATAGTCGTTGACGGTGAGCACATGGACCGGTTCGCCCCGCAGCGCGTACCCGTAGGCCGCCAAGGCCGCTGTCAGCGTCTTCCCTTCACCGGTGGCCATCTCGGCGACGTGACCGGCCAGCAGGGACATGGTGCCGAGCAGCTGGACGTCGTAGGGGCGTTCCCCAAGTCCACGCCTGGCAGCCTCCCGCCCCAGGCTGCAGATTTGGATCAGGCGTTCCCGGCTGTCGATGTGTGGGGTCTTAACCGGGGGATCGTCGTCTTCCTCATCATCCTCAACTGTGTCGCTGGCTTTGATCCTGTCGCGGAGCTTCAAGGCGGCGGCGGTGAGTTCCTCGTCGCTCAACTTTTTCAGCTCCGCTTCTCGCGCTTCGATCTCAGGCAGCAGCTCCTTAAACGGCGCGAGGTCGACGGTCGCTCCTGGTCGTTGCAGGAACCGTCGAATCCGGGTTCTGAGTCGATCGGCCACGCCCATGGGCGCCACGCTACAGGGCGGAGCGCGAAAATCGTTATCCGCGGCGGCCTAGCCGCTGAATTGTGCCAGGAAACGCTCCAAGGATTGTCGGGCGCCGGCGATCGCTTCCCGGGAGCGTAGGGCCATCTCCCGGGCTGAACTGAGCTGAAGCCGCGCGGTGTCCAGCTCGGGGTGGGAGATCTGCCCCATGGCCTGCATCAGCTGCGCCTCGGCCTGCTCCAAGGCGCCGAAGAGGCGGACGGCCTCCCCGTCGGGAAGGCCGGTGGTCGCGACGGCGTGGATGGCGAGCACGGCGGTGTTGAGCACAGGGATACCTTTCGGTAATTGAGCGATTGCGGAAAGTGG
Source organism: Actinomycetales bacterium (assembly GCA_002919305.1). Lineage (GTDB taxonomy): Bacteria > Actinomycetota > Actinomycetes > Mycobacteriales > Micromonosporaceae > RSA1. The sequence goes on from PKFB01000033.1 coordinate 185,431, forward strand.
GTGTCTGTACTCATCGTGCACCGCCACGCGCTGCCTGTGCCGGCCTGATCCGCGTAGCTTATCGGCCGGACTGGTCACCTATCGGCTTTGCCGAGCGTGGGCTCAGGCGGAGGTGATGTGCAGGGTGACGCCTTCCGCCGCCGGCTCAACCCGGACATCGGTCAGGGACCGCACCACCACATCCGCCCACGGGCTCAGCTCGGCCTCGGTGTGGGTGGTCAAGACAGCGAGGGTCCGCATGCCTGCGGCGCGCGCCGCCATCAGGCCGATCGGAGCGTCCTCGACCACCAGGCAGTCACCGGGCGGCACCGTCAGACGGTGAGCGCCGATCAGGAACGGCTCGGGGTCGGGTTTGCCGCGCCGTACGTCATCGGAGGTGATCAGGGCGGGGGGTGTGATACCAGCGGCCTTGGTGCGCACCTCCGCGATCGCGCGGGTGGCTGAGGTGACGATGGCCCACCGGTCCGACGGTAAAGCCTCCAGGAGGGGTGCTACGCCGGGGAAGGTGACGACTCCGTCGGTGTCGGAAGACTCGATCTCGACGATTCGGCGTACCGCCTTATCCAGTTGGTCTGAGGTCAGCGCCGCATCCGCCAGCAGGTGAGCCACGATCTCCGTGGCGGGACGGCCGTGGAGGTGGAAGCCGACAAACCGCTCTCGCGGCACCTGATATTCGATGGCCCACTGGGTCCAGGACCGGACGACGGCGGGGGTGGAGTCGATCAACGTCCCGTCAAGATCGAACAGCACCGCACCGGCGGTGATCACAGTTGTGCGCACTCGGCGACTGTATCGACGTGACCCCGTCGATATCGATGGGGTGGCGGGTGTGCTGTCGCCAGGATCACGCGGGGGAATGGGCGTGATGCGTCAAGGCGCGGGTGCCCGCTGGACAGAGGGCGCCTCTGATGAACCTGAGCCTTGAGTCCTCGGGCTGGGCAGGGATCTTGAAGCCGAGGCCCCGGGGATAGCTGCCCCGGGGCCCTCGTTGGGGGGTTGTTGTCGGACGGTCATGGGATGACAGACCCGCTGGAGCGTCCTGAACGGGCCGAGGCGGTCACGGGAAAAGCCAGGAACTGGGGACGAGATTGACACAGGCGACCCGTGGGCCAGCGTCACCGGGGACCTCCCCGTTGAGGCCGCGTGAGGTGGCGTGCTCATGGATCACCAGGGAGGCGGGGGTACGCCCGTTGTACGACCAGTTGTTCACCGACAGCGCCCGGCCGTTCCCCTGCGCGTCGGTGGCGACATCCAGCCACACCTCGTTGGCGGGGTTGACGTAGGCCGGGTTGACCGATGGTTGGACCGGGTCCTCGATGTACTGGTAGTGCCCGCCCGCATCGAGTGGGTCAGGGCCACACGGCGCACGGTGGAGGTGAGCGCCGTACACGCGGTTAGGCAACCAACCGCTCAGCAGCAGTGCGCTCACGGTGTTGCGGTTGGACAGTGAGCTGACGTACGCGGTGGCGCCGGGTGGGGCTAGCGAGGAGATGTACAGATAGCCGCCCTCGGCCGGGCCCGGTTGGGACGGGGCCACGAAACTGCCGGCCAAGACGACCGGGCGCAGCGCAAGGAAAGAAGGTGGGCTTGACGCGGCGGCGTGGGCCGGAACGGCCCCGGCCAGCGCCGTCATGGTGGTGGCGAGTACGGCGGCCCCGAGAATACGAGCCGCTGAAATAGATCTTGTTATGACAATTCCAGCCTTTTTTGCATACCTCACAAAATGCATCCTGGCACTGCGTGCGACGAACCTCCGACATCAGCGCATCTTCGGCGTGTCGGCTGAGGGGACACAGATTCCTGGCGGTTGTATCGGAACCGGAAAGAGAGCCATACAAGATCGCGAGGGAGTAGTCTTCGAGGCGGCGGTAGGTGGCGCGAGAGTGAGGCGGGTATGAAAAAGATCATCAATAACCCGGAGACGGTGGTCCAGGATTCGCTGCGAGGGTTCGCGGCGGCTCACGCCGATCTGGTTGAGGTCCACTTCGATCCCGATTACGTCGTCCGTGCCCAGCCGCTCCCACCGGGGACGGTGGCGGTCGTCTCCGGTGGCGGCAGCGGGCATGAGCCGCTGCACGCCGGCTTCGTCGGTACCGGGATGCTCGCGGCCGCCTGCCCGGGCGCGGTGTTCACCTCACCCACCCCCGATCAGATTCACGCCGCCACTATGGCCGTGAACGCCGGTGCGGGCGTTTTGTACCTGGTGAAGAACTACACCGGTGATGTGTTGAACTTTGAGACCGCCGCTGAACTGGCGGCCGCCGAGGGGGTCGAGGTGGCCAGCGTCGTCATCGACGACGACGTGGCGGTCCAGGACAGCCTCTACACCGCCGGGCGGCGGGGCGTGGGCGGCACCGTCCTGATCGAGAAGATCGTCGGGGCGGCCGCGGAGCGCGGTGATGATCTGGCCGCCTGCGCTGAACTGGCCAGGCGGGTCAACTCCCAGGTCCGGTCTATGGGGATGGCGTTGACCTCCTGCGTGGTACCGCACGTGGGTCGTCCGACCTTCGAGCTCGGCGATGACGAGATGGAGATCGGGATCGGTATCCACGGCGAACCGGGACGGGAGCGGCTGCCGGTGGAGGCCGCCGATCAGATCGTCGCGCGCCTGCTTGAGCCGATCCTGGCGGATCTGCCCTTCACCGAGGGAGACCGGACCCTGCTGTTCGTCAACGGCATGGGCGGCACCCCACTGATCGAGCTGTACCTGGCGTACGGGATCGCCGAACGGTTCCTGGCCGAGCGTGGCATCCAGGTTCATCGACGTCTGGTGGGTAACTACATCACCTCGCTGGAGATGCAAGGCATGTCGATCACCCTGTTGCGACTCGACGACGAGCTAATCAGTCTGTGGGACGCCCCCGTCCATACGCCTGCCCTGCGGTGGGGGGTCTGATGGCGATCGACGCGGATGCCCTGCGGCGGGCCATCGACGCCTACGCCGACGTCGTAGCCGAGCAACGGGACTACCTGGTGGATCTGGACCGGGCGATCGGCGACGCCGACCACGGAGTGAACCTGGACCGTGGCATGCGGGCGGCCCGGGAGGCGGCGGCATCGGGCAGTACGCCCGCCGAGGTGCTCAAAGGGGTGGCGACCGCGTTGATCTCCAAGGTGGGAGGCGCCGCCGGCCCGCTGTACGGGACCGCTTTTCTGCGGGCCGCCACCGCGGTGACCGGGAAGCAGACCCTTGAGGCGACTGACGTGGTCGCGGCGTTACGGGCGGCCCGGGACGGCATCGTGGCCCGAGGCAAGGCCGAACTCGGTGACAAAACGATGGTGGACGCCTGGACCCCCGCGGTGGAGGCGGCTGAGCAGGCCGCGCAGCAGGGGGCAACGGTAGCGCAGATCCTCGCGGCGGCGGCCGACGCCGCTGAGCAGGGAATGCGCGACACCATCCCCATGGTCGCCCGCAAGGGCCGCGCCAGCTACCTCGGGGAGCGCAGCGCGGGGCACCAGGACCCGGGAGCCACCTCCACCGCGTTTCTGCTGCGGACCCTCGCCGACCGGGCGGCGGCCGAATGCCCTGCCCCCTGACCGACACCGGTGCCGAACCGTCGACCGGGGCGCCTGCCCGGGCGTCCCGACGCGCAGCAAGGCGAGGACGTCGGGGGATGACCGATAACACCGACGGCCCGGAGGATCCGGGACGCAGGTTGTGACGGGGAGGGGAACGGCGTGACGGTGGGTGTGGTGGTGGTGTCGCACAGCCGGCGGCTAGCCGAAGGCGTGTGCGAGGTCGCCGGACAGATGAGCCCGGATGTGCGCATCAGGGCCGCGGGCGGGACGGACGAGGACGGTATCGGCACCAGCGTGGACCGCGCGTCGGCGGCCCTGGCGGAGGCCGACACCGGTGACGGAGTCGTCGTGCTGTATGACCTGGGCAGCGCGTTGATGACGGCCGATCTGGTGCTGGAGCTGCTGCCCGACGCTCAGCGGGAGCGGATCCGTGTGGTCGACGCGCCCCTGGTGGAGGGAGCCCTGGCCGCGGCCGTGGCCGCCCAGCAAGGCGCCGATGTGGACCAGGTCGCCGCAGCGGCCCGCAGCGCGCTCGCGGCACCCAGCACCGACACCGGTACGCCCGGTGTCAACGCCTCAGAGCCTGCCGCCGCAGCCATCGCCCCGCCCCAGGTGGGACAGGACACCGCCGAGCCGGACACTACCGTCGTGGCGCGGACCGTCACCCTGCGTAACCCGCTGGGGCTGCATGCCCGACCAGCGGCGACCCTGGCGCGGTTGGTCACCGGTGGCGACACCACGGTGGAGGTGGGGCGTCCGGGGCAGCGCGGCGTAGACGTGCGCAGCGTCCTCGCCGTGGTCGCCCAGGGAATGCGGGGCGGAGAGCAGGTACAGCTGCGGGGCCGGGGGCCTCAGGCCGCCGAACTCGTCGAGCGGATCGCCAGCGCCATCGCCACCGGTTTTGGGGAGCTGCCTGAGGACCTGACGGCGGCGTCGGCCTCGACACCTGGGGAGCCGGCGTCCACCGGTGGCCCTGAGCCACGCGCCGGCGACCGGGTGACGCCAGAGGCTGGGGCGGCGACGGGCACGCTGCAGGGAACAGGGGCCGTGGCGGGGGTCGCCGCTGGCCCGGCCCGATGGCTGCGGATGGCACCGGAGGAGCCGCCCGAGATCTCCACAGACCAGGACGCGGCAGCCTCAGATCCCATGGTGCAGCAGCGGCTTTTACTGGCCGCCCTTGACCGGGTGGAGACCGCGCTCGCCGGCACGGTGGGCGCCAGCATCGGGGACATCGCTGAGGCGCACCGGGCATTACTGTCCGACCCCATGCTGCGGGAGGAGGCGCTGCGGGACATCACCGCTGGGACACCAGCCGACCGGGCCTGGTGGAACGCGGTGACCCGGGCCCGGCAGTTGTTCGCCGCCGTCGACGACCCGGTCGTCAGGGAACGGGCGGCCGACATCGTGGACGTCGGTCGTCGTGTCCTTGCTGAGCTGCGCCCCGACGCCACGCCGCAGCTGATTGAGGACCGCGCCTTGATCCAGGGCAGCGTGGTACTTGCCGATGACGTGCTGCCTTCCCTGGTCGGTGAGCTGGCCGCCGCTGGCGCGGTCGGCTTGGTGCTGTCCGGGGGTGGCGCAACCTCCCACGCCGTGGTTGTCGCCAGGGGCCTGGAGTTGCCGACCATCATCGGGGTGGGGCCGGCCCTGCAGGAGGTGACGGACGGCACCACCGTGGTGATCGACGGCGAACGCGGGCTGCTGCGGATCGCGCCATCCGCCCAGGACGTCGCCGCCGCCCAGCGGGAGCGGGAACAGCGGGCCGCGCGACGACAGGAGCTGCGGGCGCACGCGCGTACCCCGGTGGTCCGCCGTGGCCAGCCGATCCGGGTGGAGGCCAATGTCGCTTCCGCCGCGGAGGCCACCGCGGCACTGGAGGCGGGGGCCGACGGCGTCGGGCTGCTGCGGACCGAAGTGGCCTTCCTGGACCGGCCACGGTTGCCAACGGAGGAGGAACAGGTCGAGCAGCTCACCGCCATCCTGCAGGTGCTGGCTGACCGTCCGGTGACCGTCCGGACCCTGGACGTGGGTGGGGACAAGCCGATGCGGGCGTTGCACCTGGACCCGCTGCGTCACGGGTTTCTGGGGCAGCGTGGGCTGCGGTACGGCCTGGAGCATCCTGAGCTGCTCCACACCCAGCTGCGCGCCATCCTCCGGGCCGCGGCCGGGAGGCACGCGCCGCTGGGGTTGATGGCCCCCATGGTCACCACGGTGGAGGAGATCGAGGCTTTCCGGGCGGCGATTGACCGGGCGGTCCGGTCATTGCGGGAGGATCAGCTGGCGTACGCCCTCCCGACCGAGATCGGGGTGATGGTGGAGGTCCCCGCTGCGGCGCTCAACGCAGAACAGATCTGCTACCACGTGGACTTCGTCAGCGTGGGCAGCAATGACCTGGTGCAGTACCTGATGGCCGCTGAACGAGGTAACCCGGCGGTGGCGCATCTGTATCGACCCGATCATCCCGCGGTGTGGCGGACCCTGGAGCTGCTGGTGACGGCGGCGGCAGCGGTCGGGTGCCGGGTGGCGGTGTGTGGGGAGATGGCCGGTGACCCGGCGTTGGCGGTCCGCCTGGTCGACTTGGGGGTCACCGAACTGTCGATGGCCCCGGCCTCGATCCCTGAGGTGAAGGCGGCGCTGCGGGAGTGAAGCGGGACTGAAACGGAATCATCACCCCGGCGGGCACCCTGCGGTGCCCCTTCAGAGGCCAGGACCAGGCCAGGGCTGAAATACTGCCGGGGTGGGCGAGCACACACGTACCCGCCGTCGTCGCCGTGACGCTGACAATATCCGGGTGTCGGTGGCCTCCGGTGTCGCGGAGCTGGTCCCTGACCGATTCCGGGCGCGGGCGATGACCCTTCTCCTGGACGGCACCGCACAGTCCTATGTGGATCTAGATGATCCGACATATTTGAGTTTTGAGTATATGCGCCGGATCGGTCACGTCCTGGATCTTGCAGCGCCTCCCGGGCTGCCGTTGCGGGTCCTGCATCTGGGGGGTGGGGCCTGGACCCTGCCGCGGTATGTGGCGGCGACCCGGCCCCGGTCGTCTCAGCAGGTGGTGGAGATCGACGCTGAACTGGTGGAGATGGTGCGCCACTATCTTCCGTTGCCGCGCGGCTCCGGTATCCGGGTGCGGGTGGGGGATGCGCGCCAGATGGCTTCCCAGTACCCCGACGCCCGTTTCGATGTGGTGGTCTCCGATGTGTTCGCTGGCGCGCGTACCCCCGCCCACGTCACCTCTGTGGAGTTCATGACCGAGATCGCCCGGATCCTGCGCCCCGACGGGGTGTACACGGCCAACCTGGCTGACGGGTCAGGGCTCGCTTTCGCTCGTTCCCAGGTGGCCACGGTCCGCGCCGTATTCGACCAGGTGTGTGTGCTGGCCGACGGTGGTGTGCTCAAGGGGCGCCGGTTCGGCAACGTGGTGTTGGTGGCCAGCCGGCGGGCCCTGCCCATTGAAGAGCTGGCTCGGCGGCTGGCCGGTGACATTTTTCCCGGCCGGGTCGTGGCTGGTCAGGCCTTGACCGATTTCACCGCCGGGGCCCGTCCGGTTCTGGACACTCACGCGGTGGCCTCGCCACCGCCTCCCCCGACCGTCTACATCGGCGGGTGGTGACGCTCAGGTTCGCGCGACATCGTGACGTCCGGGCACACGGCCGTCAGGCGGCGGTGGTGTCCACAGCCTGCGGTTTAAGGCGGGACGTGTCGCGTGAAACCACCGCCAGGCTGGCGTCACCGGCGTCGGTGGTGCGCGTCGATACCGCTGATGCGGCGGGCAGCCCAGGGGCGGGGGCGGTGGAGTTCGCCTCCTCGCCACCCCTGATCACGCTGATCACGAACAGCATCAGCACCACGAGAACCACCAGCACCGCCACGACGATCGCCACCCGACGCGCGGTGCGTACCAGCCACGACTCCTGCGGTTTTGACGTCCCCTGCCGAGAGGTACGCGGGTACGCCGGGGGCGCCGTGATGCGGGGCAGCACGAGGGTGGCGTCAGCGTCTGCGGTGTGGGTGCTGGCGGTCTCGGCCTTAGCCCCCGAGGACGGGCGGGACGTCTCGTCGGGCGCGGCTCCTTGCGTGAGCGTGGCGCCTGTCGACAGGAGCCGGGTCGAATCGTCGGCCTCGCTTTTGGCGGTAGAGCTTTTATGAGCAGGGGTGGGTTTGGGTTTAGGCCCGGGTTTTTTGCCGCTGTGGGGTGGGGACAGCTTCGGGACCGTGGGGATCCGCAGGGTCCGGGCAGCCTCGGGAAGCTGGGGAGCCCGCACATCAGCCGCCTCATCGGGCGACCAGGCCACGGACCGCAGCAGCCGTTCGGCCTCGGTCAGCGTGATCCGTTCCCCCGGTTCCTTACGAAGCAACCCGTCCAGAGCCTTCTGTAACGGCCCGGCGTGGGCGGCGGGTTCCACGGGTTCTTCCAGCAACGCGTTGAGGGCGTCGCGAGGAGTGTCCCGGTCGAACGGGCCACGCCCCTCCACCGCGGTGTACAGCACGACCCCTAACGCCCACAGGTCGGCCGCGAGCCCAGGGTCCTGGCCGCGGGCCTGTTCCGGTGAGACCACGAGCGGTCCGCTGGGTTCCGCCCCGGTGGTGTTCAGCGTGGGATCCACAGGAGCGGTACCGAAGTCGGTGAGGACGACGCGTCCGTCAGGCTCCAGCATGATGTTGCTGGGCTTGACGTCACCATGGATGAGTCCGTCGCGATGAGCGGTACGGAGTGCGGCCAGCACCGCCAAGCCGATCTCTGCGGCCTGGCGTGGGCTGCGAGGCCCGTCGGATACCAGAACATCCCGTAAGGAGCGGCCTTCCAGCAGCTCCATGACGATCCACGGCCGCTCGTCCTCCTCGATCACGTCGTACACCGTGATCACGCTGGGGTGGATCAGGCGGGCCACTGCCCGAACCTGTTGGGCGATGCGGCGCCGGTGTTCGACCTCGGTCGGATCGGGGGCGGGTGATGGCACGATCTCCTTGACCGCGACATCACGATTGAGCAGAGCATCATGACCACGCCAGACGCGCCCGGTCCTCCCTTGCCCCAATAGGGTGACAAGGCGGTAACGTCCAGCGAGAGGGGTGTCGGGTAGGTCATTGACAGCCATCGCTGTTCACGCTACCTGGCCGAGCCGGTTTGTGGATCGTGGAGGTTCACCTAGCGATCAAGAAGGACGCAGGGTGGTTGAACAGGGCCAGACCGACGGTTGTCAGGAGGTAACCGGGTGTCGTGGACCGGGGTGGCCAGGGGGAAGCGCGGTACGCATCACCCACCAACTCACCACCAAACAGGCGGCCACCAACGGCCAGCTGAGGGCGACCCGGGCAGCGCCGAGGGCGACTACTTGATCAGTGGCCCATAGCGGGAGGAACACCGCCAACCGCACGGCGTACTGACCGACCCACACCCAGCTGGCGCGGCTGTACGCCCGCAGCAGATCCGGGTCACGCCGCCACCGGGTGCGTTGCCCGAGCACCGTACCGACCACCACACCCAGCAACGGCCACCGCAGTAGGATGCTGACGCTCCACGCCAGGGCGCTGGCCAGGTTGCTCACGACCTGAAGCAGGAAGAAGTCGGCGGCCCGGCCGGTACGCAGCGCCACCAAGGCCGCCACGCAGACCCCCAGTAGGCCGAGTAGGGCGGCCCGTGGGCGGATACCACGGGCCAGTCTGATGAGGGTGACCAGGCCACCCACCGTGAGAGCTGCGGCCACACCCCACTCCACCGATTCGTCGGCGAGCAGCCAGCCGGCGACGAACGCGACGGCGGGGGCGGTGGCGTCCAGGGCGCCTCGGCGGCCCCCGAGCAGCTGAACCAGCGACTCCTCACGGGCCGGATCGGTCGAGTGAGCGTTGTGTGGGGTGGAGGTGGGTGAGGGTGGCGATTCGGCGCGGGCGGCGGGCTCCTGGGCGGAGCGCTGGTCGGGGAGGCGCCGACCGCGTTGGCTGGTGACGTTGTGGCGGGGCGTGGTGGATCCATTGTTGGCGGATCCGGAAGCAAGGCGATCCGTGGTGCCGGACGGAGAAAGACCGTGCTCGGAAGTCGCGCCGCTCATTAGGTAAGCCTAACTATCGATCCTGCAAGCTGTTGATGAAGATTCGGCCCGCGGTGTGGCCGAGAAACCTCCAGGAACGCGCGCCCGGAAGAGGTGATCATTTATCCGGCCGGTGCGGCGGTGTCGGCGGATGGTGGTGAGCGGTAGCCGGGCAGCCTGATACCCGCCCGCACCGGCTCTCAATCAGCCCGGAGGGTGTTGGCGGTCCGAGCCGGGGCGGCCGGTGAGGAAACGGCGAGCTGCCTCGTCTCGCAGATCGGCGTCCAGGACGCGCGCTGTCGCCGCCTGCCGCGCGTACCCCTGAGTGGTCAGGGCCTGGACGCCGCCGTGCCTGACAGTTGAGACCGGCCTGGGTGGGGCGGCCCCAGCAGGAGCGGATTCCACATTCATGGATTCGACCATAACGGTCACTGATCTTTGACAGTATGTTTTCTGATCTTTCGACATCAACCGTGTGTTCATCAACTACGGTGACAGGCGGCGCGGTCGGCAGTTTACGCAAGGTGTTGTGCCCTGACGTGGGTAATACGCTGTCCACTGCTCTGTGATGCGGAAATCAGGGCACCGGGTATGGAGACGGGGCAGCCGGCAGGGCAGAAGAACCCGGTGGTGTTGCGCAGAGTTCAAAGCGTGGCTCAGCGCCGTGATCGGTGCCGTGGGTGAGGAACCAGCGGAGCGGACGCGGATCAGCGGCTGCTGAACAGGGGTGTCGACGAGGACGGCTGTGCCGATGGGGCACCACCCTACAGGAAACGTTCAATATTTGAAGCGGCGGCACATAGCCGAGGCAAGACAGGCGACAATGTAGCCGTAGGATTCTGCGCATGCACTGATCAGGCGTGGTCCATACCTATATCCTGTTCGCGTTTCTTTCTGGGGCGCGCTGGTATCGCTCTGACGGGCGTAATACTTGTCGGCTGAGTCTCCAATCTCATCGTCTCCCAAGGGAAAGAGGGAGCTCCGTGTTTTCAGGGAGCGGCGATTGAGTCTTCGTGATTTCACGTGATTCTGGATTCCGGCAAAACCGTGAGACTGTTAGCGTACGGCAACGCCGTAGACCCAACCGTGCGTATTACTCCTTAAGCCGTAGTCGGCTACGTGATCTTTACCGTGCCTATGTGGAAGTTGATCAGGACACCTTCGAAGGGCGTACCGAGAGTGGCTCACGCCCCAACGATGGCGGTGGGTCACGTCACAGGTGACGGTCCGTCCTCACGCGGGCGTCGAAGTGAGCAGGATCATCAGTTCTTGACAATTGCCAGAAGAATGTCAGGATTTGTAGGCAGATCGGTGGGGCGGCCAACACGCTGGCCATGGAGGCGGCTGGAAATAAAGATCAGGTAATCGTGGGCCACCTGATTATTCCGTTTTCTGATCAATGGGTATCCTGGGCACGATATGGGAGCGCGAGGTAGACACCGCGCTGATGCTGCGGATGATGACAGCAGTCTCCGCCAGGAGATCCTCCAGGCAATAGCGATCTACAGCGCCTGGGCACAAGATCTCAATCGCAGGACGCAGCCTCTTCCTGTTCAATCCGCTGCGTCTGACGCTCCGGAATCTGTAGAGAACGGCGAATCAATCGATGACGCCGCCGCCTCCGAGCCGACCTCCCCGCCTCCTGACACGGCGTCCTCATCGGTTTCCCACAGCGTGGAGCAGTCCGCAGCCCCGGTAACCGAGGACAGCTCAACCCGCGATCCCTCACCCGCTGAGCAGCCTGAGGACCACCCGGGGAAGAAGGACTCCTCACCCTCCAGGGCGCCGGGTTCGAAAAGACCGAGGAACACGTTCTGGAGGCGATGCCGGTGGCCGCTCCTGATAGCCGTTGTGTCGGCCCTCATGGTCACCAGCGCCGTCTTCATACTGCGGCCCTCCGGCCGCGACGCATCGGTCGAGCAAGCCGCTTCCTCGGAGACCCCAACCGGTCAGGCGGACCCTGACGCGTCCGCCTCTGTGCCTCTGCACGCCGCTCCGACCCGCGGGGAGGGGCACCGATCACCGCCGCCTGAGGAGCAGCGTTCGGCGCCGCCGGCCACTGATCCCGATAACTCCTTTACGGAGCCGACCACCACACCTGGCGACGCCATCGTCGTTCCCGGCGCTCCGACCGCCGATCCCTACCGGGGGCACCCGAACCCTGAGGCGGTCTTCGGAAGAATCCTTCTAGGCCCTATCGACCCGGTGGGCTACTGCGCGCGGGAGGGAGCTGAAGCCGGGCTGCGACGTCCTGCCAGCGGCCCGCGGGCCGCGATAGACAACTGGGAGTGTCGCGGCGGCACCGCAGGGGACCACTTGATCGTGATCGATGATCTATGCCGTTGGCAGTATGGTCCGGCCGCTATGGGGGCCTTCTACAACCCGGATGACGCTTTTTCCTGGCGTTGCTATCGGTGATCCGTATCAGATGGAAACTGCCCGATAGTACTCGATCGGATGGTTCTTCGTGCTCATGCCGGACGGTTGGAGACAAGCCGCTATCCTCCTTTCATAAGCGGACTGAGGTGCTGGGGGCCAGGCCGGCACGTTCTCAGCCGCCAGCCGGTGCCGGGGTGATGAGTTGGTGAAACGTCCCACGATCGAGGACATCGCACGGCGTGCCGGGGTGTCCAAAGGCGCTGTTTCCTATGCCCTTAACGGGCGGCCGGGAGTATCAGAGGCGACTCGTAACCGCGTATTGGCCATCGCCGCGGAATTGGGGTGGTATCCCAGTAGCGCTGCGCGTGCCCTTTCCGACGGTAGGGCCGGCGCGTTGGGACTGGTCGTGGACCGGCCAGCGCGGATCTTGGGTATTGAACCGTTCTTTATGCATCTCATCTCAGGGATCGAGGCCATCTTGTCGGCCCGATCGATCGCGTTGCTGCTGCAGGTCACTGAAGACCAGCAGACCGAGATGGAGATCTACCGACGCTGGTGGGCGCAGCGGCGGGTAGACGGTGTGATCGTGGTCGATCTGCAGGTGGATGATCCCCGGATCCCACTCCTGGAGAGCCTGGGAATGCCCGCCATCGTGGTCGGCGGACCAGACGGGTTGGGGTCGCTGCCCGGGGTGTGGAGTGATGACGGGGCAGCGATCCAGTCGGTGGTGGAGTACCTGGCGAAGCTGGGGCATCGCCGGGTGGCGCGGGTCGCGGGCCCGCCTACGCTGCGACACACGCAGGTCCGGACCACCGCTGCCCAGAAAGCGGCGCAGGAGGCGGGGATCCCCGAGATCACGACCATCGACACCGACTACACCGGTGAAGCAGGAGGCCGAGCTACCCGGACGCTGCTGACCCAACAGCAGCCTCCCACCGCGATCATCTACGACAACGACGTGATGGCGGTCGCCGGAGTGGCCGTGGCGCACCAGATGGGGATCAGGATCCCTGATCAATTGTCGATTGTCGCCTGGGAAGACTCGGCCCTGTGCGAACTGGTTCATCCCGCGTTGACCACGGTGACGCGTGATGTCGCCGAGTATGGCCGACACACCGCCGAGCGGCTGTTGGATCTCATTGAAGGGCGGACGGTGACGGTGGAGGCGACCGCGACGCCGCGTCTGCTGGTGCGGGGCAGCACGAGTTACCCACCCCACTGATCGCCCGCAGCTGGCACATCGGGCGAGCTGGCTCGTGACGCGACCACGATGCGTGTGACCAGCGTGACTGCGTCGGCGGTCAGGGACGCCTTCCTACGCCGGTGGGGCCAGCGCGGTGGAGTGAGAGTCGGGTGCGGTGAGCGCTGCCCGGACAGCGGTGGAGGCGTGGCCGGCACGCGTCCACGGGCGGGGAGGACGTGGAGAACGCAGTGACTGTGCGTACTCATTGAATTCATGATCATCAAGATGATCTTGACGAATTCATGACTATTCATTGAAACTGAATCGGTTAAGTGCTTTCGTTAGAGCCGATGACGCCGCGTACCGGTGACCGCATCCGCCCGCGAGTTCACGACCGGCGGTCTCCGCACACCCTGGCAGGACTGGAGTGACATGGCTAACCAAACCGATCTGTGTGAGGGCTGGAGCCTCACCCTGGCGGGTGACCCTGACTCGGTACCCGAGCCGCTGGTAGCGAGGTTGACCGGTGACGGTATCCCGGCCACGGTGCCCGGCTGCGTCCACACTGATCTGTTGGCGGCTGACCTGATTCCGGACCCCTACCGGGACGCCAATGAGAAACAGCTGACCTGGATCGGCCGTACCGACTGGCGGTACCGGACGACGTTCCGCGCCCCCACGGGCTACCACCGAGTAGATCTGGTCTGCCAGGGGCTGGACACCGTCGCCGACATCGCGGTCAACGACATACCGGTGGGGCACACCGAGAACATGCACCGCACCTACCGGTTCGACCTTCGACCGGCGCTGCGTGAGGGCGACAATCAGCTGAGCGTGACCTTCACATCGGCGTACGCCTATGCCGAGGCCCACCGCGACCGGTTAGGTAACCTCCCCAACGCCTATCCCGAGCCGTTCAACTTCATCCGCAAGATGGCGTGCAACTTCGGGTGGGACTGGGGCCCCACCCTGGTCACTGCCGGGATCTGGCGCCCGATCGGACTGCACGCTTGGAATGTCGCGCGTCTGGAGCAGGTGCGACCGCTGGTGACGGTGGAGGAGGCGGAAGGCACACGACGGGGTCGGGTGCGGCTGCCCATCCGTGTCGAACGCAGCGGCGTGGGGCCGGCCACCGAATTAACCGTCACGGCCCGCCTCGGCGAGGTGGTCGTCACCGGCTCTCTGGCGCCTGACGCTTCGGAGCTCACCCTGGAGTTGGTCATCGACGAACCCGAGCTGTGGTGGCCCCGCGGCTACGGTGACCAGCCCTTATACGAGGTGGCTGTCGTGCTGTCCGCCGGTGAGACGGAGCTGGACACCTGGCGGCGTCGGATCGGGTTCCGCTCCGTGGCATTGGACACCACCCCAGACGAGATCGGGCAGCGGTTCGCGATCGTGATCAACGGGGAGCCGATCCAGGTCCGGGGCGCCAACTGGATCCCCGACGACTGCTTCCCCTCCCGCCTCACCCCCACGCGCCTGGAGGAGCGGATCCGGCAAGCCCGGGAAGCCAACATCAACCTGCTGCGGGTCTGGGGCGGCGGGGTGTACGAGAGCGAGGACTTCTACCGGATCTGCGACGAGACCGGCGTCCTGGTCTGGCAGGACTTCCTGTTTGCCTGCGCCGCGTACCCCGAAGAGTCCCCGCTGGCCGAGGAGGTGGAGGCCGAGGCCCGCGACAACGTCGTCCGGCTGGCGCACCACCCCAGCCTGGTGCTGTGGAACGGCAACAACGAGTGCATCGTGGGATGGTTCGAGTGGGGGTGGCAGTATTACCTGCAGAACCGGACCTGGGGACGCGGCTACTACGCCGAGGTGCTTCCCCGGGTGGTGGCTGAGCTGGACCCCACCCGCCCATATCTGCCAGGCAGCCCGTGGTCCGGCTCCTTCGATCTCTCCCCCGATGTGTACGGCTATGGCACTAACCACATCTGGGACGTGTGGAACCACCGGGACTACACCGCCTACCGTGAGAAACTGCCCCGGTTCGCCGCGGAGTTCGGCTACCAGGCGCCCCCTACGTACGCCACCGTGCGGGCTGCGCTTTCCGACGACCCGCTGGCCCCGGACTCACCCGGGATGCTCGCGCACCAGAAGGCCGAGGACGGCAACGGCAAGCTGTGGCGCGGACTGCGGTATCACTTCCCGGATCCGGTCGGTTTCGACGACTGGCACTACCTGACCCAGGTCAACCAGGCCCGGGCCATCACGCTGGGCGTGGAGCACTTCCGCGCCAACTGGCCGGTGTGTACCGGCACCATCATCTGGCAGCTCAATGACTGCTGGCCGGTCACCTCCTGGGCCGCGATCGACGGAGCCGGGCGACGTAAACCTCTCTGGTACGCGCTGCGGCGCTCCTACGCCGATCGCCTGGTCACGGTTCAGCCCAGCCAGGACGGGCTGAACGTGGTGATTGTCAACGACAGCCCTGAAAAGTGGGAGACCGAGGTGAGGATGGAGCGGCGCGACGTCGACGGCTCCATCCTGGCGACGGCGGTGGCCCCGGTGCAGGTGCCGCCGCGTTCCGTGGGGAAGGTGCCGGTGCCAGGCGACCTGGTCTCTCCCGGAGACCAGGCGCGGGAACTGTTGGTGGCCACGGTGGACCAGACGCGGGGCCTGTGGTTCTACGCCGAGGACCGGGACCTGGAGTACCCCTCACCCGGCTACGACGTCGCCGTCGAGGGAGAGCAGGTGACGATCACGGCGCACACCCTGCTGCGGGACGTGGTGCTCCAGGTGGACCGGCTGGCCCCCGACGCCACGGTCGACGACGGGATGTTCACCCTGCTGCCGGGGGAGACCCGGACCGTCACGGTACGCGGGGTCGACGGATTGGACGCCGCCGCGGTACGCCGCGTGCTGTGGGTGGTCAACGCCGTGGTCCTGGCGGCACGCGCCGGTTCTGCGAGCCGCGCTTAAAGATCTGCTCAAAGAGCGTGCCTGCGCGTCACGGGGCGGCCCGGCCCGACAAGCGTCGGTCGCGCGGGCTACTCCGTAACGGGCACGCTCACCCGGGGCCTGGCCCCCAGGGCTCTCGGAGGGCCTGGCCCCGGGGCTTGGAAGCTTCACGTCGGTTTGAGGCCGGCGGTGGACGCGGCGGTTACAGGCGCATCCCGAACCGAAGACTGTGCTGGTCCCGGTGTAGTTCGTGGAAGCCCACCTTGGCGTAGAACGCCTGTGCCCGCAGGTTAGCCGCCCCCACCCCGAGGTGGACGCCGGGGACACCGCGTTCCCGCAAGGCATTCAGGAACGTGGTCATCAACGCCCGGCCATGCCCGCGGCCTTGCGCGCGGGGCAGCAGATCAATGTGCAGGTGTGCGGGGTAGTCGGCCACATCCGGATTGAGCATGCGCTCCGGGTGGTGCAACAGCTCAAGTGTCTGCTCCTGCCGGTTGGTGGGCGGGTGGTCGGGCAGGGGGTAGGAGGCGGTCAGGGAAGGCAACCACCGGCGTCGGTAGGCCGCAACGAATGCGACCGTGTCCGAGGTTCCGATGATGTAGCCGGCGGGCCCGTCCTCGTCGGCGAGGACGAACGCGAGGTCCGGGCACAGCAGCAGATACGGACCAGCGTAGACGTGGCCCAACAGGTGAGGGTCCTGGAACTGGGCGCTGGCGTCCTCGCCGCTGTCACCGGTACGCAGACAGATGTCGTAGATCGCGTCTCGGTCCTCGGGCTGGTAGGGACGGATGAACACGACGCTCAACCTATCGTCCTCGTCGCGGGCGGTCGAAGCGGTTCCCGTCGGCCCCTCCGGCCTTCCACCATGGGTGGGCGCGGGACCGCTACAGACGCGCGGGGTAGCGCGTCGGATCCAGGATCAGTGCGGCTGCCCCGTACAGACCGGCGTCGCCTCCCAGCGCGGCGGTGGTGACTTCGATACCAGCCAGCGACTCGGACTTGGCGTACTGGCCGATCGCGTCGCGGACCGCCGGCAGCAGCAGATCCGCCGCCTGGGACACTCCGCCGCCGAGTACCGCGTACCCCAGGTCGTCAGCTGCGGCGACCGAAACGATGCAAGCCGCTAAGGCGCGTCCGCACCGGGTGAACGCCTCGCGGGCGATCGGATCTCCCTTGCGGGCGTCGGCGGCCAGGTCCGCGGCGGTCGCGCCGTCCTTCCCCCAGCCGTGACGCCGCGCCCACGCCACCATGGACGGGCCGCTGGCGTAGGCCTCAACACAGCCACGTCCGCCACAAGGGCAGGGTTCCCCATCGAAGGCGATCACCATGTGCCCCACGTACCCGGCGTTACCGGAGCGTCCGGGGCAGAGCTGTCCACTGCGGATGATCCCGCCGCCTACCCCGGTAGAGACCACCATGACGAGGGCATCATCGTGTCCGCGGGCGGCGCCCAACCAATGCTCGCCCGCCGCGGCGCAGATACCGTCACCGGTGAGTCGCACCGGCAAGCCGGTGTAGTCGGCGATGCGCGTCACCAGCGGGAAACGCCGCCAACTAGGGATATTCACCGGGCTGACGGTCCCGGCGTCGACGTCGATCGGGCCCGCCGAGCCGATCCCCACCCCCAGGATCGAGGTGCTGCCGGCCGCACCAATGAGGGCGTCGAGCAGGCGCGATAACTGAGGCCAGACCGGCTCCTCCCCGTCCGCACCCCGAGGCGTGGGGAGAACCACACGATGCAGTAGCCGGCCCTGGGTGTCGATCAGGCCACCGGCCAGTTTGGTGCCGCCGATGTCGACGGCCGCCACGACCGCCTCGACCGGGTCCCGTGGCGCCGGCGCGGAGATCTGCTCCGGCGGCGCGGGGATCCTTCCGATCACGATGCCCTCTCTGTGCGGATTGGCCGGTGACACGCCCCGCCGATCCGGCGGTGGCGGTGCGTCGAGTCATCAGCTTATTAAGCGTTTCAGTTGAGGAGGGGGCGGGGTGGCGCGCCATACCACCGAGCTTGGTGACCAGGCACGCAGGAAAAGCAGGAAGGAACGTGCGGCGATGGGTGATACATCTGGTGGATGGTTGACGTCGGGACGTCACGGTGCTGGCGTGACGATCGGCAATGGGAAAGGCGGCGTGGGCACGACGACCACGCCGGTGTTTCTCGACATTGGATTAGCTCGCGCTGGACGGGCGCTGTGGGAAGAGGCCGCCCCGCTGGCTCAATCGGCCACCGACTGGGTCGAGTGGAGTAGACATGAGGTCGCGGCATGAGCACCCGACCACCACGGCGTACAGCACGCCCAGCCACGGTGACGCCCCAGGGTGTCCCTGGGACGCGGGCGGAGCCTGAACCGCAACTCATCCAGCCCGCACCGGCCCAGCCTGCCCCTGCGCCGTCCTCGTCAGACGACACGACGACACCGGCGGAGCTGGTCACGTACACCTGGCAGATCACACCCGACCAGGCCAACCAGGTCGACTACCTGGTGCGGCGGGTGCGCCGTCAGCTCGGCGTGCGGCGCCTGGACCGCAGCGCCATTCTGTTTGCCTTGGTCGACATCGCCAGCCGGCAGGACGTGCACACCATCCTGCTGACACACCTGAGATCACGTCTAGACAGTCAGACGCCGTGAGGTCATGACGCCAAGGCGTCAAGAAGGGCACCGTGTCCCCTCGGGGCTCACGAATTGGATTCCCACGGGGACACTGGGCAACGAACCACCAGTGAAAGAAGTCGGTTGAAAGCAGTCGGTACGCCCTTCGGGCTGGCCGCTGCGGGCCGCCTTGAAGCCGTGCGCTGAGGGCAGGGCGTAACGCAGGCGGCCTCGTGAAGTGGCTGGCGTAGCCTCGCTGACGTAGCCCCGTGGTGTGCGGTAGCCGCGCTATCAGACCGATGACCTGCTGGATCTCACTACGGGGCCCGTCCAGATCCGTGCCCTGGATGCCCTCCTGGACATAGGGCGGCCATCAGTGGGCAAGCGATCTCAGATTATTAACGCATGGAACTGTCTGTATACCAGTTGGATGACGATCCGAATCGGGTGGATCGGGACGCGGTGTGGGCGTTCCTGTCTCAGCACGCCTACTGGGGCCGCTGGCGTACCCGGGAGGTCATCGAAGGGCAGATCGACAACTCCTGGCGGGTGGTCGGCGCTTACCATCTCGACACCGGACGGATGGTCGGATTCGCACGGGCGGTCTCCGACGGGTTCGCGCTGGCGTACCTCGCCGATGTCTACGTCGAACCCGCCCACCGCGGTCGGGGTATCGCCACCGCGATGGTGGAGTACATGATCGAGAAAGGACCGGGCGCGCAGTTCCGGTGGATGCTCCACACCGCTGACGCCCACGGGCTGTACGCCAAGTTTGGTTTCGCCGCCCCTAACCACACCTACATGGAGCGACCGGAGGCGCCGACCAGGGCTGTCTCTCTCGAGTGACGCCGTCGCAGTGAGCCTCTCCTGCGCGCCTTTAGGCTCGACACGTCCAGGCAGAGAGGCGACAGATGACGGCAGGCGGGGCCTCACACCTCCGCGAGGCGAGCCGGGTCGGGGGGTTCTCCCCAGTCACCGGTGCTGCGTAGCGCACCCTCCGCCATCAGGTGTCCGAGTCGGAGCCGGCTGGACGCGGGCCGCCCGTTGAGATACCCGTGCAGCCATCCCGCGGCGAACGCGTCGCCGGCACCGACCGGCTCGACCACCTCCACCGACGGGGCGGGGACGCTGACCTCGCCGTGCGCGCTGAACTCGGTGGCGGGGCCATCACCATCTTTGACGATCAGGTACGCGGGCTCCGGCAGGAGAGCGCGGATGTCGGCGGCGGTGGCGGTGCCCCACAGGGTCTCGGCCTCGTCCCGCCCCACGAAAACCGCATCGGCGGCTCGCGCCAGCTCCAGCAGGACCGGGCCGGCTTCGGTGACCGGCCATAGCCGGGAGCGGTAATTCACGTCGAAACTCACCAGGGACGCCCCACACGGGCGTGGCCGTGAGGATAAGGCGACGTGAATGGTGGCCCGGCAGCTGTCCGACAGCGCCGCGGTGATCCCGCTCAGGTGCACAATTCGGCTGCGCCGATCCGCTAGCCGCTCCCACAGAGCCGGAGTGGTCCGTGACGCCGCGGAGCCCGCACGGTAGTACCAGACGTGGTTGACGCCGCCGTCCCGCTCCTTGAAGTAGATCCCGGTCGGGGCGTCTGAGTCGATCTCCACCATGGAGACATCGACTCCTTCGGCGCCGAGCCGGTCCCGCAAAAACGCGCCGAAGGAATCCGCGCCTACGCGTCCCACCCAGGCGGCACGGTTACCCATCCGGGCCAGGTGAACGGCCACGTTCGCCTCGGCACCGGCCGCGTACAGCCGCAATGGGCCCCCATCCCGGAGCGGGCCGGGGGGATCAGGCGCCACCAAGGCCATGGACTCGCCGACACATATCGCGTCATATTCCGCAGCGGCCACCGTACTCCTTTCCCCGGTGCCGATCCTATGGGGTGTCACACGCGGAAAAATCCGCGGGCACATATTCCGGAAGCGCCAGAGCGCGTCGCAAGAAACGTTTTCTGAATTCCGGAGTGGTCGGTCAGCAGCCTACCCGCCACGGCGATTGTGAAGTGAGCGTCGGAACGTGCAGAACATTGCGGACATGATGGAAAATGTCGCGATCAGCAGCCTGGAGAAGGAGACCTGAAGGAAACCGTAAGGTCACTCCCGCACTCTCAGGTCATCGAAGGCCGACATCGAGACCGGGAGGGCACGATAATGCGCAAGCTGATCGAGTCGACGTTCGTGTCACTGGATGGCGTCATCGACGACACCCGTCCGTCCACCGTCTCCCGTGCGGAGCCGCAGCACTGGGGTCACCCGTACTGGGACGCCGACCACGCGCGTTACGCCGAGCAGCTGGTCAACTCGGCGGACGCCCTGCTGCTGGGGCGGGTGACCTTCGAGGCGTTCGCCCAGGCCTGGTCGGGGCGGGAGGGCCCTGACGCGGAACGGATGAACGCCATGCCCAAGTACGTGGCGTCGCGGACCCGGACAGAGATCGCGGAATGGAACGGGACCCTGCTCACCGGGGACGTGGCCGAGCAGGTCGCGAAGCTGAAGGAGCAGCCGGGCGGGAACATCCTTAAGTGGGGCACCGGGGAACTGGACCGTACCCTGGTGGAGCATGGATTAATCGACGAATTCCACTTCTGGTACTTCCCGGTCATCGTAGGCGCCGGCAGGCACCTGTTTGAAGGCGCGGGTTTTGACACCACCCACCTGAAGCTGGCCGATGTGGACCGATTTGATTCCGGAATCGTCGTCCACGTCTACGTCCCTCGGTGAGGCGCCCTGCTCATGCGGTAGATCAGGTCCGGTCCTGCTCGAGCAAGGATCGGGCCTGATCGAGCGTGAGCTCACCGCCCTGCGCGAGCCAGGTGTCGAACTCCGGCTCCGCGGCTTGGACCGCGGTCGTGATCCGGTCCAGCTCAGTCCGTTCCGGCGGGGACAGCGGTCGCTGGAGGCGGCGCCGAGCGGCCTCGGCCGCGCCGAGTAGCTGCGCGGCCAGGCGGGGGCGCCCGTCCAGTACGAGCGCGGCGGCCATACCGGTCAGCGCCCAGGCCATTTCCGACACCGAGTCCCGTTGTCGGGCCACCTCAAAGCCCTGGCGGTGCCAGTGCAACGCCGCAGTCGAGTCACCCCGCTGGATGGCCAGCAGCCCCAACTCGATCAGCACGATCGCCAGATACGGCGGGCTCTTCTCGCCGGTCATATCCCGCTGCGCCGTCACCAACAACCACCGCAGCCGCTCCTCGGC
This sequence comes from Actinomycetales bacterium, assembly GCA_002919305.1. Lineage (GTDB taxonomy): Bacteria > Actinomycetota > Actinomycetes > Mycobacteriales > Micromonosporaceae > RSA1. The sequence continues at coordinate 207,234 of PKFB01000033.1, forward strand.
CTGCTCGAACGCGCCGACCCAGCGGGCGGCGGCCGCCATGGCGAGCGAGGCGAGCACCTCCCCGGCGCGCTGTCCCTGCTCGGCGGAGAGTCGCCTGGCCTGGGTGGCGTACTCCAAAGCACGCGGGTAGTCCTCACTCTGATGGGAGAGCCAAGCCAACCAACCGAGCCGGCCGGCCACATCGGCCCACAGCCCAAGCTGCTCCGCGGTCCGCAGAGCCACGTGGCTGAGCCGCATCGCCTCCGAGTAATCACCGGTGAGGTCCGCTAGGCCGATCAACCAGTCCGTGGCCTGTAACACCCCCCAGTCATCGCCCAGCTCGCTGAACAGGTCGGCGCCGCGTCGGGCGTCGCGCTCCACAGCGGCCAGGTCACCGTGCATGTGCGCGAGCATGGCCCGGGAGCTCAGCACCGCCGCCTCACCCCACCGGTCTCCGGCGGCGAGGAATGTTGTCAGCGCCCGCTCCAGGAGCTGTGCGGTGACCGCGTCGTCTCCCAGGTCGATGATCCCCGTGGCCATAAACCACTCGGCCCGGGCCAGCTCAACCGGATCCGCCACCTCCTGATACCCACGCAGCGCCTTAAGCGCCTGCTCCAGCCCGGTCAGGCCCTGCCGGATCGCCAGGCCGGCGTGCCAGATTTCGGCCTTGGCGCGGAGCGCGGCAGGCGCCTGGCCCGGCACAGTCAACGCCTCAGTCAGGGCGCGGCGCGCCTCGGTGAACCGACCGCGCAGGAACCAGTACCACACCAGGGCCACGGCGAGCCGCAGCGCCGACTCGGCGGCGCCCTGACGGCGGAACGTCTCCAAAGCCGCACGCAGGTTCGCCGCCTCAGCGTCCAAGCAGACCAGCCACCTGCGTTGACCAGAGCCGCGAAGCTGAGGGTCGGCTTGCTCGGCCAGGGCGAGGTAGTAGTCAGCGTGCCGACGGCGTAGGAGCTCCTCCTCCCCGGCCTGGCGTAGGCGGTCCATGCAGTACGCGGCGACCGACTCCAACAGCCGGAACCGGGACCCGGTGCGGGCCACCAGTGAGCGATCCACCAGCCCAGCCACCAGATCCAGCACCGTGTCAGCGGCGACTCCGTCCCCGGCGCACACCGCCTCGGCCGCCTGGAGCGTGCAGCCACCAGAGTGGACGGCCAGGCGACGCAGCACGCTCTGTTCCGGGGCGGTCAGCAGCCGCCAACTCCAGTCGAGCACCGCAGCCAGGGTGCGTTGCCGGGCGGGTGCGTCACGCGGCCCGGTACCCAGCACCCCGAACCGGTCCTGAGGGATCCGTAGCCGGGCCGCCAGTTCAGACACCCCCAGCGCAGCCGCCCTGGCAGCCGCCAGCTCCAACGCCAGGGGAAGGCCGTCCAGCCGCCGGCACACCTCCACCGCAGAGGTGACCGTCTCCGGGGCCGGGGGCAGTCCGGCTCGGGTCAGGAATAGCTGAACGGCGGCGGACTGAGCCAGCCGGGCCGGATCGTCGGTGTCGGGGACCTCCAACGGTGGCAGGTCCCACCGGGCCTCGCCGCGTAACCGCAGCGGCTCCCGACTGGTGGCCAGCACCCGCAGGCCGGGTGCGGCCGGCAACAGCGTCCCGACCAGGTCGGCCACCGGCCCGAGCACATGCTCGCAGTTGTCCAAGACCAGCAGCATCCGTCGCTCCCGCAGGGCGGCGACCAGCCGTGCCTCCGCGGTCTCGTGCGGTCCCGGTGCCTCCGGGATGGACAGCGTGGACAGCACCAGCTCGGCGGGGTCCCCCGCCCCGTCCCAGGTGGTCAGATCGACCAGCCAGCCACCATCGGGGGTTATCTCCGCTACCGCCTGGGCCACCGTGAGGGCCACGCTGGTCTTCCCCACCCCGCCCGGGCCGGTGATCGTGACCAGACGGCTGGTTGTCAGCAGCTCCCGAATCCGCTGCACATCGTGCTCGCGGCCGATCAGATCCGTCACCGGTGCCGGCAGGTTGCTGGCGGGCCTGACCGGTCGACGGGAGCGGGCCGGGGCGTCCTCGGACGGATCCCCGGTCAGGATGGCGTGGTGTAGCGCGATCAGCTCCGGTCCCGGGTCCAGGCCCAACTCGTCGGCGAGGCAGCGGCGTAAGTGTTGAAAGCTGTCGAGGGCTTCAGGTGTCCGACCAGAGCGGTGCAGCGCCCGCATGTGGGCTGCTCGCAACCGCTCCCGATACGGGTGTTGAGCCACCTGCGCGGTCAATTCGCCGACTAGGTCGTGATGCTCACCCAGCGCCAGGCGCGCCTCGGCGTACATCTCCACGGCGGTCAGCCGCTGCTCCTCCCAGCGGCTGATGGCCACCCGGGCGAATTCCTCGTCGGCGAAGTCGGCCAGTGCCGGGCCCCGCCACAGCTCGAGCGCCTCGGCCAATAGCCCGGCCTGGGTCCACGGGTCGGGCGCGGTGTGCGCCCGCTGCAGCAGCGTGGTGAATCTCCCCGCGTCCACCGCTTCGGGGGAGACCTGTAACGCGTACCCCGGTGCCTGGGAGACCACCAGATCCCGGGCCGTCGGTTCAGCGTTGGCCAGGGCCCGGCGCAGCTGCGACACCCGGACATACAGCGCGGCGGTGGGGTCGGCCGGCGGCGCCTGGCCCCACAGGTCCTCAACCAGGCGGTCCACCGACACCGGCTGTCCTGCGTGGACTAGCAGGTTAGCGAGCAGGGCCCGCACCTTGCGGCCCGGGATCGTCACCGGTTCACCGCGATCGGTCCATACCGCCAATGGCCCGAGCACCCCGAAGCGCATCGGTTCAGAGTACGCAGACCGTCCAGCCCGTGTGATCAGGCCGGGGGTGGTACCGGCTCTCGGCCATACCGGCACCACCCCCGGCTCTGAGCCACGCGGGGCGGGATTACGCCCGGGGCGTGGCCGGAGGAGTGAACCAGCGACTCAGAGGCGGCTCCTTTCAGGGACGAGGGACTGCGGAGGAGTCCCGAGGGTGGATGGGTGCGCCGACGTCAAAGGTGAGCGAGGCCGGTGGGGCGGCGACGGGGGTGAGGTACGGGCGGGTGGCCCATGCCGCTCCCAGCTCCGAGAACAGTGCGCCCTGCTGACCGGCCTGCGCGATGAGGGCGTTGATGCCGTTGATCTGGACCCGCTGAGAGGAGTCGGTGGGGACCACCGTGACCGTGTCACCGGTGAGCAGGGGCGGGATCGGCGCCGCCAGAATTGCCTCGGCCAGCGCGGTGAACGGAGCGGTCAGAGCCAGGGGCGCCAGCAACGGCGTGGTCTGGGGAGAGGCCCGATGAGCCAGCAGATTGTCGATCAGGGTCGGCCGGCCCGCCACCGGGCGTAGGGCGTTGTCACCGGGTAGTTGAAGCAGGTCGTCGGCGTAGTCGAACACCGCCTGCCGCGCCGCTCCACGGACCGTGATCCGGGCGGGTGAGAAACGCTCCGCGCATAGCGTCACCGCCACCAGGATCCGCTTGCCGGAGGCGAGCGTGACGCGCAGGCACGCGGTGTCGTCGACCTCGATCTGCGCGCGGGCCCGGTAACGTTCCAGCTCCATCTGCACCGGCCAGTTGTCCGGGCCGGCCAACAGGAGGCAGTTCATCAGCGCATGGGCGAACGGGTTGACCAACGCACCGTCGGCCACCGGGTAACCGTCGAGTTCCCGCTGCCCGGCCCAGCGGGCCCGCGCGTAGTAGGAGTCCTCCCGGATCCACGCGCCGGTTGACACGACGAGGTCGACTTCCCCGAGCCGGCCATCGGCTATCGCCTGCCGCAGAGCGGCCAGGGCGGGAGAGGCCAGGGACTGGAAGCCGACCTGGCAGACCCGACCGGTCTCGGTCAACACAGCCTGCAGGGCCTCATGCTCCGCCAGCGACAGCACTGGCGGCTTCTCCAGCAGGATGTCACTGCCGGCGCGCGCCACCGCTGTGGCGATCTCCAGATGGGTGTGGGGTGGCGTACAGATGACGGTGGCGTCCAGGTCCAGCCGCGCCAGGTCCCGATAGTCATTGACCACAGTCACCCCGGCCGGTAGCAGCGCCGCCACCGTGGGCGTGGGGGGAGCCACGTCGCACACCGCCGCGAACGTCAGGCGCCCGGCCTGGTGCGCGGCGGCCAGGGTACGCGCGTGCGACGCGCCGTGTCCGTTGACGCCGATCACGGCCACCCGTGGAGGTGTGGAACCCATCAGATCACCCCGTCGGTCCTATCGTCTCCCGTGACGCGATGCCGGCGATCACCGCCGCCGCACCGTGCTTCTCCAACTCCGTCAACCAGGCGGTGACCGTGGATCGAATTACCGGATCCTCCGCTATGGAGGCCGGAAACACATCGCGCAACCCAAGCAGCGCGTCCACGGTGGAGGCCGGGTCGGTGCCGCCGGCGTCGCGTAGCGCGTCAGCGATCCGGTCGGCCAGCGGGTCATCCAGAGGCAGGCGGCTGCCGTCGTCGGCGTACCCGCGTACAAAACGCATCCAGCCCGCCAGCACCAGCGGCGTCCACCGGGGGGACACCCCGGTGGTGCGCAGGTCGGCCAGGGGCGCCAGGACCCGCTGCGGCAGTTTTTGAGTGCCGTCCATCGCCACCTGGATGGTGCGGTGTCCTAGGGCGGAGTTCGCGAAGCGTTCCCGGACGGCGGCGGCGTACTTTTCTGGTTCCAGCCCTGGCGGCGGGGTCAGCGTGGTGGAGACCTCCTGCGCCAGCAGCGTGAGGAAGTCGTGCATCCCCGGGAGCCGTATCGCGTCGGCGATGGTGGCGCGGCCCGCCAAGGCACCCAGGTACGCCAGCGCCGAGTGGGCCCCGTTGAGTAAACGCAGTTTCACCCGCTCCCACGGGCTCACGTCTCCGGTGAGGATGGCCCCGGCCTGCTCCCAGGCCGGTCGGCCGCCGGGGAAGTCGTCGGTGATGACCCATTGGGAGAAGTCTTCGGCCCCCACCGCTGCCCGGTCGGCCACCCCCAGTACCCGCTCGACTCGCTCCAGCAGCGTGGGCGTGGTGGCGGGGACGATGCGGTCAACCATGCTGCTGGGGAAGGCGACATTGGCGGTGACCCACTCCGTCAGGCGGGAGGCGGTGGCCGCGGTGACGGTGCCGGCCGTGAGCGTGGTGAGAAGCTCCAACGCCTGCGTGACCATGCCGGCGACTCGGTGCCCGTTGTCGGGCAGGTTGTCGCAGCACAGTACCGCCAGCGGTCCGGCGTCGGCCTGGGCCCGCGCCGCCAGCCCACGGAGCAGCATTCCCGGCAGGGTACGCGCCGGCGCGTCGAATTCGGTCACTGTGGACAGATCCGCGCGCAGATCCGGATCGTCGGAGCGTAACCGGCCGGTAGCGGGATCGAGCCGGTAGGCCTTTTCGGTCACCGTCAGCGTGACGACGCGGGTGGTGGGAGCGGCCACCGCGGCGATCACCTCGGCCGGCTCGGTCAAGGCGTGCAGCAGCCGGGTGTGGACGCCCACCACCTGGGTAGCGGAGGCGGAGGCGTCACCGTCCCGCAGCCGGGTGACGGTGAACAACCCGTCCTGCTCCCGCATGGCCCCGACCACGTCCACGGAGCGGGGCGCTACCCCGACGATGCCCCAGTCACCACCCGCCTGCACCAGCGCCTGCTGCGTGAACACCGCCTGGTGTGCACGGTGGAAAGCCCCCAGCCCGATGTGAACGATGCCGGGTTGGAGTTGGTCGGGCCTGACCGGGGGCCGGCAGACCTCCGGTATCCCCGACAGGGTCCGCAGGGTCAGGCGCATGGCGCCTCCCACGGCCCCGGGAGGACCGGTGGCGGGAGGTGGGGTTGGGGGTTGGTCATGAGCGCGTCCTCTCCCGCCAGACCGGTCCATCCGGGAAACTGAAACGAGCGATCGACTCCGGCCGCATCATGACGCTGTAGCCAGGCGCGGTGGGCACCTGGTAGCGGCCGTTGACCACTCGGACCGGATCGACGAAGTGTTCGTGTAGGTGATCGACGTATTCGATCATTCGGCCGGACAGGGAAGTCGACACCCGCAGGTAGTCGAAGATGCCCAGGTGCTGGACGTATTCGCACAGCCCCACGCCGCCGGAGTGCGGGCAGACCGGCACGTTGAACTTGGCGGCCATCAGCAGGATGCTCAACACCTCGTTGATCCCGCCGACTCGGCACGCGTCGACCTGACAGACGCCGATCGCCTCGGCCTGCAGCAGCTGTTTGAAGATCACCCGGTTGGCGGCGACCTCGCCGGTGGCTACCCGGATCGGGGCGACCGCCCGCGCGATCCGGGCGTGGCCCAGCACATCATCAGGGTGGGTGGGTTCCTCGATCCAGTACGGAGACGCTGACGCCAACGCGGCCATGCTTTCGATGGCCTGGTCCACCCCCCAGGCCTGGTTGGCGTCCATCATCAACAGCGCGTCCGGTCCGATTTCAGACCGGATCAGAGCGGCCCGCCGGACATCGTCGGCCAGCGGGCCGCCGACCTTCATCTTCACTGCGCGCCATCCCGCGTCGTATGCCGCATGCGTGAGGGCCCGCACCTTCTCATCCGGGTATCCCAGCCACCCCACCGAGGTGGTGTACGAGGGGTAGCCGGTGGCCTTTAGCTCCGCCAACCGCTCCTCGGCGCCGGCAGCGGACTTCTCCAGGAGCTCCTGCGCCTCCTCGGGGGTGAGCACGTCATCCAGGTAGGTGAAGTCGATAACGCTGACCAGTTCGGCGGCGCTCATGTCGGCCAGCAGCTTCCACATGGGGACGCCCGCCACACGGGCCCGCAGGTCCCACACCGCGTTGACCAGCGCGCCGGTGGCCATGTGCAGCACCCCCTTGTCGGGGCCCAGCCACCGCAGCTGCGGGTCGACCACCAACGACCGCCAGAACGGCACCATGTCAGCGAAGATCTCTTCGACGGTGCGCCCCACCACGTGCGGGGCGAGGGCCTGCACCGCCGCGCAGGTTAGCTCGTTGCCGCGGCCGTTGGTGAACGTCAATCCCGCGCCGATCGGGCCGTCCTCGGTGCGCAACTGAACATAGGTGGCCGAGTAGTCACCCCGGTTGAGGGCGTCGGAGCCGTCCCCCACCTCAGCGGTGGGGAACCGGACGTCGTGGACTTCGACCGCTGTGATCCGTGTGCCTGTCACCGGGATGCCTCCGCCTGATCCGTCGATGCCTCAGGGGCGTTGCCGTCAGAATCGGACTCCACCGCGCCGTTGCCCGACGCCTGTGCGGACCGGGCCGCCCCTGTGGCGCCTGCCTGCGTCGATCCCCGGGCCAGCGCGCCCGGGCCGCCGTGGTCGCGCTCGTCGGCACGCTGGTTCAGGCGGAACACCCGCTTAGGCAGGTGGTACGCCAGGTCATTGATGGTCTCCAACGCCTCGTCGTGGGGCAGCCGCCCCTCGCACACCAGACGCGCCAGGAAGGCGGCGTAGGCGCGGCGGGCCACATCGTGCCGCACCGGGATCGAGCAGAAGGCGCGGGTGTCGTCGGTGAAGCCGGCGGTGTTGTAGAAGCCCGCGGTCTCCACAACCGCCTCCAGGTAGCGGCGCAGCCCTTCTGGGCTGTCCAGGAACCACCACGGCGCGCCCAGGTACAGCGTCGGGTAACCGCCGGCCAGGGGAGCCAGCTCCCGGGTGTAGGTGGTCTCGTCGAGGGTGTACAGGACCAGACGCAGCCGGGGATCATTGCCCAACTCGTCCAGCAACGGCACCAGACCACGCACGTAGTCGGTAGGGGTGGGGATGTCACCGCCGACGTCACGGCCGTGGGTGGTGTACAGCCACCGGTTGTGATTGCGGGCCGCCCCCGGATGCAGCTGCATCACCAGCCCGTCCTCAACCGACATCCGGGCGAACACCACCAGCATGTGGGCCCGGAACGCCTCAGCCTCCTCAGCGGTCGCCTTCCCGCGCAGGCCACGCTCGTACAACCGGGCCGCCTCGGCCTCATCCAGCACCAGGGTCTGCGCGGTGGGATGCCCGTGGTCGGTGGAGGTGGCGCCCGCCGCCCGGAACGCTTCCCGGCGCCGGGCCAGCGCCGCCAGGTATCCGGCGTACCGGCTGGTGTCCTCACCGGTCATCTCACCGAGCCGGGCCACCCGTTCCGCCCAGCCGGGCCACTCCATGTCCACCACGTCGTCAGGGCGGAAAGTGGTGATCACCCGCCGTCCCCAGCCGTCCGCGGCGAGGCGGGCGTGGGCGGACAGATCGTCCAGGGGAGACTCGGTGGTGGCGAGCACCTCGATGTTGAAACGTTCAAACAGTGCACGGGGCCGGAACTGTGGACTGGCGAGGCGTTCGCTGATCGCGTCGTAAATCTCATCAGCGGTGTCCGGACCCAGACGCTGCTCCACGCCGAAGACCTCGCGCAGGACCTTCTCCAGCCACAGTCGCGACGGGGTTCCCCGGAACAGGTACCAGTGCTGGGCGAACAGACGCCAAATGCTGCGTCCATCCTGCTCCACGGGCTGACCGTCCAACGCCGGGACACCCAGACGCGCCGGCGGAATGCCTTGGCTGAGCAGCACCCGTGTCAGGTAATGGTCCGGCACGATGATCAGCCGGGCCGGATCGGCGAAAGGCGCGTCGTCAGCCAGCAGGCGGGGGTCGACGTGCCCGTGCGGGGAGATCAGGGGCAGGTCACGGACCGCGGCGTACAGTTCCCGGGCCACCGCACGCTGGTTGGGGTCGGACGGGAACAGCAGGTCGGGCTGATACGTCACGGGGGCGGCTCCTCGCGCTCTCTGTCGGTCCACGGCCCCAGCGCCACCGGTGAAGCCCTCCAGTGCCGTGCTCCGGCGCCGCCGTGGCCATGGAGGTCAGCGGGTGGAATGTCCGGGTACCAGGTCAGTGAGGGTGTAGGGCGCCAGCAAGTCAGCGACCTTGACCGGCGCACCGGTGCGGAAGGATTCATTGGCGGCCAGACCCACCAGCAGCGAGGCGGCGCCGTCCCGCTCCGTGGCGCTGCGTCCCAGCGGGTCAGGGCCGGTCGACGGACCGAAGATCGCCGCGGTCATCCGGGCGTCGGCGCCTCCGTGACCGGTACGCTCGTGCGGCACCTGGATCTGGCGCGGTTTCTCCCAGAAGGGGTGCACGGTGAGCCGAACCGAGCCGTCCTCCGGCGGGGCGGTATCCCCGTGGAGCGCCGCTGATCCCGCCTCCCCCTTGACGGTGGCGGCGGTGGTCGGGCTGACGTAGTCGTTCTCGACGACCTCCAACTCCAGCCGACCCTTGCTGCCGTTCACCATCAGCCGGTACCCCTCCCAGGGGGAGTACGCCGTCAGGTGGTAGGTCATCGTCGCCCCGGAGGCGTAGGTGACCAGCACCGACATGTCGTCCTCGATCGTCACACCGGGGCCGAAGACGTTCTGGTCACGGTGGTACCCGTCCTCGTGTTCGGCGTCCAGATACAGCGCCCGCAGCCGGGGGTGGGAGGCCAGGTCCAAGGCGAACGGGTCGCCGGCGGCGTCCGGCGCGGCGGTCGCTCGCGCGTACTGTCGGGCGTACCCGTGCCGTTGACCTTCGGGGCCGTAGAAGAACAGTCGGCCCCGCGCGTACACCTCCACCGGCGTACCGTCGATCCACCAGTTGACCAGGTCGAAGTGGTGGGTGGCCTTGTGCACCATCAGGCCACCGGAGTTGGCCTTGTCCCGGTGCCAGCGGCGGAAGTAGTCGGCGCCGTGCCGCACATCCAGCAGCCACTCGAAGTGCACGGAGCCGATCTCACCGATGACGCCCGAGGCGAGTAGTTCCCGGACTTTTTCGTGGACCGGGTTGTAGCGGTAGTTGAACGTGACGGTGACGCGGCGCCCGGTCTGGGCGACCGCGTCCAGGATCCGCCGACAACCGGTCACGTCGGTCGTCATGGGTTTCTCGGTGATCGCGTCCCGGCCGGCCTGTAGCGCGGCCACCACGTAGTCGGCGTGGTAGCGGTCCACGGTGCACACGATCACCGTGTCGACCTGCTCGGTGTCGAGCATGCGCCGGAACGTGTCGTCAGCGGCGGTGATGCGCCACGTGGGGACCGGAGCCGCGCCCCACTCGACCAGCCGGTCGTTGTGTGCCGCCATCCGGGTGGTGTTGGGGTCGGCGAGCGCGACCAACTGGGCCCGGTCGGCGTGTTCGGTGACCAGGGCGCGGGTGAACATCTCGGCCCGCGCGCCGGTGCCTACCAGGGCGTATCGGGTACGCGTATCGCCGGTCATCTAGCTGCCTTCCCTCTCAGGACGATGGAGCCCGTCGGAGGACCGTCGATGGGCTTCAGCAGGTGATCCGACGGGTACGCGGTACAGCAAACGATTGCAGTGATGCTGCCCGGCGTTGTACTGCTCCGTCAAGGGTTGTCGGGGCGTCGAGGTGGTTTTGCCCTGATTTTTAGGGGCAGGAAGGGCATATTCGCGTAGCGCCGCTTGCACTGACTGTTGACACTAACGCAATCGCTTGCATTAATAAGCCGAAGACTTCTCCGGCAAGGGCTTTCCGGACAGCGCAGGACGCCGCGCGTTCGGCCAGCGATATGTGAGGATCCGTTCGTGGCAGTGACGATCCGCGATGTGGCAAACGCCTCGGGCGTGCACATCTCGACGGTGTCCCGGACCTTCTCGGCGCCGCACTTAGTCAACGCCGAGACCCGGGTCCGGGTGCTCGCCGCCGCTGATCAGCTCGGATACCGGCCCAATCGGGCCGCCCGGGCGTTGATCACCGGGCGTACCCACAACATTGGTCTGATCGTCGCTGATATCGCCAACCCGTTCTTCCCGCCGTTGATCAAGGCAGCCGAGGCGCAGGCCCGGCAGCGGGACTATCACCTGTTCGTGGCCGACACCAATGAGGACGCCACCGTCGAGGAGGAGCTGGTCCGGGCACTGGCCAAGCAGGTCGATGGTGTACTGCTGTGCAGCCCACGCATGAGTAACCAGCTGATTGAGCGGCTGCGACGTGAGGTGCCCCTGGTGGCCGTCAACCGTCGGGTCGGCAACGTGCCCGCGGTCCTGATGAACGTCGCCCAAGGCGCCCGGATGGCGATCGAACACCTGCTGCAGCTCGGTCACCGCACCATCGCCCTGGCGGCCGGCCCGCGCGGTTCGTGGACCGGCCGGGAACTGCGGCGCGCGGCCACGGCCGCGGCCCGTTCAGGTGGCGCCACGCTCCAGGTGTTCGGCCCCAACCCACCCACCGAACAGGCGGGGCGGGCACTGGCCGATTCGCTGCTGCGGTCAGGCGCGACCGCTGTTCTGGCCTACAACGACCTGATGGCCATCGGTCTGATGGAGGAGCTCAAGTCACGCGGTGTGCAGATGCCGGACGAGCTGTCGGTCGTCGGCATCGACGACATCGCCCTCAGTCGTGTCACCCATCCCAAACTGACCACGGTGGCGACCCCCACCAGCGCGGCGGGGCGCGCCGCGGTCGACATGTTGCTTTCTCAAGACCGCGACGGCGCAGCGGCAGGGCAAATCATGCTCGATACCACCCTCATCATCCGTGAGTCCACCGGGCCTCCGCCCGGCTGAACGGGCCGACCGGCCCTGCCCAGCCGGTGGTCCGGTTCATCAGCCCGACGGGCCCGGGTTGCTTGAGGAAAGGTCCCCCCATGCCTCACAAACCCGCATCCCGGCACTCGCTCCGTCGTGTAACCGCACTATTGGCGGCTGGAGCTGTCGCCCTTCCCCTCACCCTCGCCGCCTGCGGTGGCGATGAGGGAGAGGACGGAACGATCGAGCTAGAGATCCTCTGGTGGGGTGGCCCGGAACGGGCTCAGGCCACCGAGGCGGCTCTGGATCTGTACGAGGAACGGCACCCCAACGTCACCATCCACCGGCGCTGGCAGGGGTACGACGGCTATTACGACGGCCTGTCGACGAATGCCGCGGCCGGTGACGCCCCCGACATCTTCCAAATCGACGAGAATCTCCTGTCGGAGTTCGCCACCAACGGCATCACCTATGACCTGTCGGAGTTCCTCGGCGACACGATCGAGGTCGACGCCCTGGCCCCAGGTCTGCTGGAGACCGGGACCGTGGACGGGCAGGTGGCCGGTCTCGTCGCCGCTCAGAACACCCCCGGTCTGATCTACGACCGCACCGTCGTTCAGCAGTACGGCCTACCCGAACCGGAGATCGGGATGAGCTGGGAGGAGCTGATCGACTGGGCGGAGCAGATCAGCCAGGCCTCCGACGGTCAGGTGTACGGCACCAGCGACCCCAGCCACGACTACAAGGCGCTGTGGGTGTGGCTGCGGCAGCGAGGCCAGGAGCTGTATGAGGACGGTGAGTTGGGCTTCTCCGAAGCCGACCTCACCGAGTGGTTCCAGCTGTGGGCCGAGGCGCGCGCCAGCGGCGCCGCACCCCCACCGGACGTGAGCAACCCGGCCATCGGCGGTGATGTCTCTTCCCAGTTGGTGATAACGCAGCAGGCGGCGACCTCGTTCATGTGGGACAACCAGCTGTCGGAGCTGTCGGAAGGGACCGATCACGAGCTGGGACTCACTGCCTACCCCGGGGACCCCTCCGGCCAGTGGGCGCGACCGTCGATGTTCTGGTCCATCTACGCCGGCAGTGAACACGCGGAGGCGGCCGCCGATGTCATCAACTTCCTGATCAACGACCCCGAGGCGGGACAGCTGCTCGGCGCCGAACGGGGTCTGCCCCCCAACCTCGACGTCCGCGAACAAGTCGCGGACAGCTTCAGCGAAGCGATGCAAGAGGTGGTGGCGTTCGAGGAACAGATGGTGGACCAGTTCGGCGATGCTCCCTCGCCACCCCCGCCAGGGCACGCTGAGGTGCGACGCCTGCTGGAGGACGCCGCCCAGAACGTCCAATTTGGACGAGCCACACCGGCGGAGGCAGCCGCCTCCTTCTTCGAACAGGCCGCGTCGGCTATCAGTCTCTGACCGGACCGGGGAGAGGACAGGTCGTGACTCTCACCAGGATCCCCTCTGAGACCCGGGTGCCCGCCCCGCCACGGGCACCCGCCCCGTCGAAACGACGGATCGGCCGCCGACAGGAAGCGATGGCAGGCTACGTCTTCCTGACGCCCTGGCTGATCGGGCTTATCGGCATCACCGCGATCCCGATGCTGTACTCGCTGTACCTGAGCTTCACCAGGTACAACCTGCTGCGTCCGCCGGAGTGGATCGGGATAGCCAACTACGAGCGGATGCTCTCTGACCCCAACTTCCGGCACGCGGTGTGGGTGACCCTTATGTTCGCCCTGGTCTCGGTCCCGCTCAAACTGACTGTGGCGTTGGGGGTCGCCCTGCTGCTCAACCGGGAACGACGAGGCATCGGGTTCTTCCGTGCCCTGCTGTACCTGCCCTCGCTGCTGGGCGGCAGCGTGGCGTTGGCGATCGTCTGGCAGGCCATGTTCGGGGTCACCGGGGCGTTCAACAATCTGCTCGGCCTGGTCGGTATCGAGGGGCGAGGCTGGGTCAACGACCCGGACACCGCGTTGTGGACTCTGGTCCTGCTGGCGGTCTGGCAGTTCGGCGCCCCCATGGTGATCTTCCTGGCCGGCCTGAAGCAGATCCCGACGGAGCTGTATGAGGCGGCCTGGGTCGATGGCGCCGGTCGGATACGCGCGTTCTGGCACGTCACATTGCCGATGCTCTCGCCGGTGATCTTTTTCAACTTGGTGTTGGAGATGATCAACGGCTTCCAGGGCTTCACCTCCGCCTATGTCATCGGCAATGGCAACGGCAGCCCGGCGGGCTCCACGCTGCTGTACACCGTGTATCTGTATCTGCGAGGCTTCGGGAACCTGCAGATGGGGTACGCCTCAGCGATGGCATGGGTGTTCCTGATCGCCGTCGGCCTGCTCACCGTCGTGCTGTTCACCACGGGACGCATGTGGGTCCACTACGGGGACGGAGACCGCTGATGGCGACCCTGACAGCCACCGACCACCCGCCCACCACGACCCGCCGCGTTCGCCACCCCATCGCCGGGGTGCTGCGGTGGGCGGTGATCATCGCCGTCCTGCTGGTGGTGCTCTACCCGCTGATCTGGATGGTGGGTACCTCCTTCAAATCCCAGCGGGAGCTGGCGAGCAACCTCTCGGTATGGCCGGAGGTGTTCACCCCCGGTAACTATGTTGAGGGCTGGACCGGCCTGCCGGGCGTCACCTTCGGACGGTTTTTCCTCAACAGCATCGTGTTGGCCTGCCTGGTGGTGCTGGCCAACATGGCCTCCTGCCTGGTGACCGCCTACGCCTTCGCCCGGCTACGGTTCCCGCTGCGGAGCCTGTGGTTCGCCCTGATGATCGGGACGCTGCTGCTGCCCAGCCACGTGTTGATCGTGCCGCAGTTCGTGCTGTTCACCCACTTCGGCTGGGTGGGCACCCTGCTGCCTTTAGTGGTGCCCAAACTTCTGGCCACCGAGGCCTTCTTCGTATTCCTGATGGTGCAGTTCATGCGGGGCGTACCCAGGGAACTGGATGAGGCCGCGATGATCGACGGCTGCGGGCCCTACCGGGTCTTCTGGCACATCATCCTGCCGTTGAGCAGGCCCGCGCTGGTCACCACCGCGATCTTCTCGTTCATCTGGACCTGGAACGACTTCTTCACCCAGCTGGTCTACCTGTCCGACCCGGCCGACTACACCGTCTCCATCGGCCTGCGAGCCTTCATGGACGCGGCGGGACAGCAGGCGATCGGGCCGATGTTCGCGATGTCGGTGCTGTCGCTGGTGCCTGTCTTCGTGTTCTTCTTGGCGTTCCAGCGATTGCTGGTCGCGGGGATCAACACCACTGGCCTGAAAGGGTGAGAGGAGCAGGGGAGGTACGCCGGTCCGGCGCGTACCTCCCCTGTGGGCCGCCTGTCTAAAGCGGCGGTATCGAACGCGGCAGTATCTGAAGTGGGCCTGCGGCACGGCCGGCTGTGATTTCGCTGGTAGAGGGGCGGCAGACGCGTACCGGCGGACGCGTACCGCCTCGAGGAAATCCCGACATCCGGAGAGAGGGGATTCCTGAGTGACCAGGGAATATCCTCACCGGACGAGATGGAATTTCTCTCAGCTGGGATCGAAATCAGGGCGGTACGCGACGGTGGTGAAGACCGTTCGGGATACGGCCGAGATGGGTGGAAAGCGCGTGATCGAGCTGAAGAGAAGTGCGATCTGAAGGACCAGGCTCGCCCGACAGCGGCCTGGGATACCGGAGCTGTGACGGGGTGGGAAGCTATCCGTTCAGAAGGCAAACTCACCTTACGCTGGCCGTAATTATACCGCGCCAGGATGACATGAAGATTACCTCGGCATTGCGTCGAGAACTCGACAGACGCGTCATGTGACTTTCTCGATTCCGCGACACTTATGGCATTCGAAAACCGTGGGAGAGTGTGTAACGTCGTCGATGTGACTATTCCTGACGTCCCTAAGAATCTGCCCCGCACCGTAGGGGAGCTGCGGGCCGCGGGCTACCAGCCTCGTAGTGTCAAGGCTGAGATCCGTGAAAATCTGCTGGCCGCGTTGCGCAGTGGCCAGCCGGTGTGGCCAGGAATCGTCGGTTTTGAGGACACGGTCCTGCCACGCCTTGAGCGCGCTCTACTGGCCGGCCACGACGTGGTCCTGCTGGGGGAACGCGGCCAGGGCAAGACCCGGCTGCTGCGTAGCCTGGTGTCCCTGCTCGATGAGTGGACCCCGGTCATCGCCGGTTCTGAGCTGGGAGAACACCCCCTGGCTCCGATCACCCCGGCGTCCCGACGTCGCGCCGCAGAGCTAGGGGACGACCTGCCGGTGGCCTGGCGGCACCGTTCAGAGCGGTACACCGAGAAGCTGGCCACCCCCGACACCTCGGTGGGTGACCTGGTGGGGGACGTCGACCCGGTGAAGGTCGCCGAAGGACGCAGCCTCGGCGACCCCGAAACCATCCACTATGGACTGGTACCCCGGGCGCACCGAGGCATCGTGGCGATCAACGAGCTGCCTGACCTGGCCGAACGGATCCAGGTCGCGCTGCTGAACGTCATGGAGGAACGCGACATCCAGATCCGCGGCTACACCCTGCGGCTTCCGTTGGACGTGCTGCTGGTCGCCACCGCCAACCCCGAGGACTACACCAACCGGGGCCGCATCATCACCCCGCTGAAGGACCGGTTCGGCGCGGAGATACGCACCCACTACCTGGACGACATCGAGCACGAGATCGCCCTGATCCGCCAAGAAGCCGAGCTTGTCGCCGAGGTCGGTGACCACCTGCTGGAGGTGCTCGCACGGTTCGTCGCCTCGCTTCGGGAGTCGACCGCCATCGACCAACGTTCCGGGGTGTCGGCGCGGTTCACGATCGCCGCCGCTGAGACCGTGGCCGCGGCCGCCCTGCGGCGCGCCGCCCTCACCGGGGAGCAGCCCGCCGTGGCACGCCCGGTGGACCTGGAGGCGGTGCCGCCCGTGCTGCGCGGCAAGTTGGAGTTTGAGGCGGGCGAAGAAGGGCGCGAAGAGGAGATCCTCACCCACCTACTGCGGCGCGCGATCGCCATCACCGCCCGCGTCCGGCTCGCTGGGCTTAACCTGCAGCCACTGGTCGAGACGGTCAGCGGCGGCCACCAGGTGCCCACCGGGGAGCGGGTGTCTGCCCAGGAGCTGCTGACCGCCTTGCCGGAGCTGCCTGTGCTGCATGAGGTCGCGGCGCGGCTAGGGGTACGGCCAGAGGATCCGCCGGGCCGGATCGCCTCCGCGGTCGAGTTGGCCTTGGAGTCGCTGTACCTCAACCGCAAACTCAGCAAGGACGCGATCGACAACCGCGTGGTGTACCGGTCATGACTCAGCCGGCGCGTGGTTACTCCTACGGGGCCTGGCACGGCGGGCCTGACCCACTGGCGCCGCCGGTGGACCTGCGGCAAGCCCTGGAGGAGATCGGTCGTGAGGTGATGGAGGGCAACTCTCCGCAGTCAGCGCTGCGGGAGTTGCTCCGCCGCGGCCTGTCCGGCACCCAGGGTCTGGACGAGATGACCCGACGGCTGTGGCAGCGGCGCCGCCAACTGCAACGTCGACACCGGCTCGACGGCACCTTGCAGGAGGTGCGGCGCCTGCTGGACCGGGCGCTGCGCTCCGAACGGGAGACCCTGGCCCGCGACCCCAGTGAGGATGCCCGTTTCCGGGAGCTGCGGCTGTCGGCCGTCCCGGAGGACACCGGGCGCGCGGTCCGGGACCTAGCCGACTACGACTGGCGCTCCTCCGACGCCCGCGAGGATTACGCCGAAATCCAGCGGCTGCTGGGCCAGGAGATGCTGGAGCAGCGTTTCCGAGGCATCAAGCAGGCACTCCAGCAGACCACCCCCGAGGACGTCGAGCGGATCCACCGTATGATCGACGACCTCAACGACCTGCTGGCCTCCCACGCCCGAGGGGATCCCGACACGCCCCAGAAGTTCGAGCGGTTCATGCAGCAGCACGGTCAGTTCTTCCCGGAGAATCCGCGGAACGTCGATGAACTGATCGATCTGCTGGCCGCTCGTTCCGCCGCCGCCCAGCGGCTGATGAACTCGCTCTCGCCTGAGCAGCAGGCAGAGCTGGCGCAGCTGGCCCAGCAGGCGTTCGGCGATCCCCGCCTCGCCGACGCGTTAGCCCGGCTGGACGCGCAATTGCGGGCGCTGCGTCCCGGCGAGGACTGGTTCGGAAGTGAACGGTTCCGAGGGGACCAGCCGATGGGGCTGGGTGAGGCGACCGCCCTGCTGGAGGAGATGGGCCAGATCGACCAGTTGGCCGAGCAGCTCAGCCAGGCCTACCCCGGTGCCAGGTTGGAGGACATCGACCTGGACGCCCTGGCTAACCAGCTGGGGGAGCAGGCCAAGGTCGATATGCAGCGTCTGATGGAGCTGGAGCGGGAGCTGACCCGTTCCGGGCTGCTGGAACGCGCTCCTGACGGTGGGCTCCGGCTGACCCCTCGGGCGCTGCGTCAACTGGGCAGTACCGTCCTGCGTGGCCTGATAGACCAGCTGCGTACCCGACGGGGAGACCGGGAGTCCGCCCGCGCCGGCGCCGCCGGGGAACTGACCGGCGCCACCCGCCCCTGGGAGTTCGGGGACAGTGAGCCGTGGGACGTGCCCCGCACGGTCCGCAATGCGGTGCTGCGTCGCGCCGCCGCGCGTGGCGGCCCGCTGCTGGAGGTCGTCGACGTCGAGGTGGCCGAAACCGAACAACGTGCCCAGGCGGCGGTCGCGTTGTGTGTGGACATCTCCTGGTCGATGGTGCAGGACGGCCGGTGGGTGCCGATGAAACGCACGGCCCTGGCGCTGCACCACCTCATCAGCACCCGGTACCGGCACGACGCGTTGCAGCTGATCACGTTCGGCCGGTACGCCGCCCCTGTGGACATTCAGGAGCTGATCGGCCTGGAAGGGGTGTGGGAGCAGGGCACGAACCTGCACCACGCCCTGGTCCTGGCCGGCCGCCATCTGCGTCGGTATCCCACCGCGCAGCCGGTGGTGCTGGTGGTCACCGACGGTGAACCCACCGCGCATCTGGAGCCGGACGCCGAGGCGTACTTCTCCTACCCGCCGCTGCCGGAGACCCTGGCCAAGACCTTGGCCGAGGTGGACGCACTGACCCGAATGGGCGCCTCGATCACGGTCTTCATGCTGGGGGAGGACCCCCGCTTGAAGCGTTTCGTGGACATCGTGGCGCGTCGCAGTGGAGGCCGGGTGGTGGCTCCCACCGAGGACGGACTCGGAGCGGCGGTCATCGCCGACTATCTGCGGTCTCGTCGCTCCCGCCGGTGACGTATTGATCGGGGTCTGGTGTGTGTCCTGAACCTCCCTGACACGCGCCAGACCCCGATCGCCACGGTGTTGTGCCGCGTACCCATGCGTGGTTCGCCAGGCGCATCGCGCGACCCGGAGCGGGACACCGGATCCGTCCCGTAGCGGCGCCGCACCGCGGCCCCCGATGATCCTGGTGCGGCGCCTGGCTTGTGGCTATCGCCGCGACGGGTGCGCGAAGCGGACGCGGGAGGCCCTATGGGACAAGGACGAGACGGCCCCGCAACCCGCCCTTCTCCAGACGCCGGTGCGCCTCAGCGACCTGTTCCAAGGGCAGCACATCAGCCACCCGGGTCCGCAGGCCAGCCGAGGCCAGCGTGGCCAGCCGCGCGCCATCAGCACGGATCCACACGTTGCGGACCGTGATCCCGCGGAGCGGAAGCGGCGCCTTGCCGCCGAGGACCGCCACGAATGTGCCGCCACCGCGTACCGCATCCAGCGCCTCGATACCGATCGAAGCGGTATCGACCGCCGCGTCCACCCCACCGGGGATCAGGTCACGCACAGCCGGTCCGATGGGGACGGTACGCGGAACGAAGAACTCGGCCCCGAGGTCGCGGACCAACTGCTCGTCCTTCTCCCCGGCCACCGCCACGACCCGGGCACCTTGGCGGGCGGCGAGCTCCACCACGTATCCGCCGACTCCACCGGCCGCGCCGGTGACCAGCACGGTCTGGCTAGCCGACAACTCAGTGAGATCCAGTGCTTGAGCGGCGGTGAGCACGTTGAGCGGCAAGGTCGCGGCGGCGACAAGGTCGAGTCCGTCCGGCACCGGCGCGACGGCGTCGACGTCGAGCACCACGTACTCGGCCTGGGCTTTGAGGGGGAGGGCCAGCCGGTCGGATAGTCCGATCACCCGATCACCAGGGGCGAAGCCGGTGACGCCGGGGCCGACCGCGTCGATGGTGCCGGCCACATCCCACCCAATGCCGATCATGTCCTGAGGCGGCAGGAGACCCGCCGCGGTGAGGGCCCCGGTACGGGTTTGGATGTCCACGGGATTAACCGTGGCCGCCGCGACCTTGATCCGTATCTGTCCTGTTCCCGGGGATGGAACGGGGAGATCTAACACGTCCAAGACTTCAGGTCCGCCGAAGGAGCGGATAACAACTGCTCGCATAAGGCGAACGTATGAAGGGTTACTCTCCATTGGGAAGTACGCACGTGAAGGTGCCTACCGCACCCGGAGGTGCCATGGTTACTCGCACCGCCGCCCAGCGCCGGGCCGAGCGTCGCATCGCCTACGACGCCTACCTGGCCGCCTGCCCCGCCCGGCAGCTTTTAGACCGGATCAGTGATAAGTGGGTGAGCCTGGTGTTGACCGCATTGGCCGACGGACCCCGCCGCTACAGCGATCTGAACCGGATCATCGCCGGGGTGAGCCAGAAGATGCTCACGCAGACCCTGCGGACCCTGGAGCGCGATGGCCTGATCAGCCGGACAGTGACACCCTCGGTTCCGGTCCGGGTCGACTACGCCCTCACCGAGCTGGGCAAGAGCCTGCTGCCGGTCATGACCGCGATCAAGCAGTGGGCCGAGTCCCACATCGAGGAAGTTCACGCCGCTCAGGCCCGCTACGACCAGGAACAGCGCCGGCGATCGAAGGAGAAGACCGCCGCTGTCGCAGCGTCTTAAGCCGCTGCACACGACTCCGCCGCCAGCGTCCTGGGCGCCTTTCTGCACCACTGGTGTGTGTCCACTGGTGACAGGAGCCAGCCAGGAAGACGGTCACCGTGTGCTCGCTGTCCTTGAACCAGAAGACCGAACCGTGCTGTCAGACCTGCGCTGCGGGTGGCTGCTGCAGAGTGGACCCGTCGGCGTTGGCGTGGGTAGTCGGTGAATAGAAAAAAGCTCTCAATGGGTCTGTGGCGCGGCGGCCGGTGGACCGCCGCGCCACAGGGGTGCGGTGTGGCGGTGGGGCACGTCGCGCCGCAGGGCAGCGCCCCGCACCGTCCAGGGAAGAGTGGGGATACAGAGCAGCCGTCAGCTCACCGTGATGTTGGAGTTGCCGCTGCTCTGGTACCCCTCCGTCGCCATGATCATGTAGTAGCGGAACTCGCCCAGGCTCATGCCAACCCGTGCCCACGCGTCAAAGTGGGCGCCGGTGTTGATGCTGCCGCTGTTCCGCCGCTGTTGCCGGACACTCCAGTACTGGGGGAAGGTCTGCGTACCCTCAACAGAGGGCGCGTTGTACCGCATGGTGCGGTAGATGTCGTACGTGCCACCGTCAACGTTGATCGTGCCCCGGTACTCCCCCGTGGGCCGGTACGAGCCGTGGTTCTCGACGATGTAGTACTCCACCAACGGATTCGCCGTCCACCCGTACAGGCACAGGTAGCCGTTACCGGAGGGGTTGAAGCTGCCTGAGAAGTTCACGGTCCTGCGGCTGCCGTTGCCCCAACCCTTACCGCAGACGAAGTTGTTGGTGTTCCACCACGAGGTGCTGTAGTTACCGCCCGGACCCAGGGTCATGGAGACCGTTCCCTGAGAGTCGGTCCAGAACGAGTAGAAGTAGCCGTTGTGGTACCCGGTCTGGTTGGTGGTGATGGTCTGCTGGGCGTGGGCAGCCTCAGGCAGGATCAGCCCTGAGGCCAGTGCGAGGGCACCAGCACCGGCGCCGGCGAGGAGACCTCGGCGACTGAGCATAGGGGCAGGGATGTTCTCCATGGTCATGCTTCCTCCTGGGGATGTGGCGACGAGGCCAGGAAGCGTGATACGACCCGGCGGGGCCCTACCGGTGGCCTTGAGCGGCCACCGCGCTCGGCGTCGTACAACGCAGCGGGATGGGCCGGTCGTTACGCGGTAACGACCGGGAGCATTGACGCGGGCGCCCGGCATCGACAGTCTTGTCCGAGTCGATCGGATTGTCAACGATTTCCGACAAAGATTGCGATAATATTACTTTTAATAAGTATTTCTCTAGAGAATATATTGCCTGTTCATAGGGGTAGTTTTATAAGCTTAAGTTTGATCTTGGTCTATCTGTTCATCGCCTAGTGCGGCAAGATCCCAGGCTCGGACTCCGAAAGTTTCGGAGGCATGTGAAGGGCAAAGCGTCCCAAAGAGGTCAAGGGGGAGTGGGAGAGAAAGGGCCAGAACACGACCGTGGCGGGCCTGCGCCGCTACAACGACGAAGACCCGCCACGACCTGCCGAGGGGAACGGCCAGCGAATTAGAAGGCTGCTTGAAGGAAGCGGCCTAATGGCGAGACCAGTACGGCCTTCGCCTCAACGAACCAGGTGTCGACGCCTCCTAGGTGTGACTATCCGTATGCTTCACTCCGCTCCGCGAGCGCGTCGGAGCACACGGGTGTGATTACTGGTCAGGCTTGAGCGCTCCGAACAGGGCCGCCCAGTCGGTTGGAGCCGGGCCAGGCTCGTTGTACATCTCGAACGTCCTGCCCAACGCTTGAGGATTACGCAAGGCCTCGACGCAGGCCCGCGCGACATCCGCGCGACTGATCTGCCCATCACCGGTGTCGCCCTGCTCCAGACGTATAGCGCTCCGGCCGGCCGGTTCATTAGTGAGCCAGCTGGGGCGCACGATCGTGTACGGCGCGCCGCTGTTCCGAAGCGCCTGCTCCCCACGTCCACGGGCCCGGACCATCTCCTGCAGTCCGGGCATCTTCTCCGGCCGGGTGATGTAGATCTGACTGAGCAGGACCACCTGCGCCCCACGCGACGCGGCCCGCTCGGCCACCTCACGAACCCCCAAGTGCATGACCGTCTCGGAACCGGCCGGATCGGTGGGAGGCTCCACACTCACCACCACAGCGTCGACACCGTCGACAGCTCGTGCGACAGCGGAGGGGTCGGCGATGTCCCCGGTTATCAACTCCACGCCCTGACGCCCGATGCGGGACGGACGGCGGCTCATGACGCGGACGCGGTCACCGTTGGCGGTCAACAGATCGACGACGTGACGGCCGGTACGGCCGGCGCCGCCGATGACAAGAACGGTGCGAGCCACGATGCCCCCTTGCGTTCTTCGTAAAATCCGGCAATTGGTACTCCTTGTGAATTACCAGGGGATGGGGGTCGCGTACCTCGTTTTTGATCTTCGTTGTCGTGATATCTGCCAAGTCGCCTCGCGTACCTTCCGGGTTTTCCCGTGCGAAAGTAATGTTTCAGGCGTTGCAAGACGGGCTTAGCGACCTCCATCACCGCGTAATGCGGTTCGCTTCCTACCCCTTCCGATGTGGACAACGGCGCACGGGAGTGCAGCAGACATAGATTCGGTCATTCGGGATTAAAGGTGTTAAAACTATAGATACCTGTAATATCAGCTTACCTTCACATGGTATCCAGCGAGCACGATCCGCAACCGATTTTCCGAACAAGACAGATCTGTATTCGACTGGTTACGCAGCGAATTCCCTGGTCAGATAGCCCGTTGTATGCCAAGCGCTCCGGAATCCGCTCGATCATGAAAATTCTCACGTAGGCATTCGCGCCTCTTCTAGGTCAGAGTGGGGAAACAGGGCCGGCCCTCTGTCTACAGCGGACAGTCTCATGTGGTGTCTACTGAGAGGGAGTTGGAGTGCACGATTCCCCCTTGGCCCGACGATCCCCGACACGATGGCGCACCCGGTTATCCGGGATAGTCCTGACCACCCTGATGCTCCCCTTGGGGGTGCCCGGCGCCGCCCTCGCCCAGTCAACCGACGGACTGGAGAAGATTGACCCGGAGGTGCTCGCTGAGGTCGCCGGCGGTGAGGAGACCACGTTCTGGGTGACCGTGGCTGGCGACGCTGATCTCAGCGGCGCACAGCGCTTAGCCGACGAGGCTCGCCCCGCGTTCGTCTACCAGACGAAAACCGCTCACGCCGAACACGCCCAACGCAGCCTGCGGGAGCTGCTGGAGCGACGCGACGTGGCGTACACCTCGTTCTGGATCACCAACGAGATCCAGGTAACTGCGGACGAACGCGTCCTGCGGGAGATCGCCGCCCGCGACGACGTCGTCGCGATCACCCCGGATGAGCCACTGCCGTTACCAGAGACCGAACCGGGAACCCCGGAAGCGACCGTCAACGCGGTGGAGTGGAACATCGACCGCATCAACGCACCCCAGGTGTGGAGCGAGTACGGCACCCGCGGCGATGGCATCGTCGTCGCGCAGATCGACACCGGCGTGGACTACACCCACCCTGCGCTGTTCCGCTCCTACCGAGGCAACACCCCCACCGGCGTTGTTCATGACTACAACTGGTTCGGCCCGCTGGGGATCTGCAAACCGGTCGCGCCGTGCGACGCCTCCGAGCATGGCACCCACGTCATGGGGATCATCGCCGGCCTTGACGGCGACAACCAGATCGGCGTCGCACCCAACGTCCGGTGGATCGCCGCCCAAGGATGCGACGGCGAGATGTGCCACCGCGATGCGCTGCTCGCAGCCGGTCAATGGATCATCGCACCGACCGACCTTAATGGAGAGAACCCCCGACCGGACCTCGCCCCGGACATCGTGAACAACTCCTGGGGAGGAGGAGCCGGCTCTGACCCTGAGTGGTACCTCGAGGTGGTCGAGGCGTGGGTCGCCGCCGGAATCTTCCCCGCCAACTCCAACGGCAATAACGGACCCGACTGCGGCACCGCCACCATCCCCGGCGCCTACGCCGTGAACTACTCCACCGCCTCGTTCGACATCAATAACGTCATCGAGTGGCGCTCCTCGCGAGGCCCTGGGCTGAACGGGGAGATCAAACCGAACATCGCCGCGCCCGGGGTGAACATCCGCTCGGCCAGGCCAGGCGGTGGCTACCGGACAACCAGCGGCAGTTCGATGGCCTCACCCCACACCGCAGGCACCGTGGCGCTGATGTGGTCAGCGGTACCCAGCCTACGAGGAGACGTCGCCGCCACCCGCCAGCTGCTCGATGACGGCGCGATCGACGTCAACGACACCAGCTGCGGCGGCACCGCTGACGACAACAATGTGTGGGGCGAGGGGCGCCTCGACGCCTACGCCTCGGTGAGCGCGGCGGCGGCCGGTCAAGTCGTGGGCACTCTCCAGGGAGTCGTCGACTCCAACGGCACCCCCATCCCCGACGCCACCGTCACCGTGACCGGGCCGATGACCCGGACCGTCACCACCGCCTCCGACGGTTCCTACCTGTTCCCACGCCTGCTGCAGGGCAGCTACACGCTGACCGTGTCCCACTTCGAGTACACGACCTACACCGGCACGGTGAACGTCACCCCCAGCGGTGCGGTGCAGAACGTGTCACTGACGCTGCTACCCACCGCCACGGTCACCGGCACCGTCACCAACTCCGACGGCCCGGTCAGCGGTTCCACCGTCTCAGTGGTGGGCACATCGGTCAGCACCACCACCGACGCCTCCGGCACCTACCAGCTGACCCTCCCGGTGCGGGAACACTACCTCACCGCGACCGCCCCGAGTGAGGATCGTTGCCACCGCGCCACCACCACACAGGTGGTGATGACCGGCGACACCACCCATAACATCCAGCTGGCGCGACGCGTCTACGACGCCGGCTACACCTGCACCGGACCTGTCAGCGATTACCTGTCTGGGACCACACCGGTGGACCTCACCGACACGGAGAACGTTGAAGTGCCACTGCCGTTCCCGGTGCCCTTCTACGGAACCACGTACACCAGCCTGTGGGTGACCCCCTACGGCCTGGCCTGCTTCACGGGCCCCTTCGAGACTTTCGCGCCTACCGTTAATCGGCCACTGCCTCACAGCTTCTCGCCGGACGGATGCGTGTTCCCGTTCTGGGACGGTATCCAAGTAGACAGCCAGGCGGGGGTCTACACGGCCACCATCGGCAGCGGCGCCAGCCAGGTGTTCGTCGTGGAATGGCGGGATGTGGCCATCAGCGTGGACACCACCCAGCGGCTGTCGTTCAGTGTGATCATCCAACAGGACGGCACGATCACATTCCGGTACGCCGGAATCGAAACCGGTGACCGAGAGAACGGCTCCTCCGCGACGATTGGCTTGGAGAGCGCGAACGGCGTGGACGCGTTCCTCTACTCCTACAACTCACCGGTGGTGAAAGACGACACCTTCGGGGTGACCTTCCACCCACCCGCCTGATTAACTAACCCAGGTCCCCGGCGGAACCGCATCCGCCGGGGACCTTTTAATGTCGGCCTCCACAAAGGACAAAACACGTAATACCGCCGTTGTCAAAGGCCAGGCCGGGACTCCGGGAAGCGATCGCCAACGCAGTGGGGTGAAGCATCGACCGCGGCAACGCCCGCAAGTGGGGAGTGAAGGACAACAGCCGGCACGCAGGAAGCGCCTTTCAGGCAGGACGTTCTGGTGTGACGTACTGGTTACCGCATCGACGCGCCAGTCCTAGCAGCATCGATAACTCTCTGTATAAGATTTCTATACATATTTACAGTCAGCTCAGTAGAAATATTGACGCTATTCATGCCGTGGGATGAGCTATAGTGACGGTACCTTTCGGTGCGAAGGTGACGGTTACTTCTCGTTGTAGACGCAGGACACCGTCACCGCCCTTGATCTCGGGAGGGCCACTAATACATGGGGGAGGTCTTTTAAGGACCCTCCCCTTGATGCCTATTGAGGTCCTCCCACGCTAACCAGGGGGACCTATTTGGTTGCTAAATACAACCGTGCATCTTGCCTGACCCACTGGGCGTTCTCCGATTCGGACGAAATCCGTTCCGACCGGCCGCATGCATGAAGGCGCCCCGGGATGGGCGCGGGAGAGCCGCGCGGCGCTGTTTCTGGCGGCGGTGTTGGCCATGGCCGGCGAGGACACTTTCCACGAAACCGCCACCGAGCGAAACACCCGCTTTGTCAAGCTGGTGCGGCGGATGACGCTCAAGGACTGGCCGTGGCTGACCCGGTTCCTCCCCTGGCTGCGGACTGAGGCGAACATTCGCTCTGAGGCCTTGGTGGCTGCCTTAGAAGCGGTCCGGGCGCGCCTTGGCCGCAATATGCCGACGCCGGATGGGGTGCTGACCGGGCGGCAGCTGGTGGCGTCGGTGTTGCAACGGGCTGATGAGCCTGGCGAGGCGTTGGGGTACTGGACCGGCCGGTACGGCCGGTCCATCCCCAAGCCGATCAAGCGGGGAAG
>PKFB01000024.1 GCA_002919305.1 Actinomycetales bacterium
GACGGGATCTCGGTGTCCACCTTGTCGGTGGACACCTCAAGTAGAGGCTCGTCAGCCTCTACTCGGTCGCCTTCGTTCTTCAGCCAGCGAGTAATGGTGCCCTCTGTGACGCTCTCGCCAAGCTGGGGCATCGTGACCGAGACCGGCATGTCGTACGACTCCTCGTAAGGTCGGCGGTGCGGCGGTCAGCCGTGAACGTGCAAGGGCTTTCCGGCGAGCGCGAGATGTGCCTCGCCGAGCGCCTCGTTCTGGGTGGGATGCATATGGATGAGCTGGGCGACCTCGGATGGATAAGCCTCCCAGTTGTAAATCAACTGTGCCTCACCGATGAGCTCTCCGACTCGGGCGCCCACCATGTGAACACCCACCACGGGGCCATCAGCCACCCGTACTACTTTGACACAACCTGAGGTACGCAGAATTTGGCTCCTGGGATTGCCAGCCAGGTCGTAGACCACAGCCTCGACCTTGTCCTCCCCGTACCGCTCCCGGGCGGCGGCCTCCGTGAGGCCTACCGAGGCGACCTCCGGATCGCTGTAGGTGACCCGCGGGATCCCGGTGTCCTCGATCACAGTCGGGTTCAGGCCCGCGATGTCCTCAGCAATGAAGATGCCGTGCGCGAAGCCGCGGTGCGCCAGTTGCGGCCCAGGCACGATGTCGCCGGCCGCGTACACCCCCGGCAGGTTGGTGCGCAACCGTTCATCGGTCAGCACCCATCCCCGCTCCATCCGCAGTCCTTGCTCCTGGAAGCCCAGGCCTGCGGTGTTGGGGCCGCGTCCGACGGCCACCAGAAGCACCTCCGCCTCGAAGGACTCACCCGACTCCACGGTCACCTGCACCCCGGTGTCGGTGTGCTTCAAGGATCGGAAGGGGGTTCCCGTCTTCAGGGTGATCCCTCGGCGTCGGAAGGCGCGCTCCAGCCGCCGTGAGCTTTCCTCGTCCTCGGTCGCCAGCAGGCGTGGCAGCGCCTCGATGATGGTCACCTTCGTCCCCAGCGACGTCCATGCGCTGGCGAACTCCACACCGATGACACCGCCCCCGAGCACGATCGCTGAGCTGGGGATCCGGTCCAGGTGCAACGCGTGCTCACTGGTGAGCACCCGCTCGCCGTCGATCTCCAAGCCCGGAAGCGTGCGAGGGTGAGAACCGGTGGCCAGGACCAGATGCCGACCGGTGTAGCGGACACCGGCGACATCGACGGTCGTGGGCCCGACCAGTCGGCCTTCGCCCTCGACCACCGTGATTCCCCGGCCGCGGATCAGACCGGTCAGTCCACGGAAGGTCCGGGTAACGATGGCGTCCTTGTAGGCATTGATACCCGCCATGTCGATCGAATCGACAGCGGCCCGGATGCCCACATGCCCGGCCTCCCGGACCGTGTCGGCCACCTCGGCGGCGTGGAGAAGCGCCTTGGTTGGGATGCAACCGCGGTGCAGACAAGTGCCACCGAGCTTGTCCTTTTCGATAAGGGCGACGGACAGACCCAGTTGCGCCGCGCGGAGCGCGCACGCGTATCCTCCGCTGCCGCCGCCGAGGACCACGACATCGTAGCCGTCCGGCTGACCCACGAGATCTCCCAGGTGATGAACAGTGCCGTGGTCATCTTGGCACTCGAAGGCGGGGATTCGCGACGCGACCCGCGTCACGGGTGGACGCGCGGATGAGCCGGAGCCGTACGCTTGCCTCTACGTTCTCCGCTCCAACGTCCTGTTTTGTGACCGTCCCCCGTGGAGAGCGGCGAGTGTCCTAGGAGGTAGCAGTGGGCTGGTTCCGCCGGAGACGGGGCCCTAAAGCCGCACGTGGTGCCGCACGCGCCGAGCATAAGGCGGCGCTGGAACATCTCGAACAGTTCGTCCACAGCCGCTACGGAGTCGAGGGCTACATCGAACCCCGCACGATGGTGACGGAGACCACGCTGCTGCTCATCGCCCACGACGGGGAGTGGACGCGTCGTCGGATACCGGATCCGCAGACAGCTTACGCGTTAGGGAACCGGCTCGGTATCCCGATCTACGACGTGAACCTGGTTGGGTATCCCCAACGGATGCGCGAATACAACGCCCGTCGCAAACAACAGGGCAGCTAACCGGCGTGGTGTCGACTCACGCCTGCGGCGTCAGGCCGTCGCCACGAGCGATCTCATCACGAGCGATGTCGCCCTGACCGTCCACGGCGCGACTTGCTCTTCTGCCGCATCCACCTTCACCAAGCCGCACGCAGGGCCACGTCGGGCGGTCGGATCCCGCAACGAACTCCGGCGGTGTGACGGGAACACCGGCGGCGAGCCGGGATCGCCGGGTGGACGCTCCTGCAGCTCAGCCGCCGGTGTTCAGGCAGGCTCAGCCGTTGGCGGCGATGTCCTCCAGCAGGCGGACCAAGGTACGCACCGGCACCCCGGTGCCGCCCTTGGCGATGTACCCGTAGGGCTCACCGGCGTGGTACGCCGGACCCGCGATGTCCAGGTGCGCCCACGGCAGATCTTCGGTGACGAAGTGGGACAGGAAAATCCCGCCCTGCAGCATGTGCCCTGAGCGGTCCATGCCGCTGCTGATCTGCAGCAGGTCAGCGACGTCGGACTCCATGTTCTTGCGGATCTCCTCCGGCAGCGGCATCGGCCACATGGGCTCACCGCTCGCCTCGCCGGCCTGGCGTACCCGCTCACACAGTTCAGGGGTGCCCATCACCCCGGTGACCCGCTTGCCCAAGGCGATGACCTGGCCACCGGTCAGGGTGGAGGTCTCCAGCAGGTAGTCCGGTTTATCCTCGCAGGCCCGAGCGATCGCGTCGCCCAGAATGATGCGTCCCTCGGCGTCGGTGTTGAGGATCTCCACCCGTTTCCCGTTGTACATGGTCACCACGTCGCCGGGACGGTAGCTGGTGCCGCTGGGCATGTTCTCGGCCATCGGCAGGTACGCGGTGACCGCGACCTTCAGCTTCAGGGCCGCCACCGCCAGCATCACGCCCGCGACCGCAGCCGCGCCCGACATGTCGCTTTTCATCTCCCACATGTTCTGGGCGGGCTTGATGGACAGGCCTCCACTGTCGAAGGTGATGCCTTTACCCACCAGCGCGACGTGCCGCTCGGCGTTGTTGGGGCGGTAGGCCAGGCGTACCAGGCGCGGCGGTGCGGAGGAGCCGCCGCCGACGGCGAGGATGCCGCCGTAGCCGCCCTTGCGGAGGGCCTTCTCATCGAGCACCTCAACGTCGAGCTTGGCTTTCCGGGCGGCCTCAGCCACCTGCTCGGCGAACTGTGGCGGGCGCAGCTCGTTGGGCGCGGTGTTGACCCAGTCCCGTGTCTGACTGACCGCGTCGGCCAGCACGCTGGCGCGGGACAGCACTGCCTTGGCGGCCTTGTCCTTCGCGTTGGTCACCACCAGGGTGAGCTTCTTGACCGGCTCTTTACCGTTGGGCTCACTCTTGTATCCGACGAAACGGTAACCACCGAGTGCGGCGCCTTCCGCCATCGCCGCCAAGGCGCCCTCGGGGCCGTCGGTGACGTCGATGGCCACGCCGACGTGGCGTACGCCGGCCAGGGCGCGGACCGCGGCTCCAACCGCCCGGCGGAGGGTTTCGCTTGTGACCGCGTCGGCGCGTCCCAGCCCGACTCCGACCACTAGCGGGGCAGTGATCGTGCCCAGCGACGCGAGTTTGGTCACTTCACCGGGGGTCCCGGTGGCGCCCAACAGCGAGAAGTGGGCCGCCAACTGGCCGTTGAAAGCCGTCTGGAGAGACTGCGCGCCCGGCGCGAGTTCAAGGTCATCACCGTTGTCTGCGGATTGATACACGCCGACGACGACAGCGTCGACCGCCAGCGTGGCGGGGTCGGTGTCGGCGAGCGCGAGCGAGGTCACAGGTATCGCTGCCTTCCCAATCTCTCGAGGTCTCTGCCTTGCGAATCCAGAACTGGTGCGGGTATCCCGCGAGAAGCCAAAAGACGCGTGGACGTTCTCGAATCATGCATGCGACGCACCAACCACGGCATTACGGATGTGGTGCCTGATACGTCACATGTGCTGAGCACGCTACTTCCCGTCGGTCCGAAGCGCCACGCAGATTGAGGCGAAGCGACTTGGATATCACGTGGTTATCGCGCCGATGCTACGTGGCCGCCCCAGGGCGGTAAGTTGCCACCCATGACTGACACGTTGCTGCGGTCCCCGTTACATGACCGCCACGCGGCCAAGGGAGCGAAGTTCGGCGCGTTCGGCGGCTGGGAGATGCCTCTGGAGTACGCCGGTGGCGGAGTGCTGGCCGAGCACACGGCCGTGCGGCAAACGGTTGGGCTGTTCGACGTGTCACACCTGGGGAAGGTGTCGGTCACCGGGCCGGGAGCGGCGGACTTCGTCAACCGGTGCCTGACCAACGATCTGGGGCGCATCGCACCTGGTAAGGCGCAGTACACGCTGTGCTGCGACGAGTCCGGGGGTGTAATCGACGATCTCATCGTCTATCTGCGGGGAGCGTCGGATGTCTTTTTGGTCCCCAATGCGGCGAACACCGCCGAGGTGGTGCGTCGCCTCCAGGCAGCCTGCCCGTCGGGGATCAGTGTGACCAACCTGCACCAGCAGTACGCGATCCTGGCGCTGCAGGGACGCGCCTCCACTCAGGTGCTCGCAGCGCTGACGCTGCCTGCTGACCATGAGTACATGTCCTTCGCCGATGCCGAGTTCGACGGTGTGCCGATCACTATCTGCCGGACCGGGTACACCGGTGAGCACGGCTATGAGCTGATCTGTGACCGGGAGGCCGCCGGGGCGTTGTGGGATGCGCTGACCGCGCAGGTTGAGCGGGTCGATGGACGGCTGTGCGGGTTGGGGGCGCGAGACACGCTCCGCACCGAGATGGGGTACCCGCTGCACGGTCAGGACCTGTCCCCGGAGATCACCCCGGTGCAGGCCAGGGTCGGCTGGGCCGTTGGGTGGCGTAAGCCGGAGTTCTGGGGCCGGCAGGCGTTACTGGCCGAGCGGGAGGCCGGACCGCGCCGTACGCTGTGGGGGCTGCGGGCGATGGATAGAGGCATCCCGCGTCCCGGAATGACGGTCCTCCGCGGCGATGAGCAGGTGGGGACGGTGACCAGCGGGACGTTCTCCCCGACGCTGCGGGTAGGGATCGCGTTGGCGCTGTTGGACACCTCAGCCGGTCTGGAGGAAGGCGCTGAGGTGGAGGTCGATGTGCGGGGCCGGCGGTGCCGGATGACGGTCGTCAAGCCTCCGTTTGTCACCCCGTCGGTTCGCTGATCCAGGTCACCGCTACGGCTACGGGCTGAGAGCGAAGCCCACCAGGGTGATGGTGGTGGCCACCTCCACTGCCGCGCCCAGCAGATCCCCGGTGACTCCGCCGAGACGGCGACGGGCGTGACGAAGCAGCAGCGCCACGACACCCAACGCCACCACCACGGCCACCGGTCCCAGCCAGGGGCGCTCCGGTACCGCCAGGAGCGCCCCTGCGGCGAGCACGACGGTCGCGGTCAGCGCCGCGAGCGGGGGCACGGTCCCGGCCACCAGGGCTCCCAGCCCGCCGGGGCGGGCGGCCGGTACCCCGCGTCGGCAGGCCCAGGTGGCCGCCGCCCGGCCGGTGCCGGCGGCCACCGCCAGACCGGCCAGCACCGCGACCGGTGAGCGTTCCAGAACGCGGGTGATCGCGGTGACCTGTGCCAGCAGCACCAGGACGAGCGCGGCCACCCCGAACGGGCCCACATCCGGCCTTTTCATGATCTCCAGCGCGCGTTCTTTGCCGGCGTACGAGCCCAGGGCGTCCACGGTGTCGGCGAGACCGTCCAGGTGGAGCCCACGGGTCAGCAGCGCCCATGCCGCCACCACGGCCACCGCGGCGAGCGGGAGCGGCGCGTCCGCGTACCTCATGAGCAGCCCGAGCCCGCCCGTGGCCACGCCGAGCGCCACGCCGACACCGGCGGCGAGGCTCATCGCGACCGTCGCCGCTGCCCGGTCGATCCGCCCGGTCCGCGCCGGCACCACTGTGAAGGTGGTAATCGCCAGCCGCAGGCCGTCCGCCAGCGCGTGAGGCCTCACTGGGGTGTCGGGTCCCCGTCCTTGACGTCCGGCTCCGAGGCGGCGGCCGGCTCGGCGGTGCGATCCGACTCACCGTCTGGCACGGGATCGGAGGCCGATTCCGGCTCTAAGGCGGTACCCGCCTCGGACTCGGCCGGTGCGGGCTGTGAATCAGACCCCGACTCTGACGCTGAGTCCTCGGAGTCGGACTCCGCCTCATCCTCTGAATCAGCGGCGGGCTGCGGCGGCTCAGGGTCGGTGGTGAAGCCCGCCGCCAAGGCGATCGCGGAGTTGAGCAGCGGCAACGCGGTGAGGGCGAGC
The DNA here is from genome assembly GCA_002919305.1 of Actinomycetales bacterium. Lineage (GTDB taxonomy): Bacteria > Actinomycetota > Actinomycetes > Mycobacteriales > Micromonosporaceae > RSA1. Next base: position 6,330 of record PKFB01000024.1, read on the forward strand.
GCGCCCGCGCCGATGTCCAGCGTGAAGTCCAGCAGCGGCGTCAGTCCGGTGACGTCGGCGACTTTGCCGGTGGTGGGGTGTCCTCCGGTGCCGGCTATCAGGCACCACTGCGGTACCTGACGGGCCTCAGCACGGGCCAACAGTAAGGCGGCGGCCGCCCCCGGGTCATCGATGAGGACAGGGGTACGCCGGCGCGCAGCCTGCAGCAGGATCCCGGCCAGGACAGCGAAGTCGACTCCGGCCAGCGCGGTCAACAGGGTACGCATGTCACGGCGCCGGCCGTGGATCCGGCGGATGGCGTCCCGTGCCGCGGCGCACCGATCCATCCAGGCCTCGTCATCGACCCGGCCGGCGCTGGTGACGACCCGTGCCAGCAGGGCGGGCAGCTCGGTCCCGGTCAGCACCGACACCACCGTGGCGGCGATCGTGTCGGCCCCCGCCCCGAAGCTCGCCGGCACGATCAGGTCGGCCCCGGAGTCCACCGCCTCGTCGACCAGGCGTTCGCCTAGAGTGAGGCCTTCGGTCATCTGCTCCGGGGTGATGGCGTCCTCCAGGTGGAACGGCGCACTTCCGGAACGGATCCGGTGTTCCGACAGCTCCGGGCCGGTCAGAGCGGCGTCCACCACCTGCAGTGACGCGCCCGAGGCGGCCGTCAGCAGCGTCAACGGGCCGTCGCCGGTCAACTCTCGCTGTATCAGCCGAGGCCAGTCGGGGGCGCCGGCTGACGCGCCACCGGCGTGGTCACCTCCCACCAGGATCACGCGTACGGAGGAGAAGGGGCGTGCCGGGACACGTCCTTGGACCCCCGCCGCCCAGGTGACCGCCGCTTCGAGCGTGCCCAACCCCGCGCCGGGCACGTCCAGGGTGGTAAGACGAGCGCGTGCCGCGGTGCGCGATGCGTCGTCAGGGAGCGGGAGGACGGGGCGGTCGGTGGTACGGGTCGTGGGCTCACTCACGCGGGTGAGGTTAATCCACGGCGCACACGTCACCGCGACCCCGGTCAGACCGTCCCTTTGACCGTCAGGGCCTGACCGGCGACCACCAGGAGTACGCGGTCGCAGGCGTCAGCGACAGCGCGGTTGACGCCGCCGAGCGCATCGGCGAACACCCGGGCGACCCGGTTGTCCGGGACCACCGACAGCCCTACCTCGGGGCTAACCAGCACCAGGCGGCCCGGGCAGCTGCGGATCGCCTCGGCTAAGGGCTGGGCGGCGCGCAGGGCCGGCTCAGGGCCGCTCCACCCCGCGGCGTCTAGCAAGGCGGTCACCCAGGCGCCCAGATCGTCGATGAGCAGAGCATGATCAGGATCGGTACGCCTCAGCAGGGTGGGTAACACGGTGGGGTCGTGCCCGATCTCCACGGTGGCCCAGGCGGGTGGGCGTCGCTCCTGGTGCGCTTTGATGCGCTGCCGCCACTGTGGGTCATCGGGATACTCGACGGCGGTGGCCACATAGGTCACCGCCGCGGCGTCGGCCACCAGACGCTCGGCGTACTCGGATTTGCCGGATCGGATGCCCCCGAGCACCAGGATGTGTCGCACGTCGTGATTCTGCCCACCGACAACGGGAGCCGCGGCACCGCGAGGCGAGACACTAGGCTTGCCGCACGGTGACGCGACGACAGAATCCGGGTACGTGTGCCCGGAGGGAGGGAAACGACCCAAATGGCGTGGACATGGCGCTACTTCGGCCCGAATGGCGAGCCGACCACCGGGCCCGTCGAGGTGTTCGGAAGTCAGTCCGACGCCGAATCCTGGATCGGTCAGACCTGGCGGGAACTGGCGAAGGCCGGCGTGGCTGTGGTGGCGCTGATGGAGGACGACCGGATGGAGTACCAGATGAGCCTGAAGCCCGCTGACAGGCCCGACACCGCCGACTCCGGGACCTCCTGAGCCCTGGGCTGCAGCCCTGGGGCCGCCGATGAGGCGATGCCGATAAGGCGATACGGCACGTGACAGATCACGGGCCGGGATCCCAGCCGGGACCCCGACCCGTGATGTGTCAGGTCAGACGGTGTCAGGGCCGCTTGGCTGGGCTGACGGTACGCGCAGGGTCACGCTCCACGACCGGGTCGAGCACCTCATCGATGGCCTTGAGAAGGGCCGGTTCGAGCTTGACGCCCGCCGCCTTCACGTTCTCCCGCACCTGCTCCGGACGGGAAGCACCGATGATCGCGCTGGAGACGTTCGGGTTCTGCAGCACCCACGCCACCGCCAGCGTGGCCATGGACAACCCGGCCTGCTCAGCGATCGGCCGCAGCCGCTGCACCCGAGTGAGGGTCTCGTCGTTCAGGAAACGCTGAATGAAGTTCCGGCCCTCCTCGGAGGTGGCCCGTGACCCCGGAGGCGGCGGCTGACCGGGCTGGTACTTACCCGTCAGCACCCCCTGACCGAGGGGAGAGAACACGATCTGCCCGATCCCCAGCTCCTCGCACGTCGGGACCACCTCAGCCTCAATCACTCGCCAGAGCATGGAGTACTGGGGCTGGTTGGAGACCAAGGGGATCCGCAGCTCACGAGCCAGCTCGGCGGCGGCCCGGATCTGCTCGGCGCGCCACTCGGACACACCGATGTAGAGCGCCTTGCCGGACCGGACGATGTCGGCGAAGGCCTCCATCGTCTCCTCCAGCGGCGTCTCATAGTCGTATCGGTGCGCCTGGTACAGATCGACGTAGTCGGTCCGCAGCCGGCGCAGAGAGCCGTTGATGGACTCCATGATGTGCTTACGGGACAGTCCGCGATCGTTGGGCCCCGGACCGGTCGGCCAATAGACCTTGGTACAGATCTCCAGCCCTTCCCGCCGTTGTCCAGCCAGCGCTCGTCCCAGCACTGACTCCGCCACGGTCCCCGCGTACACGTCGGCGGTGTCGAACGTCGTTATCCCCTCGTCGAGGGCGGCATGGACGCAGGCGATCGCGGTTTCTTCGTCGATCTGTGCACCGTGGGTGAGCCAGTTACCGTACGAGATCTCGCTGACCATCAGGCCGGATCGGCCAAGGTGACGGAACTCCATGAAGTTGACCCTAGTACGGCTGGCCTCTGAGGTAGGTGAAACATAAAGGTCGCCCTGGGACCGAATAAAGGATTATTCGGAATTTATCGGGTCGATGGGATCTGGGTCACAGCACGGGATGCGCCTCGGCGAGCAACTTGTCCAGCTCCTCCAGCACCGCGGCCCGGTTCAGGTGGATTGGAGGGACGATGGTCTCCCCGGACCGATCCAGGGCGCCCCACCCGTCGTTGAGGTCGACGGTGTGGACGAACGGGTCGCTGTAGTCAGGATCTTCCGGTTCGACCAACACCAGGAAGGCCAGCGGGTGAAGCTGGACTTCCCGGTAGATCAACGGCAGCACCTCCTGACCGGTACGGTCGACGACGCCCCGCAGGCCGTCCCGCTCCACCACCGCCAGGCCTTCCTCGGTGAACCCCGTGATGTAGCTACCGTCGGCCCGTGCGGTGCAGATGGCGTCGTACTCGAACGGCACGACAACCTGCCCCCGCAGATCCAACGCTCCCCAGCCGCCTTGACCGGGGCGTACCGCGGCTAGACCACCGTGGAACGGTCGGACATCCACGTAGTGTCCCGGGGGGATCACCACCTGGTCAGCCGCGTTGATACCGAACCATCCTGTTGAGCGGTCCGCGCGTACCCACGCGACTCCCTGTGAGAACGGCGAGACGTGGTGGTAGCCGGCGTCGGTGCCGATGACGACCGTGCCGGACTCATCGATCAGTTCCCAGTACTCTCCGTTCTCTGGCAGGACCCAGGCGTACCCCTCGGTGAAGGGGTACACGTCCCGGTAGGTCGCCGGTACCAGAGGGTCACCGTCGGGGGTCTCGAAGCCGTACCGGCGGAACATTTCGTGGTAGTACGGTTGCGGCGGCGGGACGGTCCCCAGGATCTCGTTCCGGCTCCGCGGATACGGGCCGAACCCGGTTCCGCTGACCGCCTGGATGATGGTGTCGAACACCCGCTCCGCCGCTTCGAACAGGCCCTGGTCGCTGCCGCGGTTAGCCAGGGAGGCCTCGGTGTGGTTGAGGGCCTCCAGCAACCGGTCCTGCTCCAGGCAGCAAACGGCGGCGTGGTGATGGATCAAGGCGCGCAGCCGTCGGGGGATATCGGCGTCTAAGGCCAGGGTGTACAGTCGGTCAGCTTCCTCGTACTCTCCGCGCCACTGGTGGACGCGCGCCAGCCGGGTCTGGGCTAGCGCGATGCGGCGCGGCACCCGGGTGGTCTGGGCGTGCGTCAGCGCGAGTTTGGCGTCCCGCAGCGCGTCGTCGAGGTCGCCCAGGACACGATGTACCACGGCGCGCAACCCGAGCAGTCGTGCACGTCGCGCATGGTCCTCGGCGGTCCGTAGTCGCGCTGTCAGCCCATCCCGTATGGCGATCAGTTCCGTTGGATCATCGGTATATTCACGGAACGTCACAGGGTCGATCTGCCAGCGGTACCGGGATAGCGCTACCTCCGGATCAGCGGTCTTTTCTCTGATCTCGGCCGCTGTGCGGTTCACTCCGGTCACCCTGCCACGTGAAATTCGCGGGAACGTCTTACTGGTCCACGGTAGATTCACCAGCCCCTAGCTGGCGAAAGGAGAGAACGTGGGGCTCGATGTTCGAGCCTTCCTCGCCCTCACAAGCGCCGGATTCCGGCGCTGGTCAACATACCGCCAGGCCACCGCCGCAGCGGTGTTCACCAATAGCGTGTTCGGTTTCCTCAAGACATACGTCCTCCTCGCGGTGGCGTTGGGTGCCGGTGGAGCGGCGGTGGGTTACGACGGGCCGATGCTGGTCAGTTTTGTCTGGCTAGGCCAAGGACTGATCGGGGTGGTGATGCTGTGGGGGTGGACCGATCTGGCTGATCGGGTCCGCACCGGAGATGTGGTGGCTGACCTGCTGCGTCCCGTTAATCCATTGTGGACCTACCTAGCGGCGGATCTAGGAAGGGCCGGGTACGCGACCCTAACGCGGTTTCTGATACCGGTCGCCGTGGGGTTGGTGTATTTCGATTTCTTTCTGCCTACCCGGCCAGCAAGTTACGCACTGTTTACGGTGAGTGTGGCGCTGGCGGTACTGGTGAGCTTCACTTTCCGATACCTGGTGAATCTGACGGCGTTCTGGCTGTTGGATGTCCGCGGCGTCATGCTGCTGGCACAACTGATGATGGGAGCGCTGTCAGGGCTGTACCTTCCAATCCGATTTCTGCCGGATTGGTGTGAAAACGTGTTGTGGTACTTGACTCCCTTCCCATCGATGCTTCAAGCACCACTGGACATCTATGTGGAATACGGTGGGATCGGTACGCAATTGGCGATAGTGTCCGGCCAGCTGGCCTGGGTGGTCGTCGGTTTCACCGCGTGCGGGTGGCTACAGCGGCGCGCGGCGTGGAAGCTGGTGATCCAGGGTGGCTGACGCCTCAAGGGGAGCGGACATCCCAGCGGGAGCGGACTCCGGCGGTGTGCTTTCGGCGTACACCCGTCTGCTGGTGGCCCAGATCCGCAGCCAGACCCAGTACCGGCTTTCGTTTCTGGCGGATGTGGTCAGCACCTGCCTGATGTCGCTCCTGGACATTGTCGCGGTCCTGGTGCTGTTCCGCGTGACGCCTGCGTTGGGTGGGTTCTCCGGGCGGCAGGTACTGGTGATGGCGGCGATGGCGCTGCTGGCCTTCAGCCTCAGTGACCTGCTGGTCGGCAACGTTGAACGGCTGCGGTTTTACATCCGGACCGGCCTGTTCGATGTGGTCCTGCTGCGACCCCTCAGCGCTTTGGGGCAATTGCTGGTGATCGACTTCGCGCCCCGGCGGACCGGGCGGGTCGTCCAGGCGCTGGTGATCCTGGCGGTAGCGCTGTTCCTTGTGGACATCGATTGGTCCGTGGCGCGGGTGGCGATCCTGGTGGTGACCCCGTTGGCGGGAAGCCTCATCTTCGCCAGCATCTTTGTGGCCGGAGCCACGGTGGCGTTCTGGTGGGTGGAGTCCGGGGAGTTGGCCAACGCCTTCACCTATGGCGGGCGGGACTTCACGACCTATCCGGTGAGTGTCTACTCAGGATGGTTCCGGAGGTTGTTCGCGTACGGACTCGGTTTTGCTTTCGTGGCCTACTACCCGGCGCTGTTCCTCCTGGACGTTCCCGATCCCTTGGGGGCGCCCATCTGGCTGGGCTGGGGCACTCCTGTGGTGGCGCTCCTGGCGATGACGGTAGCCGCGTGCGTATGGCGTACCGGGGTCCGGCATTACCGCAGTACGGGTTCCTAAAGGTTCCTGAAGGACAGTCAAGGAGAGCCGTGGCGATCATCGAGGCGGAGGAGCTGCGCAAGGAGTTCGTGGTCTGGCGCAAGGTCGGACGGCTACGGCGCCAGCGGCAGGTGGTGTCCGCCGTTGACGGAGTGAGTCTGCGGGTGGAGCAGGGGGAGACCCTCGGTTACCTGGGCCCCAACGGTGCGGGGAAGTCGACCACGTTGAAGATGTTCACCGGTGTCCTCGCGCCCTCCAGCGGCCGGTTGCGGGTGTGCGGTCTGGAGCCGGTGTCGCGTCGCGTCCAGCTCACCCGCCAGATCGGTGTCGTATTTGGACAGCGCTCTCAGCTGTGGTGGGATCTGCCGTTGCGGGACTCATTTGCTCTGCTGCGTCACGTCTTCCGCATACCGCAGGCCGAGCACGCCGCGCGGCTGGCCCAGTGCCGCGAACTGTTGGGATTGGACGAGTTTTTAGACACCCCAGTCCGGCAGTTGTCCCTTGGCCAGCGGATGCGGGGCGAGTTGACGGCCGCGCTGCTGCATGGCCCTCGGGTGCTTTTCCTGGACGAGCCCACCATCGGCCTGGATGTGGTCAGCAAGCAGGCGGTCCGCGCGTTTCTGACGCAGCTGCGTGATCAGGGCGAGGTCACGGTGGTGCTGACCACCCATGACCTGGCGGACATCGAACGGTTGTGTCGACGACTGGTGATCATCGATCACGGTCGGGTGGTGCACGACGGCAGCCTGGAAGCCCTGCACGCCCGGTACGGCTCCCGACGGCGAGTGGTGGTGGACCTGGATGCGCCGTGGGAGCAGGTTCCCGGGCTGTCTGGAGCGGTCGTCGAGGCGGTCGAGGCGGAGGGACACCGGGTGACCTTCAGCCTGGCAGAAGGCGTAACCGCTGGACACGTGATTACGCAGTTGGCGGGGTACGCGGCGCTACGTGACATCTCCATCGTGGAGCCCGACATCGAGGAGGTCATCGCCCGCCTGTACGCGGCATCGGACGACGCCCGGTCAGTGGCGTCAGGGTGATGCGAGGGCACCGCAGATCACGGCAATTCCACGTAGCTGAACTCTGATAGGTGGCACAGATAGGGGAGCTCAGGACGCAAAGCGACTTTTAGCGTATGAGGCGCCGCGGTCAACGAAACAGACAGCGACAACCGGAGAGCCACGGGAGAGACGACGATGAGCGAAGGCTACGTGGGGGACCTGGAGAGCGAGAGCTACAGCGAGGAGCTCGTTACCGACGACGAAGTCGTCATCGAGGGCGGCACCGAGGTGATGGACCTCGACGGCGACGGATACGTCGACACGATCGGTGTCGATGCTGATGGTGACGGCAACTACGAGATGATGGGCGTCGACACCGACGGTGACGGGTTCTTCGACACGGTAAGCGCCGACACTGACGGCGACGGGTACCACGACACGGTGGCTTTTGACGCTGACGGCGACGGTTACTTCGAGACGGTGGGCTTCGACACCGACGGCGACGGTGAGCTCGACCACTACAGCGAGGGGTTCGCTGACGACGCGCTCCTCGACGAGGGGTACACCGACTCCTACGAGCCCGAGAGCGACACCAACCTCGAACTGAGCGAGATCGTTACGTTCTGACGGATAAAGACGCTGAGCTGCTACCAGCCGCAGCAGTGGCGATAACAACGTGGGGGCGACCGGTTCTGGTCGCCCCCATCGTCATATCGAGATGCGTCGCAGTGTTACGCGAAATCTCCAATGTGGACATCTCCAGTGTGGAGCCTGACCTCGAGGAGGTCATCACCCGCCTGGACACGGCATCGGAGGACACGTGTCGGTGTCGCCGCGTTGATGCCAAACCCCAGATCAACAGACCCCGGAGCAATCCGGGTAGGTGGCATAGATAGGGGAGCCCGGAGCGTAAAGCAGCCTTTAGCGTATGGGTGTCACGGTCAAGGAGACAGACATCGACAACTAAAGGGCCACGGGAGAGACGATGACTGAGATTTACGTGGGAGACCTGGACGGCGACGGCTTCGACGAGGAGATCATCACCGACGGAACCACCTACGTCGCGGACACCGACGGCGACGGCTACTACGACACGGTGGGCGTCGATGTCGACGGCGACGGTGACTTCGAGTACTACGGCGAGGACAACACCGGCGACGGATACATCGACTACGAAGAGCACGACATCGACAACGACAACTGGATCGAAGAGGGCGAGATCAACACCTACTGATGGGGCGAGGAGGCGGGCCATCCGGCCCGTACCAGCGACAACAGGCTCGATGGAGGGGCGACCAGACCTGGTCGCCCCTCCATCGTCATATCGACGTATCGGCGCCGGTCAGAGCGGCTGAACCGTTGTCCGGTGGTGGGACGGGTGGGGTCAGAAACTCTCGAACAGGTGAGGGGTCGCCGGCGGGAAGAGGGTGCGCAGCGCCTGCTGAGCCTCAGCGTCGAAGACACCCCAGCCGTGGTGCACTACCTCCTCGGGGTCGAGGACGCCGTACACCAGGGCCGCGAATCCGGAAGGCGTCAGGGCCACGGTGCCCTCCCCACCTCGGGTCACCTCCAACCGACCATCCTGACTGGACAGCCGGAACCGACCACCCGCGGCGGGCAGCGTCTCGTCCTGGATCGCCACATCGACCGACCCGGCCCCCACCACCAGGCCGTTGAGTCCTTCGGGGCGAAGGACCCGGACCATGGGCGCGTTCTGCAACGGAGTGCTGATGACCCGCTCCACCGTGACGTCCAGGTCGATGTGCCATAGCTCCGGCCGCGCATCGGCGGGTACCTGTAGTGCGACCTCCGTGACTTGATCGGTGTGGTGGGCCAGCCAACGCAACAGCGACTCTCGCGCCCGCAGATCGATGCTGAATAGCCCGTCGGCGACGAGTTGACCACCGAAGTGCGTGATCTCGTACGGGAGGGCGCCGACCACGGTCCCATCCCGGTGCGCCAGGGCCAGCCACCGTTCCCGCTCGAGCAATGAGCCGGTCGCGGCTGGATCCCGCAACGCCATGCCGTGCTGGTCGCGTTGCAGCACCGTCAGGAGCGTCCAGAAATCCTTAAAGCCGTCCGCCAACGACGACAGGGTGACGTCATCGAACGCCTGATCCGGCTGGCGTATCCAACGGGCGAGCTGTCGAGGGTTGAAACGGGCCTGAGCGGGTTTGGGTAGTCCGGCGTACCCGAAGCGTTGGTAGAAAGAGGGGCGGAAGGGGTACAGGGCCGAAACCACCTGTCCCTGCTCATACATGTCCTCCAGCACCCGGAGCAGCAGGGTGCGCGCGTACCCCTTACGGCGCGCCGTGGGGTGTGTGGCGACGTGCGCCACCCCACCCATCGGCAGGAGCGCCCCACGAACGTTCTGGGTCATCGGGATGACCGATGCGGTCGCCAACGGCTGTCCCGCGTCGAACGCCACATGGATACGCCAAGCCTCACGGTCTTTGACCAGACGCTGCCAGTGCTCCATGTCGGTCGGGCGTGGACTGGCGTAGAAGGCGTACGCGCTCAGCGGCAACGCACTGGTCAGCAACTCATCGCCTTGGACCAGCCGGATCTCAGTCATCGTCGGGTCTCGGTGGGTTGGTGGATCGGGATCAGAGAGTCGGCATCAGATCGCATCACCCACCTTCACCCGGGGCCGAGGCACCCGCAGCCGTCGGAAGGTGATGGAACGCGTGATCGCGTAGAAGTACAGGCTGCCGCGTCGCTGGGTGGTCTTCGGGAAGCGCTGCCAGACCAGCTGCCTGACTCGCCGACAGATCAGGACGCAGTCGATCACAAAGGAGATCATCAGGACGATCCAGAACAGCTGGGCGGCCAGCTGGATCTGCAGCGGCATCGCCGGCGAGGTGCCGACCAGGATGATGAACGCGCCGACGAAGAACCAGGTGCCGACGTTGCGTCGGGCGTCCACTAGGTCCCGGACCAAGGCCCGCTCGGGCCCCTGGTCACGGGGCAGTAGAGCACTGGGATCGCCCCGCATCATCGCTTCCCGCGCGGCGGCGCGCTCGGCACGCTGCCGTTCTCGCCAGCGTCGGTAGGCCTCCTTGCGGTCCTTGGGAGGCGGCTCGACACGCCGGCGGTTGGGCTGCCGTTTGGGGGTGGGCCGCCCCTTGCCCGGCGTGTACGCGCGGGATTTCACACCCGCGCGTACCGGTGTCGCGTTAGCCCCGGAGGCAGACGCGTCGTTGTTTGACGCGGCGTCCGACGTCTCGGGGGTGGATGTCTGGGTGTCGCTGTCAGTGGTTTTACGACGGAACAGGGAGGGCACGTGCCGAGGGTATCTGAGAGCTTCGGAAACGTCTGGTGCGGCTTGCTCCGGCCAGCTTTGATGACACCCATGGGGCATGTGGTGACCGACGGCCGGCTGGTGATCAGGCCAGACTCGGCCTGGCGGCGGCCGATCGTACCGCTGGCGGGATTGCTGTTGCTGGCGGCGGTGGCGGTCCCGGCGTACATGGTGCTGTTCACCGACCGAGGGGCGAGCGCCTCTTTGGTCTTCTGGCTGCTGGCACCGATGGCCGTGGGGGCGTGCGCGTTGTGGCTCATCTTCGCGGTCTTCGACAAGAGTCGACGGGCCGTGATCATCGGGGGCGATGGGCTGCGTCTGCGCTACGGCTTCACCGAACACTGGTACGCCTGGCCTGATGTGCGGGAGATCGAGGTGCGGCCCCGCCCAGGCAAGGGGGGATCTCTGGCGCTGTGGCTGCGTCTGGCCACGGGGAGCGGCCAGATCGTGCTCCGCCCGCTGGACGCGCGGGTGGGGCAACGGGCGGCCCAGACGATCGCCGAGTTCGGCGCTCCCCACGGAGTGAAGGTGTTCCTGGCCTGACGCCTCGAGTTCCCCGCGCGAGATAGCTGGTTCATGAATATCTGGTTCATGAGTTGTATCGCGAGGGGGATTTATGAAGGAAACACCCGATCAGCAGATAGTGAACATCCAGTCGATCTTGTGCAAATAGCGAATATTAGGCGTGAGTGGTAGCGTTCTCCCAGGCCTTCCTCATAGGGTGCGGTAGCGCTTCGTGAGGAGGTCGCATGCGCGCGGTGACGATACGCGGGCACGGAGGGCCGGAGGTGCTCACCCTGGAAGAGGTGGAGCAGCCACGGCCAGGGCCCCATGACGCAGTGGTGGAGGTCACCGTGAGCGGGGTCAATTTCATCGACGTCTACCACCGAACTGGGATGTACACGGCGGCGTTGCCTTTTATCCCGGGCGTCGAGGCGGTCGGCGTCGTTCGAGAGGTCGGCGATCAGGTCACGCAGGTACGGGTGGGTGACCGGGTCGGCTGGGTGAAGATCCTGGGAGGGTACGCCGAGCGGGCGGTGATCCCCGCCGAACGATTGATTCCGCTGTCGCCGTGGGTGAAGGACGAGGAAGCGGCGGCGGTGCTTCTCCAAGGCATCACTGCTCATTACCTGACACACGACACCTACCGCATCAAGCCGGGGGATACCGCCCTGGTTCACGCCGCCGCCGGCGGGTTGGGCATGCTGCTGACCCAGGTGATCAAACTTCGCGGTGGTCGGGTGATCGGGACGGTCTCCAGCCCGGAGAAGGAGAAGCAGGCACGGGAGGCTGGAGCCGACGACGTGATCCGCTACACCGAGGTGGATTTCGCCGCGGAGGTGCGGCGGCTCACCGGCGGTGAAGGGGTGGCAGTGGTGTACGACGGCGTGGGGCGGGCGACGTTCGAAGGCAGCCTGGCCAGCCTGCGTCGCTGCGGGGTACTGGCGCTCTACGGGCAAGCCAGCGGGCCGGTCTCCGCCGTATCACCGAGTGAGTTGGCCCAGGCGGGGTCGGTTTATCTGACCCGACCTCGTTTGAGTCATCACATCGCGACCCGTGCTGAGCTGTTGGGGCGGTCAACAGCCGTGCTGAACTGGGTGAGCAGTGGTCAGCTCCAGGTTCATATCGGGGGACGGTACTCACTGGAGCAGGCGGCTGTTGCGCATCAGGCCCTGCAGGGCCGGCACAGCGTCGGCAAGCTCCTGCTGTATCCATAGACGCGTACGCGTACCCACACGTCATCCGTGATCTTCCGCGGCGGGCGTCTGACGCTGGGCCACGCCGCGGAAGATCACATCACCCAGAAGCTCACAGCGACTTAAAGGGGCCAGCCCACAGAGGTGAGGAGCGGTGGGGATCTGACCGGAAGCCGTCAGGGACGTTCGATGTGGGCGCCGAGAGCGGTGAGCTTGGCCTCGAAATCCTCATAACCGCGGTTGATCAAGCTGACCCCGTACACCCGGGAGGTGCCCTCCGCGGCCAGCGCCGCGATGAAGTGGCTGAAACCACCCCGCAGGTCCGGGATCTCCAGATCCGCCGCGTGCAGTTTGCTCGGGCCCGAGATTACAGCGGAGTGCAGGAAATTGCGCTGCCCGAACCGGCACGGGGTCGAGCCCAGGCATTCCCGATACAGCTGGATCGTGGCCCCCATTTTGACCAGGGCCTCGGTGAACCCGAAACGCTGTTCGTACACGGTCTCGTGCACGATCGACAGCCCACGCGCTTGAGTGAGCGCCACCACCAGCGGCTGCTGCCAGTCGGTCATCAAGCCCGGGTGGACGTCGGTCTCTAACGCCACCGCCCGCAGCTCACCACCCGGGTGCCAGAACCGGATGCCGCCCTCCGGGGAGTCGTCCACCTCGAAGGCGCCCCCGATGGTGCGGAAGACGTTGAGGAAGGTGCTCATGTCCACCTGGCGGGCGCCGCGTACATACACGTCTCCGTGGGTGGCGAGCGCCGCACACGCCCAGCTGGCGGCCTCCAGCCGGTCCGGCAACGGACGGTGCCGGTACCCGCTCAGGCTGGGGACGCCCTCGATCCGCAGCACCCGGTCGGTGTGCACATTGATGATCGCGCCCATCTTCTGCAGGACGCAGATCAGATCGATGATCTCCGGCTCGACCGCGGCGTTACGCAGCTCAGTGGTGCCCTCGGCACGCACCGCGGTGAGCAGCACCTGCTCGGTGGCGCCGACACTGGGGTAGGGGAGGGTGAGCTTGGCGCCTCGCAGGCCACGCGGCGCCGCGATGTGCAACCCTTCGGGGGTTTTATCGACGACCGCGCCGAACTCCCGCAGCGCGTTGAGGTGGAAGTCGATCGGCCTGTCGCCGATGCGGCAGCCGCCCAGGTTGGGGATGAAGGCGCGCCCGAGGCGGTGCAACAGTGGACCGCAGAACAGGATCGGGATTCGGCTGGAACCGGCGTGCACGTTGATCTCATCGACGTTGGCCTCTTCCACATTGGAAGGGTCGAAGATCAGTTCGCCGTCGGGTCCTTCGCTGACCCTGACCCCGTGCAGCTCCAGCAGGCCACGGACCACTTCGACATCCCGAATACGGGGAACGTCATACAGCCGGCTTTCCGACTCACCTAGCAGCGCGGCCACCATGGCCTTACTGACCAGGTTTTTCGCACCACGTACCCGGATCTCACCGTGCAGCGGTGTGCCGCCATGCACGACGAGGACGTCGTCGGTCATCGCTGTCCCCTCGCTTGTCGGGAAATTTCTGGATCCTGTGATCACGGGTGTCTTGTGAGGGCGTTCGGGCGGTCCGCGGAGCGAGGATAGCCCTTACCCCACCGGCGCGGGGTGCACACTCAGTTATCGGACAGTGGGGTAAGTCCTTCGCGAAGGACATCGTCGTCGTCCTGTCACATTTACCCCCACTGCAGTTCCCGCCCGGCTGCTCGTCCAGTGTCGCGCCGGGGCGTACGTCGCAACCGTCCACCCCCGGTGTTCAACCTGCGGGACTACGGTGATCGGTTACTGATACTCCCCGAAGATCCGGATTTGCGGCTCAATTGATGAGGGAAAGATCACGAAAGAGGAGCGGGTGGGGCGGCGGGGGGAGCGACGTGAGGCGGTTCACTAGGGGACATGCGTGTGGTGATCTGCCCGGACAAGTTCGCGGGCACCCTGTCGGCTCCTCAGGCGGCCTCAGCGATCGCGGATGGTTGGTCCTCCGCGGCACCCACCGATGAATTGATCAGCCGCCCTCTGGCCGACGGAGGGCCTGGATTCATCGACGTCCTCGCCGACAGCCTCGAGGGCGAACGCATCCCGGTGTCCACCTGCGACCCGCTCGGCAGACCCGTCGATGGCGCCGTCTTCGTCACCAGGGACGGAACGGCGTATGTCGAAAGCGCCCAGGCCTGCGGGCTGCATCTGCTCACCCCCGAGGAGCGGGACCCCAAGCGGACGACGTCGTACGGTCTGGGCGTACTGCTCGTCGCCGCTGTCGAGACCGGGGCGCGGACGGTCGTCATCGGTCTGGGCGGCTCAGCCACCAACGATGGTGGGGCCGGGATGCTCACGGCCTTGGGGGTCACGCCTCTCGATGAGGCGGGGATGGCGTTGCCCTACGGGGGCGCGGCATTGGCGTTCTGCCACCGGTTGGTCGGCCTGCCCCGGCTCCGACAGGTGACGCTGGTGGCCGCCACCGACGTGGACAACCCGCTGACCGGCCTCCACGGCGCCTCAGCGGTCTTCGGGCCCCAGAAGGGCGCCACCCGCGAGGATGTGCTCACACTCGACGCCGCGTTGGAGCACTTCGCCGGGATCCTGGAGCGGGACCTACCAGGCTGCCCGCAGGGGATCGCACAGCTGCCCGGGGCCGGGGCAGCCGGAGGGATCGGGGCCGCGCTGTTGGCGCTCGGGGCTCGTCGGGAGTCGGGTCTGGGACTGGTACGCCGACTCGTCGGATTAGACCGGGCGGTGGCGGAGGCTGACCTGGTGATCACCGGGGAGGGCAGCTTCGACTTCTCCTCCCTCCGCGGCAAAGTGACGGCCGGCGTGGCGGAGGTGGCCACCGAGCACGGCGTACCCTGCCTGGTCCTCGCCGGTCGTGTCGAGATCAGCCGCCGGGAGGCCGCCGCGGCCGGGATCACCGCCGCCTACGGGCTGGTTGACCAGCCGGGAGGCCCGGAGCGCGCGCTGGCCGAACCGGCCGCCGCGTTGCGGGACATGGCTGCTCGAGTAGCCGCCGGGTGGAGCCGGTGATCCTACCCAACACCGGAGGGAGACAGATCACCCCTCTGGTCGGTGTGAGTGTGCGAACATGGGGAATGGCGCTAGGGGTAAACCTGTTCGCCTGGATGGGACACCTGACTACCCCGGCAAACAATCTGGCACGAGGAGCAACCACGTGACTGTTCAGCAGACCACCGAGCAGACCGAGCAGAGCCGCAGCATCGTGCTTACCGCTGCCGCCGCTGAGAAGGTCAAGGCTCTGCTCGCTCAGGAAGGCCGCGACGATCTGCGCCTGCGGGTGGCGGTGCAGCCGGGGGGTTGTTCCGGGCTGCGCTACCAGCTCTTTTTCGATGAGCGTTCGCTGGACGGGGACGTCGTGGATGACTACGACGGCTTTGAGGTCGTTGTAGACCGGATGAGCCTGCCGTACCTCACGGGCGCCACGATCGACTTCGTGGACCAGATCGACCGCCAGGGCTTCACCATCGACAACCCCAACGCCACGGGTTCGTGCGCCTGCGGCGACTCCTTCCACTGATCCTGGGTCTTTTACACCGTCATCAACGAACAAGCCGCGGACCTTACCCATGGATCCCGGACACGGATCCGCTACCCGATCGGTCCTGTCGGTCGGGAACGTGTCTTTTGAGGTTTTTGGAGGCCGCGTACCGCAGTGAGCAGATATCGACACTGGGGTACGCGGCCTTTGACCTGCCGGTGACCACCGAGTTGATGGATTCTCGAGTGGTAACGGGTACTCTGGCGCGGCCTTGTTCTCCGTTGACCAGGGGTTTGGAATGAAGATCGCAGTCACGGGCTCGATTGCCACCGACCATTTGATGCACTTCCCCGGCAGGTTCGTCGAGCAGCTGATCCCCGATCAACTCCACAGAGTCTCCCTGTCATTCCTGGTGGACGACCTGGTGGTGCGTCGGGGTGGCGTGGCGGCCAACATCGCGTTCGGTATGGCCCAGCTGGGGCTGCGTTCAACCCTGATCGGCGCGGTCGGAGCAGACTTCGACGACTACCGCTCCTGGCTGGAACGGCACGGGGTGGACTGCGAATCAGTGCACGTCTCCGAGGTGGCGCACACCGCGCGTTTCGTCTGCACCACCGACGATGACCTCAACCAGATCGCCTCTTTCTATGCGGGGGCGATGACCGAGGCGCGCAACATCGAACTGTGGCCCACCGCCGAACGGATCGGCGGACTGGACCTGGTGGTGATCAGCGCTAACGACCCTGAGGCGATGCTGCGGCACGCCGAGGAGTGCCGGCAACGCGGCTACCCCTTCGCCGCCGACCCCTCACAGCAACTCGCCCGCATGGACGGCGCCGATGTGCTCCGTCTGATCGAGGGAGCGGACTACCTGCTCAGCAACGACTATGAGAAGGGGTTGCTTGAGAACAAGTGCGGCCTGTCCGACGCGGAGGTCCTTGACCTGGTCCGCATCCGGGTGACCACCCTCGGCAAGCACGGGGTCGAGATCACCGGCAAGGAGATCGAGCGGATCCACGTCCCCAGCGTCCCGAACGTCAACCCTCAGGACCCGACGGGAGTTGGTGACGGGTTCCGGGCCGGTTTCTTCGCCGGGCTGTCGTGGGGGTTGTCCCTGGAACGCGCCGCGCAGGTGGGCAACCTGCTGGCGGCTTTCGTGCTGGAGACGGTCGGCACCCAGGAGTACACCATCAAGCCCAACGAGTTCTGCGAGCGCCTGGCTGAGGTCTACGGACCGGAGTGCGCGGCCGAGGTCGAACCGCATCTACCTGCGTGATCCAGGGCGGTTACCTGAACCCCCGTCCAGGGATGTGTAGTCAATCGAGTAGTCTCGCCTGCGGTGGTGACTGTGACTGTGCGGTCGCCACCAAACGGTGGCCGTAATCCTCACGGCCACCCGGCGAGGCAGCCCGTTGAGGAAGGCAGGCGCAGGTGGTCGCAGGTCCGTCACTTTCGACCCGTACCCGTCGTTCCTGGTCACGGGGGGTCAGCCTGGCCGTGACGGCCGCTTTCACGCTGGTGGCGCTGTCCGGCTGCTCGTTCTCCGACGTTTTCGCCTTCGGCTGGCCGGAAGGCATCACCCCTCAAGCCGAACGCATGTATGACATGTGGGTCGGTTCGGTGATCGCCGCGCTTGTCGTTGGCGTGTTCGTGTGGGGTCTGATCTTCTGGTGTGTGGTGCGCTACCGCAAGCGCGGTTCAGAGCTGCCACCCCAAACTCGTTACAACCTGCCGCTGGAGATCCTCTACACGGTGGCGCCGTTCCTGGTGATTGCCGTCCTGTTCTACTACACGGCGATCATCCAGAGCTACGTCGACGAGACCAGCGAGGATCCCGACGTCACTGTCGAGGTGGTGGGCTTCCAGTGGAACTGGGAGTTCATCTACACCGGCACTGAGGGCCCCGACGGAGAACCCATCTCGACCCTGGGAACCGACGACTACATCCCAGTCCTGGTGCTTCCGGCTAACCGGACGGTCCAGTTCATCGAGACCAGCCCGGACGTCATTCACTCTTTCTGGGTGCCCGAGCTGCTGTTCAAGCGGGACGTGATCCCCGGCTACGAGAACCGGTTTGAGGTGACACTCCAAGAGGAGGGCGCCTACGTGGGCCGGTGTGCGGAGCTGTGCGGTACCTACCACGCCCAGATGAACTTCGAGCTTCGGGTGGTCAGCTGGGAGGAGTACCAGCAGTTCCTGGAGTTGAGGGCCGAAGGCGCCAGCACGCCAGAAGCGTTGGAGGCGATCGGCGAGGAGCCCTACGCCGTCACGACCCGTCCGTTCGACACCGAGCGCGATTCGCGCGAAGCATCCTGAGAGTGAACCGATGAGAACCGAGGCGCGGATCTTCAATCTTGTCGCGATGTTCTTGTTCCTCGCGGCGGGAACGTACGCGTGGTGGACCGACGCCGAAATGGGCGAGGTCGACCTCATCGGGACCGTGGTCCTGATCCTCTCCGGGGTGCTGCTGGCCATGTGCGGCCTGTACTTCGGCTTCATCGCGCGTCGTATCGACCCTCGTCCCGAGGACCGGCCTGACGGTGAGATCGCTGAGGGCGCCGGCGAGATCGGCTTCTTCAGCCCCGGGAGCTACTGGCCGCTGGGACTGGCCCTCGCCGTCATCGTGGCTGGTGTTGGGGTCGTCTACTGGTGGCTGTGGCTGATCGCTCTCGGCCTGCTCGCCGTCATCATGGCGGCTGGTGGACTGCTGTTCGAGTACTACACCGGTACTCGGCGAGGCGTTCACGAGTGAGGCCGTAGAGGCGGAAGGACACCGCGTTTTAAGGACATAGGAACGCAAACAACAGGGGTACGCCCACCGTGACGGCGTGTCATGCCGCGGTGGGCGTACCCCTGTTTGGTACGCCGTGCCGTCACCCTCATCCTCACCCTCATCCATGGGTGAGGCGCCGCCCGCACCAGCAGCGACATGCCCACCTCACCATGGGCGGGCGCCGTGGGCCGACACAGCGTCGGTGCTCAAAGGGTCAGGGCAGAGATGATGTCCACTTGACCGCCGAAGTCGTCAGGACCGCCGAAGCCGCCATCGGTGCCTGTCTGCTCGGAGGATGGGGTGGTCTCAGACGCATCAATCACCTGCACGTTGGCGGTCTCGACACCGCAGGCGTCATAGTGCGCCATCTGAGACCTGAGTAACAGTGAGCCGAGTCCGACACTCGTGCTGAGGTACAGCAGCGAGTGCAGCGGATAGACCGCGTCAAGCCGTCGGACCTCCTCGCTGTGGGCGCTCTGGGCGAGGGCGGCCCGCCGCCGCCGTGCGTCAAGCAGCCAATCCAGATCACGCGGCATATAAACCTCCCACGCCGCTGCGTGCGGACCTGACAGGGGAATCGGCTCCGAGCGCGATGCCACCGTTCCCACCAAACCGCCCACCGGGTCCGGCTTTATGTCCGTCCTGACAAGGCAGCCGCTCACAGGCTGACACACCAGTGCAAGGTAACCGGCAAAGCCCAATTGTCACGTGAGAAACACCCCCGCCCGACCGTGCCACAGCACGGCCGGGCGGTGTGGGAATTGCTCTGTCCTGGCGTGTCCTGTGTTTTCGTACGTCCGGCGCGGTTCTAACCGTTAGCGACCCGTACCCAGGTCTCCAGCGTGCGCGCCGCCGCGCCCGAGTCGATCGCCTCTGAAGCGCGTGCGATGCCGCGTCGCAGGTTCTCTTCGAGGTCGCCGTTCAGTCCTTCGTGGGCGGCCAAAGCCGCGGCGGCGTTGAGGACTACGGCGTCCCGGACCGGTCCAGGCTCACCAGCCAACACCCGACGGGCGACCGCGGCGTTGACGGTGCGGTCGCCGCCGCGCAGATCACCGGGCACCGAACGCGGGATCCCCAGATCGACGGCGTCCACCAGTCGTTCTTCGACCTTGCCGCCTGAGACCACCCACACCCGGGTGGGGGCGGTGGTGGTGAACTCGTCGAGCCCGTCCTCACCGCGCGCTACCAGCACCGAGTGGCCTCGTTCGGCGAACACCTCAGCCATCACCCGGGCCATCCGGGGGTCGGCACACCCGATAGCGCCGGCCGGCGGCTGCGCCGGGTTGGACAACGGCCCCAGGAAGTTGAAGAAGGTCGGCACTCCCAGCTCGCGCCGTGGACCGCTGGCGTGCCGCATCCCGGGGTGGTAGCGGGGCGCGAAGCAGAAACCGATGCCGGCCTCATGGACGCAGCGGAGTACCTCCTGCGGCCCCAGATCCAGGGGGATACCCAGCTCCTCCAACAGATCCGCGGCGCCGCAGCTGGACGACGCGGCCCGGTTGCCGTGTTTGACCACCGGTACTCCCGCACCGGCGACCACCAGCGCCGCCATGGTCGAGATGTTCACGGTGTGCGCCTGGTCACCGCCGGTGCCGACCACGTCCACGGCCGGGATGTCCAACGGGACCCGGGTGGCGTTGGCCAACATCGCCTCGGCCAAGCCGGAGATCTCAATCGGAGTCTCGCCTTTAGCGCGCAGCGCGACCGCAAAACCAGCGATCTGGACAGGGGAGGCCTCACCGGCCATGATCTCGCGCATCGCCCACGCGGTGTCCTCAGCGGACAGCGAGGCGCCCTGTAACAGGGTGGACAACAGGCGGGGCCAAGTCCGATCGGCCATCGACCCCCTCCTTTTAACGACCGCTGGACAGCGCGCCGGCACGCCGACGCAGCAGGTCCGCGACGGTCTCAGCGGTCTCCACCGGGTCCAGCGGGTGCAGCAGGACAGCGTCGGCGCGAGACCAGGCCGCCAACCAACGGTCGGCTGCCCGGGCGATCACCACACAGATGGTGGGGCAGTCGGAGACCTCGTCACGCAGTTGACGAGCGATCCCCATGCCCCCAGCCGGCCACGCCTCAGCGTCGAGGAGCAGCAGGTCGAGGTCGGTGTCGTTGACCAGCCTGATCACCTCGTCGTGGGTGGCGGCTTCCACAAAGTTCACCCGGACATCCGAGGCGGGGCGCCGTCCGATCGCCAGGCGCATACGGTCCCGGATGGCGGCGTCATCGCTGTAGAGCAGGATGGTGTAGGTACGGGCCTCGGTGGCGCTCATGATCTTGTGCTCCCAGGCGCGTGCGGGTACCGGAAGGGGTACTGGAAATTCTGATATCCGGGAGCCTACTCGCCGCGGGGAGCGACGTCGTTCCGGCATGTCAGACCGGACCCCCGCGCGCCGGACCTGTAGCCACCCGCAATAATGACCAGCGTGACTGCGGCCCCAGCTCTTCCCCAGAGTCAGATCCACTCCCTGACACGGCCGAACATGGTCAGTGTCGGCACGATCGTCTGGCTCTCCAGTGAGCTGATGTTCTTCGCGGCGTTGTTCGCCATGTACTTCTCGATCCGCGCCTCCGAGGCCGGTCCAGAGATGTGGGCGGAGAACACTCAGCATCTGAATTTGCCGTACGCGCTGACTTTCACGTCCATCCTGGTGGCGTCGTCCGTCACCTGCCAGTTCGGGGTGTTCGCCGCTGAGCGGGGTGACGTGTACGGAGTACGGCGCTGGTTCACGCTCACGTTCGTGATGGGCCTGATCTTCGTGCTCGGCCAGATCAACGAGTATCGGCAGCTGGTGCACGAAGGCATCACGATCAGCTCTGATGGCTACGGCTCAGTGTTCTACCTGACGACCGGGTTCCACGGACTGCACGTCTGTGGTGGCCTGGTGGCCTTCCTGCTGTTCATGATCCGCACCACACTGGCTCGGTTCACTCCCGCGCAGGCGACCGCGGCGATCGTGGTGTCGTACTACTGGCACTTCGTTGATGTGGTGTGGATCGCGCTGTTCGGAATGATCTACCTGCTGCAGTAAGGCCTGAGCGCGAAAACTTCAGTGGCCTATCACATACCGCCGTTCGTGCTTCATCAGACGTCGTCACAACAGGTGCCACGCTCCGACCAGATTTCAAAGGTGAGGCCATGACCGTTGTTCCCCCCGACCGCCCCCGCGGCCGGTTCGTCCGGTGGCTGGGTGTGACCGCCCGGACGCGCCGTCGACTGGGTAAGGCGGCGCGGCTGGTCGCCGCCCTGGCCCTGGTGGGCGGCATCTACACGGCCTTCGCGCCCGGTATCGAGGCGCAGGAGACCGGCGATCTGTCGGCCGCCGCGCAGGCAGGCCGGGAGCTGTACGAGAACAGTTGCGTCACCTGCCACGGGGAGAACGCCCAGGGCGTACCTGACCGTGGCCCCTCCCTGATTGGTGTCGGGGCGGCTGCGGTGGAGTTCCAGGTCACCAGCGGTCGGATGCCGATGG
Organism: Actinomycetales bacterium; assembly: GCA_002919305.1. Lineage (GTDB taxonomy): Bacteria > Actinomycetota > Actinomycetes > Mycobacteriales > Micromonosporaceae > RSA1. Next base: position 28,294 of record PKFB01000024.1, read on the forward strand.
CGCGGCAGGAGGCGCAGGCGGAGCGCAAGCCGCCGATGTTCACCGATGAGGAGGCGCGGCAGATCGCCGCGTACATCCAGGAGCTGGGCGGCGGTCCAGTGATCCCGGAGGGCGACCTGGCGGCCGGGGGTGACTTGGCCGAAGGCGGTCAGCTGTTCCGACTCAACTGCGCCCAGTGTCACCAGTACGCCGGTAGCGGTGGTGCGCTTTCATCCGGCGCGTACGCCCCGGACCTGTACGAGGCGACCCAGCGACAGATCTACGGGGCGATGCTCAGCGGCCCGCAGAACATGCCGGTGTTCTCCGACAGCCAGCTTTCTCCGCAGGACAAGGCCGACATCATCGCCTACATCCAGTTCATGCAGAACGAGCAGGATCCAGGTGGTTGGGGAATCGGTCGTCTGGGGCCGTCTACCGAAGCCCTGGTGATCTTCCTGGTCGGCATGGTGTCCCTGGTGTTCGCGACCCTGTGGATCGCTGGCAAGTCGTGACACGGGTGAGCGGTACAGTCATGAGAAATGCGGAGAAGTCATGACCACGCAGACGGCTGACAGGGTGATGGCCGGCGGCGCCGAGGCCACCGCCACGGAGCCGATCGACGTCAACGACCCGTCGCTGTCCCGCTTCGACCTGGTTCGAGAGGGGATGCGCCGGGACGGCGTTGAGATCGTTTACTACGAGCCGCGGTTCCCGGTCCCGGGTACCAAGGAAGAGAAGCGGATCGTTCGATTCATCGCCTTCTGCTTCCTGATGACCGGAGTGGCGTCGCTGGCATTCCTGGCGGCCTTCATCTGGTGGCCCTGGGAGTACGAACCCGGCGCGAACATCAACAAGTGGTACACGCCGGTGCTCGGCATCACCATGGGTGTGGCGCTGCTGGGTATCGGTGTCGGGCTCACCGTGTGGGCCAAGAAGTTACTGCCCGACGAGGTGGTGGTGCAGGAGCGCCACGATGGCCCGTCACCCGATGACGAGCGCAAGATCACCGGTGCCACCCTGCTGCACATCGGTGAGGAGACCGGGCTGGCCCGTCGACCCTTGTTGAAGGGGGCGCTCACGCTGGGGCTGGCGCCGGTTGGCCTGATGGCGGCTGCGCCGCTGGTGGGTGGTCTGATCCAGCGCCCTGGTGACCTGTTGGTCACCACCGGTTGGGGACCAGGGGTGCGTTTGGTCCACGAAGACGGCACGCCCGTCCGGCCCGAGGACGTCAGCGTGGGTGGGCAGATAACGGTGTTCCCTGGAGTGCCGGGCGGCACAAGGGGTGCGACCGCGGGTGACTCCGCGACCCTGCTGATTCACCTGCGTCCGGAGGACGCGGAGGAGACGCGCCGCAACGCGCTGCCGATCAACCGGGGCGCGCAGTGGGGGAACTTCGTGGCCTACTCCAAGATCTGCACCCACGCCGGTTGCCCCGCTAGCCTGTATGAACAGCAGAGCAACCGGTTGCTGTGCCCGTGCCACCAGTCGCAGTTCCTCATCACTGACAACGCCCGCCCGGTCTTCGGTCCGGCGGCCCGGCGGCTGCCGCAGTTGCCGATCGAGGTGGACGAGGAGGGCTTCTTCGTCGCCAAGTCCGACTACCTGACACCAGTCGGCCCGTCATTCTGGGAGCGGGAGTGAGCACACGACGCCGATTCAACCCGAGGCAACTGCCGGCCAACGCCGCGGGAGCGATCGATGACCGGTTCCAGGTCGCCTCACCCCTGCGGAACGTCCTGAACAAGGTGTTCCCGGACCACTGGTCCTTCCTGCTGGGTGAGATCGCCCTGTTCTCCTTCATCGTGCTGCTGCTCACCGGGACGTTCCTGACCCTCTTCTTCGACCCGTCGATGGAAGAGGTCACCTACAACGGCAGCTACACGCCCCTGCAGGGCGTCGAGATGTCTCGCGCGTACGCCTCCAGCCTCGACATTTCCTTCGACGTGCGAGGCGGGCTGATCATGCGGCAGATGCACCACTGGGCAGCGCTGTTGTTCATGGCGTCGCTCATCGTGCACATGTTCCGCGTGTTCTTCACCGGGGCGTTCCGCAAGCCGCGTGAGCTCAACTGGGTGATCGGTATCACCCTGTTCGCGCTGGGTCTGTTCGAGGGTCTGTTTGGCTACTCGCTGCCCGACGACGGTCTGTCGGGTACCGGTATGCGCGTCACCTTCGCTCTGATCCAGTCGATTCCGATCATCGGTAGCTGGCTGGCGATCTCACTCGCCGGTGGTGAGTTCCCAGGAACGCTGCTGATTCCGCGGCTGTACATCGCGCACGTGCTGTTGATCCCGGGTCTCATCCTCGCCCTGATCGCCGTGCACGTGGGCCTGGTGTTCAAGCAGAAGCACACCCAGTGGCCGGGGCCGGGCCGGACCGAGCACAACGTGGTCGGCTACCGGATGTTCCCCAACTACGTGTCGAAGCAGATCAGCTTCTTCATGATCGTCTTCGCGGTGACCGCGCTGCTGGGTGGTCTGTTCCAGATCAACCCGATCTGGCTGTTCGGGCCGTACAACCCGGCGGTCGTGTCGGCGGCGAGCCAGCCCGACTGGTACGCGATGTTCCTCGACGGTCTGGTCCGGATCTTCCCGGCGTGGGAAACCAGATTCCTGGGCTACACGATCTCGCCGCTGTTCTGGGCCGGTATCGTCGGAATGGGTCTGATCATCACGCTCGCGGCGATCTACCCGTTCCTGGAGGCCAGGTTCACCAAGGACAAGGCGCACCACAACCTGCTGGAGCGGCCCCGGGACAACCCCAACCGGACCGCGCTGGGCGCCATGGCCATCACCTTCTACATGGTCCTGCTGCTCTCCGGCGTCAACGACGTCATCGCCGAGCGCTTCAACATCAGCCTCAACGCGATGACCTGGGCGGGCCGGATCGGTCTGCTGCTGTTGCCGCCGCTGGCGTACTACATCACGCACCGGATCTGCCTGGGGCTGCAGCAGCACGACCGCGAGGTGCTGGTCCACGGTGTGGAGACCGGCATCATCCGTCGGCTGCCCGACGGCCGCTTCGAGGAGGTCCACCAGCCGCTGGGCCCGGTGGACGAGCACGGCCACGGGCAGTTGGAGTACGCCGGCTGGGCGGTGCCGAAGAAGATGAACCGGCTCGGTGCCTTGGGCGCCGCGGTCAAGGGCTTCTTCGTCCCCATCGAGGGACCCACGCCTGACGGCAAGGGCGCTCCGCAGGCAGAACAGGTGGAAGCCGGTCAGAAGCGAGAAGAGGTCACGACAGGTCGTTGATCTGAGCTGGCCTGACCTGGTGCGTTGCGCCCCGTCTTCCGGTGGTGACGGAAGACGGGGCGCTCGCGTTATCTGCTCGCGTTATCGCACGCCATGAGGCGTTGCTGAGGCGCCTCCTGTTCGACCATCAGGAAGCGGGGGGTACGCGGAGCTCCTTAATGAAACGCGCGATCCGGCGAGCCAACGCCTCCCCCGCGCGGGTCCAGCGGAAGTGGTCCAACGGGCCGCCGGCTTCTGCGGTGTCATAGTGGTGCCACCGCACCGACGCGCGCTTGAGGAACCCGCATAACCGTTGAGTGGTCGTCTGCGGGGTGAGCCGGTCATTAGCCACGGTGATCGCCAGAACCGGGACGTCCACCGCGGCGAGCCCAGCGGCTGGATCGGTGCCGTTGAGGTGGGGTAAGCGGCCGCGTCGCGCCTCATGCACCCAATCCCGCATCACGCCGTGCGATTGGCGCCCGCCAAAACCGATGCCGGGCCAGTACCCCACCACTGCGCTGACCGGGTTCACGATGAAGCTGAACCCCAGCACCACCCACCGGTACACCGGACCGAAGCACCGCCAGTAGGGCAACCCACTGGCGGTCAGGACGACACCGGCGATCGGAGCCGGCGGACGCCGAGTAGCCAGGTACAGCAGCGCGATATGACCACCGAGGCTATGGCCGAGCAGAACGACCCGCCGGCCGTCGAGCTGAACGCCAGGATGGCGCAGAACCGCGTCCAGGTCGTCGACGAGGTCACTGAGCCCGTAACGGGAGGAGCGGGTCGGGGCAGGCGTGCTCGCTCCAGTGCCCCGCAAGTCATACACCACGCTAGATAACCCCTGTCGGGCCAACGCCTCGATGAACGGGGTGTAGTACCGCGCGGGCACCCCCATGGCGGGGATGAGCATCACGAGGGGCGCGGTGGGGTTGGGGTCGAGGATCCGGAGGCTCAACCGCTGACCATCCCGGTCGAGCCACTCCTGACGAGCGGCTGTCGGAGATTCGGATCCCACCGGCTGCAGGTCGGGGCCTGGCGAGCGGGCCGGATCCGTTGAACGGCCCGCGGGAGACGGCGACTCCGAGGCGGCGGGATCCGAAGGCTGGCGCGTACCGTCGTCGATCCTCATGCCGGGAAGTGTAGGGCCGATGCTACTGGCAGGTAACTAAGGGAAGCTCCACAGACCCACGCAGCGGCCGCCCTACGCGCCGACCGTGCGGCCTCAGTCGGAACCTCTTAACCAGAGTTTCTTAGTCGGAGTCGGTGAAGCCGATGGCGAACGCCTCCTCCAGGTCATGCCGTGAGTAGGCGCGGAAGGCCACGTGCGAATCCGTACGAATCACGCCCGGCACCTTGCTGATACGGCCGGCGACGATGTCGGCGATCTGGTCAAACTCTCGGACCCGGACCACCGCGATCAGATCGATCTGACCGGTGACCGAGTAGACCTCACTGACCCCGGGGATATCGGCGAGGGTCTGCGCGGTCTCGGGAATCGAATCTGGAGCGCATTCAATGAGCACGATCGCGGTGATCACGTCACTTCCCTTTCCGCTTCCTTGCGTCTCCGTGACGGGCAGCCATCGACCCTAGTCGAGGCGGGAACACCATGATCCAGGAGCCCAGCTCGTCGGTGGTCTCATCCACCCGCTGGGCTCCGGCTGGATGCGCGGACGGTCACCGTGAGGCGGGGACGGTGACACCGTCGTTGATCCGGATCACCTCCACCAGGTCTTCCTGTGGCCCGACCACCGCGCCGGGCCAGATCACGCAGCGAGTCACCCGTCCCGCCACCTGCGCCCCAGGGCCGATGACGCTCTGTCCGCCACTGGCGTGCAAATTGGCGGCCAGATAGTCCGCGGGGGTCCCGCAGTCGAAGTAGACGCCGGGGTAGCACACCAATTCCAGCTCCCCCCGCGCCTCGGCGGGGCGCCAGGCCGTATGAACCAGCTCGCCGGCCTGCGGGTCCAGGTCGGCGATGACCCGCCACGGCAGCAGTGACATGCCGGCGAACCGGTGCCCGGAGAACCCGCCCTCGCGGGCGCCCGGTACGACCAGCAGGCGCACCCGCGTACCGTCCCAGTCGGTGAGCATGCCGGCCACGTCGGGGCCGGGAGGTAGCTCGGACGCCAAATACGCGTCGGCGTTACAGATCAACGCCGGGCGTCCCGCGATCCACTCCCTCAGGTGGACCACACCACCCGTGGTGCCCAGTGGCCCCACCGGAGGGGGCGGCTCCACCGACAGGTGGGCCCGATCCCCGACATGGGCGACGATCTGGTCCCCCAGGTAGCAGGCGTTCACCGCGACGGTGTCGGGCCCCTTCAGCCCCAGGGCCTCTAACCGTGCCAGGGTTCGGTCCAGCAAGGGCACGTTATTGATGGGGCAGAGGGCCTTGGGGCGGTACGTGGTGAGGGGACGTAACCGCTGCCCTTCCCCCGCCGCCAGAACTACTGCGCAGATCTGGTCGCTCATCAGCCCATCTTCCCCGCCAGTGGGCCCAGGCCGTAACGGGCCAGCAGCCGCGCGGTCGGCCTGGTGAGCTGAGGGAGCGTGTCAGGGGCGAACCAACCGGTTTCCCAGACCTCGGCACCGTCGACCTGGATGTTGTGCTGGGCAGGATCCACCGTGGCCTCGAAGACCACGTCCACCCACCGCCCACGGGTGTGGATCACAGCGTTGGGGACCGCCTGCCTTAACGCGTCAGGGGACAGCTTGATGCCGGTCTCCTCGGCGAGCTCCCGGACGGCGCAATCTAAAGGCTGCTCACCGCGGTTGAGCAGCCCACCGGGGATGGTCCACCCGATCCCGGGCGGCTGGCGCAGTAATAACAACCGTCCCTGCGGGTCCCACACCAGGACGACAGCCCCCACGATGTAGCTGGGGACGAACAACCGGACGAGGCGGCGGCGCAGACGCCGAGGAAGCCGGTAGAAGATCTGGTACCCGACTTTGCGGGCGGCCGAGCGGCGCGTCGTCATCCCGCAAGCGTAAGAGGTGACCGGGGCGGAGCGACATCGAACCGGGAAGTGTCGGTCAGACCTTATCGACGATGGCGATGAGGCGCTCCGCCACCTCTTGGGCGGCGATTCGGCCTTCGGTCACGGCGACCAGCAGCGATTCGACCGTACCGTGCCCCATCGTGACGGCCAGGCTCCGGAGGGGGGCGTCGTCGAACAGGACCCGGTCATGCTGCCGCAACGCGAGAGCGATCGCGAGCCGACCCGCCTTGATTTTCTTGGTGAGGGCCTCGGACCCCGCGCCGCGGCTGTCGAACCACTGCCTGATCTGCAGCCGTGCCTGGGGAGTGCGGACCACCTCGAGCCAGTCCTCAGACGGGCCGGGACAGTCCGGGTCTCGGGCTGTGATGATCTCGACGACGTCTCCGTCCTCCAGCATCGCCGTCAGAGGCGCCAGGCGTCCGTTGACGTAGGCGCCGATGAGGCGGTTACCGATGTTGGGATCCAAGCTGTACGCGAGGTCGATCGGTGTGGCCTCGGCCGGCAGGAGGACTTGGTCCCCACCCATGGTGAAGACCAGGATCTGCTCCTCGGACAGGTCACAGCGCAGGGAAGCCAGGAAGTCGGAGGGATCGAGGGCCTCGCGTTGCCAGGCCAACAGGCGGTTCAGCCACTCCAGTTCCTCACTGGAGGCGGTGGCGCTGTCGCGGCCACCGCGGCTGCGGTCCTGCAGGTGGGCGATGATGCCGTACTCGGCGATGCGGTGCATTTTGTCGGTCCGGATCAGCGCCTCCAAGGGCTGATCGCCGGGACCGATCACGGTGGTGTGGAGCGACTGGTACAGGTTGAACTTCGGGGAGGCGATGTAGTCCTTGAAGCGGCCGGGCACCGGCCGCCAGAGGCTGTGGATGGCGCCCAATGCGGCGTAACAGTCGGTGTACGGGCCGGTAATGGTGATCAGCAACCGGGGCGGGTCGTGGGGCTCCCGCAGGTTGCGCTCGAGCATTTCCCGGTAGATCGACCACAGGTGGCGGGGACGGTCGGCGACCACCGCCTGGATGCGGTTTTCACGCAACGCTTCGCGAACCGGTTCCAGGATGCTCGCCAGGTTGGTGCGTTGGCTGCGGGTCCGGGCGTACTCCTCGATACGCGCGTATTCGGGTGGCCGTAGCGCCTTGAGAACGAGGTCTTCCAGTTCCCGTTTGAGAACGTGGATTCCCAGCCGGTCGGCGAGCGGGATCAACACGTCCCGGGTGGCCTGCGCGATGCGGATCTGTGAGGGGCGGGATTTGAAGCCCAAGGTCTGCATGTTGTGCAGACGGTCGGCCAGTTTGATGATCAGGACCCGTACATCGCGACCGGCCGCTACGATCATTTTCCGGATCGTCTCGGGCTCGGCGGCTTGACCGAGGTAAGCCTTGTCTAGCTTGGTTACGCCGTCGACGAGGTGGGCTACCTCGGCGTTGAAGTCTGCCTCCAAGGCCTCCAGCGTGTAGCTGGTGTCTTCGACGGTGTCGTGTAGCAGCGCGGCGATCAGCGTGGTGGTGTCCATCCCGAGTTTGGCCAGGATCTCAGCCACGGCCAACGGGTGGGTGATGTACGGCTCGCCGCTTTTGCGGCGCTGGCCGGCGTGCATGCGGTCGGCGATCTGGTACGCGCGCCGCAGCTGCGTCGCGTCGCTGCGGGGATAGGCGGCCCGGTGAGCCCGGATCAGGGATTCGATGGGGGAGGGATCCGAGTCAGGGAACCAGGGCAGGACGGCACGGACGAACCGGTGGAGGGAGCCATCGCGGCCGTTTTCTGACGATGTGGAAGACGAAGAAGACGAAGGAGAGTCGGTGGAGGGATCGCGGGCCGCAGAGCGAGTGGAGCGTTCCTGGCCGGCACTGTCCGCGATGGACTCCGTGGGGGATCGGGCTGCGGTGGTTCCAGAAGGACCGTCCGTTGTGGAGGAATGGGATGAAGATTGAGGGGACGGTGTTCGGTGAGGGGCGGGCGTATGAGTCGTGTTGGTGTCTGTGGAATGGACAGCTGAATTTTCTCGGGGGGATGGAGTATCAGAGGGCTGGGTCCGTACAGGTGGCGATTGGACAGGTGTTACCGCCGGTGGGGCCGGACCGGTATCGAGTCCCATAGGCCACCTCCTTGACCGACCGGCTGCGGCGGTGGAACCCGAGAATGTCGTCTCGCACGACTCCCGCCACTACCGGTCCTGACGCATCGTCGAGCTTCGTGGAGCTGTTCGACACGGCATTCGACTTTGATACTAGTGTCCTGTCCCGGAAGGTTCACCGGTTAAGGTCTGCATTTATCGGCCTAGCCGATCACTGAGCCTTATTCACCTTATTCGGTGTCCTCTTGTCAACGCCCCAACCGGCTAGGGGACAGGCTCTAAAATGCGCGCACTGCACGAGCTAATACCGAGTTCTGGTATCACGATTTACCTTCTCTTATCGAGATGAATCAGTCCGACATGGACCATCTACAGTGATCACTGATGGGCCCTGACCGGTCTACACCGGACGGACGGGACGGTGCGTAGGGCGCGCCAAGCCATGCTCCCGGAGCGGGTCGGCCGCGTGAATCGCCGCCTCCACTTTGTCGAGCAGGAAACGCCATCGGCCGGCGCCGTGGACCGGACTCCACCAACCGGTGGTGGCTCGGACCAGGCGGGTCTCCGGTCGCTCCAACCAGGCCAGCACCCGTTCGGTCTCGGCGGCGCTGGCGCAGGGGGTGGGGCCCGGCCCGGGACGGACCGTCTCGGCGGTCGCCAGCAGAATCTCAAGCGTGGGATTAGGGTGCGCGCCCGGCGGGGAGCAGCCCGCCGCCACGAGCCGGCCGTGCCGGATCACGGCCAGCTCCCAACCACCCATGGCCGCGGGGCGCGCCGCCACTAACTCCGAAATCCTGGTCAGGGAGGTCAGCCGCTGAACCCGTATCACCGCCGAGACGAACGCCGTCAGGCGGCTGCGTGCCACGGTGGCCTCTTCATAGCGCAGCTGGGCCGCCAAGGAGCCGATTCGCTCCAGGGAGCGCTCCACGATTATGGAGGGGTCGCCGTTGACCGCGGCCCGGAACACCTCGGCGTACTTTTGATACTCCTCAACAGAGATGCGATGGTCGCAGGGCGCCGGGCAGCGGGCCATCTCGGCCAAAGCGCAGGCCGGGCTGGGGCGGCGTGGCGACAGGCGGGTGGTGCACTGCCGTAACGGGAGCGCATCGTGAACGGCGGCCATCGCTAACTCGGCCGAGCGGCGAGACCCAAACGGCCCCAGGTAGCAGCCGGCGTCGTCGCGCACCTGCTGCACCAGGGACAGGCGGGGGTAGGGCTCATCGGTGAGTTTGAGCCAGGTGACCCGTTCGGGGAATTTAGAACGTCGGTTGTAGGGGGGCTTATGGGCGGCGATGAGGCGTAACTCCCGGATCTCGGCCTCTAAGCTGTGGGCGCACTCCACCGCCTCTACGCGTTCGGCGGCCGCGAGCATCTCCGAGATCCGCTGACGGGTCTCGGCCGCGGTGAAGTAACTGCGGACCCGGTTGGCGATGTTGGTGCTAGTGCCCACATACAGCACCCGGTCGGCGGCGTCCCGGAACAGGTACACCCCCGGCGCCTGGGGCAGCCCGTCGGCCAGGTAGCGCTTCCGCCGCTGGGTGGGACTGACCGCGCGGCAGAACTCCATCAAATCCTCGAGGGTGAACACCCGGTACCCGGCCAGTCGCGCGATCAGGGCGTGCAGCACATCGGTGGTCGTACGGGCATCGGCCAACGCCCGGTGGCTGGGCTGGTGCGGGGTGCGGAAGTACTGGGCGAGGGTCGCCAGCTTGCAGTTGGGGACCTCGTCACGTGTCAGGACTCGCCGGGCCAAGGTAACGGTGTCCACCACCTGGAAGGCAGGCCACGCGCGCCCCGTGCGGGCGGCGGCGGCCTTGAGGAAACCCACATCGAAGGGGGCGTTGTGGGCCACCAGCACTGCGTTATGGGCGAATTCCAGGAAACTGGGCAGCACCTGTCCGATCGTCGGCGCTGACGCCACCATGGCATCGGTGATGCCGGTGAGCACTGTGATGAACGGAGGGATGGGGGTGCCAGGATTAACGAGGGTGGAGAACTCGCCCAGCACCTCGCCGCCACGAACCTTGATGGCGCCGATCTCGGTGATGTCCGCCGTGTCGGGCGTACCCCCGGTAGTCTCCAGGTCCACCACGACGAACGTGGTTTCACGTAGTGGTTGACCGATGTCGAAAATGCTGGACTGAATGTCGGTCCGACGACGTACCGACGGTACGCCGCGAGCCGGGCTGTCGGCGCCGCGGGAGGCGGCCAGGGGCGGTGACAAGCCCGGAAAGGGAGATAGATGAGGACCGGACATCGGCAGCACCGTAGGCAGACGGTACGACAGAACGCACTGCGCCACGCCGATTGCGCCCCGTATCCGGGGTCGGAAGATCGCATATCGGACAGGGTTCGGTGGGGAGGGGGAGGCCGTTTCAAGGTGACGGTGACAGACTGGTGAGATGCCGGTTCCAGGGACCACGAAGCAGCGCCGCCGACGAGTTCGTCGCAAGACACGCGTCGGTGGTGTAACCGTGCGCGCCATGACGACCCGGCTAGCAGTCAGCACGACGTGGATGGGTACGCCATGACGGCCGCCCAGGGAAGGCATGTGCGCCCGCCCAGGAAGCCCACCGTTCCCGAAGGGGAAACGGTGAGCGGGGAGGCGAACCTGAGTGTTGGCGATCCAGGACCGACAGCTGAGGAAACCGGTCAGTCCAACGCCTACCCCGGCGACCACCACGCGGGCGCTGACCACGAGGAGGCCCACGACAGTGAGCCCGAACCGGTGCTGCCTGAAGCGGTTCGGCAACGCGTGGTCACTTTGACCTCCGCCGCCATGACCGGGATGCCGGACAGCGAACTGCCGCCCCCCTTGCGGCGGATCGCCAGGTTCGCTCCGCAGCGGCGTGCCAAACTCGGCGCCGCGGCGATCGCTACCCACCTGACCAACGACCCGGTGTTCCGGCAACGCATCGCCGACCGGGTCTTGGCCGAGGCAGGGGAGTTGGGCGCCGCCGTAGCCAACGGTGACTTTCCCGCCGCGGCGGACCCGATCGAACTGGCGGCCCTGGCCTACCTGGCCCGCCCGATGGGTTGGGTTGAGCTGATCGGCAAGGCCAATGACGCCGTGCGGGCCGAGGCCGAGGCCGCCTTAATCGCCGAACGGGTACGCCAGGCCGAGCAGCGGGCCAGCCGCGCCGAGGCGGATCGGGACGCGATGACCGCGGAGCTGGAGCGGCTGCGGGACGAGGTGGCCGCGCTTCGGGAGCGCAACAACGGTCTGAGTATGGAGATCAAGGCCCTGACCAAGGCGCTACGGGACGCCGAGCACCGGGAACAGAAGGCGGCCGCGACCCTCGCCAGCGAGCGCGGGCGCATCGCGCGTACCGCCGCTGACCACGAGGCCGAGGTGCGTCGCCTGAAGGCCAAACTGGCCGACGCGGAGGCGGCGCTGGAGACAGCGCGTCAGGCCAACCGGGAGATACGCGCGGCCGGGGACGCCCGATTGTGGCTGCTGCTGGAGACACTGGAGCGCACCGCACGCGGGCTGCAGGCCGAGTTGGGGTTCAAACCGGTCGAGCGGCTCCCCGCCGACTTTGTGGCCGACACCGCCGCGGAGCGCCCGGACGCCGCCATGCCCGGAAGCCGGAAGGCCCGCGCGGCCGATGACCCCTCCTGGCTGGATGAGCTGCTGGGCATGCCCCGAGTCCATCTGATCGTGGACGGGTACAACGTCACCAAGCGAGGCTTCGGTGAGTTGTCGTTGGAGCAGCAGCGCCGCCGACTGGTCACCGGGCTGGGCGGGATCGCCGCGCAGACCGGAATCGAGGTGACGGTGGTCTTCGACGGGGCCGAACGGGTGCACGGCCTGCCCCCCGCCCCCCGGAACGTCCGGGTGCTGTTCAGCCGGAAAGGCGAGACCGCCGACGACCTCATCCGTCGCCTGGTACGCGCTGAGCCTTCCGGGCGACCGGTCGTGGTGGTCTCCTCCGATCGGGAGGTCGCCGACGGGGTGCGCCGCCACGGCGCCTACCCCGTCGCGTCGGACGCGTTACTGCGCCGACTCTCCCGGACCTGACCCGGGCCGGGTGGGCAGGCTGCTGAGGCGGGTCAGTAGGTGCTCGGCGATGGCCCGTGGGTCAGCCGCCACTCCTACCTGCACCGTTGACGGCTCCGCGGTGGCGCCATCCTCGGCCCGCAGATCCACCGCTGTGTTGCCCCGGCTGGGGCCGAGGGTGGTGTCGACCGTTACGCGCGCCGGCTGGACCTGGATCGAGCCGGGGAGCACCGCTTCCAGGACAGCCACGGCGTCGTGGACGGCGACCACCTCCAGGCCTAGGACGCGGCGGTAACTATCCAGGTACCGCTGGAAGGGATCGGCCAACACCCGCCCGATCCCGTCAGAGCGTCGCAGGGTGTCCAGATCGGCCGGGGTCAGGGCCGTGGTGAGGGTGACGTCCAGCCCGATCAGGGTGGTCGGCACCGGGCGCGGCAGCCCGGGCGCGGTGAGCACCCGGTAGGCGGCCTCCGGGTCGTGCCAGACGTTGAATTCGGCGGCGGGTGTGACGTTGCCGGCTCCGATGGAGCCACCCATCACCACGAGTCGGGCCAGGCGGGCGGCCAGGTCGGGATACAGCGCGTAGAACAACGCCACATTGGTCAGCGGCCCGACGGCCACCAGCGTCACCGGCTCAGGGGTGGCGCGTACGGTCGCCGCGAGGAACTCCACAGCGCCACGCGGGTCGGGGCGGGCATCCGAGTCAGGTAACACCAGGCCACCGAGGCCGTCGTCGCCGTGGATTGTCTGGGACCGGCGCGGTGCGGGGATGACCAGTGGGCGGGCCGCGCCCGGCGCGACCGGGATGTCCTGGCGGCCGGCCAGCGCCAGAATCCGGAGCGCGTTGCGGGTGGTGTGTTCGAGGCTGACATTGCCGGCTACGGTGGTGATCCCCAGCAGCTCCACCTCAGGGCTGGCGCAGGCCAGCAGGATCGCGGCCATGTCGTCGATCCCGGGATCACAGTCGATCACTAACGGGCGGCGTGTCTGGTGAGACTCCGTCATAGGCTGATCTTCCCCGGTGCGGGCGATCAGTCGGCTCTGACCGTCCCGGGGCCGGTCAGAGCACCCCGTGGGGTGTGGTCCGGCGACCGAGAAGGGGAGGCCACCGTGAAGGGAACGACCGTCATCGATACCACGGCCGGCGTGGGGACGGTGGCCGGCGACGGTGTGGCGAGCATCGGCGAGTCCGGTGAGGTCGGGATCGGAGGAGCAGGCCGATGACGCCCCGAACCGGTGCCGCATTGGCCCTGGGGGTCCTGGTGCTGGCGATCCTGGTGATCGCGATCCTGGCGGTGCCGTGGTCCCAGGCCACCCCATCGCGTGCTGTCCAGCAGGCTGCGGTCTCCACCCTCCCGGAGGACGCGGTGGAACGGGGCAAACGCCTGCACGCCACGCTCCGTCCCGGTAGTTACGGCTCCTTGCTGGTGGGATTGGCGGCGGCGCTGGCGCTGGGGTTGACTCCACTCGGCGCGCGGATCGTGGAGCTGGCCGGCCGGATCACCGGTGGGCATTGGGTGGCCGAGGCGCTCCTGGGAGGACTGGTGGTGGCCTTCGCCGGTCAGATCGTCACCCTGCCGTTCGCGGCCTGGCGCCATGTCGTGCTGCGCCGCTATGGGTTGTCGACCCAGGACTGGGGCGGGTGGTTCGCCGATCTGGGGCGGGCGGCTGGAGTCACCGCGGTCCTCGGGGCGGTGGCACTGCTGGGGTTTTACGGGGTGACCCGGCTGGCCCCGCGGTGGTGGTGGGCGTGGGCGGCTGGAGGAGCCGCTGGTTTAGTGGTGCTGTTTTCTTTTGTGTTTCCGGTCCTGGTGGCGCCGGTGTTCAACCGGTTCACGCCGATGCCGGAATCCCCACTGCGTCAGCAGCTGTTGGCGTTGGCGGAGCGGGACGGGATCCCGGTCCGGGATGTTTTGATCGCTGACGCCTCCCGGCGTACCACCGCCGTCAACGCCTACGTGGCCGGGTTGGGAGCGACCCGTCGGATCGTGGTCTACGACACCCTGTTGGAGGCCGCGCCACCGGAGGAGGTGGTTCAGGTGGTCGCGCATGAACTGGGGCACGCCAAACGCCGTGACGTGGTGCTGGGCACTACCTTGGGGGCGCTGGGGGCCGCCGCCGGCGTGTGTGCGGTGTACCTGTTGGGGGGTTGGAGCGGGCTCCTGCGCCGGGCCGGGGTGTCGGATATCGCTGAGCCCCGAGGAGTGGCGCTGCTGTTGGCGATCATGGCGGTGGCCGGGTTGCTGGCTATGCCTTTACAGAACGCAGTTTCCCGGCGGATCGAAGCGCGGGCGGATGCGTACGCCCTGGCGTTGACAGAGGACCCCGAGACGTTCGCGGCGATGCAGCGGCGACTGGCGATACGCAACCTGGCCGATGTGGATCCACCGCGCTGGGCGTACCTGCTGTTCGCCTCCCACCCCAGCACCGCCGAACGGATCGCGGCGGCGATGGAGTACGCCCGCCGCTGAGCGTGAACCGCCGGGCCCGTACCATCGCCGGGTGGGCCGCACCTTGTTGATCACCAATGACTTCCCGCCCCGCCCTGGGGGCATTCAGGCGTTCGTGTACGGACTTGCGGTGCGGCAGCCCGCGGATTCAGTGGTGGTATACGCCTCCACCTGGCGTGGAGCGGCGGAGTTTGACGCCGCTGCACCCTTCACCGTGATCCGCGACCCCAGTAGCGTGCTGCTGCCCACTCCTCGGGTGGCGCGTCGGGCCGTTGACCTGGTTGACCGGTTCGGATGCGACACCGTGTGGTTCGGCGCGGCGGCGCCGCTGGGACTGTTGGCCCCTACGCTCCGCCGGGCGGGGGTGAGACGTGTGGTGGCCCTTACCCACGGCCATGAGACGGGGTGGGCGACGCTGCCGGTCGCGCGCACCCTGCTGCGTCGGATCGGTCGGCACGCGGACGTGGTCACCTACCTGGGGGAGTACACCCGAGTCCGTTTGGCGCGGGTGCTCGACGACGTCACCTCCCTGCGCCGGTTGGCTCCCGGGGTGGACCCCACTGTCTTCTCCCCGGAGGCTGTTGAAGAGGGGCACGCCATCCGGCGCCGGCTCGGGTTAGCGGACCGTCCCGTCGTGGTCTGCGTGTCCCGACTGGTCCCCCGCAAAGGGCAGGACACGCTCATCCGGGCGTTGCCGCTGATTCGTCGACGGGTGCCGGAGGCGACACTGCTGCTGGTGGGTGGTGGTCCGTACCGCTCGACGCTGCGCCGCTTGGCGGTCTCCCAGGGGGTCGCCTCACAGGTGGTGTTCACCGGTTCGGTGCCCTGGGAGCAGCTGCCGGCGCATTACGCCGCAGGGGACGTGTTCGCGATGCCGTGCCGGACCCGGGGACGCGGCCTGGATGTGGAAGGGCTGGGGATCGTGTTCCTGGAGGCGTCGGCCACCGGCCTACCGGTCGTGGCCGGGAACTCCGGCGGCGCGCCCGACGCGGTCCGGGACGGGGAGACCGGCTACCTGGTCGACGGCCGCTCCGTGGAGGAGGTCGCCGACCGGGTAGCGGAGTTGCTGTTGGATCGACAGCTGGCGAACCAGATGGGTAAGGCCGGACGGGCGTGGGTGGAGACCGAGTGGCGCTGGGAGAGCCAGGCTGCCCGGCTGCGTGGCTTCCTCGACGGCACCGGTGACACCGACGACGCGGACGGCGTCATTCACTGAGCGACCGCCGGCCACCGGCTGCGCCGTGTATCCCCGGAGAGGGCCGAGAGCCGCACCCTGCTTACGCGGGCGTGGGCTTACCCGATGGCTCGAAACGAAGGGTGACAGGCTGCCCAGGGGTGGGGCGCAGCGTCAGGGAGCCGTCCGGATGGAGCGTGGCGTCTTGGGGCTCCACGGGCGGAACGGGGCGGGTGCCGGGGGGAGCGCCGATGACCAGCTCTGCGTTGGGGCCGGGGTCGATGACGGCCTCCACCCGCGTCGGTGACCAGGTCAACCGGCGTACCGTCACCTGGCCCCGGGCCGCCACACCCCGTACCTCACCCTGGGGCCAGGCCGTCGGCAGTGCCGGCAGCAGATCCAGCCGCGGGATTGGCGCCAGCCCGGGTTCCGGGTACGGGTCTGGGAGCGGGTACGCGGCGCCTGACCGCACCAGCATGGCCAGGACCAGCGCCGGCAGTCCGCCGCTGATGTCCACGTTGAAGATGGCGTCCAGGTTGTGGGTGGAGACCAGGGTGTCTCGCCAGTAGCGCGTCAGGCGCGTGAGGGCCTCGTAAGCGAGCTCGGCCAGACCGAGGTGAGCCGCGGCGATCCCGAGCTGCACCAGCCCGTAGGCCATCTCATCGGCGTCGGCGCTTCGCCAGAACTCCAGGCGGTGCCGGATCGCTTGTTCAGCGGCGGACCGCAGCGCGGGATCGGCGACAAAAGCGGGATCCAGCTCGTACCACAGGGGATACAGGTGGGAGGCGTGACGGTGCGCCGGATTCTCGGTCAGCTGCGGCCAAATCCATTCGGCGAGTGCGCCTTCTGGGGTGATCCGGTACGCCGGCATCCGAGCCAGCAGGGCCCGCCACTGTGGGATCCGTGGATCCTCCACCTTCAGCACCTGAGCGGCCACCAGCAGGTTGCGCAGCAGATCGCTGACGGCGGCGACGTCCATGGTGGCGTTGACGCAGGCCTGCGAGCCGCTGGAGGCCGGGGCGTTCTCGGGGGAGTACGACGGTGCGAAGATCACTGGGTCTGACTCAACCGACCAGGCCAGAAAGTCGGTGTAGAAGTCGGCGGCGGCGGTCATGAAAGGCCAGGCTCGGGTGGCCAGGAAGTCCCGGTCCCCCGTGTAGTGCCAGTAGTCGTAGTAGAGCCGTGCCAGCCAGGCCGCGCCGGCGGTCCAGAACGTCTGGCACCAGACCGGCCCGAAGTGGTTCTGGTAGCCGTGGGAGGCGATGTGGACGGGGGTGAGGATCCCCCGAGCTCCGTAAAGACGACGGGCGTTGACGCGGAAGTCGTCAAGCAGCGCGTCGAACAGATCGAAGACCGAGAGCATCAGCTCCGGGGTGCGGGTGGGAAGCAACCCGGCGACGGCGGCCTGCAGATTGCCGTCAATGGTGTACGCGCCTGACCACGCTGGCTGGTGGGTCCCGCTCCAGACACCTTGCAGGGTAGGGGGCAGGGAGCCGCAGGCGCTGATGATCGCGTACCGGCCGGCGTCGAAGAGACGCTCGATGAGCCCAGGAGTGACCGGGGCAGCCTGCGGGGACGGGGAGGCGGACGAGTCCGCGTCTGGTACCTCGTGTGTGGCCGAGGTGAGGGAGAGCGTGCAGCGCTCGAACAGCTCACAGTGGACAGCCGTGTGCGTCGCCAGTAGACGGTCCACATCAGAGGGAAAAGCGCGAAGTGCGGTCAGGACGGCGGCGGACAGATCCGAGGTCACGGCGGCGGCCGGATCCGACGCCGCCGAATCTGCAAGCGCCGTAGGCGCCGTGGTGGGCTCAGCGACCACGGTACGCAGCAGCAGGATCACCTCTCGGGCGCCCCGCAGCAGCAGGCGGACGCCGTCGACCTGGACTGTGTCCGCCGGGGCGATGACGCGGCACACCACCGCGTACCCCGGGCAGGCGCGGGGCCAGCGTCGGGGGAACCAGCCGCGCAGTATGAGGTGGTCCGGCGCGGCGGCGGTGGCGATGCTCAGGGGAGCCTGCGGCGTACCCTCGATCGGCCCTAGATGGATAACGCCGTCCAGCGGGCCGGTCAGGCGCGCCACCACGACGTCGTCGGGGCGGGAGACAAACAGGGTGGTGCTGATCTCCCCGGACCGGGTGCGCCACCACTGGCTGACCACTCCGGTGCTGAAGTCCACCGCGCGGTGGTAGTCCGACCCGGGCGACTCAGGGGTGTAGGTGAGGGTCGCCGCGCCGATGAAGGGATCGACCCAACGCAGGTCGCGATAGCCCGGCTGTTCAGCCGCGGCGAAGGCGCACACGCGCTCCGCGGCCTGCTGGTAGTGGCCTGACAGCAGCAGCTGACGCAACTCGGGAAGGATCTCGACGGTTCCCGGCGGCTCCAGGGGAGGGCACAGGGGCAGGAAGAGGCGCTCGTGGGACAGCGTGACCCGCCACTGTGAGGCATCGCCGTAACACAGCGCGCCTTGGCGACCGTTTCCGCTGATGAGGGCTTCTTCCCAGTGGTGCCCACCGGCTGCCAAGACGACGCCACGCTTCGGACTCCGAAGATCCACATCGGGAGTGTGGGGGGAGTAGCCACGGGCGTCAATGTCCGCTCCTTTCAGGGATGGTGGCCCAGGGGAGAGACTCAGGGGTAGGGCAGCGAGGCATAAGAGGCTTTAATGTTGGTTTGTATGCTTATGGCGCGTATTAAGTGGGATCAGGGTGCGGTGACGCGCCGTCCTATGTCCGCTGTCCTAGGTCGTGGCCCGGCGAGCGAATAGGTCCAGACAGCTTATGGCGCGATGTGGACTGCCTGGCTCATCGTGCTCGGTGGGGCGTCAAGCGCGGCGCCCAGCACGGCCGTCAGGGCGGGAGCAGGCACGGACGGTGACCGATCGCGGGATGGAAGACAGCGGTCATCATGATGAGCACGTGATGATCACGGCGATACGGTGTGCACCGTGCCTACCTCACGACCGTGGGAACGGGTGTGGTAGACCCTGCTCATCACTGGCGCACGTCGGAAAGCGGCGCGGGACCAGAAACGGATGACGATGAAACTGTCACGAGCGGTGACGCTGCGGCTGGGCGTGGTCGCGGTGGTGCTGACCGGCCTGGTGATGTGCTGGACGGCCATGCTCGTCTTGAGCTGGTTCAACATCCCTGGCCTGTCTGGAAGGCTGGATGAGGTGGTGGTGCTGGCGGACATTGTCACGCCACGCCATTTCACGGTGCTGACGCACAGCTACCTTGAGGTCGGTGGGATGGCGCTGCTGACCGGCCTGAGCGTCGCGGCCTTGGGGATGTGCGCCCGTGGGTTTCCACCGGCGCAGTTGGTGGTGGCCGGACTGGCCGGGGTGTTCACGGCGCTTTTGCTGCTTCCAGGCACCACACTCCTGATCAGCCTGTCAGAGTCGGATACCGCGGTGACGATGACCGGTTTGCTGTGGCTGCTGGTCGGATGCGGGTTGGCGGCGGCCACGGCGGTGACCATGTTCCAGGCTGGGCGTCGCAGCATCGCCCAGTCCGCCCCTGAGCAGCCGGCCCTTGACCCGGAACCTGCCTCTGAGGCCGAGCCCGAACCATCACCGACTGCGTCGCCCGCCGCGACCTCCACCAGCGTGGAGCGGTGGCTGGGCTGGGTGGTACTCGGGATGCTGCCCGCGGCCGCGCTGATCCACATTCTGGTGGTGTTGGATTTCTTCACGGCTGAGTTGCCCGCGGCGTTGGGGGCCTGGCTGCCCGTACCGGGCTATCTGGTAGCCGGTGCCGGTGTGGCCGGCGCTCGCTGGCTGCCTGCTGTGGAGTTCCAGCGGTCAGCGGCCGCCAGGGACGAGGTGGGGCTGTCGGTCCTAGACGACCCGGACGCCGTGGTATGGCAAGAGGAGGCGGACGACCTCACCGTGCAGGAGCTTGACGAGTCGGAGGCCACCGATCAGGAGGCCGACGCGCACAGCGACCGGAAGGCCCGCGGCGCCGAGGAGGCGGCTGATTCGAAGTCCGACGACTCGCAGCCCAACGACACGGAAGCCGACGCGGCGGATGGGGACGCCGCCCCGACGCCCGAACCCGCGGCGGCGCAGGAGGCCGAGACGGGCGCATCGGAGGCCGCGCGGGTCACGGTGAGCCACGACAATGAGGCCACGGTGTGACAAGGACGGGTAACGGCGGACGTTAGGGTGACCGCGTGGCGAGCTTATCGTGGGCGGAGTCCTACATCGGCCAGCTGCGGGCGCTGGCAGGGGACCGGACGTTGCTGTTTGTCGGAGCCCGAGGAGTCATTCGCGACGACGCCGGACGGGTGCTGCTGGTCAAGCGCGCGGACAACGGAGCCTGGGTGCTACCGGCCGGCGCGATGGAGGTAGGGGAGTCGATCACCGACTGCGCGGTCCGGGAGATCTATGAGGAGACCGGTCTGACCGCCGAGCGACTGACGCCGTTCGCCATCTACAGCAATCCGTCGGCGTACACCCTGACCAACATGTACGGCGATACCTACCAGCTGTTCATCGTGGCCTTCCGCATCGACGCCTGGAGCGGCCAGCTCCTGACGCAGACCGACGAGACAACGGACGCTCGGTTCTTCGCCGTGGATGAGGTTCCGGTCTCCCCAACCAGCATCACGCAAGAGACCCTCAATGATCTGGCCACCTTCGAACGCACCGGAACCTTGATCATGAAGTGACGGGCGGGCGTAGTGGTCCGGCCCGCCGACGTTACGCCGGCACCCGTTCCGCGGGCCGGCGAGAGGGCCGGACCCGCGTCACGGTGTGGGAGGCCACGTGGACCCGAACCGCGTCAGAACTTGGGGGAGTCGGGGGCCTCAAGTAATCCCAGTCGAAGCGCGGTCATGAGCGCCTGAGCCCGGTTGGCGGCACCCAACTTCTCGTACAGCTTCGAGATGTGGGTCTTGGCGGTGGACTCACTGACATACAGGCGCTTGGCGATACCCGCGACGCTCATGCCGTCGGCGAGCAGCTTGAGAACCTGCCCTTCCCGAGGGGACAGCTGGGGCCCACTGGGTGTCAGGCGTCGCTTCATGGCCTCGGCCAGGTCGGCCGCGGTGAACGAACTGGGGTTGGAAGCGGCGTGCCGCGCGGCGGCGACCACCTCGTCGGCGGGCGCGCTCTTGGGGACGAACGCGCTGGCACCTGCCTCCAAGGCACCAAACAGCTGATCGTCACCCGCGTACATCGTCAGCACCACGATGCCCATCGACGGATGGGCCTTGCGGAGCTGGCGGGTGGCCTCCAGGCCGCTTCCGTCGGGGAGCCGCAAGTCCATGATGACGACGTTGGGCTGAAGTGCGGCGGCCTGGCGGATGCCATCGGCGGCGGTTCCGGCCTCGCCGACGACCTCGAACTGTGAGTCACGCTCAAAGGCGTGCCGCAGCCCTTTGCGGATCAAGTCGTGGTCATCAACGAGGAGTACTTTGGTCAGTCCGTTCGGGACCGGGCTCGTTCCCATTGTCCCCGTTCACCCCCTTCGAGACGGGCGCGTTGTCGCGTCGGTGCGGAGTACCGAGTGCGACCGCGACGGTCGTGCCCCGTGGATGCCGATTGCGGATCTCTAATTGCCCCCGAATCCGTTCGGCCCGCTCCGCCATGATTGCCAGACCATAGCGGCCTTCCGGCTGCTGCTGATCGATACCCTGACCGTCATCGCTGACGACTACACGCGCGTAAGGTGGATCGACTTCGCACGATATCCAGAGGTTGCTGGCTTGCGCGTGTTTACGCGCATTGGTGATCGCTTCCTGAGCGATACGCAGTAACTCCGCTTCGACGGCCGCCGGCAGACGGGCGGTGGACTCATCCAGCGAGAAATGCACCCGCAGCCCGGAGGAGGCGGCGACCATCCTGGCGTAGTCGGCGATGGCGCTGGCGAGTCCGCCGTGCCGGTCGACTTCACTGCGCAGCTCGAACAGCGACAGACGCAGTTCAGTGATGACCCTGGTGACCTCGTTGCGGACGGCCCGCAGCTCCTCGGCGGCGGACTCGGCCTCGGGAGGTAACTGTGCCAGGGCGTTGTCGATGCCGTACCCGACCATCACCAGCTCCTGCGCCACCCCGTCGTGGATTTCACGAGCCAGGCGCTGGCGCTCCTCGTTGGTCGCCAACGACCGCACTTCATCAAAGAGCAGGGCTGCCTCCAGCCGCAGCGCGGCGGGGGCGACCAACTGGGTGACGGCGGACAGCGTCGACGGTGGGAAGGCGCCGGGCCGGTCGGCCTCCACCACCACCAGCCCGACCGTACGGACCCCGGCCACGAGAGGCACGATCAACGCCGACACGCCTCCGCTGTCCGCGCGGGATCGGGACAGGGAGTGGCTGGCCAGTTGCGGTTGCTGGCTCGCCCACGCCTCCGCGATCGGGGTGTCGGCATCCAAACTGGTTTCCCAGTCCACCCGGTCGGAGCCGTGCTGGGCCAGCACCACCAAGCGCCCGCCGCCGCTGGCGCCGAGCACCGCTCCCCGGTCGGCCGGCGCGGCCGCGCGTACCTCCTCCAAAAGATGCTCGGCGATACCGCCCGGGTCGAGGGTGCCCCCCGGCAACTGACGGGCAACCGTGCGCAGCTGTGTCAGGAGCCGGGTCGCCTGAGCGTAGGGGGGTGGGTCCTGAGGGGCACGCATGATGCTGCGCAGCCAGGTGCCCAGCCCGGCAGCGGCCGCGGCCACGCACAGCCACTGCAGCACAGGCAGGAACAGCTTGGCCTCGGTCAGTCGATCGGTGACCAAGCCACTCACGACGGCGACGACCGCGGCCAGACCCACCAAGGCGTAGCTCTCGGGCATCCCCCGGTGCAGCGCCGTGACCAGGACCGGCATCACCAGGTAGGGCAGGGTGGCGCTGTAGGGGTCGTCCAGCCAGACGGCGGCCGCGATGACCAAGCAGACCTCAGCGACACGGGCGATGCTTCCGACGACCGGGCGCGTCAAGGTGAGGACCGAGATCACGGCGGCCACCGTGAGCAGACCACACCACACCGCCGCGACGAGCCGCCCGGCCGGCCCGGGGGCCGCGAGCAGCACCGTCCACGCTAAGGTCAGCAGGCCTACCCGGATGATCAGGGTCAGGGGGGTGGGCCGGAGAGGAGGCACTGCCTCATCGGTCAGGGTCATGGCAGTGCCCTCACCGACGGGTACTGACCGCGATCTGACCTCAGGAGTAAATCGCCTCGATCTCGTCGGCGTAGCGACTGAGTACCACGTTCCGCTTGACCTTCAGCGAGGGCGTCATCTCCCCAGTGGCCTCGGAGAAGTCGCGGGGCAGCACCCGGAACACCCGGATCGACTCGGCGCGTGAGACGGCCTTGTTGGCCTCGTCCACGGCGGACTGGATCTCGGCCAACAGGTCCGGATCCTCGCGCAGGTCGGCCACGGTAGCCTCGGCAGGCTTGCCGTGCTGCTCCTTCCACTTGGGTAGGGCCTCCTCGTCCACAGTGATCAGGGCCGCGACGAACGGTTTCTTATCTCCGATTACCACACACTGACTGACCAGCGGGTGGGCGCGGATCCTGTCCTCCAAGACCGCGGGCGCCACGTTCTTACCCGCGGCGGTGACGATGATTTCCTTCTTACGTCCAGTGATCGTAAGGTAGCCCTCGGAGTCCAACTCACCGATATCGCCGGACAGCAACCAGCCGTCCTTGAATACCTCCGCGGTGGCCGCTTCGTTATTCCAGTAACCGCGGAAGACGTGATCTCCCTTGATCATGATCTCACCGTCGTCCGCGATGCGGATCGTTACACCCGGAATCGGACGCCCCACGGTGCCGATCTTGAGGGCGTGTTCCAGGTTCACCGCGGTCACCGGCGAGGTCTCTGTCAGACCGTACCCCTCGAACACGGTGACACCGATTCCGCGGAAGAAGTGAGCCAGCCGCGCCCCCAGGGGCGCGCCACCTGAGATCGCTCGCTCACACCGGCCACCCAGAGCCGCCCGCAGTTTGCGGTAGACCAGCCGGTCGAATATCGCGTGCGCCAAACGCAGCCCCAACCCGGGGCCACCTTTGTCGAGGGCCTCGCTGTAGGCGATCGCGACCCGCTCGGCGCGGTCGAAGATGGCGCCCCGGCCGCTGGAGTGGGCCCGCTGTTTGGCCGTGTTGTAGACCTTCTCGAACACCCGCGGCACCGACAGCAGGAACGTCGGCTGGAACGTCGCGAGTTCGGCGACCAGGTTGGAGGTGTCGGACAGGTGCCCCAGCCGGGCCCGCGCGTGCACCATACCGACCTGGATGATGCGGGCCAAAGAGTGTGCCAACGGCAGAAACAGCAGCGTAGCGGCGCCTTCATGGAGCAGCGAGGACAGACCGGGCAGAGTGTTGTCGATGTCCCAGATCAGGTTGCGGTGCGTCAACACGCACCCTTTGGGACGGCCCGTGGTCCCGGAGGTGTAGATGATGGTGGCGATGTCATCGGCTTTCCGGGAGCGACGCCGCTTCTCCACCTCGTCGGGGTCCACCGATTCCCCAGCGGCCGTCAGCTGCCCGACAGCGTCGTTGTCGATCCGCCATACGTGCTGCAAGCCGGGGAGTCGGTCTCGAACTGAGGTGACGAGATTCTCGTGATGCTCGGTCTCCACGACACAGGCCACCGCGCCCGAATCGGACAGGATCCACTCCACCTGTTCGGCACTGGAGGTCTCATAGATAGGG
This sequence comes from Actinomycetales bacterium, assembly GCA_002919305.1. Taxonomy (GTDB): domain Bacteria; phylum Actinomycetota; class Actinomycetes; order Mycobacteriales; family Micromonosporaceae; genus RSA1. The sequence goes on from PKFB01000024.1 coordinate 52,845, forward strand.
ACGGTCACCGCGCCTGCCGCCCAAATGGCGTAGTCGATCAGTGTCCACTCGTATCGGGTCTTGGCCATCAGACCGACCCGGTCGCCGACCCCGACACCAGAAGCGATCAGTCCGCGGGCGACGGCGATCACCTCGTCGCGGAACCGCGCGGTGGTCACGTCCTGCCAGCCTTCGGGGGTACGCCGGGAGAACTGTACGGTGTCGGGATACTTTTCGGCGTTGTTCCATACCGGATCGGTGAGATTCGTGTCGTCTGGGACGATCGCGACCGGGGGGACGGAGAACTCGCGCACGACTGCACTCCTCGCGCTCGCGCCTCCAGGCGTGCGGTGGCCTGTCTGGTTCGCTTTATCTTCCGTTTTTTCGCTTTTTTGGTTCCCGGCCGGTTCACCGGCCGGTTACCTGTGTGATGGGGGGCGATAGAGAACTTACTCGTTGAGTGTGCCCTGTGAATGGGACGCTGAACAGACACGCTGATCAGATATGACCTGGCAGGCTGACCCGGTGACCGGGATCAACGTGGTGGATGAGTGGTATTTCGCGGTCTCGCCCGCCGTCGCGGCGGCCCGATTGGGGAGGTTGAGCTTCGCACGCGCGCTTTGGCCGGATTTAGCGCTGTCGATCAGTGAGTACCGGGGTCTGGAGGGGATACGCCTGCTGGTGCACGCCCCGTGGAAAGGCACCGCCGAGATCTGGTTGGAGGCGTGTGGGGACGGGGTGATCGTGCACACCTACCTCCGCGTCACTCCACCCCGGCCGGAGTGGGCCACGCCCCGTCGACTTCGCCGAGAGGCCCAGCGGCGGAGCCGGTACGCCCGGCGGGTGCTGTGGTGTACCAGGGACATCCTGGAGCGGGACCGGCGACCCGGCGAGCCAGCGGTGGCGGGGCCAGCGTGAGAAGGTAGCCTCAGCGACCATGGCGGATTCCTCGATCCAGTCCATCGTTGTGGCCGCGCCCCCATCCGAGGTGGCCGCGGTGATCACCGATTTTCGGCGCTACCCCGAATGGGTGTCAGCGGTGAAGAGCGTTGAGGTGATCGAGGAGTATGAGGACGGGTACGCGTCTGAAGTGAGCTTCGTGCTCGACGCTGGGGTCCTCAAGGACTCCTACACCTTGCGGTACACCTATTCGAACGATCACAGGCGTATCGAGTGGACCCTGGCTGAGAGCTCCCAGATCCAGAAGGCCCAGCGCGGCTCTTACGACATCCAGGCCAACAGCGACGGCACCAGCACGGTGGTCTATGAGCTGTCGGTGGAGCTGGCCATCCCGATGCTGGGGATGCTGCGCCGCAAGGCCGAGAAGATGATCATGGATACCGCGCTGAAGGAGCTCAAGAAACGGGTAGAGAGCCTCACCGGCCCCAACTGAACCGATTCGGACCCAACACGACCCCCTGCCGGCCGTGAATAATGCTCTCTGAGCGGAGATGGAGCACGGCAGGGGGGCGAGGTCCTTGGGTTCCGGATCGGGGGGTCACGACGGCGCGTGGTCCCGAAGAGACGATGTCGCGTCGGTCCGTGAAGAGGCGGAGCGGCTAGTCAGCACCGTTCTCGCCATGGCCTCGCTGGCCGCCAAGAGCCTCGGAGAGCGCTACGCACCGACCAGCACCAACGGTGAGGTGTCCTGTGCCTGTCCGCTGTGCCGGATCATCGCCGCCGTGCGTGAGCCGCAGCCGGCGTTCGCGGCCGAGTTGGCTACCGCCGTCGGAGACGTAGCGGCGGGGGTGGCGGGTATCCTGCGTACCCTGTCCGACCCGGCCGGCCACCGACGGTCGGAGACCACAGCGTCGTCGACATCGGCTTCCCACGACGAGCCTGACTGGCTCACCACGTTGGGGACACTGACCGACATGGCCAGTCTGGCCTGGCGGTTGGCCCGTCCCGCCGGACGTTCCCAGGAGCGTTCCGACACGGGCACGTCCGACCCGTGGCGTACCGCCACCCGGCAGGAGCCGGCCCGGGAGGAGCACGCCCCGGACCCGTGGCGTGCCGCCACGCGCGCCCAGTCCGCCCGGAACAGCGGCGGAGCCAGGGGCGGGGAGGACATCGTCGACGCCGAGGTGGTCTCGGTCCCGCGGGATGACGCGGGGCCGGCGAGTGGATAGCCACCGGACGGCTCCCGGTGGGTAGCTTCCCGGTGGCGTCCAGGTGTGGGACGGTCCCATCGGCGGGCTCCACCGGCCACCACACCGGCGAGCGTCGCTGACGCCGCTTGTCCGGGTCTGGAGATTGTGGGATGCGGCCGCCGTGAGCGGTCATCAATGCGGAGGGGAGAGGGCGTGACACTGACAATCGGTGTCGACGTCGGAGGCACCAAGGTGCTGGGCGGGGTCGTCGATCCTGAGGGGAAACTGCTGGCGTGGACTCGCCGGAACACCCCGGCCCACGATGTCTCCCAGACGCTGGAGATGATCGTGGATGTCGTACGCGAGCTGGCCGCTAAACACGAAGTGGAGGCGGTTGGAGTCGGCGCGGCGGGCTGGATCGACGCCGAGCGCTCCAACGTGCTGTTCGCTCCCAACCTGGCCTGGCGGAATGAGCCACTGCGGGACGCGGTCGCCAGCGTGGTCGGATTACCGGTCGTGGTCGAAAACGACGCCAACGTCGCGGCCTGGGCTGAGTTCCAGTTCGGCGCCGCCCGGGACGCCCACACCAGCCTGCTGCTGACGATAGGCACCGGAATCGGAGGCGGGATCGTCCTCAACGGTGAGCTGGTGCGGGGCGCCCACGGGATCGCCGCGGAATTCGGGCACATGTTGGCGGTCCCCGACGGCCATCCGTGCGGCTGTGGGCGACGCGGCTGCCTGGAGCAGTACACCAGCGGCTCGGCCCTGGTACGGGAGGCCCAGATCCTGGCCAAGAACAACCCCGACTCCGCCCGGATCTTGCTGGAGCTCGCCGGTGGTGATCCCGGCCGGATCGACGGCCCCATGGTCACCCAGGCGGCGCAGCAGGGCGACAACGCCGCGCTGGCTGCCTTCATCGAGATCGGTACCTGGCTGGGCATCGGCATGGCGGATCTGGTGCAGATTCTGGACCCGCAGGTGATCGTGGTCGGCGGTGGCGTGATCGATGCCGGTGACCTGCTGCTGGCGCCAGCGCGGACGGCCTACACCCAGTCATTGGCGCAGCGGGCCCGTCTGGCGGTCGCCGAGATCCGCCCAGCTGAACTGGGGCCACGGGCCGGGGTGATCGGAGCAGCTGATCTAGCACGGCGACGGTGAGGGGCGATGCCTGTCCCTGTACGAGTGCTCACTTACAACGTGCACGGGCTGCGGGATGACGTGGCGGCTCTCAGCACACTGGTCCGCTCCCTGAAGCCGGACGCGGTGATGGTCCAGGAGGCCCCGTGGCGGCTGCGGTGGCGGTTTCGATGCGCTGACCTGGCGCGCCGGTGTGGACTGCTTGTCGCCTCCGGGGGCCAGCCCGCGCTCGGGAATCTGATCATGGTCAGTCAGCGGCTCCAGGTCCGCCGGGCCTGGAGCGTCCGCTTCCCGCTGCGGCCAGGGCATCACCTGCGGGGCGCGGCGTTCGCCCACTGCCGGGTGGTCGGCGCGGAGTTCATTGTGGTCGGCTCCCACCTGTCCACCGACCCCACCGTGCGGGCGGAGCAAGCCGTGCAGCTGCGGGCCGCCGTGGAGAAGCTGGACGGGGCCGTCATCCTGGGGGTGGACCTCAACGAGCCGCCAGGGCAACCTGCGTACCGAGAACTCGTGACCGCGATGACCGATGCAGGCGGTGACAGCCAAACGCCCACCTTCAGCGCCACCTCGCCGCGGCGCCGGATCGACATGGTCTTCACCGCCGGCCCGGTACGGGTCCGCGACTACCAGGTGATCGACACCCCGCAGGCGCGGCGGGCCAGTGACCATCTGCCGGTCCTCGCCGACCTTGAGGTGTGAGCGGGCCCGTGACAGCGGGGTAACCGGGCCGGCGCACGCCGGCCCGGCAAGACGTCAACGAAGCCGCCCCAGCGAAGGGCGAACGATACGGACTGCGGCCAACCAACGCTCCAAAGGCAGGGAACGACCCCGCACCGCCGCCGTAGCGGCGTCCTGCAACACAGAATCGGGGACCTCGCCGAGCAGCCTCACCTCAGGGCGGGCGAGGAACGCCGCAACGTCCTCCGGATCCCGGGACTCAGGATCGGTGCCGGTGAGCTGACACCACAACAGGTGGATCTCCTCGGCGCGGGTCCGTGCGTCGCGGGTGAGAGCGACCGGCATCACACACCTCCGTCACGGTCGACGTGCTTCAGCTTCGCAGTTCGGGGCTACAGGTTCTCCACTGTCAGATGACGACTCGGCGACGATTCCAGGGCGGACCACGCCGGCCCCGGACTAGACAACACACGCGGGGAGGCCGAGGATTCGGCAGATACGACAGGCGCGGGAGCGTCGTTCAGGACTCGTCCCCCGCGGCGTCGTGCTCAGCGACAGTCCAGGGTTCTGAATAATGCTCCCGGTACCGAAACAGGCTATCCACGCGATCAGGCTCCTTCCGTACCATGCCCAGGCATTGAACCTGACCGGTCCGTGTCCGGCGCGCGGCGCGCTGGGCGGCCCGTGACGGGCCGGCGCCGGACAGGTACGGTGGGCGCGCCAGCGAGGGAGGTACGCCGAGTGAGTTACGGCGACGTCGGTGTCGATGCGGGGTGGACCACGTCCACATGGGAGCGGACGGTCGATCCCGCCCCGCAGGGCCCGGATGATCAGGAATTCGATCTCGAGGTCCAGGACGTCTACGACCGGGGCGATGCGGTATGCGTCATCGGGGCGGGCTCGAGCGGCCTGGCCGCGGTCAAGAACCTCATCGAACACGGCTTCGCTGTGGACTGTTACGAACGGGACACCGGGGTGGGGGGTGCGTGGAACCGGCGGCACGACCGCAGCCCGGTCTACGCCAACACCCACTTGGTGACCAGCAAGCCGCTCACCCAGTACCCTGATTTCCCGATCCCCGACCACTGGCCGGACTACCCGCACCACTCGCGTCTGGTGGAGTATCTGGAGCGGTACGCCGACCACTTCGGGCTGCGGGAGCACATCTGGTTCGGTACCGAGGTGGTTCGTCTGGAGCCGGTCGGGGACGGCCGCTGGCACGTGATGATCCGCGCCCAGGGCAGCCGAAAGGCCCGGGTGTTGCGGTACGCCGCTGTGGTGATCGCCAACGGTCACAACTGGCATCCCAACATGCCTGACTACCCCGGGCAGCACGAATTCCTCGGACAGTTGATGCATTCCTCGGCCTACACGGACGGGTCGATCCTGCGGGACCGCAAGGTGCTGGTCGTCGGGTCCGGGGATAGCGGGACAGACATCGCGGTGGAAGCCGCTCAGCAGGCCCGTAAAACCTGGCATTCCAGTCGACGGGGCTACTGGTACACCCCCAAGTACCTGCTAGGGCGTCCGGCCGACCGGGTCCGCGACATGTTGTGGGCGCTGCGGATTCCTCTGTGGCTGCGGCAGCGGATCATCCAGCTGTTGATCCGGCTGACTTTGGGCAAACACGAACGGGTCGGCCTACCGCGTCCTGAGCACAAGGTGTTCGCCAGCCACCCGGTCGTCAACAGTCAGCTGATCCACCACATTCAGCACGGCGACATCGAACCGCGGCCGGACATCGCACGGTTCGTCGGTGATCTGGTGTACTTCACCGACGGCTCCTTCGCCGACCCTGACATCGTCGTGTTCGCCACCGGGTACCAGCCCCGGTTTGAGTTCATCGACGTCCGGCATCTCAACGCCGGCTCCGATGGGTTACCAAATCTCTACCTCAACATCTTCACGCCGGTTCACCAGACCCTGTTCGTTGCCGGGCTGATCCAAAGCGACTCGGGCCACTTCTCCTTGGTGCACTGGCAGACCGTGGCGATCGCTCAGTGGTTGCGGGTTCGCCGTGAGGCCCCGGACCGGGCCGCGAAGTTCTGGCCCAGGGTAGGGACCGAGGCCGAGCGGCGCTGGACCGTCACCAAGATGATCGACACGCCGCGTCACCGATACGAGGTGAGCCACCACATCTACCTGCGTGCACTGGAGCGGGTTATCAACGAACTGGAAGGTAGCAAGCCTTAGGCCTCGGCGCCGGGAGTTGCCCCGGATCCCGCACAGGGCTGTGACCAGCCAGCAGACGAGACGAAGGCGTGGGAAACATGTCCACTCTGACGAGGACGAGCAATCGACCGGGCCGACAGGTCCGGACCCGCGTGGTGCGGCCCCTGGACTGGGCGCTGCCTCCGGCTCCGGTGCGTCGCGAAGTGCTCAGCGAGCTTCCCGAGGAGGAGACCGGTCGACCACCCCTGCTGTTTGTGCCGGGCCTGCGGCACGCCGCCTGGTGCTATGCCGAGCACTGGCTGGCCCGCGCCGCGGCCCGCGGCTATCCCGCCTACGCCGTGAGCCTGCGCGGCCACGGGGCCAGTGGCCGGGCGCGGCGTCGACACACCACACTGCGGGCGTACACCCATGACGTCCAGCAGGTCGCCGCGTCGCTGCCGCGTCAGGCGGTGCTGATCGGCCACGGGCTCGGCGGCGCCGTCGTGGCGCGGGCTCTGACGCGGTACCCGGCGCGCGCCGGTGTCCTGGTGGCGCCCGTACTGAGCGGATGGCGTGTCTTTGGGCGCGCTCTGCTGCGTAACCCGTTCGGGACCCTGCCGGGGTTGATCGGCGGTGGGGTCCGGTTGAGTGCGGGGCAGCTGTTTAGCCGTCGCCTGGACCCGGAACTGGCGCGTCGGTACCGGTCCCGACTGGACCGCTCAGCCGCGATACCGCAGTACCAGGCCGTGCTGCAGCGTTGGCAGGGCCTGCCGATCGCCGGCGCGCCTGTGCTGGTCGTGGGAAGCCCGGACGACAAGATCGTCAGTCTGCGGGCGCTGCGGGCCGCGGCCGAACTGTACGGCACCGAGCCGCTGCTGTTCCCGGGTATGGGGCACGACATGATGCTCGACGAGGGGTGGGCGGAGCCGATCGACGCCATCCTGGACTGGCTCGACAAGACGCTTCCGCAGCCGACGCAGGCTAGCGAGGCGAGCAGTCTGCACTACTGACCCTGGTACGCCGAAGCAACGGTCGAGCCCGCGTCGCTTCCCCACGGCCGGCCCTGTGAGGCCTGAGGGTCGGCTTCGCCGCCGTGGCGTTAACCCGACCCGTGGACATGGCGAGACACGCTGCGGGGCGGCACGCCACCGCCCCGCAGCGATCGATTCCAGCGGCGGGCGACCGTGACCGTCACCGGGGTGCTCCTGCCTCTGTGGGCCGTCCACTGGAAAGCCGGGCAAGTATTTGAGACGTATCTCAGTGGACTGCTTTGTGTCAGAAGTGTGGATGGCAATGTTTATGTGATGTACCCACCTGAGTGGTGGGCGTCACAATATTTATCGATCTTTAAGGAATTTGGCTTTTGATTGACGGTCGCTATGCCCCTATCGACATTCAGGGTGTCGGTGTTCAGCTGCGTTGGATCGAGGGGTAGTAATCCGTTTACGTAGAATCCTGGTAGAAGTTGTGATCGAACTGATGAGGACCGTCTCTCTGGTTTCCCCCTGCCCATACTGAGGCTAGTTTCCCGTCATATCTGAGTAGCGTCCGCGTCGGCTTCTAATCTCGTGCCTGGTGCGACAACAGCCGGGATAACGTAAACGGATATGTTCATCTCCGGCTGTAACCGTTCCACTGTCGGGGTTATCGTGTGGTACGAGTGCACTGCTTGGCCGGATGAAGCGATCGCTCGAGGGGCGAGCAGTTGCCAAGGGTCAGGTGGACGTCTCTACTTCGGTGACCCAGGAGCCGGTGAGTACCACTTCAGTATTTCGCGGATCAATGGATCAACAAGTAGGTCGCTTACACTAAGTTCCGATATTGTAGTAGTCGTCTACTAGTGTAGAGTCAGAAAATCTATAAGGCGTGGTTAAGTAGGTTGGTCGACGAAGTGTTTAAGCGCTTCGTCGGCCAACCTATGCTTCGTTTTCAATAAGGTAGGCGGTGCTCAGGGCGGAGGGCGTCAGCTTCGGCTATAGGTGGCGATGAAGTTGGGTTATCCAGAATCCTGATCTGGTCAGTTCCTGATCCCAGCAGAACGATTCTGCTAGGGCCGAACGGGGCGGGGAAGAGCGCACTGCTGGGGCCGGTGCAGCGGCCAACTTCCGCCGCGTGCTGTTGAACCTCCACCGTGTGGGCTGGTGGTGTCCACCCATGTTCGCCTGCCTGGCGATCCTGGCGTTGCCCCGGTTCACCGGTCGGATGCGCCAGCTCAGCTGCGCGGCGGTGGTGACGGCTGGACTACTGGCCGGAGCACGCGGCGGATGCCCATCGTGTCCTGGGGTGTTAGCGATGTCCAGCGGCGCCTACGCGACGCTGGGGTGCACACACCGGACACCTACAGTGAGTCGCCGCGGTTCCCTGTCGACGCGGCGCGTACCGACCTTCCGGGGGTACGCCTCGGGGACGGACGGACTGGCGTTTCAGCGTCGCGATGACGCTCCTGCCGGATCCCCAGACCTGCTTCGGTGAGGCGAGCGGGCCCGACGATCGTACGGCGTGGCGGACGTATCAACAGGTGCAGTGGTGGCTGCTGCTCCAGGCTGCTCAGGCGGAGTGGTACCACCAGCAACGACAGGTGTTGGAGGAGGCGTGTTCCTGACCGTAGGACCCATGGCGGAGGGAACCGGTGACGGTCTGGCTGAAGGACCGCCGGGTGCCTCTGATCGCGGGGTGGTCGGGACGGTGAGCGGACTCATGCTCCTGGTGGGGCAGCAGCGCGTGGAACTGCCCGCTCTCCTGGGAGGTGGGACGAGCTGGGCGCCCTACGCTGTCCTCCTTCCGGTACCAGTCACGATCGCGTCGGCCTACGGCCTGACCTCCCGCTCCCGGGCACGGGAACACGTCGCTCACCGTCGGGCTTGGGCTGCTCCCCGCGGAGACACGGCCGCTCGCCCACGGCGACGAATAGGTGCTCCCCGGGCGTACCCGGGCCCTTGACGCGTCCGCAGCGGGCGGGGCAGCCGGATGGCGAGCCAGACGGAGGCTGGTCAGACGACAGCGCCGTCGTCAGGGTCGATCTCCTCGTCCTCCTCGGTGCCGTCGCGGAGCCGTAACACCAGGCCGATGAAGCCTCCGATGATGCCGCAGGCCCCCAGGATCATCGACAGCTCCTGATCGATCCCGATCAGGCCGGGCCAGAACAGCAGCACCACGCCGGCCCCCAGCACGATGAGCGCGACGGTGGCCTCCCGGGACAGACGGGGCAGGGGAGGCGGTGGCGGGGGCGTGTACCCCTCCTCCAGCTCCGTTTCGGTGTCCGAGGTGCTGGCCGTGATCTGATCCCACCGTTCCAGGTGGTCCAACAAGGTGGGTTCGTCCTCGGCGGGAACAGCCCGACGTACCCGGATTATCGGTTCGGTCTCGGAATCCCGTGTCGACTCCGGCTCTCCGGTAGGGTCGATGTCCTCGTCGGCTGGCCACGGGCGGCTGTCCTTATCAGACGACGAGGCGGAGGAGGCGTGGAAGTCTGCGATGATCTGTGCCCATCGGTCATCTAGGCTCTCATCGCCAAGCATTTGCGGAGCAGGGTGGAGCTTGCCCTGTTCATTGAGCTGATCGATGAGTTTGCGTGCCTCGCTAAGCCGGGAACGATCAACGTAGAGCCGGTCGGTGGGGCGGCTGGGGAGAACGGTGTTACGGGTGATGGGGTGCTGGTCGTAGGTGGGACGCAGGTAGGCCGCGATTCCGGCCAAGGCCAGTGCGTCAAGCAGATGCTCGCCGACCCGGGGGTCGACATCGCCGGTCGGCGCGTACGCCGCCGCCGACAGGCCGTTGTCGCGACGCCCCCGCCGCCCCGGACCTGTGGTCATCGCCCTGTCCCCCTCAGCACCTCAGCTGGTCGCCGCTTTCACCATCCCACTCTCCGGATACACCCCACCGCAACCCGCCGTGTGGTGTATTCGGTTCATGGGTTCCAACTCTCGGGTATACCGGATCGTGGTACGCCCAGACACAACACGCAGACCTCAATGAATCGTGACACGCCCGCCGCTGTTCCGGGAGTTCGTTGTGGTGGTGACCGTTAGCTCCGTACGCTCTTGTACGGACATCGGGAGGACGTAGGTGCTCTACTGGCTTCTCAAGTGCTTCGTCGGGCCGTTTTTGCGGCTGCTGTGGCGGCCGCAGGTGGAAGGATTGGAGCACATCCCCTCCGAAGGGCCCGCCATTTTGGCGAGCAACCATCTGTCGTTCTCCGACTCCATCTTCTTGCCGTTAGTGGTCAAGCGGCGGATCACCTTCATCGCGAAAAGCGAGTACTTCACCTCCCCGGGCATCAAAGGGTGGCTGACCAAGCTCTTCTTCCAGGGAGTGGGGGCGATCCCGGTGGACCGCTCCGGTGGCCGAGCGGCCCAGGCGGCGCTGGACACCGGCAAGCGGGTGCTGGCGGAGGGGCGACTGTTCGGGATTTATCCAGAAGGGACCCGGTCGCCGGACGGCAGGTTGTATCGCGGTAAGACAGGGGTGGCGCGGCTGGCCCTGGAGACCGGGGTGCCGGTGATTCCGGTGGCGATGCTCAACACCCACGCCATCCAGCCGATCGGGAAGAAGGTGCCCCGGATAATCCCGGTCAAGATCCGGATCGGTAAGCCGTTGGACTTTTCCCGGTATGCCGGCATGGCCGGTGACAGATTCGTGGAGCGGTCCGTCACCGACGAGATCATGTACGAGCTGATGCAACTGTCGGGCCAGGAGTACATCGACATCTACGCCGCGAAGGTCAAGGCGGAGCTCAGCAAGGGAAAGCGCAAGACCACCAACAAACCTCCCACCGAGTCTGAGTCTCCCGCTCCCATCGTGGCGGCCTGATTCGGGCTCGACCGGCCCGATCGGTACGTGAGGGCAGCGCCGGACCGGCGCGGTCACGCTGGGGAGAGCAGATCGGCCAGTTTCGGTACGTGGTTGCGTGCAGCAAACGCCCGTACCGGTTCGGCGCATGTCTCAAAGGCGGTGGTGTCCCCGGCCAGATGCCAGGCTCGTGCCGCCCACAGCCGTGTCAGCACCGCGTCGCTGACAGAGCCAATCGCCTCGTACTCATCGGCGGCTCGGGCCAGCAGGTCCCCGGCGGTTTTGTACTCGCCGGCCAACGCGGCCCGTGCACCAGTGATGGTGGTGGTGGCCACCCGCGTCCACCGGGTGCTGCGGATCATGCTGTCGAGGATGTCCGCGACGATCCCCACCGCCTTGCGCGCCAGGGGTCTCTGGTCAGCGTCCGGGCTGGCGGTCGCCAACAGGGAGGCGGTGTGGAGGGCGGCGGTCAACCATTCGACGGTCATGGTGGTGGGTCCCTGGTGCCAGGTCCGGGACAAGGCCTCCAGGAGCGCCACCGCCTGCGGCCAGTCACCGGCCAACACCCACGCGAGGGCGCCGGTGGCGTAGGCGCAGAACTGAAGCCGGACGAAACCGGCCTGCTCGGCGAACTCTACGCAGCGCGCGATCTCCGCAGCGGGTGACTGGCCGGTCAGGGCACGCAGGCAGGCGCGGCGGCCACGCAGCTGCAGGTCCCAGTCGGTGGTTTCGGTGTCCTGAGCGTCAAAGTACGCGTCCGCGCTGCGTAGCAGCGTGACCCAGTCACCGCTGTAGTAGGCCTGCCACGCCTCGGTGTCGTAGCCGATGATGATGTTGACCCGGGCACCTGCGGCGGATCGGCTTTCGGCCAGGACAGCGGCGGCGCGGGACAGCTCACCCTCCTGTTCCAGGATCGTGCCGAGGTTGTTCAACGCGCGGCTGTAGGCTGGCAGGTGGTGGGCCCGGGTGTGTTCGACGACGCGTTCGAGCTCACTGACAGCGTCCGGGTCGGCGGTGAGGTACCGCATGGTGGCCTCGGTGATCCAGGCGTGGGCGGCGATATCGGCCAGCCCGAGCGGCTCGGCGAGGCGCCGTGCGGTGCGCGCCGCCTCGATGGCCTCGGTGATGCGGTACTCGAGCACATAAAGGCGGGCCAGGGCGCTGTAGGCCTCGGCCTTGGCGGCGCTGGGAGGCAGGTCCTCAAACAGCGACACGGCCCGCAATAGCCAGTCACGGGCGCGGTCATGGGCGGTCCGCAAGGATTCAATCTCGCCCAGCAGGGTGGCGGCGCGGGCTTCCCCGTACCGGTCACCGGCCTCCCGCATCCGTTCAGCCAGTCGGGCCAGCTCCTTCGGGCCGCCCTCACGGTAGAAGGTGTCCCGGTCGGCGAAGAAAGCCAACCGGTGATGCAGCAGCTCAGCGGCTCGACGCAGATCGGGTTCGTCGTCCCGGGGCCACAGACTCAGGGCCTGCTCGATGTACTTCAGGGCCGGTTCGACGGCGTACGCGGCGAACTCAGCTTCAGCGGCGGTGGTCAACGCGCGACGCGCGGCGCGGGCGTCGGCCGTGGTGTCTTCCCCAAGGTCCTCAGCCAGTTGCAGGGCGGCGACCCAGTGACGCGCGACAGCGGCGGCGAAGTCGGATCGACCAGTGGTGAGGACCTGCTCGAACCAGGTGGCGGCGGCGCGATGCAGCTGCAGTCGGACGTTGCGGGGGAGCCGGTTGTAGGCGACGGTCCGCAGCAGCAGGTGTCGGTAGCCGAACTCCGCTTCTCCGGCCAGGACCGAGGCGCGGTGCCGGACGAGCATGTCGCGCCGCTCCAGGCGGCGCAGCGCACTGTCCACCTCGGCGGGGTCCATGTTCAGCATCGAGGCGATAGCGCCGCTCCAGACGGTCTCCCCCAGCACACAGGCGGCCCGCAGCACGGTCCGTTCGCTTTGATCCAGCAGGTCGATACGGCTGGCGATGACGCCGTGCACGCTCTCGGGGATCTGCAGCTCGGCGCCCGGCTCTAGGTTGGAGTCGGCGGCCTGTTCGGCGAGCATCCAGATGTACTCCAACACGTACATCGGGTTGCCGCCGGTGATGTCGGCTAGCCGCTCCCGCAAGGACTGGGGCAGGCCGTGCCGGTCCAGCATGGTGCTGATCAGGGTCCGTAGCTCCGCGCCCCGCAGCGGGCCCAACGTCACGGTGAAGGCACCTGGGAGCGCCGTAGCCCAGGTGGGTTGCTGTTCAAGCAGGTCGGGCCGGTAGGTGGCGAGGACGAACAACGGAACGTCCGTGGCGCCCTCAACCAGGCTGGTCAGGAACCGCAGCATGGTCGGCTGGGCGAAGTTCAGGTCCTCCAGCACCAGTACGGTCGGGCTGCGGCGAGCCATCGCGTAGAAGACCTGCCGCCAGGCCGCCTCGGTCTCGTCCTGACCCGCCTCCCGGCCAGGAAGCCCCACTAACGGCCCCAACAAGTGGGCCAGTCGCTCCACCTCACCGGCGTCGACGAGTTCGCCCAGCGCCACGCTGAGCCGCTCTCGGACCTTTTCAGGCCCGTCGTTGTCCTGGACGTGGATGTCGGATTTGATGATCTCGGCCAGCGCGGCGTACGCCGACCCCTCCCCGTACGGCAGACACCGGCCGACCCGCCAACGCACAAGCAGGTTAGGGGAGTCGTCGACGCGGCGGTGCAGTTCACGGGTGAGGCGGCTTTTGCCGAGGCCGTGGGCGCCCACCACCGACACCAGATGCCCGTGCCTGCTTTCGATGCAGCGGGTCAGGAACGTGGTGAGCATGTCCAACTCATGCTGCCGGCCGATCAGTGGGCTCAGCTCATCGTCAGCCACTCTGCTGCGGCGCAGCGGTTCCTGAGCCAGCCAGATCTGGATCGGCGCTGACTTGCCATGCACCTTGACCAGCAGCGGCTCCTCGGCGTACCGGATGGTGCCCCGGGTCGCCCGCCAGGTAGCCGTCGACACCGCCACCCCGCCCGGCGGCGCGTGATGCTGCAACCGTGCGGCGGTGGCCACCACGTCGCCCGAGGCCACCGCCTGCCCGGCGTGACGGGCGGCGGACAGATCCACCAGGGCCTCACCGGTGGTGATCCCGACGCGGGCCCGCATCCGGTAGCGCCCCGCCAACGGCTTGTTGTCCAGGGCCTGTTGCAGATCCAAACCCGCCATGACCGCGCGCAACGCGTCATGTTCGGTCTCCACCGGAACCCCGAACAGCGCCATCACGGCGTCGCCAATGTACTTCTCCACGATTCCGCCATAGCGACGAATCGCGGCGCTGGCGGTGGAGAAGTAGGCGGTCTGCAACCGACGCAGATCCTCCGGATCGAGAGTTTCACCGATGCTGGTGAACCCGACCAGATCCACGAACAGCACGCTGATCCGGCGGCGCTCTTCACGGGGCTCGCCTGGGCCGGTCAAGGTGGGGTTGAGCAGTTGGCCGCAGCTGGTGCAGAAGTCCAGGTCGGAGGCCACAAGGGTGAAGCAGGAGCTACAGCGGGTGTACAGCGGGGAGCCGCACCGCCCACAGAACCGGTGACTGGGATCTGCAGTGAGGTGGCAGCGGAGGCAGACCTTTTCTATGACGACCTCCTACCGTCAGTAGCGCGTGTCAGTCAGCAGCGTGTCGTCGACCCGGTGACGGCGTCCGGAACACGGCACTCGGTGCCGTTGCGACGTGCTACTTATGGTCTCAGGTTTAGCGAGTAATGGCGATGATTACTCCTGGTTACGGGACTATAGCCCGAATGTCGGGTGAACCAGGGACTGTCAGTCGCCCGACAAAGCAATAGACACCCGAAGCGCAGCCGCTACGGTGACCTCGGACACCCTGTGGAGGGCGCACCCACTCTCCGGATCACAAGGAGGCTCATCACGATGAGTGATAAGGCTGCCGCTGAGAAGCCTCAAAACGAGGCGCCCGCTCCTCAGGAGCAGCAGGTGAACACCGAACCAAATCGTGACAAGCCGAACAACGAAGAGGTCGCCCCGCAAGGGCCCGGGATCCACTGACACTGACCCGGACCCTTCACGCGGGCGGTGCATACACGGACAGGTCGGGGACAGCGATCGAAGCAGCGCAGAGGCGTACACGGCCCCGTGAGCTGATCGAGAACACCCCGGCCTGTCGCTTTTCCAGTCGGGGACGGGCCCGGCACTGGGTGCAGGGCCGGGCCTGCAACAGGGGTGCGGTACGCCGGTTCACACGCCACCGCAGCCGTCAGGCCGGCATGCCGGCCCGACGGCGAAGCGCGGCCAAGTCGGTGAGCACGATCCGTCGGCCCTCGGTCCGCAACCAACCCCGACTAGAGAACGTGCCGATCGCCTGGTTCACGCTTTGCCGGGAGCCGCCGGCCAGCTCCGCCAGCTGGGTCTGGTTCAACTCGATGGTCACCATCGATGCTGGCGAGTCCCCTGCCAATCGCACCAAAGTTTTGGCCACCCGGCCGGGCAAGTCCAGGAATACGTAATCGGCGTTCTGCTCGGTCAGGCGTCGAATCAAGGCACCCAACGAGATCAAGACCGCGTCGAGGATGCGCGCATTGGAATGCACAAGATCGATAAAAGCCGCCCGGGATAGTGCCAAAGCTTGACTGTCCTCGATCGCTTCGGCCGAGGCTGACCGACCTGCACCGTCCAACAGGGACAGCTCACCGAGGACGTCGGGAGGACGAACCACCGCCAGCATCGCGCGTTCCCCCGTGGGGGCGGTCCGGAACACCGCCACTGCGCCGCGTCGCATCACGATCAGCGACTCGCCAGGATCGTTCTCAACGAACAGCAGTTGACCCTTGCGATACGTGCGGGGCACCGCGGCCGCCACGACCCGCTGCCTGACTTCCGGCTCGAGCCCAGCGAACAGTTCGACGCCGGCCAACGGATCGCTCGAATCGTTCAAACGCGCATCCATGGCCGCAACCTTTCAATAGCGTGTTGTTCCATTCTTACAGTCAGACACTTTTCCGTGAACATTGTCATCCTTACCGGGGCATCCTGGGCAGCCCGCTGAACCCTATTGGTCCGGGCGTCCAGATGTCGGCGAATCGCCGAATGCTGACTGGTTCAGCAACAGCAGCTCAGATCATGTCGGCTTTGTCGACGTCTGTACATCCCAGCTATCAGGCAACTGACAGACGGTGACAACCCCCGCTTGGGATGCTGGGCACGGCACGACTTGTAGGGGGGAGTTACGGGTCGTGCCGGCTCAGAGGGAGCGGCACGGGGGAATACGTGGGGGATATCTGGTGGAGATGGTCCGCGAGGCTCCACCATTGATCAATGATCGCGGGATGGGGACGAGGGGGCCCACCGCCCGGTGGGCCCCCTCGACGCCTACCAGTTGACGACATTGAGGAAGCTAGGTTTGTTGTCAGTTTGTTGTATGTCGTTGACTGGTACACACCGGTGCAGCGTGGCGTACCGGGACTGTGCGGAGTGGCGTACCCCCTCCGTGGTGTCTGGGAAAGGCGGCCCGTCGGCAATGAACCGAGCCGGCATGGGTGAGGATGGGACACGATGCCCTACCGATACTTCTACGACTGCGAGTTCATCGAGGATGGACGCACCATCGACTTGATCTCTATTGGGGTGGTCGATGAGGCGGGCCGGGAGTTCTACGCGGTCTCCACCGAGTTCAACCCCGACCGGGCGATCGGCTGGGTGCGGCGTAACGTCCTGGCCAAGTTGCCTTCCGCCGATGATGCCGCGTGGCGCAGCCGGGAGCAGATCCGACGCGATCTGTACGCCTTCCTCACCGCTCCTTTGCAGGGCGCTGACATGGAGCTGTGGGCCTGGT
The DNA here is from genome assembly GCA_002919305.1 of Actinomycetales bacterium. Classification (GTDB taxonomy): domain Bacteria; phylum Actinomycetota; class Actinomycetes; order Mycobacteriales; family Micromonosporaceae; genus RSA1. The sequence continues at coordinate 69,464 of PKFB01000024.1, forward strand.
ACGCGGCCTATGACCACGTGGCGTTGTGCCAGCTGTGGGGACCTATGCCGGCGTTACCGCGGGTCATCCCCCGTTTCACCAAGGACCTCCGGCAGCGGTGGGACGACCTGGGACGGCCACCGTTGCCGCCGGCCGGCGAGGATCAGCATCACGCTTTGGCTGATGCGCGTCACAATCTCGCCCGGTGGCGAGCCATGGAAGGTTCCTTGGCGAAGAAACTGTGAGGGGACTCTGACACGGGGCTGACACCCGCCCGTCACCGGCGACAGGCTACAGTTCGCAAACGGGACCGGGCCGGCAACGACGCCGACGTCAGTGCCCTGTTCACAGCCTCGAAAGCGGTGGCGGCTTGTCTCGTTGTGAACATCGCGGAAACAGACCTCGCGTCGGGGCGAGTTGACCATCTGGACGACCCCACAGAGGAAGGACGACACGATGCGCATTGGCGTGCTCACCGGGGGCGGGGACTGCCCAGGCCTCAACGCAGTCATCCGTGCCGTGGTGCGCAAGGGTGTCTCAGTCTACGGGCATGAGTTCGTAGGTTTCCGGGACGGCTGGCGTGGGCCTCTGGAGGGCCTGACCCGGCCGCTGGGCGTGGCCGAGGTCCGAGGGATCCTGCCGCGGGGTGGCACCATCCTCGGCTCGTCGCGGACCAACCCCTTCAAGATCGAAAACGGTGTGGAGCGGATCCGCGACAACCTCGCGGAGCTGGGAATCGACGCCCTGATCGCCATCGGCGGTGAGGACACGCTGGGCGTGGCGGCCAAGCTCCACGAGCACGGTGTCCACGTGGTCGGGGTTCCGAAGACCATCGACAACGACCTGGGCGCCACCGACTACACCTTCGGGTTCGACACCGCGGTGAACATCGCGACGGAGGCGATTGACCGGCTGCACACCACCGCCGAGAGCCACCACCGCACCCTGGTGGTGGAGGTGATGGGTCGGCACGCGGGCTGGATCGCTCTGCACTCCGGTCTGGCCGGTGGCGCCAACGTCATCCTGGTGCCGGAGCGGCCGTTTGACATCGAGAAGGTCTGCGAGTACGTCGAGAGCCGCTTCAAGACCCAGTACTCGCCGATCGTGGTGGTCGCCGAGGGCGCCCAGCCGGTGGACGGTGGCATGGTCACCCAGAGCGAGCAGCTGGACGCTTTCGGGCACGTCCGCCTGGGCGGTATCGGTCAGTGGCTGGCCAACGAGATCGAGAAGCGCACCGGTAAGGAAGCCCGTACCGTGGTGCTCGGCCACATCCAGCGGGGCGGTACCCCCAGCGCCTTCGACCGGGTCCTGGCTACCCGCTTCGGTCTGCACGCCATCGACGCGGCGCACGAGCAGGACTGGGGCAAGATGGTGGCGTTGCGCGCCACCGAGATCATCCGGGTGCCGCTGAGCGAGGCCACCCGGGAGCTGAAGACGGTCCCGCTGGAGCGCTACAAGGAAGCCGAGGTGTTCTTCGGCTGATACAAAGCCGACAAAAGCGGTGACCAGGCCCATCGGGTCGGAAGCCTTCGCGTGGACCGGGGCGCCCGGACGCGCCCCGGTCCCCATAAGTGGGGTGGGAGTAACTGATGTCCCCTGGGGTGCACACCGTCGCCATCGTCGGCGCCGGCAAGATCGGTGAGGCGCTGCTGTCCGGCCTGCTGCGTGCCGGATGGCCAGCCCACGCGCTGATCGCCACCGTGCGCCGAGAGGAGCGCGCCACGCAGCTGCGTGAGCGCTACGGCATAGAGGTGCTCGACAACGTCACAGCGGTCGCCAAAGCCGACGTCGTGGTGATCACTGTCAAACCACAAGACGCCACGACGCTGATGAACGAGATCGGGCCGGCGGTGCCTCCAGGCAAGGTTGTGGTGTCGCTGTGCGCCGGGCTACCCACGAGCTTCTTTGAAAAGCGGCTCCCGGAGAACACCCCGGTGGTCCGGGTCATGACCAACACCCCGGCGCTGGTCGACGAAGCGATCTCAGCGATCTCGGCGGGCCAGCATGCCACCGCGGAGCACCTCGAGCTGGCCGAGGAGATGTTCGCCCCGCTCGGGCGTACCATCCGGGTCCCGGAATCCCAACAGGACGCGGTAACGGCGCTGTCCGGCTCCGGTCCGGCCTACTTCTACTACCTGGTTGAGGCGATGACCGACGCGGGCATCCTGCTGGGACTGCCGCGTCAGGTAGCCCACGAGCTGATCGTGCAGACCGCCGTGGGGGCCGCGACGATGCTGCGGGACTCCGGGGAGCATCCGGTGCTGCTACGCGAGGCGGTGACCTCCCCAGGAGGGACCACCATCAGCGCTATCCGGGAGCTGGAAGCCCACCGGGTACGCGCGGCCTTCCTGGACGCCTTGGAAGCGGCGCGTGACCGGGCGCGGGAGCTCGCGGCCGCGGTGGAATGAACGCCTGACGGCGGACGTGACAAATCGGATGGAGACTCCGCGATTCACGCGTTCACTCACTTTCCCGAAGGGGTGTTATCGGGTTAGCGTCATCACAGTATGTAGCTGACCCGATACGAAAGGGGTCCAGCATGCGACAAATCCCCTTCGGACGCATCGCCGCCGCGCTCGTCGGCGGTCTGATCGCTGGTGTCGCGGTATCCAGCCCGGCGTACGCGTTCGCGCACGACCGGGTATCCAACCCCTACCTGCACGCCGTCCTCGACGTGCTCACCTTGGCTGTGGTCAGCGCGCCCCTGTGGACCGCCTATCTGTGGGGTGGGCAGCGGCGCGCGTACCTGATCGGGCTGGTGGCTCTGATACAGCTGCCCGTGGCGGTGATCGGCTTCACGCCCATCCTCAACCCGACCCTGCACGCCACCGCCCTCGTGCTCGCCTTGGCGGTGACCGCGGCCGCGATCTGGTACGTCAGGCGGGCCACCAGAGGCGCGTCGGCGCGGACCGTGGCCGTTTCACGTCACTAACGACTCGTCCCGGCGCCACGCACCCCCCAATGCCGCCGGGAACGCCCCGCCGATCCGTTCCTTCACCCCGCCGGAGGAACGCGATCGGCGGGGTCAGGGGGGACCTCACCACACCCACCGCGCAGCACGCCTCACGGGCTATGAGGAGCCGACCGTGTCGGCCAGCGGCGTGACCCGCGTACCGTCGTGATGAATCTCCCCGACGGTCGTCTGCACCACAAGCGTGACCGTGTCATCGTCGGGCCCGCACAGCACCCGAACCGGTGGGCAGCCGGGCCGCGGGCGATCCCAACCCCCGTCGGGTCGGCGTACCACCGTGTAGCGACAGTGCTCCTCGCCGACGTATCCCCAGGCTATGAAGATCGGGTGGCCGGCTAGCTCATAAACCCCTACGGAGACGATCCGGTCACCCTCCCGACGGCGATGAAACGTGGCCCGCAGCTGGGGCACAGGCACACCGTCCCAGTCGACGTTCTCGACGACTTTATGCAGGACGAACTCCGACAGGTCGGGTATTTCAACAGTCACGACACGCTAACGAGCGACGGTCTGTTCCGGTATCCCGCCTGTCGGAGCCCACGCGCCGGCCATACCCGTCGGTGACGACGCGTACCTGTGACGAATCTGGCGGTACGCCTGGGTGAGGTCAGACAGCCGGTGAGGTACGCCGCGAAAGCAACGGAGGACCAACGAAGGACGCCGCGAAAGCGCCCCAAGAGCGCTACCGCGGGGCCCAGAAGCGACGCTGGAGGGCCTCAGATCGCCGAGGAGGCCACCCAGTGCTCGAGTAGAGCGGTGTCCCCCTCAACGCGGAAGCGGGGGTCGTTGGTGTCCCTGCGCCCCCACAGCAACAGATACAGATCCGCCACGGCTCCCCGCACCGAGACCGAGACCAGCCCACTTGGCTGCTCATGGGTCTCCTGCCGCCACTCGTACCCCTCCGGGCGTAACGTCACATGCCAGCTGAGCCCGACGTCCTCCGCGGTCAAACGCAGCCCTTCACCATCCCCGCGCAGTTCGGCGACGCTGGGTGCCCACAGAGCCGCGTACGGCAGATTGACTAGGAACTCGCTGATCCCGTCCGCCGCCACCGCCGGATCTATCTCGGGCTCGACCCCCACCGTGACGGCCGCGTCGAAATGGTGCACCGTGGTCTCGTGCAGGGTCCGACGAGACCAGAACCGCACATAATGGTCAGGACCCCAGGCCCACACCGGGGTATCCGGGTCAGCGGCACGCAGCGTCATCAGCAAGGCTTCAGCACCGTCGGCCAGCCAATCGGGATAGGCGTACGGATCATCAGGCAACCCCAGCTGATCCTCAGGGAACGGCAGCCGTTCCGTGGGCAGCTTCTCCACGATCTGCGTGACCCACCGGTGCACATGTCCCATGTGTTTGATCAGACCGGCGAGGGTCCAGCCAGGGCAGGTCGGAACAGCCCGTTGCGGATCCACCCCCCGGGTCATCGCGACAAACTCGACGATCTGCTCGGCTACCGCGTCACAGCGTTCCTGGTGGCTCAGCGGTCTGACGCTCATGCCCCCATCGTGCCGTCCAGCCGCGGCGAGGACTGTGACCAGAACGACAGAGCCGGCCTGTCAGTTTTCAGCATCCGTGGATCTCTCCCAGTGCGCGGGACGCGGATGGTCCGTCACCCTAAAAAACTGACGGGACCGTACGCTGGAGCGGTGCGTCGCGAGTGGCATCAATTCCGGAATCCAGGGCTGTTGCACAGCCGTTCCGTGACCGACCCCGCCGAGATCGAGGCCCTAGGCCTGGATCGGTGGCGTGAGCTGCCACGTGACCAGGCGCCTCCCTGGCCGGACCCGAAGGCCGTCGACGAGGTATGCGCCGTCCTCGCCGAGGTCCCTCCCCTGGTGGCCCCCTACGAGGTCGACCTGCTGCGGAGCAAACTCGCCGAGGTCGCCGAAGGCAAGGCCTTCGTGCTGCAAGGAGGGGACTGCGCCGAAACCTTCGCCGACAACACCGAGGCGCACCTGCTGGCCAACGCCCGCACCCTGCTGCAGATGGCCGTGGTGCTCACCTACGGCGCCAGCATGCCGGTGATCAAGGTGGGCCGGGTCGCCGGCCAGTACGCCAAGCCACGGTCCGCGGAGATCGACGCCCTGGGGCTGCCCAGTTACCGAGGCGACATGATCAACTCGCTGGAGCCGACCCCGGAGGCCCGGGTCCCGGACCCGCAGCGAATGATCCGGGCATACGCGAACGCCTCCAGCGCCATGAACATGCTCCGCGCGTACCTGTCCGGAGGCATGGCCGACTTGCGCGCCGTCCACGATTGGAACCGGGACTTCGTGATGAACTCCCCGGCCGGTGAGCGGTACGAGGCGATCGGCCGTGAGATCGACCGGGCGTTGGCGTTCATGGCCGCCTGCGGCGTGGACGATGAAGCCCTGCACACCGTGACCCTCTTCTCCAGCCACGAAGCCCTGGTCCTGGAGTACGAGCGGGCCCTGACCCGGGTGGTCGGCGGCACCGCGTACGACCTGTCCGGACACTTCGTGTGGGTCGGGGAGCGGACCCGCCGCCTGGACGGCGCCCACATCGATTACGTGACCCGGATCGCCAACCCCATCGGGGTCAAGCTCGGCCCCACCACCACCCCCGACACCGCGGTTGAGCTGTGTGAACGCCTCAACCCCGCCAACATCCCCGGCCGACTGACCCTGATCAGCCGGATGGGGAACCAGCGGGTCCGAGAGGTGCTGCCCCCGATCGTGGAAAAGGTCACCGCCGCCGGATACAAGGTGGTCTGGCAGTGCGACCCCATGCACGGCAACACCGAAGAGTCCCCCAACGGCTACAAGACCCGGCACTTCGACCGGATCGTGGATGAGGTGCTGGGCTACTTCGAGGTGCACCGCGCACTGGGGACCCACCCGGGCGGCATCCACGTCGAACTGACCGGCGAGGACGTCACCGAGTGCCTCGGAGGCTCCCAGGAGATCGAGGCCCACCATCTGCCGGACCGGTACGAAACCGCCTGCGACCCCCGGCTGAACACCCAGCAGTCGCTGGAGCTGGCCTACCTGGTCGCTGAGATGCTCCGCGGCTGAACCCGCGCGGCATCGGCCACGCCGGAACGCCACCCGCGTCACCGCGCTGGGCGAACCGGCGTACCAGCCACTTAGCCAGCGGCCAGCCCGTCAGCGGCGACGACCACCCAGTATCCCAGGGGGCCGGGCCATCGCGGGGAGTGAAAGGGGAAACCACGCATGGTTGATCTCAGAAGCGACACGGTGACCAAACCGACCCCCGGCATGTACGAGGCCATGGTGCAGGCCGAGGTCGGAGACGACGTCTACGGCGAAGATCCCACCGTCAACGCCTTGGAAGCCGAGGTCGCCGCTCTGTTCGGCCATGAGGCCGCGTTGTTCACCCCCACCGGCACGATGGCCAACCAGATCGCCCTGCAGCTGTTGGTGCCCCGCGGCGGGGAACTCCTCGCCGACGCCGACGCCCACGTCGTGACCTACGAGGTCGGTGCGGCGGCCGCGCTCGGCGGCATCTCCACCCGCACCTGGCCCAGCTCCGGCGGGGAACTGGACGTCGACTTGGTGGCCTCCTACCTGCGCCCGGACGGATTCCACGCCGTCGCCACCAACGCCGTCGCGGTGGAGAACACCCACAACCGCGGTGGAGGTACCGTCCTGCCCTTGGAGGCGCTGCGGGAACTGCGGCGGGTGACCTTGGAGGCCGGGGTCGCCCTGCACTGTGACGGTGCCCGGATCTGGCACGCCCACATCGCCGACGGTGTCCCCTTGCGCGCCTACGGGGAGCTGTTCGACACCCTGGCCGTGTGCCTGTCCAAAGGACTGGGTGCCCCCGTCGGCTCTCTGGTGGTCTCCTCTGCCGAACGCATCGCGCAGGCCCGGGTGATCCGCAAACGACTCGGCGGCGGCATGCGGCAGGTCGGTGTCCTCGCGGCGGCGGGACGGTACGCGCTGACGCATCACCTTGAGCGCCTTGCCGACGACCATACGCGGGCCCGACGATTGGCTGACGCATTGGCCCCGTACGGCCTGGTGGACCCGGCTCGGGTGCGGACCAACATCGTCCCGTTGGACTTCACCAAGGCCAGCCTGGACGCCCTCAGCTTCGCTCGGGCAGCGGCGGAGCAAGGGGTACGCGTCTCTGTGCTCGGGCCGCGGATCGGGCGCCTGGTCACCCACCTTGATGTGAACGACGCGGACATTGATCGCGCCATCGAGGTTTTCACCCGCATTCTCGCCCGCTGAAGACTCGCTGTTGCCCTTGTGTGTCTCTTGTGAGGGTGTAGGTCGGGCAGGGAACGCCCGCCCGCGGGTCACACATGGGCGCTGTCGCCTTGGAGGGCGCATCGTCGCCTGCCCCTGCAGGGGATGACGTCTCCCGTGGCGGGTTCGTCACGGGCGGACCATACTCCGGTTCCCCGGTCCAGTAAGCGACGTACCAGAACCGCCGACGGGATCGCGAGAGTAGAGGAATTCCAAGACAATCACTATTCCAAGGCAGTCGTTGTCCGGCGGGTACTCGATCTCTGAGTACCCAGAATGATCTACATCCAGAACGCCGTTTCGACACTCCGGATCTCTTTGCGGATTTTTCTGGCGTGTGAAGTATTTCCGAAGCTGTCAAGCAGGTCGGCAAAGTTGTTGAGTGCCTGGGTCAGGTTAGAAAGGTAGGCATCGGGGTTAGTTTGGGCGAGGTTTCGGTAGATGGAAACGGCTTCTTCGATAGCGGTGAGGGCTTCTCAGTGGCGTCCGCCTTCGCTCAGGTAGACAGAGAGGGAGCAGAGTGTATTTGCAAGGTCGGATAGGTAGGCGCTAGAGTTAGCCTGCACTAATTCCCGATAGGCTGCAACGGCTTTCTGGCAGGTGGCTAGAGCCTTCTCAATTTCACCGTTTACGTGTAGGCGATCGAAGAGGATGCGTAGCTCAGCGGCGTGTTCGGCGCGTTGCTCTTCGGTTGCGTCTGGACCAGGTCGGGTGGCTGCCTCTAGACGTCGAGCCACCGCCACCGCAATAGGCGTGCTGGTGAAATCGGGTCTCATATCTACAAGCAGCACGTCAAACTGGTTGAGAGCATTAATGTCATACCGCTCATCGCCGATAGCGGTGATAATGACATTAGTGAATTCTTTCGGGGCAATCAGAGTTAAAGCTGGTACATACCCGGCCGGATAGTCGACGATGAGCTGCTCCAAAGCGGCCTGGATTCGAGCCTTACCCCGCTGGGAGCCTGAGGCTGACAAACACCGGTACAGCACCGTAGCAGCCTGCATGGCGTTCTCAAAACGATCAGTACCGGCTACCGCGGTGAGGTTAATGAGCCATTCTTGCTGGCTGGCTGCCTGGTCGGCCAGGGTGATCAGGTGAGTGGCGGTCAGACGGTCTGGGCGAGGGGCAGTCCACACCTGTTCGCCAGAGTCATCTGGATACAATCCCACCAGTGCCTGAGCAAGCTTCTCCCGCTCCTGCGCTGTCAAGGCCTGCAGTACTTGGACATCCCCTAGCGCGGTGGTGGCCTCCTTCAGCGTGGAGGCAGGGTGAAGTGCCACGGCCGCTACCGCCCAGTCCTGTGGCCTAGGGCTCAACGTCAGGTCGACAGCGGCTAGGCGGGAAGCGACTTGGTGCCTCATGGGTCCGCACTCGAGCGATCGGGTCCCTGTCCGCGGCTCCTACTGTTGTTCCTTCGGTGCTGTCAAGGACGCGCAGCAGGGCATCTGCATAAAGGTCCAATGTGGTTTCAGCTGACCGGGGTGGGTTATCCGTGTTCACAGCCCCGACTGGTAGTGGACCTGGCGGGCTCGGGCGACGAATGCCGCCACCGCTTCACGCCACACCCACTCCACCTGCTGCGGGGGCATGTGTTCGGTGAGGGACGACAACTGGAGTGGAGTGGGGTCAATCAGATTGCACAGGTAGTGTTCCTCGGATAGTTCTCGCCACCAATCTCCTGTTGTTCGGGCTAGCAGCAACACCCACACTCTGTCTGTGACGTCAGCGTCGTTGATTGTTTCCAGTAGTTCTCTGACGATTAGGTCGGTGTTTTCTGCATGGTCAACCACCAGCAGCCATTGGCCACCCACCGCGGGGATGGCGTGTATTGCGGCGATGATTTCCGGTACCCGTATCAAGGCGCGGTTCAGCCTAGCCGCGTTCTTTCCGGTTGTCAGATCCGCCAAGCTGAGTAATTGCCAGGACAGCGGTGGCTTCTTCATAAACCCGGTTGACCACCCCTCAGCCTGCATGATGCGGCAGACTTGGTGAGCCAGGAAGGTTTTACCTTGCCCGCTTGTTCCGCACACCAACCGCACCACAGGCCATTCTCCTGATCGCAGCCAGGCCACGACCGCGTCCTGTTCCGGCCACGGCTGTGGGATGACTACTCCCGCGTCAGGGCTCAACCATGACCCTACCAACGCCGACTCTGCACCCGGGGTGGAGCCGAACAAGAATCGTTCAGCCTCCTGCCAGCTGGTAGGGAACGGCACGGTGAGAAACTTCTGCTCGTCGACCCACAGGACAACATTGCGATCCTTGGTGACCGCTATCCTGTTGGTGAGCACAGTCCCGATCGGTTGATCTCTGGGGGGCGTGCATTTCCTCAGACGATCCATTCGTGCTCATTGCTTACCGGTTCCACGACGAGATCGTGACAGGCGCACCTGATTACGGTCCCCGGTAATCACTACACCATTGCCGGTGGCAAATCCCACCGATCGGCTCCCGGTCACACGCATATCACGAGAAGGTGGGGCAGCGCCGGGCTTTTTTGATCCGTCCACACTGGACTTAATCACGTTATCGTCTCCGGTGGCTACCGCATCGTTATCGGTTGCGATACCAATCGATCGATCCCCGGACACCTCATGCTTAGGCGACTGGCCGCTGCCGCTAACGGGGAAAAGCCATGTTCCGATCCCTACCAGCAGCGACCCCGCGCCCACAGCCAGACTCGCCACCGCGATCCCGTCGGAGCGGTTCAAGCCCCAGACCCATATCACGAACCACGCCAATCCGCTAATCGCTACTACTAACGACACACCCAAGATCACCCTGCGTAGCTGTGACATAAGGCCATCATCGTCGATGGCAACAACACCTATTCATATCTAACGTCTTGTATATGCTGATGATCGACATAAATGTCGGTAAGAGAATTTGCGGGACATAGATTATGAAGCGTGCGTACCGCCATCGTTAGTAACGGCCTTCACGGTATGCGGTGTCTGGAGCGAGGGAACCCACAGGGCGGTTGGCTGCGTTCGAGAGAACCGCGAAGGAAGGGGATGACTCCAAGGTGGGATCGGCTATGGAGCGATGTTGTGATGTCTCCGAGTCTTAAGCCCTAGGGGAGGATCACCGTTCGGGTGGCGCCGCTGGTGTTTGTGGTTATCTACTGCTCGCCGAGTTGTTCCCGGATGGCGTTGACTTCCTCGTGGATCGCCTGGGCGCGTGTGGCGTCTCCAGCCGTGTTGAGCAGGGCAGCGAAGGTAACGAGTGACCGAAACAAGTGAGGGAGATAGGCAGCGGGATTAGCCCGTGCCAAGTCACGGCGGATGGCGACGGTTTCTTCGATGGCCTCGAGGGCCTCGTGCCGCCGTCCCACCTTAGCTAGATGCGCGGAGAGGTTGTTCAGTGCTGTCGCAAGGTCAGGAAGGTACGCAGCGGGGTTGTCAGCGACGAGCCTGCGGTAGATGGTGACGGCTTCTTCGATGGTGGTGAGTGCCGCCTGCTGGTGGCCAGCGTCAGCGAGGCGGTTGGAGAGGTTGTTCAGCGTCATGGCGAGGTCGGGGAGGTAGGCAGCGGGGTTATCGGCGGCGAGGTTCCGGTAGGCGGTGACGGCCTCTTTGACCGCATCGAGGGCCTCGTGCCGTCGACCTCCTTCAGCCAAGTAGGCGGAGAGGTTGTTCAGCGACAGGGCAAGGGCGGGAAGGTAGGCGGCGGGGTTGGCTTGTGTCAGGTCCCGGAGGATGCTGACGGCTTCTTGGATCGCAGCCAGAGCCTCGTGTCGTCGTCCTATCTCACCGAGGTGTGTGGAGAGGGTGTGTAGCGCTGCCGCGAGGCTGGGGAGGTAGGCGGTGGGGTTAGCGGTGGTGAGGTTTCGGTAGGTGGTGACGGCTTCTTGGATCGCGGCGAGGGCTTCCTCCCGTTTCCCGACCTCGCCTAGGCAGTTGGAGAGGTTGTTGAGCGCCATCGCGAGGTTAGGGAGATAGGTAGTGGAGTTGCCGGCGGTAAGGGCTCGATAGGCGGCAACGACCTTCTGGCAGGTAGCTAGAGCCCGCTCCCTCTGGCCGTCCTGGCCCAGGCGGATGGAAAGGTGATGCAGTTCGATGGCGTGTCGGGCGCGTTGTTCTTCGGTCGCGTCAGGACCGGGACGGGTGGCTGCCTCTAGACGCTGAGACACTGCCACCGCGATGCGGGTACGAGTAGTGGCGAATCCCAACTCCCAAAGCTGTTTGCTGAACTGGGTAAGAGCGTTGAGGTCATACCGGTCATCACCGATGACAGAGACGATGACCTCGGTGAATCTCTTCGGATCGATCAGGGTCAAAGCCGGCACATACCCGGCCGGATAGCCGATGGTGAGCTGCTCCAAGGCGGAGCGGATTCGGTATTTGCCGCGCTGAGTCCCTGGGGTGGACAGGCAGCGGTGGAGCACGACCGCGGCTTGCATGGCGATATCACGGGTGTTGGTGCCGGTTAGGGCGGTGATATCGGTCAGCCACTCCTGCTGGCTAGCTGCTTGGTCGGCCAGGGCGATTAGGTGAGTGTCGATTAGGCGTTCTGGACGGGGAGCAGCCCACACCTGCTCACCGGAGTCATCCGGGTACAACTCCACCAGCGCTTGGGCGAGCCTTTCCAGATCCGCGGGTGTCGAAGTCTGCAGGGCGCGGACGTCTTCTAAAGCGGTGGTGGCTTCGTGCAGGGTGGTAGCTGGGCGGAGCGCCACGGCTGCTACCGCCCATTCTCGCTGATTGGAGGTCAGTTTCAGGCCGGCAGCGGCCAGTCGGGAGGCGACTTGGCGCATCTCATGGGCTCGTACGCGGGCGATCGGATCTCTATCCGGGATCCCGAGCATTGACCGGCTGGTGCTGTCAAGGACCCGCAGGAGAGCGTCTGCGTAAAGGTCCAATGTGGTCTTCGCTGATGTGGGTGGGGTGGTAGTGTCCACCTTCCCAATCGGGTAATGGTGCTGGCGGGCCCGGGCGGCAAACGCCTCAACCGCCTCATGCCAGATCTGCCTCACCTGTTGTGGGGATCGTTCCTCAGTCAGGGAGGACAACCGCAGCGGGATCGGGTCGACCAGATCATGGAGATAGTGCTCTTCGGACAACTCCCGCCACCACTCTCCTGTTGAGCGGGCCAGAAGGAGCACTCGCACCACATCCACCACGTCGGTGTCAGCGATCGTCTCCAGGAGTTCTCCGACGATTGGGGCGGTGTTCTCTGCGTAATCGATCACCAGTAACCATCGGCCACCCACCGCAGGGATCGCGCGTATGGCGGCGGTGATTTGCGGCATTCGCTGCAAGGTCCGTTGTAGCCGAGCCGTCAGGTCCGCTGGGGTCAGGGAGCGCCACATCGACGGTGGCATCCCCACAAACCCGGCTGACCATCCCTCAGCCTGCACGATGCGGCAGACCTGATGGGCCAGGAAGGTTTTACCTTGCCCGCCGGCTCCACACACCAGCCGCACCACTGGCCCGGATGTCGTGTGCAGCCATGCCATGATCGCGTCCTGTTCCGGTCGCGGTTGCGGGGTGACGACAGCAGCATCGGGGCGCAGCCACGACCCCACCAATGCCGACCCTGCGCCCTGGGCTGATCTGAACAACAGCCGCTCAGCCCGCTGCCGACTGTCAGGGATCGATACGGTGAAGAAGTCCTGCCCGTCGAGGCGCAGAACCACGTTGTTGTTCCCGGGGATCACCACGTCGTTGCCGATCGCGACACCGATCGACCGATCTCCAGGGACGTACACCGCCCCAAACAGAGCCGTCCCGCCTGTGCTCATCACTTGCTAGACCCACGACGACGTCGTGACGAACGCACCTGGTTGTGATCTCCGGTCACCACCACACCGTTGCCGATGGCGAACCCCACCGACCGGTCACCGTCCACCCGCACATCACCAGATGCCGGAGAGACAATGCTTGGTCTCCAATTCGTTGCTGTTGAGCTCAACGACGTTGCCATCGCCGGTGACCACTACGTTGGTACTAGCCGCAACACCAATCGACCGATCCCCAGACAACTCCTGCTGAGGCGGTCGGCTACCACCAGCGACAGGAAAGCGCCACGCCCCGACTCCTACCAGCAGCGACCCCACACTCACCGCCAGACTCGCCGCCGCAATCCCGTCAGAGCGGCTCAACCCCCACGTCCACACTACGAACCATGTCAGCCCGCCAATCGTTACGATCAGCGATATTGTCAAGATCACCGTGCGTAGTCGCGACATGACACTATCATCACCTATAGTGACAAGAGCGTCTATTATCGACCTAATATCTTGTAAACGCTGATAGTGATCGAAAGTTGCTTTAATAGATTGATAAATCGCATAGTGCGCAGTGGTCGTGTATCGCATCATGTGGTAACGATTTTCATGATGCGATGGTCTTGAAGCGTGTGGTACGCCTCGTAGATAGGGTGAAGACGGCCAAGGAGAACCCTAGGCGAAGACTCGTGCCAACATGGGGCAGCGGGTCATCCTCGTTGGGTGTTTTCAGCAGTGGCCTGCAGGTGCAGCTCCGCTGACCACGATGCGGCGACGGCGACTCTCATCCCTCAACAGCGCGTTCGCTGACTTACCTACTGTCGTTGCTGGGGGCCAAGATCGACCATGAGGTAGGGGTACGGAGGAAGGTTGGCTCTGATCCAAGCAAGCGGTGCTGACGCCCGTTCGTCGATCAATCACCTCGGTGATCGCTGATGCTTTTGTTGCCTCTTGCCGGTATGGGTGTTTCTAAAATTCCTATTTATTTGGGTAGTCGAGTGCTATAGAAAACTGCCCTGCCTCTAAATTTATAGCCATAGCGGTAGATTGTTTAACTGTACGTGGTACAGCGCTCGGTTCAGTTAGGCAGTGTAGATACCTCTGGGAAAGAGTAGGTATGGCAACAGGAAAGTTGGCTGCCCAAAGTAGTTGACTATGGAATGATCGCTGTCACCGGTCGTTTGGGCGATTGCCTACTACATGTTGAGCTCTCTCTGGAGAGCGGTGGCTTCCTCGCGAATCGTCTGAGCCCGTGAAGTGTCTCCGATGCGATCGAGCAGATTAGCGAATATGACAAGTGACCGAAGTAAGTGAGGGAGATAGATAGCGGGGTTAACCCGTGCCAGGTCTCGGTAGATGGTGACGGCTTCTTCGATGGCGGCTAGGGCCTCCTGCCGGCGTCCTACTGCACTTAGGCGGGATGAGAGGTTATTCAGCGACAGTGCGAGGTCGGGTAGGTGAGTATCAGGGTTGGTTTGGGTGAGGTTTCGTCGGATGGTGACGGCTTCTTCGATGGCGGCTAGGGCCTCGTGTGGGCGTCCTACCTCAGCCAGACGGACAGAAAGATTGTTCAGCTCTAAAGCGTGTCGAGCTCGTTGCTCTTCGGTTGCGTCCGGCCCAGGACGGGTGGCTGCTTCCAGCCGTTGAGATATCGCCGCCGCAATATGGGCGCGAGTGGTGGCGAACCCCAACCTTAGAAGCAGCTTGTTGAACTGGATAAGGTCGTTAATATCGTATCGATCATCATTGATTGCGGTGACAATGATTTCGGTGAATTCTTCTGGTGCGACTAGGGTTAAAGCTGGAACATATCCAGCAGGGTAGCTAATAATGAGTTGTTCTAAAGCGGTTCGGATTCTGTCTTTGCCGCGCTGAGGCCCTGGGGTCGACAAACACCGATACAATACAATCGCGGCTTGTATGGCGATGTCGCGGGTATGGGTGCCGGCCAGGGTGGTGATATTGGTGAGCCATTCATGCAGGCTGACTGCCTGGTCGGCCAGGGTAATCAGGTGGGTGTCGATCAGGCGGTCTGGGCGAGGAGCAGCCCACACCTGCTCACCGGAGTCATCCGGGTACAACTCCACCAGCGCTTGAGCAAGCTTCCCTCGCTCTGCGGGTGCCAGGGTCTGCAACGTGCGGACGTTTTCTAAGACAGCGGCGGCATCCTCCAGAGAGAAAGCAGGGCGAAGCGCCACGGCCGCTATCGCCCAATCCCGCTGATTGGGCGATAGCCTTAAGCCGTCGGCGTGTAGCCGAGAGGAAACCTGCCGCATTTCATGAACCCGCACTCGAGCGATCGGGTCCCCATCCGCGACTCCCACTGTCGAATTGCCAGTACTGTCGAGAACCCGCAGTAAAGCATCTGCGTAAAGATCCAACGTGGTCTCAGCTGACTTAGGTGGGGTGTCCGTGTTCACGTCCCCAACCGGGTAATGGTGCTGGCGGGCTCGGAAGGCAAACGCCCTTACCGCCTCACGCCACACCTGCTCTACCTGCTGCGGGGACAGCTTTTCGGTTAGGGATGATAACTGGATCGGGATTGGGTCGATTAGGTCATGCAAACGGTGCTCTTCGGATAACTCCCGCCACCAGTCTTCTGCTGTTCGAGCCAGTAGTAACACCCGTACTCTGTCTGAGACGCCAGCATCAACGATCGTCTCTAGCAGCTCCCCGACGAGCGGGCCGGTGTTTTCGGCGTAATCGATCACTAGCAGCCATAGGCCACCCACCGTCGGGATGGCATGGATTGCGGCGTTGATTTGTGGCACCCGCTTAAGAGCACGGCGCAGCCCGGCCACGCCCGGCCCGGTTGGCAGATCCGTCAAGCGCAGCGACCGCCATGTCAGCGGCGGCATGCCCACAAATCCGGCTGACCACCCTTCAGCCTGCATGGTGCGGCAGACTTGGTGGGCCAGAAAGGTTTTGCCTTGTCCGCCGGCTCCGCATACCAGCCGCACCACTGGTCCGGCCTCTGAGCGCAGCCAGGCCACGATCGCGTCCTGTTCCGGCCGCGGCTGCGGGGTGATCACACCAGCGTTGGGGCGTAACCACGACCCCACCAACGCCGATCCTGCACTCGGGGTGGAGCCGAATAGCAACCGCTCAGCCTCCTGCCGACTGGCGGGAATCGGCACAGTGGAGAAGTCCTGCTCATCGATCCACAGGACTACGTTGTGGTCCCCGATGATCACCACATCGTTGTCGGCGGCGTATCCTATCGACCCGTCACCTTCTACCCGCACACCGCCAGGTGGCGGAACTGTAATACCTGGATCCTTTGGCCTATCACTACCGGGCTCGACAACGTTGCCATCCCCGGTGATCACCACGTCGTTGCCGATTGCGATACCGATCGACTGCTTCCCAGAGATCACTTGTTTAGGCGGTTGGTTGCCGTCACTGATGGGGAAGAGCCGTGCCCCGAGCCCTACCAGCAGCGATCCTGCACTTATCACCAGGCTTGCCGCCGCGATCTCATCAGAGTGATTTAAGCACCACGCCCATATCACGAACCACGCCGCCCCACCAACCGCTACTGCTAGCGACATGATCAAGATCACCCTGCGTAGCTGCGGCATGGCGTCATCATCGCTGATGGCGACAACAACGGCTATTTAGTTCCAAAACCTCAACCATGCGACAGTAGGCTGAAACGCGCCAGGCAGACTGAGGAGATGTAGACAGGGCAGCGGTCTATTAAAGGTGTGGCCCAGAGGGGCGCACGGGAGGACAACAAGGGCGCCGTGGCGCTTGGATGCGCTGGGCAGCTAGCGGGTGTTGCGCCCCTCTAGACCGGGTAGAGGTGTCGCCCCAAGCGGCGAAGTCAGGCCGCGGTGGGGACAGGTTCAGGGATGTAAGGCAGCACCTCGGTGGACGGGGTCGGCAGCGCGGTCAGCGGGGTGGCATGCAGGTTGCCGTCCGCGCCGCGGACGCAGGAAGCGGCGTTGTCGGAGCTGGCGTAAAACTCGCCTAGGCACAGGCCGAACTGGGCGTGGCCGCGGGCGTTGGGGTGCATGGAGTGACGTACCAGGTGGGAGCCCAGACCGTTGCGCAGCTGGGCGAGGTCGATGTTGATACCGGTCACCCATTCCTGGTCGTGGGTGATGCCTCGCGCGCACACCTCACGTCCCCGCAGCGCGGGTCCCATGTCCAGGAAGCGGACCCCGCTGCGGGCGGCTACCTCACCCAAGGTCGCGGTGAACAGGGGGATGGCGACCTCACGGGCCCACTGGGCGTCATCGTCACGGATCGGGCAGCCGTGCAGGAGTTTGGTCAGTGAGTAGCGGTTGTCCTCGGTGACGGGGGATGAGTAGGACTGAAGCACCAGCTGGTAGTCGGTGTCGCCGGCCTCGGCCATGACGGTGTGGATGTCGGCGATGTTCTGGGCGATTCGGGGAGCGGCGGCCTCCAGCGCGGCCGGCAGCCGGTCGGCCCAGACGTCCTGGCAGCGGGGCGCGATCAGGAAGTACGCGGCGATGCAGTCAAGCACCAGGTCAGAGAAGCCGACGTCGTTGCCGCCGATGCTGAGCACGATGAGGGTCACGTCGTACTCGGCGGCGACCGCGCGGAGCCGCTCGGCTTGTGGCGCCTCACCGTTGCGGGGCGAGCCGCCCAACGCGACGTTGTCGGTGGTGGCGCCCGAGCAGGCGAGGTTGATCGACGCGTCGGCGGGGATGGGGGCTACGTGGATCTCGGCGACCTGGGAGCGGTGACAGAAGTTCCCAGGCTGGTCGGTGCCGGGTTCATAGGAGCCGGCGGCCTCACCGGAGATGAAGCTGTCGCCCATCGACACGATGGCGGTGGGTTTCACCGCGGAGGCGGCGGGCTGGGCGGCGCCCACGAGAGGGACGGTGAGCAGGACAGCGAACCCGGCGAAGGCGACACGGTGACGTAGCGGGCGGGGCCGGGCAGCGGGACGGGGGTGGGATTGGGGTTGGGGATCCGACATTGTGCCTCCCTGACGTGATCCGACCGGGCGTACAGATCGTCCCACTATCAGGGAGGAAACGTAAGGATTGCCTTCTTCGCAGTAATCGTCGCTTTACAGAGCCGGTACGCGCTTCGCCTCCCCGCGGTGACGCAGAAGCGGTGTTGAATGGTCTTGGACGGTTTCTTAGACGGTTGCGGTGTCTGTGTCGCGCAGCGACTTCAACAGCGCGATATCCCGGGCATGACCGTTGGACTCTGACGGGGTCTCCACGATGAGGGGTACGCCCGCCGTGGCGGGGTGAGCCAGCAGCTCCCTGAACGCGTCCGCGCCGATCTGCCCCGCCCCGATAGTCTCGTGCCGGTCCCGGGTGGACCCCACGCCGTCCTTGGAGTCGTTGGCGTGGATCAGCCGCAGCCGGTCCTTCCCCACCGTCGCGACCAGGGTGTCAAGCATCGCGGTGACGCCTCCTGGGGCTGCCAGATCATGCCCCGCCGCGAACGCGTGGCAGGTGTCCAGGCACACCCCCAGCCACGGGTGACCGTCCACCGCCTCCAGGTACGGGCCGAGGTCCTGCACGGTGGCCGCCAGGGAGCGGCCACCACCGGCGCTGGGTTCCACTAACAGGCGAGGGCCGGCGGAGGCCGCGGCGGAGTCCAGTAGGGGAAGCAGCGCCTGGCGTACCTGGGTCATGGCCTTCGGGTAGAAGGCAGGGTCGACCGCGCTGCCGGCGTGGAACACCACCCCTTCAGCGCCTAGGTCGGCGCCTCGACGCAGCGCGAAAGACAGCACCGTGATGGAGCGCTCCACGGTGGCGGGAGCGGGGGAGCCGAGGTTGACCAGCAGGGGCGCGTGAATGTAAAGCGGCAGCCGCCGCTGCGTACAGGCCTCCCGGAACGCCTCCCGGTCCCGTTGCAGGGCGGCCGAGTCCTTCGGCAGCGCCCACCCTCGTGGGTTGGAGACGAAGATCTGCAGGGTCTCGGCGCCGACTGTCTCAACGTAAGGCAGCGTGACCTTCAGCAGACCGCCGGCGGTGGGGGCGTGTGCGCCGATCGGGCTCAGCTTCACGGGGGTGTCCTGGGATTCGGCGAGCATCATTCAAAACCTTGAACTTGAGGACTGAGAGGGCGCGATGGGGTGGTTTTGAACAAGGCTCGCCTCAGTGTGACCAGAGCGTGATGACGGAGCCTCGATCGACCCTTGTCCCGCCTTCAGGGCTTTGGTCGAACACCCGATCGTCGCCGGTCGGGATGTCGTAAACCTCCACCCGGAGGCCGTGGGACTCCAGGAGGGCACGGGCCTCGTCGACGGTCATCCCCTCCACGTCCGGTACCTCCACCTGTGGTGGGCCGGTGCTGACCGTGAGGGTCACCACGGTCCCTGGGCCGACACCGGTGTGCGGCTCTGGTGACTGGCTGATGACCCGCCCTTCGCGGACCTCTTCGCTTTCCTGTTCGATGATCTCGATTCGAAGACCGAGCTCGCGTAGCTCCTCTTCGGCGTCCTCGATCCGGTCACCCACCACGTTGGGCACCTCAATGGGCGGCTCTCCCCGGCTGATGACCAGGGTCACCTCGGTACCGGGTCGGACCACGGTGCCCGGTGCCGGGTCCACGGAGATGACGTGGCCGGCGGGGATCGAGGAGCTGTACTCCTCGGTGATCTGTGGCCTGAGCCCAAGCACCCGCAGCTGCTCGGTGGCCTCCGCAATCGGGGCGCCCACCAGCTCCGGGATCGGGTACTGCTCAGGCCCCAACGACAAGGTAAGCGTGATGGTGCCGCCCGGCAGGATGCGTCCCTGCGGCTCGGGATCTTGGTCTATGACGACGTCGACAGGGACCGTCTCGCTGAACTGACCCTCGTCGAACTCCACCGAGAAACCCAACCGCTCCGCCTCGGCCACGGCCTCGGCTCGGGTCATGGCCAGTAAACCGGGTGCCTGCGTGTAGCGGCCGGCACCAAGCCACCAGCCTCCCACCGCAGCGATCAGAGCAAGCACAACCAACACGGTCGCGACGATCAGGCCGGAGCGGCGGCGCCTGGGCAGGGTGATCCGGTGCCGGGGCAGCTCCTCCCGCGGCAACGCGACGGTGGTGTGCACGGTGGAATGGGGTTGGACCCGAGCAGACGCCCGCGCTACGGAGTTGAGGCCGCCTCGCGCGGCGCGGACCTCGGCACGGAACATGCTGGCGTCGGCCAGCCGGGCCTCCGGATCGCGGCGGGTTGCCCGCAGCACTACCTCGTCCACCACCGCGGGAATGCCGTCAACCAGTCGTGACGGCGGTGGTACGTCGTATTCCACGTGCTGGTGGGCGACGTCGACAGCGCGCTCACCGGTGAAAGGCACCTGCCCGGTGAGCATTTCGAACAGCATGATGCCGGCGGAGTAGACATCGCTGCGGGGGGCGCTACGCCCGTCGGTCACCAGTTCCGGTGCCACGTAGGCGACCGTGGCGATCAGTTGCCCGCGCGCGGTGGCGTCATCGGCGCTGGCCTCCACCGCCCGGGCCAGGCCGAAGTCGGTCACCTTCACCGTGCCGTCGTCGCCGATCAGCACGTTCTCCGGTTTGATGTCGCGGTGCACCAGGCCGTTGCGGTGAGCCGTGGCGACCGCGGCCAGCACCGGCTCGATGATGTCCAAGGCCTCTTTGGGAGGCAGTCGGTGCCGCTTTCTGAGCACATCCCGGAGCGTGCGCCCGGCGACGTACTCCATGACCAGATACGGCAGTCCGTCGTGTTCCCCGCTGTCGTATACCGCCACGATGTTGGGGTGATTGAGCCGGGCGACGGTACGCGCCTCGCGTTCGAACCGCTCGAGGAAAGCGCGATTGTTCGCGTGGCTGGGCTGGATCAGCTTCACCGCCACGACTCGTTCGAGCCGCTCATCGACGGCTTGGTATACGACCGCCATGCCGCCATGGGCGATCCGCCTTCGGATGCGGTATCGCCCACCTAGCAGGGCCCCAATCAGGGGATCGGTGACTGTCGTATCCATTGAGAGCGAGTGTACGGCCACCCCCTCGGGGGGAGGAACGGCACAATGGGACGTTTCCTCCCCCCTGTTCTCACTGGTCGGATCAGTCGGTGGGGAACGGTTGATCCACCCCGTCCCAGGCCGGGAATTCAGGGACGGAGATCGATGGAGGCTGGGGAACCGGCACCGACGGCAACGGCGGCAGGGAGGGAGCCGGAGGGGCCACCTCACTCCCGAACGGCAGCGCTGTCGGGTAGGGCGGCGCGCCGGGGAAGGGGGGAACCGGCATGAACGGGGTCTGTGTCGGGATCGGAGGCATGGAGAACGAGGGATATATGTCGGTTATGCCCCAAGTAGGTACTACCTGGGGCATAACCGGGGGTGGTTGCGTCAGGGGATCCCTCGGTCTGGAGCCGTTGGCGTGCGGGCTCGGCGTGACCTGGTCTGATGCCCGGGAACCCGCCGCCCCCGGCGGCAGGTCTGGCGCCGGCGGTGTCCGCGATGGTGATGGGGTCGGCCGTGCGGCGGGTTCCGACATCGGCGTCGGGGGAGGGGCGCCGACCGGCTCCCACACCATGGCTCCCACCACCGCCAAACTCCCACCGATACACATCACGGCGATGACGCCAGCCGTGAGGAGAATGCGCTGACCGGACCAGATCCTCGATCGGTGGGTCTGGGCGCGACGGGAGAGAAGGTCATACCGGATCGATCGGATCACTCCGCTGGCTTCACGACGCAGAGTCTGCCACAGACTCACGATGAACCCCTTCCAGCGGCGACCGAGGGGTGGCGGGGGTCGACGCTCGGCTCAGATGTCCTGGGGCGGCGCGATAGCCGCCAGGACGAGGAGAAGAACGGACTGAAGAGCGATGAGGAGTGCGAGCAGAACGGCCGCACCGCCCAGGTAGCGGGGCCACCGCAGCGGCGAGCCGATGGAGCGCAACAACGCGGCAAACCCCAACGATGCCGCGATGATGGCGAACCCCAGGGAGATCATCCCGACTAATCGCACGTGCTGCGCTGGACCGCTGGCGGGATCGGTCTGGACGAGATAGGGCAAGGACTCGGGGATCAGACCACCGAGCAGACCAGCTACCGCGAACGCGAACGCCGCCAAAGCCAGGGCCGGCGCCGAGAAGACCGCGGCGAACAGCGCGCGATCGCTGTACCCGGTCCCCCACTCGTCGTCGACATCGTTGGCTGCGTCGTCGGTTTGGACACGAGTGGCGGCGGGGTACGCGTCGTCGCGGTAACCCGTGGGGGAGGAGTACCCGGCCGTTGACGCAGGCCGCCCTCGAGACGACGTCAGGCCAGCCGCGGCCGCAGGACCACGACGCTCCTGATCAGTCGACCCGGTGGCCGTCGAGGTGGGAGCGCGTCGCTGCTGTGCCGGGGGGTGCCGCTCCGATCCATGCTCAGTCTTCGACTCCGCCCGGGAGCGCGATGCGGGCTCCGACTCCTTCTCCTTGCTCCGGGCAGCAGCCTCCTTACCACGGGAGGTGGCGTCGGATTCCCGACCGCGGGAGGCGGCCTCCGGCTCTTGAGCCCGAGGCGTGGCTTCCGGACTGGCTGGACGGGCCGACGATTCAGATTTCTTCGGTTCTGGAGATGCCGCGGCCGTCGACGACGCGATCGACGCGAGCGCGAGTGTTGGTTCATCCCCCGAATCCTGGGACGGTTCGGGGTCCCCTGCGGCGATGTCAGCGGATTCCGTGGCCGCCTCAGCAGGGTCTTGCGGCGACCGTGGGTGCTTCTCGTCAGTATTCATCGGCCGCACCATAGACCTTCCTGGTCCATCTGCGGTGCCCCGGGGACGCCATCTGTCTACGGTGTCCTGGGGGCGACGCGTATCCCCGGCGCCGCATGAGTCTGCATGAGCCATGGCGTCACCGAGACGCCTTCGGACCCCGTGGCGGTGCCTGACTCTCAGCGCATGGCAGGGTGATGACGTGACTGAGACACCACACAATCCCGGGGAGGCTTCCGGCTCTCGTGCGAGTGAGCCGGAGACCTGGTTGTCCCTCAAAGAAGTCGCGCAGCGTCTAGGGGTACCCGGGAACCGGGTCCGCCAGATGGTGCGGGATGGAGCACTGCTGGTGGTCCACAAGGACGGGGAACCACGGGTCCCTGCGGAACTGATCGCCAATCGCACAGTGCTCAAGCACCTCCCTGGCGTCCTGACCTTGCTACGTGACGCTGGGTACAACGACGAAGAGGCCCTAAGGTGGCTATATACCGCAGATGATTCCCTACCGGGCAGACCGGTAGATGGTTTGTCAGACTCCCGGGCCACCGAGGTGAAGCGACGCGCCCAAGCGTTGGGGTTCTAGCTCACCGCACGCGTCTTTCACGCTCCTGGCTCGGATGAGGGCTTTCCGTCATGATCCAGTTCACCTATTTGGCGGTCCTTTTCGGTTGCCTGGCGGCGGCGTTGTGGTTGGAGCCGGTGCTCAAGGTGGGGGTGCTGCGGCGCCGGCGTCGACTGCTGTTCACCCTGGGGGTCGTCGCCGCGGGTTTTCTGGTGTGGGATGTGGCCGCCGTGGCCGTCGGCCACTGGTCCTATGACCCTCGGCAGATCATCGGTGTGTGGCTGCCAGGCTCTCTGCCCTTGGAGGAGGTGCTCTTTTTCCTGGTGATCCCTACCTGCACCATCCTCGGCTTTGAAGCGGTCCGGCGGGTGCTGCGCTGGCCGGCCGGGGATGAAAGCGGCAACGGGGAGGAACGGTGAGTTACACCACCGCGGCGGTGCTGGGGGCGGCCGCCGCGGTGCTGGTGGACGTCGTGTTGCTGCGTACCCGTCTGATCCTCCGTGGGGTCTGGTGGGTGACCTACGCGCTGGTGCTGTGCTTCCAGTTGATCTCCAACGGCATCCTGGCTGGCCGGGGCGTGGTGCGCTACGACCCCGCTGCGATCATCGGGATCAGAGTGGCGTACGCGCCGGTCGAGGATCTGCTGTTCGGGTTCGCGTTGGTGCTCACCACGTTGTCGGTGTGGGTGTGGCTGGGCCGCCGCGACCGGGCGCCCCGCTGATTCCAGGCCGTTGGTTACAGGCTGCGTTGGGTGGCCGCGGTCGCAAGCGCCCGCAGAGCGACTGCGGCTTCGGGGTCCACCGGCGCGTCATCGAGGGCGCGCAACGCGGCCTCGGACAGCTCCTCGATCCGCCGCTCCACCGTGGCCAACGCCCCCGTGGACATGATGAGTTCACGCAGGCGTTCCACACCTTCTGCGTCCAGGTCCGCGTTCCCTAGATCGCGGTCCAGGATCTCCCGCTGCTTGTCGTCGGCGCGCTCCAGGGCCGCCGCCACCAGGTAGGTGCGTTTGCCTTCCCGCAGATCATCCCCGGCTGGTTTGCCGGTCTGCTCCGGGTCCCCGAACACCCCTAGGACGTCATCGCGGAGCTGGAACGCCTCACCCAGGCTCATCCCATAGGAGGAGTACGCGTCAAGCAGGCCCTGACCGCCGCCGGCCAAGGCTCCCCCGATGAGCAGGGGCCGTTCGATGGTGTACTTCGCGCTTTTGTACCGGGCGACCTTGCTGGCCCAGGCCATGCTCATCTCTCTGGAGTTCTGGATCAGAACGTCCAGGTACTGGCCGGCCATCACCTCGGTCCGCATCGCGTCGAAGAACGGACGTGCGCGCAGCAGGTCGGCGGGATCCACGCCGGCTGAGCTGAACATCTCATCGCACCAGGCCAGGCACAGGTCCCCCAGCAGGATCGCGGCTGAGCGTCCGAACGCCTCTGGGTCTCCGGCCCACCCGGCCTGACGGTGGTGGTCGGCGAACTCCCGGTGGATCGCCGGCGCCCCTCGCCGGGTGTCGGAGGAGTCCATCACATCATCGTGGATCAGGGCGCAGGCGTGGAGCAGCTCCAAGGCGGCGAACGAGGTCACCACCTCGTCGGTGTCGATCCCCCCGGCGCCCCGGTAGCCCCAGTACGCGAACGCAGGACGGAGCCGTTTGCCGCCTCGCAGGACGAAATCCTCCAAAGCCTGCGCGACCGTGGACAACACCGGATCGATGGCGGTCAGGTCGGAGCGCTGCCGAGCCAAAAATCCCGCCAGTGCCTTGTCCACCCGGGCCCGCAGGGTGTCTGGGCTCACCGAAGGCGTCACGATTTTCCTCCCATCGGTCAACCCTGACGCTAGCCGTTCGCACGTGGGCTGATGACGCGGGCCCGGAATCTGGTGGGATCCACTTTTCCGAACGAGGCGGCTGGTTTCCCGAACGCGGCTGGCACGGCGACGCGCTCGGGTGACGGCGGCGGCGTGGATGGCGACGTCGAGCGGTATGTCGAGGACGTGAGCCAGCCACCGCAGCCAATACCGTGTCGGTATCCGCTCCCCGCGTTCCCACCGCGACACCTCATGGCGGGTCACGGACGGGTTCCCAGAGGCGGCACACAGCAGGGCGGCCAGCCGAAGCTGCGACCAGCCGCGTGCCTGCCGAGTACGGACAATCAGATTGCCGATAGTCTCGACGTTCAGGCTGTCCCTGGCGTCTTCAGGTGTATCCAGTGCTGTCAGCAGGATGGTGACCGGGTATGACCGGTCGTCCTGGGTCCCGGTGTTCCGGGCGGGTGCGATACGCACTCCTCACCCTCCTCCCGATGCCCAGGGCGGCTCCCTCCCTTGCCTCCCACGGTGTTTGGCGAATGGCCCCCTCTTCTGGCCCCTTTATAAACCGCGCCTATGACGTTTCGTAGAGGGTGCAGTCACTGGGCGTTCTGGATAAGGAGCTGCCGTGCACTCACCCTTCGACTCCGACTGTCCACCCATTGAGCCGTCACCGCGGGTTCGTCAGTCACTGCTGTGGCGCTTGGCTGTCCGGCTGTATCGGGAGCATCGGGCGGAGATCCAGTGCCCCACCCTGCGCCCGCCTCAGTGCCGCGTCTGTGGCCGGGAGTGGCCGTGCGAAGGGCGACGCCTGGCCGAACGAGGACTGGTCGTGGCTCTCTCGGAATCGTCTAGACAACCGGTCGAATGACCGTCCAGTCGCGCTGGAGGCTCAGGATGACCTCTCCGCTCCGTTCGCCCAGGGCGCTAAAGTCAAGTCGTGGCTCTGGGAACCCCCTCCGTGATGCCTCGACAACACCCCTCCATCGGAGATCTGATTCGTGCAGACACACCCACTTTCTCCTTCGAGTTCTTCCCTCCGAAGACACCCGAAGGGGAGCAACAGTTGTGGAGAACGATCCGCGAACTGGAACCCTTGCGTCCCTCATTCGTGTCTGTGACGTACGGCGCGGGTGGGTCGACACGCGACAAGACCGTCGAGGTTACCGAGCGCATCGCGACCGAGACCACGCTGCTTCCGATGGCGCATCTGACCGCCGTCAACCACTCCGTCGCCGAGCTGCGTCACCTTATCGGCAACTACGCCGCTGTCGGGGTGCGCAACATTCTGGCTTTGCGGGGCGATCCTCCCGGCAATCCGCAAGGGGAGTGGATCGCCCACCCGGAGGGATTCGAGTACGCGTACCAACTGGTGGAATTGATCAAGGAATCCGGCGACTTTTGCGTCGGGGTCGCTGCATTCCCCGAGAAACATCCCCGTTCACCGGACCTGGAGACCGATGTCCGGTACTTTGTTGAGAAATGCCGTGCCGGCGCGGATTTCGCCATCACCCAGTTTTTCTTTAACTGGGAAGATTGGGCCAGACTACGGGACGCTGTAGTCGCTCGGGGATGTGATGTGCCGATCGTACCCGGCGTCATGCCGGTAACCAATGTCAAGCAGATTGAGCGAATGGCGCTTCTGTCGGGGGCGGAGTTTCCCCGCCCATTGGCGGAGCGACTGTGGGCGGTGGCCGACGATCCAGACGCGGTCCGCGCTATTGGGGTGGAGGTGGCCACCCAACTGTCGGAGCGGCTGCTGGCCGAAGGAGCCCCCGGTATCCACTTCATCACCCTGAATCGTTCACCCGCGACCCGCGAGGTCTGGCGGAATCTCACGGTGGAGGCCCGTGTCTGAGCCGGCGTCAGCGGCGGCGCCCGACGGGGTCACCGTCACCGGTTCCGCGCGCGTACCGGTGGCGGCGGACCTGCTAGTGGTGCGATGCGGCGCGGAGGCGACGGGGCAATCGGTACGGACGGCGTTGGAGCGTTGCTCCGTGGCCATGAACGCGATGCTGGAGGTCATCCGGCAAGCTGGTGTGGCGGAACGGGACCGACACACCGACCACGCCTCGGTCCAGCAAAGCTACGACCACCACGGGCATCCCCAGGGATGGAGCGCGGTGCAGACCCTCACTGTGCGGCTGCGTGATCTCGCTCGTGCCGGCGAGATCATCAACGCTGCCTTGGCCGCCGGTGGGGATGCGGCCCGGTTGTTCTCGGTTAGGTTCGACGTCGATGACGCCGCTTCGAGCTGGGCCGCCGCCAACGCCCAGGCCCGACGCCGCGCCTTCGAGGATGCACGGGGCAAGGCAGAGCAGTACGCCGCGCTGGCCGGACGGCGGCTCGGGGAGGTCGTGGCCATCCGGGAACGCGATTTAGCAAACACTATTCCGCCAGTATTGGCAGCAGCGCCGGCAATGGCTTCTACCATTCCTCTTGAGCAGGGGGAACTGTCGGCACACTGCCTAATCGAGGTACGGTGGAAGCTCACAGGCTGACCATTGATGACTGGGACGGATACGCCGCCCAGTGGTCGGTTCTACACGGTGGACTGGATCCGCGTCGGTCTACACGTGTAGTCCGAGGATGGATGCGGTTGGCGTACCGGTTGGCATGTGTTCTTGTGCGAGCCGGCGCATCAGCCGCTACAGTAACTCTCGTTGGGATAGCGGCAAGCGTTGGAGCCTTGGCGGCGGGTTTCTTCCACGCTCAGTATTGGATATTCGTCGCGGCCGGTTTGGTCATGATCGCTGCTGTCGCCGATACGCTTGATAGCGCGATCATTGTTCTAACCGGCCGGCTTACCCGCTTGGGTTATATCTATAACTCCGTCGCCGACAGAATCGTCGAAGCGTGCTGGCTAGGGGCCCTGGTGTTTGCGGGAGCCCCGGGCTGGTTGGCCGCTGCCGCCGGTGGCGTGTCCTGGCTACATGAATACGTCAGAGCGCGAGCTATCGCCGCCGGCATGAACTCCACCGGTGAGGTCACCATGGGGGAACGCCCCATGCGGGTGATCGTTGCGGTGGCGGGTCTGACCCTCTCCGGTCTCACCGCGTTGATCTCAACGGACCTGGGGGTGGGGGCTGCGGCCATGGCCGGCACGGTGTGGTTGCTGCTGGGGATCGGTGGTTTTATCCAGCTCCTCGACGCGGTCCACGACGCCTTGGGCTGAATCCCGATCCCCAACCCGTTGGTGGAAAGCCACGCCAGCCAGGTCAGGTGGCCTGGCTGGCGTGGCGGGCCTGCCCAGCCCGACCAGCATGTGTCGGGTGCAGCGGCAGGCGTTGACCGAGCACCGCGAACGGGCGGTCATCGCCGGGGAAGCGGAAGTGACGCACCAGATCGACGAAGCCCAAACGCCGGTACAGCCGCCAGGCCCGTGATGTCTGCTCTGGGGCTTCCGGGGTGGACAGCACGACGGTACGCTCTGGCGCGCCTTCCACCAGGGCCAACAGTTGGCGTTCCCCCAACCCCTGACCTTGAACGTCGGGACGGACGTGGAGCTCCACCACTTCGAAGCAGTCCGTCATCCAGGCGGCGTAGACGGCGGGGTCCAGTACGCTACGGACCTGATCGTGCCACCACTGCCCGGGGGCCGTGGTGTAGCCGTAACTGAAGCCCAGGAGCTGGTCGTCGGCGGCCAGGGTAGCTACCGCACGGAAGCCAGCCCGCTGGGTGTGCGTGTACAGGAATCCCCGACGTGCCATCGTCAGATCGAGGGGATAGTCCATGGCCTCGGCGTACACCCTGAGCACGTCGTTGATCCGGTTGACGACATCCTCCGCCGTCCAGTGAACGAGCATCATCCCCGATGGCGCCTTTCGTCTGTCAGCGACCTGTGCTGACGGTACGCCACTCGCACCACACGCGTGGCGGCACGCCAGGATCCATGGAAACGGTGACGCTCGGTTACGCCACCTCGGCGGGGGTGCCCTTGGTCAGGCGTACCAGTTCCTCGAATGTGGTGGGGAAGATCGAGCGGGGGATGCCGGCGGCGGCCCAGATCACGTCGTACTGCGCCAAGGCCTGATCGACCAGGGTGGGCAGGGGAGCGGGATGTCCGACCGGGGCGACTCCACCGATCGGCTGGCCGGTGTGGGAGCGGACGAACTCTGGGGAGGCGCGGCGTACCGTGGTGGCGCCGATCAACGCGGCCACCTTAGCGGTGTTGACGCGGTGGGCGCCTGAGGTGAGCACAAGCAAGGGGGAGCCGTCGGCGTCGAAGACCAGGGAGTTGGCGATCTGCCCTACCTCGACGCCCAGGGCGGCGGCCGCGGCCGCCGCGGTCGGCACGGCTTCGGGCAGGATCCGGATCTGGCCGGCCACCCCGGCGGCCCGGAGCGCTTCCTGGACGGCGACGACGTTGGGATGCTGGGTCTCCATGGTCGAAGAATCATGCTGGGTCATGGAAGGTGTGTCGCCTCCTTATCTGGCTTATTTGGCTCGAGCGTGCTCCCGCCCGGCTCTGATGCGGCCGGCGGGGAGGGAGCACCCGATGCTGTCGACGGGGTGATCCGGGCGGTCTCAGCCAGCACGACACCGACGAGAACGATCACGCCGCCGAGAAGCTGAGACGCGGAGAGAACCTCGTTGAGGGCGGCCCACGCCACTGCGCTGGCGAGGACCGGCTCTAAGGTCCCGAGAATACTGGCGCTGGTGGCGGGCAGGTACCGCAGCGCGGCGGCGATCATCACGTACGGCAGGATCGTGCCGAACACCACAACGGCGAGGATCAACGTCCAGACAGGGAAGCCGGACGCGTCGGTCTGGGTCAAGACGGTCAGCGGAAAGTCCCACCATGGCCAGGCCACCGCACTGGCGACCGCCGCGACCCCGAAAGCCCAGCACATCAAAGACAGTGGGTCACGCTGGCCGGCCGCCTGCGCGCCGACGATGTAGTAGAGCGCGAGCGTGGCCGCTGCGCCTAAACCGGCCGCCACCCCCAGACTGTCCAGCCGTGCGTCTCCCCACGCCTCGGCGACGAAGGACAGGCCACACAAGCACAGCGCTAAGCCGCCCCATAAGCGGGGGAGGACCGGCTGTCGCTGCCCGAAACGCGCCCACAGGGCGACCATGACCGGGGCGGTGTACTCAAACAACAGGGCGATCCCGACCGGTAGTCGTCCAATCGCCACGAAGTACAGCAGCGGGGTGAGGAAGCTGCCCGCTAAGCCATAGGTGATCAGCAGAGGCAGCTCCCGCAGCCGTATGGTCAGCTGGCTCGGCGCGATGATCAGGCACATCAGGAGCAGGCCGAGGAAGGCACCGGTGGCCCGAAGCTGGGTCAGCTGGGTGGCTTCCAGACCGGTCCGTAGGGCCAGCTTGGAGACGGTGCCGTTGATCCCAAAGAGGACCGCGGAGCCGATGATGAGCAGGGCGCCGAAAGCGGATGGCCCCAGGCGGGACCGCCTGGGACGTGACGGGGAGGGCAGGGCCGGATCCATGCCCTCAGCTTCTGGGTCATGATCGTTGACGGCAAGAACTGACGCCAACGGCGGCCATGATGGTCGGCGCCCTACCGATCAGGCGAGGTAGTAGCCGCGTTCGGTTTGCTGGGGAACCCGCCAACGGTGTTCTGTCGGCGGAGTGGGCTCGGGATGGAGCACCAAGTGGATGATGTCGTCCCTGGCGCAAGATGAGCACAACAGCCCAAACAGGATGAACGGTATTGCGCTGACGAACAACGCTGCCCCGGCCACCAGAGCACCGGCTGCCAGCACGATCAGGGAGCCGCCGATCAATAACATGATCGTGAGTTGGAGAAGGACATTGCGGCTTTTGACCAGCATCACGTGCTGATCGTTCCGGTAGGTCACCCGGTAGCCCTGGGCCACCAGGGACGCGGTGGTGCCCTTGAGTGCCTCGACGCCGTGCACCAGGCGCACCTTCCCTTGCATGCCGGACCTTCCGATTTTGAGGGATCCATCCTAATGATGAATCTACAGAAACAACGCGCAGGAGAACAGTCCCCTGAAAACGGACATCAGTGATAAGTGTAGCGAGTCGTTAAGGCATGTCGGACTTCGGACACCTGTCTCGGATGTCACACTTTTCGGTTGCGTAGCCAGAATGGGCTGCGGGCGAGGTCTGTACGCGGCGCCTGTGCGCGGTGGGGCCTCTCTCCATTGAGCGGGTCTCCATTGAGCGGGCGTCTCGCCTGGTGAGTGGGTGCCTCTCCTGCGTGGCGGTGCGTCGCGTCGTCGGAGGGTGAGGGCGGGGGCGCTAGGTGTCCGGATGTGTCGTTGAGGTCGTGACCTCACGCGATTGCGGAGAGCGTGCTCCTCATAACGTTGCGATTTTGTCGTACCCAGGGTTTACTGTATTCAGCGTTCGAACGTGCGTTCGAACATAGGGCGGAGTGGTGGTCGCGGTGTGCACTCTGTCCTATGCGCGGACACCGGGCCGGATGTCGCGACCCGGCCAGGTGGGGTGTCTTCACTCGTCATCTCTCGCCCCCCTTGGGATGGCAGGTGAAGACACCGCCGGTCGGGCGGGGCGAGGGAAGCGTCTACGCCCGACCGGCACCCGCTGCGTCTTCCCCGTGGCGGCTGGTCAGCGGCCGGCATGAGCCGGTTCCTTCGAACGGCGAAGGACAGGAGTGACGCAGATGCCGAACAAGCCGAATCAGACCCCACGGGCCCCGGGAACAGCGCCACCCCCAGCGACCGGGCCAGTGCCGGAGCCAGCGTCGGGACGACAGGCGCCGATGGTCCCGGCCCACATCCTGCCGCACCGCACTCCCGCAGAGCTGCTCGCGTTGTCCCGTCACGGGTTAACCGAGGCGGTACGGACGCGACCTGATGGGCTGCGGTACGCCACCGCTCATTTGGCTGCTTTACGTGCTGCCGCCGCGATCGTGGTGGCCCGAGCCCGTCCGGTCCCTGGAAAACGCGGACGCCCCACCAGCGTCTGGGCGCTGTTGGCCCTGGTAGCGCCGGAGCTGTCGGAATGGGCGGTGTTCTTCTCCGCGCGTGCCTCCAAACGCGCCGCGGCGGAGGCGGGGATCCCTCATGTGGTGACCGCGCAGGAAGCGGACGACCTTGTCCGTGAGGCGCACCGCTTCCTGGAGGTGGTGGAAAAGAGCCTGGGCCTGCCCTATCAGCCGTACCTTGACGGCCTTACCGCCCAAGCGGGATGACCATCACGTCACCAGCACACGGCACCTGAAAGGCGCTGGCGGCAAGACGCCCGCTGAAAAGACCCTGCCGCAGCAGCGGCGCCCACACCCATGACCGTCCACACCTATGACCACTGATATGACCACCGACACGGCCACTGCCCACCTGTGACCAGCAGCGGCAACCCGACGAGTCGACCACGGTTAGCCGCCTCCCCGCGCGCTTGACACACTCCACGAACCGCTCGAGGTGCTGGAGGGGGTAGGCCCTGCGCCACGCTCCGGCATTAGGCTCGCATCCGTTCGCCGTCGAGCGAGGGGATGACACAGTGGAGCGCATCCGGGCACACACCGCACCGCGTACCGCCATCGTCTGGACGGTCCTGGAACGGGAACTGGCACAACGAGACGGCACCCAGGTGATCATTGACGTGGGGGGTGGCACCGGTGGGTTTGCGGTCCCTCTGGCCGAAGCCGGACACCGGGTGACCGTGGTAGACGCCAGCCCTGACGCCCTCGCCACCCTGACCCGTCGGGCCGCCGACGCCGGTGTCGCCGACCGGATCGAGGCGGTACAAGGAGATGCCGACCAACTCGCCGACATCGTGCCGGCAGGCAGCGCTGACCTGGTGCTCTGCCACAGCGTGTTGGAGGTGGTCGACTCCCCCGCGGATGTACTCAAGGCCGTCGCCGCCTGCCTGCGCCCTCAAGGAGCGGCCAGCGTCCTCGTCGCCAACCGCGCCGCGGCGGTACTGACCCGGGCACTGAGCGGACACCTGACGACCGCTGCGCGTCTGCTGGAGGCGCCCCACGGCGTGGTGGGAGAGCGTGACACGCTCCTGCGCCGCTTCGACATCGACACCGCGGTCGGTCTGCTCAACGCCGCCGGGCTGTCGGTCGAACAGATTCACGGGGTACGCGTGGTCGCGGATCTGGTCCCCGGTGCTTTGCTCGACACCGAGCCAGGAGCCCATGAAGCGCTCCTGGCCTTCGAACTGGCCGCCTCTGAGCGATCTCCCTACCGCGACATCGCCTCTCAAGTGCATCTGTTGGCCCGGCGCCAGGAGGTCTGAGTGGACATCATTCCCCGATACGGGGGCGGCAGTCTGGCCGACCTGCTGCCGAGCGCGCTGACCGCCCTTGGCCTGCCTGGGCCTGATCCACTCGGGTTACGGACCGGACCACTGGCAGAGATACGCCGTCTGGCCGTGCTCTTAGTCGACGGGCTGGGATACCACCTGTTACCCACGGCAGCCCGGGTCGGTCCGGCGCTTGCTGAACTCATCACCGGTCATCGGGGGTACGCGGGCACCCTGACCTGCGGTTTCCCGTCCACGACCCCGGTCAGTCTGGCATCGGTGGGGACCGGGGCACCACCCGGAACGCACGGCCTGCTCGGCTTCAGCGTCAACGTGCCAGGCACCGACACGCTGCTCAATCACATCCGTTGGGCCGACGACCCCGACCCGTTACAGTGGCAGCCCGTACCAACCCAGTTCGAGCGGGCCGCCGCGGCAGGGGTGACGGTCGTGGTGGTGAACAAGCCGGAATTTATCGGCACCGGCCTGACCCGGGCGGTGTATCGAGGAGCGACGTACCGCCCCGCCAGCACCACGGATGAGGTGGCTGCGCAGATGCTGGACGCGCTGACCACCGCCTCAACGCCGGCCCTGGTCTACGGGTACACCCCGAGCGTGGACAGCACGGCTCACCGATACGGGGTGGAGTCTGCCGAATGCGTCGCCGCGATGCGAGAAGTCGACGCCCTGGTGGACCGGCTCGTCAACGGGCTCCCCCCGGACGCGGCCCTGCTGGTCACCGCCGACCACGGCATCATCGACGTGCCACCCGAGGCCCGCCTGGACACAGACACCATCCCCGAGCTGTGGGACGGGGTGCGGCTGGTGGCCGGGGAGCCGCGAGTCCGATACCTCCACACACATCCAGGTGCGCGGGAGGACGTCATCACCACCTGGCGGTCGGTGCTGGGATCCTGGACCGCCGCCTCTAGCCCCACCGCGCCGGCCTCGGACGGTGAGCCTGCGGTGTCGGTGATGAGTCGGGAGGAGGCGGTCGCCACCGGGTGGTTCGGGACTGTCCCCGAGGAGCACCTCGCCCGGCTGGGGGATGTGGTCGTGGTGTGCCGGGAGCGCTACATCCTGTTGACTGAGCGGGCTGAACCACCTCAGGTGGCGCGGTTTGTGGCCTACCACGGGTCGATCACCGAGGCTGAGATGTTGATCCCCCTTCTTATCGCCCGTGCCGACAATGAGAACTGAGACGAACAATCAGATCTGAGACGAAACGTCGCGTCTGCGCCTCGCCGGTGCGGATGCTGGATGTCGTATGCCCCCGATACCGTCGAGAGCACAGACGGAGGGGTCATGGGACGAAGCCAAGAGCTCAGGGGAGGGCCCCCACCGAAGGACCCGGAGGTCTTTGGGCCGAACGCCGATGACACCGGGTGCGGGATCCTGCATGTCGACATGGACGCCTTCTTCGTCTCAGTGGAGCTGAGGCGGCGTCCTGAGCTACGCGGCCGGCCGGTGATCGTCGGGGGAGCCGGGCCGCGCGGGGTGGTCAGCTCAGCCAGCTATGAGGCGCGTCGCTACGGCGTGCGCAGCGCGATGCCGATGAGCAAGGCGCGGCGGTTGTGTCCGAAAGCCATCTGCCTGCCTCCAGATTTCGCGGCGTACACCGAGGCCTCTCACGCGGTGATGGAGATCTTCCGCGAGGTGACCCCACTGGTCGAGCCGCTGTCGTTGGATGAGGCGTTCCTGGATGTCACCGGTGCCCAACGCCGTCTGGGGCGCCCCGCCGCGATCGCCGCCCTGATCCGGTCCCGAGTGGCGGCCGAACAGCAGATTACGTGCTCGGTGGGGGTGGCCTCCACCATGTTCGTCGCCAAACTCGCCTCAACCCGTGCCAAACCCGACGGTATGGCGGTGGTGCCCGCCGACCGGGTCTTGGAGTTCCTGCACCCCTTGCCGGTAGCGGCGCTGTGGGGGGTGGGGGAACGCAGTGCTGAGGTGCTGGGGCGGCTTGGGTTGCGGACCATCGGGGACGTGGCGCGTACCCCGGTGGCGACTCTGCGGGCGGCGCTGGGAAAGGCCGCCGCTGAGCATCTGCATGATCTGGCCTGGGGACGAGACCCGCGTCAGGTCAACCCCGACCCCGTCGACAAGTCGATCGGTACGGAGGTCACCTTCGACACCGATGTCGCCGATCACGAGGTGATCCGGCGTACCCTGCTGCAGCTGGCGGGGACTACGGCGACTCGACTGCGCCGCGCCGGGATGATGGGCCGGACCGTAGGGATCAAAGTCCGGTTCGCTGACTTTCGGACCATTAGTCGTTCTCGCACTCTCATGTCCTCCACCGATGTGACTCGTGAGATTTTCCGGACGGCGTGGGAGCTGTTCACCGCGTTGGGCACCCGGGAACGGATCCGATTGCTGGGGGTACGCGTCGAGGGATTACTCCCCGCCGACGCGGGGGTCTGGCAGCCGCACCTGTGGGAACCCCGGTACGGCTGGCGGGAGGCCGAGCGGGCCGTGGACGCTGCTTTAGAGCGGTTCGGGGCGGGCGTGATCCGTCCGGCGAGTCTGATCACGCGCCGATCGCCTGATAAGAAGCGAGGTGTCGGCCACACCTGACCTGCGTGTCCGTATCCGATCCGTTCTATTCCAGAGGATTCGTCAACTGTTCCACCGCGCCTTAGCAGGCGTGCCACGCTTCTGTGCGTTAGTTTTTGGAGGGAACCTGCGTCTGGCTTTCCGACCGGGTTACCCACTCGTAGACTGGTCTGATAAGCAGCCGACCGGCTGTGCGGTCTGCCGGTTCCGTACCGGCCTTGACGACCGGGAGGAGTGCCGTGCCGCTCTCCGAGCACGAGCAGCGATTGTTCGAGGAGATCGAACGATCGCTCGCCGACGATCCCAAGTTCGCCTCGGCGGTGCGCGCCAGCGACCCGCGTTACCACGCCCGGCGCCGTCTTTTCCTGGCCGTTGGGCTTCTCGTGGTCGGGCTGGCTGTGCTCGTCTATGGCGCGGTGTCCCAACTGGTTCCCGTCGGTGTCCTGGGATTTGTGATCATGTTGGGCGCCGCCGTGTTCGGTCTTCAGTCCTACCGACGCTCCCAAAGTACCGAGCTGCGGGTGGTGGGGGGATCCAGCTCCCGCAGGACGGGTTTGGGCTCTCCCAAACGCCGCTCCTTGATTGACCGTTTGGAGCAGCGCTGGCGTCGCCGACCTGAGGGCAATCGCTAGCGAAAGTCCGCGTACACCCCAAACGGGCCCCACCCCCGGGTTGAAGAAGGCCGAGGAAGGCCGGAAGGACACTCGGCGACACCATCAGTGATCAGCGTGCCCGTAGGTGGACGCCTGCAGTCTTGACCCACACCGACAACCGCCAGACGTTTTCACACCACCGCGACGACCCGACGGTCCGGCTCAGCGCCCAGGCACGTCGGGTGTGACGCCATGGGATGGGCCCCACGCCAAGCGTGGGGCCCGGCTCCCACGGCGTTTTTGCCGCCTCTTTACGCCGTACTGGAGCGCCTGGGCTGCGACTTCTCGGATGAGTCGGTCCGCCGCCGTAACCGGCGCAGGCTCTGAACCAGCTGGTCCCGCCATTCCTGGACCGTGTCCGTCATGACGGTCAGTCGGGAGGCGGCGCGCTCCCGCCAGACCTGAAGGACGGACGGTGGGAACAGCACAGTACGCGCCCGTGTAAACCAGCCGGTGTAACGCTGCAGATCCTCCCGTACCCGCTGGACCGCCTGGGCGAGTTGACCGGCCTCCACCGCCAGAGGGGCCTGGGCGTACCGCGCACGCTCCTCCGCCCGGGCCAACAGCCACATCTCCTTCTGAGCGGACTCCACCAACGGTGCCCGGCCGGTGGTGAGCCGCGCCGCCGACGCCCGGGGGGTCTCCGCGGGATTCACCGGGATCCGCAGATCGACCATCGTGTCGATCACTTCATCCCACGCGGCGTGCGCGCCACGCCCTGCCTGGGCCGGGTCAGCGCTCGTCTGCAGTCGCGCTCGCCGCAGCAGGGAGCGGTGCAGTCCGGGAAGCATCAGCCCGATGCCCACGATGAGGAGCAGCAGGCCATAGGGCCAGCGGGTTGACTGCTCCGGGGCGTCGATCGCCGCGGCCTGCGATGAGGCGTAGGCGTCAGGGTCATTACGGGCGGGATCCCGTGGGGCCGCCGAACCACCGGACACACTCGGTGTGGTGGTCGCATCCGGGGTGTCAGGCTGCTCCGGATCCGTATGCGGCGCCCACGCCCAGTCAGCCGCATTGTTGACTCCGCTGGCCGGGGTCGGATCGAACGGCACCCAGCCGAAGCCGGGGAAGTGAACCTCGACCCAGGCATGGGCGTCGAAGTTCGTCACGGTGAACTGATCACCATTTCGCTGGCCTTGGGTGAAGCCGATCGCTACCCGAGCAGGGATCCCAGCGGTCCGCAACATCCACGTCATCGCCACCGCGTACTGCTGACAGAAGCCACGCCGGTGCTGCAGGAAGTCCTCGATAGCGCTGGTTGTGGTCCGCTCGGCCGTGGTGAGGCTGTACTCGAAGCCGTTGGCTGGCGTGAAGAAGTTGAGGATGGCCAGGACCTGGTCGTACTGGGTCGGTTGATCCGCGACCAGATCCTCCACCAACGACCGGACGTAATCGCTGGCCGGCACGCTGGTGTTACGCCTGAACAGCTCACTCTCCCGGTCCAGAGGCCCGGCCTGCCGCAGCGCCTCGCCGGTGAAGTCGTAGGTGACGTACTCGAATCGGTAGCTCAGCCCTTCCGTGGTCGTCGTCTCAGACCAGACCACCCCGGTGGCCGGGTCGTAGTTCCACTCCTGACGGTTCTCCAGATGGATCGCGGTCGGACGGCTGTACAGGGGCAGCGTCCTCTGTCCCAGCCCGTACACGGTGACCGTTGCCATGGAGGGGCGCCGGTCGACGGTGTTCGGGGGAGCGGCGTTCCCTGAGTCGAACCGGATGTCGCCGTCGGAGGGGTCGGGAAGCGAATGACCACTGACGGGTCGAGGGTGGGCGCCTTCGGCGGTGATGTCATCGGCGACGGCGATTCTGAGGTAGCCAGGGTTGGGGTTACTGGTGCGGATCCTTAGGTAGACGACCTCATCGCGCCGGCTCAGGTCACCGTGTAGCGCCACTATGGGGTCGATGAAACCGGCTCCGCCGGTACCGGTTCCGGGGCCGTTTCCCGACACTAGGCGTTCGAAGAATCCTGAGGTCATGCCGGGCAACGCCAACGGCACTACGGCCGCTACCGCGATCGCGATCACGCCCAGCCGGCGTCCACCCGCGGCCAGCGGCGACCTCTCCCACACGTCGACGTCTCGACCGTCGTCGCTGAACCGGCGCCCCCAGCGGCGTACCCGGTCAATGTTGTCGGTGACCAGCAGCCAGAGGTAGCCGGTCGCTCCGATCATGAACGGGATCAGCGACAGCTCCTCCGGTCGGATCGCCACCGGCACCGAGTAGACCGCCAGCATGGGCAGCCCAGCCAAGGCGGGGTTACGCAGCTCGATCGTGAGCAGATCCACCGCGATGGCGATCAGCCCCAGACCGAGGGTGGTGATGAAAAAGATCCCGTCACGGTCGGGGATGGGGACCGCGTACTGCCGCACGTCGGCCGCTGCCGTAGAGATCAGGTCTTGAAAGTGGTGGAGGGTTCCGCCGGTGGGGACGATGCGGATGATTTCCGCGCCGCTGGGGAAGAACCAGGTCAGAACCAGCAGTAGCGCGCCGAGCATCGCCCCGAGCTGGACCCACAGCGGGCTCCGCAGGGCGCGGCAGCCGATCGCGACGCCGGCCACCACCGTCACCGCGGTGACTACGTATAGCAGCCATCCGAAGGTCCGGAAGAGGGCTGACAGAGGCGCGCTGGCCATGATGGTCGCGACGGCGGCCACGATCGCGACCCGGCGACGCTGGTTCATCTGTCCCCTCCCGCGCGGTGTCCGGCTGCGTCGGCTGACGCGGCCTTCCTGCTCTGCGCGACTGATACGCGCCGTTCCACCATCCTGGTCTCACCCCATCAGGGACGGCCATGGGCGACGGTCTCGGCCATCGCTGTCCGGTAAGCCGAGCCGGAGCCACCGTTGGCGGCCACCAGCGGCCACAGGCTGACCAGCCGCGCACCATAAGAGACGTCGATGACCCGCCATCCGCTGCGTAGCAGCGCGGTGGTCGCTGACTGATGGGGCTGCAGGAGGGCGGTGCGCTGCTCGTCAGGCAGTTGAAGCCAGGTGGTGCTGTCCACAGCGAAGGCCACGCAGGTGGCGCCGGCGATGTTCAACCTGGTCAGCTGCTCCGACTCGGCGGGGGTGAGCAAACCGACGATCCCCACGATCAGGCCCCCGGCGCCGGCGTGTCGGGCGTGATCGACCAGGCCAGTTAAGTCGCTGCGGGACTGGAGGCGGATTTCGGCGAGCCGCTCCAGAAGCACACCTTCCCCGGCCGCATCGGTGATCTCCAGCTCCGTCTCATCGGTCACTACCCGGAGCTTGTAACCCGCCTGACGCAGATGCATCGCGATGCTGGCTGCGGCGGCCACCGCCCATTCGAAGCTGGAGGCCGGACCTTCACCACGATGAGCGGCTTCCCGAGTGTCGAGAAGGAGGGTGGCGCGGCTTTCCCAAGGCTGCTCCTCCCGCCGCACCATCAGTTCACCGACCCGTGCCGTGGAACGCCAGTGCACTCGCCGCAGGTCATCACCGTGCCGGTACTCCCGGGTCGCGGTGTCATCCTCACCGTGCACCGCGACCGATCGGGCGCGGCTGTCACCGCTGCCGGTGTACTCGCCGGTCAGCCGGATCGGCGGCAGAGGAGAGACCTTGGGGATCACGGTGAGCCGGTCCACCACCGGGAAGGCGCGCACCATCTCACATAGCCCAAACGGGTCGGTGACTCGCAGCATGAGCGGCCCTATCTCGTACCGGCCGCGCACATCGGCCCGCACCGTGTACACCACGGAACTGGGCTGCTGCGGCCTGAGCCGTTCCACCACCAGGCGGGGACGACTGCCCAAGGCGTAGGGCAGGCGGTCCTCCAGCAGCACCGTGCCGGTGGGGAAGCGAGATAGGTTCCGCAGCCGCAGCACCACCTGGGCGGTGGCCCCGACCGGGATCTGGCCGGGGCGTAACTCCCGTTGGCAGGTGAGTCGGTACCGCGTACGGGCCACCGTCACCGCGCCTAACAGCGGAAGAAGCAGCAGTAACAGCGCAACCCGTAACAGGTCCTTCTCACCCAGTAGTAACGCTGACAGCGCGGCGGCGGCCGCCGCCGCCAGAAAAGACCGGCCGCGGGTCGTCAGGCCGCGCAGCGCCTGCCGCATATCACTGTCTCCTGAGGCGATGAGAGTCGGCCACCGGGGCCGCGGGACGCGGTGAACGAGAGTTCGCAGCACGCGGGGACGGCGACGGGTACGAGGACCGTCCAGCTGGGCGTGCCGACGGCACCGGCAGACGGTGAACCAAATCCGTGATGATCGCGTCAGTGGTACGCCGGCTCAGCTGCGCCTCCGGCGTGGGAATGACCCGGTGCGCCAGGACCGGGACCGCCAAGGACTGAAGATCGTCCGGGAGGACGAAGTCCCGCCCGTCCAGCGCCGCGACCGCGCGGGCGGTCCGTAGCAGCTGGAGAGTTGCCCGTGGGCTGGCGCCCAGCCGCAGCTCCTGAGCCTTCCGGGTGGCGTTGACCAAGTTCACCGCGTACTGCTTGATCGGGTCGGCGACGTGGACCTGTCGCACGGTGGCGATGAGACGACGGACGGTCGTCGCGTCGGATACCGGCCTTAATTCGTCGAGGGGATCCCAGGCGCCGTGCAGGTCCAGCATCGCCAGCTCCGCCCGAGGGTCGGGGTACCCCATCGCGATCCGGGCGGTGAACCGGTCCCGCTGGGCCTCCGGAAGCGGGTAGGTCCCCTCCATCTCGATGGGGTTCTGGGTGGCGATCACCATGAACGGGCTCTGCAGCGGGTAGGTGACGCCGTCGACGGTGACCTGCCGTTCCTCCATGCACTCCAACAGCGCCGACTGCGTCTTGGGGGAGGCGCGGTTGATCTCGTCCCCCACCACGAGGTTGGCGAACACCGCCCCCGGTTTGAACTCAAAGTCGCGGGTCTCTTGGTTGTAGACGCTCACCCCGGTTACGTCGCTCGGCAGCAGGTCCGGAGTGAACTGGATGCGGCGTACGGTGCAGTCGATAGAGCGGGCCAGCGCCTTGGCCAGCTTTGTTTTCCCTACCCCCGGCACGTCCTCGATCAGCAGGTGTCCTTCGGCGAGGAGGACCGCCAAGGCGAGCCGTACGATCGCGGTCTTGCCTTCAATGACCTGTTCGATGTTGCCGATGATGCGGTCGGTCAGGATGCGTAACTCCTCTGTCGGCAGAGGAGGGCCCAGGTCATCCATGATGTGCTGTGCGGTCACCGGCTCTCCCTTTCCGCTGGCCGCTCCTGTCCCCCGGACCGTTCCCATTCCGGATGACCGATCCAGCCGGAATCATGTCCGTTTCCCGCGCGTGGAGCGGACAGGTCACCAGGCATGAAGCTTTCCCGCGGGTCTCGACGCATTCCCACAGGCTATACACAGAAGGCGACAAGCCTACTGCGCTGCCTCTCGCCGGGAGACTTCGGAAAACCCCTGACGTGCTATGAGCGAGACAGGGGTTCGGCCTCTCGAAGGGATTTGAGACTAATTCATTCGTTATGCGCCATAATCTCCTGCTACATCACCTAAGACGGGTACGATCCCAGACTTGGTGGATGGGCGCATTCAGTATGGAAAACCCCGGTTACCGGTATGGTCGTCGCTGACCGAGCCAGGGAGAACCGGGAGGTGGCGTGGGCCGAACAAGCGGTATAGTCACCCGTATGACCGGGGTACACCGGCTCCTTACCAGGCCGTGCTGAAGCGCCCGGGTCCGTGGAGCAACCACGATCCGGAGTTGACGCGTCAGCACGGCGACCCCTCCTGAGCGAGGGGTTTTTTCATGGCCGTTTACAGGCCGCCAGACATACGCCGCTAGCCGCCGACCCCGCCGCGACACAGAGAAGACGAGACAGGTAACGATCATGACGAGTGAGACGGTTACCCCAGGCCCCGGGACGACCGACACGCCTCCATACCGCTACACCGCTGAACTGGCCAACCAGATCGAGGCCCGCTGGCAGGACTGGTGGGAGCAGAACGAGACGTTCCACACCCCCAACCCTGTCGGACCGCTGGCTGACCCGGAGAAACTGCGACAGCGGGGTGAGAAGCTGTTCGTCCAGGACATGTTCCCGTACCCCTCGGGCGCGGGCCTGCACGTCGGACACCCACTGGGATACATCGCTACCGACTGCTACGGGCGTTTCCAGCGGATGAACGGCCGGAACGTGCTGCACGCCATGGGATTCGACGCCTTCGGGCTGCCCGCGGAGCAGTACGCGATCCAAACCGGCGAGCACCCTCGCAAGATCACGTACGAGAACATCGCAAAGTTCAAGCGGCAGCTGCGGCGCCTGGGGCTGGCGCACGACCCCCGACGCAGCTTCGCCACCACCGACCCCGACTTCTACCGCTGGACACAGTGGATCTTCCTGAAGCTGTTCAACTCCTGGTATGACCCGCAGGCCCAGAAGGCGCGTCCAATCGAGGAGCTGATTGAGGAGTACGCCAGCGGCCAGCGCGCCACACCGGACGGCAGGCCCTGGGAGGAGCTGGACGAGGTCGAGCGGCGCCGCATCATCAACGATCACCGTCTGGCATACGTCTCTGAGGCTCCCGTGAACTGGTGCCCGGGTCTGGGCACGGTGCTGGCCAATGAGGAGGTCACCGCCGACGGGCGTTCTGAGCGGGGTAACTTCCCGGTCTTCACCAAGAAGCTGACCCAGTGGATGCTGCGGATCACTGCCTACGGTGACCGGCTGCTGGAGGACCTGGACCTGCTGGACTGGCCCGAAGCGGTGAAAACCATGCAGCGCAACTGGATCGGCCGGTCGGAGGGGGCGTACATCAACTTCGCGACGCCGGCCGGGCCGCTGCGGGTGTTCACCACCCGACCGGACACGCTGTATGGGGCCACCTACATGGTCACCGCGCCCGAACACCCCCTGGTGGACAAGCTGATTCCTGAAGCGTGGCCGGAGGGGATCAAGCCGATCTGGACCGGCGGGTACGCCTCGCCCAAGGAGGCGGTGGCGGCCTACCGGAAGCAGGCGGCCGCGAAGTCTGATGTGGAGCGGCAGACGGACAAGACCGGGGTCTTTGTGGGCGCGTACGCCACCCACCCGATCACCGGCGCCCAGATCCCCATCTTCATCGCCGACTACGTCCTGATGAGCTACGGCACCGGCGCGATCATGGCGGTGCCCG
Source organism: Actinomycetales bacterium (assembly GCA_002919305.1). Lineage (GTDB taxonomy): Bacteria > Actinomycetota > Actinomycetes > Mycobacteriales > Micromonosporaceae > RSA1. The sequence continues at coordinate 112,907 of PKFB01000024.1, forward strand.
GTCAGGACGAGCGGGACTGGGAGTTCGCTGAGGTCTTCGACCTGCCGATCGTGCGGACGGTGCAGCCGCCTGAGGACTTCGACGTCGACAACGGCAAGGCGTACACCGGGGACGGTCCGGCGATCAACTCCCCAGCCACACCCGTGGAGAACGGCCCGGACCTCAACGGCCTGAAGGTCGAGGAGGCCAAGAAGGCCATGATCGACTGGCTGGTGGCCAACGGGCACGGCGAACGAGCGGTCACCTACCGGCTGCGGGACTGGCTGTTCAGCCGGCAGCGGTACTGGGGCGAGCCCTTCCCGATCGTCTACGACGAGCACGGGCTGCCGGTTGCGCTGCCGGAGGAGATGCTGCCGATCGAACTGCCTGAGCTGGAGGACTTCAGACCGAAGACCTTCGACCCGGAGGACTCTGAGTCCAACCCGGAGCCGCCGCTGAGCCGGGCCACCGATTGGGTGGAGGTCACGCTGGACCTGGGAGACGGACCCAAGACCTACCGCCGCGACACCAACACCATGCCGAACTGGGCCGGCTCCAGTTGGTACGAGCTGCGTTACCCGGACCCCACCAACAGCGAGCGGTTCTGCGATCCGGCCAACGAGGCGTACTGGTTGGGGCCGCGTAAGGAAGGGGAGTCCGGCGGCGTCGACCTGTACGTCGGCGGCATGGAGCACGCGGTCCTGCACCTGCTGTACGCGCGGTTCTGGCACAAGGTCCTGTACGACCTGGGCTACGTCACCAGCAAGGAGCCGTTCCACAAGCTGATCAACCAGGGCTACATCCAGGCGTACGCGTACACCGACTCCCGGGGCGCGTACGTGCCGGCCGAGGAGGTCGTGGAGGAGGCGCCCGGCGTCTACACCTGGAAGGGCCAGCCGGTCAAGCGTGAATACGGCAAGATGGGTAAGTCCCTGAAGAACGTCGTCACGCCTGACGAGATGTGTCAAACCTACGGCGCTGACACCTTCCGGGTTTATGAGATGTCGATGGGGCCGCTGGAGGTCTCGCGGCCGTGGGAGACCCGGGCCGTGGTGGGCTCCTTCCGCTTCCTGCAGCGGGTGTGGCGGAACCTGGTCGACGAGTACACCGGCAAGTCCCGGGTGGTGGACACCCCAGCGGACGAGGAGACACGCAGGCTGCTGCACCGGGTCATCGACGCGGTCCGGCGCGACATGGAGACTCTGCGCTTCAACACCGCGATCGCCAAGATGATCGAGCTGAACAACCGGTTGACGCAGATCGCGACCGACGGTGCGCCGCGCGAGGTCGCCGAGCCGCTGGTGCTGATGCTGGCGCCGATAGCGCCCCACATCGCCGAGGAGCTGTGGCGGGTGGCGCTAGGGCACGAGGACACCGTAGCGTACGCCCCCTTCCCGGTTGCGGATCCGGAACTGGTCAAGGGGGAGAGCGTGACCTACCCGGTGCAGGTCAACGGCAAGGTCCGGACCAGGATCGAGGTGCCGGCCGACGCGGATGAGGCGGCGGTGCGGCAGGCGGCCTTGACCGAGGAGAAGGTGGCCGCGCTGCTGGACGGACGCGAGCCTCGCAAGGTCATCGTGGTTCCCGGACGGATGATCAGCATCGTGGTGTGAGCCATCGCCGGTCGTCATAAGAAGTCATAAGAAGCCGTCATGAGAACGGGTCAGGGCGCCAAAACCCTGGCCCGTTCTCATAGCCCTTGTCCCTCCACTTTCCTCCACCTGGGCCGCGGCCTTGTGGGCAGCCGGTCACTTTGCCCTAGTTCGTCGGGGCGGTGTCAGGCGCGCCTGACACCCTGAGTGTCAGTGTCAAAGACCCGACTCAGCGGCCCCCCTTGGCCAATCCGTTCTGACGTCACGCTTCTGACCAGCGAATTCGCACTCCGGCACACGGCGCTCTTCGGTCGTTTCCAATTGACGGTGGAGCAAAGTGGAGTACAGTGGGCCACGGTGGTGGGGCTGGGAAGGTCTCGCCAGCCCTGGGGGGAAGGTGATGGGCCGATGTTTCTCGGTACCCACACCCCGCGCCTGGACGACAAGGGGCGGTTGATCCTTCCCGCGAAGTTCCGGGACGACCTGGCGGGAGGTCTCGTGATCACAAAAGGGCAGGAGCGTTGCCTCTATGTGTTCCCGATGACCGAATTCCGCCGCATCGCCGATCAGCTCCACACCACACCCATGACCAACAAGGCCGCCCGCGCCTACAGTCGGGTGTTTTTCGCCAGCGCTTTCGATCAGGTACCTGACCGTCAAGGGCGTATCACCATCCCACCCCCATTGCGGGAGTACGCCGGCCTTCGCCGTGATCTGGCGGTGATCGGCGCTAGCAGCCGGGTCGAGATCTGGGATCTCCAGGCGTGGGAGACCTACCTGACGGAGAGCGAGAAATCCTTCTCCGATCTCTCGGAGGAGGTGGTACCCGGCCTGTGAGGCGCGAGGCCTCGCTGTGCGTGTCGCGAGGTCTCCAGCCGCTCGGCGTTTCCTGGCTCCTCTTCCCCGGTGCCAGGCGCGGGCGAGCGGATGGGGACCCCGCGACACGCGGCCATCCGGATAATCCGGACAATCGCCTGGTACCGCGTCCGGCACGGTGATCATGGAACCGTCGGGGGCGTACGCCGTACAAGGGGGTTGAGATGGGGGAGGAACGCGTCGCGGAGGACCGGGATTTCACCACAGGCCCGCGGGCGTCCCCGGAGTCTCACGGCCACATACCGGTCATGCGGGAGCAGGTAGTCACGCTGCTCACGCCGGCCGTCGCTGACCGGGACGCGGTCTATCTGGACGCCACAGTCGGTCTCGGGGGCCATGCCGAGGCACTGCTGGAACGCCACCCCCGGCTACGGTTGATCGGCCTGGACCGGGATCCGGTGGCCTTGGCCAGAGCCGGTGCCCGGCTGGGGCGTTTCGCCGACCGTGTTGAGCTGGTGCACGCCATATTCAGCGACCTCGCCACGGTGCTGGACGATCTGAGCGTTGACCGTGTCGACGCGGTGCTGTTCGACCTCGGTGTCTCCTCCCCGCAACTGGATGAGGTGTCGCGGGGCTTTTCCTACGCTCAGGACGCCCCCCTGGATATGCGGATGGACCAGACCGCCGGCGGCATCACCGCCGAGGAGATCGTCAACAGTTACCCGGCGGAGCAACTGGCCCGCATCCTGCGGGAATACGGCGAGGAACGCTATGCGGGTCGCATCGCGGCGGCGATCGTCGCCGCGCGTCGCCGTCAGCGCCTGACCTCCAGCGCCCAGCTTGCTCAGCTGGTCCGAGACGCGATCCCCGCTCCGGCCCGCCGGCACGGCGGCCACCCGGCCAAGCGCACCTTCCAGGCGCTGCGGATTGAAGTCAACGGTGAATTGGAGGCGTTGCGTACGGCCTTACCCGACGCCTTGGCGAGGCTACGGGTGGGGGGACGACTCGTGGCTTTGTCCTACCACTCCCTGGAAGACCGGATCGTCAAACAGGTCTTGACCAGTCAGGCGCGCTCCAGCGCGCCTCCCGACCTACCGATCGAGCCGGAGAACATGGCTCCGACCCTCCGCCTGCTCACCCGGGGCGCCCAGCAGCCCGACGAGGTTGAGGTGGCGATCAATCCCAGAGCAGCGTCGGCGCGGTTGCGGGCCGCTGAGAAGATCAGGGAAGGTGGTGGACAGTGAGGGCACGAGGTCACAACCTCGAAACAGCACAAGGGACATCCGCCGCTGCGTCGGCCTTACGGCAGGCCGGCACGGACAGCCGTACCTGGCTGCGAGTAGCGCCGCCACCACCCATCACGGCGCCCCGCCTGCCTTTTGTGCTTTTGGTCCTGCTGCTGGTCACCGCCGGAATCCTCGGTCTTCTGATGCTCAACGCGAAGATCAACGAGGATGCGCTCCGGCTCAGCGCGCTGCGGGAGCAACAGTCCACTCTTGACGCGCAGGAGCAGCGGTTGATTTCGGAGCTAGCCGAGTTGGAAGACCCCGGCAATCTGGCCGCGGCGGCCCGGCGTTTGGGTTTGGTGCCTGCGGAGGCGCCGGCGTTCCTGGAGCTCCCCGACGGTCGTGTGATTGGTGTTCCCCGCCCCGCCGGGGCAGCCGAGTAGACCAGAACGGATTGACATGGCGTGAGCGATTCTCGCGAGCACACCCCCCGGAGCCCGCGTGGGGAGTCCACCCGAAAGCCAGGCAGTGACGAGGCGGCCGCCGCCGCAGGGAGAGGCCGTACCTCGGACTCGCGGCGGGTGCACCGCGACGGCGATCCTGTCGTCGTGCCGTTGCGAGGCCGATCTGGCCTGTCCCAGGCCCGCCGGTACCGGCCCCGGGGCCGGACGATCCGCGAGGCGAGCGCGGACCGTGGCTCGGATCCTGTCCGGCCGACACTGCGGGTTGTCCGAGGGGGCGCCGTGGACTCCACACTTCCACGGCGCGGCGCCAGTCGAGAGTCGGGGGCCAACCGAGGCGCCGCGGTGTCCCGGGCCGGGATGGTCGGGCGAGGACAACGGAGCCGGGAACGCGGCACCACCCGGCAAACCGGGGCACGAGCGTCTCAAACCAGCGGTCGCGCCGCGGCAGCGACCCCCCGTAAGGCGCCTCTTGGCAGCGGAGTCAGACGATCCGCCACCGCTCAGGTCCGCGCCTCCGGCTCAACCCGGGGCGCATCTCGGCGCCGTACCCCCAGCGCCCCTTCCCGTCCCAGCCGTGTCCTGCGTCGCATCCAGACTCTGCAACGCCCACGCAAACCGATTCGGCTGGGGAATCCCATGCGGCGGCTGCGCCTGAGCACCGTGGTGCTGGTCTCCCTCTTCGTGATCATCGCGGGGCGCCTGGTGCAGATCCAATTGACCGAAGCCGACGTGTACGCCGCCAACGCGATGGAGCAACGGAGTGTGGAGATCCCACTGCCGGCTCCTCGCGGTTCGATCCTCGACCGTACCGGCGCCATCCTCGCCCACAGCGTCGAGGCTCGTTACGTGTACGCCGATCCGTCGCTTGTGGAGGATCCGGAGGCCGTGGCGGCACAGCTGTCCCCACTGCTGGGGATCCAACGCTCTGTCCTGGCCGAGCAGATGCGGCCGCGTACCTTCGACAATGGTGAGCCGGTCCGGTTCGTCTATCTAGCCCGTGGGGTGCCGATCGAAATCGGGGATCGGGTGGTGGAGCTGGACATCCCAGGGATCGGGGTACGCCGCGACGAACGGCGGGAGGTACCCGGGCATGGGCTGGCCTCCAACGTGATCGGCTTCACCGGGACGGACAACGGGGAAGATATCGTCGGCCGCACCGGCCTGGAGGCGCGCTACGACGCGGTGCTCCAGGGCGTCGATGGGGTGCGGATCCAGGAGCAGGGCCGCAGCGGTGAGGCCATCCCCAACGGCTACCAACGCACCACACCAGCGCGGCCCGGGAGTTCACTCCAACTCACCCTGGACCGGGATCTGCAGTACGCGGTCCAGAACGCCCTCGATGCTCAGATGCGGCAGATGGGGGCCTACTTCGGTGCGGCGGTGGTGCTGGAGGCGCGGACCGGCGAGATCCTCGCCCTGGCCAGCTGGCCCACCTACGACGCGGCGAACCCCCGAAATGTCACGCCGGAGCAGTTGATGGATTACGCCACTGGCGCGGTGGTGGAACCCGGCTCGGTCCACAAGGCCATCGTGATCGCCGCTGCCTTGGAGGAGGGGATCATTACCCCCGAGTCCACTCCGGTGGTGCCGCCGAGTATTGAACGGGGTGGCGAGGTCTACACGGACACCCACCCACATGACACCCGGCCGATGACCATCGCCGGGATCCTGGCCCATTCCTCCAATGTGGGCACTATCCAGATCGCCGATGAGTTGGGCGCACAGCGGCTGTATGAATACCAGCGCGCCTTCGGGCTGGGGACGAGCACATCGTGTGGGTTGCCCGGTGAGGCGTCCGGTATCGTGCAGCCGCCGGAGAACTGGAGCGGCTCCAGCTACGGCTCCATCCCCCTGGGGTTGGGGGTGGCGGTCACGCCGTTGCAGATGACCGCGGCGTACGCGGCCATCGCCAACGACGGAGTGTGGGTCCAACCGCACCTGGTCCAAGGCATCATCAACGCGGATGGGGAGTTCCAACCGGCCGAGGAGCCGGAGCGGCGGCGTGTGATCTCGGAGCAGACGGCGGCCCAGATGCGTCAACTGCTGGAGGCGCCCGTGGTGGCCGAGGGCGGCACCGCCCACAGCGCCCAGATCGAGGGGTATCGGGTAGCCGGTAAGACCGGCACCGGCATGCGGGTGGTGGACGGAGAGTATGCGCCGGGGGACATCGCATCCTTCGTCGGGATGGCACCGGCCGATGACCCACGATTCGTGGTCGGGGTGTTCGCCCATGTGCCCAGCGGAGGCGGTGGCGGAGTGGCCGGGCCGGTGTTTGCGGACGTGATGCGGTTCGCGCTCCAGCGCTACGCCGTGCCCCCTACCGGTACCACGTCCCCGCACTTTGAGATCTATGCCTGACGCTGACTGTCGTGTGAGCCTGTCGTGTGGGCGGGCCGGTCCACGGCGTGTGAGTTGACCCACCGTCAGGCTCCACTGCCCCGCCGGCTTCAGACGGTGAGGTGGAGCCGTCCGGTGTGGGCCTGGACAGCGGCCTCGAAGACCTCAGTGGCGTCGCCGGGACGCCACTGAGTGGCGGTGGGCGGGCTCATCCAGTAGACGCGGTTCCGTAGGTACGGCGTGGGAGAAGCCGGTGCCCAGGAATCCTTGCCGTGCAGCGTCACATCACGGCAGCCGTTGAGGGCCGCGGGCAGAACAGAACCTGGAGTGATCACGAACAGCCACTTTTTATCGGGGGTGATCGCGGTGGGGCACCGCGCCCCGATGTGGTGATGGGTCGGGGAACCGATATGCGCGGGCACCTCCAACACGTCAAAGCGGTGACCGGTGACGAGGGCGATGCCCCACGGGGTGGTGGACCAGATCCGATCGACGTGAGCGACGTGGACGGTGGCGAGTTCCCGCCAACGCGCCAAGGGGTGTGGGCCAAGAACCCGACAGTGAGGGTCGCCGCAGTCGTAGCCGCCGTGGATGGGGATGGCCATGGGTGCCACAGGCCACCCCGCTTCCGCGTACCGGCGGGCGGCGGTGTGGAGGCGGCGATGAATGTGGCGGGCCCACAAGGTCTGAGGGGTCATCGGACCCGTGACGGCTCAGGAACGGCGTCGCCATGGAGCCGTTCTGACACCGGGGCCGGGTGGTGGGCGTTCCGCATCGGAGATGTCCCTTTGGTCAGCGGCGAGCCGGCGAAGCTTCCGTACCACAAGGTCCGCGCACCGGGCCACGGCTGGGGCCGCAAGCCATGGGGCGCCAGGATCTCCTCGATGAGCCGACGCGCACGCAGGTAGTAGGCGAGCTGGTGGGCGCCGCGTACCCGCAAGGCCTCTGTAAGCGGCGTACGGCCCTGGAACACCTCCAGGTGAGGGAAGACAGTCAGGTGCGGCGCGAGCGCGCGCAGCCGACGACTCAACTCCTCCAGAGGGTCCAATCCGACGCTGTAGGTCAACGAGGTGTCCAACCCGGCGGCGCGGGCGTGTGCGAGGAGGCCCGGCATGGCGGTGGGCGTCAGGCTGGCCTTGCCGGCGGGGAGCAGGAGGGGACGCCGGGTGAAGTGCTCAATGCTCAACAGCAGCAGGGCAGGAGCGACATCCTGGGCGATCAGCCGGAACGCCTGATCGCTGCGAAGCGCACAGGTCACCAGGCTGATCCTGGCCGGTACATCGTGGGCACGTAGGACCTGCCGCAGCGCCCGGGCGCGTACCAAGACAGCGGTCTCGGCTTCGCAACAGGCGGTGGTGAGCAGGACCTCCTCAAGATCAGTCAGGCGGCGCCCCGGGGGAAGCCCGTCGGCGATGGTCCGCAGCAGACGGGTGCATTCTTCAAGCGGCCGTGTACGCAACCCCTCGAAGTCCGGTGCAGAGGTGACAGCGCTGAGAGGGCAGCCACAGCCAGGGCATCGGGAGCCCGCACCGGGGCCGATGACAGCCAAGCGGCCATCCGCCCGAAGCGGCCCTTCGGGCCGCTCGTCGGCCTCGATGTTCGTCACGATCGCGACCGGGGTGTTCTCCACCCTCAATTCACCGGTGGGTCTTAGGCCGCTTTCGCGCGTGGCGTCGGGGGCGAGGTGGAGCCGGAACGGGGAACCCGCGCGTCCGGTCAGCACCATCACCTGGTGCTCGTCCGTTGGGGAGGCGCCTTCCACGGTGGGGCGGAGCGTGAGGCGGACCCGACTGTCCAGGCGGTCATGGATGCCGTAGAGGGAGAGCGCGATCAGAACGGCCTCAGGGAGCTCCACGCGGTACCGGTGGGCCTGTTGTTCCCACACCGACAGGATCGACCGGTGGGGTCGGGTATCGACCGGATGGCGTTCGGGCATAAGACCGGTTCTCCTCCAACGGGGGTGTTCAGGCGGGAGGACGCGTACCCGGAGGTGGCGACCACCCGTAGGTGGCCGCCACGGTTCTCCGAGGGTGACTGGTGTTACCGAAGGTGATGTCCGCATCACCGATTGCAGAACGTAACAAGCTGTTCTGACCTGCTACAACGCGGAATCGTGAATGATCGGTGCTCATAATCGGCGCGACCGATCAACACGGGTAGTGGCTGATCGCGAAAACAGGCATGATCAGCTCGCGTTGGCCCGTAGAGGTGGTATGAGGGCGTGGCGAGCGGCACATGATCGCCTGAGCTGGTCATTTCACGTGGTCAGCGGTCCGGTGGATGAGAGGGGGCGTGATGGATCTACCCGGACTCGGGCGCCCGACGAAGGCGGGCCCAACGATGACGGTATGGTCTCCACCCGTGTCCGGATTTCCGCGTCCTTCCACGGCGCGTTCCGTACCGCTGACGGCGCTCGCCACCCGGCTCGGCGTCCATGTCGTGACCAGTGGTGATGATGTGGACGCCCGTACAGGCGACGTCCACGTCACCGGTGTCACCCTCGCCAGTGGTTCGGTTCAGCCCGGTGATCTTTACGCCGCACTTCCCGGCTCCCGACGGCACGGTGCCGAATTCATCGCACAGGCCCGCCAGGCGGGCGCGGTCGCGGTCCTCACCGACCACGCCGGCGCCACCGCGGCGGCCGCCGTTGGACTGCCGGCGTTGGTGGTCGACAACCCACGGGCAGCCCTGGGCGGAATCGCCGCTCAGATCTACGGGGACCCCACCAGTCGGCTGCCGGTTATCGGAATCACTGGCACGAACGGTAAAACCTCCACCACTTATCTCATCGAGGCCGGCCTCCGCGCAGCGGGGCACCGGACCGCCCTGATCGGCACGGTGGAGACCCGCCTCGGGGACGTCCGACTGGCCAGCGAACGCACCACGCCCGAGTCACCGGAACTGCAGGCGCTGTTGGCGGTGGCGCTGGAACGGGGCGTCACGGCGGCCGTCATGGAGGTATCCAGCCACGCGCTGGCGTTGGAGAGGGTCACAGGGACCCGGTTCGCGGTAGGGGCGTTCACCAACTTCGGCCACGAGCACCTGGACTTTCACGGCACTATCGACGAGTACTTCGCGGCCAAGGCCCGCTTGTTCGACGGCCGGTGCGCGCACGAGGTCGTCAACCTGCGCAGCCCACAGGCTCACGGGTTGGTGAAGGCGGACACGATCACGGTGGCCGCCGCCGATGTCGCGCCAGACCGGGCAGTGACCTGGCGGGCTGGAACCGTCAGGCCCGAGGGCTTCGACCAGCACGTCACCGTGACGGGCCAGGACGGGACGCGAGTGGAGCTGACAGTACGGATTCCGGGCGCGCACAACGTCGAAAACGCGTTGGTCGCCCTGGCCTGCCTGACGGCGGTGGGGGTCGACCCAGAGGTGGCGGCGGCGGGAATCGCCAGCTGCCCAGGGGTACCTGGACGTATGGAAAAAGTAACGGCGCCGGGACCGGTGCTCGGCGTGGTCGACTACGCCCATAAACCGGACGCCGTTAGGACCGTGCTGACCGCGCTCAGCGAGATCACGCCCGGACGGCTGCTGTGCGTCATCGGCGCCGGCGGGGACCGGGACCACGGCAAGCGTGCTCTGATGGGCGAGGCTGCGGCTCGGTACGCGGACGTGGTGATCGTGACCGATGACAATCCGCGTACCGAGGACCCGGCCGCCATCCGGGCCGCGGTGCTGCGGGGAACCGCCGAGGTGCCGGGCGCCACGGTCCGAGAGGTGGCCGATCGTCGGGCGGCGATCATCGCAGCCGTCGCGGAGGCCGGCCCCGGCGACACTATCGCGGTCTTGGGCAAGGGCCATGAACAGAAACAGGAGGTGGCCGGGCAGGTGCTGCCCTTCGACGACCGTATGGAGCTGGCGGCGGCGCTGACCGCCCGGTTCTCTGATCCGTCCCTGGCCCATGACGGGACGGAGCCTTCAGACCAACGGTCGCTACTGCACCCTTCAACACAGAGCGGACCTAAACAGACGGGAGCCTGCCGGTGATTCCGCTGACCCTGGCCGAGGTGGCCGAAGCCACCGGTGGCCGCCTGACGGGTGGCGCGGACCCGACGACCCGGGTGACCGGTCCGCTCGAGTACGACTCTCGGAAGGTCACGCCGGGCGGGTTGTTCCTGGCATTGCCCGGGGAACGCGTCGACGGCCATGACTTCGCCGCCGACGCCATCGGACGAGGCGCCGTCGCGGTACTCGCCGGCCGTGAGGTGGATGTCCCAGCGATCGTCGTAGCCGATCAGCTGCCGGCGCTGGGGCGGCTCGCGCGCGCCGTCGTGAACCGGCTCCCCGAGCTGACCGTGGTCGGAGTGACCGGCTCCTCGGGTAAGACCACCACCAAGGACCTGATCGGACAGTTGTTGGCCAGGTTGGGTCCTACGGTGGCGCCGCCGGGCACCCTCAACAACGAGCTCGGCCACCCGTACACGGTCCTCAAGGCCACCCAGGACACCCGCTTCCTGGTGTTGGAGAAAGCCGCGCGTGGGGTGGGGCACATTGAATATCTGTGCCAGATCGCGCCCCCACGGATCGGCGTGGTGATCAACGTGGGGGTCGCTCACATCGGTGAGTTCGGTTCCCTGGAGGTCACCGCCGCTGCCAAGGCCGAGCTGGTCGAGGCGCTGCCGTCTGAGGGCGTGGCGATCCTCAACGCCGACGACCCCAGGGTGGCGGCCATGGCGGACCGTACGCGCGCACGGGTGGTCCTGGTGGGGGAGGCGCCCCATGCCGAGCTGCGCGCCGTCGATGTTCAGCTCGATGCGCGGGGCTGCCCCGCGTACACCCTGGTGACCCCGGAGGGGAGCACCCGAGTGAGGCTGCGCCTGTCCGGTGCCCACCAGGTCGGCAACACCCTGGCCGCCGCGGCGGTAGCCCGCGAGGCCGGGATGGGACTGGATGAGCTGGGTCAGGCTTTGAGTGACCTGACCGTAGTCTCCAGCCGAAGAATGGATGTGTTCGACCGCCCCGATGGTGTGACCGTCATCGACGACTCCTACAACGCCAACCCTGGCTCCATGGCGGCCGCTCTCCGCGCGTTGGTCGCCATCGGGCGAGGACGGCGCACCTGGGCGGTGTTGGGATACATGGCTGAGCTGGGTGAGGCAGAGACCGCCGGCCATGAGGAGGTCGGCGCCCTGGCGGCCCAGCTGGGGGTGGACCAGATCGTGGTGGTTGGGCCCGCGGCGGCGGCGATCGCAACCGGCGCCGCCACACAAGCGGACTGGGGAGGAGAGACGGTGCAGGTAGCTGACCAGGAGGCGGCAGTGGACCTGCTAACGCGGCGACTACAGCCGGGCGATGTGGTGTTGGTGAAAGGATCCCGGTACCAGACCTGGGATATCGCTGACGCGTTGCGTGCCGCTGGGGAGCAGCCTGCCCCGGCTACGGCCGCGGAGTGGGGGCCCCAGGCATGAGATCGGTCATCGTCGCGGCCTTCGTCGCTTTCGCGATCTCGCTGTTCTGCACCCCCATCGCGATCAAGTACTTCCGCCGGCTGCGGGTGGGGCAGCCGATCCGGGAGGAGCTGGGGTTGGCCGCCCACGAGGGCAAGAAAGGCACCCCCACGATGGGCGGTGTGGTGTTCATCCTCGCCACCGTCATCGCCTACATCGTCGGCCACTTGGTGCTGGCCACCATGCCGGAGTCCGCGACCCGGCATCACGGCCCGACCGTCACCGGGGTGGTGCTGCTGGGCCTGTTCGTCTTCTGCGGCCTGGTGGGTTTCCTTGACGACTTCCTGAAGGTCCGTAAACGCAACAGCCTCGGCCTGAACAAGCGTGGCAAAGTGATCGGCCAGTTCGTGGTCGGCCTCTTCTTCGGAGTCCTGGCGCTGTACATCCCCAACAGCCAGGGCATCACGGTTGCCTCCGATCACATCACCTTCGTCGGGGACATCGACTGGCTGCGGATCGGCAACATCGCCTCGGTGATCCTGTTCTCGTTCGTGGTGATCGCGGCCTCCAACGGGGTCAACCTCACCGACGGTCTGGATGGCCTGGCCACCGGCTCATCGGTCATGGTGCTCGCCGCGTACGTGGCCATCGGTTTCTGGCAGTACCGGCACGCCTGCGCAGACCCCTCGACCCCCCTGTACTGCTACGACGTTCGGGACCCGCTGGAGATCGCCTTGGTGGCCGGCGCGGCGGTGGGGGCCCTCTTCGGGTTCCTGTGGTGGAACGCCTCACCCGCCCGGATCTTCATGGGTGACACCGGCGCGCTCGGGCTGGGTGGTCTGATCGGTGGCCTGGCGATGGCCTCCAAGACCTTGCTGCTGCTGCCGATCCTGGGCGGCCTCTTCGTGATCATCACGATGTCGGTGATCATCCAGATCATCTCGTTCCGCAGCACCGGCCGCCGGGTCTTCCGGATGGCGCCCCTGCAGCACCACTTCGAACTGGCCGGATGGAGCGAGGTCAACATCGTCATCCGGTTCTGGATCATCTGCGGTATCGGCGTGGCGATCGGGCTCGGCCTGTTCTACGCCGACTTCCTGGCGGTGGTCGGCTGATGGACTCACCACAGCGGGGGTACGCGGACCGCGGGGTCCTAGTCGTCGGGGCCAGGGTGGCCGGTGCCGCCGCGGCCCGGGTGCTGGCCCGACTGGGCGCCCGGGTAACGGTGGTGGACCGCACCCGCACCGCTCAGCTGGAGGAGCTGGCCGACCAGGGGATCACCACCCTGGTCGCCGACGACACCTCCCCGGTGTCGCTGGAGGGGGTGGACCAGGTGGTGGTCTCCCCCGGCGTCCCCCCTGGGCATCCGCTGGTGCAAGCGGCGGCGCGCGCCGGGATCGAGGTCTTCAGCGAGCCGGAGCTGGCGTGGCGTCTGCGAGGACCGGACGCCGCGCCGTGGCTGGCGGTGACCGGCAGCAACGGGAAGACCACCACGGTGACCATGCTGGCCGACATGCTCAGGGCGGCTGGGCTCCGGGCGGCCGCGCTCGGCAACATCGGCGAGCCACTGGTGGACGTGGTGATGGAGCCGCGCTACGACGTGATCGCGGTGGAGTTGTCCAGCTTTCAGCTGCACTGGTCGATCCGGTTGGCGCCGTCGGCGGGGGCGCTGCTGAACTTGGCCGACGACCATCTGGACTGGCATGGCGGATTCGAGGCGTACGCGGCCGCCAAGGCCCTGATCTGGCGGGGTGAGGGCGGTGTGGATGCGCGGGCGGCCGCTGGCCGGTCCTCGGACGCTTCCGGATCGCCCCATGATCCGCTCATCCGTCTGGGGACACCGGTCGCGGTCGGAAACGCCGATGATCCCCGGGTGGCGGCGCTGCTGGCGCAGGCGCCCGGTCGGCGTGTGGGATTCACCGTGGGGCCGCCCGGCCCGGATCAGCTCGGTGTGGTCGACGGGGTTCTGGTGGACCGGGCCTTTGAGGGCGGTGAGCTAATCGCCGCCGATAAGGTCCGGCCCTCCGGCGTTCACAACGTGGCCAACGCGTTGGCGGCGGCGGCCTTGGCGCGGGCGGCGGGCGTACCCCCCGACGCCGTCAGGCGGGGCCTGGAAGGCTACGTACCACAGCCGCACCGCAACGCGGTGGTGGCCACGGTCAACGGGGTGACGTTCGTCGACGACAGCAAGGCGACCAACCCGCACGCGGCGGCTGGTTCGCTCACCGCGTACCCCCGGGTGGTGTGGATAGCGGGCGGCCAGTTGAAAGGGGTGGAGGTGGACGACCTGGTCGCCTCCATCCGAGACCGCCTGGTGGGTGCGGTCCTGCTCGGGGTGGACCGGAAACGGATCGCCGCCGCGCTGGCGCGACACACCCCCGACATCCCCGTGGTGGATGTGACGAGCACCGATGATGGAGCCATGCGACAGGCTGTAGCGGCCGCGTGGCGGCTCGCTCGGCCCGGGGACACCGTGTTGCTGGCGCCAGCGGCGGCGTCGCTGGATATGTACCCGAGCTACGCGCACCGGGGACGTGCCTTTGCCGAAGCGGTGGCCGAGGTGACAGGGAGTACCGGAGCGGTCGCACAGTAACCCGGCCGATGCGGCCGCGGGTCGCGGATCGCGACAGGGACAGCGACGAGGAGGGCCGTGCCGTGGTCGCGACAGGGGCGTCTCAACCCACCACTCCCAGGGTCGGACTGTGGGGGCCGGCCGCGGCGTTGCGTGGCCTGCTCGACCGGCCGCTGGCCTCCTATTACCTGCTGCTGGCGAGCTCCGCGCTGCTGCTGGCCATCGGGCTGGTCATGGTCTTCTCGGCCACCAGCGTCGACGCGCTGCGCGATGAGGGGAACGCGTGGGCTGAGGCCAGCCGGCAGGCCTGCTGGGCACTGGTGGGGCTGGTGGCGTTCTGGATTACGCAGCGGCTCCCTGTGCGCACCTACCGGTTTTTAGCTTTCCCGCTGTTGGTGGTCAGCCTGGCGCTGCTGTCGCTGCTCGCGGTGTTTCCCAGTGTCCAGATCGGGCCGGTGCAGACCGAAGAGCTATGGCTTCAGCTGGGGCCGTTACAGGTACAGCCATCCGAGATCGCCAAGGTGGCGCTCACCCTGTGGGGAGCTGACGTGCTCGTCCGCAAAGGGCGGAACATCGGCACCTTCCGGGAGTTGGCCGTCCCCCTCTTCCCCGTCGTCGGGCTGTTGTTCGCCACGATGTACAACGACCTGGGGACGCTGCTGTGCCTGCTGCTGATTTTCCTGGCGCTGCTGTTCGTGGCGGGGGTGCGGATCCGGATCTTCGTCGCGATGTTCGGAGTGGCGCTGGTCGGGGTTCTCTTGCTGATCGTCAACCGTTCCTACCGGCTGCAGCGGTTCACGTCGTTCCTGGACCCCGAGGCCGATGCCTGGGGCAGCGGGTACCAGGCCGTCCAAGGGCTGTACGCGGTAGCGGACGGAGGATGGTTCGGCGTTGGTCTGGGGGAGGGGCGGCAGAAATGGGACTGGCTGCCCCACGCCAACAATGACTTCATCTTCGCGATCATCGCCGAGGAGTTGGGTGTGGTCGGCTCGGTGGTGGTGCTTACGCTGTTCGCGGTCCTGGCCTACGCCGGGCTACGGATCGCGCGTCGAGTCGACGATCCGTTCCGGAGGTTGGTCGCGGCGGCGGTGACGGTCTGGTTGGTCGGTCAGGCCGTGATCAACATAGGGGGCGTCGTGGGGCTGGTACCGATCACCGGCCTGCCGTTGCCGTTCATCTCCGACGGCGGTAGCGCCTTGGTGGTGGTGTTGGCCGCGGTCGGGATGCTGGCTTCTTTCGCCCGGGCCGAGCCGGACGCGGCACGGGCCCTGCACGCCCGCCCTGCCGGACGCTTGGTCCGCCTGCTGTGGGCTCCCCTCCCGCCGCTGCCGAAGGAGCCGCCGAAGGAACAGCCCACGCGGCCTCGACCCGCTGCCACTACCCGGCGGCGGGTGCCCCCTTCCCGAGGGGACCGGCGACGCCCAGGCCTGGGCGCGGGGCGGCGCGGTGATCGGGTGTAGGAGAAACTAGGCGGCAAGCCGGGTATCCGTATCTGAGTGTGTGCCGAGGGGTGACAGGTGAGCGAGCGAACCACAGGACGCAGCACCGCGCTACGGTCAATCGTGCTGGCCGGGGGCGGTACCGGGGGGCATATCTACCCACTTCTGGCGTTCGCGGATTGTTTGCGTCGGCACGACCCGGATCTGCGGATCACCTGTCTGGGCACGCCCCGTGGGCTGGAGGCGGACATCATTCCGGCGCGCGGCTATGACCTGCGGTTAGTGCCCGCGCACCCACTGCCGCGGCGTCCTGGGCTGGATCTGTTGCGTACCCCGCTGCGGATGCACCGGGCTGCCAAGGCCGCCCGCGCCGTGCTGGACGCGGTGGAGGCCGATGTGGTGGTGGGGTTCGGGGGCTACGTCGCGGTCCCGGCCTACCAGGCGGCGCGTCGCCGTGGCATCCCGCTGGTGCTGCATGAGATCAACGTGCCCCCAGGCGTGGCCAACCGGCTCGGAATGCGGTACACCCGGCATGTGGCGGTGGGGTTCCCCCACCAGCGGGTCCAGTCCCCCATCCTCAAGGACGCTCGCGTGGTCGGGGTGCCCCTGCGTACCGCGATCACCCGTCTGGACCGGGCGGCTGAGCGGGAGCGGGCCCGCGAGTACTTCGGCCTGGCGCCCGATAAACCCACGTTGTTTGTGTTTGGTGGCTCACAGGGAGCGCGCACCATCAACGTCGCGATGGCCGGTGCCGCGCGGGCACTGGTGACCGCAGGGATCCAGGTGCTGCACGTGATGGGTGCCCGCAACGAACCGGTGGAGATTCCCTCCGACATCAAGCACAGCTATGTCACCCTGACCTACCTGTCTGAGATGGAGATGGGGTACGCGGCGGCGGACCTGGCGCTGTGCCGGAGTGGAGCTATGACGTGCGCGGAGGTCGCGGCGGTCGGGCTGCCCGCGGTCTACGTTCCGTATCCGCACTCCAACCGGGAGCAGTACCGTAACGCTCGGCCAGTGGTGGAAGCCGGTGGTGGTCTGCTGGTTGATGACTCGGAGCTCACCGCCGACTGGATTACCTCAACGATCATCCCGTTGATCACCGACCCGTCGCGGTTGGAGGCGATGGGTGCGGCGGCTGCGGCCTACGGGCGCCGTGACGGCGACGAGGCGTTACGGCAGTTCGTGCTTGAGGTGGTGAGTGGGCGATGAGTAACTCGATGGCGGGGGGTGCAGGAACGGTGACGAGCGTGACCAACGACAGTGGTGTCGAGGAGCTCACCGCCGAGGATCTGGGGCGGGTCCACCTGATCGGGGTCGGTGGGGTCGGGATGAGCGGGCTGGCGCGGCTGCTGCTGACCCGTGGGATCCCCACCTCCGGAAGTGAGTTGCGGGAGTGGCCGGCCCTCGCCACGCTCCGGGCGCTCGGTGGCAAGATCCATATGCGGCACACGGAGTCCAATCTGGATGAGGTGGACACCGTGGTCTATTCGACCGCTATCCCGGCGGATCATCTGGAGCTAGTTGAGGCGCGGCGTCGGGGCTTGCGGATCCTGCACCGTTCTCAAGCGCTCGCCGCAGCGATGACCGGTCGGCGGGCGGTGGCCATCGCGGGCACCCACGGCAAGACCACCACTACCTCAATGGTCACGTTGGTACTGCAGCATTGCGGGCTGGACCCGTCCTTCGTGATCGGTGGTGAGATCTCGGAGGCGGGCTCCAACGGGCATCACGGCTCGGGCGAGTACTTCGTCATCGAAGCGGACGAAAGCGACCGGTCGTTTTTGCGGTACCGCCCGTATGTCGCCGTGGTTACCAACATCGAGGCCGATCACCTCAACACCTACGGCGACCTGGAAGGACTGCATGAGGCCTTCCTGGATTTCGCGCGGCGGATCGAACCGACAGGCTTTTTGGTCACCTGCGCCGACGATCCGGGGGCTCGGCGGCTCGCCGCAGCCGCCCGTGAGGCCGGAATCACGGTGTACACCTACGGCGAGGCGGCCGACGCCGATCTACGGATCAGTGAGGTGGCCTCCTCCACCGCCGGGGTGCGTTACCGGGCGGAGCTCGACGGCGCTGATCTTGGGGAGTTCACCCTCCCGGTCCCGGGGCGACACCTCGGGCTCAACAGCGCGGGGGCGTTGTTGGTCGCGCAGCGCTTGGGCCTACCGACGCGGGGGATCAGGGAGGCGTTGGCGTCCTTCCCCGGGGTGCGGCGGCGTTTCGAATTGAAGGGGATCGCCGATGGGGTGCGGGTTTATGACGAGTACGCCTACCACCCCACGTCGATGACGATGGCGCTGCAGACGCTGCGGGAGGTCGCCGATCAGGGACGGCTGCTGGTGGTCTTCCAGCCCTACCGGGTCTACCGCACCCGGGATCTGCGGACCGAGCTCGCCGCCGCGCTCGCCTTGGCCGACGAGGTCATCGTCATGGAGGTCTTTGGACCTGGTGAGGTCCGTGGGCCCGGTGAGGGAGGGTTGGCGTTGTACGAGGCGATCAACCTGCCCGAAGAGCGGAAGGTTTTCGTCCCTTCGTGGTCGGATGTGCCAGGAGAGGTGGCGCGTCGGGCCCGGCAGGGAGACGTGGTGGTCACCATGGGTGCCCCTCCGATCTCCCTGATGGGTGACGAACTGTTGGCGGCCCTGGCGCAGCGCGCGTGATCTCCCGACGGGGACGCACGCCGGGGGACGCCGGCTCGCCGCGGCGGTGGCGCCTGGTTAAAGCCGGTCGGGACGCCGTGCCCGCGTTGTCCCGACGCTGGGGGATCCGTTTCCGGTTGGCGCGTCTGCGGCGCAACCTGTGGGCCCTGGGGGTGCTGCTCGGGGTGGGGGTTGTGGCCACCGGGCTGTGGATCGTCTACGGCACCGGGGTGATGGGGGTGGAACGGATCCGGGTGACGGGCACGCGGATCGTCACCGCCGATCAAGTCCGACAGGCGGCCGGGGTGGCGCTGGAGACGCCCTTGGCCCGGGTGGATCTTGACGAGGTTGCTGCCCGGGTCGAGGAACTAGCCCCGGTGCGGCAGGTGGTCGTGGAGCGAGACTGGCCTCATACCTTGGTGGTGCGGGTCACCGAGCGTACCGCTGTCGCGGTGGTCCCCACGGCCGGTGGCTACTGGCTCCTCGACGCAACTGGGGTGGCGTACCACCGGGTGTCCCACCCGCCGGAGAATCTGCCCGTGATACGGGTATTGCACCCCAGGCCGCAGGACGCGACCACGCAAGGCGCGCTTCGTGTGCTGGCGGCGCTCACCCCCACTCTGCGGGAGCAACTGGTGGCGTTGGTGGCTGAGTCACCGACGCGAATCAGTCTGGAACTGACCGAGGGACGCACCGTGATATGGGGAGATGCGTCCCGTAGTGAGCAGAAGGCGGAGGTGGCGACTGTGTTGCTGGAACAGCCCGGCACCATTTATGACGTCAGTTCCCCAGATATTGTCACTACCCGGTGAGGTTCTGGACTGTCCGATGTCGTTCAGGCTGTCAGAATGCTCTTAAGGGGGACTCGACAGCTCGTCGGCGACACGCCGGACGAGTTGCTTGGCCCATGCCCTAGCACGACATACGTTTCGGCAAGATAGTGGTTGACATAACTATAAACCTCAACTTGAGGGTGAGGGTTTCGGAACGCGGATTGGCGTCCGCCGCCCGAATCGTCGCGGTCTCGACAGGGGGAAGGCAGGCAGTCCTATGACACCACCGCACAACTATCTCGCGGTTATCAAGGTCGTCGGTATCGGCGGCGGCGGTGTCAATGCCGTGAACCGGATGATCGAGGTCGGCCTCAAGGGCGTCGAGTTCATCGCAATCAACACCGACGCACAGGCACTGTTGATGAGCGACGCCGACGTCAAGCTCGACGTCGGCCGGGAGCTGACCCGTGGCTTGGGTGCGGGTGCCGACCCCGAGGTGGGACGTAGGGCCGCCGAGGACCACCGCGACGAGATCGAGGAAGTCCTCAAAGGCGCCGACATGGTGTTCGTCACCTGCGGTGAGGGTGGCGGCACCGGTACCGGTGGGGCGCCGGTGGTGGCCAGCATCGCTCGAAAGATCGGTGCGCTCACCATCGGTGTGGTGACCCGCCCGTTCTCCTTTGAGGGCAAGCGTCGGCAGATGCAGGCCGAGCAGGGGATTGAGGAATTGCGCAATGAGTGCGACACCCTCATCGTCATCCCCAATGATCGGCTGCTGCAGTTGGGCGACCGCAGCATAAGCATGATGGACGCTTTTCGGCAGGCCGATCAGGTGCTGCTATCCGGTGTTCAGGGCATTACGGACCTGATCACCACACCTGGTCTGATTAATTTGGACTTTGCCGACGTTAAGAGCGTCATGAGCGATGCCGGTTCCGCTCTGATGGGTATCGGGTCGGCGCGAGGCGATGACCGGGCGGTGCAGGCGGCCCAGGCCGCTATCTCCAGCCCATTGCTGGAGCAGAGCATGGACGGGGCCCGCGGCGTGTTGCTGTCCATCGCCGGCGGCTCGGATCTGGGGCTGTTCGAGATTAATGACGCGGCCCAGCTGGTCACCGATGCCGCGCACCCGGACGCGAACATCATTTTCGGTGCGGTGATCGATGACGCTCTCGGCGATGAGGTGCGGATCACCGTGATCGCCGCTGGCTTTGATGGAGGGACGCCGGAGTACCGGCCCACCGAACCACCACGGAAGTCCACCCAGCAGGCTGAGACGACTGTGCAGCTGTCGCCTCCGCCTCCTCCGCCGCCACCGCCGCCGGCGGCGCCGCGTCCTCCCGTGCCGCCGCCGCCCGCACCGGACCGCTCCGCGCAGCGGCGGGTGCTGTTCGATGACGTGGATGTGCCCGACTTCCTGAAAAACGGCGCCTGACCAGACGCGGGGCGCCCGCGTCATCCACATCGGTGAGTATGTCCGGGCCCGGTACGCTCTGCGTTCCGGGCCAGGTGCATGATCATCGATGAAAGGTGCCCCCACAGGTAAGGAAGGCGTAACGGTGTCTGAGCGGATCGCCGAGTTGGCGACCAATCTCGCCCGGGTTCGGGCTCGGATCGCCGCGGCATGCCAGGCCGCGGGTCGGGAGCGCTCGGAGATCACGCTGGTGGCGGTCACCAAACTGTTCCCGGCCAGCGATGTGATCGCGCTTGCTCGTCTGGGCGTGACCGACATCGGTGAGAACCGCGATCAGGAAGCCGCCGCCAAGGCCGCCGAGGTGGCCGCTGCCGGGGTTGAGGTCCGGTGGCACTACATTGGCCAGCTTCAGCGCAATAAGTGCCGTTCGGTGGTCCAATACGCCGATATGGTCCATTCCGTGGACCGGTTGCCGTTGGTCGAGACGCTGGCAGCCGCCGCTGACCGGTACCGGGAACGGCCGTTGGACGTCCTCCTTCAGGTCAACCTGGACGAAGAGGTCCAGAACGCGGCCTCAGGGAACGAAGGGGCAAATGGCGCCTCCAAACGCGGCGGCGCGCCCCCTTCCGCTATACCAGAGCTGGCTGAGGCGGTAGCGGCTCAGCCGAGCCTGCGACTGCGTGGAGTGATGGCGGTAGCACCTTTGGGAGCCGACCCGGCGGTCAGTTTTCAACGGCTCGCGCAGGTGGCTCAACACTTGACTGCCATATACCCCACGGCGACCATAATCTCCGCCGGGATGAGTGGTGATCTAGAGGCCGCAATCGCCCATGGTGCGACACACCTGAGGATCGGCAGCGGTTTGCTCGGGAAGAGACCGTCGGCGCGGTAGCCTACCTTTCGGGGTACCGAACTACATCGGTGTGATTCCAGGCGGTAACTATGCCCGCCGCTGGTGACGGGCAGTCAGGACACACCAGATGGCGCTACGGGAGGGAGGCACCCCATGGGTGCACTGCGCAAGGCGGGTGTATGGCTCGGCCTCATCGAGGACGAGGACGACCGTCGGTACGCCGATGACCGGCGCTATGACGACTATGAGGATGACTTTGAGGAAGAAGAGCCTGTGCCGCTGACGCCGCGGGCGCGTTCCATGGAACCCCGTGGAACGGTCCGGCCACTGGGACGGGTGCCGGTCACATCACCATCCCTCACCCAGGACAACCTGGCGCTGGCGCCTCAGGTCCAACTGCGGGAGCGGGCGGTAGCGCCTGAGGAGGAGCAGCAACAGCAGGCGTACCGGATCACCACGCTTCACCCGACCACCTATAACGAGGCGCGGACGATCGGGGAACATTTCCGTGAAGGCGTACCGGTGATCATGAACCTGTCGGAGATGGAAGAAGCAGACGCAAAACGCCTGGTTGACTTCGCGGCCGGCCTCGCGTTCGGTCTGCGGGGTACCATCGAGCGCGTCACCAACCGTGTGTTCCTGCTCTCACCGGCCAATGTCCAGGTGACCGCGGAGGACAAGGCGCGGATCGCCGAGGGCGGGTTTTTCAACCAGAGCTGAAACGAGGGCAAACGACCGGTGAACGTCGTCTGGCAGGTCGCTTACCTGGTCCTCTATGTCTTCATGATCCTACTCCTGTCCCGTTTGGTCATGGAGTATGTCCTGATTTTCGCCCGTCGCTGGCAGCCTGGGCGTGGGTCGGCGGCGGCCATGGAGGTCGTATGGAGTGTCACGGACCCGCCCTTGAAAGCGTTGAGGCGGGTGATCCCGCCACTTCGGATTGGTACCGTGAGTTTGGACCTGGCCTTCCTGGTGTTGCTGGTTATCGTGTACCTGCTGAATGACGTAGTGAATAACCAGATCCAGCCCTAGAGACCTAGGTCTAGATCACGACACCCGTGGTTGGGCATCAGCGCCTAAGTTGTTAGGCGATGGTGTCCAGGCAGCGTGCATACGCAGCCGCAAGCTGACCCGAGGAGTTTCGATGCCGTTAACCCCGGCCGACGTCCACAACGTCGCCTTCAAGAAGCCCCCTATCGGCAAACGGGGCTATGACGAGGAGGAGGTCGACGCTTTTCTCGACGAGGTCGAGCGGGAACTCGCGCGTCTGATCGAGGAGAACAGCGACCTCCGCGCCCAACTCGAACGTATCCGCGCAAGTGGCGGCGTGGCTCAGGGTGCTGACCCACGGCTCATTGCTGAGCACGCCGAACTGCAGTCTCAGGTGGAGCGCCTCCAACGGGAGAAGGCCGCCGCCGAGCAGGCGATACGCCAACTCCAGGAGGAGCTCGAGGCTCTCCGCGCTAGCAGTGCATCAGGCGGTGGAGGCGATGAGCAGCAGGCCCTGCGGGTGCTGATGCTGGCTCAGCGTACCGCCGATGATCACGTGGCTGACGCACGCCGCGAAGCCGACAAGTTGCTCGCGGACGCTCGGGCCAAGGCCGAGGAAGTGACCCGTGAGGCACGTAACAAGGCCGAGGCGCTGGAGCGGGACGCGCGGCAACGTCACCAGGAAGCGATGGGCGGCCTGGAGACGAAGCGTGCGGCGCTGCAGAAGCACATTGAGGAGCTCAAGGCGTTCGAGCGGGAGTACCGCACCCGACTCAAGGCCTTCCTGGAGAGCCAGCTGCGTGACTTGCACGGACGCGGTGAGGGCATCGAGGCAGAACTAAGCCGCAACGGAGAGGTTGACCGTGGCACCAGCGCATCCGGTAGCCTGGCCGGCGCGGGTCTTGGCTCCTACTCCGGCGGACGTAGCCTCGGTATGGGGCAGACGGACGGGACCGGTACTCGCTGAGGTGACGATCATGGGTCGTCACCTGTTGGGTGAAACCTGTGATCGTTCGTGCTCGGGAGTGCCCCGCGCACGTACGTGCGGGGGTGAGTCCTAGTGATCGTCGGTAGCCTGCTGCTGCTCTTGGTATCGGCGGGCTTGCTCGGTGGCGGTCTCGTCGCTGACTCGAACGCCCTGTTCGCCGGGTCAATAGGCACAAGCCTGTTGGCCGGCGTGGTGCTTTACGCCGGGGCGCGGCAGTCCACTGTCGCGCTCGGCGAGCGCCGTGCGGGGGTGCCTGCGAGGTCTCGTGCTGGGACTCGCAGGCGCCATGGTTCTTCGGCAGAGAGACAGTCGCGTTCGGGTGCCGCGCAGACCGCGGTCATTCCAGCGGTTGAGGTGGACGCCAATGAGGTGGACACCGAAGACCGACGGAGTGCAGGTCAGCGCGCCGCTCCACCCCCCTACTCCGAGAGCTCCTCCACCCATCCCGGCCGCCCTCAGGACCGCGAGGGTGCGCCTCAACACCACGCGTCCGCCCCTGCGGGCTATCCGTCCGATGCCCGCAAGTACGAGGGCTCCATCTACCGCAGCGGGAATGCCGGGGCTATTTACTATGCGCAGAGCGAACAGGACGTTGATGCCCCGACCGCCGACACCGTGGAGCACCGGGCGGAGCGGCCGTTGGAGGAGGAGAGTGCTCCAAACACCACACGCTACGAGGCAGCGGTGGCTGACTCCGCGGTTGATGACGCCCAGGACCTCGGCGAGGATGAAGATCCGCCGGATGAGCCCAAAGCCCAACCGACCCCACCCGCGGTGCAGGCGCGGGTAGCGCAGCTCACCACTGACGTCATCGTGGTGGATGGCCGTCCGCGCTACCATCTGGCCAATTGTGTGCATCTGATCGGTCGGGAGGCCGAGCCCCTTCCGGTCAACGAGGCCATCGAACTGGGGTTCACTCCATGCTCCCTGTGTGACCCGGACACCACCCTGCTCGCGGAGTGACCGGAGGAAGGACGAGGGAGCCCGGTCATGTCGACACTCACCATCCCGGTACGGGTACGCCCCGGTGCCTCACGCACCAAGGTGGGCGGAAGCTATGACGGCCCGTATGGGCCCGCCCTCGTGGTGAGTGTCACAGCACCCCCTGTGGACGGGCGGGCAACCGAGGCGGTGATCCAGGCGCTGGCGAAAGCGCTGGGAGTACGTCCTCGATCCCTGACCTTGAAGATTGGAGCGACCAGCCGGGACAAAGTGTTCACCTTGAGTGAACCCTCCGCAGAGGTAGAGGCCCGGCTGGCCGCCCTTCGTGATTCCTGACGCCACACTTAACCACGTCACACGACACCGCGGGCCTTCGCGCTCCTTCGCGCGGGACAGTCAACCGATCATTGAACGGGCGATAGCACATTCATACGGACGAGGCTTTTCGTCGAGAAACCGAGCAACTTTTCAGTACCCTCCCGCGCTTTGAGGCGTTTTCCATGAAGTACCCGCGTAAACATGAGATCCTCACTTGAGGCAACCCTGAAACTTGTCAGGTTCCTGACCCGTGGCGTCACAGCGTGGTGCGTTGTCGTCGAGCGATCGGGTACGTATCCTTATCCATTCCGGAGTGCGTGGTGTCAGACCACGCGCCCGTTTTGCATGTAGGGAGCCGCGATGGCCGAGCGGACAAGTGCAGCGCAAAAGGCCACAACCGGGGCCGGAACAACGCGCACGCCAACGGGACAGTCAGGGAAATCCGCTCAGTCGGGTAAGCGGCCAGACACGTCAGCCGCGAGAAAATCAGCGGCCGTTGGCAAGGGGGAGAGGACCATCACCAAGTCAACCCAGGCGAAGTCGACTCGAACGACCGCCGATGCCGCGCAGGTCAGAGCGGCTCTGGAAGAACGTCTGGCCGAGTTGCGTGCCGAGTATGAGCAGACGGTGGCCGACATCGCCGATCTTCAGCGGGATCGGCTCACCGACTCCGCGGGGGACGATCAGGCCGATACCGGCACCAAGACATTTGAACGGGAGCAAGAAATCTCCCTCGCCAATGGAATCCTGGAGCGGGTTAACCAGGTAGAACGAGCGTTGGAGCGGTTGGACGAGGGAAACTACGGGATGTGTGAGCGCTGCGGGAACCCCATTCCGGTGGAGCGACTCGCGGCCTTCCCCTCGGCGACCCTGTGTGTCGGCTGCAAGCAGTTGGAGGAACGGCGCTGAACTCGGCACAGAGCGAGGATCATCCGATATCGGTCCAGCGACGTCCAGACGGGCAGCGGTCCGCGGTCACCATGCTCGCGGTGACCGCGGCCGTGGTTCTGCTGGTGGATATCGTCACCAAACTGATCGCGGTCGCGGCGCTGCAGGACCAACCGCCGGTGCGGTTACTGGGAGGGGCTCTCTACCTCACTTTGGTCCGGAACACCGGCGCCGCGTTTGGACTCGGCAACGGGTACACCGTGGTCATCACCCTGATCGCGATCGCGGTGACCGTGGTCATCATCCGGTTCGCGCGTCAGCTGGGGTCCCGCCCGTGGGGGATCGCGTTGGGGCTGATCCTGGGCGGGGCGCTTGGGAACCTGATCGACCGGGTGTTCCGGGACCCGGCGCCTTTTCGAGGCGCGGTGATCGACTTTCTCAGCCTGTTCGATGACTCTGGCGACGTATGGCCGGTGTTCAACATCGCCGACGCCTGCCTGGTAGTCGGCGTGCTGCTGGCGGTGGTGTTGGAGCTGACCGGTCGACGCCTCGACGGTACGCGGGTGGGACACTCGGAGCGTGACGAGACCTCAAAGCCCCAACACGGGTGAGTACCGGGCCCTACCGGTGCCGGATGGTCTGGACGGCCAACGACTCGACCAGGTGATCTCCCGGTTGTTCGGGTTGTCCCGTACCGCGGCGGCCGCCCTCGTGGAGGAGGGTGAGGTCCGGGTCGACGGAGTGGTCAGGCCGAAATCCGAGCGAACCAAGGCCGGAGCCTGGCTGGAGGTTACTCTGCCCCCGCCCCCCGCCCCGGTTTCTCCGGAGACCGCGATCCCGCGTCCGGTGCCGGGGCTGCGGGTGCTGTACAGCGACGACGACATCGTCGTGGTGGATAAGCCGGTGGGGGTGGCGGCGCACCCCAGCCCAGGGTGGGATGGCCCAACCGTGACCGCGGGACTGGCCGCTATGGGGCAGACCATCGCGACCAGCGGAGCCCCTGAACGACAGGGCGTGGTGCACCGGTTGGACGTGGGCACCACCGGAGTCATGGTGCTCGCCAAGAGCGAAATGGCGTACAGCCTGCTCAAGCGCGCCTTCCGGGAACGTACCGTGGACAAGCGGTACCACGCCGTGGTGCAGGGCCACCCGGACCCGTTGCGGGGAACGATAGACGCGCCGATCGGCCGCCATCCCACCCATGACTACAAGTGGGCGGTCGTCTCCGGCGGTAAACCCAGCATCACCCACTACAACACCCTGGAGGCGTTCCCCGCGGCTAGCCTGGTGGATGTGCGCCTGGAGACCGGGCGTACCCATCAGATCCGGGTGCATTTCGCCGCGTTACGCCACCCGTGTGTGGGTGACCTGACCTACGGCGCCGATCCCACCCTCGCTGCTCGGCTGGGGCTCACCCGACAGTGGTTACACGCCTACTCCTTGGGCTTCACCCACCCCAGCACCGGCAAGTACGTAGAGTTCCGCAGCGACTATCCAGACGATCTGGCGAACTCCCTGCGGATTTTGCGAGGGGAAGCCTAGGGGTTCCCGATCTGCCGTCCTGGCCGGATCGCTGCCGTCTGTCACCCATGGCTGACACGACCGAGCGGTCCGGCCACGCTCCTGCCTGGCCTCTGAACATACGGGGTGTACGCTCGTGTACCGCTGCCTGCGAATCCCTCCGCAATCGTCCCGATCGGCGTCACCGCGCTCTCCCGCCGAGGCGAGCGCCGGAATGAATGATCTGGCCGATCAGCATGACGGGTGGACGGAGCGGCTGTGGGAGCAGGCCGTCCGGCTGACTGACCCCAGTGACCTGGAACAGGAGCAGCGTGCTGCCTTCAAACAGGACACGCGGACCGCGGTTGAAGCCGTGGGGTATCAGAGCCAGTGTGCAGGTTGGGTTCCTAGCGCCGCTTTCCAGGCCATGGGCGAGGTCGTCGGTGAATTCGGCCACACTTTCCCGGTACCTTCTTAGGTGCCCTCAAGTGGCCGTTTCCAAGGCGGCTTCCGCTTTTGCTGATGGCGGCGGCCGGCGTGTTCTTCAGGCTTGCGAGCGGTTCCATGAGTGACGACAGGATTTACGCGCAATACCGGACAAAAAGCGTGTGAGACCGGAAGACACGCCGAGAGGTCGGGGATGTTTTAAGCCCAGGAGGGATCCGGCACTGTGGGAATCGGCCAAGGGTCCGTAGCCTGTTCGCAGCAGGTCTTCGGCGGGAGGCGATCATGGAGCGCACCAGATCCGGTGAGTACCCAACCGCCGGAAACGGCGTGCGCCGAAATGGTGGGTTCGCCCCTGTCGCCAATGACTTCGGGGAGGCCAGCCGAATCATGACCCGTACGGAGGTGGTAGGCGTGGCGCCGGTCAGCGGTGCGCCCGTCGGTGATGGTCGGATGGGACCGCCAGCCCACGGCGGTCCAGCCCGAGCCGCCGTGCCGTATCCCGGTGCGCCGCACGTGGCCGCGGCGGTCGATCCCCGGGTGAGGGGGGTGGCCGATCCTGGTACCCGGACGGCGCCCCCGGCCAATCCGGTCGACGCGTTGATCGCCACGCTGCGCAGGGATCTGGGACGGTCCAGGGTTCTGGCGTTCGTTAATCCCAAAGGTGGTGTGCACAAGACGACGGCCTGCGTGCTGACCGCGGCGACCCTGGGCAGCGCGCGTGGACGCGGAGTGCTGGCCTGGGACGATAACGAGCTGCGCGGCACATTGGGGCTTCGCGCCGGGACCGCGCGGCACGCCCGGACGATCCGGCACTTGGTTAAAGATCTGGATGAGGTGGAGGCATCCGGGATCCACCTCGCTGAACGACTGGATGAATACCTGCGGTATTCGGCGGACGGCTCTTTCGATGTGCTCTCCGGCGATGAGGATCCGCGGGTTGCACGTAAGCTCGATCCGCAGACCGTGCGGCGAGTGCTCAATCTGCTGACGCGTACTCACGACATTGTTTGCGTCGATACCGGTAACAATGTTGAGAGCCCGAACTGGAAGACCATCATTCAGGCTTCCGACCAGCTTGTGGTGACAACGGTGCCGCGGGAGGACGCTGCTTTCTCCGCGGACTGGATGCTGGATCTTCTGATTGAGGAAGGGCTTGGGCATATGGTCAGTGAGGCGGTGACATTGATCAGTTGCCCAACGCCTAACCGCACTCAGTTGCATGACGATCTTGTGGCGCATTTCTCGATGCGAACCAGGGCCGTTGTGGTCGTGCCTTATGACCCGGCTTTGGAACCCGGTTCGATGATCGAGTATTCGGCTCTGCAGCCGGCGACCCGGATGGCCTGGTTGCGGGCGGCCGCCACATGTATCGAACGCTTCACGCAGTAGGTGCCTGCCCGGGGGTGGGGGAGCGACTCACAGTCGCGTACACCAGGACCGCTCTGTTCCCGTCACCTGCGTGGATTCAGGGGTACGCGGGATGCGTACCCCTGAATCGTTGTCGCGCAACGACTCTGGGTGGGAGTGGTGACCGAGAGGAGCAGCCCACGGGTACTAGGCTGATCATCCGTGGCCTCTGACTCCTTCGTCCATCTGCACGTTCATACCGAGTACTCCATGCTCGATGGCGCGGCCCGGTTGAAGGATCTCTTCGCCGAGTGCCAGCGACAAAATATGCCGGCGGTCGCGATGACCGACCACGGCAATATGCACGGAGCGTACGAGTTTTACCACAAGGCGCTCGCCAGCGACATCAAGCCGATCCTCGGGGTCGAGGCCTATGTCGCGCCGGAGTCGCGGTTCCACACCAAGCCAGTCGCCTGGGGACAGCCCAGCCAGCGCGCCGACGACGTCTCCGGTGGTGGCGCCTTCACCCACATGACGATTTGGGCCCGGACCGCCGAGGGGCTGCGTAACCTGTTCCGGCTCAACAGCTGGGCCTCTATAGAGGGGTACTTCTACAAGCCCCGGATGGACCGGGAGCTGATCAGTCGATACGGGCGCGGCCTAATGGCCACCACCGGTTGCCCGTCCGGTGAGGTGCAAACTCGGCTGCGGCTGGGGCAGTGGGAGCAGGCGCTGGAAGCCGCCGCCTTCTACCGGGATGTTTTCGGCCCGGAGAATTACTTCGTCGAGATTATGGACCACGGCATCGAGATTGAGCGTCGGGTCCGCGACGGTTTGATTGAATTGGCCCGCAAACTGAACTTGCGGTTCGTGGTCACCAACGACTCCCACTACACCTCCGAATCCGAGGCGGACGCGCACGCCGCGCTGCTGTGTGTGCAGACCGGCAAGACGCTGGATGACCCCAACCGGTTCAAGTTCGACGGGACCGGTTATTTCGTGAAGTCCCCCGAGCAGATGCGCGCCATCGACTCCTCGGAGGTGTGGCAGGACGGCTGTCGCAACACCCTGCTGATCGCGGAGATGGTGGAGGCGGACGCCTACGCCCAGGTCTTCGCGCCTCGGAACCTGATGCCGGACTTCCCGGTTCCGGAGGGGGAGACGGTCGACAGCTGGCTGCGCAAAGAGGTCTTCCGCGGGCTGGAGCGGCGCTTCCCCAACGGGATCCCCGAGACCCACCGCAAGCAGGCCGAGTACGAACTCGACGTGATCATCAAGATGGGGTACCCCGGGTACTTCTTGGTGGTCGCGGACCTGATCCGGTACGCCAAGGAGAACGGCATTCGGACCGGCCCGGGACGTGGTTCGGCGGCCGGTGCCCTCATCTCCTACGCCTTGGGGATCACCGAGCTGGACCCGTTGGCGCACGGTCTGGTCTTCGAGCGGTTCCTCAACCCTGACCGGGTGTCCATGCCTGATATCGACATGGACTTCGACGACCGCCGGCGGGGCGACATGATCCGGTACGCCACGGAGCGTTACGGTAAGGAGCATGTCGCCCAGATCGTCACCTACGGCACCATCAAGGCCAAGGCGGCGATCAAGGACGCCACCCGGGTATTGGGGTACCCGTACGCACTCGGTGACCGGATCACCAAGGCGATGCCGCCCGCGGTGATGGGTAAGGACATTCCCCTGGCTGGCATCTTCGACCCGGAGCACAAGCGGTACGCCGAGGCGGCCGAGGTCCGTGCGCTGTACGAGGCCGAGCCCGAGGTGCGCCGCGTCATCGACACCGCCCGCGGCCTGGAGGGACTGGTCCGGCAGGTCGGGGTTCACGCCGCCGGGGTCATCCTGTCCAAGGAGCCCCTCATCGACGTGCTTCCGGTCTGGCGGCGGCCCCAGGACGGCGCCATCATCACGCAGTGGGACATGGGGGCCTGCGAAAGCATCGGCCTGCTGAAGATGGACTTCCTGGGCCTGCGCAACCTGACGGTCCTGGACGACTGCCTGGTCAACATCAAGGCCAACAAGGGCTTTGACCTGAAGCTGGAGGAGCTCCCCCTCGACGACCGCAAGACCTACGAACTGCTCGCCCGCGGCGACACCTTGGGGGTGTTCCAGCTTGATGGTGGGCCGATGCGGGCGCTGCTGCGCTCCATGGCGCCGGACAACTTCGAGGACATCTCGGCGGTCGGTGCGCTGTATCGGCCCGGTCCGATGGGTGCCAACGCCCACAACGAGTACGCGGACCGTAAGAACGGACGTAAGCCGGTCGTCCCCATCCACCCCGAGCTGGCCGAGCCGCTCGCTGACATCCTGGGCGACACCTACGGGTTGATCGTCTACCAGGAGCAGGTTATGGCGATCGCCCAGAAGGTGGCCGGGTACACGCTCGGTAAGGCGGACTTGCTCCGCCGCGCCATGGGGAAGAAGAAGAAGGAGATCCTGGACAAGGAGTTCGAGCCGTTCGCCGCTGGGATGCGGGCCAACGGCTACTCCGAAGACGCCATCAAGACGCTGTGGGACATCCTGGTCCCGTTCTCCGACTACGCCTTCAACAAGGCGCACTCCGCCGCGTACGGCCTGGTGTCCTACTGGACCGCGTACCTGAAGGCCAACTATCCGGCCGAGTACATGGCCGCGCTGTTGACGTCGGTGGGTGACGACAAGGACAAGATGGCCGTCTACCTGGCCGAGTGTCGGCGGATGGGCATCAAGGTGCTCCCCCCGGACGTCAACGAGTCCGCTGCGCGGTTCACCCCGGTCTCCGACTCCATCAGGTTCGGTCTGGCCGCGATCCGGAACGTCGGCGTCAACGTGGTCACTGCGATCGAGGAGACCCGCAAGACGAAGGGGGTCTTCACTGACTTCGAGGACTTCCTGCGTAAAGTCCCTTCCGCGGTGTGCAACCGGAAGGTCATTGAATCGCTGATCAAGGCGGGAGCCTTCGACTCGCTGGGGCATCCGCGTCGGGGCCTGTTGTCGGTCCTCGACCAGGCGTTGGAGGCCGTGATCGACGAGAAGCGGCAGGCTGAGAGCGGCCAGGAGTCTTTGTTCGCGGGCTTCGACACCCTGACCACGGGGCCAGCGCTGGCCGTGGTGCCTCCCATCCCGGACCTGGAATGGGAAAAGCGGGACCTGCTGGCCTTCGAGCGGGAGATGCTCGGGCTGTACGTGTCCGATCACCCGCTGGCCGGTCTGGAGCAGGCGTTGGCCGCCGCCTCCGATCGTTCGATCATCGCGTTGTCGGATGACACCGTGACCGACGGGGCGATGGTCACGGTCGCGGGCATCCTCACCGGCGTGCAGCGTCGGGTCACCAAGCAGGGACGGGCGTGGGCGTCGGCGACCCTGGAGGACTTGGACGGCTCGGTGGAGGTGCTGTTCTTTCCCAACACCTACGAGTTGGTGGGGCAGTACATCGCTGAGGATGCCATCGTAAAGATCAAGGCGCGGGTTGACCGGCGGGATGAGGTGCCGCGTCTGATGGCGATGGAGGTGGAGGGGCTCGACCTGTCGGTGGACCCCGACAACAAACCGGTGGTGCTGCAACTACCGGTCGAAAAGGGCAAGGATCAGCAGCTTGTGGGGCAACTGAAGGAGGTGTTCGACAACCACCCCGGGCAGACCGAGGTGCACCTGCGACTGATCAACGGGCGCCGCACCACGGTGCTGAATCTGAAACGGGTCCGGGTGGAGTCCACGCCGGCGCTGATGGCCGATATCAAGGCCCTGCTGGGGCCGAGCGCTATCGCCGGCTGAGTGGGGAGCGGCCTACGGCGCGGCCAAGAAGGCGGCCCACAAGAGGGGATGCGCCGGATCCAGCCGTGACACGTTCATCGGAGCGGACGCGGCTGGATCCGGCGCGGCCATGAGATCTCGGCGACGAGAAGTCAGCGGTTTTAGCGGGGGATAGCGTGAGCCTGGCAGGATTGCGCTGTGAGTAGACCGGCGGACGAGCGGGCGGGGAATACGGTTCCTCGCGACGGGATGACGCCTCACCCGGGGTCCGGGACCGCGTGGGGGGCCGATCCCCACGGCGCGCCACCGGCCGTACCGCCCGCCGCGGTGGCGTGGTCTCCAGAGACGATGCCGCTGGAGGCGATACCGGTCACCCCACCCCGGCGTCGGATCGAACTGAGCGTCGTCCTGCTTAGCGCCGTGATCGTGGCGGCCCTGGGAGCGCCGCTGGGCGCGCTGTGGTCCTGGCTCGCCCCGGGCATCGACATGATCAGGACTCCTAACGGCGCGGTGTACACCACCGCCCAGCCCGAGGGGTACATCGCGGCGGACGGTGTCTTCCTGCTGATGGGGTTGGGCTTCGGGGTTGTGGTCGCCGTAGCGGCCTGGCTACTTCTGCCGCGCTACCGCGGGCCGGCGATGATCATCGCGATCACCGCTGGTTCCGTGGCCGCAGCCTGGATCGCCTCTGAGGTAGGCATCCGAATCGAGCAGGCCAATTTCGAGCGTGTGATCGCTGATCTGCAACCAGGGGACCACTTCCAATGGCCGAATGAGCTGCGCGCCCGAGGGGTCCTCATGGTGGCGGGATTAGCGACCGCGTTCACCGGAACCCTGCTGGCCGGGTGGTCCCGCTACCCGGACCTGCGCCGCCCCACCGAGGAGGAGCGACAAGCCGCCATCGCCCAGTGGTACGCCGCGGCGATGGAGGAGGAGACGCCGCTGGCCGATCCGCGTACCCCAGGGGCCACCGCCGCCGTTACCCAGGACGGGGCTCCCTACGTCGCGTTATCCGGCGGGGAACCGCGGGCGTACCCCGGGCCCTACGGCGCCCCGGGGACGTGGGCCGGTTCCGGAGCGCCGGCTAGTTCGGGCTCATGGGAACCCGGAACTCCACCAGCGGCACCGGAACCGCCCGAAGCTCCGCAAGCAGGCTCGCCTCGCGATTGAGCAAGGTCAGCTCCGACCGCAGCCGAGTAGCGACATCCGGCGCGGCGAGCAGGTGCTGACGGTCAGCCACCGTCAGCGACGCGGTAGCGGCCACTAAATGCGACAGGACTGTCGGGTCCTCTGGCAGCTGCTCCACCACCGGTTCAGCGTTGCCGTTGGCGTTGGCCAGCAGGTCCAGGTAGCGGCGGAACGCGGCGATGACCCGGGGCACCAGCTCCTCGGCCTCGCCTGGCGGCCCGAGCTGCTCCGGAAGCCAGTCCACCTCACCGCGCAGATAGGGCGTCTGCCCGGGGTCAGTGACCCCGCGGAGCCGGAACCGACGCCGTCCTACGGTGATGATGTCGAATCGACCGTCGTCGTAGGTTTTGACTTGCTTAAGTTCTGCGGTGCAGCCCACGTCGTACAGGGCGTCGGTGTCCGTGTCACCGACCTCCCAGCCCCGCCGCAGCGCCACCACACCGAACTCCCGTTTCGGGCCCGACGGCTGAGCCATCAGGTGCCGGATGAGTTCGCGATACCGCGGTTCGAAGACATGCAACGGCAGGACAACACCCGGGAATAGAACAGTGCCGAGCGGGAACAGGGGGATGCCTTGTTCGGGTAGCTCGCTCACTAGACCAGCGTAAGCAGGAAGTCGGACACCTGCAGCGTTCCCAGGGGCCCTATTCCGCCGGCGTCGGAGTGGGCCCGATGGCTACCACTACACTCATCGTGTGCTCAACCGCATCGATCTTCGAGGGTCCACCGCTGATCCGTCCGACGTGCTCCCGCGTGCCGCGTTCGATGTCGCCGCCGCGGTGGAGCGCGTACGACCCGTGGTCGAGGCGGTGCAGCGACATGGAGCCCAGGCGGTTCGAGAGGCGACCCAACGGTTCGACGGTGTCACCCTGACCGACCTGAGGGTTCCCACGGCGGCGATTCAGGAGGCGGTGACCGCCCTCACCCCGCAGGTCCGGGAGGCCTTGGAGGTCTCTATCGAACGGATCCGCGCGGTACACATGGATCAACGTCGAACCGACGTGACCACCCAGGTGGTGCCCGGCGGCACGGTCACCGAACGGTGGGTGCCGGTCAGGCGGGTGGGCCTGTGTGTCCCCGGCGGTACCGCGCCTTTGCCCTCCAGCGTCCTGATGAATGTGATCCCGGCCCAGGTCGCCGGGGTGGAGTCACTGGCGGTGGTCTCCCCGCCGCGTCGCGACACGGGGGTGCCGCACCCGGTGATCCTGGCCGCGTGTGGCCTGTTGGGGGTCGATGAGGTGTACGCGGTGGGCGGCGCCCAAGCCGTGGCGATGCTCGCTTACGGCGTGGAGGGGTGCCCGCGCGTCGACATGATCACCGGCCCTGGCTCTATCTGGGTCACCGCCGCCAAGCGGCTTGTGCGTGGAGTGGTGGGGATCGATTCCGAGGCCGGGCCCACCGAGATCGCCATCTTGGCCGACGACACCGCCGATCCGGTGCACGTGGCGGTCGACCTGATCAGCCAAGCCGAGCATGACCCGCTGGCAGCCAGTGTGCTGGTGACGCCGAGCGAGGCCCTGGTGGAGGCGGTGGAGGCGGAGCTGGCTGTCCGCGTTACGCAGACCCGGCACACCGAGCGGATCACCGCGGCCCTGACCGGGCCGCAGTCCGGTGTGGTCCTCGTCGATGACATTGACGCCGGGCTACGGGTGGTGGACGCCTACGCCGCCGAGCATCTGGAGATCCAGACCCGTGACGCCCGGGCCGTGGCGGCCCGGGTCCGGAACGCCGGGGCGATCTTCATCGGGCCGTACTCCCCGGTCTCCTTGGGGGATTACAGTGCCGGCTCCAACCACGTGCTGCCGACCGGTGGCTGCGCCCGTCACAGCGGTGGGCTGTCCGTGCAGACCTTCCTGCGTGGCATCCACGTCGTGGAGTACAGCGCTGAGGCGCTCCAGCAGGTGGCGCATCACGTGATAGCCCTGGCGGAGGCGGAGGACCTCCCGGCGCACGGGGAGGCGGTAGCCGCACGCTTCGCTCAGCGCGACGAGACGGAGTCCTCTTCTGAGACGGTTGTGGCCGAGGAGCTGGCGCGGTGACCACACTCGATGACTTGCCGTTGCGGCCTGAACTGCGCGGCGAGCGGCCCTATGGTGCGCCGCAGTTAGACGTACCGGTGCGCCTGAACACCAACGAGAACTCGCACCCTCTGCCTCCTCAGGTGCTCACGGCGCTGACCGAGGCGATCACCGCGACACTCAGCTCCCTCAACCGGTACCCGGACCGGGACGCGGTGGCGCTGCGGACCGATCTGGCCGCGTACCTGTCGGCCACCACGGGGGTGCCTCTCACATACGAGGCGGTGTGGGCCGCCAACGGCTCTAACGAGGTACAGCAGCAGCTGCTGCAGGCCTTCGGTGGGCCCGGTCGCAGCGCGCTCGGGTTCACCCCGACGTACTCGATGTATCCGCTGCTGGCCAGGGGGACCGGTACCCGGTGGATCAGCGGGCCACGCCGTACCGACTTCGAGTTGGATCCGGTCGTCACCGCCGCCGCGGTGGCTGAATACCAGCCTGACGTGGTTTTCCTCTGCTCGCCCAACAACCCCACCGGGACCGCTTTGGACCTCGCGGTGGTTGAGGCGGTGCTGGAGGTCGCCCCGGGCATGGTGGTGGTGGATGAGGCGTACGCGGAGTTCGCTCGCCCCGGTACCCGCAGCGTCCTGCACCTGCTGGAGGGGCATCCACGCCTGGTGGTGACCCGGACGATGAGCAAAGCGTTCGGGTTCGCCGGTGGCCGAGTGGGGTACCTGGCGGCCGACCCCGCCGTTGTGCAGGCGCTGCAGCTGGTGCGTCTGCCGTACCATCTGTCGGCCCTGACTCAGGCGGCGGCGCGGGCGGTGCTGGCGCACGCTGATGTGTTGCTGGCTACGGTGGAGGAGATCAAACAGCAGCGGGACCGCATCGTGGCCGCCCTCACCGACGAGGGGCTGACGGTGGCGCCCAGCGACGCCAACTTCGTCTTCTTCGGCACCTTCCCCGATCAGCGGGCGGTGTGGTCGGCGCTGCTGGAGCGGGGGGTGCTGATCCGGGACGTAGGAGTGCCTGGCTGGTTGCGGGTGACGGCGGGGACGCCTGAGGAGACCGACGCGTTCCTGGCCGCGATCCGGGCTGTCTGCGCCGACGGCAGGGCGCTGCGTCCCACCATGGTGGCGGAGGTGAGATCGTGACCAGGACGGCCCGCGTGGAGCGGGAGACCGGCGAGACCAAGGTGCTCGTCGAGCTGAATCTGGATGGCACCGGCAAGGTCAATGTCTCGACCGGGGTCGGGTTCTACGACCACATGCTCAACCAGTTGGGCAAGCATGGTGGTTTCGATCTGACCGTTCACACGGTGGGGGACCTGGAGATCGACGCCCACCACACCATGGAGGACACCGCGATCGCGCTTGGTCAGGCGTTCGCGACCGCGTTGGGAGACAAGCGGGGGATCCGCCGGTTCGGTGACGCCACCGTGCCGTTGGATGAGGTGCTCGCCCGCGCCGTGGTTGACCTGTCTGGGCGTCCGTACGTGGTCCATGAGGAGCCCGAAGGGCTCGCGCCGTACATTTTCGGCAACGCCGGACCGGTGTACGCGACCAGCATGACTCGTCACATCCTGGAGTCGTTCGGGCACCATGCGCGGATAACACTGCATGTGTCGGTCCTCCGCGCCGCCCGGCCCGGGCAGCAGCCTGACCCGCACCACGTGGTGGAGGCGCAGTTCAAGGCGTTGGCCCGGGCGTTGCGGGACGCCACCGCCTTCGATCCCCGATCCGGGGACATTCCAAGCACCAAGGGTGTCCTGTAAGGCGTTCTGTGGCAGCCTGGTGGCTGTCAGCGTCAGCGACATGCCAGGCCCGGGATCGGATATCCCGGGCCTTTGGTGTTGAGTACCTCGAACGATTCGGAGTCCGGTTCACTCGCGCACATGCGCACATATCCCCCTTGAGCTGGGAGTATCCCGCTCTACCTCCCCTGTGGCAGCATATGCCGGGGTTAGAGCCTTATTCAGATTCTGCCCGTCGTGGCGCATCAGCCACGGTTCAGGGCCGGACTGATGCTCTCGGTATGGGGAGGTGCTGTGGCGAGCAAACGGCGTAAAAGTCCGTTACGCGCGTTGTTGAGGTTGGAGACGGTGGTCGTTGCCATCGTCATCGTCCTGATCGTGGCGGTCGGCGCGGCGTTGCGTGACTCGGAGGCGGGGTCAGAACCGGAGGGCAGCCCGGCCCCACCCGTGGATATCCCCGCCGACGCGCTCGACATCGAGGCCACCGACGCCGCCGCGGATCTGCCCGACGGGCCGGTCGAAGGTGCTGTCCTCCTGTACGGTCAGGGCGATCCGGATTTCCCGGACTCTGCCGCCGCGGACTGGACTTTGGTCACCGAGGGCGGTGACCACTACCGGCTTCCCACCGAGGGCGGGGCGGCCCTGCTGTCGGCCGATGGCACACGCCTGGCGTACCAGGGGCCGGACGGGAGCGTGGTGTTGCGTAACCTCGCCGACGGGACGGTGCAGAACGTGGCGGTGCCGGCGGAGCCGAGTAGCGGGCTGGGCCACGCCTGGTCCCACGACGGGCGTTGGTTGCTGCTGGATCCCTGGCTGATCGACACCACCAATGGCCAGTACCGTCAGCTGCCGAACCGGACGCGGCTGGGGGAGCCGCCGGAGGATGCCTCTGAGGCCAGCCGGGAGCAGGCCAATGTCAGTGAGGTGACCATCGCCGGGATCCTGCCCGACGGGAACCTCGTGGCGGTCGCCCCCACCTACGCCGAGGATCTGGTGGTCATGGTGGGCGTCATGAGCCCGGAGCAGTTCCCCTGGGGTGAGTACCAGGCGATTGATCTCACCGGTGTGCTGGAGCAGTGGGAGGGGATCTACGCGATCGGCTCCACGGCGGGCACGACGGCGGTACTCTCCTCCGACGGTTTCTCGGTGGCGGTCACTATTTATGACAACCGTCATGAAGGAAGCGGCGAACCCAACCCGCCTGCGGCAGCCATCGTCACCATCAACCACAGCACGGGAGAGGTGATCTCCCGGTATGACCTGCCGGAGAACCCCAACCGGCTGGAGCCGGGCTCTGCGCTCAACGGCAGGGTATGTAACTACGACGAGCAGGGGGTGGAGTTCGTCAACGGATGGCCGGACGCGGACGGCAACGGTGACGTCCACCTGTACCGTCTCGACCCGGCGACGCAGGACGCGCAGATCACCATCCGGCTGCGGGTCGACCGCCTGTCAGGATTCCGGGTCGCCTGTTAGGGCCGCCCGCAGGCCACGGGTCGGGTGAGGCCGGGGTGCGCGGACCGGGACGGTCCGCGCACGGCCGGTGGGCGCGGGCCATGAAAAGGTCATGAAAACCGGAAACGATAGTGTGGGGCCATGTCAGAGGTCCTGCCGATCGTGCTGCTCGGGCTCGCCGGCCTGCTGCTCGGAGGCGCGTGGTCGCTGCGGCAGCAGGGGGCTTCAAGCTTCGCTATCGGCGTCACGTTGGTTCTGGGCCTGTTGGCGTTGCTCGGCGGGATCGCCTGGCTGTTGCCGGAAGGAGCATTCTCGTGAAGCCACGGGTTGTGGTGCTCGACTACGGGTCGGGCAACCTGCGTTCCGCTGAGCGGGCCTTGGCCCGGGTGGGGGCCGAGGTGACCGTCACCGCTGATCTGGCAGCGGCCGCCGCGGCCGACGGGCTGGTGGTGCCCGGGGTGGGTGCGTTCGCCGCCTGCATGGCCGGTATTCATCGGATCGGTGCCGGGGAGGTGGTGGCTGATCGGGTCAGCCAGGGCGCTCCCGTGCTGGGGATCTGTGTCGGCATGCAGGTGCTCTTCGACAGCGGCGAGGAGCACGGTGTGGTGACTAAAGGGCTGGGACTGCTGCGGGGAGAGGTGGTCAGGCTGGAGGCGCCCCGGGTGCCCCACATGGGCTGGAACACGGTGTCGCCCTCAGGGCCGTCGACGTTGTTTGCAGGGATCGAGCCCACCACCCGGTTCTATTTCGTGCACTCCTACGCTCCCCGGCCGACACAGGCGTTACTGACGCAGGCGGACACGGTGACCGTGACCGAATATGGGGTGCCGTTCGTGGCGGCGGTGGAGGCGGGGCCGTTGTCGGCGACCCAGTTCCACCCGGAGAAGTCCGGAGACGCCGGAGCTGCGCTGCTGAAGAACTGGCTGGGGACCCTCCGGTGAATCCGGCCGGTCCGGTTCTCACCGGGGCCTGAGAGGAGGAGAGGGCCCTCACAGGGGTACGCGGTGGCGCGCCTGGGCCGCCGCAGCCGTCCACCGGGGCCCCGATCGCGTACCCCCTGACAACGACGTCGGGGTGTGCTCTGGCCGATGATTCTGACGATTCCGTCGTTGATGATTCGGTCGTGAAGGAGTCGGCTCGCAGTCACGGTCCTGGTGGGGATCGCCGCCCCCGGGGTTGTGATACTGGCGTTCGACCGTCGCCTGTAGGGCACCGAGACGAGGAGTACCGATGCTGGAATTGTTGCCCGCCGTCGATGTCGCCGATGGTCAGGCGGTGCGCCTGGTACGCGGTGAGGCGGGGACCGAGACCCGCTACGGCGATCCGCTCCAGGCGGCGCTGGCGTGGCAGGCCGACGGGGCCCAGTGGATCCATCTGGTCGACCTGGACGCGGCGTTCGGTCGGGGATCCAACGCCGAGCTGCTGGCCAAGGTGATCCGCGGGCTGGACATCAACGTCGAGCTGTCAGGCGGGATCCGCGACGATGAGTCGTTGCGTGCTGCGTTGGCGACCGGGGCTCGGCGGGTGAACATCGGCACCGCGGCCTTGGAGGACCCCGAGTGGTGCGACCGGGTGATCGGAGAGTACGGGGACCGGGTCGCGATCGGGCTGGATGTGCGGGGCACCACCCTCGCCGCGCGGGGCTGGACCCGGGACGGTGGGGAACTGTTCGAGGTGCTGGAGCGCCTGGAGCGGGCCGGCTGCTCCCGGTACGTCGTCACCGACGTCAACAAGGACGGCATGCTCAGCGGCCCCAATCTGGAGCTGCTGCGGAGCGTGTGCGCCCGCACTAAGGCGCCCGTGATCGCCAGCGGAGGCGTGTCCACATTGGACGACCTGCGGGCGCTGGCGGCGTTGGAGGCCGAGGGCGTGGAGGGCGTCATCGTGGGCAAGGCCCTGTACGCCGGGGCGTTCACGGTGGCTGAGGCGCTGCAGACGCTCCGCGAGGCGGCGGCGTAACCACCCCGAGGCGTCGGACGGCCACCCGCACTCGCCGGGTGGCCGTTTTGTGTGGCGACGCCGGACCTGGCTGCGTGGCGGGCGGCCGGGGAGCCGTCAGCGCTGGGTTCGGGGGTGGGCTGGCCCGACCGGGTCGAGACGTAGAATTCCCCGGTGACTCTTGCGGTGCGGGTGATTCCCTGCCTGGACGTCGACGCGGGCCGGGTGGTCAAGGGCGTTCGGTTCATGAACCTGCGGGACGCCGGTGATCCGGTGGAGCTGGCGGCGGCCTATGACCAGGCGGGCGCCGATGAATTGGTGTTCCTGGATGTCACCGCCTCCTCCGAAGGGCGGGAGACCACCTTCGATGTGGTACGCCGGACCGCCTCCAGTGTTTTCATCCCGCTCACCGTGGGAGGTGGGGTCCGCAGCGTCGCCGATGTGGACGCCCTGCTGCGCGCCGGCGCCGACAAGGTGGGGGTCAACACCGCGGCGATCGCGCGGCCGGAGTTGATCAGCGAGATCGCGGAACGGTTCGGACGGCAGGTTCTGGTGCTGTCGTTGGATGTGCGGCGTACACCCCAGGGTGGTTTTGAGGTGACGACGCACGGCGGGCGCCGGGGGACCGGGATCGACGCGATCGCCTGGGCCGCGGAGGTGGCCGAGCGGGGCGCGGGGGAGATCCTGCTTAATTCGATGGACGCCGACGGCACTCAGAACGGTTTCGACACCGAGTTGATCGCTGCGGTGCGGGCCGTGGTCGATATTCCCGTGATCGCCAGTGGCGGGGCGGGGCGTGCCGAGGACTTTCCGGCCGCGGTGGAGGCTGGGGCGGACGCGGTGTTGGCCGCGAGCGTGTTCCACTTCGGGACGCTGTCGATCGGTGAGGTCAAGGAGGCGCTGGCCGCGGCCGGTCATCCGGTCCGATAACGCCTTCTTTTTCTGTCCCCAACGCCGTCGAGGTTTTGAGCTGAATCGGTTCAGGGATTCAAAATATTTTCCTCTTATCCCTATACTTAATCGGTTCACTAACCCTTTTCCTCAAGGAGTGAACCGGTGTACACCGATCCCCGCCCCCCTCTGCGGCGATGCCGACTTGCGCTGGCCGCCTCCGCCGTTCTGATCGCAGCCCTGATAGTGGTGTTCGCGGCGCCCGCCGCCGCGACCCCGGGGCACCGATGGGTCGCCAGCTGGGCCGCCAGCCCGGTCGTAGGCAGCCACATCCCCTGGTCGGACTGCCCGGCGGGTGAAGGCCTGATCAACCAAACGGTCCGCAACGTGGTGTTTCTCAGCGCCGGCGGCTCGTCGGTACGGGTGCGACTGACGAATGTCTTCGGGACACAGCCGGTGAAGGTGGGGCGCGCCTCCGTGGCCGTTCAAGCCTCGGATGCCAACGCGGTCCCCGGCACCATGCGGAGCCTCACCTTCCGGGGCCGCACCAGTGTCGTCCTGCCCCCTGGCGAAGCGATTTTTAGCGACTCGGTCCCGTTGCGGGTCCGCTCCCTGTCCACCCTGCTGATCAGCGTGTACGTGCCCGGACCCACCGGTCCGATGACCAATCACCCCTTCACGGCCCAAGGCAACTTCCTCGCCGACGGTGACCGGGCGCTGGCGCCCACAGGGGAGGGGTACCGGAACACGCCGTGCTGGATGCTCATCGACGGGGTTGACGTACGCCCGTCGGGACGGGTGCGGGGCACGGTGGTGGCATTGGGCGACTCCATCACCGACACCTCCGCCACCAGCGGCAACCTCAACCGGCGCTGGCCGGACTTCCTGGCGCGGCGTCTGGATGCGGTACGCGGCCCCACGCTGTCGGTGGTGAACGCCGGCCTGGGCGGGAACCGACTTTTGGCGCCGCGTGACGGGGAGCCGTACTACGGTGTCCCGGCGCTGGAGCGGCTGGAGCGCGATGTATTTGGCCAGACCGGCATACGGGCCGTGATCGTGTTGGAGGGCGTCAACGACATCGGGTACGACGCCACCGCGGAGGAGCTGATCGCCGCGTACCAGGAGATCATCGACCGTGCCCATGCGGCCGGGCTGCGGGTCTACGGCGGCACCATCACCCCGTTCGGGGGTTCCTTCATAGAGACCGAGTCACGGCTGGCGACCTGGCGCGCCGTCAATGACTGGATCCGCCACAGTGGACAGTTCGACGGAGTGATCGACTTCGCCGCGGCCCTGGCCGATCCCGATGATCCGACCAGGCTGCGGGCGGAGTACGACAGCGGTGATCACCTGCACCCCGGTGACGCCGGGACCGAGGCGATGGCCAACGCGGTGGATCTGAGGATGTTGCTTCGCCACGTGTGAGCCGGCCCGTCAAGCCGCCCGATACAAGAAACACCCCGTTGATCATGATGTTGTCGGTGCGCCGCTACGGCGCCTTCATGATCAACGGGGTGTGACGCGTGGTGGTCAGGGCGTGCTTTCGGTGTTACGGACGCTCTGCAGCGAGGGGCCCGCTGAATTGTGGGGCAAGAACGATGGGGAGGAGCGCCCAAATACGACCCAGGACTCCACACCCAGCAGCATCACCCAGATCACGGTCGTACTGACCAATTCGTCCTCGGTGATGCACTGCACCGCCGCGGCCAACGCGATGATGGGGGCCCAGATGGGCGTATGTCGCCGCGTGGTGTGCCACAGGATGACGATCAGTCCCACCAGCGCGGTCAGCGCCCCCACCGCGCCGCTGCGACGCAGCGCCGCCACGAAGGCGTTGTCCGCCCCCAGCTGGGTCTGCCCCTCATACTCGGGGTGGCCGGGCGGGTAGCGCTCGATCGTGCCTCGGGTGTTGTCGCCGGTGCCCAGCGCCTGTTCGACCACTGTGGACTCAACAAAGTCCTCGAAGATCAGTGACCACACGTCCGGGCGGCCGCTGAGCGCGGTATTGAGCCAGCGCGGCGCGATCAGCACCCCTCGCGGCTCGGTCTGCTCCTCGGCCGAGTATCGGGGCCGCATCAGGTCGCTGCCTCCGGTAATACCGACCACCAGGCAGGTGAGTGCGAACGGGATTAGGGCCCGCCCCACGATCCGACGCCACTGGCGGGTCGACAGCCAGGACCAGAACCGCCACCGAGGCAGTCCGGCGCGCCAGATGACGAGCAGCGCGTACACCCCTGAGGCGAACAGGGCCACCAGCATCGCGGTCCGGGAACCGGTCAGGTACAGGGAGAAGGCAGCGACCGCCAGCGCGGCGTACCGCTGCC
This sequence comes from Actinomycetales bacterium, assembly GCA_002919305.1. Taxonomy (GTDB): domain Bacteria; phylum Actinomycetota; class Actinomycetes; order Mycobacteriales; family Micromonosporaceae; genus RSA1. Next base: position 157,138 of record PKFB01000024.1, read on the forward strand.
AGCGCGCCAGGGCGTACTCCGGTCCCAGTCGCATCGCCGCGAGCAGCGCCATCATGGCCGTGGCGTTGGGATGGAAGACCAGCAGCGGCCCACCCCAGAACCGGTCGCCCTGACCCGCGCCGTAGTTGTTCGTCGCGGTGTAGCGGTCAGTGGTCTCAAAGACGTACTGGCAGCCGGCGGCCAGCAGCAGCGCCAGGCTCAGCAGCAGACCGGCGGCGATCCCGACCGTCACGTCGCGGCCCCGGCGCCGGACCGCCTGAACCACCAACAGGGTCACCGCCAGCGCGTACCCGCCGTAGACCAACCGCTCGACGGCGACCTCGAACGCGCCGACCCCGATGGCTCCGAGAACGCCGTACGCCCACAGCGGCGCACCCACCCAGAAACCCCCTAGTCGGAGTGGGGACCGCCAGTCCCGCCACCACGGGAAGGTCCATACAACGGCCACCAATCCGACCACACCGGTCATGGCCCAGACGAGGTATGCCGGATGCGTCCAGGCCACCATGCCGATGAAGGCGATGCCGAAGCCGAGGAGGAAACCCTCGGGAGAGCCGTGTCGGATCGACAAGGCCAAAACCGCGACGGCGACGGCGATCAGGGTCGCCACCGCGGTGCCGATACCGCTGAGGATGTCGCGTTCCTGGCTGTCCCAGATCCCTACCCCGATCGCGACGAGCACCGCGAGGGCGGCCACGACGCGGAGCGGGCTCGGGTGGGAAAGCCACCGTGAAGGTTGTGGGGGTGTGGCCGGTCGCGGTGAGGCGCTCCCGGTCTTATCCGCCGTGTCATCGAGATCCCGCACGGAGGTCAACGTAGCGGGTCCTGTCGGAGCGCGCCGGACGCCCCTGACGGTGGCGATCGGTTCGTGACCGGATCCGACCGGTCCCAGGCGCCGGATGTCGCCCCTGCCGCCTGACGGCGCGGCACGCCGCGGCAGGGGCGGACACCAGCGTCGTCAGTGGCGATCCGAGGCGGCGGCGCGGGGCACCACGACGTACTGCCGCAGGAACAGGTCGTGGAACGTCACCGGGCCGCGCGGGCCGGGGACCTGGTCGACGTTAATCCCCGTTTCGGGCACCGCGAGCATCTTGAAGCCGTCCACCAGCCGCGTGGTGGCGTTCCACAACGCGGCGGTGCCGTGGTAGGCCTCCAGGAACGTGCGGGCGGCCTCCGGGTCCTCGGTGAGGATGGTGGCGGCCAGCCCTGAAGTCTCGGTGTTGGCGATCTGCGCCGCCTCCAGAGGGCCGGACACCGTGTCGATGGTCACCGTCGCCTCGTTGCCTTCATCCAGCGCCCACTCGTGCCCCCGCGGATGGGGGTGCGGGGGCAGGGAGGCCTTGATGCCGAGCCCGGTCAACTGCTCCAGGATCGACGGCAGCCGCTCCTCGGCGATGTCCTTGTGGAGCAGGAGCAGGTTCAGGCGGTTGCACACCCCCAGCCGGTCGAGGCTGGCTTCGATCACCTTGGTCACCGTCGCGGCGTCGGCGGCCCGGTCCACATAAAGCACGCCCCCGCCTTCGGCGTGTGCGAGGACGCGGACCCCGTGGCGTGCCGCGGTCTCCGCCAGCCGCCGGGTGCTCTCGCCGCTGCCACGCAGGATCACCAGCCGAATCAGGTCCGGCTGGGCGACCAGGGCGGCGGCGGTGTCGCGGCCCGGGATGCGAACCAGCTGGATCGCCTCCGGGTTCAGACCAGCGGTCTGCAGCGCCGGGGCGATGACGTGGTCGATCAGGGCCGTGGCGGACCTGATGGCAGCCGAGCCGGTCCGCAGCACTCCGGCGTTGCGGGATTTGAGTAGTTGGGAGGCGATGTCCACCACGACATTGGGACGGGCCTCGAAGTTAGCGCCGACCACTCCGATGGGGCGACGGTGCTCCTCCAGACGGAGGTCACCCGGCAGGTCACGCACCCAACGGCTGGTCGGCTCGGGCTCGACAGCGGCCAGCGTCTGCAGCTGGGTGGCGATGGACTCCAACCGTGTGGGGTCCAGGCGGAGCCGGTCGATGGTCGCCGCCGGCATCCCGCCGGCCTCGGCGGCGGCGACGTCCTCCTGGTTGGCCTTCAGCACCTCGTCAGCCCGGGCCAGCAACGTCTCGGCTATGCCCCGCAGCGCCGTGTCGATGGTCGCCGCGTCGGCGCGGGCAAGGCTGTCGACCGCCGCGCGGGCCCGTCGCGCGCAGTCCCGGACGGCCTCCACCGCCTCCGCCGTGGGGGCAGGACCGGTCGCCGCGTCAGACCGGGGCGCGGTGTCCGGCTGGGAGGAGTCGGTAGTGCCGACTGTGTCGGAGTTGTCCGAGGAGATCATTCGGTCATAGTACAGTCGACAGTCGATCGTTGAACAATCGAGGGGAACCGTATGGTCGACAGCTCGCCATCCCCCCGTTCCCGTCACGCCGGGCTCCCCGTGGAGTTATCCCCGCTCCCGTCCCTGCCGACCGCGGCTGAACGGGTCGCTGAACTGATCAGGGAGCGCATCTTTCGAGGGGAGTTCGCTCCCGGCAGCGCGTTACCGGAGGCCTCCTTAGCGTCGGCCCTGCGCGTTTCCCGAACCACCGTGCGTGACGCCTACCGGATGCTCACTCATGAGCACCTGCTCGTCCACGAGCCGCGACGGGGAGTGACGGTTCGTGCCCTTACCACCGCCGATGTACGGGACATCTACGCCCTCCGGCGGCTCCTGGAGCTGCCGGTCATTGATCATCTTGAACGCGGTGGGCGCTTTGACCCAGGGCCGCTCCAGGCGAGCGTGACCGCCGGCAAGACCGCCGCCCACGAGGGGCGTTTCCGGGATGTCGGCACCGAAAACCTCACGTTCCACGCCCATCTGGTCGCGGTCATGGGCAGCCCACGGACGGACCAGTTTTTCCGTCGCCTGATGACGGAGCTGCGGCTGGGTTTCTTAGCCGTCGGCTCCGACGACTTCCATGTCCCCTATGTGGAACGCAACGGAGAGATCTTGGAGCTGCTGATCAAAGGGCGGTACGCCCAAGCCCGTGCTGAACTCGCCTCCTACCTCCGTGACGCGGAGCGTCAGGTGCTCGCGGCGGTCCAGTCATGACCATCCACCGGGTGCTGCCCGTGGGCAGGACAGCGATCCTGCTGGAAGTCGGCTCCAGTGACGACGCTCAAGCGCTCTACCTGCACCTAGAACGGCTGCGCGCCACCGGTGAGCTGCGGGGCGTCTTGGACCTGGTGCCTGGCGCGCGGACCGTCCTGGTGGATGGCGACCCGGAGTTGCCGGGGCTGGCCTGGTGGGATGAGCTGCGTCGCACCTGGCGGCCCCCACCGGCCCGGGAGCTGGCGACGCCGGTCGTGGAGATCCCGGTGTGGTACGACGGGCCCGACCTGCCCGAGGTCGCACGGCTGACCGGACTGTCCATACCGGAGGTCATCGCCGCCCACACCAGTGTGGAGTTACGGGTGGCCTTCTGTGGATTCGCGCCGGGCTTCGCGTACCTCACAGGGCTGCCTGACGCGCTGCGGGTCCCCCGCCGAGACACCCCGCGTACCGCCGTCCCTGCCGGGTCGGTGGCGCTCGCCGGCGGATACACCGCGGTGTACCCGCGGCGCTCTCCCGGAGGGTGGCGCCTGATCGGCCGCACCGCGATGCGGATGTGGGATCCGGACCGGGAACCCCCTGCCCTGCTGACCCCAGGGACCCGGGTCCGGTTCGTCCCGGAGAGCACCGAGGCCCACCCCGAGGCGGGGACCCCGGAGGTGAACCCGTGACCACAGATGCCCACACGACCCACACGCGCGAAGACGAGGCGGCGTGTGTTGAGGTGATCCAGGCGGGTGCGCTCACCACGATCCAGGACGCGGGGCGACCGGGGTACGCCCACCTGGGTGTGCCGCGTTCCGGAGCAGCGGATCTAGCGAGCCTGCGACTGGCTAACCGGTTAGTCGGCAATCCGGCGGATACGGCCGCGCTGGAGACCACCATGCTGGGCATGACCGTACGGCCGCGTACCGGACGCTGGTGGGCGGTGACCGGCGCACCGTGTCAGGTCCGCGTCGCCGACCGCGTCGTCTCCTGCGATCAGCCCATCTACGTCCCCGCCGGCGCCGTCCTGCGGGTCGGCCCGGCCGTGGAGGGGGTACGCACGTACCTGGCCGTCAGCGGCGGGATCGCGGTCCCCGCGGTGTTCGGCAGCCGGGCGACCGACACCTTGTCGGGGATCGGCCCGCCGCCGGTGCGGGACGGTGACGTACTCCCCTTGGGCACCGCCGCGGCCCCACCCTCCACTGTGGATGTAGTACCTCGCCCGGCGTGGCCGCAGCGGCCCCAAATCCGGCTACGGCTATGCCTGCGGACGGACTGGTTCACCGCTGCGTCGGTCGCACGTCTGGCGGCGGCGAGCTACCAGGTCACCGCGCACAGCGACCGAGTAGGGGTGAGGCTGGCCGGGCCGGCGTTGGAGCGGACTGTCCACGAGGAGCTTCCCAGTGAGGGGATGGTGCTCGGCGCGGTCCAGGTCCCACCGGACGGGCAGCCGGTGATCCTGTTAGCCGATCACCCCACCACCGGGGGGTACCCGGTGGTCGGTGTGGTGGAGCCCGACGACCTGTGGCTGGTGGCCCAGGCGCGTCCCGGCACCGAGGTGCAGTTTCGTCTGATCCGCTGACGGGCCGGGCGGCGATCCCGGTGGGCGCCGCAAGGCTCTAACCGGCGTCGATCGGACGGGCCGGTGGGCGCGAGAGGGCGGAGGTGAAAGACAACCACCGGTGGTGCTGGCGGTGGTGAAGGGGCATGATTACCGCGCTTCACACGGCGACCGCAGCACGGTGGTCGGTATCCGCCCGGGTAGCCCGCACCACAAGCCTGCCGGTTGAGTCCGGCGCCACCCGCAGCAGCGCCGGATGGGTGTGGAACTGGAAAGCGACGCTCAAGGGGCCGCCGGGTGCTTCCACGACCACTCGAGCGATCGCCTGGAGGTCAGCGGCGACCGGTGGGCTGTCGTCCATGCTGACTAAGACGACCAGCACCCGGCGCCGCCCACCCGGGAACCGGCGCGCATGTGCCGTGAACTTGGGCAACCGCCTCAAGCAGCGCCCGCAGTCCGCGACGAAAAACGCGACCAGGGTTTCGCCGAGTAACAGTTCGGGGACAAGTAGTTCCCCGTCGATGGTCGAAGTGACAAAGTCACCGACCCGCTCGCCGACCGCGATACCGGGTGAGTCATAGCGCGCGCCGAGCCAGCCGTCCGGGCGTGCGCGGAACCATCTGACCAGGACCAGCGCGCACAGCACCAGCGTCAATATCGCGATCGCGGCCACCAGAGGCATCGCGCGCCTCCTTTGCGTCGGAGCGAGTGTGTCAGTCGCGTCCGCGCGGGCCCCGATCCCACGACGAACCGTAGAGACTTTCAATGAGGTTTGAGTTTCCGGGTAGCATCTGGGCGACAGTCTTATGAATGTCTTATCGCCGTTCGCCTCGGGGGTGATGCGCGTTATGCGCAGGCGCTTCTGAATACGGCATCCGGCGGGTAGGAACGGGCCAGCGGTCCGAGCGTTTGGGGGAGCTGTGGCGGAGTTTCGCCTGCTCGGCCCGGTAGAGCTGCGGGTGGATGGAGACGTTCTAGAGCTGGGCCCTCCCAAACAACGGGTGGTCCTGGTGGCGCTCCTCATGGACGCCGGCCGTCCGGTGCCGGTCAGCACGTTGGTGGAGCGGGTCTGGGGTGACCCGGCCCCCACCGAAGCGCGTAACGCGCTGTACGCGCACATCATGCGGATCCGACGGATCCTCACCCGGGCCACCGAAATCGACGGGGTCCCTCGTGGACTTGAGCGGACCCCGACCGGCTATGTCCTGCACGTCGATCAGGATCAGATCGACCTGTGGCGGTTCCGCCAGCTGGTGGAGCAGGGGCGGCAGGCACGGGACGAGGCGGCTAAAGCCGCGGCTTTGACCGAGGCGCTTCAGCTGTGGCATGGAACGCCGTTGGCGGGCTTGACCGGCGCGTGGGTGGAGCGGATCCGGGAAAGCCTGCGTACCCAGCGTTTAGACGCGGTGTTGGCGTGGGCTCGGGCCAAGTCCTGCCTGGGGCACCACGACGCGGTGATCGACCAGGTCCATGAGCTGATAGCCGAGTACCCAATGGCCGAGCCGCTCGCCGCGGTCCTGATGCGGACCCTCGCCACGGTCGGCCGCACCGCCGAGGCCTTGGACTGTTACGCCGCGATCCAGCGGCGGCTAGCCGAGGAGCTGGGCGTAGACCCCAGCGCCGAGCTGCGGGCGCTCCACGAAGCGATCCTGCGGGGCGAGTTCGACCACCGGGCTGTGGAGCCCACCGTGAGCACACCGGGATACACCGTGCCCGGGCAGCTCCCCTTGGAGGTCGGGGGATTCGTGGGGCGTGAGGAGGAGCTCAGTCGACTGGACGCCCTGCTCAGCATCGGGGAGCGACGGCCGACCGCGCCGATCGTCTCGACCGTGTCAGGCACCGCAGGGATCGGGAAGACCGCCTTGGCGGTCCGGTGGGCGCACCGGGTCGCTGACCGTTTCCCGGACGGTCAGTTGTATGTCAACCTCCGCGGCTTTCACCCCACGGGGAGAGCGGTCAGTCCGGAGACGGCGATCCGCGGTTTTCTGGAGGCGCTTGGGGTGCCGCCGCAACGGATCCCGACCGACTTTGAGGCGCAGGTGGGTCTGTACCGGAGCCTGTTGGCTGGGCGGCGGGTACTGGTGTTGCTCGACAACGCCCGCGACTCTGGGCAGGTGCGCCCGCTGCTGCCTGGGGCACCGGGGTGCCTGGCGTTGGTGACCAGCCGCAATCACCTGTCCGGCCTGGTGGCGACGGAGGGAGCCCACCCGATCACGTTGGATCTGCTTCCGGCTGAGCAGGCGCGCAGGCTGTTGGCGGAGCGGTTAGGGGCCGATCGGGTGGCCGCCGAACCCGAGGCGGTCGACGAGATCATTGCGCGGTGCGCGCGGCTTCCGTTGGCGCTGGCCATCGTGGCGGCTCACGCGGCCACCCGTCCGGATTTCCCGCTGCGGGTCCTGGCCGCCCAGCTGCGGGACGCGCAAGGCGGCCTGGATGCGTTCTCTGGAGAGGATGAGACCACCGACATCCGGGCGGTGTTCTCCTGGTCCTACCGGGCGCTCAACGCCGATGCGGCTCGGCTGTTTAGGCTGCTGGGGCTGCATCCGGGGCCGGATATCGGAGTCCACGCGGCGGCGAGCCTGGCCGGGGTGTCCCGGCAACAGGTACGCCCGTGGCTGGACGAGCTGACCCGGGCCAACCTGATCACCGAGCACGCGCCTGATCGCTTCACCTTCCATGACTTACTGCGGACTTACGCCGCCGAACTGGCCCGCACGATCGACTCCGACGAGGACCGGCGTGCGGCGCTGCACCGGCTGTTCGACCACTACCTGCATACCGCGGCGGCCGCCACCGCCCTGATCTACTCTCCCCGGGACCTGATCGATCTGCCGCCGGCACACCCGGGCTCATTCGTTGACGCGTTCAGCGACCGTGGGCACGCGTTGACATGGCTGATTACCGAACAGTCGGTGTTGGTGGCGGTCGTGGACCACGCCACCGCGATGGGGTGTGAAACCCACGCCTGGCAATTGGCCTGGACTTTGTTCAACTTCTTCGATCGACGCGGACATTGGCATGACCAGCTCGGCATGCAACGGTCCGCGCTGCAGGCGGCGCGTCAGTTGAGGGACCGGACTGGGGAGGCGTACGCCCACCGCGGCATCGGGCGTGCCCAGCTGCGATTGGGGCGCTACCAGGAGGCGGTCACCCATCTGCAACACGCTTTGGAGCTGTATCAGGAGCTGGGCGACATCGTCGGGCAGACCCATATCCACCTCGGCCTTGGCGGGGCGTACACGCGGCAAGGCCGGCATGAGGAGGGGATGCGGTACGTCCGGAGCGCCTTGGAACTGGCCACCTCGATCGATTACCGGTACGGACAGGCCAGGGCGCTGAACAACATCGGGTGGGTGCTCGCAAACACAGGACAGCACAAGCAGGCGTTGAACTACTGCCAACAGGCGCTGGCATTGCAGCAGCAGATCGGGGACCGGCTGGGACAGGCCGCCACCTGGGACAGTCTCGGCTACATCAACTCCCATCTGGGGCGATATGAGCAGGCTGTCGCCTGCTACACGCACGCGTTGGATCTGTACCGGCAGGCCGGTGACAGATACAACGAAGCCGACACGCTGGTCTCGCTGGGAGACGCCCACCACGCCGCCGGTGACCCAGTCGCCGCCCGGGAAACCTGGCAGCGGGCTTTAGAGATCCTCGATCAGTTCGGCGGTTCCATCGCCGAGGACGTGCGAACCAGGCTGCGGAATCTGGGCCACCGGGCGGGGTGAGCGGCGGTTACGCCGACTTGGAAGACAGTGCGGCCTCACGGCCGGAGTCAGTGGGCGTGCGGCTTTCCGGGACGGTAAACAGCTGCAGGAATAGCTGGCTGAGCGGGCCGATGCCCAGCGCGTACACGATCGTGCCCGCGCCGACCGTACCTCCCAGCAGAAAACCGATCACCAGGACAGTGATCTCAACCAGGGTGCGTGCCCACCGGATGGACCAGCCGCGGGCAGCCAGCCCGACCATGAGGCCATCCCGCGGACCCGGACCCAGACGCGCGCCGATGTACAGGCCGGTGGCCATGCCGTTGAGGACGACAGCGGCGATCAGAAGCGCCCACCGCGCACTGAAGTCATCAGGTGTGGGAAGGAGGGGCAGGGTGAGATCGGTGACGGTGCCGATCACGAGCACGTTGCTGATCGTGCCCAGGCCGGGGCGCTGCCGCAGCGGGATCCACAACAGCAGAACGAGCGCCCCGACGATGTTGACGATCCACCCCAGGGAGATGCCGGTCTGTTTGGAGACCCCTTGGTGGAACACATCCCAGGGATCCAGCCCTAACGTGGCCTCGACCTGCATGGCGAGGCTGACACCGTACAACGTCAGACCGGCGTACAGCTGACACAGACGACGGGGCAGTCGATCAACGGCGCGGAGCTTGCTGATCAAAGCCATGAGTGACAGCCTTAAGGCCAATAGCGAGAGTCAGTAGAGCCAATCGTGTGAAGGTGGCTTGATCTATGGTGGCCAATAGAGCGATTCGTGGCCGGCAGCTCGCGCGGATGTTGGCGTCGTGGCGTACCAATGGACGCGGTGCCGACGGTGCGCCACGGTACCTGGCGCTGGCCGCCGCGATTCGTGGGCTGATCGTGGACGGGCGGCTCCCGCTGGAGCTGCGGCTGCCGGCCGAACGGGATCTGGCCGACGCGTTGGAGATCAGCCGGACCACCGTGAGCGCCGCCTACGCCACGCTGCGGGACACCGGATTCCTGATCAGCCGTCGTGGGTCCGGCAGCTACACCGCGTTGCCGCCCGGGTACCGCCTCACCAGCACCGGGCTGCTGTCGTTGGAGGAGGTCCGCTCCGAGCGGCTGGATCTGACCTGCGCGGCGCCAGCGGCGCCCGAAGAACTGACGGCTGCGGTGGCCGAGGCCGCCGAAGAGCTGCCCCGATACACCCACGGCCACGGTTACTACCCCATGGGCATCGCGCCGCTGCGTGAACAGGTGGCGCGGTGGTATACCGCGCGCGGCCTGCCGACCACCCCGGATCAGGTGATCATCACCAATGGAGCGCAACGCGCGTTGGATCTGGCGCTGCGGGCCTTCACCGCGCCCGCTGAGCCGTTCCTGATGGAGTCACCGACCTTTCCTGATGCGCCGGCGGCCGCCCGGGCAGCCCGGGTACGGCTGCACAGTTACGGCATCGGCCCCGACGGGTGGGACACCGAGTTGTTGGAGACCGCGGTGACGCAGATCAGGCCGCGTCTGGCGTACCTGGTCCCTGACTACCACAATCCGACCGGCCAGGTGATGTCCGAACAGACCCGGGCGCGGCTGGTGGCTGCGGCGCACGCCGCCGGATCGCTGCTGGTGGTGGACGAAACCTTCAGTGAATTACGGTTTGACGGGCCACCGCTGCCCCCGCCGGTGGCCGCCATTGACCGGCACAACCGGGTACTGTCGGTCGGCAGCATGAGCAAGGCGTACTGGGGTGGCCTGCGCGTGGGGTGGATCCGTGGAGCGCCGTCGCTGCTGGCCCGTCTGGTTACCGCCCGAGCGACCGTTGATTTGGCGACCGCCGTGCTCGATCAACTGGTGGCGTATCGCCTGTTGGAGGACGAGCGTCGGGAGAACATCCTGCGGGCGCGGCGCCAGGCGCTGCGGGCGGCGCGGGACACGGTTACCCAAGCCCTGCGTCAGCGGCTGCCTCAGTGGCGGTTCCGGGAACCCAACGGCGGAATGTCGTTGTGGATTGAGTTGGACGCGCCGATCAGCACCGCGTTGACGCGTGCGGCGGAGACACACGGGCTGCGGTTGGCTCCGGGGCCACGGTTCGCCGTCGACGGCACATTGGAACACTTCCTACGACTGCCGTTGAGTCCGTCCGTGCAGGAGTTGACCGAGGCGATCGAGCGGTTGGCCAACGCCGCCGCGGATGTGGAGGCGGGGACGACGGCGTCGTGGCCCACCCCACTGGTGGTGGCCTGACAGCGGGACGAGGCCAGACAGACGGAGAGGGCCGATGACAGAGCAGGCGAGCGTTGACGCCTTCTTTCAAGCGGAGATCAGAGCTGGGGTGGTGGTGCGGGCGGAGGTCCTCCCCAAGGCTCACATCCCCGCGTACAAGTTGTGGATCGACTTCGGTGAGCTGGGGGTGAAACAGTCCAGCGCGCGGATCACGGTGCTGTACACGCCTGAGGAACTGGTGGGACGAACGGTGCTGGCCGTGACCAACTTCCCTCCCCGCCGGGTCGCCGGGTTCCGGTCTGACGTGCTGGTTTTAGGGATTCCGGTTGGGGGTAATGGCGAAGTCGTCCTGATCCAACCCGATAGGGAGGTGCCGCGGGGTTCCCGCGTCTGGTGACCATCGGCGACCCATACGGTGAACGTCCGCCGGGCGGGTGGCCGTCCCGTTCGTCGACCCCATGCCTTCTACGCAAGTTTTGCTGCCAGTAGCGATCCTGTGACCCTGTGCATCGCCGTGGTCTCCTGCCGCGCCGGTCTGTCGACATTGTGGGACGCCACCGGTGCCGACATGTCATCACGCGCTGGTTTGGACGTCGCATCGGTTTTCAGATGAGCGTCATCGGGCCGGGATGAGCAAGGGGAGGGACGGCCGATGCAGGTCTGGCCGGGGAAACGGTATCCACTGGGCGCCACCTACGACGGCATGGGCACCAATTTCGCGTTGTTCTCGGAAGTTGCCGAGGCTGTCGAGCTGTGCCTGTTCGATGAGGATGGAACCGAGACCCGGGTTGTACTGCCCGAAGTGGACGGGTTCGTCTGGCACGGTTATCTGCCGGGAGTGGGGATCGGGCAGCGGTATGGGTTCCGCGTCCACGGCCCGTGGGATCCCGTGAAAGGATTACGCTGCAACCCCCACAAGCTGCTGCTGGACCCCTATGTCAAAGCGGTCGAGGGCCAGGTGGACTGGCATCCGTCGCTGTTTAGTTATGAATTCGGCGGATCTCCGGAGCAGATGTCGACCACTGATTCAGCCCCCCACATGCCCAAAGGGGTCGTGGTCAACCCGTTCTTCGATTGGGGGGATGACCGGCCCCCACATCGCCCGTACCACAGGACCCTCATTTACGAGACGCACGTTCGGGGCATGACCATGCGGCACCCCGCGGTCCCTGAGCATCTGCGGGGTACCTACGCGGGGATGGCGCATCCGGAGGTGATCGGCCACCTGGTGGATCTGGGAGTGACGGCGGTGGAATTGATGCCGGTCCACCAGTTCATCCACGACCACGCCTTAGTTCAACGCGGGCTGCGTAACTACTGGGGCTACAACACTATCGGTTTCCTGGCGCCGCATAACGAGTATTCGGCCACCGGCCAGCGTGGACAGCAGGTGCAGGAGTTTCGAGCCATGGTCAAGGCGTACCACGCGGCCGGTATCGAGGTGATCCTGGATGTGGTCTACAACCACACCGCCGAAGGCAACCACATGGGTCCGACGCTGAGTTTCCGGGGCATTGACAATGCCGCGTATTACCGGCTGGTGGACGACGAGCCCATGTACTACATGGACTACACCGGGACCGGCAACAGCCTCAATGTCCGCAATCCCCACGCCTTGCAATTGATCATGGATTCGTTGCGGTACTGGCTGTTGGAGATGCACGTCGACGGATTCCGGTTCGATCTGGCCTCGGCGCTGGCGCGGGAGTTCTACGACGTGGACCGGCTGGCGACCTTCTTCGACGTCGTTCAACAGGATCCGTACGTCAGCCAGGCGAAGCTGATCGCCGAGCCGTGGGACGTGGGACCCGGGGGGTACCAGGTGGGGAACTTCCCGCCCCGCTGGACGGAATGGAACGGCCGTTTCCGGGACACGGTCCGGGACTTCTGGCGGGGAGAACCAGCCACATTGGGAGAGTTCGCCTCCCGGTTTACCGGCTCAGCCGACCTGTATGAACACACGGGCCGTCGTCCGGTGGCCAGCATTAACTTCGTCACCTGTCACGACGGCTTCACCCTCACGGACCTGGTCTCCTACAACGAGAAGCACAACGAGGCCAACGGCGAGGACAACCGCGACGGGGAGAATTACAACCGCTCCTGGAACTGCGGTGTGGAAGGGGAGACCGACGACCCGAAGATTCTGGAGCTGCGGGCCCGGCAGCGGCGGAATCTCATAGCCACCTTGCTGCTGTCCCAAGGCGTCCCCATGTTGTCGCACGGAGACGAAATAGGGCGTACGCAACGGGGGAACAACAACGCGTACTGTCAGGACAATGAACTGACCTGGGTCGACTGGGAGCAGGCCGACAAACAAATGTTGGCCTTCACACGCTGGTTGATCGAATTCCGCCGGCGACATCCGATCTTCTGGCGTCGACGATTCTTCACCGGGAAGCCGATGGATTCGTCGGATGGTGGCCCGCCACTGCCTGACATATCCTGGTTCGCTCCGAATGGTCGCTTGATGGGGCGCGATGATTGGGAGGCCGACTTCGGTCAGGCGGTGGGGATCTTCCTCAACGGGGACGGTAATCCCAGTCGAGATGCCCACGGAGAGCGGATCCTCGACGAGTCATTCCTCATTTTCTTTAACGCAGGGGTGCGGTCTATTGACTTCGTTATCCCCTCTTTGAAATACGGTGGAAAGTGGCAGTTGAGTCTGGACACCTCCAGATCGGACTGGGAGACGGTGGCCGAGGGGGAACCTCAGATCGTTGAGGCGGGGGAGCGGATCACGGTGCAATCCAAGTCCCTCATGCTCCTGATGAGGATGGTGTGAGGTGACGCCGACGTCGACCTACCGCGTGCAGGTTCGACCCGACTTTGATCTTTTCGCCACCGCTGGGATCGTCGATTACCTGGCCGCTTTGGGAGTAACCCACCTGTACGCCTCACCATTGCTGCAGGCGGCGCCCGGCTCGAGTCACGGCTACGACGTTGTCGACTTCTCCCGGGTGAACACCGAGCTCGGATCCGAGAAAGGACGACTGGCGCTGACCGAAGCCCTGGCCGAGCACGACATGGCGCTGGTGGTCGATGTCGTCCCCAACCACTGCGGCATCCGGGTGGCTGAGGTCAACCAGGCCTGGTGGGACGTGCTGGCTCACGGTCCCGCCTCCCCCTATGCACGCTGGTTCGACATCGACTGGTCCGTCGGCCGGATCATGCTCCCAGTCCTCGGAGACGAGCCGAACGCTCTGGACGACCTCCGTGTGGTGGACGGCGAATTGCGCTATTGGGAATACCGTTTCCCGATCGCCGCCGGGACCTTGGGAGGCACTCCGCAGCAGGTGCATGACCGACAGCACTACCGCCTGATCTCCTGGCGCCTGGCCGACCAAGTCAACTACCGGCGTTTCTTCGCGATCAACGACTTGGCGGCGGTGCGGGTGGAGGATCCAGAGGTTTTCGAGGCCACCCACCGGGAAGTGCTGCGGTGGTACGCCGCCGGGGAACTCACCGGGTTCCGGGTGGACCATCCCGACGGGCTGCGCGATCCAGCGGGGTATTTCGCGCGGCTGCACGACGCGGCTCCGCGGGCCTGGATCGTCGTGGAGAAGATCCTGGAGCGTGGGGAACGGCTCCCCGACTGGCCGGGCGTCGCCGGCACCACCGGGTACGACGCCTTGCGGCAGATTGGTGGCCTGTTCATCGACCCGGCCGGCGAGGCCGCCTTCACCGCGCTGGACACCGCGTTGACGGGGCGTGACGTGAGCTGGCAGGACTTCGCGTACCGCTGTAAACGCGAGGTGGCCACCACGATGCTGATCCCCGATGTTCGGCGCATGGCGCGTCTGGTTCCCCAGGTGCCGGAGGCGGAGGAGGTGCTTGTGGAGGTCCTCGCCTGTTTCCCGGTCTACCGCTCCTATCTGCCCGTGGGGCGGGAATATTTGCAGTACGCCGTGACTGAGGCGATCCGGCGCCGTCCGGATCTACGGACCGGGATCGAGGCGGTGGCCTCGCGGCTGGCCGACCCCACCGACGAGTTGGCGGCGAGGTTTCAACAGACCTCCGGGGCGGTGATGGCCAAAGGCATCGAGGACACCGCCTTTTACCGCTGGACGCGGTTTGCGGCGCTGAATGAGGTCGGTTCGGATCCGGAGCGGTTCGGTCTGAGCGTGACCGAATTCCACGCGGTCGCCAGCTACCACCAGCGCCGATACCCGACCGGCATGACCACACTGTCCACTCACGACACCAAGTGGTCTGAGGATGTCCGGGCCCGGATGGCGGTGCTGTCCGAGATACCCGACGAGTGGGCCTCGTGCCTGCAGCGCCTGATGGCGCGCGCACCACTGCCTGAGCCTGGGCTCGCTCACCTGCTGTGGCAGGCCACCGTCGGTGCCTGGCCTCTGGTGCGGGAACGGCTGCACGGGTACGCGGAGAAGGCCGCCCGGGAGGCGCGGACCGCCACCTCCTGGGAGAACCCCGACGCCGAGTTCGAACAGACGCTGCACCAGGTAGTGGACCGCATGTACGACGACCCGGTGCTGAACGCGGAGCTGTCGGCGTTCGTGAAGCGGGTCACCCCGTATGGCTGGTCCAACTCTCTGGGGCAGAAGCTGCTGCAGCTGATGATGCCGGGGGTGCCGGACACCTATCAGGGCTGCGAGCTGTGGGACAACTCCCTCGTCGACCCCGACAACCGGCGACCGGTCGATTTTCGACTTCGTCGAACGCTGCTGGCGCGGCTGGACCAGGGATGGCTACCCCCGGTGGACGCCAGCGGAGCCGTCAAACTGCTGGTGGTGAGCCGGGCGCTCCGGCTACGCCGGGACGCTCCACAGCTGTTCACCGGCTATCACCCGCTCCGGGCACGTGGCCCCGCGGCCGACCATCTGGTGGCGTTCGACCGCGGGGGTGCGGTGGCGTTGGCGACCCGGCTGCCGGTGGGGTTGGAACGACGGGGCGGTTGGAGAGACACCGAGGTGCTGCTGCCGCCGGGGCGCTTTGTGGAGGTCCTGACGGGGCGACACATCACGGGCGGGCCGGTGGCGCTAGAGGACCTATTCCAGCGGTATCCGGTCGCGCTCTTGACACGCCAGCAGGCCTGACGGGAGGCGGACGCGGTGCGGTTCGAAGTGTGGGCGCCCAAACCCGAGCGGGTTCGGCTACGGATTCGGGATCCGGACGGAACCGAGCACGACCTGCCGATGCAGCGACAGGGTGAGTGGTGGTGGCGTGAGGTCCCCGAGGCCAAAGCCGGCACCGACTACGGCTTTCTGCTCGACGATGACCCGACGCCGCTGCCTGATCCCCGGTCCCGGTGGCAGCCGGAGGGCGTTCACGGGTTGAGCCGGATCTACGATCACGGCGCCTACCAATGGGGTGACCGGGCTTGGACCGGGCGGACGCTGCCAGGCTCGGTGATCTATGAGCTCCATGTGGGGACCTTCACCCCCGAAGGCACCTTCGATGCCGCTATTGACAAGCTCGACTATCTGGTCGACCTCGGGGTCGACTTCGTCGAGTTACTGCCGGTCAACGCCTTCAACGGGGTGTACAACTGGGGCTACGACGGCGTGGGGTGGTACGCCGTCCATGAGCCCTACGGCGGCCCTGACGGGCTTAAACGCTTCGTGGACGCCTGTCACCAGCGCGGGCTCGCGGTGGTGATCGACGCGGTCTACAACCACTTCGGCCCCTCCGGCAACTACGCGCCTCGGTTCGCTCCATATTTAAAGCAGGGGCGTAACACCTGGGGGGATTTGATCAATCTGGACGGTCCTGGCTCCGATCAAGTACGCCGGTTCATCATCGACAGCGCGTTGGCGTGGCTGCGGGACTACCACGTCGACGCGCTACGCCTGGATGCCGTGCACGCTTTCATGGATCAGCGCGCGCTGCACCTGCTGGAGGAGCTCGCCATTGAAGTGGAGGCGTTATCGGCCGCGTTAGGGCGACCGTTGAGCTTGATCGCCGAGTCCGATCGCAACGATCCTCGGTTGATCTTGCCGAGAGAAGCGGGCGGCTACGGTCTGACAGCCCAGTGGGACGACGATGTCCACCACGCGGTACACGCCCTGCTCACCGGGGAGCGCCAGGGGTACTACAGCGATTTCGGCTCCGCTGAGTGCCTGGCGACGGTGTTGACCGGCGCCTTCTTTCACGATGGCCGGTACTCCACATTCCGGGGCCGTTCCCACGGACGGCGGGTGGATCGGGAACGCGTCCCCGGACACCGTTTCGTGGTGTGCCTTCAAAACCACGACCAGATCGGGAACCGGGCGCTCGGGGACCGGATCGCCACGCTGCTGTCCCCTGGCCTGGTGAAGATAGGCGCGGCCTTGATCCTCACCTCCCCGTTCACTCCCATGCTGTTTATGGGGGAGGAGTGGGGCGCGACCACCCCGTGGCAGTTCTTCACCAGCCATCCCGAACCCGAGCTGGCCACGGCGGTGGCCGACGGGCGTCGCCGTGAGTTCGCGGCGCATGGATGGGCCACCGACCAGGTGCCTGATCCGCAGGATCCGGAAACGTTCCGACGTTCCCGGCTGGACTGGACCCAGTTGCATACCTCACCCCATAAGGAGATCTTGTCCTTCTACCGACAGCTGATTCGGTTGCGCCGCTCCCGGCCGGACCTGACCGATCCCCGTCTTGATCGGGTACGCGTGGCTTACGGCGACGGATACATCACGGTGTACCGCGGGCGTCACACCGTGGTCTGTAATCTGTCGGCGGAGCGTCTGGCGATCCCGTTAGAGGGGACGCCGGTGGAGGTGGCGTTGGCCAGCGAACCGGGGTTCACCTTCGCCAACGGAGTCATTGAACTGTCACCCGAGTCTGTGGCCGTGGTCGAGCTGCTTTAAAGTCATTCAGGACTTGACCACCCCGTCTCCAAACACCACGACAAACCGGCGCACAATGCTGTTTGGCAACCAGGCCGCCCCACGGTCAGGAGCGCCATAATGTCACCCCTCACGGGGATGATGCGGTGTGGACAAACAGGTGGTCCGGAGCGTCACGACCGGTCTGTTTTCGGGAAGGACGGGCCGGCCTTTCCGATCTGGGATGCGTCTTGAGATACTTCACCGCGCCTGGGCCGTCCTCCAAAAGGAGCCGTGGTGCCAGCGTTGAATGATCTGAAAGCCGCCCTGCCTTCGGTGCCGTCCACCCAGGTGCACCAGGTGGTGTGGGGGCAGGCCGCCGCCGCACCGCTGGCTGCCTCGCTGGCTCCGGAGGAGTTGGCGCCCTGGAGCGAGTGGATGGCTGATCATCCGGCGCTCACCGGGCCGCAGGCGCCCACCGGTAGACCTGGACTGGGGACGCCGGACCTGGTCTATCTCACGATCGCTGGCCAAGGGGTGCTGGCCCGCCGCGCCGTCCGACGGGATCGGACCTTGGTCTGTCACATCCTGCTGTTCGCCGCCGACGAAGTCGACGCGCATCTGGCCCTGGGGTTGCACGACTGGGACGGCTGGCTGGTCCCGGGGCCGTGGCAGGGGACCGGTACCGCCCCGCTGTCGTGCCTGTCCACAGCAGAGTTGAGAAAGGCGGCCGTGGCGGGGCTGGAACGGCTCCGTGAACGGGCCCGTGCGTTACCACCGGAGCATCTGACGGCGTTGGTGGCCGCGGTCCTGGACGACCCAGCGGGCCGGTACGCCGCGGTGGGGACGGTGGCGGATCCCCCCGCGCTGCTGTGCGGACTGCTGGATATCACCGGCGGTATCACCGGCCAAGCCTCGCCATCCGGCGACGGCTTGTGGGGCCCGAGCGGCGCCGGGGACCGGACGCGGCACGTGTGGACCTTCGCCACACGACAGGCCAACGAGCCCGCCACCGAGCAGCCCCGCGTCGTCGTGGTGCCCGCCACCGCAGCCCGCCCTCCGCATCCCTCTCGGCGTCGGATCCATCTGGATGAGGCGACGCCGATGGAGGAGACAGAGCTGGCCGCCTGCATGGTCGGGCTCTACCAACGCGCCGGTGCGGACGAGGTCCATGCCCTGTGGCCTCCAGATGGGGTGCCACGACCCGAGTGGTACGCCGGTGTGACCCTGGCTCCTGGTGTCCTTGGGCCGATGACCCGGTTGCTGACGCGGGCCGCCTCAGGGGTGCTGTCCGAGGCGGAGAAGAAGTATCTGGCCAGCACGGTGGCGGGGGAGCGCGCCAAGGAGATCGTGCCTGAGCTGGACACCGCCCATTTGACGCGCCTGATGCGGGGCTGGCCGGAGCGTAGCTGGCCGGCGGTCACCCGGTTGCTGCAGGTGGAAGCCGTCACCCGGTGTTTGAGAACCCAGCCGGGGTGGGAGGAGCTGCTGGAAGCCACCGCGCGGCTGGCGGGCAGTGAGGCCTTGGTCCGCTCGAGCCTCGCTGCCTGGTGGCGGGAGCAGAAGCAGCGCCCTCCGGTTCCGGAGCGGTTGACTCGGCTGCGGATCGCGCTCGCGCTCGGTTTGCTGCCGCGCGCCGGGGATCCCCTGGTACGCCAGATCCTCAGTGATCTGTCGACGGTGGAGCTTGTCCGGTACGCGGCTGTCTTCGCCGAGCGGGATCCGGTACTGGCCGGGCTGCTGCTGGATAGCATGGCCGAGCGGCCACGGCAACCCGCGGAGCGGGCGGAACTCGGACGGATCCTGGACGAACTGGATTACCTCGTGCCGACCGTGGAGCGGATCGCGGCTGAGCGGCCGCAGACCGCCGTCCGGCACTACAAGGACATCCTGGCCCACGCGTACGGGGCCAGCCTGCCCGATGTGGCGACCGCCCGGGCGGTGCTCGCCCGCGCCGCCAAGCACTATGACCCGGTCCCCACCAGCCTGGTCCAGGCCCTGCTCGCCCACGCGCCACAGCCCCAGATCCGTGCGGTGATCGAGCAGGCGACGGAACAGGCGACGGAATCGGAGCGGAACTCCCCGGAGGAGCAGCAGGCTAATGCCACCCCGTCTGACTCGGCGAAGCCGACCGGCGCTGGTGAAGGATCGGGTACCGGTGAGCCGGCGGTGAAGGCCCAGCCTCGAGCGCGGCGCCACGAGGCGCGGTCGCCGGCGCCGGAGGGGGAACCGGTCAGTGCGGTAGGCGGGGCTGACAGCGCAGCGACACCCACTGTCGGGGCCGTCGCGGTCTCGGTGGGTGCTATGAAACCTGCCAGTGGCACCGTCGCGGCTTTCGGCGGCGCTGTCGCGGTATCTGACGCCGCTGCGGGGGAGGACCGGGTGGCTGCAGGAGCAGAGGCGGAAGAGCACCCGATGTCGACGGGGAATGGGGTTACGCCGGAAAGCAGCCACCGTTGGCGGTCGGTTGCGGCTCAGGGTGAATGGTTCAGAATTGATCGCCCCATCGTCGCCACAGTGCTACTTGCCGGCATTATGTGCGTCCTGATCCTGTTGCTTCTCGCTTGAATTTTCACGCAATTCAACACTGTGCTCATCAGCCAGTAGTGGGTGTTGTCAAGCCTTCACCCGCTGGTTGCTTGGTGACTACACTCGTCCGCGCAGGTCGAACCACCGCTGGAGCGTCTCCCACCAGGAGACGCCCTTAGTTTGTGGAATGGGGGGCGGCCGTGATTAGGCTTACCTATCACGACGCGCGTCGTAAAGGCGTCTTTGAGCTGTTGGGAGACCTCTTCTCCGACGCTGACAGTAGCCAGCAGTTACTGGAAGTGCTGGGGGTACCCGCCTCGAACCTGCCACCGTTCGGCGCCGACCGCCCAGCGGCCTACTGGGAAGAAGTAGGTCGACAGATTTCTCGGGGTAGGTTCGCCTTCCAGCTGCGGGATCTGTTGTCGGCAGCGGCGGTTCGTTATCCACAACATGCGCGGCTCAAGGCCTTGACGCGTTGGCAGTCCGAGCCGGCGGAGGTTCGGATTCTGATGCTTCCGGGCAGCCCGTCGGCCGCCGCGCAGACCCGGCTGGACTTGGAGCTGCGTCAGCTGCGCGCCGTCGGGACGGTCGCGCGATGTCCCATGACCTTGATGGCGCGTCCGGTGACCCGGATCGCCGATGTGGTCACCGAGCTGACCGAGACCCAACCCACCATCGTTCACTTTTCGGGAGCCGACCCCGACGGCAGGCTGCTGCTGGACACCGACGATCAGCGTCGGAGCCCGATCACGGTCGATCAGCTGTCGACTCTCTTCTCAGAAGCCGCCGAGCTGGACTGCATTCTGCTGGGTTCCTGTTTTAACGAGGAGTACGTCGAGCCGCTGCTGCGGCACGCGCACGCGGTTGTAGGGTCGAGTGGGCCGCTGTCCGATGACGCGGCGGTGGCGTTCACTCGCGGCTTCTACACAGCCCTGGTGGCGGGCCGGAACTTGGAGACCGCGTACCGGTACGGGCTGGAGGAGATGGAGTTGGCCGCTTACCCCACTGACCAGATGCGTCTGGTGCGGCGACAAGCTCATCCCACTGGTGGGGGACAGCAGCACATGACCCACACGTGAGAAACGTGAATCTTGTTTTTTCAGAAACGATCAGGTCGGTAGGGAGTTAACACAGGATCGAGGTGGTCGTCCAAAAGCTCCCGGCACACCAGCCGTGCCAGAAGCGGAGCCAGGGTGATCCCGCTGTGGGTGACCACAACATAGAGACCGGACGCTAACCATCCCACGATCGGATGACCATCAACGGGGAGGGGACGGACACACACCTGGAACTGGCGGGATCCACGCGGTTCCCAGTCGGGAAGGAGCCGCTGTGTCCGCGCCACTAAGTCGGCCGACATCGCCGCGCGTTCCGCATCAGGGGTGTGTCGGTGGATACGGTCGGTGAGATCAGGCGCCTCAACGCGGACACCCCCGTCCCCTCCAGGACGCGCCGTTATATCCGGGGCCAAGATGACGCGTCGGATCGGAGCTGGCTGCCCTAGCCCCAGGTCAGCGATCAGGCACGGCGCCTTTGACCCCACGGTGTCCACTGGGACCAACGACACCTGTCCTCCGGCCAGTTCCTCCACCAGATCGGGGGTACGCCAGCCCGCGCAGCACACGTGCAGATCTCCTGGCACGGTACGACCGGAGGCCAGGCGGACTCCACTGACTCGGCCACCCACTGTTGTCAGACCCGTCACCGGTTCGTGCGTCAGAACCTGAGCGCCGTGTGCCTGCGCCCGGGTCAGTAAGGCGTCGACGACGGCCGGGCCGTGGGTGTACGCCTCGGCGGGAAAGAACACAAAGGAGGCGTCGGCGGGCAGACGCAGCGCCGGTTCTAGCGCCGCCGCGGCGGAGGCGGTCAGCTCCTCCACGGGGTACTCCCAGTCCCGCAGTCGAGCCACTTTCTCAGCCAGTGCCGCACGGCCGCGGTCGGTGACGGCCCAGGTCAGCGCGCCGGTGGCGGTATACCAATCAGGCGCGCCGAAACTCGCGGCCAGCTGGCGCCACTCGGCCATCGCTCGCACCGACAGGTCGTGGTAGTGGCGCGGTGGTTTGTTGTTGGAATTGATCCAGGCGAAGCTCCCGCCGGTGGCCTGTCCAGCGGGGAGCGCCTGGTCAATGACGGT
The DNA here is from genome assembly GCA_002919305.1 of Actinomycetales bacterium. Taxonomy (GTDB): domain Bacteria; phylum Actinomycetota; class Actinomycetes; order Mycobacteriales; family Micromonosporaceae; genus RSA1. Next base: position 179,096 of record PKFB01000024.1, read on the forward strand.
CACCTGTGCGCCGCGGCGCGCGAGGGCGTCGGCGAGTGTAGCCCCGCAGATACCGGCCCCGATAACCGTGATCCGAAGCGCCACGTCTCACACCCCCAAACGCGCGCTACGTAGCAGCGTGACCGCCTCGTCCGGGCCGGTCAGCTCCACCCGCGCCACTTTCTGCCGACCGAAGCAGAACAGTGTCAGCTCACTCGGCGCGCCGATCAGGCGTACCGTAGGGCCACCGCCTCCGGCGGTGAACTGACCGAATCCAGGCGCGGACACGGTGACGGTCACAGGGACCTTCCGCAGCAGCATCCGGGCCAGCCATATCCGTCGCCACAGCGCGGCGTCCAATCCAGTCGGCAGCTGTCGGGGTTCCCACCCCAGTTGGGCGCGTCGGACATCCTCGTGGTGCACGAAAAACTCGACGGTGTTGGCGACTTCGTCGGTCAGCGGGTTACTCAACAGACTCCACACCGGTGGGCGACGGAGCAGCTCGACCAGCTCAGGAAACGAGTGGCTGTCGCGTAGCCGGCGGCGGATCTGCTCGCTCCAGCGGATGGTGGGGGGTAGAAGAACGCTCAGCAGAAGATCGGGGCGCCGTTCCCGCACCAACAGGTGCGCGGTGAGGTCGGCGGTGGTCCACCCCTCGCACAGCGTGGGTGCGTCAGGGCCGAGGTGCTCAAGAAGAGCGGCCAGCGCCAGGCGTTCCCGGTAAGCGAATGCGGTCACTGTCCCATCCTCCCGGTTTTTATGGGCGGGGCGCATCCGGGGGGACACGCGGCGCATCCGCTTTCACGTCACTTTTCATGTTCTCATTCATCCATATGCATCTATCAATAGACATGAGTCATCACCAGTTGTCATGCATGCTCAGCGGCGCGCCGCTTCTGGGACATACCTTTCATCGCACTCATCCTGATCTATCAGGATCCGCTGTGTTTGTCGTTGGGGCCGCGCAGGTCCGGACAATGGAACAGCGTCTGTGAACTCGCCCACAGCGCACGCGGCGGTATCTGGTTGAAGGATTTATGAAGTGGCATCCACATCTACGGGGCGGTACTTGATTGACGTGAGGGGTGATGACGTGGAAACCGGTTGTCAACGCGATACCGACTGTCATGGCGCATGGGTGAGACGGGCGGCGGGGCCTGCCACCGTACCGGCAAGCGGACTGCACACCGGGAACGCGCCTCCGGGTCGGTGCCGTTCTGACAGCCGTCCCGTCGGATCCAACGTCAGGAGTAATCGGTGACCCCTCGTGCGGTGATCGCTCGCGGCCTGCGGGTGCTGGGATACGCGATCCGGGAACAACCCGCCATTTTCGCCGTCGCTGTCCTCGGCAGTGTGCTGTTCGGCGGCATGACGGTGGGTAGCGCCTACGTGGTGGGCGCCGTCATCGGTCAGGTGGTGGTTCCGGCCTTCGCCGAGAACCGCGTGACCGTCGGGGCGTTGGCGTTGGGTGCGACGGCGATCTTCGGGGTGAGCGTGATCCGAGTCGTCGGTATCTTCGGCCGGCGACTGGGGGCGGGAGCGATGCAGTACCGGCTCCAGGCGAGCTACCGGCGCCGTATCACCCGCCGCTACCTGGAATTGCCGCTGGCCTGGCACCGCCGCCACCAGACCGGAACGTTGCTGTCGAACGCGAACTCCGATGTGGAGGCGGCGTTCGTCCCCATCGCCCCACTGCCGTTTGCGGTCGGCACTTTGGTGATGCTGGTCGGTGCGGTGGGGGCGATGTACGCCACCGACTGGGTGCTGGCGCTGATCGGTACCGCGGTGTTCCCCGCCGTGTTCGGCCTTAACGTCATGTATTCCCGGCGGATGTCACCGCGCGCCACCCGGGCCCAACGGTTACGCGCGGAACTGAGCGCGATGGCGCACGAAAGCTTTGACGGTGCCCTCGTGATCAAAACGATGGGGCGGGAGGCCGAGGAGACCGCCCGGTTCACGGCCCGAGCCGACCAGCTGCGGGACGCACTGATCTCCATGGGGCGGGTACGCGGCCTGTTTGACCCCATCATGGACGCGCTGCCTAACCTCGGCACCTTATTGGTGCTGGTGCTGGGAGGGTGGCGCTTGTCCAACGGGGCCATCAGTGTGCAGGAAGTGGTCAGCGTGGCCTTCCTGTTCACGGTGCTGGCCTTCCCGGTGCGGGCCATCGGCTGGGTGCTGGGAGACCTCCCCCGTAGTGTGGTCGGATGGGAACGGGTCCAGGCGGTGCTGGCGGCCCGTGGCGACACCACATACGGTGAGCGGTCCCTGTCTGGGACCGGCCCGGTGGAGCTGACCTTCGACAACGTGAGCTTCCACTACCCGGCCAATGAGGCCGTCGACATCGCCGATACCGACGAGGACGGGGAGCGGTTGGGTCCGCCGGTGCTGCAGAACGTGAGCTTCACGGTGCCGCCCGGGCGTACCGTGGCTCTGGTCGGACCCACCGGATCCGGAAAATCCACGGTGGCTGCGTTGGCGGCCCGGCTGATGGATCCCCAAGCGGGCGCGGTGCGGCTGGACGGGGTCGATGTGCGTGAGCTGTCCGCCGACGCGTTGGCGGCCACCGTCGCCCTGGTGCCGCAGATCCCGTTCATCTTCGACGACACCATCGCCGGCAACGTCGCGCTGGACCGGACCACCCCGGAGGGTACGCCGCTGGCCGAGGACAACCAGCGGGTGTGGGACGCGCTGCGCCTGGCACAGGCCGACGGTTTCGTCGCCGAGCTGCCGCAGGGGGTGGCCACCGAGGTCGGGGAACGCGGCACCAGCCTGTCCGGCGGGCAACGGCAGCGGCTCACTCTGGCGCGGGCCCTGGCCGGACGGCCCCGGCTGCTGATCCTGGACGACGCCACCAGCGCCGTGGATCCCCGGGTGGAGGCGGCGATCCTGCGTGGCCTGCGTGAGTCTGACCTGTCGGCCACTGTGCTGGTGGTCGCGTACCGACGCGCCACGATCGCGCTCGCCGACGAAGTCGTCTACCTGGAGAACGGGCGCGTGGTGGCACATGGCACCCACAGCGAACTGTTGGCCCGAGTACCGGGGTACGCCGATCTGGTCACCGCATACGAGCAGCAGGAGGCCGAACGCGCGTACGAGCAGACCCTGAACGAGCAGCGAGTAGGCGACATGGACGAGCAGGATGAGGTGACAGCGTGAGCGTCACCACCGCGGCCACCCCCCGAACCGACTCTCCACGGACAGAGTCACCCGCTTCGGAATCCACCCTGCAGACCCTGCGTCGCGGGCTGGCGTTGTCGCCGGAGCTGCGCTGGGGCCTGGCCGGCACCCTGGCGCTGGCGCTGCTGGCCACCGCCGGTCGGGTGGCGGTTCCGGTGGCGGTGCAGCTGGGAATTGACCATGGCATCCGGGCCGCCGGCGGTCCGGACATGGAGGTACTCACCCTCATCGCCGCGGTCACCGCCGGGGTGCTGGTCGTGACCGTGGCCTGCACGTACCTGATGAATGTCCGGCTGTACCGGGTCTCTGAGACCGCGCTGGCGGGGCTGCGGGCCCGTACCTTCCGGCACATCCACGACCTGTCGATGCTGCATCAGCAGGCCGAACGGCGCGGCTCGCTGACCTCCCGGGTCACCAGCGACATCGATCAGATGAGTCAGTTCCTCCAAATGGGAGGAATGGCCCTAATCGTCAACACCGGCCAGCTGGTGATCGCCACCGCCATCATGCTGATCTATTCCTGGCAGCTCACCTTGGTGGTGTACGCGGCGTTCGCTCCTCTGGTGTGGCTGGTGCGGCACTTCCAGCGTCGCTTGGGGGCGGCGTACTCCCTGGTGCGGCGCCGGGTGGGGACGCTGCTGGCCGCCATCTCCGAAAGCGTGGTGGGGGCCGAGGTGATCCGTGCCTACGGGGTGCGGGAGCGTACCCGCCGCCGGTTGGATGACGCGATCGAGCGGTACCGCGTGGCGCAGTTCCGGGCGCTGCAAATCAGCGTCTTCACCTTCTCCGCGGGAGAGTTGACCGCCGGGCTCGCCAACGCCGCGGTGATCGTCACCGGGGTTCTGCTGGGGGTGGACGGTGACCTGACCGTGGGTGAGCTGACCGCGTTCCTGTTCTTAGTCGCGCTGTTCGTCCAGCCGGTGCAGATCGCCACCGAGGTGCTCAACGAGGCCCAGAACGCCATCGCGGGGTGGCGGCGGGTGCTCGACATCATCGACACCGCGCCGGACGTGGCCGACCCTGGCGAGGCCGGGCGTGACCTGCCGCCGGGGCCGATCGGGATCACCTTCTCCCACGTTCACTTCGCCTACCCCGGCGGGCCGGAGGTGCTGTCCGATGTGGACCTGACCATCCCACCCCGAACCCGGGTGGCGGTGGTGGGGCAGACCGGTAGCGGCAAGAGCACCTTCGCCAAACTGCTGACCCGGCTGATGGACCCCACCCGGGGTGAGGTGCGGCTGGCGGGCATCCCCCTGACCGACGTGCGGTTCTCCTCCCTGCGACGTCGGGTGGTGATGGTGCCGCAGGACGGCTTTTTGTTCGATGACACGGTGGCGGCCAACATCCGCTTCGCCAACCCCGACCTCAGCGACGACGATCTTTACCTGGCCTTTTGCGAGCTGGGGCTGGAGGACTGGCTGGACAGCCTGCCGGCGGGCCTGCGGACCCAGGTAGGGGAACGGGGTGAGGCGCTGTCGGTGGGGGAGCGGCAGTTGGTCGCGCTGGTGCGGGCGTACGTCGCCAACCCGGATCTGCTGGTGCTGGATGAGGCGACCAGCGCGGTGGACCCGGCCACCGAGGTACGCCTGGCCCGGGCCTTGGACGCGGTGACGCGGGGCCGCACCACGGTCGCGATCGCGCATCGACTGTCGACGGCGGAGGCGGCCGATGAGGTGATCGTGATGGATAAAGGCAGGGTGGTGCAGCGTGGCCCGCACGCCGTCCTGGTCGCCCAACAGGATTCGGTGTACGCGCGGTTGCACGCCTCCTGGCTGGAGCAGACCCGCTCCAGTTGAGCTTCAGTCGACTCTGGTCCGTGGGTGTCCACGAGGTGGCCCGGTCGTGCCCAGGAGCGGCGCCATGTGGGCGCCCGACGGATCACGACTCGACAGCTCACCACGTGATGAGCGCTTAACAAGATCGACATCGGTGCGCGGGGCGGTTGGCGTGTGCGACCCCGCGTACCCTCGTCTTGATTTTTGATCTTTCATCGGGCGACCAATGGAGCGACGCGATGCGACGGGTGCTAGTGACCGGGGGGTCGAGTGGGATCGGCCGGGCCGTGGTGCAGCGGTTCGCCCGGGAAGGCGACGTGGTCTGGCTGACCTACCGGCACGGTCGGGAGCGGGCCGAGGCGCTGTTGGCGGAGTTGCCCGGGGAGGGGCACCAGGCGTTCGAGCTGGCGCAGGGCGAATGGGACAGCCACCAACGGTTGTTGCAGTCCCTGCCCGGCCCGGTGGACATCCTGATCAACAACGCCGCGGTCGGCTCGAAGACGGTGGAGAATTACGCGCCCGCCGAGCCTCATCTGCAGGATGAGGCGTTCCTGCGGATCAACAGCGTCGGACCGTTGTGGTTGATCCAACAGATCGTGCCGGGTATGCGGGAACGCGGCTACGGCAAGGTCGTCAACATCGCCAGCGTCGGAGGCGGGATCGGGCAGTTTCCCGGGTTCCGGCTTGCCGACGGGATGAGCAAGGCGGCGCTGGTGTACCTGACCCGCCAGTTGGCGGCGGAGCTCACCCACGATCCGGTGGAGGTATTCGCAGTCTGCCCCGGGGCGGTCCACACTCCGATGTTCCAGGCCAGCACCCTCAACGCCATCCCGACCGAGCAACGCGCGGCGTTTGAAGCTCGGCTGCCCAAGGGGCGGCTGATTCAGCCTGAAGAGATCGCCGACGTGGTGTGGTGGCTGTGCACGGAGCAGGCACGGGTGCTGCACGGGGCGGTGCTGGACGCCTCCATGGGGCTGGGCGTGCATCCGGGCCTGCTGACAGGGGTCTCGATCGACCGGGGCGCCGCAGGGCCGCACTGAGCCGCAGAGCCCCTAAAAGGAGCCCAAAGGATACAGCCCTACGGCCGGCGAAGACCGGCGGGTGAGGGAACACGACGAGCGAAAGGACGGCTGCCGATGGTGTCACGCCGGGTTAAAGCGTTCACGGCCGAGCCACCTGCGCTGGTGACGGCGCATTTTCGGGTGGAGCAGCGCCCCTACCACCCGGATAAGGACCCGGGTGGGTACGTCAACTTCGGCACAGCCGAGAACCGCCTGGTGTGGGACCTGCTGGCGCCGATCCTCACCGGCCCTCGTCCGGTCACCGCGGAAGACACCCGGTACGCGCCGTTATACGGCGCAGCCGCCACCCGCGAGGCGATCGCGGGCTACCTGAACCGGTACGGCGGGCCCTCGGTGGACCCCGACGACATCATCGTGGTCAGCGGGGCGTCGGCGGCGTTGGACATCATCTCGTACATCCTGTGTGACCCCGGCGACGCGATCGTGGTGCCCGCGCCCTACTACGGGGGTTTTGACCCGGACCTGACTGGGCGGACCGAGGCACGGATCGTGCCCGCGCCCCTGGCGTACCCCTTCTGGGTAACCGGTGACGCCGTCGAGGCGGCGGTGACGCAGGCGCGCCGGGACGGCTTAACGGTCCGGGCGATCGTCCTGAGCTCCCCCCACAATCCGGTGGGGCACGTCTACCCACCCGACACGCTCCGGGAGGTCGTCGAGGTGGCGGAGCGGCACGACCTGCACTTAGTAGCCGACGAAATCTACGCCGGCTCGGTGTTCGGCTCCCGGCCTTTCACCAGTTTCCGGACGGTGACGGACAGTCCACGGCTGCATCTGGTGTGGGGGATGGCCAAAGACTTCGGAGTGTCGGGTTTCAAGGTCGGCGTGCTGCACACCCGGGACCCCCAGGTACGCGCCGCGGCGCGGATCCTGGCCGGGTTCGCCCCAGTGTCCACCGACACCCAAGTGATCGCGCGGAGGATGCTGGCCAACGCCGACGCGTTCCTGACCGAGAGTCAACGCCGGTTGGGGGTGGCGTACGCGCACATCACCGAGCTGCTCACCGCCCACGGCATCCCGTTCGTGCCCGCGGAGGGTGCCTTCGCCGTCTGGGTGGACCTGCGCGGCTGGCTGTCGGCGCCGACGTTCGAGGCCGAGATGGAGCTGTGGGAGCAGGTCTACCGGGCCAAGGTGAGCATCTCCCCGGGCCGGACGTTCCACAGCCCGGAGCCGGGATGGTTCCGCATCTGTTTCCCGTCGGATCCTGTGGTCGTCACCGAGGGCATCACCCGGCTGGGGCGGGTCCTGGCGGAGCGCTCCTCGACGACGCGCTGACGATCCGGCGGCGTGTTGACAGCCTGACCGCGCTCGCCGGCGTCACGATTCTCGCGGTTCTGCGGCCTCAACAGGCGACGCCTTCCAGGTGGCGCTGTCCTGATCCGGCGCCGGCGGCAGCGGCATGGTCAGGTAGCGCTGGATGGTCGGGCCGTACACCGACACCAGCCACTCAACCGGGGCACCGGCGAGCGGTTCCAGGCGCAGCACATACCGGATCATGGCCAGGCCGACCAGTTGGGAGGCCACCAATGGCAGCCGGAGCGTGGCGTCCGGTAGATGCAGCGCGTCGGCGATCCGACGCAGGATCTGGGTGGTCAGAAAGTCCCGCAACATGCGGGCCGACCACTCGTGGTTGAGCGCGCTGCGCAACAACGCTACTCCGGCCGTACCGGCCGGGCTGTCCCAGATACTCACAAACAGGCGGATCAGCCGCTCACCCAGCCCATCGGGGCCGCCTTCGAGCAGGTCAGGCAGGACCGTCCCCGGATCGATAGGGAAGTGCAGCGCGGCCACAAACAGCTGGTCTTTGGAGCCGAAGTAGTGGTGAACCAGGGCGGGGTCGACCCCGGCGGCCGCGGCGATCTGTCGAATGGAGGCCTTGTCGAACCCATGTTGAGCGAACGCGGACCGGGCGGCCGCGAGAATCGCCTCACGGGTGCCCGACCGGCCCGGCCGGCGACCGGTACGCGCCATCACTGCTCACTCCTGACCGTTGTCGCTGCCCCGCCGCGCCAGTGCCGTCATCAGCGTGCGCCACATGCGCTTTCCACCTCGGTGTCGAGGCCGACCGTCGGTGGTCCGGCCACGGGACGGGATACCGGGATTATCGGAAACCCAGCGCGACCGGACCACGAACAGCGGGCTATTTATCCCTCGGAGAGGCGGATAGCGGCCGAAAGCGGAATATAGGCGGGCGGCGTTACCTCCGGCGTTACCTGTGGCGAGAGGGGGAACGCGGTGGACGTAGCATCACGCCGTGACGTGCCCCGACGTCATGGCGGAGGTGCCGGTCGAGATGTCTTTGAGGCACGGACTACTCGGTCTCCTCGCCGAAGCACCCGCTAGTGGGTACGACCTGACTCGCCGGTTCGCCGAGGTGCTGGGCCCGGTCTGGCCGGCCCGACACCCGCAGATCTACGCCGAACTGACCCGCTTGGCCGACGAAGGGCTCATCGAGGTCGCCAGTCGCGGGCCCCGAGGGCGTACCGCGTACCGGATCACCGACGCCGGACTGGCCGAGGTGCGACGCTGGCTGGCCCACACCGAAACCGACCACACGCTGCGGGTCGAGGGGGTGCTGCGTTCAGTTTTCTTCTGGCTGATGTCCCCACAGCAGCTGCAGCGGCATCTGCAGCGGGAAGTTGCGTTTTACACCGAGATGGCGGCGCGCTACCGCCGCCTGGCCGAGGCCGAAGACCGGGGGGAGTACGGTGATGAGCCACCGGTTCGGTCCCTGAGGCTGGCGGTGGAGGCCGGAATCCGCCTGTATGAGACGCTCGCGGACTGGGCGCGGTGGGCCGCCACCCGCCCGATCACCGCACCGGCGTCGACCGCCGCACCGGCCACGTCTGCGGACCCCACGGAGCCGGCGGCGGGGACCGGGGCAGAATGAGTGCCGTGACGCCTACCATCCGTCCATCGTCCCTGGACCCTCGGATCGCGGCGCGGCTCAAGCGGGACGCCGCTGGCCTGATACCCGCTGTCATCCAGCAGTACGACACCCGTGAAGTGCTGATGGTGGGCTGGATGGACGACGAGGCGTTGCACCGTACCTTGACCACCGGTCGAACCACATTCTGGTCACGCAGCCGGCAGACGTACTGGGTCAAGGGGGAGACCTCCGGTCACGTCCAGCATGTCAAGTCCGTGTCGTTAGATTGCGACGGTGACACGCTGCTGGTGCTGGTCGACCAGGTAGGACCGGCCTGCCACACCGGCAGTGAGTCCTGCTTCACCGGCCGGGAGCTGCCGCTGGGAGAGGCCGGCGGCCGCGAAACCGACCACGACGCCGAGCAGCGGGTCGACCAGCGGAAGGAGTCCCAGTGACCTCCGGTGCCGTGTCGCCTTCGGAAGAAGAATTCATCGCCCTCGCCGCTGGTCGGCGTGTGGTGCCGGTGACGCGTCGGCTGCTGGCCGACTCCGAGACCCCGGTCGGGGTCTACCGCAAGCTCGCCGGCGGCCCCGGCACCTTCCTGTTAGAGTCCGCCGAGCAGGGCGGCACCTGGTCCCGCTACTCCTTCGTGGGGGTGCGCAGTATCGCCACCCTGACCACCCACGACGGGAAAGCGCGCTGGCTCGGGTCGCCTCCGGCGGGCGTCCCCCTCGACGGTGACCCGGTGGCGGTGCTGCGGGAAACGATCAGCGCGCTGACCTCCCCCCGCGTACCCGGGCTGCCGACGCTGACCGGCGGCATGGTCGGGTTCCTCTCCTATGACGTGGTACGCCGCTTCGAAAAGCTCCCTCAGCTGGCCGAGGATGATCTGGGCTTCCCCGAGCTGGGGATGATGCTGGCCACCGACCTGGCCGCGCTCGACCACGTCGACGGCTCCCTGTTGTTGATCGCCAACGCGGTGCTGCCACCTGAGGCGTCCGAGGCGCAGGTCCGGGCCGCCTACCACCAGGCGACCGGGCGGCTGGACGCGATGACCACCGCCTTGTCCCGGCCGAACCCGCCGATGGTCTCCGTCATGGAGAAGGTCGCGGCGCAGCATGTGGTCGGCCGGACCCCCGAGGGCGGGTACGCCAAGGCGGTTGAGGTGGCCAAGGAGGCGATCCGGGCGGGGGAGTGCTTCCAGATCGTGCCGTCCCAACGGTTCGAGACTGAATTGACCGCCGACCCGCTCGACGTGTACCGGGTGCTGCGCGCCACCAACCCCAGCCCGTACATGTACTTCCTGCGGTTCGACGGGTTCGACATCGTCGGCTCCAGCCCGGAGGCGCATCTGAAGGTGACGGGGCGACGCGCTCTGCTGCACCCGATCGCAGGAACTCGGCCCCGGGGCGCCACCCCGGCCGAGGATGCCCGCCTGGCCGCCGAGTTGATCACCGACGCCAAGGAACGGGCCGAGCACGTCATGCTGGTGGACCTGGGCCGCAACGACCTGGGGCGGGTGTGCGTGCCCGGCACCGTTGAGGTGCCGGAGTTTATGGAGATCGAGCGGTACAGCCACGTCATGCACATCGTCTCCACGGTGGTCGGGGAGCTGGCCGAGGATCGGACAGCCTTCGATGCCCTGGTCGCTACCTTCCCGGCGGGGACGTTGACGGGCGCGCCGAAGGTACGCGCGATGGAGATCATCGAGTCTCTGGAGCCGACCCGGCGTGGGCTGTACGGCGGGACGGTGGGGTACTTCGACTTCGCCGGTGACTTGGATATGGCGATCGCGATCCGGACCGCGTTGATCCGAGACGGTTGGGCGTACGTGCAGGCCGGGGCCGGGGTGGTGGCCGACTCCGATCCCGCCACCGAAGACGCCGAGACCCGCAACAAGGCCGCGGCGGTGTTGTCGGCGATCGCCTCAGCGCAGACCCTCCGACCGGCCAGGTGAGCACGGTGGGATCAGCCAAGGGTGGGATCCGGGAACTGACGGCCGCCGTGCTGGCTTGCACGGTGGGCGCTGGTGGTGCGCTGATCGCCGCTACACGGGACTGGGCGGTCGAGATCACGCCGCGTCCAGCGCCTCTGTCGCCGCTGCGGGAGGTCAGCACCGGCGCGACGGTGGCGCCGTGGCTGCCTGCTCTGGGGCTGGTGGCCCTGGCGGGAACCGCCGCCCTGGTCGCTACCCGGGAGAGTGGGCGCCGCGTTATCGGCGTCTTCCTGATCGCGGTGGGCTTGGGGATCGCGGTTGCCTCTGGCTTTGGGTGGGCGGCCAGCGCGGCCGAACAGTCTGTTGTGGACAGTGTGGTGTGGCCGGTGATGGCGCTGGCGGGTGGGCTCCTGGTGAGCGCGACGGGAGGCTTCGCGCTGGTACGCGGGTCCGGCTGGCCCGTGATGAGTAGACGTTACGAGCGCCCTACCTCCGAGAACACCACGGTTCGATCCGCTTCCTCAACCGAGCTGCCGGACGTTGACCTGTCCGGGTTTGAGCGCCTGTCTGACCAGGTCGTGATCTGGGGGGAGCGGAAACCGACGCGGACGGAGCGGCCACGTCAGGAAACCCAGCGGAGGGTGGGGCGTCCCGAGGAGCCCGGCCCGTCGATCCCTCAGGACAGCGCGGAGTTCTGGGACGCCTTGGATCGCGGTGAAGATCCCACCGCGGATCCCCCGTCCCGGTGATATCACCGCCTGGACGCACTCTCCCTCAGCCACGAACTCGGTCACGAACCCGAACCACGCCAGAAGCGGAACGCGGACGGCGGAAGCTGTGTCGTGCCTACGCACCGTAGCAGCAGCCTGGCGTACCTCTATTATTTTGGAATTCTGGAATATTGGAGGGAGTCGCCATGGTCACCAGACGCCAGCTGCTCGCCACGGCTGCGGCCGCGACCGCCGTCACCCTGACCGCACAGCCGGCCGTCGCCGCGTCGTCACCAGACACCTCGACCCCTGAAGGGTGGCTGGAGTGGATCGCAACTCACCGCCACGACGTCGGCTTGGCGCTTGTGGACGGCCACGGCGGGTGTCTTGTCCACCGGGACCGGGCCGCGCAACCGTTAGCGTCGGCCATCAAAGTGATCCACCTGGTCGGGTACGCCAGGGCCGTGGCGCGTGGCCAGTTGGATCCCCACCAACAGGTGCGGATAGGTGACTGGGAGGCGCACTATCTGGCGGCCAGGCACGTGCCGTTCCCCACCGACGGTGGGGCGCACGCACAGGCCTTAGCGGATCTCGGGATTCCCACCGACCCGGACAACCCGTACTGGGCGGCCGATCCCGATGAGCGGGTGCGGCTCGATGACTTGGTCTACGCGATGATCACGTACAGCGATAACGCCGTGCCCGATTATCTCCAGACGCTGCTGGGGCGACCCGCGCTGCGGCAGGCGGCGGAGGCCGGTGGCTGGTCGCGCCCCGATCTGCGTTCGTTACTGGGCGAATTCCTCCTGCTGATCCTGCCCGAGTACGCGCCCAGGGAAGGGGCGCCGCTGGCGGTGCGGGACCGGATCGGGCAGCAGCTGGCGCGGCGGTTCCTGAGCGACGCCGACTTCGCAGCCGAGGCACGCCGTCGAATCCCGGAGATCGGTGGTTACGAGGCGCAACGCCGGTGGGCCGCCGGGTTGAACGCCGGCAGCGCTCGGCAGCTGATGCGCCTGCACCACGCCCTGGCCAGCGGCGACTACCACCCACGGGAGGCCGGCGACATCGCACGCGACCACCTGGAGCGGCCGCTCAGCCAGTACCTGCCCCCGGGCGTACTCGGCATCGGTTTCAAAGGAGGCTCCGTACCCGGGGCGCTCACGGTGGGTATGAGCGTGCGCCGCGACGACGGGACTGTCGGCGCGCTGGGCCTGCTGGTACGCGGGGTCGACTTCACTGATTTCACCCACGCCGATCAGCTGGCCGTGCTCGCCATCCAGGCCCTGCTGGACCCGACCTGGACGGCCAGGCTCGCCGCCGCGCTCCGGGACTGAGGGCGCCGCCGACCTGAACCACCCCTGGCCCGATATCCGGTACGCGGATAGGGCATGCTCCGCACATGGACGCAGACGAGGTCGCACGCCGACTCGCCGACCTGGAACGGCGGGTGTCGCACCTGGAGGGGAGGAGACCGACGCCGCAGCTGACGGGCGAGGGCGGCGGTGAGATCAGCTACCACGGACATCTGCAGCTGTACGGCGAGGTGCAGTGGCGTATCAACCTTGCGGCCGAACCGGTGCTATCTCTCGACGACGCGCCCCGGGTCGAGACGCTCGCCGCGCTGGCGCACCCGGCCCGCATCAGCATCATCCGTAAGCTGCTCACCGCCGGACCCCAGCCCGTCAGCGCGCTGCAGGAAACCGCGGGGGTACGCTCCACCGGCCAGCTCTACCACCACCTGAAAAGCCTCACCGCTGGTGGGCTGGTGGAGTCCGACGGCCGTGGCCGCTACCGGATCCCCGTCGAGGCGATGGTGCCGATCGTCATCATGTTGGCCGCCGCTTCTGATGTCGCCGGCCAACTGCGCTGACCGGGGTTAAACAGGGCTTGAAACGAGGGCGTTCACCGGCTCGTTCCAGCGGCGTGCACCGCCCGGGCAAGCAGGGCCACCGCCTCCTCCACGGCGGTGTCGGCGAGGTTCCCATAACCGAGCACCAGCACCGGTGAATCGCTGACCCGCACCTGGTAGGAGGCCAGGGGATCCACCTTCACCCCTAAGTCCCGGGCGTGAGCCGCTACCTGAATCGGGTCGGTGCCCGCCGGCAGGTGCAGCAGCAGGTGCAGACCGGCCGCCACGCCGGAGACCTCACAAGCCGGCAGCGCCGCCGCCAGCGCCCGCAGCAACGCGTCACGGCGGGCCCGGTAGCGGTGCCGGGCCGCGCGCAGATGCCGGTCGTAGCCGCCCGTCTCCACCAGGTGCGCGAACGCCAGCTGGTCGAGCACCGGCGGGATAGGGGTGGTGGCGCTGGCGGCGCGAATCCGCGACGTCCACGACGCGGGGACGACCAGCCATCCGATCCCCAGCGCCGGGCTGAGGGTTTTGCTCAGCGAGCCCAGCAGCATGACGCGGCCAGGGTCCATGCCTTGCAGGGTGGCCACCGGGCTGCGGTCATACCGGAACTCCGCGTCGTAGTCGTCCTCCAGGATCACGCCGTCGACTTCTCGGGCCCAGGCCAGCAGCGCGGCGCGGCGGTCGGGGGTGAGGACCCGCCCGGTGGGGAACTGGTGGGCCGGAGTCACCACCACCGCCCGGACCTCCGGGAACCGCGCAAGATCGGAGACACACAGGCCATCCTCATCAACGGGGATGGTCACTGTCCGCAGTCCAGCCGCCGCGGCAGCGTTGCGGACCGTGGGCCAACCTGGGTCCTCCAAGGCGATGGCGGCGACGCCGGCCGACCGGAGCGCCCGGCACGCCCGAGCGACCCCGTCGGTGACGCGGGTTGTGACCCACACATCGTGGGCGGAGACGTCGGCGGCGCGCGAGCGACGCAGGTACGCGGCGAGCGTCTCCCGCAGCCGGGGATGTCCCTCTAATGGGGGATAGCCCAACTCGGCGTGGGGCAGGGTGGACAGGACGCTGCGGACCGCTTCAGCCCAGCGGCGGCGGGGAAAATGCCGCAGGTCAGGCAGGCCGGGGGCCAGATCAATCCGGGGCGCGGCCTGCTGTCGCGGCGGGGTGACGCGGGAGTGGCGTGTCGGGGCGGCGGCCCAGCGTACCCGGGTCGCTGAACCGGTTCGTGCCTCCAGGTAGCCCTCGGCGATCAGCTGTGCGTAGGCCTGGGTGACGACCCACCGGGAGCAGCCAAGGTCGTTGGCGAGGTGTCGGCTGGGTGGCAGGGCGGAGCCGGTCGGGATCCGCCCGGACCGGATCGCCGCCCGGATCGCGCTGGCGAGTTGTTCATGCCGCGGACGGCGGCTGGAGCCGTCCAACACCAGGAGGGTCTCCCAGGCCGGAGTTGTCACGGGACGCAACTCCTTGCGTATCCTCGCTTCCCCACGGTAGTGGTGTGTGGGGAGGAAGCTGGCTGATGCAGCGGGTGATAGCTCGTCACCAGCCTGACACGTACGTCCGACACAATGACGCACGGTCCGATCAAGGTCTGATCCGGTGCTACGTGAGATTTTGTCCGCCACGCAGAAGAGCAGGGTGCGCCTATGACACCGATGCGAGAAGGTGGCGGCCATTATGACGCAGTCTGCTCAATGAGCGTTGTCATACCCCAGGTTTCGTTACAGATTGAGGTCCCCCTACCATCGGCCGCATGGCGCCCGGAGAGGGGAGTCCGCGTGAGCGACCAAAGCGGTAAGCGCGGCGGCGCGAACCAGGTGGGTACCCGCGAGCAAGGGCGGTACAGCGCAGGAATCGATGCGGTCACCGAGCGGAGCGGGGTGGTTGTGTGAACGTTCTCGAAGAGATCCTCGCCGGTGTCCGTGACAGCGTCGCGGCTCGGCAACGGCAGCTTCCGCTCGAACAGGTCAAGGAGATGGCTGCCGCCGCTCCCCCGCCCCGGGATGCGCTAGCGGCACTCAAGGCGCCGGGAGTGGGGGTCATCGCCGAGGTGAAGCGAGCCTCCCCCTCTCGTGGTCAACTAGCTGAGATCCCTGATCCCGCGCAGTTGGCCTTGGAGTACGCGGCGGGCGGCGCGCGATGCGTCAGTGTGCTGACCGAAAGCCAGTATTTCGGCGGCAGCCTGGAGGACTTCGACGCGGTGCGCCAGGCGGTCGATGTGCCCTTGCTGCGTAAGGACTTCATCATCTCCAGCTACCAGGTGCACGAGGCCCGTGCCCACGGAGCGGACATGGTGTTGCTGATCGTGGCCGCCCTGGAGCAGAACGCCCTGATCGGGCTGCTGGAGCGGGTGGAGTCACTGGGGATGACAGCCCTGGTCGAGGTGCATGACGAGGCCGAGGCGGACCGGGCCTTGGAGGCCGGCGCCAAGGTGATCGGCGTGAACGCGCGTAATCTCCGGACTTTGGAGGTGGACCGCTCCGTTTTCGAGCGGATCGCCCCCGGGCTCCCCAACGACGTGGTGAAGGTCGCCGAATCCGGGGTGCGTGGACCACACGACCTGATTCGGTACGCGTCGGTGGGCGCCGACGCGGTCCTGGTGGGAGAAGGACTAGTGACCCAAAAGAGCCCACGGGAGGCGGTGGCGGCCCTGGTGACCGCCGGTAGCCACCCTGCGACCCCGAGGCCGGCCCGATGAGCGCACCCGTCAGTCAGCTGCCCGATCAGACCGGCCACTTTGGACCTTACGGAGGGCGGTTCGTCCCCGAGGCCCTGATCGCGGCCTTGAATGAATTGGAGGCCGCGCACCGGGAGGCGATGCAGGATCCGCAGTTCACCGACGAGTTGAAACGCCTGCTGCGGGAGTACGCCGGGCGCCCCACCCTGCTGTATGAGGCGCGGCGCTTCTCCCAGAAGGCGGGCGCGCGGATCCTGCTGAAGCGGGAGGATCTGGCACATACCGGAGCGCACAAGATCAACAACGTGCTCGGGCAGGCGTTGCTGACCGTTCGGATGGGCAAACGCCGGGTGATCGCCGAGACCGGGGCTGGCCAGCACGGCGTGGCCACGGCGACCGCGGCGGCGCTGTTCGGCCTGGAGTGCGTCATCTACATGGGTGAGGTGGACACCAAGCGCCAGGCGCTCAACGTGGCGCGGATGAGAATGCTGGGCGCTGAGGTTGTCCCGGTGACCACCGGCAGCCGCACCCTCAAGGACGCCATGAACGAGGCGTTCCGGGACTGGGTGACCAACGTCGACCACACCCACTACCTGATCGGCTCGGTCGGGGGACCACACCCCTTCCCGGCACTGGTCCGCGACTACCAGCGGGTGATCGGTGACGAGGCCCGCGAGCAGATACTGCAGCAGGTCGGCCGACTGCCGGACGCGGTATGCGCCTGCGTCGGTGGGGGCTCCAACGCGATCGGTGTGTTCTACGCGTTCCTCGGCGACGAGTCGGTGCGGCTGTACGGCTTCGAAGCCGGCGGTGAGGGCGTCGAAACCGGACGGCACGCCGCCGCGATCACCGGCGGACGCCCCGGTGTGCTGCACGGCGCCCGCTCGTACCTGCTGCAGGACGACGAGGGCCAGACCATCGAGTCGCACTCCATCTCCGCCGGTCTGGACTACCCCGGGGTCGGGCCCGAGCACGCCTGGCTGCACGACACCGGACGCGCCCAGTACCGGGCGGTGACCGACGCCGAGGCGATGGAGGCCTTCTTGCTGCTGTGCCGGACCGAGGGCATCATCCCCGCGCTTGAGAGCTCCCACGCGCTGGCCGGCGCGCTGAAAGTCGCCGCCGAGCTGGGGCCGGACGCGGTGATCCTGGTGAATCTGTCTGGTCGGGGCGACAAGGACGTGGCCACCGCGGCGGAGTACTTCGGATACCTGGGGGAGTCACGGTGAGCGTGACCAAGGCGTTCACGGCGGCCCGGGAACAGGGACGCGCGGTCCTGGTCGGGTACCTGCCGGCAGGGTTCCCCGATGTGGACACCGCCATCACCGCCTGTCGGGCGATGGTGGAGGCCGGTGTGGACGTGGTCGAGGTGGGGATGCCCTACTCCGACCCGGTGATGGACGGACCGGTGATCCAGGCCGCCGCTGACCGCGCCCTCAGCCGAGGGGTCCGTATCAGGGACCTGCTGCGGACCGTGGAGGCGGTCGCCGCGACCGGTGCCCCGACCCTGGTGATGACCTACTGGAACCCGATCGTCCAGTACGGCGTGGACGCCTTCGCCCGCGACTTGGCCGCGGCAGGCGGCGCCGGCCTGATCACCCCGGACTTGATCCCCGACGAGGCCGACGAGTGGCTGGCCGCCTCCGACACCTACGCCCTGGACCGGGTCTTCCTGGTGGCGCCGAGCTCAACCGACGCACGGCTGGCGATGACGGCCGCGGCCTGCCGAGGTTTCGTGTACGCCACCAGCGTCATGGGCGTCACCGGGGCGCGGCAGCGTACCTCCGAGGCGGCCCCCGTCCTGGTGTCCCGGGTACGGGAGGTCACCACCCTGCCGGTCGGGGTGGGACTCGGGGTCTCCAACGGTGACCAGGCCGCCGAGGTCGCCGGGTACGCCGACGGCGTGGTGGTGGGGAGCGCGTTGGTCCGCCGCCTGCTGGATGCCGACGACGCCGGTGACCTATCCGCCGGGATCACCGCGGTGGCCGACCTCGCCGCTGACCTCGCTGCGGGGGTACGCCGTCCCGCCCACCGCTCCGCCGAGGGCGTACTCGGTAACGCCTAGGGCACGCTCCGGGCCGCAAGCCGCGCGGTCACAACGCGATCGGGGCCTCGACCGCTTCCTGGATCACCGGTTCCCGATCGCGTGTGACAGACCGCAGTACCCCGGAGCGGCCCGCCATCGCGTCGGCGATCGCAGCGCGGGCGGTCGCCGTGGTAGGCCAGGGCAACTGGTCCGGTGACGCCCACATCAGGCGACAGATCCGACCCGGGGCGTTCACCGTCGGTTCCGGGTGTATGGCCTGGGCCCGGAATACGTACATCAGGACATCCGGTAGCGGGCATCCGCCGCCGTCTCCGGTGAGGTGGTAGAGCCCGACCAGGTCCACGACCTCGATCTCCAGTCCGGTCTCTTCCCTGATGTCCCGGATCACGGCGCGGTCTGGGCTTTCCGCGTTCCTGATGCGGCCACCAGGCAGGCACCACAGCCGGTGTCCTTGGGCTTGCTGACACAGCAGGACGCGGCCGGCGGGGTCGCAGATCACGGCCTCCACCGCCGAAGTCAACGCGTTCATGGACCGAGCCTAGGTGGTTTGCGCAGGGTAGGCCACATTTCTGAGATGACAGGTGTCACCGAATTCGGACGCCTCACCACAGCGGAGCACCAGGCAGACGGGCGGTGGACCGGTGGCGGGAAGCGGCGCGCAGCGAGCATCGACGGCGTGCGTGGTGGCCAGGGTCACCGTCCGGAAACCGGCGACGGTAATTTGACATCGTGAACCTCGCCGCCTTCCCCAGCCCCAGCGACAGTGTGTGGCATCTGGGGCCGATCCCGATCCGGGCGTACTCCCTGTGCATCGTGCTCGGCATTTTGGCCGCTGTCTGGATCACCGAACGGCGCCTGCGGCAGCGGGGAGCGCCAGCGGGCACCGCCGTGGACATGGCGATCTGGGCCGTACCACTGGGTATCGTCGGCGCGCGTGTATACCACGTGCTGACCTGGCCTGAGCCGTATTTCGGCGCCGACGGTGACCCGATGGACGCTCTGCGGATCTGGAGCGGCGGCCTGGGTATCCCAGGAGCGATCATCGGTGGCGCGATCGGCGTGTGGATCGCCTGCCGGAACCGACGCATCCCGTTCTCGATCATCGCCGACGCGGCCGCGGTTGGTCTGCCGGTGGCGCAGGCGATCGGACGGATCGGCAACTGGTTCAATCAGGAGCTGTACGGACGCCCTACCGACGTGTTTTGGGCGGTGGAGATCGATCCGGAGCACCGTGGCGCTATCGACGAGCAGTACCGGACCGAGGACACCTTCCACCCGACGTTCCTGTACGAGGCGTTGTGGAATCTCGGAGTGGCCGGCCTGGTCTGGTACATCGACCGCCGGTACCGACTGGGTAGGGGACGCGCCTTCGCGCTGTACCTGATGGCGTACACGGTGGGCAGGTTCTGGATCGAGTGGCTGCGCATCGATGAGGCCAACACCTTCTTGGGCTTGCGCTGGAACATGTGGATGAGCGTGATCGTGTTCGTCGCGGCGCTCGGGTACTTCCTGGTGGCTTCCGGCCCCCGGCAGTACCTGGAGGTCACGTCCGACGGCAGTGTGCGGGTAGTGGACGCGCCTACATCCACAGAGCCGGCGGGACAGGAGGCCCGGGAAGCCGACGCAGACAGCGACCGTGCCGACCGGACCGACACCTCCTCCCCACAGACCGAATCGTCAACGAGCCCGACTCGTGGGTCGACCGGTCTTATCGACTTTGACGCTGAAGCTCCGACAGACGACTGACAAACGCCATGCAGATCCGTCGTGCGGTGGTGGTCGGAGCCGGCGTCGCCGGCCTGGCTGTGGCCGGCGCCCTGTCACGAGCCGGCTGTAAAGTCACGGTTTTGGAGCGTTCCGAACGGCTACGGGCCGATCGTGTCGGCCTCCTGGTGTGGCCCAATGGGGTCCACGCTCTTCGGGCGCTCGGGCTGGGACCCGGCCTGGACGAGATCGCCGTCCCCGTCACCGAGACCGTCATTCGACGCCCGGACGGGCGGGTGCTGACACGCTCCAGCATGCTCGCGTTGGGTGAGCGGCTAGGAGCCCCCGTCGTGGCGGTGCACCAGCCCGACCTTCACGACGCCTTGGTCGCGGCGCTCGGTGACGTGGAGATCCATACGGGTGTCCACATCGACGCCATCCACACCGCGGGGAACCGGCCACCGGCGGTCGGGGACGGCTCCCAATGGTGGGAGGCCGACCTGGTGGTCGCCGCCGACGGCATCAGCAGCGTGGTGCGGCTAGCCCTGGCCCCTGAGGCGGGGGTGACGCCGGCGGGCTACACCACCTGGCGTGCCGTGGTCCCCCCACACCGGCTGCCCGATGGGATCACCTTCGGGGAAAGCGTGGGCGCGGGGTACCGGTTCCTGATCACTCCCCTGGGGTCGCGGGGGGTGGCTTGGGTCGCGGTGGTGCCCGGCGCGGCCCGCCCGGAGTCGCCCGAGGTGCAGTTGGAGCTGCTGCGCCGCTACTTCGACGGTTGGCACTCCCCGGTGGGGGAACTGATCGCCGCGACCCGACCGGAGGAGCTGCGGCAAGAAGCGGTCGCCGACTTGGATCCGCTGCCTCGTCGATTCGGCTTCACCATGGGCGGGGGCGGGGTGGCCTTCGTCGGAGACGCCGCCCACGCGATGACCCCGAATCTGGGGCAGGGCGCGTGTCTGGCGTTGGAGGACGCGGTCACCCTAGGGCGTCTGATGGCGGCGCCGGAGCCGAGTTTGGAGGTGGTGCTCAGCCGCTACGACCGGCTTCGACGGCGCCGCGCCACCCGACTGGTACGCCGGTCCCGTCGGCTGGGCATGTTCTTCGGCGCCCGCGGCCGGTTCGCTGTTGGGGCGCGTAACACGCTGTTATCGGCCGCGCCCAGCGGACTGCTCAGCCGGGCCAACGCCATCGCCGCCGCCTGGTTGCCCCCTGAGTGAGCCGGCGTGCGGTCGGCGCCGTGGCGGAGGCGCGACACCGCCGGCGGCCCGTGCGGGCCTTGAGGGGCACGAGTGGCGTGTCAGGGCCGCAACGGTGGGGGTTGGGCGATACAGGCCGTTCCGATCCGTTGGAACCCCAGCCGTTGATACAACCGGCAGACCTCCTCAGAGACGGCGGAGACGATCACTAACTGAGCGCCGGTGGTCAACGCGTGGCGGGCCAGCGCCACCGTGACCGCCGCCCCCAGCCCTTGGCGTCGCGCCATCGGCAGGGTGGCGACCCCGGTTACCTCCGCTACCTCCCCCGCACGCTGCAGGCTCCCCACCCCTAAAAACCCGTGCCGGTCAGACTCGGCGACCGCCCGAACCAGGCGCCCTTCGGTCACCCGCCGGCGTTCCTGAGCCACCTCAGCCTCGGACACCGGCACGGTGATCCGATCCCGATCTGTGGGTCCGGCCCGACCCACGGCGGTACCCGCCGCCCCGAACCCCACCCGGGCCACCGCGGTGTGCGCGGCCAGCTCGGCGGCGCACCGCTCATCGGTGGGGTCCAGGATCCGCACCCTCACCCCGGGCGGCAGCGGCGTGGTGGTCGGGAGCTTGTCTGGGTCCAACAGCAGCAGAGGCGCCTCCAGCACCTCCAACCCGGCTTCTCGGGCGATGGCCAGCAGGTCAGGCGCGAGGTCATCAAGCCATTCGAAGCTTTCCGGTACGCGCAGCTCGCGCTGCCGCGCCCGAACCGCGGCGATGTCCTCCGCTGTGCCGGTGAAAGGCAGCAGCGGGCGGGCGTAGAACGGCCATCCGGTGCCTTCCCGGACGAATAAGGTAAACGCCCCAATGGATTCGGCTCGAGCCTCCGCCCGTGGAAGGCTGTCGTAGAACACTTCGAGGCGGTGCAGAAGCGGCTGACCGGTCATCACGCAGGGGATTATTCCGGGTGGCGGTGCGAGATAGCGATGCGCAACGGACAGTGATCGGTCGCGTACTTAATGACTATTCATGGCTGGCCGTCCGATGCGGACGGAGCCGCGCCGCTCGGGGTCTATAGTCTGGGCACAGTCCGGGTACGCCCGCCGAGGCGCGTTTCCCGCCAGGCCGCCCCTGCCCTGACAAGAGTCTTCCCCCTTAACCGGACCAATCGGACCCCAGCCGAACCGATAGGAGAGTTCACACCATGGCAGGAGTCGACGTCGTCGTGACCGGAGCCGGTGGCTTCATCGGTGGACATCTTGTGCGGGCGATGTTGGCGGAGGGCCGTACGGTCCGCGCCGTGGACATCAAACCCCTTGAGGAGTGGCACCAGCTCCACGCCGACGCCGAGAACCTTGTGCTGGACGTTTCTCTCCTGGAGGACGCCCGGCGGGCCCTCGACGGCGGTGCGGATGAGGTGTACAACCTCGCCGCCGATATGGGGGGAATGGGTTTCATCGAGAACAACAAAGCCGCTTGCATGCTGTCGGTGTTGATCAGCACGCACATGCTGCTGGCGGCCCGGGATGCCGGGGTTAACCGCTTCTTCTACTCCTCCTCGGCCTGCGTGTACAACGCTGAGAAGCAGACCAGCCCCAATGTGGTTGCGCTGAAGGAGGAGGACGCCTACCCGGCGATGCCCGAGGACGGGTACGGCTGGGAGAAGCTGTTCAGCGAGCGGATGGCCCGCCACTTCCGTGAGGACTTCGGGCTCGCCACCCGGATCGGCCGCTACCACAACGTCTACGGCCCGTACGGGACCTGGGAAGGCGGCCGGGAGAAGGCGCCGGCGGCGATCTGCCGTAAGGTGGCCACCGCCGTCCTCACCGGCAACCACGAGATCGAAATCTGGGGCGATGGTGAGCAGACCCGCAGCTTCATGTACATCGACGACTGCATCAAGGGCACGGTGATGCTCACCCGCAGCGACTTCGTCGAGCCGTTGAACATCGGCAGCTCCGAGCTGGTCACGATCAACCAGCTGGTGGACATCGCCGAGGAGATCGCGGGGGTCAAGCTCCAGAGAAATTACAACCTGGACGCCCCCAAGGGAGTACGCGGCCGCAACAGCGACAACACGCTGATCCTCAAGGAGTTCGGTTGGGAGCCCTCCACGCGGCTGGCCGACGGTCTGGAGGTCACCTACCGCTGGATCTACGACCAGGTGGCGGCCAAGCTCGGCAAGGCCTGACAGTGAGGCTGTGAGATGACCGGTGAGGAGGAGATGACCGGGAATCGCGAAGCCGCCGGCGGTGATGGCGCCACCGGGGGCGGGCAGCACGTCGGCGAGGCAGGGAACACCCGCGTCCCGGCCCGGATCCAGCGGGTAGACGTGCTGGGCGTAGGCATCAGTGCCATCAACATGGACATGGCGCTGGAGGAGATCACACGGTGGATCGAACAGCGTGAATCGCACTATGTCTGCGTCACCGGTGTCCACGGGGTCATGGAGTCCCAGCGGGACCCTGAATTGCTGGCGATCCACAACAACTCCGGCCTGACCACACCCGATGGTATGCCGATGGTGTGGGCCGGGCACCGCGCCGGCGCCCGGTGGATGAGTCGGGTCTATGGCCCTGACCTGATGCTGCGGGTGCTGGAACGGGCGGCTCAGCGAGGCTGGAAGTCCTTCCTGTACGGCGGTAAAGAGGGCGTTCCGGAGCTGTTGGCGGCGAAACTGACGGAGCGTTTTCCCGGTCTGAAAATCGTGGGGATGTACTCCCCGCCGTTCCGGCCATTGACGCCGGAAGAGGACGAGGAGATCGTCGCGCGGATCAACGCCTCCGAAGCCGATCTAGTTTGGGTGGGTCTGTCGACCCCGAAGCAGGAACGGTGGATGGCGGCGCATGTGGGGCGTCTGAACGCTCCCGTCTTACTGGGGGTGGGAGCGGCGTTCGATTTCCACGCCGGTTTGGTGCCGCAGGCCCCACGGTGGATGCAACAACGGGGCCTGGAGTGGTTCTACCGCCTCACGAAAGAGCCCCGTCGATTGTGGAAGCGTTATCTGCGAAACAATCCGGCTTTCGTGGTGCGGATTCTGCGTCGCCCGCCTCGATTGCGGGATCCTGAGTGATCTGACTGAGCTCGACGCTGACCCCGGTTTCGTGGGTTCCGACGCCCGCAGTGGAGTCCTCGAAACCGGGGCGCTTCTGGGTGGTCCTCGACGACGTTCGAACGACGTTCTAGACGCCCCTGACCGGGGCGGACAGCCAGGACAGAGAGGCCAGAACAGAGAAACGGATTTCGTCGGCGACAGAATTTGTCACTGAAAATCAGGTTCCGGATCCGCTGCGTCACTTATCGACTTCTCGTCACGCGTACCGGACTTCTTACCCACGCACTGGACTTCTCACCACACGAACAGGCCGAATCACCAGGACGCCGCGAGGCTCCCGCACCGGGATCGCGGGCTGCCCGCACCGCGTACCCTCGATGCCGCCGAATCTGGTCCGGATAGCCGGCCCGATCTGTAGTCCACATCACCGGCCCCGACGAAGGGTCTGATCATTTGCCTACATCAATGGGTTCGCGATAGTGGAATATGGGTACCCATCGCGCCAAGGGGGGCGGGTGCCGGTGACGGCGTGGAATTTCTCACGGTGAACTTCTTCGTGGTCAACCATGTACCGTCCCGTACACTGCACGTAATCACCGAGCACCACGCGGACCCCTGGTGTGCGAGAGGCGTTCCGACCGCGTAAAGTGCTCTACCCACGTTACCCCGGGCCGACGTCGTCCCGTGTGACCATCGCGCCGCGGCCGTCATCCGCCTGGCGGCGCCCGACGACGGAGGGGGTTCAATGACTCGTACCGTTGCCGGAGCCGGTACCCCCATTCCCTCACGACCTGCAACCACCACCGGGTTGTACGACCCTGCGTACGAACATGACGCCTGCGGCGTCGGATTCGTGGTCGACATGTACGGGCGGCGCTCTCACACCACGGTGGAGCAGGGCCTGACGGCCCTGGAGCGCATGGAGCACCGTGGTGCCCAAGGCGCTGAGCCCAACACTGGTGACGGCGCGGGCATCCTGCTGCAGGTGCCCGACGCGTTCTATCGAGCCGTAGTCGACTTCGAGCTCCCGTCTGCCGGTGCTTATGTCACCGGCTTAGTTTTTCTGCCGACCAATCCTGAGCAGGCCGCTCGTGCCCAGAGCATCCTGACCAAGTACGCCATCGCCGAAGGCATGGTGGTGCTGGGGTGGCGGGATGTCCCCACCAACCCGACCGGGTTAGGGGCCACCGCCCTGGCCGCGATGCCCGCCATCCGTCAGGTCTTCCTGGCCGCGGAGGACGGACGGAGCGGTCTGGAACTCGACCGCTTGGCGTACGCCGTGCGCAAGCGCACCGAACGGGAGACCCGGGAGCGGGGCATCCTCACCTACTTCCCGTCCCTGTCGGCGCGTACCGTGGTCTACAAGGGCATGCTGACGCCTCACCAGGTGCGCAGCTTCTACCCGGATCTGAGCGATCCGCGCCTCACGAGCGCCATCGCGCTGGTGCACAGCCGCTTCTCCACCAATACGTTCCCGTCGTGGCCACTTGCGCATCCGTACCGGATGGTGGCGCACAACGGTGAGTTCAACACCATCCGCGGCAACCGGAACTGGATGGCCGCGCGGGAGGCGTTGCTGCGGAACAGTCGTATCCCCGGTAACCTGCGGCGACTCTTCCCGATCATCACCCCTGGCGCCAGCGACTCGGCCAGCTTCGACGAGGTGCTGGAGCTGCTGCACCTGTCCGGGCGCAGCCTGCCCCACGCTCTGCTGATGATGATCCCCGAGGCGTGGGAGAACGACCCGGACATGGATCCGGCGCGACGCGCCTTCTACCAGTTCCACGCCTGCCTGATGGAGCCCTGGGACGGCCCCGCCTCGGTGGCCTTCACCGACGGCACGGTGATCGGGGCGGTGCTCGACCGTAACGGGCTGCGTCCCGGACGATGGTGGCAGACCAAGGACGGCACCGTGGTCATGGCCAGCGAGGCCGGCGTGCTGGACCTGGACCCGTCGACCATCGTGGCCAAGGGACGGCTTCAGCCGGGCCGCATGTTCCTGGTGGACACCTCAGCGGGCCGCATCATCTCCGACGACGAGATCAAGCAGCAGCTCGCCTCTGAGCACCCGTACGCCGAGTGGCTGCAGGCCGGGCTGATGAACCTGGAGTCGCTGCCGGAGCGGGAACACATCGTCTACACCCACGACTCGGTGCTGCGGCGACAGCAGACGTTCGGCTACACCGAAGAGGAGCTGAAGCTGCTGATCGGGCCGATGGCGCGTACCGGTGCGGAACCGGTGGGGTCGATGGGGACCGACACCCCGGTGGCGGTGCTGTCTCGCCGGCCGCGGCTGCTGTACGACTACTTCACCCAGTTGTTCGCGCAGGTCACCAACCCGCCGTTGGACGCTATCCGGGAGGAGTTGGTCACCAGCCTGTTCTCGATGATCGGCCCCGAGCAGGACCTCCTCGCTCCCGGGCCGGCCAGCTGTCGGCGGATTGTGCTGCCCCGGCCGGTGATCGACAACGACGAGCTGGCCAAGATCCTGTCGATCAACGAGGACGGCGACAAGCCTGGCTTTAAGGCGGTCCGGGTCTCCGGGCTGTACCGGGTGCGTGACGGCGCCGCCGGCATCAAGGCGCGACTGACGGAGATCTGCCGCCACGTGTCGGAGGCGATCGAGGATGGCGTGCGGATCCTGGTGCTGTCTGACCGGGACTCCACCGCCGAACTCGCGCCGATCCCGTCCCTGTTACTGACCGCTGCGGTGCACCAGCACCTGATCCGGGAGCAGACCCGGACCATGGTGAGCCTGATCGTGGAGAGCGGGGACTGCCGCGAGGTCCACCACGTCGCGGTGCTGCTGGGTTACGGTGCCTCGGCAGTCAACCCGTATCTGGCCTTCGAAACCATCGAGGACATGATCAGCACCGGTGCGCTGACCGGTGTGACGCCGCGGGAGGCGATCAATAACTACCTCAAGGCGCTGTGTAAGGGCGTCTTGAAGATTATGTCCAAGATGGGGATCTCCACGGTCTCCTCGTACACCGGTGCCCAGGTATTCGAGGCGATCGGTCTGAACCAGGAGCTGGTGGAGCGCTACTTCACCGGCACCTCCAGCCGGATCGGTGGCGTCGGGCTGGATGTGATCGCGCGTGAGGTGGCCGAGCGGCACGCCAAGGCTTTCCCGGCCAATCCCGCTGAACGCGTACACCGGCGCCTCGACCCGGGCGGGGAGTACCAGTGGCGCCGGGAGGGTGAGATCCACCTGTTCAACCCCGAGACGGTCTTCCTGCTCCAGCACGCCACCCGCAGCCGGCAGTACGAGATCTTCAAGAAGTACACCTCCACGGTGGACGCGCTGGCCGCCAACACCGCCTCCCTGCGTGGTCTGTTCCGGTTCCGGACCGGGGTACGCCCGCCGGTGCCGTTGGAGGAGGTGGAGCCCGCCAGCGAGATCGTGAAGCGGTTCGCCACCGGTGCGATGAGCTACGGCTCGATCTCCGCCGAAGCCCACGAGACGCTCGCGATCGCGATGAACCGACTGGGCGGTAAGTCCAACAGCGGTGAGGGCGGTGAGGACGTCGACCGGCTCTACGACCCGCTGCGGCGCAGCGCGGTCAAGCAGGTCGCTTCCGGGCGATTCGGCGTCACCAGCGAGTACCTGGTCAACGCCGATGACATCCAGATCAAGATGGCGCAGGGGGCCAAGCCCGGTGAGGGTGGTCAGCTGCCCGGTAACAAGGTCTGGCCGTGGATCGCGCGTACCCGGCACTCCACGCCGGGTGTGGGGTTGATTTCACCGCCACCGCACCACGACATCTACTCCATCGAGGATCTGGCCCAGCTGATCTTCGATTTGAAGAACGCCAACCCGCGGGCCCGGATCCACGTCAAGCTGGTCTCCGAGGTCGGGGTGGGGACCGTGGCGGCCGGGGTGGCCAAGGCACACGCCGACGTGATCCTGATCTCCGGCCACGACGGCGGAACCGGTGCCTCCCCGATGAACTCGCTCAAGCACGCCGGTACGCCCTGGGAGCTCGGCCTGGCCGAGACCCAGCAGACGTTGATGCTCAACAATCTGCGGGACCGGGTCACCGTGCAGGTCGACGGGCAGCTGAAGACCGGCCGGGATGTGATGATCGCCGCGCTGCTGGGCGCCGAGGAGTACGGTTTCGCCACCGTGCCGCTGATCGTGGCCGGCTGCGTCATGATGCGGGTCTGCCACCTGGACACCTGCCCGGTCGGGATCGCCACCCAGAACCCGGAGCTGCGGCGTCGCTTCACCGGCACGCCGGAGTTCGTGGAGAACTTCTTCCTGTTCCTGGCCGAAGAGGTCCGCGAGTACCTGGCCCAGCTGGGCTTCCGCTCCTTGGACGAGGCGATCGGGCACGTGGAGATGCTCGACATGCAGCCCGCTTTGGACCACTACAAGGCGGCCGGGTTGGACCTGACGCCGGTGCTGGCCAGGCCGGTCGACGACCCGCACGCCCCGCGTCGCCGGGTCCGGGCCCAGGACCACGGTCTGGAGCAGGTGCTGGACAACGAGCTGCTGGCCCTGGCGGCGCCGGCGCTGACCGACGGGACGCAGGTGCGCGCCAGTCTGCCGATCCGCAACACCAACCGGACCGTGGGCACCATGCTCGGCAGCGAGGTGACGCGCCGGTTCGGCGGCAAGGGGCTGCCTGACGACACCATCGACCTGACCTTCCACGGCACCGCCGGCCAATCTTTCGGGGCCTTCCTACCGCGGGGGATCACGCTGCGGCTGTACGGGGACGCCAACGACTACGTCGGCAAGGGGCTGTCCGGTGGGCGGCTGGTGCTGCGCCCAGACCCGACGGCGCCGTTCGCCGCGGAGGAGAACATCATCGCCGGCAACACCCTGCTGTACGGCGCCACGGGCGGTGAGTTGTACGCCCGGGGCCGGGTGGGGGAGCGGTTCGCGGTCCGCAACTCCGGCGCCACCGCCGTGGTGGAGGGCGTCGGCGATCACGGCTGCGAGTACATGACCGGCGGCACCGTGGTGGTGCTGGGGCCGATCGGCCGGAACTTCGCCGCTGGCATGTCCGGTGGGAAGGCGTACCTGT
This sequence comes from Actinomycetales bacterium, assembly GCA_002919305.1. Lineage (GTDB taxonomy): Bacteria > Actinomycetota > Actinomycetes > Mycobacteriales > Micromonosporaceae > RSA1. Next base: position 208,182 of record PKFB01000024.1, read on the forward strand.
ACCGGGCGGATACCAAGCGGATCAACCGCGAGATGGTGGACCTGGAGCCGCTGTCCGCAGAGGACAAGGTGGCGCTACGCGGACTGGTGGAGCGGCACTACACCGAGACCGGCTCCACCGTGGCCCGCGCATTGCTCGATGACTGGTCTCGGGCCGTAGAGGAGTTCACGTTGGTGATGCCCCGCGACTACAAGCGGGTGTTGGAGGCGATCCGCGAGGCCGAATCCACCGGCCGCGACGTCGACGAGGTGGTCATGGAGGTGGCCAATGCCTGACCCGACCGGCTTCCTGCGCCACTCGCGGCGCCTGCCGGCCCGTCGACCCGTCCCGGTCCGGATTCAGGACTGGCGGGAGGTGTACACCTCCCATGACGAGGAGACCATCGCCGAACAAGCGGCGCGGTGTATGGACTGCGGTATCCCCTTCTGTCACAACGGTTGTCCGCTGGGTAACCGGATCCCGGAGTGGAACGACCTGGTCCGCACCGGGAAGTGGGAGATGGCGATCGAGCAGCTGCACGCCACCAACAACTTCCCGGAGTTCACCGGGCGACTGTGCCCGGCGCCGTGTGAAGCCGCCTGTGTGTTAGGCATCGCCGATGATCCGGTCACCATCAAGCAGGTTGAGGTGCAGATCATCGACCGCGCCTTCGACTCCGGTTACGTGACCCCACGCCCGGCCCCCGCCCCCTCAGGGAAGCGGGTGGCGATTGTCGGCTCCGGTCCCGCCGGGCTCGCCGCCGCCCAGCAGTTAGCGCGGGCCGGGCACGAGGTGGTCGTCTACGAACGCGACGACGAGCCTGGGGGCCTGCTGCGCTACGGCATCCCCGACTTCAAGCTGGAGAAGCACTACATCGACCGCCGGCTGGAGCAGCTGCGTGCCGAAGGGGTGCGGTTCGTCACCAACTGCAACGTGGGGATGGACATCTCCGGGGCGGATCTGCGGGCGGAGTACGACGCCGTCCTGCTGGCGACTGGTGCCCTCGCCGGTCGTGACACCGACCTGCCGGGACGCTCACTGCGCGGCGTTCACCTGGCCATGGAGCATTTGGTGGAGGCCAACCGGGCCGTGGCCGGTAAGGTGCCGTTCCCGGCCGTGGACGCCGCCGGCCGACATGTGGTGATCATCGGGGGTGGGGACACCGCGGCCGACTGTCTGGGCGTGGCGCACCGGCAGGGCGCAGCCAGCGTGACCCAGCTGGACATCTACCCGCAGCCTCCCAGCACCCGGAACCCGGAGCGGGACCCGTGGCCGACCTGGCCGTGGATCCTGCGCACCTACCCGGCGCATGAGGAGGGTGGCGATCGGATCTTCGCGGTCGCCGTCCAGGAGTTCTTAGGCGACGAGCAGGGGCATGTTCGCGCGGTCCGGATCAGTGAGGTCCACGTCGAGCGCATCGAGGGGCGGCGCGTGATCACCCCGATACCGGGCACCGAGCGGGAGCTGCCGGCCGACCTGGTGCTACTGGCGATCGGGTTCGAGGGCACCGAAGACACCCCACTGCTCAGCCAGCTCGGCCTGGAGCGCACCGCTCGAGGGACGCTGCGCTGTGGCCCTGACTGGCAGACCCGGACGCCAGGCGTCTTCGTCGCCGGCGACGCCCACCGGGGCGCCTCCCTGATCGTGTGGGCGATCGCGGAGGGACGGGCCGCGGCCGCCGCCATCCACTCCTACCTGGGCGCCGCGGGTTCCCTCCCAGCACCCGTCAAGCCCACCGATCAGCCGTTGAGCGTGCCGCGCTGAGTAGCGTCGGCGCCATCGTCATCACACCGGCCGGCCCGGATCTCAGGGTCGGCCGGTGTAACGCTGTCCCGCGCAGGCACTCCTGGTCTCTGCACGTGGCCTCCGCATGGGGGTACCGCACACCTCTGGGTCGGCGGCGCGTTGGGTACCCGCCGTGATGCAGGGGTGGCTTTGTGTCGGATTGCAGACAGACGCACCCGCGTACCGCAGGGTGAACGTTCACACGAGATGTCGCACCAAAAAGCGTCCGTACAATTGCCGTAATCCCGATCAATGTTTCCTTAGGAAGGAATCCCCCTATTCCCTCTAGATCGGGCAATGCCATACTGTCCGCACTAATCGGGGTGAGAGGGCGGTTGTGGGAAATCAGTGGCCGGCGCTTAAAGCTCGAGACATGGTGCGACTACTTCAGCGGGAGCTGGGGTACGCGGTCGCGCGGCAGGAAGGGTCATACCGCACGATGGTGGCCGACGGGCGGCCACCGATCACGTTCGCGTTCCACGACGAGGTGACGATCCGGCCGCGCGTGGTAGGCACCATCCTGGTGCAACAAATCGGCCTGTCCCTGGAGGAAGCGAGGGAGCTCATCAACGCCGCCAGCGCCGTCATCGACTTGGTGATCGTCTCCCCGGGGGAGGACGAAGACGGATGGGCCGTGTACAGCCCGCAGTTGCCCGACTTTTCCGGTGGTCGGACAACGCTGCTGGAGCTACGCCGCGATCTGCCGCAGATGCTGTCCTACACGGGGATCAACCCGCATACCCGGATCCGCTACCACCGGGAGCATCTGTACACGATGGATGGTGTGGACTACGTGATCCGGGTGTATCAGGACAAGCATCGCGATGCGAGAGGACACACCGCGGAACGTATCCACACCGCGATGAGTGTTCCCGGGCAGCGGCACGAGATGCTCGCGGCGCCCCGCAGCAGAACCGGTGAGTTGCTGCTGATCTGCGCGGTGGCCTCAGATCGGATCAGCGATCTGGGGACGCAGCTGCACCGATCCGGCGATGTCGCCGTCATCGCCACCTGCGTGGCGGACCGGATGATCTGGACCGCGTACCTGACCAACTCGGTGGATCTGCTGGAGGGTGCGCGGCCCTTGGACTACTTCGGATGGTCCGAGGACATGACGGTGGGGCACCTGATGCGGTCCCAAGCGTTGGCGAACAAGCCCCGTCAGATCCTGCTGCCCCCACCCCCAGACGACACCCAGGTGATACCGATCACCGCTGCCGGAAACGCCGCCTGGCAGCGGGGGCACAGCGGGCTCTTCCAGACTGCCAGCTCAGGCTGGCGCTCGGGCGAGGGGTGACCACCGCCGGTGCAGGTATTCACACTGATGCACATACTCACACCGTGGACACCGGGTGGGTGCCCGTCAGTGGCTCGAAGAGACGTACTAGCCTCGGATCTGTGACACGCCGCGCGAAAATCGTATGTACCATCGGGCCCGCCACCGCCACCCCTGAACGTATCCGTGGCCTGGTGGAGGCGGGCATGGACGTGGCGCGGCTGAATTTCAGCCACGGCAGCCACGCCGACCACGAGCGCGTCTACCGTCTGGTTCGGGAGGCCTCTGACGAGACCGGCCGGGCGGTGGGCATCCTGGCCGACCTGCAAGGGCCGAAAATTCGTCTAGGGAAGTTCGCTGACGGTTCGGTCGAGTGGCGCACCGGCGCGCATGTCTCGATCACCAGTGACGACATCGCCGGCACCGCCGAGCGGGTCTCGGTGACCTACAAGCGCCTACCGGCCGAGGTCAAGCCGGGGGACCGTCTGCTGGTCGATGACGGCCGCCTCTCCCTGGAAGTCACCGGCATCGAGGGCAACGACATCCGGTGCCTGGTGGTCGAAGGTGGGGTGGTCTCCGACCACAAAGGGCTGTCGCTGCCTAACGTGGCGGTCAGCGTCCCGGCGCTGTCGGAGAAGGACACCGAGGATCTGCGCTTCGCACTGCGGCTCGGCGTGGACATGGTGGCTCTGTCGTTCGTGCGTTCCCCCGAGGACATCAAGCTGGTCCACGAGGTCATGGACGCTGAAGGGCGGGGCCGCCTGCCGGTGCTGGCCAAGCTTGAGAAGCCGGAGGCGGTGGAGCGGCTGGAACAGATCGTCGCCGCCTTCGACGGGTTAATGGTGGCGCGCGGCGATTTGGGTGTGGAGCTGCCTCTGGAGCAGGTGCCCCTGGTCCAGAAGCGGGCCGTCCAGCTGTGCCGGGAGAACGCCAAGCCGGTCATCGTCGCTACACAGATGCTCGACTCGATGGTCGAGAACTCCCGGCCGACCCGTGCCGAGGCCTCGGACGTGGCCAACGCGGTGCTCGACGGCGCCGACGCCCTCATGCTGTCCGGCGAGACCAGTGTGGGACGGTACCCGGTGCTCACGGTGCGCACCATGGCCCGCATCATCGAGTTCACCGAAAACGGCGACATCGAGTGCCCGCCGTTGCAGCATGACCCGCGTACGCACGGTGGCGCGGTCACCGCGGCCGCCTTGCACATCGCCGACGCGATCGGCGCGAAGGCCCTGGTGGCCTTCACCCAGACCGGGGACACGGTCCGCCGCCTGGCCCGGCTGCACGGGCGCCTGCCGCTGCTGGCCTTCACCCCTGAGCCGGCGGTGCGCAGCCAGCTGGCGCTGTCCTGGGGTGTGGAGACCTTCCTGGTGCCCTATGTGGAGCACACCGACGACATGTTCCGGCAGGTCGACCAAGCCATGCTGGGACTGGGACGGGCCCAGCCTGGGGACTTTGTGGTGATCGTGGCTGGTACGCCCGCGGGTACGCCCGGGTCAACCAACACGGTCCGGGTGCACCGGCTCGGCTCGCTTACGGGGCAGGCGTGACGGAGCCCGCCATCGACGAGGGCCCGGCCCCCCGGGCAGGTGCCGGGCTCGGGCCCGCCGTCGAGACGGATCCGGGTACGGGGACAGGAGCGGACGAGCAGCCTCGGCTGGTCGGCCAAGAGGCCGTCGATGACCTGCTGCGGATCTTGGATCTGGAGCAGCTGGAGCTGGACATCTTCCGGGGTGTCAGTCCTCGAGTCGCGCCGATGTGGGTGTTCGGCGGCCAGGTCGCTGGGCAGGCGCTGGTCGCCGCCGGCCGTACCGTCGCCGCCGACCGGTTCGTGCACTCCCTCCACGCGTACTTCGTCCGCCCCGGTAACTCCACGAAGCCGATCGTGTACTCAGTTGAGCGGATCCGGGACGGTGCCTCGTTCTCGGTCCGGCGGGTCACCGCGATCCAGCACGGCAAACCGATCTTCTTCATGTCGGCTTCATTCCACGCCACCGAGGAAGGGCTGGATCACCAGGAGCCGATGCCTCAGGACGTGCCGCCCCCGGAGCAGCTGCCCACGTTAGCCGAGCGGTTGGCGCCGTACCCGGAGCGGTTGGGGGTGTGGGCGCGCGTACCCCAATCCATCGACGTGCGGTACGTGGGGGAGCCGGGCTTTGTGCCACGTGGCGACCGGCCGGCCAGCCCGCGTCAGCGAGTGTGGATGCGGGTCGACGGCACCCTGCCTGACGATCGGCTGGTGCATGCGTGTGCACTCACCTATGCGTCGGATCTGACGCTGCTGGATGCGGTACTGTCCACGCACGGTGAAGTGTGGGGACCGGGCGGCTTCGGAGGCGTCAGCCTAGACCACGCGTTGTGGTTCCACCGGCCGGTCCGCGCCGATGAATGGTTCCTGTACGACTGCCTGAGTCCGTCGGCGTCAGGCGGCCGGGGGTTGGCGACCGGCCGGATGTTCTCCGCCGACGGTCGGCATGTGGCGACGGTGGTCCAGGAAGGGCTGCTGCGACCGACCAGCCCGTCCGCCACCGACCAGGTGGGGTGAGGCGGGATGCGACTGTCTGCACGCGTGGATTACGCGTTACGAGCCACGTTGGAGCTCGCCGCCAACGCCTCCGATGACCGACCGGTCACCTCGGAGCGGCTGGCGCAGGCTCAGGAGATCCCAGCGAAGTTCCTGGAAAGCATCCTGCTGCAGCTGCGGCGCGCGGGGATCGTCAACAGCCAGCGCGGCCCGGAGGGCGGCTACTGGCTGGCGCGCCCCGCCAACGAGATCGCCTTGGCCGATGTGATCCGGGCCATTGATGGCCCGTTGGCCAATGTACGGGGGATGCGTCCGGAACGGGTCGGGTATCACGGGGCGGCCCGTACGCTGCAGGACGTGTGGATCGCGCTGCGCGCCAGTGAACGGGCGATTCTGGAGACGGTGACGCTCGCCGACGTGGCCAGCGGCCAGCTGCCGGAGCGGGTACGCGCGCTCGCCGACGATCCCCGTTCCTGGGTGTAAAGGTGCCTCGGGGAGTAAGTGACCTTCATGCGGGGCGGTATGCCCCGCATTTTGTATGCGCGGGTATGCGCTGAATCGGTCGTGGAAACCCGGTAGCGGTCTGAATCGCTCGGTTATTCACCTCCGTATCGCAGTATTGGCCGAATAATCCGGGTTATGGGCGCGTACAAGACGTGCGGTGAACACCTCCCCAGCCGTTGGGTTGATTTCAGAGAGGCTCTCTTGAGATCCCCTATCGGACTAGTCAAGAATGCTGACGTGGGCAGCCCACATGTCGTCGGCCGGGCACCGCCGCCCAGCCGCTCCCACACTCCCCGGTGGTGAACTACTCATGCGCAGACTTGTTCTCTTGGCCTTGGTGGGCCTTGGTGCCCAGCTCGTCGACGGCAGTCTCGGTATGGCCTACGGCGTCACATCGACGACTCTGCTGTTGGCGATCGGCACTAACCCGGCCGCTGCTTCGGCCACTGTCCACCTCGCCGAGATCGGCACCACGCTGGTCTCCGGTGTATCTCACTGGCGGTTCGGCAACGTTGACTGGAAGGTCGTCGCCAAGGTCGGAATACCCGGTGCTGTAGGAGCCTTCGCCGGCGCTACCTTCCTGTCCAACCTCTCCACTGAGGTCGCCGCCCCGGTGATGTCCCTGATCCTGCTGTCCCTGGGGCTGTACATCCTCGGTCGCTTCACCATCGCCGGGCTGCCGAAGGACAACCTCGGCAAGCCACTGCGGAAGCGTTTCCTGTCCCCGCTGGGTGTCTTCGCCGGCTTCGTCGACTCCACCGGTGGTGGAGGATGGGGGCCGGTCGGTACGCCGGCGATCCTGGCCAGCGGGCGGCTGGAACCGCGTAAGGTGATCGGTTCGATCGACACCAGCGAGTTCCTGGTGGCGGTCGCCGCGAGCATCGGCTTCCTGGTTGGCCTCGGTTCCGAGGACATCAACGCCTCCTGGGTGGTCGCCCTGCTGATCGGTGGCATGATCGCCGCACCGATCGCGGCCTGGCTGGTGCGGCATATCCCGCCGCGGGTGCTCGGCTCGGCGGTGGGCGGGATCATCATCCTCACCAACACTCGTAGCCTGCTGCGCAGCGACTGGATCGACGCCAGCGACTCCACGCGTTACACCTTCTACGCGGTCATCTACGTGGTCTGGGCCGCGGCGCTGGCCTACTCGATCCGGCGTCACCTGGCCGAACGGGCCGAAGAGCGCGCCAGCGAGCAGCGGGCCACGGAGGAGTCGGTGCCTGAGCCGACGGCCTGACAATCTCGCCTCTCCAGCGCTGAAGGGGTACGCGCGAGCGCGTACCCCTTCATATGTGTGCTGATAGGTGTCTCAGGGTATTTAAGAGCGGTTCGTTGTTTCGTGTGACAGCTCAGTGGCCAGGTCCTGAATCAACGCCCAGGCGGCTTCAATGTGGCGGGTTTCGGTGCTGGGAGCGCCGATTGCCAATCGCAGCACAAACCGGTCGTCGATCCGGGTATGGGTTAACAACAGCGCGCCAGAGGCGTTGATTCGGCGCAGCAACTCCTCATTGCGGGCATCGGTGTCCTGGCTCGACTCGCCAGGCTGTGGGCGGAGCCGGAAACACACCAGGGAGAACGGGACCGGAGCGACGATCTCGAACCGCTCGTCGGTCTCCACTAAACGCGCGAAGCGCTGTGCCAGCCGCACCCCGGTGCGGATATGCTCCCGCAGTCCCTCCGCGCCATACCAGCGCAGCACGAACCACAACTTCAGCGCCCGGAACCGTCGCCCTAACGGCACCTGCCAGTCCCGATAGTCGATCACCGCGCCGGATTCCGACGCCGCGTTCCGCAAGTACTCAGGCAGCACGGACAAGGCCTGAATCAACTCACGGCGGTTGGCGACCCAGAAAGCGTCGCAGTCAAAACCCGTCAGCAGCCATTTATGAGGGTCAAAGCAGTAGCTGTCGGCGTATTCCACACCGGCGTGGGTCCACCGCAGCTCCTCACACACCGCGGCCGCGCCGGCGTAGGCGGCGTCGACGTGGAGCCACAGTCCTTCCTGTCGGCACAGTTCGCCGATGGCTGGGAGCGGGTCGATCGCGCTGGTCGAGGTGGTGCCGATTGTGGCGACTACCAGGGCGGGGACCGCGCCGGCGGCCCGGTCCTCGGCGATCATCTCGCGCAGGCGGTCCGGACGCATCGCGAACGTCGTGGGGTCAACATCGACCAGACGAACATTGCTGTCCCCAATACCGGCGATCCGGGCCGCTTTCTCAATTGACGAGTGCCCCTGGACGGAGGTGTAGACGGTGTAGCGACGCCTGATCCCCTCCTGATTCCAGGTCCCCTGGCTGGCGCGGTGCAACGCGACCAGGGTCGCCACCAGCGTCGCTGAGGAGGCGGAGTCTTGAATAACGCCGCCGCCGGTGGAATCCGACCGGAACCGCGTCGGCAACCCCAACAGATCCACCAGCCAGTCCATCATTCGGGTCTCCAGTTCAGTGCAGGCTGGACTGGTGGTCCATAACATTCCCTGAACCGCGAAACCGGAGCTGAGCAGATCACCCAGTACCGATGGCGGTGAGGTGTTAGCCGGGAAGTAACCAAAAAATGAGGGATGCTGCCAATGTGTGATTCCCGGCAGTAGCTTCCCGAGGTCCGACATAATCACGTCGATCGATTCCCCGCGTTCGGGGGCGGTCGCGGGGAGTGTCGACGCGATCTCACCAGGCGTTACCTGGCTGAGCACCGGATACGACTCGATACGGGACCAGTAATCGGCGATCCAGTCGATCACCGCGTGCCCGTGGCGGCGGAATTCTTCGGGGGTCATATGCCTGCTCACAAGCACCGACGGTACTCGGCGCGGTTGTGAGCGATCACAGTGCAGGCAGTGACACGGATCGATCACGATTTATAAACACGGGCCTCCTGGTATGGAGCTGCTGGCATACGGTGACCGTGATCGCAGAAACATTCTTCGATCCCGTCCCCCTCGGACGGGCCCGCCCACTCGACGTCAATCCCACCACGCACCGTAACGGAAGCGCGAGCAGCGTAACGTTCGGTAACCGAGTGGGCGGGCCTGATCCGATCTTTTTTAGATCGATGTGGACCTGTCACTGCCCATCCGACCTGTGACTTGAACTGACACGCGGGTGTCAAAGCTGTTCAGGAACATCCACAGAGATGTTACAAGTGGATATACGATGGGTAGCTGAATGGCTCACCCCTCGGTCCGTTTCCGGGTAACCGTGCGTCCGCACGGAACCCGACGATTAATTCCGACGGAAGGGTCCGAGGATGAACGGTCACTACGTCAAACCCACACCCGCCACAACGGTATCGACCCGTGCGGGATTGTTGTCTCAGTCGACGGGCTCCACGTCATCCGGCCCAGCCGCCAGCCTCGCCCGCCCGTCGGCATCCTCGTCAGCGCCCTTGACGAAGACGTCACGCGCGCAGACCACGGGCGACTGGTCCCTGGTCGAAGACCCCGAGGCCTGGCGTCGGTTCGTCTTCGATGTGATTGACCGACATCACCGAGTACGCCAACCGGGCCAGTCCACGGACCAGTGCTCATGTGGCAGACCCTTCATGCTGTGTTCCATCGCGCCACTAGCAGAGCGACTGATGCGCGAAGAGCACGACGAGTAGGGAAGTACACGGGCGACGCCGCGGGGGAGCCGTCGGTTACGTCCATCGTCATGCGCTTCGTTCCATAGCCTCGTTCCATAGCCCGCCGGGTGCCAGGCGCTCGGCGGGCGCATCGTTATCCGGCGCTATCTGGTCCGGATTCCCCAAGAGGTCTCCCCATCGCGGGCGGAGCCGCGCTCCACGCCCTCGGATTCTTCGCCGGCATTCTCCGCTATATCCGCATATGTGGGCGAAAGTGGTTAATGTCAAAACGGCATTCTGCGCCGAGCGGCGTACCAACCATTGCGGGGTGAGGAGGTCATCGTGACTGACCGGATCGCTGCCATCCGGAGCACCTGGGCACCGCGTACCCCAGGGGTATGGGGGCCAGCACCGGTCGACGTGAGGCCGCAGTACACCGGCACAGAAGGCGAGCCCAGGGCACAGGCAGCGGCGGTCCTTCCGCGTGGTCACGGGGATGCCCGCGCCCGCACCGTTACCGACGACCGGGTGGTCGGGGCGCGGTGAGCTGGGCGTGGCCGTCGTCCTTGGACTGCACGTCCTGATCGCGGCCGCCTGCGCCGTCACCGCCCGATACTGGGGATCACGGGTTTTCGCTCTGGGGGCCCTGGCCCCCGCGGTTGGCTTCGGATGGCTGCTGACCACGATCCCTGACGTCCTCACCGGTCGCGAACGGTACGCCCTATGGCAGTGGGCACCGACCCTGCAGCTGCAGATCTCGCTGCGCCTTGACGGACTGGCGTTGCTGCTTGGGCTGCTGGTCACCGGGATCGGGGCGTTGGTGCTGCTGTACGCGACGCGCTACTTCCAGCACCGGGCACACGGGCTCGGGCGGATCGCCGCGGTCCTGGTGCTGTTCGCTGGGTCGATGCTGGCGCTGGTGCTGGCCGACAACGTGCTGGCCTTGTACGTGGCCTGGGAGCTGACCACGGTCTGCTCTTTCCTCCTGATCGGGGATGACGGACAGCAGCGGGAGGAGCGACGAGCTGCGGGACGGGCGCTGCTGGTCACCACCGGGGCGGGATTCGCTCTGCTGCTGGGACTTCTGCTCCTGGCGGAGGTCGCGGGGACCTACCGCATCGCGCGCATCCTGGACGATCCCCCCGACGGCGGATGGGTGACGGTCGCCGTGATACTCATCCTGATCGGCGCCGCCGCTAAATCCGCGCAGATCCCATTCCAGCCCTGGCTGCCGGCCGCCATGGTGGCGCCCACCCCGATCAGCGCCTACCTGCACGCCGCCGCCATGGTCAAAGCCGGGGTGTACCTGGTGGCTCGCCTAGCGCCCGCCTTCGCCGAGGTCATGCCGTGGCGGCCGGTGGTGCTCACGGTCGGGGTCGCCACGATGCTGCTGGGAGGGTGGCGGGCCCTGACCCAGACCGACCTGAAACGGCTGCTCGCCTTCGGCACGATCGCCCAACTCGGCTTTCTGCTGGCGCTGATGGGGGCGGGTACGCAGACCGCCGCTCTGGCCGGCGCCACGATGCTGCTAGCGCACGCGCTGTTCAAAGCCACGCTGTTTCTGACGGTGGGCATCATCGACCACGGAGCCGGCACCCGGGATCTGCGGCAGCTGAGTGGGGTGGCGCGCCGCGCCCCGCTGCTGGCGGTGACCGCCGCCCTGGCGTGCGTGTCGATGGCAGGTTTACCACCAACAGTGGGTTACCTCGGGAAGGAAGCGGCCTTCCAAGCCTTCCTCGAACCCGGCACCGGCCACCGTTGGGTCCTCATCGGCCTGGTTACCGGCTCCACGCTCACCATCGCGTACACCCTGCGGTTCTGGTGGGGCGCGTTCGGCAACCGCCCAGGGGTGCCCGTCCGCATGGAACGCCCACCGGTCTCCTTCGTGGCGCCCGTCGCGTTGATCGCGGCGACGGGCGTGGCGCTGGGGCTGGCCCCCGCCGCCACCGACGCCCTCACTGCCCGTCACGCCTACACCCACCCCCACGGGGAGACCGGCTACCACCTGGAGCTGTGGCACGGCCTCGGGGCACCGCTGTATCTGGCGCTGCTCACCCTGGTCGCCGGCGCCGTGATCCATCTGCTGCGCGACCAGATCCCCACCTGGCGGGCCCGGCTGCCCAGCGTGCCACGCGCCACCCGGATTCAAGACAGCCTCGCGGTGGCCGTGATGGTGGGCGCCCGCGCCGTGACCACCCGCACCCAAGTGGGGTCGCTGCCCACGTACCTGATGGTGATCCTGACCGTGGTGGCCGTTGGACCCGGCCTGACCCTCGTGCTTGGCGGCGAAGGGCCGATCGAACCGCGGCTGTGGGACAGCCCACCGCAGGCGATCCTGGCCATCGGCGTCACCATCACGGTGGCCGGGGTGGTGATGGTCCACCGTCGACTGATCGCGGTGCTGCTGCTGTCAGCCGTCGGCTACCTGGTGGCCGGGCTGTTCGTCCTCCACGGTGCCCCCGACCTGGCGCTGGTCCAGGTGCTGGTGGAGACCCTGACGCTGCTGGTGTTTGTGCTCGTGCTGCGACGCATGCCACCCGGGGTACGACCGACAGCCCCATCCCTGTGGGCGCCTCGAGCGGTGGTGGCTGTCCTGGCCGGGCTGTTCGTCACTATCGCCACGCTGACCGTCAGCGCCAACCACGCACCCTCACCGGCCACACAGGACTATCTGCGGCTCGCCCCGGAAGCCGGAGGCCCGAACGTCGTCAACGTCATCGTGACCGAATTCCGAGCCCTGGACACCCTCGGTGAGATCACGGTGCTGGCGATCGCCGCCACCGGGGTGGCCAGCCTGATCCTGGTCAGCCACCGCACCGGCGGCGTCCCCCGACGCGAAACCATCGCCTGGAGGTCGGACAACATCCCCCGCACCCGCCTGCTCCCCGCCGCCCACCAGCAGGCGCCGGGACGCCGCACGCTGCTGCTGGAAGCCATCACCCGGGTGATCCACCCCAGCATGCTGGTGGTGGCTAGCTACCTACTCCTGGTCGGACTGCACCGCCCCGGCGGAGGATTCGCTGCCGGCCTGGTCGTCGGACTGGGAATGGTGCTGCGGCGCCTCGCAGGCGGCTCCCGGGAACTGTGGGAGATCACCCCCGTCCCACCCGGAGTGCTCCTCGGCACTGGCCTGTTCCTCACCGCCGGGTACGGTCTGGCCGGTCTGCTGTGGACGGGGGACCCCCTCAGCGGCGCGGTCTACACCGTGGACCTCGGCCCCCTCGGGCACCTAGAACTCGCCACCTCACTGATCTTCGAGGCGGGGATCGCCGTCATCGTCACCGGCCTGGTGCTGGACATCCTGCGTACCCTCGGCGCCTACGACGTCCCAACCAGCCCAGCCGAAGCCGTCAACGCGGAGAGGAGCGCGCGGTGAACGCCGCCAACCTCACCCTCTCCCTGGTCATCGGCGTGCTGTTCGGCGGGGGAACATACCTGATCACGCAGCGGGCGCTGCTGCGCGTCATCCTCGGGTTCACCCTGTTGGGCCATGCCGCCAACCTCATCCTCCTCCTCGCAGGAGGCCCGGCCGGCCCGGCACCGGACGCCGCCCACATCCCGCCCGACGACCCACCCCGAACAGCCGACCCGCTACCCCAAGCCCTGGCCCTGACCGCCGTGGTGATCACCTTCGCGGTCACCGCGCTGCTGCTGGCGCTGGCCCACCGCGGCGTCGTCCTCAACGGCGACGACGAAGTCCCCGACGACGTCGAAGACCGTCAACTGGGGCGGCGACCGATGCGGGAACGCGAACTTGAGACAGGCGAGGAGGACCTGTGACCTCAACCGCCGTCCTCGTCACCGTCCCGATCATCCTGCCCCTGCTGGTGGCGGGCATCACCTTCCTGCTCAGCCCATTCCCGTCGGCACAACAAGCCCTGGGGGTGACGGTCCTCGGGGCGGTGCTCATCGACGCGATCCTGCTCCTGGTCCGCGTCGACAGCGCCGGCCCGCAAGCGGTCCGGGTCGGCGGCTGGAGCCCGACGCTCGGCATCACCCTGGTCGCCGATCGCTTCTGCGCGCTGGTGCTGCTGGTCGCCGTCACGGTCTGCCTGGTGGTGTTGTTGTACGCGATCGGACAAGGCATCGCCGAGCGGTACGTCGAAAACGCCCCCTCGATCTTCCACCCCACCTACCTGGTGCTGCTGGCCGGCATCGCGCTGGTGTTCCTCACCGGTGACCTGTTCACGCTGTTCGTCGGCCTTGAGGTCATGCTGATGGCCAGCTACGTGCTCATCACACTCGGCGCCACCCGGGAACGGGTGCGCTCCGGCATGACCTACATCATCTGCAGCCTGGTCGCCTCAATCACCCTGCTGACCGCCATCGGCCTCACCTACGCCGCCACCGGCACGGTCAACCTGGCCCGCCTCAGCCTGGCAACCCCACACCTCGCGGAGGGCACCCGCACCCTGCTCGGGGCCCTGCTACTGGTGGCGCTCGGCATCAAAGCCGCCCTGGTGCCCCTGCACTGGTGGCTCCCGGACAGCTACCCGACCGCTCCCGCCCCAGTCACCGCCATCTTCGCCGCCTTGTTGACCAAGGTCGCCATCTACGCGATCGCGCGTACCCAAACCCTGCTGTTCCCCCACCAAGGCCCCTCAACCACCCTGCTGCTGATCGCGGCGGCGACCATGCTCATCGGCATCGCCGGGGCGCTGGTGCAAGACGACCTCAACCGGAGCCTGTCTTTTGCGCTGGTCTCCCACATCGGCTTCATGCTCTTCGGGATCGGCCTGTGGTCGGTGGCAGGGCTGACCGGCACGCTGCTGTACCTGGTGCACCACATCACCGTCCAAACCGCCTTGTTTCTGGTCAGCGGCCTTGTGGAACGAGAACGCGGAACGGTCTCCCTGAGCCGGCTCGGTGGAGTGGCCGTCACCACTCCCGCCCTCGCCGCGCTATTCCTCATCCCCGCCCTCAGCCTCAGCGGCGTACCCCCACTGGCCGGGTTCGTCGGGAAACTGGCGCTGCTGCAGGCAGCCGTCGCACCCGCCGGGGCCACGCGAGCCGACGCCATCGGCGACGCCGGCGCCTTCGGCGCGGACGCGAACCGCCTCACACCACTGGTCCTCACCGCCGTCGCGATCCTGCTGCTGACCAGCCTGCTCACCCTGGCGGCGATGACGCGGATCTGGATGACCGTCTTCTGGGGGGAGCCCGCTATCCCCGTCCCCGACCAGCGCCCCGACGACGCCGTCACCGTCGGCACCGCCCTACCCGCCCGACTGATGTGGCTGGCCACCACCCTCGCCATCCTGATCAGCCTGACGGTGGCAGCCACCGCCGGTCCCTTGTCGGCCTTCAGCCAACGCGCCGCCGTGGACCTGACCGACCACGACACATACCGCAACACCGTGCTGAGGAACCCGGCGTCCCACACCGAGGAGACGCCATGAAACGCATGACCGACCGGATCCCCCTGCTGGCCTGGCTCATCCTTACCTGGATCCTGCTGTGGGGATCCCTCTCCCCGCTGGTGCTGATCTCCGCGCTCGTGGTGACACCCCTGTGCCTGGCCGTCTGCCGGCTCCCCGCCCTCCGACCATCCTCACGCCCCCGCGTGGAATACATCCCGGTGGCGCTCAGCCGCTTCCTGATCGACCTGATCATCGCGTCAGCCCAGGTGGCGTGGGCATCCCTCCGCCGAGGCCCACGCGTCCGGTCAGCCATCGTGACCATCCCGGTCTCCTGCTCCTCCGACATGGCCCTGACCGTGGTGGCCAACCGCATCACCCTGGTCCCCGGAACCCTCGTGGTGGATGTGGACCGCCGACACCAACGGCTGTACCTGTACGTCTTCGACGTCCGCAGTGAACAGGACCTGCGGCGCGCCCGCCGTGACGCGCGCCGAGGGGCCCTCGATGTCCTCCGCACGCTCGGCGAACCAGAGACGAGTCAGCAACTCCAATGAGAAACCCGACCCGAAAAAGGGGGGCGCCATGACCACGGTTCTGGCCATTACCGACGGTCTGCTGGCGACAGCGGGCCTCCTCATCCTCATCAGACTGCTGCGCGGACCCACCATCCACGACCGACTGGTCGCCCTGGACACCTTCGTCACCATCGTGATCAGTGGAATGCTCGTGGAATCCGCGCGGCGCGGCGAAAGCGCCAACATCATCGTGCTGATCGTCGTCGCTCTCGTCGGCTTCCTCAGCACCCTGTCAGCGGTACGGCTGATGCCCGACGAGGAACTCCCGTAAGGAGACGACCATGATCTGGCTCAGCCGCATCGCAGACATCCTGGCCGCGGGGGCGCTGCTATCCGGCGGTCTCCTCGCCCTACTGGCAGGTCTTGGACTACTCCGCCTCCCCGACGTCGCGACCCGGCTTCAAGCAGCCACCAAACCCCAAACCCTGGGCCTGATGTTGATCTGCGCCGGCGTGGCCCCGTTCTACGGCGAAGGCGCCAACACCGTCGTCCTGATCCTCGTCGTGATGTTTCAACTCACCACCGCCCCCATTGTGGCCCAACTCGTCGGCCGCTCCGCGTACCGCGCCGGACACGTCCGCGCCCTCGTCGTCGACGAATACGCCAGCCGACACGACCAGCCTGACGACGACACAGGCCCGAATACGCCCCCACCAACGCTCTGAACATTCAGTGATCTAAAAGTCGTCGAAATCCGAAAAAATGGATTATCGTAGGACCTTGATAAGTTTCCATTAAACGGTATATAACTTTTGTTGTTGTTTGCGCACAGTGACGGGACGGAGGCGAAACGTGCGGGTCACCGTAGACCAGGACGTGTGCTGTGGATCCGGGATGTGCGTCCTCACCGCGCCAGACATCTTCACGCAACGCGACACAGACGGCATCGTTGAGCTCCGCACCGACACGGTGCCGCCCTCACACGAGGACCAGGTACGCGAGGCCGCCCTCCTGTGCCCATCCGGAGCGATCACCACCCACTGACCACCCGCCCGGTCCCCGTCCGTCACCCACCCTCCCCGGACAACCGGGAAAGGAGACGACGATGACCGAGGCGATCAGTACCACACCCCACACCGCCCTCACCCTCCCCACCCGGCGCCACGACCCCCTCGACCCACCACCGGAATTCGACCGCATCCGACAGGAACAGCCCGCCACCCGCCTCGCCTTTCCCGACGGCCACCTCGGATGGCTGTTCACCCGCTACGAAGACGTCCGTGCCGGACTCGCCGATACCCGCCTCAGCTCCCACCTACCCCGGCGAACCTCCCCGGTCCGCATCACCCCCCTCACCGAGGAGGACATCGAACCCTTCGCCAACGACCGCTCCCTCATCAACACCGACCCACCCGACCACACCCGACTCCGTCGGCTCCTCACCGGCCAATTCACGGTCCGGCGCATGCGCGCCCTCCAACCCCGAATCGACCAGATCGTCTCCGACCACATCGACGCGATGGCCCGCGGCCCACGCCCCGTCGACCTGGTCACCGTGCTCGCCCTCCCCGTCCCCTCCCTGGTCATCTGCGAGCTCCTCGGTGTCCCCTACACCGACCGTGCCGACTTCCAACGCCACAGCGCCACGCTGCTCGACGTCACCAGCACACGAGAAGAAATCCTCACCGCGATCCGCAGCATCCGCGAATACATGGGCGAGCTGGTGCGCTCCAAACGAGAACACCCCACCGACGACATCCTCACCGGCCTCGTCCACGCCGACGCCGGCGGTCAACCCCTCACCCACGACGAACTCGTTGCCATCGGAGTCCTACTCCTGATCGCCGGCCACGAAACCACCGCCAACATGATCGCCCTCGGCACCCTTACCCTGCTGCGTGACCGGACCAGGTGGGAACAACTCAGCGCCGAACCACAGCTCATTCCACGAGCCGTTGAAGAACTCCTGCGCTACCTCAGCATCGTCCAGTTCGGCCTCGTCCGCTACGCCAAAGAACGCGTCGAACTCGGCGGCGTCGTCATCCAACCCGGCGAATACGTGGTACTTCACCTTCCCGCCGCCAACCGTGACCCCGACAAATTCCCCGACCCCCACACCCTCGACTTCCACCGCACCAACACCCACCACCTCGCCTTCGGCCACGGCGTCCACCAGTGCCTCGGGCAACAACTCGCCCGCGTCGAGCTGACTGCCACCTTCACACGCCTGACTAGCCGTTTCCCAAACCTGCGGCTGGCCACCCCGCCTGACCATGTGCCGATGCGCGACACCATGGTGGTGTACGGCGTCCGCGAGCTACTTGTCGACTGGGACGACTGACTGACTCCACCAGCCCACGGGAGCGCCCGTCGGGACCACGCACCACGGGCGCATCCTTATAAAGGCGCAGGGAGCCGGTGACCCTGTTGACTTAAGCGTTTACGGCGCGGCCTACAAGCCCAACGCGGCAATAAGCCATGGAATTGCGCACCGCCAGAAACACTGGAAACCGCGTCCGCCTGCGGCGCCCTCGCCTTAACCGGCGTCCTGAGATGCCCTCCTTGGGCGTGTTAATCCGCAGACGCCGTCACGACCGACGGCACCCACGCCGTAACACCAGACAAGACACCCCCTTAAGAAGACGGCGAGTCGAGAGGGTACGGCCGGCCAGGAGCGACGGCGTTCCAGATATTCCGCAGATCTTCGTCCAGCTCGTCGGCTTCCTCGTCGGTCCATTCATCGTTGTAAAAGTGTTTGCCCCACCACTGAGGCGTGAAGGCTCCAGCTCGCAGCGCCTGCTCGAACTCTTCGACGAACCACGGCAGGCTACCCATCGCCACTGTTTCTCCGAGCTTCTCGATAAGAAAGTAGTCGCCTTCATTAATATAATTCTTTAGAGTGTTAAAGAGGCGTTCGCTGATCTCTGGCATGATCAACTCCTTGGATCTGGGTAGCAGGTGTAGAGTTTCCACTCACTGCTGGGGGAGTCTCGAAAATAAAATGCTTTGATCACAGTGTTGTCGCCGAAATTGGTGGGCGTTACTGAGATAGGTGCCTTTTGGGTTCCGGTCCGAGTCCAGCCTCGGATATAACTACGGAATGTGGGGCCAAATATATCCGTTGCGGGGATCTCAACCGAAAATGCTTTTTCTTGCTTATGGGGATTATCTGCGGCTGCTCTGGCTTGTTGTCCTTGAGGGGAGTTCCAGATGTACATCTCGGCGAACACGAGGGCGGCGTTGCTGGTGAAGGCGGTGGCATGCCTGCCGCATTTGTGTCTTTTGCCGTGTTCCCAGTCGGTGGTTGTGGTGGTGATGGGGTCGTGGCCGTAGAGGGCGCGGTGTTGGAGTTGGGTGTCGGTGATGTGTTCACCGTGGCGGAGGTGGGCGTGTCCGCCGGCGTCCATCCATTTGAGGCGTAGGGCGATGATGCCGTCGTCTCGGGCTAGGAGGTCCTGTAGGCCGTCGGGGCCTTGTTCGGTGTAGACGAAGGTGCGGCGGCGGCTGGTGTCGGTTAGGGGTTGGCGGGCTGGTGGTACTGGTGGTCCGCCTTGTTGTTGGCAGCCTCCGTGGAAGGGGCCGTCGGGGGTGGGGGCGGGAAGACCGTTGATGGAGCCGGCGGCGTTGTCGGGGTCGACGACGGCTAGGTAGTGGGTGGCTTGGTCGGCGGCGTGCAGTAGTTGGG
>PKFB01000015.1 GCA_002919305.1 Actinomycetales bacterium
ACCGTCTTACCGGTCTGGCCGACCTGGAACTGGTGCGGGTAGAAGCCTGCGTCCGTCGCGGCGCGAGAAGCCCCCACGGCTCCACCGAGCAGGTCAGCGAGCTGCTCCACCAAGGCGAAGTTCTCGGCGCTTCCCACCCCACGGCCACCGGAGACCACCACGGAAGCGGCGGTGAGGTCAGGCCGCGTACCCTTCTGCTCCGCCACCCGGTCAAGAATCCGCACCTTACGGGAGGATTCAGAGATCGTGACGTCCACCGGCACCGTACGGGGCGCCTCAACCGGCGCCGGCTCCGGCGTCACCGAGTTCGGCCGCACGGTGGCCAGCGGGAAGCCCCGGGTGACCCGAGACTTCACGATGGTGCCGCCCGCGAAGACGACCTGGGTGGCGGTGCCGTCGGGTTCCAGCGCGGAAATATCCGCAAGAAGGCCGTTGTCGAGCTTGACCGCCAGTCTCCCAGCGATCTCCTTCCCTTCCTGGGA
Organism: Actinomycetales bacterium; assembly: GCA_002919305.1. Taxonomy (GTDB): domain Bacteria; phylum Actinomycetota; class Actinomycetes; order Mycobacteriales; family Micromonosporaceae; genus RSA1. Next base: position 483 of record PKFB01000015.1, read on the forward strand.
CCCGGCCAAGAGAACAGCGGCAGGCTGCACCTGCCCGATCAGGCGCGCCAAAATCTCGGCCTTAGGCGCCACCAGGTAACGAGTCAGGTCCTCGCTCTCGGCCACGTACACGGTGCGTGCCCCATACTCAGCGAGCGTCCCCGTCACCGCCTGTGCGGCGCCCGGCGCCCCCAGCACGACCGCCGCCGGCTCCCCCAGCCCGCGCGCCAGCGTGAGCATTTCGAGGGTGACCTTCTTGACCGCCTGATCGGCGGTGGTCTCCACCACAACGAGGATTTCAGCCATGTCCACCCCTCGATCACACGAACTTCTCGGCGGCCAGGAAATCCACGAGCGCCACACCACCGGAGCCATCGTCGATGACCTTGACCCCGGCCTCACGGGGTGGGCGGGGAGCGGCGTGGAGGACCTGACTGGTCGACGCGCTCAGCCCGACCTGATCCGGGGAGATCCCCAGGTCAGCCAATGACAGCGTGGTCACCGGCTTCTTCTTGGCGGCCATGATCAGCTTGAAGGACGGGTAACGCGGCGTATTGATGGTGTCCCACACGCTCACGATCGCCGGCAAAGCGGCCTGCACCAGCTCATAACCGTCGTCGACCTGGCGCTCCACCGTAATCTCCCCACCGGAGACGGTGATCTTCCGGGCTCCGGTGACCGCCGCAACGTCCAGACGCTCACTGAGCATGTGCGGCATCGCCTGTACTCGACCATCCGTGGACTCCGCGCCGCACAGCACCAAGTCCCACTCCAGGGTGCGCAACGCCGCCGCGAGCACTGCGGAGCTGGTGACGGCGCACGATCCGTGGATCGCCTCATCGACGATATGGACCGCCCTGTCGGGCCCCATCTGAAGCGCTTTGCGGACGGTCGATTCCAGCGCGTCGGCCGGCGCCATCGTCAGCACGGTGACTTCTCCACCGTGCTCCTCAACCAGCTGCAACGCAGCCTCGATGGCGTGCTCATCGAGCTCATTCATGCGTTTGGTCGCCGCATCCCGGTCGACGGTGAAGTCATCGGAGCGTAGCGAACGCTCCTCACCGGAGTCCGGCACCTGCTTCACAAGGACGACGATCTTCATCGCTCCGGACGCCTCTCCTGCTCTCGCCTCTGCACCACGAATGTTACTAGCTAGTAGCTAGCACCCCAAGCCCATCGGATCTTCAGCCCACCCTGTCACATGACCAGGCTCGATCGTGTCGACTCGCTCAGGCCGGTGTGCCTGCCCGCGTAGCCGCGCCCACGTGATCGCACCCACGTGATCGCACCTACGTGACCGCGTCGTACAAGCGCTCCGTCACCTACCCGGCGCACCACCGTGCTCTCACCGCCGCGTTTCCTGCGACGGCACGGTGGTGAGTGCGGCAGCGCCTCCTGTCGACTGGGGCGGCATCGCCCGAAGGCGCCACGGAGCAGGCATGGAGCAGGAGTGACGTATGTCCAGACCCAAGGCCGCCGGTGTCCAGACCCAAGGCCGCCGGCCGTACGAGGTGCCAAACGCCGCCGTAGCGCCGCGCTCAACCAGCGACGCTCGGCTCAACCAGCCAAAACCGAGGCGTCCGACTCGTTCCGCAACGATTGGTGAGGATCAATACGTCGTGTGTTCAGTCCCAGCCGTAACGACGCTCATGTCCACGACCACGACTTGCCTCAGGCCTCCCTCCGCTCGCCGGGGTTCACGGGACCTCTGTACAGGCTGGAGATGAGCATCTGAGGCTTTGGGCCTTTGTCCTCCACCGCGGTGGCCTTGCATAGCACGGGCCGGGCCTGAGGCGTTACGAGGACGGCGGTCGACACCCCGGCACCCCGCCATCCCCGTCTTGCTGACGTCGATCCCACTGGATACATCAAGCCATTGTGGACAGTTGGGGGAGACCAGTGCGGCACTGGTCTCCCCCGGTGTTGCTCCGCGGGTGGGGGTCAGCTCCGGAAAGCGGCGCAAACCCCCGGAGCTGGACTCACACCGCGGTGCAGTTGGCCCCGTTGAGTGTGAAGGCCGTCGGGGCCGGGTTGGATCCGGTGTAAGACGCGTTGAACCCGATGGTCACCGAACCGTTGGCCGGCAGATTCTCGTTCCAGCTGAGGCTCGTCGCCGTCACCGTTGAGCCGCTCTGGCTCCAGGTAGCGTTCCAGCCCTGGCTGATCTGCTGGTTGCCGGGGAAGTCGAAGCTCAACCTCCACCCGGTGACCGGGGTCGGTCCGTTGGTGATCGTGATGCTCGCGGTGAAGCCGGTATCCCACTGGTTGATCACGGTGTAGTCCACCGAGCAACCGCTGCTGTCCGAAGACGCGGTGCGTACCGTCACCGGTTCGGACGGCGCAGAGACGTTACCAGCGTTGTCCCGCGCCACCACATAGAACGTGTACTCCGTGTTCGGGCTCAACCCCGTCACCGTGAAGGAGGTCGTCGTCGACGTCCCCACCTCCACATCCGTCGCACCGTTCTCCCGGTACACCGTGTAACCAGCCAGACCCGACCCACCAGTGTCCGTCGAAGCCGACCAACTCAACGGCACACTCGTCGACGTCGGCGTCCCCGCCGTGAGGTTGGTCGGTGCCGACGGGGGTGTGGTGTCCGGCGTGCCTCCGCCGGGCTCCTCACCCCAGATCAGCTGACCGTTGTCGTCGTACAGCGGAATGTGCTCCACGGTCACCGGGTTGGACGGCGTCGAGCTGACCCCTTCGTAGGACCAGTCGTTGGTGGGGTCCCAGGTACCGGAGCTGGCGATCCGGAACTGTACTTCCCGCCGCGACTGGGACTGCCCCGCGGGAGCCGAGACGGTGCCGGTGCAGTCGATGGTGATGTAGTACACGTTCCCCGAGTGCTGGGTCGGCGCCCCGGGTGTCCGGCACTGGTTGTACGCGGAGGTCACCGTGATCTGGTCGACGACGGTGGAGCCATCGAGCGTGAAGTAGTACCGGAAGGAGGCCCTGTGCAGCGCTCGGGCCGGCCAGGCGGAGCGGTTGATCAGGAAGGCGCGGATCTCGGTGAAGTTCTGTCCGGTCGCGTTGTTCGCGGCCTGGATGAAGATCTCAGGGCCATCCGGGGTCTCCGGCTCCGGGAAGTTCGGCAGCGGTGTCCCGCCAAACTCGTCGTACATGCGCACCAGGGCGCTGGTGAAGCCGGCGTTGTAGTCGGTGGCGACCTCGTTCATCACATAGTCGGAGCGGCTGTCGGTGTACTGGTCGTCGGGTCGTGACGGACCGCCGACGAGCGCTCCGTAGAGGATGTGCCGGTTGTCGGCCGGCTCGTTGATGTTGTCTGTCCAGGAGCCGTGCGCGGTGCGGTGGTGCGGGTTACGGGGCGGGTTGTTGCCAAAACCCACCACGTAACTGGAGTTACGGGGGTTGTCACCGAGGATGTAGTTAATCTGTTGAACCCCGAAGTCGTGGTAACGCTGGCTCCGAACAGGATCGTCAATCCAGTCTGAGTACAGCAGCGCCACGAACGCGGTGTTAGCGGCGTAGCGCAGCGCTCCCCAGGTGTCCAGTACCGCCATCCCACCGGGGGAGTAGGAGACCCGCTGACCGTTGACCCCTACGGTCCACCAGTCCAGCCACCGGTTCGCGTCGTCGATGTAACGCTGCTTGCCGGTGAGCATCGCCAACAGCACATAGGTGCCGTAGGACTTGTCGTCCCAGGCGATGGTCCAGCGGTAGGACTTGACGTTGGTCTGCGGCTCGTTGGCGAGCAGGTCGTAGTACTCCTCAGCCTGTGCGAGGTAGCGCGCGGACTCCTCACCCGTGGTGGCGCGAGCGAGCCAGATGGCACCCCAGACCAGTTCGTCCTGGTATCCGCTGAAGGAGCGGTAGAAGTTTCCGGCGTCGGTGATGCAGTCGCTGTAGACGCCCCGGTAGGTGTCGGCGAAGTTGTACAGCTGACGCGCGTGCTGCAACAGGGTGTTCGCGTAGCTGGGGTCGGTGGGGCGGAACACGATCGAGGCGGCGGCCATCGCAGCCGCGGTCTCCCCTGCCAGGTCCGACCCAGGGCAGCTGGGGGTGATGCGGTACGCGGGCCGCTCCATCGACATCACTTCGGCCGGGCCCCACCAGGCGTGGTCGACAGAGCCGGTTCCCACTTGCCCGTACAGGACATTGGGTTCGGGGTGGGCGGCGATGAAGTAGTCATTGACGAAACGGAGGTTGTTCAGCAGGTGGGGCAGTTGACCGGAGCGCTCGTACGCGTCCCGGTACTCCACCGCTCCCCAGGCGAGCATCGTGGCGCTGAACGCCATCGGGAAGCCGAACTTCACGTGGTCACCGGCGTCGAACCAGCCTCCGCTGAGGTCCAGGCCGACGTCGGCACCGTCGTTGAGGGCAGCGTCACCGCGCCAATTCACGCGGTTCCACTCTGGGAGCCTGCCTGATTGTTGCGCCTCGTAGAACCAGATCGACTTCTGAAGAGCTTCGGCGTAGTTGAACCTTGGCTGGCTCGGCTGAGCAGCAGCCGGGGATTCAGTCAACGGTCCGGTGACCACAACCGTCGCCAGCCCCAGTAAGCCAGCGAGGAAGCCGGTCACCACACGCGGTGCACCCCGTGGGGGACGAGGGCGCCGGAGTTGAAGCATAGGTATGCCTCCGGGATCAGGAATCCGGATGGAGCCGGGGGACGGGGACAGGGTCCGGCAATCAGTACGGGGCGGCGCGCTGAATACGGATGGCCTGATAGGGCGCGGGAGGGTGCGACGCGTCGGCGCTGCGCGATCGCACCCTCCCGCGGGCTCTGAGGACGGCACCGGTCCGTCCGGTCCAGGCTCCGGCGCATCGCCCCGCACGATGCGGACCCGCATGACCATGGGAGCGCTCCCATGGTCACTCGGCGCGTCACCCGTACCTCCTAAAAAGAGATCTTTCTGTCGACTGTCAATGACAGCCGACGTTGCGGGTAAGCGTGCCGAGGCGGATCCGTTCGTGCGTATGCGGTACGCCGCGAACAGATTCCGTGGAACTGGACTATAGGTGCACGGCCACGCTTTAACAAGCCCTCACTTCGATTTCCGAGACAACTAGACAGTTGACATAACAAGCGATTGACAAGCTACTTAACGCACCAGGTATCCGGCCTTGACACGGCAAGCTAGCCCAAGGCATCATGGGAGCGCTCCCACAACCGACTGGAGGGCAACTACCTGGACAAAGACCCACCCCAACCGACCCGCGCAGTGACCGATGAACGCACGCCATACGTACCTTGCGGCCCCCTCACACCCCCTGCGGGCCATGGCGCCGAATAATTTTCGTCCGCCATTCTCGGCTGCGTTCCCGCTATTTCATCTCACCCATTTCTAAATATCGCGCGGCTTCTGTGAGACAGCCTGACCGAATGGGGTGCTATTCCGACCAGGATGGTCGGTTGTGGGAGCTCACAATCACCCGGCTCTCAAACGTGGAGCGGCCGGTGGGTGTTTAATCCCCCGCCGGTCGCTCCGTTCCACTTCCCCTCACGCCACCACCCCATCGCCCCGCTCCCAGACGCCGCTCACGGTTCTTGGCTCACCCTCACCCGTTCGCCGTCGCCCCACCTTCTACCCAGGCAGTCACCCCTTGTTGAGCCGGAGCCGCCGTTTGGCTTCCTGATCAGCCTTGTGGAACGTGCCGGTGGCACTACCATGCCTTCATGCTGATCAAGGCGTGCCTGAACGGAGCGCGCGGTGCCGACGCCCACGCTCGTCTCCCGGTCACGCCTGAAGCCCTCGCTACCGATGCGGCGGCATGCGCGGCGGTCGGCGCAGGCGCCTTCCATATCCACCCCCGAAACGCCGAGGGCCGAGAGTCCCTGCACCCCGATGACGTAGGCGCCGCGGTACGCGCGGTCCGCTCGGCCTGCCCCGAGCTGCCGGTCGGTGTGACCACCGGCGCCTGGATCGAACCTGACCCCCACCGGCGTACCGCTCTCATCCGGTCCTGGTCGGATCTCCCCGCCTCCGATCAGCCGGATTTCGCGTCGGTCAATGTGTCCGAGGCCGGCTGGAAACAGGTGGCCACCACCCTGCTGGATATCGGGATCGGGGTGGAGCCGGGCATCTGGTTCGCTGATGACCCGCCTCGGTTGGCGGCCAGCGGCCTGGCGCCTCTGTGTACCCGGATCCTGGTCGAGCCCCTCTCCTCAGACCCCGCCGCCGCGATCGGCACCGTCGAGACCTTGCTGGCGGCCCTGTCCCCCTTGGCCGGTGAGGTCCCGCTGCTGGTCCACGGGCAGGACGCCGCCGCCTGGCCTGTTTTGGAGTGGGCGCTCGACAACGATCTGGACACCAGGATCGGCCTGGAGGACACCCTCGAACTTCCCGATGGCCTGATCGCCCCGGACAACGCGGCCCTTGTCGCGGCCGCGTTCGCCTATCTGACGGAACGCCACTGAAGGACGAACCCTCCCCAGCGGTCTCTGACACAGCGCGTAAGACAAGGCATGATATGAAGGTGGCCCGCGCCTTCATGTTCGTGTTCCTGCTCAATATCGCCCTGATGGCTATCGCCTTGGTGGACTGCCTCGGGCGAGACGAGCCGCCGCGCCGGCTTCCTCGACCGCTGTGGACCGTGATCATCCTGGCGGTGTTTCTGGCAGGACCGATCGCCTGGTTCGTGGCTGGCCGTCCCCGGCCCGGTTTGGCTGCCCCTCACGCTCCGCGTCCGATAGCACCCGATGACGACCCGGAGTTCCTGGCCAGCCTGGACCGGATGCGGCTCCGTGGTGCTGGTGGTCTGTCCCCACAGCCGGAGCCGCGGCAGCGACGGTCTGATTCCACTAAGAACTCCGCGCGGGAAGACAATCATCCGCGCCGTGAATCCGGGGCCGATGGTTCATCGCCTCGGAACTCCGCCCGGGAAGGAGCGGAGCATCCTCCGGACGACGGCCCTGAGGCGTAGCCAGATCCCAGCCGCTCACGGCCACACCGACATACGGTTCAATAACGCGCGATGCGCGTGTTGATGTTGTCGTGGGAGTATCCCCCTGTCCTGGTTGGCGGGCTGGGACGGCATGTTCATGCTCTGGCTACCTCGCTGGCCGCCGCTGGCCACGACGTCACCGTGGTGACTCGGTACGGTGACGGAGCCGCTCTGGACGAGCGGGTCGAGGGGGTACGCGTGGTGCGTGCTCCAGAGGATCCGCCGTTGTTCCCGCTCACCAACCACACTTTGCTGGCGTGGACGATGGCCTTCAACCACGCCCTCACCCGGGCGGCGCTGGCGGTCACCGTGGACACCCCCGTCGACGTGGTTCACGCCCATGACTGGCTCGTCACCCACGCGGCGGTCACCCTTAAACACCATCTGGGCGCTCCGTTGGTGGCCACCGTGCACGCCACCGAGGCAGGCCGGCATCAGGGCTGGTTACCCAACGACACCAACCGCTGTATCCATTCGGTGGAGTGGTGGCTGACTTACGAAGCGCGCCGTGTCCTGGTCTGCTCTGACCACATGCGATGGGAGGTCTCCCGCCTGTTCGACCTGCCCGGCGGCAAGGTGGAGGTGATCCCCAACGGAGTGGACATCCAGGCCTGGCAGGCCCCCTCGTCCGCGATCGCTCGGGTACGGCAGCAGTACGCCGGTTCCGGCCCGCTCCTGGTCTATGCCGGTCGCCTGGTTTACGAAAAGGGAGTCCAAGACCTGATCGCCGCGTTGCCGCGGCTACGCCGTCGGCATCCTGGGCTCCGGCTGGTAGTGGCCGGGGAGGGGCCGCACGGTGATGCGCTCCGGGACGAGGTGAAACGCCGTCGTCTGCAGCGCTGCGTCACCTTCACCGGCTTCCTCTCCCAAGACCAGCTGCCGCCCCTCCTTGGCGCGGCCGACTGCGTCGTGGTTCCCAGCCTCTATGAGCCTTTCGGCATGATCGCGCTGGAGGCTGGAGCCGCCGGCACGCCCGTGGTCGCTGCCGCCTCCGGTGGGCTCGCTAAGCTCATCGAGCCGGGCGTGACCGGCATGACTTTCCCCGCTGGGGATCAGGACCGGTTGGTTGAAGCGGTCAGCTCTGTCCTCAGCGACGAGATACTGGCCCGGCGCCTGGCGCGACGGGCGCGGGAAGTCGCCGCTGCGCGCTATGGATGGCCCTCGATCGCGGAACGAACCGTGGCCGCATACCAGCGCGCGCTCCGTGACGAGCAGGTGCTGCAGGAACGCCTCGCCGCGGGTGCGGCTCCCACCGTCATGCCCCGGATCGTGGTTCCCGAGGGGAATCTGCTCGCGCAGGATGCCACCTAGCCCCAACGCCCGCAGTCGCTGACCGTCGCCCGACGGCACACCCCGGGTACGGCTCAGTCTGCCGTCAGGTCCCCGAAGCACGCTCCACACAGCGCCTGTGATCGCGGCCAGGGTTGCCTGCTCCGTTGCGCCGTCTCGGTTCGGATCGCCACTCCGTGCGTTCCCGCCCTTACAGGGTTTTGCCCTCGACAGTGGTAGCGGGCTCAGATCGGGGTGCGGGTTTCGTCTTAAGAGGATTGTGCGGGGGCACAGGCTCCGAAGCCCGGTCGGATCCGGCCGGCAGCCACAGGACAAATGTGCTACCGACCCCCAGCTGAGAAAACAGACGCACCTGGCCGCCATGGGATTCGGCGATCTGTCTCACGATGGCCAACCCCAGACCGGTGTGGCGCTCTGTTGAGTCGTGTTGGTGGCGCCCGCGCCAGAACCGATCAAACACCCGCGGCTGATCCTCATCGGCGATTCCAGGCCCGGCGTCGGCGACGGCCAACCACAACCACCCCTTCTCGCGCCCCGCTCCAATGACGATCTCACTGCCGGTGGGGGCTACCCGTAGGGCGTTAGACAGGAGGTTGCCCACAGCTCGACGGAGCGCGTCGGGGTCGGCGATCAGGGTCAGACCGGAACTGGTGGCGTAACGCAGCGAGATCCCACGCGTCTGCGCCAACTGCGCGAACTCCTCGCCGGCCTGCGCAGCCACCTCCGCCAGGTCCACATCGGTGTCGGTGAAGGCCGACGCTGAACGACGGGCGGTGGCCAGCAGATCCTCCACCAGCCGCGTCATCCGACTCGTCGCCCGGTCGACGACCGCCACCGCTCGTCGTCGGTCCTCCTCGCTGGCTTGAGGATCGGACAGCACCGCGTCCAGATTGGCCCGGATGATGGCCAACGGGGTACGCAGTTCATGCGACACGTCATCGATGAGTTGGCGTTGAGCGCGAAACGCGGCGTCGAGGCGATCGAGCATCGAATCGATGGTGTCGGCCAGGTATCGCAGCTCATCGTTAGGGCCACGCAGCGCTATCCGGCGTGATAGATCAGTCGCCTGAATCTCCGCCGCGGCGCGGGCGATCCTGCGTACTGGCCGTAACGCCCGCCCCGACACCACCCATCCGATAGCTAGGCTCGCCAGGAACAATCCACCGAGGGTCGATAACGAATAGTTACGCAGAGCACGGAGCGTTTTGTATTTGACAACCGTCTCAATCGAGTCAACCTCCACCACCTCGCTGGTCCCCAGATAGATTTTCCTGCCGTCCTCGGTGACGAAACGTATAACCGGATAGCTCTGGACCGATTCAGTGTCGATCTCCCGGGAGACCAGAAGATACGTCACTAGTAGCACGACGGCTGCCAATGTAAACAGCACGGTGGAGTACAGTACGGTAAGTCTGAACCGGATCGAGTGTAGTGGGGAGTGGTAACCTGACCGCGACCTGAGGCGTTCGATCACGGGTTCTCCTTGAGGCGGTAACCCTTGCCGATCACCGTCTCGATCAGAGGAGGCTCGCCGTGTGCGGTGAGTTTACGGCGCAGGGTGCCGACCGTTACGCGGACGGTATGGGTGAACGGATCGGTGTTCTCGTCCCAGACATGCTCCAGCAATTCCTCACTGGAGACCACATACCCAGGCCGCGTCATGAGGTATTCCAGGACCCCGAACTCCTTCCGGGTCAGCGTCAACTCCCGCTGTCCCCGACGAGCGAGATGACGCGCCGTATCTAAAGTGAGGTCGCCGACCGACAGAATCGCGCCCCCGCCCCGTCCTTCCCGACGGAGCAAGGCGCGTACTCGGGCCAGTAACTCTGCCAACGCGAAGGGTTTGACCAGATAGTCGTCGGCTCCCAGGTCCAGGCCCTGTACCCGGTCGCCGAGGCTACCCCGCGCGGTGAGCATGAGGATGCGTAGTTGAGGGCCGGCGGCGGCTCTCAACTCGCCGCTGCGGATGGCTTCGCACAGTTCGAAACCATCCCCATCGGGAAGGTTGAGATCCAGTATCAGCAGGTCGTAGTCGTTAATGAGTAACCGTTCCCGGGCTTGTGCGGCGTTCAACGCCACATCAACGGCGTATCCCGCGCGGACCAACCCCGCTCGGAGGGCGCCTACCAAATCTTCCTCATCATCGACGACCAGCAGCCTCATACCCCATATCCTGACTCGTCTGATACCCGGTCCCCTTCAAGGAAAACAATCTATGGCGGAAAGCGTATGACACAGGTCACTTCCGCACTCTTTACTCTGTTGAAGTGGCCGGACATCATCTTCTGAAATCCGAACAGCGAACGAAGCCAGGGTAAATTCCACAATCTGGCCAGATCGGAATTCAGATCATATCACAATGATCTACAGTTGACGGCTTCTTCGTCAGGAACTGAACCGGTCAGGCTAGTGTCGCCTTCCTGGGGTAAGCATCGGCCGGGTCGGTGAGTACGTTCACCAGATAGGGGACACCAGAGTTGAACGCTCGTGCCAGCGCCGGCCCCAAATCAGCGGGCTTACGTACCGTCTCTCCCGCGCCTCCCAGAGCGCGGACTACGTCGTCATACCGCAGCTCGGGTTGGAGATCCGCCGCGACATCGTAGCCGTAAAGCTGTCGCATAGGATGCTTTTCCAGACCCCAGATCCCGTTGTTGCCGACCACCATCACCACCGGCAGCTTCTGCCGCACCAGAGATTCAACATCCATCAAAGAGAAACCGGCCGCCCCATCACCTAGGAGCAGGCAGACCTGCCGGTCCGGATAGGTCACGCGGGCCCCCATCGCGTACCCCAACCCGGTGCCCAGGCAACCGTACGGGCCAGGGTCCAGCCAGCATCCCGGCATACCCGGTTCCAGATACTTGCCGGCGTAGGAGACGAAGTCACCGCCGTCACCGATGATGACCGCATCCGGATCCAAGATCCGCCGTAGCTCTCCGTACACCCGGCTCGGCAGGATCGGTTCCGCGTCGGCCTGCAACGCGGCCTGTTCCGCCTCCCTGGCGGCGTTCTCCGCGTTTCGCAGCTCCTCGATCCAGGTTTCGTGGTCGGCACGCACTCCGCTGTAGGAAGCCAGATACTCCAAAGCCACCCGCAGATCACCAGCCGGTGACACGGTGGGTGTCACATGTGACGCACGTTGCGAAGGCGCGTCCACGATGTGGACCACCTGGGCGCTGCCGAAGTTCCCGAAGTTGAGCCGGAAATCCAGCGGCGTACCGATCACCACGACCGCGTCCGCCCCAGACAGAGCGGCCCGGCGGCTCCGGGAAAAAGCCAGCGGATGCTCAGGAGGCAACGCTCCCCGTCCCATCCCGTTGGTGTAGACGGGGACGCGCAGCGCCTCGGCGCACTCCCGCAACGCCCCGATCGCGCCCTGACTGTAGGTGTCCGACCCCGCCAGGATGACCGGGCGTTCGGCACGGGCGATCAGGGAGGCGGCGCGGGCCAAGTCCTCAGGATCGGGCACCACGGCCGGTGGCGGGGCGAGCGGGGGGAGCTCGGCCTGAGCCGAGGAGTAGATCACATCCAAGGGAATGTCGAGGAAAACCGGGCCACGGTGCGCGGTGAGCGCCTCTGTGACCGCCCGTCGTACCTCGACGGGGATGCGGTCCGTGGCGGTCACGGTCGCGGCGTACTTGGTGACGGGGGCCACGAGCGGAATATGGTCAATCTCCTGCAAATTTCCTGCTCCCCAACGCCACTGCGGCGCCCGCCCGGCGAGCACGACGACGGGTGCTCCGTTGAAGGAGGCGGTGGTGAGCGCGGAGACGCTGTTGGTCACTCCTGGCCCTGCGGTCACCACAGCCAAACCGGGACGGCGTTGAAGTCTGGCGACGGCCTCAGCGGCGAAGACCGCGGTCTGTTCATGCCGAACGTCGAGGATCCGCACGCCCTGGCGGCGGGCCGCGTCATAGAGCGGGAAAACATGTCCTCCGGAGAGGGTGAACATCTCGGTTACCCCGTGCCCACGCAACGCCGCGAGCGCCAGGTCTCCCCCGTGCCCCTCGATCTGCTCCGTCCCAGAATCCGTGGCGTGCTCCCTCATGCGTCGTGACGTTACCGCGAAACCGGCGCCACGCCAGACTCTCCACGGTGGACAAGAGAAAACGGCTCCGTTTCCGGTTCGGATACCGGCTGCGGCGCCTCCGAAGGCCGACGGCTCCGCAGCGGCCGCGCCGGCACGCCACCGGCCACCGTGTACTCCGGCAGGTCCCGAGTGACCACCGCTCCGGCGCCCACGACGCTGCCCCGCCCGATCCGCACCCCCCGGGTGACGACCACCTTGGTACCCAACCAGCAGTCAGGCCCGATCCGGACCGGACTTTTCACGATGCCCTGGTCCTTCATGGGGATCTCAAGGTCCGTGGTCACATGATCAAAGTCGACGATGTAGACGTCGTCAGCGATCATGCAGGCCGCACCGATCTCCACATCCAGATAGGCGTTGATGGTGACATCGGACGCCAGCACACACTTGTCCCCCACCCGCAGCGTCCCTTCATGTGCGCGCAGCGCGGTGCCGTCCCCTATGTGGGTCCACTTGCCCAGAATCAGCCGGCCGTATCCCCGGCGGGCGGTCAACTCCACCCTCTTGCCCAGGAACACCATCCCCTCGGTGACGATGTGGGGCTTGGTTAACCGGAGCCAGAACAAACGCCAGTACCGGATCAGATACCAGGGGGTGTACGCGCGGTGGCGCAACACCCACCGCACCGACGCCCACGTCAGGTACCTGGCTTGCCGAGGATCACGCCGCCGAAACCACATATCTGGAGGTCATTTAATGCCGGTGATAAGGACGTTGTAGAAGAACTCCTTAGGCACCAGGTGACGGAGCACGCGCGCGTCCACCGCCGAGAGGATCTGCCAGGTGCGGTAGGCGAACATCGCCCAGTTCCACCCCAGCTTTTCACGGGGGACCGCCGCTTCAAAGGTACGCACCGGCCACCCGAACATCGCCGCGGTCAGCTCCTCGGTCGCCACCTTCACCTCGCGGGCGCCCGCCGCTTTGGCGGTCGCGGCGAGCTCGTCGGGATCAAAGGTGTGCAGGTCCACCACGGCCTCCAACGCCGCGGCCGCGCTGGACTCGTCCAACTCACGTTGCGGACGCCGCCATCCGGTCAGCCCAGGCAGTCGCGTCAGGTTCGTGGTGGCCCACCAGGTCAGCTGCCCCAGTCGCCGGGCGTACCAGTCACCGATCCGGGTCGGCTCCCCCGCGAACACGAAACGCCCGCCGGGTTTGAGGACCCGCAGTACCTCACGGAACGCCGCCTCCACATCCGGGATGTGGTGCAGGACCGCGTGCCCGACCACCAGATCCACCGCGTTGTCCTCAAACGGGATGCGCTCGGCGTCGGCGACCCGTCCGGAGACCTCCAGACCGAGCACCTCGGCGTTCCGCAGCGCCACCTGAACCATCCCCGGCGAGATATCGGTGACGAAGCCGCGCTCTACCACCCCCGCCTGCATCAGGTTGAGCAGGAAGAACCCGGTACCGCACCCCACCTCCAGGGCCGTCGGATATGGCCATCCCTCACGCCCCGCGATGGTGATGAACCGATCCCGGGCGTAGGAGATGCACCGTTCGTCATAGGAGATCGACCACTTGTCCTCGTAGGTGTCGGCCTCCCAGTCGTGGTACAGCACATTCGCGCGCTTGGGGTCCTCGCGGGCGGCGTTGACCTCGTCCCAACTCATCCAGTTCCCTCCCGCCGCTGATCCGCGGACTCCGGCTCTGATGCGCCGGCTCCACCGCGGGCACTCCCGAACCGCGGTTTCTCCTTGTTCATGAAGGCACGCATCCCGATCTGCTTGTCCTCGGTGGCGAACAACGCCGCGAACAAGTGACTCTCCAGCGCCAGGCCGTTGGCGAGATCAACCTCCAATCCCTGGTCGATCGCGGCCTTGGCGGCCCGGAGCGCGTGGGCTGGCCCGTCGACGAACCTACGCGCGTACGCGTGAGCCGTCGTGAACACCTCAGCGGCGGGGACCACCTGATCAACCAGGCCGATAGCCAACGCCTCGTCGGCGGTGACGGTGCGGCCGGTGAAAATCAAATCCTTGGCGCGGGACGGGCCGATCAGACGCGGCAACCGCTGAGTGCCTCCCGCACCAGGTATCACCCCAAGCTTGATCTCCGGTTGCCCCAGCTGGGCATCGGCGGCGCAGATCCGGAAGTCGCAGGCGAGCGCCAGTTCACAGCCGCCCCCCAGGGCGTACCCGGTGATCGCTGCCACCACCGGCTTAGGCAGCTTCGCGACGGTGTCGAAGGCGCTGGAGAGCGCGCTAGCCCGGGCGGCCATCTCGGCGTACCCCATATTCGCCATCTCTTTGATGTCGGCGCCGGCCGCGAAGACCTTCTCCCCGCCGTATACCACGACCGCCCGGATATCCTCACGTGCGCCCGCCTCGGTCGCGACCGCCCGCAGCTCCTCCTGCATCTGAATGTTCAGGGCGTTCATCGGGGGTCTGTCCAACCGGATCACTCCGACCCCGTCGGCGACCTCCAACCGCACGAACTCCCCCACCGGCGACCTCCCTGTGGCGTCGGGCTGGGACATGTACGCGGAAGCCTACGCGCCGCAGGTTGCGACCGTCCGATACTCCTCCCAACCCGACAACGGAGCGCCTTAACCAGGTTGGGGCCAGGAAGGCGTACACACGCCTAGGCTCGGCCGCCGTCTGGGCCGTGTCGTGAGCGCTCAGCCTCGGTTGACGACCACCACCTGGTTCGCCTCACCGGTGGGGACGATCTCATGACCCAACGGGGTCAGCGACACCGGAATCAACTTGAAGTGCGCCACCCCCAAGGGAATGCCGATGATGGTGATGCACAGGGAGAGTCCCGAGAGCAGATGTCCCAACGCCAGCCACCACCCGGCGACCAGGATCCAGATAACGTTGCCGATGGCCGAGGCCACACCGGCATCAGGCTTGGGGGCCAGGGTCCTGCCGAACGGCCACAACGCGTAATTGGCCATTCGGAACGCGGCGATGCCGAACGGGATCGTCACGATCAGCAGGCAGCAGATCAGTCCCGCAAGCGCATACCCCAGCGCCATGAACAAACCGCCGAATACCAGCCAGAGCACATTCAGGATCAGTCTCATGCCTCTAGCCTGACAGCTCCGGTCATCGGGGAAACTCCGTAGGCGGCTACCCTGACGACGCCTGACACCTTACCCCAGACGCGCGGCCAAAGCGACGGTGCGGCGGGCCGCCGCCACCATCGCACGGTCGGCGAATCGTCCGTCCGGTAACACCACGGTGCCCGACTGACGCAGTTCAGCCTCCTCCAGCGCCGCCAGCAGCTCCGTAGCGCGCTCCACCTCCGCGGGGGACGGCCGGAAAGCCTCGACAATCACCGGTAGTTGGCGGGGGTGCAGGGCGGCACGGCCGAGGAAACCTAATCGTCTGCCGAGACGGCAGGATTCGGCCAGTCCGGCTTCATCGGCCACATTGGGGTACACCGACATAGCCGGCGGCCCCAGCTCCGCCGCCGCAGAGGCCACCACGATGCGGCTCCGGGCCCAGGCCAACCCCGCGTCATCGGTCACGTTGAGGTCAGCGCGCAGATCGGCTTCTCCCAGCCCGATCCCGGTCACCCAGGGGTGCGCCCGAGCGATCTGATACGCCGATTCCACCCCGACCGCCGACTCCAACAGACAGTACAGCTCTGTTGGGGTATCAAGCCGCCTGGCGACCTCCACCACGTCACCGGGTGCCTGGACCTTCGGCAGACGCAGCCCAGACAACCCGGGCGCCCTCGCCACCGCTTCTAAGTCGGCCAGCAGCTCCGGGCCGGCTAACTCACCGACCCGGACCGTCACCGGGACCGGATGCGGCTGGGTCAGAAACTCCGCCACCGCACGCCTGGCGTACTCCTTACGGGACGGCGCCACCGCATCCTCTAAGTCCAAAATCACCACATCGGCGCCGCTGTCCACGGCTTTGACGAACCGATCAGGTCGGTCTCCGGGCACGTATAACCAGGTCAGACGCATCAAATCACTCCCCGCTCACGCAGCGCCCCGATCTCCGCAGCGGTCAGCCCCGCCTCCGTCAGCACCTCATCGGTGTCGGCTCCGTGTGGTCGCCCCGCGAACCGAATGGCCCCCGGGGTCTCCGACAACCGGAAGATGAGGTTCTGCATAGTGATCGGCCCCAGCTCGGAGTCATCCACGGTGATCGCTGTCTGCAGCGCGGTGTACTGCGGATCGGCGAGGATGTCCCGCACGTCGTACACCGGGGCGACCGCGGCCTCGGCCTTCTCGAAGGCCTCCACCACCTCCTGTCTGGTGTGGCGCCCCACCCACTCGGCGACGGCCGCGTCCAACTCGTCGGCGTGCGCGGCCCGCCCCCGGCCGGTCGCGAACCACGGCTGCTCGATCAGATCCGGCCGCCCCACCAGCTGCATCACCCGTTCGGCGATGCTTTGCGCGCTGGTTGACACCGCCACCCATTTGCCATCCGCGGTGCGGTAGGTGTTCCGGGGAGCGTTGTTACTGGAGCGGTTCCCCAGACGGGGCTGCACGTAGCCGAGCTGGGTGTACCAGGTCAGGTGCGGCCCCAACAGCGCCATGATGGGCTCAATGATGGCCAGGTCAATCACCTGCCCACGTCCGGTCTGCTGCCGGGCGGCGAGGGCGACCATGACGGCGTACGCGGTCGCCAACCCGGTGATTCCGTCAGCGAGCCCGAATGGCGGCAAGGTGGGTGGCCCGTCCGGCTCCCCGGTGTAGGCGGCGAAGCCGCTCATCGCCTCCGCGAGGGTGCCGAAGCCGGGGCGACGCGCGTACGGCCCCGTCTGCCCGAAACCGGTAACCCGGGCCAGCACCAGCCCCGGGTTGTTCGCGCTCAGGGCCTCATACCCCAATCCCCACCGCTCCAAGGTGCCGGGCCGGAAGTTCTCGATGACCACGTCGGCCTGCTCCGCCAACCGCCGCAGTACCGCCGCACCTTCCTGAGTGGACAGATCGAGGGTCATCGTGCGCTTGTTGCGCCCCAGGACCTTCCCCCACAGACCCACACCGTTCTTACTGGGACCGTGCCCTCGGGCGGGATCGGGTTTGCGAGGGTGTTCGATCTTCACCACGTCAGCCCCGAAGTCCCCCAGGAAGGCACCAGCCATCGGCCCAGCGAACAGAGTCGCCAGCTCCAGTACTCGCAACCCCCGCAATGGAGTTGGCGTGCTCATTCCTCCCCCTTTTCTGTCAAATCGACCGCGCATCGGAACCCGACCCACGCCGAGCGGGTCAGACCGGCACCGAGCAGCAGCAACTTGGCGCTCACTTGAGGTGGCTGCGGGCCGCCGTCGAAGTACCAGTCGGATCCCTCGGCCCGCCACGCCGCGCCGCCCTTGAGCATCACGAAGCGGGTACGCCCGTCGCTGTGTTCACTCTCGGTCCAGTTCCACACCAGGGGGTGACGTCGTTGGATGAGTCCCGCCTCGGCCGCCACCTGCCACTCATCCTCAGTGGGCAGGCGCCAGCCGGCCCAGGCGGCGTACGCGCGGGCGTCCGCCAAATCCACGTAGGTCACCGGCTCGTCTTCGGTCCCGGGCACCGGACGCTCGTCCACCCAGTGGGCCAGAAACCGGTCGGGGTGGCGCGGGCGATAGCCGGTGGCGGTGAGGAACTCCAGATATTCGGCGTTACTGACCTCTCGCACCCCGATCCCGACGTTCCCCAGCTCCACGGTGCGGATCAGGGTCTCCATGTGATGGAGGCGGGGTGGCAAAGGCTTCCATTCATTGACATACGGAGCGCCTCCGTACATCCCGGTCTCCCGGGCGCGGTACCGGACCGTCAACTGTCGCCGGCCCGCCGGTATGGCCACCATCCCGTCCGGAAGCGTGGAGGCGGGGGCCGCCGGGACTGGGCGTCGGATCGCGATCCGATCCGGGAACGTGGCGTCCGGATCCAGCGCTGTCCCTGTCAGCGCAGGCGGCGGGGTTCCGGGCGGCACCGCGAGAACCGCGGCGATTCCCCGGGCCGGCAGCCGTCCTCCGATGACGGTGTCGGACTCGGACCGGCATACCTCCAGCTGAGCTCCGATGGCCAGCTCGTACCAGTCCCAGTCCCGTTCCCGACCTGCCCGTGCTGTCTCCCCGGCCGGGTCCTCCTGCTGTCTCCCCACCCGCAGCCACGGGCCGGACCATTCCTCATCAGCCCGGTTCACGACCGTCCATAAGGTCGCGTCGGCACGCCGCCATCGGGAGGCGTACACCGGTGCTTCCGCCCCGGGGTGGTCAGCCAGCGGGGTCCACTCCCCCTCGGTGAAGTGGTCGGTGAAGGCCCGCTGCACCGGCAGCATGGCACGCAGCAGCGAACGATCCCGCGCGCTCCAGCCCACCCAGGCGCCGAAAACGACGTCCCATATCAAGATCCCGCAGCCGTTGAGCCACGCCGACTGCAGCTCCGCCGTGTGATCACGGTGCCACCGTCGGGTGTGGTGCAGCATGTGCCGCCGCTCGAACCATTTGGCCCGCAGCACCCCGGGAACGTCGGAGTCGGCGAACCATTGCGCCCATGACATGGGGTGATCGCAGATTCGAGCCAGCGGCAGCCGGGACTCCGATTCCAAAGCGACGCCAGGGCGTGCCGCATCCAGCACATGCCGCAGCGCCGCGCCGCCCTCTTTGAGGGTGTCCAGGAAGACACCGTCGGCATCCAGCCAGGCGACCAGCTGCCCCAGAGCGGTGAAGTCGTCGACCGGTTCCCGCTGGGTCCCTCCATCCCACGGGTTGTAGTCGATGAAGACGCGTACTCCACGCCGCCGCAGGGCCGCGACCAAGTCGGGCAGCCCAGGTACCTGCCGGTAGAAGTCGAATTGGTTACGGTCGTCCAACCCGATGACGGGGTAAGCGTGCCAGAGCACCACCCCGTCCAGACCCCCATAGTCACGCTCAGCGGCGTCGAGGAACGCGTCCGGCGTGAACTCCCCCCGCTCATGGTCGTACAGCGCCTCATCCCACAACCAGACCAGCGCGACGGCGTAGCAGGACGGAATCCACGCGAACTCCGCACGCCGGTACAGGGCGTCGTCGTAGCGCAGTCGACGCCGGGCATCGGCGCGCCACGCGGCCAGCCGGCGCCGCCAGGTCGGCCACTGGGCCGGATCATCAGGGGCCGCGAAGATTTTCGCCTCATCTAGGCCGCTGAGATCATCCGTCGCCGCATCGACGTCTCGTGCGCCCCCGGAGGTGCTCTCCGGCAGCGGAACCTCGGTCGGCCGGTCAATCGGCCGCGGAATGTAGGGGTTAAATCTGCTCACAATGTGTCACTCCTGGCCGAAACCTCTCGACGCTGATGAGTGGGGAGGTATGTGGCGGCGTACAGCTGATCAATGTCGGCGCGGGTAGGCAGGGCGGTGCTGGCGCCGAGACGCTGCGCGCAGCAGGCGCCGGCGGCGCAGGCCCACCGCACCGCGTCGCGTAGCTCGCGTCCTTCCGCCCACGCCACCGCCAACGCGCCGGTGAAGGCGTCACCGGCCGCCGTGGTATCGACGGGGGTGATACGCGGCGCCGGCACCCGACAGGCCGCGGTGTCACGCGCCGCGTACACCGCGCCCGCCGCGCCTAAGGTCAGAGCGACTCGGGGCACCTTCGCCAGCAGCGTGTCAAGCAGACCGCGCACCCGCGTCGGCACCGCCTCCGCTCCGTCCGCGTCTGAACCTGCTCCGTCTGAACCCGCTCCGTCCTGTCCGGCCGCCCCGTGGGCCAGGATCGCCGCCTCCCCCTCGTTGACCACCAGCAGGTCGACCAGTTCAAGCAGGGCGTCGTTCAACGGACGGGCCGGCGCCGCGTTGAGGATCACCCGGGTCCCACCCTCCCGGGCCGCCGCCAACGCGCTGTGGACGCCGCTGACCGGGATCTCCAACTGACACAGCAGCACATCGGCGGCGGCGATGGCCGTCCGGTCCGGCTCCGTTAACCGTTCCAGAGTGGCGTTCGCACCGGCCGCGACCAGAATGCTGTTCTCGCCACCATCATCGACCATGATCAACGCGACGCCTGAGGGACCGGCCGCCGTCCGCAGCTGTGTGATGTCCACGCCGGCCTGTTGAAGCGTGAGGCGCAGTTCAGGACCGAAGCTGTCCTCACCTACGGCACCGATGAAGGACGTAGCGGCGCCCGCCCGCGCCGCAGCCACCGCCTGATTGGCGCCTTTTCCTCCGGGTACGGTGGTGAAGTCGCGGCCCAGCACCGTCTCCCCGGGTCGCGGCAGCCGCGCCGCCCGCGCCACCAGGTCCATGTTGACGCTGCCGACGACCACGACCCGGGCTTGGCTCACGCGCTGCATACAGCTCTCCCTTCCGCACTCCCAGCCCAGTTCCCCCTGAGCCTTGGGCGGCGACGGCCGTGGAGCCTTCCCATCTCCCCACGGCCCGCCCGGCCACCCACCCGACGACCATCTCCTCGTCACCGGCCGACTCCCCGCAGGCACCGCCCCTGACCGGAGCCGCTCCGGTTTGATCACCAAGCCGACATCGTCAGGATCCGACCAGCGCCACGGTTCGGGCGGCCAGAGCGTCAAAGCCGATGCCGTCGAATCCGACGAGGCTGGTGTGCAACCGGTTGGCCAACGGGGCGGTCCACTCCGTCGGGAGCGCCTGCGCCCCGACCAGCCCGCCCACCACGGAGCCCACCGTCGCTCCGTTGGAGTCGGTGTCCCAGCCGCCGGAGACCACCGCGCAGATGGACCTGACCGGATCCCCCTGGCCCCACGCCAAGGCGGCGGTCACCAGGGCCGCGTTGTTGATCACGTGCACCCAGTGCAGGTCCCCGTAGCGTTCATAGAGCGCATCCACCACGGCTTCGAAGTCCGTGGCACCCACCGCCGCCCGACGCGCGAACCGCACCGCCGACGCCAGTCGACTGTCAGGCGGCAGCAGCGCCGCGGCCGCGTCCAGCACGCTGTCCACATCGGAGGCCACCAGGGCTGCTGAGGCCAGCCCGGCGGCGTACATGGCTCCGTAGATGCCGTTACGTACATGGCTGATCCGGGCGTCCCGCCACGCCAGCTCCGCCGCCGCGGCGGGGTTACCGGGGTTGACCCACCCGTAGACATCGGTGCGGATCTGCGCCCCGATCCATTCCCGGAACGGGTTGCGGGTGGTGGCGGTGGCCGGTGGCGTCAGCCCCAGCAGCAGATTCCGGTACGCCACACGTTCAGCGGTGAAAACCCGACCGCCGGGCAGCCACTCCAGCCAACAGGTGGCGACGTCCTCACTGGTGAAATCCCGTCCCCGGGTCTCCAGCAGCCGCAGCGCCAGCAGCGCGAAGTTGAGGTCGTCGTCCTCGGGCATGCCGTTGATGTTTTCGGCCAGGCTGGTCGCGCGGCTGCGCCGGTTCCACGGCCACCGGGCCGCCACCTCAGGAGGCAGCCCGACCTCGGTGAAGTATCCCGACAGGGGCCAACGCCCCGTCGCCTCCAGGATTTCGCGGATCCCCTCCCGAGGGATCTTCTCCACCGGTTTGCCGAGCAGGCAGCCGACCGCCCGCCACAGCCAAGCCCCGTGGATCCTGTCAGCCAGATCCGGCCCCGGCCCAGGCAGCCCGACATCAGCCGGCCATCCCGCGCACAGCGCCTCAAGATCATCGGGTTCCCGATCGGACCCTGGGGTCGGTAGGGCGTCCAACTCGTCCAGCAACTCGGCGGCGAGGGTACGCAGGTGCGCGGGCGCGGGATCGACCGAGGCGCCGCCGACGGGTGGGTGAACGGAGCCACCCGCCGCCCGCCACCGGGCCTCGATCCGGTCAACGGCGTCCACGGAGCGCCCTACCTGACGGCTGGTGACCAGCTCGTGCCGGAGCAAATCCTCCGGCTGTACCCAGGTCAGTCTCATCCCGCCTCCTTCGCGGAGTGACTCCCCTCCGCGACCCCTTGGAGCAGGGCGTCGAATCGTTCGGCCCGGACACGCCACCGTTGGGTGTCCCGGGCGTACACCTCCCGCGCCACCTCGGCTAAGGCCTGGGCCAGGCCGGTCAGGTCCAACCGGCTGGCCCGGGTCACCTGCTCTGTCCACTCGGCCGGCACTGCGGCGGAGCCACCCAACGCCCCAGCCATGGCCCCCACCATCGTGGCGATGGAGTCGGCGTCTCGGCCGTAGTTGGTGGCGCCCAGCAACGCCTCCCGGGCATTACCCCGCGCCACCACCAACATCCCCAACGCGATCGGGAGTTCTTCGATGGAGTGCAGCCGGCTGGGGCGCCGCGCCCCCAGTCCGGGATTTCGGTAGTCCTCGCCCACCGTGTCGAACGGAGCCATGGCGGCCCGCAGCGGGGCCAGCGCCTCCCGCCAGTCGGTGTACCGCTGTGCGGTGGAGCAGACCGCTTCGATCGCCGAACGGGTGCCGTCCTTGGCCAGTTCCAGGCAGGCCGCCACCACATCGTCGACGGTCGCGGCGGCAGTCATCGCCGCCGCGACACCAGCCGCGAAAACTCCGGCCGCCTCCCGTCCGTAACTGGACTGGTGGGCGCCGGCGATCTCAATCGCCTCGGCGTAGGCCCCCGCCGGATTACCGGCGTTGACCACGCCGACCGGGGCCATATACATCGCCGCCCCGCAGTTGACGATGTTGCCGACCCCGGCCTCCCGCGGATCGGCGTGGCCGTGCATCAAGCGCCCCACCATGAACCGCTCGGCCAACGCCAGGCGGTGAAAGGCCACCGTTTCGCGCTCCAGGTCCGGCACGAAGGTGGGGCGCCCGACCAAATCCGGAATCAGATGCTCGGCGATGTCATAGGCATCCAAGTGGTCGCGTTTCCGCGTATAGACCCGGATCAGCGCGTGGGTGAGCAGCGTGTCATCGGTGATATGACCGTCACCCTTGTGATACGGCGCCGTCGGACGGGCGGTCTGCCAGTCGGGGTGGAACGGTGGCGCGGGGCCGTCCACCCACCCGGCGTACCGCTGCCGGATCTGATCGGGTAACGCTCCCTCGGTGGCGCCGCCTAAAGCGTCACCGACAGCCGCGCCGGTCAAACATCCAACGATCTTGTCTTCCAGAAGGGTCACCGTCACCGCAACACCTGCTCGCCGCCTTCAATCAACCGTTGTCCCAGCTCCTCCAGGGAGATCGCGTTCGCGAAGTACTCCTGGAACGCCGGGGTGGCGATTCTGGTCCGCCACTCCGCCAGCTCCACCACCCGCTGGAACGGAGCCAGCACCAGGTTGTCGACGCTGGCCACCGCGATATCCCAGCCGTTCTCCCCGCCGGTTTCGGCCAGCACCTGCTCACCAGCGCTCCGTCCGGTGGGGACCAGCCAGTCCCCCATCGCCAGCCGGGCCATGTTCTCCGGAGCCAGGAAGAAATCGATGAACTGCATCGCCTCTTCGGGGTGCTCGGACTGCGCCGCGATCGACAACGTCTGCGGGTTCCCCGCCTGCTCCTGGCTGTCACCCAACAGCGGCGGCAGCGTCACCCACTGGAACCCCTCGGGGGCCTGCTCCACCATCTGCTGACGCAGGTAGATGGAGCCGGGCAGCATCGCGTACTGGCCGGCGAAGAAACCAGGCAACGGATCCGTCCCACCCATGCTGAGCGCGTCGGGATCCGCCGACTGGTCCCGGTACACCATGTCGTGGATCCGCTGAGGCACCTCAGCCTCGGCGTCCCCGAAGACCACCTCGGGCCGGTCCCCGTCGAATGAGAAGTACTCCCCGCCGAAGTTCAGGCTGAGATTGAGGATCCGGTTGACCGGCTGACGCAGCGCCCAGGCCACCCCGTACCGCTCCGAGGTGGTCAAAGCCCGGGCGTGCTCAGCGAACTCATCCCAGGTCCACGGGTCGTCCACCGTGGGGATCGGGATGTTCGCCTCCTCCAACAGGGCCCGGTTGGCGATCACGACCTGCGACTCCAGCAGGAACGGCACCCCGAAGATCGCCCCGTCAGGGGTGGTGACGGTCTCCCAGATCGCGTCGCCGATCTCCTCACGCAGCGCGTCGGTCAGCAGATCCGACAGGTCCGCCAGGTAGCCGTCCCGGGCAAACTGGCTGGCCAGCGCCGCCTCGTAGTGGATGATGTCCGGCGCGTCTCCGCCTTCGAACCCGGTCAACAGCTGGTCATGCACCGAATCCCAGCTGCCCTGGATGTACTCGATCTGGATCTCGGGGTGCTCCCGGTTCCACTGCTCGACCAGCTCCTCATTGGCCTGCACCGAGGCTTCCTGCCAGGCCAGGCTTAAAAACTGCAGCGTGACCGGACCGTCACCGGACCCCTCGTCGTCGCCGCCACAGGCGGCCAGTGACGTCAGGGCTAAACCAGCCACAGCGGTGGCGGCCGCGAATCTGCGTAACATCGCTTCCTCCTCAGGTGGGGGACTAGGTTGGGGGACTGAGGTGCGGACGCGCCGCACAGACGCGTCCAAGGCTGTGGATGCCCACATGGAGGGCGGCTGGGGGAGCCACCGACCCGACGGGGCCCACAACAGACCAGATGGGGGTACGCGGAACCGATCAGCCTTTGACCGCCCCGGCCAATGCGCCGGAGGTCAGGCGCCGTTGCAGGAACCCGAAGAACACCAAACTGGGAATCGTGGCCAGCAGCGAACCCGCCGCCAGCGGCCCCAGCCGTGTGATGCCCTCAATGCCAACGAAGCGCGCCAACGCCAACGGCAACGTCGCCAACTCCGGTTGCCGCAACAGCACCAAGGCGAAGAAGAACTCATTCCACGCCGAGATGAAGGCGAACAGCGCCGCCGCGACGACCCCCGGCACCAGCAGGGGCGCCACCACCAGCCGCAGCGTCTGCAATCGGGAGGCTCCGTCGACCGCCGCCGCCTCCTCCACTTCCCGGGGGACGGAGCGGACGAAGCTCTGCAGCATCCACAACGCAAAGGGCAGCGACCAGACCACGTACACCAGCAGCAGGCCGAACAGACTGTTGGTCAGCTCCACCTGCCGCAGGATCATGAACATTGGGATCACCAGCAGGATGAACGGGAACAGCTGGGACAGCAGAATCCATCCTGTCGCGGCGGTGTTGAGCCGAGTCCGGTAACGCGCCAGGGCGTACGCGGCCGGCAACGCGATCACCACCGTCGCCACCGCCGAGCCCAACGCGACGATCAGGCTATTGAACGCCGCACGTACCAGATCCTGCTCCGTAAAGGCCGAGATGTAGTTGTCCAGGGTGGGGTGGTGCGGGATGAGCGTGGGGTGGATCTCCACCATCTCCCGAGGCTGCTTAAACGATGTGGACAGCATCCACAGCAACGGGAACGACAAGAACGCCAGGTAGCCCACGAGCACCAGGTACTGCAGCCCACGGACCAGGGGATGGGTCTTGATCATCGGGCCTCCCGGATCGGTGACGTCGCGTGTCGTACGGGCGGTAGCGGCAAACTCACCGTCGTCGGCCTCATGTCGCCTCCCGCATCCGCCGACGCAGGTACAGGCTGAGCAGGGCGACGATGATCAGCACCATCGCGCCTCCCATCGCGGCGGCGTAGCCGAAGTTGCCGTACCGGAAGGCCTCCTCGTACGCGAAGAGCATCGGCAGCATGGTTCGGCCACCAGGCCCACCGGCCGTCAACACATAGACCAGGCCGAAGGAATTGAAGTTCCAAATGAAATCCAAAGACGTGATCGCGATGATCACGGGGCGCAGCTGCGGCACCGTGATGTGCCAGAAGCGCCGCCACGCGCTGGCTCCGTCCATCGCGGCCGCTTCGTGCAGCTCGTTGGGGATCCCCTGCAGCCCGGCCAGCAGCACGATGGTGGTCTGCGGCATCCCCGCCCAGACCCCCACCACGATCACGGCGGGCAACGCTGTGGAGAAGTCACCGAGCCAGTTGGTGCTCAGCCCGTCCAGGCCGATCCGGTAGAGCAATTCGTTCAGCAGACCGGCGTCAGGGTGGTAGACGAGCTGCCACATGATGCCGACGATGACCGGCGGCATCGCCCACGGCACCAGCGCGAGGGTCCGGGCGAGCCAACGGAGACGGAGCGGCTGTTGCAGCAGCAACGCCAGCCCGAAGGCGAGCACGAACTGAATACCGGTGACCGCGAAGGCCCAGATCAGACCGATGCGGAAGGACTCCCAAAACAGGGTGTCCTCCAGCAACTGTCGGTAGTTGTCCAGCCCCACGAAGTGGGTGTCCTGGTTCAGTCCGGCCCGGGCGTCGGTAAAGCCCAAATACAGCCCGTTGAGCAGAGGGATGACCGATAACAGCACCACCGGCAGCAGGGCCGGGATGACCAACAGGTACGCGTAGCGGGTGTCCCGCGTCGCTAATGCGTTCCGACGCCGCTCCTCCACGGCGCGGTGCTCCACGACCACGCTCATGGCCGCACCGCCCGACTGGAGGCCCGGATCACCAGACGAGGCGGGACGGTGACCCTCGCCGGTGGTCGATCCGGGTCGACCAAACGGTCCAAAAGCAGCTGCGCAGCGGTCTGTCCCCGCTCTTCTGAACCCAGCGACACACTGGACAGCTGCGGGAACGACATCCGCGCCAGGTCGGTGTCGTCCATGCCGACCAGCGCGATCTCCTCCGGCACCCGGATACCGCGGCTGAGGAGGGTGTGCAGCGCCCCCACCGCGATCAGGTCGTTGGCGCAGAAGATCGCGTCCGGGCGTACCCGGTCCAACAGCCGCTCCGTTGCCCGTCGACCGTCCTCATATCGGAAGTCCCCGATCTCGATCAGCGCATCGTCGGCGGGGAGGCCGAGCCGGTCCCGGGCAGCGAGGTACCCGGCCTGCCGCGCCGCTCCAGGAACGGTGTCCAGCGGCCCGTTGATCAACGCGATGCGGCGCCGGCCACTCTCCACCAGGTGGCTCAGGGCGAGCCCGACACCGCTGTGCGAGTCGGTCCGGACGTTGTCGACCTCAACGTCGTCGGGCAACGCACCGACGACCACCACCGGCCCGGCGGCCCGGCTCAGGGCCTCCAGATGCGCGTCGGTCACCCGGATGGGGACGAGCACCAACCCGTCGACGTAACGCTTGGCCAGCCCGTCCAACAGTTCGACCTCGCCGTCGGGGTCGGCTCCGGTGGCGTGGACCACCAGTCGGTATCCGGCCCGCCGGACGACGGTCTCCATGGCCCGCATCATCGCCACATAGACCGGGTTGCCGATGTCTTCGACAGCCAGCGCCAACATGTCGGTGCGGCGGGACCGGAGGGACCGGGCCACGGCGTTGGGCACGTACCCCACCTTGGCGGCGGCGGCGCGGACCCGTTGCTCGGTCTCTGGGCTGGCTCCCAGTCCATTGAGGACACGGGACGCCGAAGCGATCGAGACTCCCGCCAGTTTGGCCACGGTATGCACCGTGGGAGCGCGGTTTCCCTGTAAACGTTTACGCGCCACGCCGCACGCTCCTCCTGCCCAGGGTGTAAACGTTTACAGGGCAGTGTGGTGCGGGTTACAGACCCCTGTCAAGAAATCCACCGACCCCTGAAATGCGATCGTGACCAGCGGAAACGCTCTGTCCGAGATCCTGTCCGATCCTGCCGCCAGGCACCATCCAGCCGCACAGATCCGGCTTGTCAGGACAGACCATCGGCGCACCCGCACACCACACCCGACGCTGCGCCCCAGGGCAACGCCGCGGCGCTACCGGACACCACCGAGGCAGCCACGTTCTCGGTACGCGGCGTCAACCATCACTGAACGCGAGCGACAACCGTCACTGAACACGGGCGACGACGAAGATCCGCCGGAACGGAAAAGCCACCCTCCCCCGGCGTACCGGATACTCCTGCGCAAGGCGCTCCGCGAGCACCGCACGAAACCGCCCCCATTGGTCATCCCCAAGGACAGCGCGCACCGGCCGCAGCGCCGTACCCTCCATCCAGGTGAGCACGGGATGGTCGTCGCCCGCTGGGAGCAGATGCAGATAGGTAGTCTCCCAGACATCCAGCACACAGTCATCGAGCAGCTCGGCGTACTCGGCCGGCTCCAAGACCGCGTCCGACTTCCGCAGCACTCCAGCCAGTGCCTTTCGCCACGGCGCTGACTCAGCCAGCTCCCGCAACGCACGGTGCGACGGCGCGTTGAAGTTCCCCGGCACCTGGAACGCCAGCCAGCTTCCTGGCCGCAGGTGTGACACCCACCGCCGCAGCAGCTCCGTATGCTCCGGTATCCACTGGAGCGTGGCGTTGGAGACCACGACGTCCGCGTCAGCCGGCAGGCTCCAGTCCCGCAGATCCGCCTGAATGAAGGTGATCCCGGCCTGCAGGGCACGGGCTCGGGCGATCATGTGCGGCGATGAATCCACCCCCGTGATGTGAGCGGCGGGCCAGCGGTGGGTCAGCGTCACGGTGAGGGTTCCTGGACCGCACCCCAGATCCAGCACGACCCGGGGGTCAGACGCGCCGATCCGAGCGATCAGATCCAGGAATGGCCGCGCCCGTTCGTCCGCGTACCGCAGATAGGTCTCCGGGTCCCACATCAGCTTCCCCTCTTTTAAAAACCGTACGTACGTCTTGTAAAGAGACTCTAGCGCACCACTAACCGCGCCACATCATCCCATACTTCCTAGGAAGCTAGATAGAAGCGGGACAATAAAACAGGACGCAATCTCCTGTACGCCGCATCGTCGCCGGCATAACACGCCCGATGACGATGGAATGCCTCGGAAGGGCCAGACCGCACAAACCGGCCCTACCGCACCCCTACGTCACGCGGCCCGAGCGTGGAAACGGCCCCCAGAGTGCTCCACCACCAGCGGCATCCCGAATGTCTTGGACAGGTTCTCGCTCGTGATCACGTCGTGGATTAAGCCCTGAGCCACCACCGTGCCATTCGCCAACAGCAGGGCGTGTGTGAAATCCGGCGGGATCTCCTCGACGTGGTGGGTGACCAACAGCAAGGTGGGAGCATCCGGATCGGCCGCCAACTCCGACAACCGTCGCAGCAGGTCCTCCCGACCCCCTAGATCCAATCCGGCCGCCGGCTCGTCCAGCAGCAACAGCTCCGGGTCGGTCATGAGAGCCCGGGCGATCTGCACCCGTTTCCGCTCTCCCTCCGACAAGGTGCCGTACCGCCGCTCGGCCAGATGCGCCACGCCCAGCTGCTTCAGCAGGCTCCGCGCGCGTTCCTCATCGAGCTCGTCATACCGCTCACGGAACCGACCCACCACCGCCCACGCCGCGGTCAACACCACGTTGTGCACGGTCTCTGCCGGTGGGATCCGTTCAGCCAGCGCCGCGGTGGACAACCCGATTCGAGTACGCAGCTCCGAAATATCGGTACGCCCGAGCCGCTCGCCCAAAATGTACGCGGTACCGGAGGTGGGGTGCAGGCCCCCCGCGATGAGATTCAGCAGCGTCGTCTTCCCCGCCCCGTTAGGGCCGAGTACGACCCACCGTTCATCCAACTCAACGGTGTAGGTAACAGAACGGAGTAGATCATTCCCACCGCGGGTGACGGTGACCCCGTCCAGCGCAATGACGACGTCAGGACTTAGGTCACGGTCCTTCGCAGACACGGCCCCTATCCAACCATGGTTACCGTCCACCCTGTGAACAGGCCGGTGCCCGCGGCGTGCGTGTCACATCCCCACCACGATGATGCGAAGGGCTTAAGGTGAGGCGCCAGAGAGGAAGGGGGAAGCCGTGACGCCGGTGATCGAAATCAACGGTCTCCGTAAGACGTACCAAAGCCGGCGGGGCGGTCCCGGACTCGCCCTGGACGGATTGGATCTGTTGGTTGAGCCGGGGCAGGTCCACGGCTTCCTGGGTCCCAACGGATCCGGCAAGACCACCACGCTCCGCATCCTGCTCGGCTTGGTACGCGCCGACTCAGGTCGGATTCACATCTTCGGTGAGCCGGTTCCCGAGCGCCTACCGCAGATCATCAACCAGATCGGCGCGATCGTGGAAAGCCCACGCTTTTTCGAGAACTTCACCGCCCGACGCACTCTCCGGCTTCTGGCGACGGCGGGTGGGGTACGCCGACGCCGAGTCGATGAAGTGTTGGAGTTGGTCGGACTCCGGGACCGCGCCAAGGAACGGGTGAAAACCTTCTCCTTGGGAATGAAGCAGCGGTTGGCCGTGGCCGCCGCATTGCTTAAACAACCCCGCCTGCTGATCCTTGATGAGCCCGTCAACGGCCTGGATCCGGCGGGTATTCATCAAATGCGGGACCTGATCCGTAACCTGACCTCCGAAGGGGTCACGGTCCTGTTGTCCAGTCACATCCTGGCCGAGGTCCAGCAGATCTGTGACTCGGTTTCAATCATTTCGCGCGGCCGCCGGGTGGCCTACGGCCGAGTGGCGGACGTGCTCGCTCGATACGACAAGGGTGATGTACGCGTGAAAGCGGCCGATCTGGCTACGGCCGCGAAGATCATCTCGGACGCTGGCCTACCGGTCCAGGTCTACGACGACCACATGATCGTCTCGGACCTGGCCGATCCGGCATGGATCACCGAGACGCTCGCCAAGCGGCGGATCTTCGTCTCTGAGCTCACCCCTCTCATGCCTGACCTGGAGAGCGTCTTCCTGTCGCTGACGGGCACCGCTCCGCGACAGGACGGATACCCGCAGGTTGACGAGAGCGTGCTGCCCCCTTCGGATTTCCACGCGGCTCCGGTCTCCCCGCCCACCGTCACGGCCCCGTCATCCCCCGGCCCGGTCCTTCCGCACCAGCCGGGGTCCTCACCCCCCGAAACGACCTCGCCCGTCCCGGTGTCTGGCGGCCCGGCCGGGCAACCGGCCCCCCAGTCGGTCACCCCACCCGCCAGTCGACCGACCACCTCGAACGGAACGGGCGGTACGCGGAACGAGGAGGCGCGGTAATGCGGCTGCTGCGCGCGGAGTGGACGAGGCTGTTCGCCCGCCGGTTCACCCAAGTGATGCTCCTGCTGTTGCTGTTGGTGTTGGGTGCCATCGCCGGCGGTATCGCCTTCGACAGCAGCTCGCCGAGTGAGGCCGAGTACGCCGCCGCCGAGCGAGAGGCACAGTGGTACAACCAGGAAGCGCTCCAACAAGTCCAGGAATGTGAGCAGGCCCACGCGGCGGGTGGTGACGCGGCGCTGGAGTGGCCGACGGACTGTTCGATACTCGCGGCGGAGTACACGGCCGACATGTTCCTGCCGTGGACATTCAACTTCCGCGCCGAAGCGCCCGAACTGGTCATAGGGTTCGGCGGGCTGCTGGCGCTGTTCGGCCTGTTGGTCGGGGCCTCCTTCATCGGGGCGGAACACTCCAGCGGCGGGGTGACCAACCTGCTGCTGTGGCAGCCGCGGCGGATCCCACTGCTGTTGGGCAAGCTCACCGCGCTGCTCACCGGTGTGCTGCTGATCGGCGTGGTGATAGGTGGCGCGTGGGTGGCTGGTCTGTGGCTGATCGCCCGCTGGCGGGGCGTGACCGGGGAGCTCACCCGAGGCTTCCAGGAGTCCTTGGCGTTGACCGGTGCCCGTTCCCTGGGTCTGGCCTTGGCGGTCACGATCGTGGGCTTCGCCCTGGCTTCGCTGGGCCGGCGTACCTCGACGGCCTTGGGCGCCCTCCTGGCCTACGGGGTGATCGGCGAGATCGGAATCCGCATGGTGCTGGGTCTGTTGGAGGTCGATTACGTCGAGCGTTACGTGCTGTCCAGCTACGTGGCGGCCTGGTTGGATAAGCAGTACGAAATCTTCGGCAGCTACTCCTGTGACGACTACGGCAGCTGCATCGGCGAGAGCTACACCATCCCCCTGTGGCAGGGCGCGGTCGTGCTGGGGGTCTTGACGACGGTGTTGCTGGTCGCGGCTGTGGCGGTCTTCCGACGTCGGGACATCACATGACTCACGGGGCCCTGGAGGTCTGGCCTGGCTCCCCTCACCCCCTCGGCGCGACGGTGACCGCCGAGGGGGTGAACTTCGCGCTGTGGAGCGCCGGGGCCGAAGCGGTCGAGCTGTGCCTGTTCGGCACCCCGGAGGATCCGGACGGGCCGGAGCGGCGTATCCCGCTGACGGAGCAGACCTACCACATCTGGCACGGTTTCGTGCCCGGGATCCGGCCGGGGCAACGCTACGGGTACCGGGTTCACGGGCCGTGGCGCCCCTCCGAGGGGCTACGGTTCAACCCCGCCAAACTGCTGGTCGATCCCTACGCCCGGGCCTACGCCGGCACCGTCACCTACACCGACGCGATCTACGGGCAGCGCCCGGACGGTACGCCCGACCCGACCGACTCCGCCCCGTTCGTGCCCCGCTCCATCGTGGTGGCGCCCGATCCCAATCCCAACCTCGGCCCTCGGCCCCGGGTGCCGTGGGAGGACACCATCATCTACGAGGTCCACGTCAAAGGGTTCACACAGCTGCATCCGGGGGTCCCCGAACATCTCCGCGGCACCTACGCCGGTTTCGCTCATCCCGCCGCGATCGAGCATCTGCTCAAGTTGGGTGTCACCACGGTGGAGCTGCTCCCGGTCCACCACCGGATCTCCGAGCCGTTCCTGGCCACCCGTGGGCTGAGCAACTACTGGGGGTACAACACCCTGGGCTTCTTCGCGCCTGACGCCCGGTTCTCTGCCAGCGGCGACGGCGGCGACCAGGTCGCTGAGTTCAAATCCATGGTGCGGGCGCTGCACGAAGCCGGGCTCGAGGTGATCCTGGACGTCGTCTACAACCACACCGCCGAAGGCCCACCGGACGGGCCGATGCTGGCGTTCAAAGGCATCGACAACCAGCGGTACTACCGGCTGGATCCGAATGACTGGTCCCGGTACCGGGACTACACGGGTACCGGGAACACCCTGGATCTGCGGCAGTTCCACCCGCTTCAGCTGGTCATGGACTCGCTCCGGTACTGGATCACCGAGATGGGGGTGGACGGCTTCCGTTTTGACCTGGCTTCAGCCCTAGCCCGCTCCCTGCACGATGTGGACCGGCTGTCGTCGTTCATGGCCGTCGTTCACCAGGACCCTGTGGTGAGCCGGTGCAAGCTGATCGCTGAGCCGTGGGACCTGGGGCCTGGCGGCTACCAGGTCGGTGAGTTCCCGCCCTTGTGGACGGAGTGGAACGGGCGCTACCGGGACGCGGTGCGGGACTTCTGGCGCGGGGCCCCCACCGGGATGGCCGAACTGGGGTGGCGGCTGACCGGCTCGGCGGACCTGTACGCCGATGACGGTCGCAAACCGTTCGCGTCGATCAACTTCATCACCGCCCACGACGGCTTCACGATGCGGGACCTGGTCACCTACGAGTACAAGCACAACGAGGCCAACGGCGAGCACAACCGTGACGGCACCGACGACAACCGCGCATACAACTTCGGGGTGGAGGGCGAGACCGACGACCCGGAGATCAACGCCGCCCGTCGGCGGCAGGTGCGCAACCTGTTGGCCACACTGCTGCTGTCCACCGGGGTGCCGATGCTGGTGGCCGGCGACGAGATGTACCGCACCCAGCACGGCAATAACAACCCCTACTGCCAGGACAACGAGATCTCCTGGTTGAACTGGGACCTGGATGACCACGCCCGTACCTTGTTGGACTTCACCCGCCGGCTGGTGACGTTGCGCCGTCAGTCACCGGTGTTCCGGCAGCCCGCTTTCTTCCTGGGAGAGCCGGCGGGGGACGACGGCACCGTGAAGGATCTAGCGTGGTTCCGTCCCGACGGTCACGAAATGACCCCTGCTGACTGGCACTCCCCCCAGGCCCGCACCCTCGGTATGTACCTCAATGGTGAGCGGCTGCGGCAGCGTGGTCCTCGTGGGGAGGAGATCACGGACGACTCCTACCTGCTATGGCTCCACGCTGGACAGTCTCACGTGGACGTTGAATTGCCGGCCGGCGTGTGGGCTGACGGGTATGACGTGGTGTTTGACACCGCCGCGGAGGACGGGGACGGTGACCGGAGGATTCCAGCCGGCACTTCACTGCGTCTGGTGCCCCGTTCCGTTGTTCTGCTGCGGGTCATCCGTTCCACGACCTGACGGGGCCCACGTCCTGGTGTCCCGCCTGGTATCTCGCGGCGGCTGCCGCCTTCTCCCGAATCGGATCGATCAATTTTGCTGCCGCACTACGCGGAGGAGCGCCATCGCCGCCGCTGTTGGGGCTATCACGCAGTTTGATATCCCGAGTGGGCGTGATCCACGCTGAGACAGCGATGATCCTTTATGTGGATGGCGACGGATACGCGCCTGACAACCACCTACACTTCCGCCCGCACGAAATTCTCTCTTCTCGTAACAGAATCATGACAGGCGTACCGTTCTTTCGTTAAGTTAAAGTTTAAAACAGCACAGCCACCCTCTACCACACTCACTTTCAGACGCGGGCGCGCGACACGCCACATGACACCACATATTTCGTCACTTAACCGAGAATTACCTCCTCGGAAGCCTCGGCGCTCCCATCAGAAACATCGACGGGAAACGCACCACACCCCCTGTGACCAGGACCTACCCCCACGACGGATCCTTCAATGGCGTTGAATGCACCTCAGGAAAACGTTATGAAATTTTTTACATGATCAAGTCATCGTGAACGACGCCCTTTCCAGCATCACGGCGACCACCACACGAGCGAACCTCATCCTTAGAAAACAACCAAATCACTGTCAGGAATCCGCACCCCTTTACAGCGATGGTTCATCTCACTCCCCCGCCGACGGCATTATTCCGCCGCGAGCCTACGCCCCATCCCCGCAAGAGATCTCATCTCGAGACACCC
This sequence comes from Actinomycetales bacterium, assembly GCA_002919305.1. Classification (GTDB taxonomy): domain Bacteria; phylum Actinomycetota; class Actinomycetes; order Mycobacteriales; family Micromonosporaceae; genus RSA1. Next base: position 35,271 of record PKFB01000015.1, read on the forward strand.
ACCGACCTCCATTCCCCAGCCCAGTTTTCCCTCACACAACAGCGTGATACCCGCATGGATCAACGTGTTTCATCTTGCGTTCACATCATTACCTCCTTACCGTTAGTCAAGCCAAGCTAACGGTGGGTATACGTCGGAACGCCGGCGCTGGGGAACGGTGTGGGTGAACAGACCAGGATGACGCGCCCGTCATGGCTCTCCCGCCTCGTCCCTAGCCTTCTGGGGTTACTCCTCACCGCCGTGGTCGTCACCGTGGCCGGCCGACTGACCCGTGACCAGGTCCCGGGCTGGCAGCTGGCGCTGGCCTTAGTGACCGTGATCGTGGCGGCGTTAGTGCATCTGCACCACGCATGGCACGTCATGACCGCTCGCCGCCCGATCGCCTGGCCGGTGACGCTGGCGTTGCTGGCGGCGCTGACCTGCCTCCCCTTGCCGTGGCTCGCACTGGGCTGGGACTGCGTCCCCGGGCTCTTGGTGGGCTCGGTGTTGATGCTGCTGCCTTTCCCCCGCTCCTGGTGCGTCGTAGCTGTGCTCCTCTGCGCGGAGTTCATGACGTTGCACCTCAGTGGTGTCCCCCGCGGCCCCGACTTAAACGGGATGGTCGCCGCCTGGGTGGTGGGCGTACTCAGCTGTGGCCTAGTCCGATTAGGCGCCACGGCCGACCAGCCCGTGGCCACCCGGGTGGACTTAGCGCGGGCCGCGGTGATGCGCGAGCGTGTACGTTTCGCACGGGATCTGCATGACCTGGTGGGTCACCAACTGTCCGCGATCGCCCTACGCTGCGAGGTCGCGCTTCGCCTGTTGGACCGGGACCTCGAACGCGCCCGGGCCGAGATGGGCACCATGCTCACGCTCATCCGGCAAGCCGTCGCCGACGCCCGTGCGACTGCCCACGGATACCGCGAGATGTCGGTGGCCGCGGAGCTGGCCTCGGCCCAGTCGATCCTGAAGGCCGCGGGGATCGACTGCCGCGTCGACCTCGACGGCGCGGTGCCGACAGGTGCGGCGGGTCAGGCCCTGGCCGGCGTCATCCGAGAGTGTGTCACGAACGTGCTGCGCCACAGCCGGGCCCGCCGATGCCGGATCGAGATGGCGCGTCGGGACCGTTGGCTTCGGCTCGCGATCTCTAACGACGGTGCCAGCGGGCCGCTGCAGCCGACCGGGATCGGTCTGGACAACATCCACCACCGAATCACCTCTGTCGGTGGGTGGTCGACGGTGCAACAGCGACCAGACGGCTGGTTCCAGGTGGTCGCCGAGATCCCGGTCTCGCAGTACTCCCTCGCCGATCATGACGAGCGCTCACTGGGCGCTATGCATTCTTCACTGTCAGAACATGACTGATGCGACTGGTTCCACCCCCCTCCCTCATTGGATCGTGTCTATGCACGACGGAACACACCTCACGGCGCATACCGCGTGAATCGTGGTTTTAAGCGCATACCTGGTTGTTCCGTGCCGTTATTGCACGTGGGTCATTGGTGAGGCAACCGGAGCACGCCGTCGCACGGCAGGTCCGCTGTGGCTGCGTGCCCGGTTGCCCGGCACCTGGCCCGGCGCCTGGATCGGAGGGAAGGTCGTGGACAAGCGCTACGAGTCGTTCTGCCTGGTCGATCCGCTGTTTTATGACCTGCCCACCTCCGCCGGTGCCGATCTTGACTTCCCTATCGCCTCCCGAGCGTTGCCGCCAGGCTGGCGTCGGACACGTCATGAAGACTGGGTGATCCTGGACCCCCCGAAGGGCGACCTGCCCCCACAGGGCTGGAAGATCCACGTCTCGGCCACTCTGGAGAACGCTGAGCGGGTACTGGACACCGTCTGGGGTTACTGCGTGGCGCGCCAGCTGCCTTTCAAGTTCCTCAGTGGACGTCACGTACTCCAGCTCCGGAACGCCAAGTACGCCCACCGCGGCTCCAGCGGCAAATTGGTCACGATCTATCCGGCCGATGAGGCCACTCTGGAAACGGTCTGTACAGAGCTGGGCGAGGCCCTGGCCGGAGAGCCCGGCCCGTACATCCTGTCCGATCTGCGCTGGGGCCCCGGTCCTCTCTATGTCCGCTACGGCGGCTTCGCCCGGCGTTACTGCGTCTCCGATCGCGGTGAGCTGGTGCCGGCCATCGCTCGCCCTGACGGCACCCTGGTGCCGGATCGGCGCGGCCCGGTGTTCTCGTTGCCCGACTGGGTGACGCTGCCGGACTTTTTAGCGCCCCACCTGGCGGCCCGGCAGGCCACGACCGTCAACGACCTGCCCTATGAGATCAGGCAGGTGCTGCACTTCTCCAACGGCGGCGGCCTGTACCGGGGGGTGGATCGCCGAACCGGCCAAACCGTCATCCTGAAGGAAGCCCGCCCGCACGCCGGGCTGGACGCCACCGGTGCGGACGCGGTGGCCCGCCTGGAACGGGAACGCATGATCCTGGAACGACTCGCCGGTTTAGACGTCGTTCCGGCCCTCATCGACTACGTCGTTGTCGGGGAGCACCACTTCCTCGTTGAGCAGTTCGTTGAAGGCTCCCCCTTGAACAAACTGTTCGCCGACCGGTACCCCCTGTCCGATCCGTCGGCCGGTCCGGAGCGGTACGCGCAGTACCGCCGCTGGGCGATGGGGATCTACGAGCGGGTCGAGGCCGCGGTGCACGCCCTGCACCAACGGGGTGTCGTCTTCGGAGACCTGCACCTTTACAACATCCTGGTCGGCCCCGACGACCGGATCACGCTGATCGACTTCGAGGTGGCCTCGCTGATTGACGAGCAACGTCGTCCCGGCATCGGCAATCCCGGTTTCAGCGCCCCCGCCGACCGGACCGGTTTCGACATTGACCGGTACGCGCTGGCGTGCCTCCGTCTGGCGCTGTTCTTGCCGATGACCGCGCTGATCAAGCTGGCGCCGGGCAAGGCCGCCCACTTCGCCCAGATCATTCAGGAACAGTTCGATGTTCCGGATGACTTCCTGCGGCCGGCGGTCCACACCATCGATCAGGCTGACGCCCCCGACGCCTCCGCGCTTCCCCCCTCGGTCGTCGAGTTCGCCCCGGCCCCGAACACCTGGGAATGCAGCCGTGACCAGATCGCCCGCTCGATCCTGGCCAGCGCCACCCCGGACCGGTCGGATCGGCTGTTCCCCGGTGACATCGAACAGTTCACCAGCGGCGGTCTGTCCTTTGGGTACGGAGCCGCGGGCGTCCTGTACGCGCTGGCGGTGACCGGAGCCGGACGCTACCCCGCGTACGAGCAGTGGCTCCTGGAGCGGGTCCAGCGCCCCGGGCCCGGCGCGCGGCTGGGGTTCTACGACGGTTTACACGGCATCGGGTACGCGCTTGCCGAACTGGGGTACCGCCAGCAGGCACTCGATCTGATCGAGATGGTCCACTCGGAGCGCTGGGAGGACCTCAGCCTGGATCTGGCGAGCGGCTTGGCGGGAGTGGGCCTGAACCTAGCGCATCTGGCGCAGCTCACCGGTGAGTCGCACTTGCGGGATCTGGCGCTGCGGGTGGCCGAGGTCGTGGCGTCCCGCTTAGGAGGCGTCACAGATGTCCCCACCGTGTCGGGCGGCCGGCATCCATACGCCGGACTCATGCGTGGCTCCTCTGGACCGGCGTTGCTGTTCATCCGGTTGTATGAGCTCACCGGCCAGACAGCGTTACTTGATTACGCCGCCACCGCGCTGCGTCAGGATCTACGGCGGTGTGTGCGCCGCCCCGACGGCAGCCTGCACGTCAACGAAGGCTGGCGCACCTTGCCCTACCTGGATCGCGGCAGCGCCGGGATCGGTATGGTGCTCGACCACTACCTGCTGCACCGGGAGGACGAGGAGTTCGCCCAAGCCTCCGGCGACATCCTGCCGGCCGCGCTCTCTCCGTTCTATATCCAGCCGGGCTTGTTCGCCGGTCGCGCCGGGCTGATTGTGTACCTGGCTCACCGGTACGGCCCGGCAGCCGCCTCCCAACCTGACACGCTCCGGCAGATGCGGCGCCTGAACTGGCATGCCATCGCGCACGCCGATGGCATCGCCTTCCCGGGTGAACAGCTGCTACGGCTCTCGACCGACCTGGCCACCGGCTCCGCCGGGATCCTGCTCGCCCTCGGTGCGGTCCTCAACGACCAGCCGATCGGGCTGCCGTTCCTGCACTCCCCTCGGTCGCATCAGCGGTCGGTCGGCTCCATGCCGGCTTCCCCGCTCGCTGGTGCACGGTGACCCTCCATCCACTCCGGGTGCCCGACGGCGCCCCGTCCCGAAAGAGGTGTTCCCATGGCTCTGCTCGACCTTCAAGGCTTGGAGCCGCCCCAGGACGCTCCCTCGCACGGCGGTAGCGCCCTCAGCCTCGCGCTGTGTAGCGAGTTCAGCCTGCTGCTGTGCCTGTGACCGCTTCCCGGAGGGCACGGGGCCCTTTCTGGACGTCCCTTCTGACGCCGACGCCCCGCCCTCCGGGGCCCATGGACAACCGGCCCTTCCACGTTCCTGCCCCCGGTGCCGGTGATGACCGATCTCACGGAAGGAGGTGTACGCCATGGCGATCCTCGACCTGCAGGGCCTGGAGCTGGCCGACGAGGCCCAGTACGGCGGCCACAGCAGCCACAGCCACAGCTGCGGTGGCGGCGGCAGCTACCTGAGCCTGCTGCTGTGCTGACAGACGGGTCAGTGTGACTGGCCGGCTGTGTCCGCGTCCGCTCCGGACACAGCCTTCGTCGGCCCTGGACTCGCGCCACCGGTCCAGGGCCGACGCCGCGTACCGGATTACCTGTGGATACCTGTGCGGCCCGCCCCGAGGAGTACCCGTGGATCAACCGCGGCCCACCGCCGACCGGATATTGCTGCGCACCGCCGGCCACGGAGGCCCGTGGGTGGTGTTGCTGGTGGTCGCCACGGTGGCCGGTGCTGTCGCCGAGCTCCTGTTGCCCGCCGCGGTGGGGGTAGCCTTGGACCGGGTGCTCACCGCGGCCCCGGCCACCGGTTGGCTTATCGGGTGTGTTCTGCTGATCGGGGTGATCGCCGGCGGTGAAGTCCTCACCGACATCGCTTCCGGCGTCAGTGGCGCGCGAGCGACGAGTTGGCTGCGCCGTCACCTGGTTGCCCATGTCCTCGCCGCCGGGCCGCACACCACCCGCCGTTTCGAGGCTGGGGACCTGGTCAGTCGGATCGTCGCCAGCGGCGCCGATGTCGGAGGAGGCGCGACCCAGGCGGTTCTGACGCTGGCCGCTCTGCTCCCCGCTATCGGCAGCGTGGTCGCCCTGCTGGTGATCGACCCATGGCTGGCTATGACCTTCATCAGCGGCATGGCCGTGATCGGGGTCCTGGTGCACGGCTTTGTCCGCGACGCTACCGATATCACGGCCCGCTACCAGCGCAGTCAGGCGGCGATCGCCGCCGGTCTGCTCGATGCGTTGACCGGCGCGCGGACCATCGCCGCCGCCGGCACGGTGCGTCGGGAGTGTGCGCGGGTGTTGGCTCCGTTATCCGCGCTCCGCGTTGACGGAGCAGGAATGTGGCGTACCCAGACCACCATGTCCTGGCGGGCGGCGTTGGTGATGCCGTCCCTGCAGCTGGTGGTGATCGCGGTGGCTGGCCTGGAGCTGTGGTGGGATCGCCTCAGCCCGGGAGAGCTGCTGGCGGCCAGTCGGTACGCGGTGCTCGGCGGTGGCCTGACCGCCGCGGTGACCTTCGCCAACCGGTGGGCGCGGGCGCGGGGCGCCGCCCAGCGGGTCGCTGACCTGCTGGCCACCCCGGTCATCCGGTACGGAGCGGCTCGCCTGCCGGAGGGCGGTGGCCGGCTGGAGTTCCGCGGCGTCACCGCCGGTGACCCGCCGGTCCTGTCGGGGTTGGACTTGACGATCCCCGCTGGATTGACGGTGGCCGTGGTGGGGCGGTCCGGCTCCGGCAAATCGCTGCTGGCGGCGTTGGCCGGCAGGCTGGTCGATCCCGTGGCGGGGGAGGTGCGGTTGGACGGAGTCCAACTGTCCACAGTTGACCGTGACGCGTTGCGGAACGCCGTGACGTACGCCTTCGCCCGACCGGTCCTCATCGGGGACACCGTGGGCGACGCCATCGCGTTGGGCCCGTATCCGGCCGCTCCGGCGGCGGTACGCAGCGCGGCGCGGGCCGCCTGCGCCGAGGAGTTCATCGCGCGGATGCCAGCCGGGTACGCCACTCCGCTGTCAGCGGCCCCGATGTCCGGCGGGGAGCGGCAACGTGTCGGCCTGGCCCGGGCCTTCGCGCATCCTGGACGGCTGCTGATCCTCGACGACGCGACCTCAAGCCTGGACACCGCCACCGAGAGCCGGGTGGCCGCCGTGTTGACCGGACATACCCGGACCCCGTCTCAGACTCGCCTGGTGATCGCGCACCGCGCCAGCACCGCCGCCCGCGCCGACCTGGTGGCGTGGTTGCAGGACGGGAAGGTCCGGGCCCTAGCCCCACACCATCAGCTGTGGCATGACCCCGACTATCGGGCGGTGTTCCATGAGTGAAGCAACCTGCGATGCTTAGGAGCTCGACAACCTCGGATGGGGGGTTACGGCCCCCCGAGCGGCCAGCCGCCGTCCTGATCGCTGCTCTGCGTCGTCACCCCCGTCGTCTGGTCCAGTTGGCCGCCTGGTCGGTGGTGGAGGCGCTCCCCGCTCTGGTGTCCGGTCTGGCGGTGGCGCGTGCCCTGGACACCGGCTTCCTGGCGGGGCGGCTTGATCTGGGCCTGCTGTGGCTGGGCCTGCTCGCCCTGGCCGTGGTGGCGGGGGCCGTGGCCACCCGGGCTTTATATCCGACGCTGGCCAGCATCGTCGAACCGTTCCGGGACGACCTGATCCGGCGCGTGGTGACCGGGGCGATCCGGCGGGCGACGCACCCGCCGTACCATGCCGACACCGCCGCCGTCGCCCGCCTCACCCACCAGGTGGAGACCGTGCGGGACACGTTTGCCGGTCTGGTGATGGTGGTGCGGTCGTTCCTGTTCACCGCCACCAGCGCCCTCGTGGGCCTGGTCAGCCTCGCGCCGGTCATCGCGCTCCTGGTGACGCCGCCCCTGCTGGCCGGGCTGGCCTTATTCGGGGCCGGACTGCCCGCCCTGGCCCGCCGGCACCGCGCCTTGGTGGTAGCCGACGAACACGTCGCCGCGGCGACCGCCGAGCTCGCGGAGGGCCTGCGGGACGTGGTGGCGTGTGGCGCCGAATGGAGCGTCCAGGACCGGGTGGGCCAACGGGTGACCGACCAAGCCACCGCCACCCGCCGTCTGGCGTACAGCACCGCCCTGCGGACCGCCTCCCTGGCCCTGGGGGGTTGGGTGCCTGTGGCGCTGCTGGTGGTGTCGGCCGAGTGGCTCACGCGGCAGGGGGTGACCGCCGGGGTCATCGTGGGCTCCGTCACCTATCTGCTCCACGGCCTGATGCCCGCATTGAACGCGTTGATTCACGGCGTGGGGGCCAGCGGGGTGCGGCTGGTTGTCACCCTGTCCCGGCTGCTGGAGACCTCGTCCGTGCCCTGGGCGCTCCATGACGCCCCTGCTCCCCGCCCCAGGCGACAGGCCCCGCTACCCCGTGGTTTTCAAGTGGTCACCCACGGGTTGACCTTCGCCTACGGCCCCCACGCCGCCCCGATCCTCGACGATCTGGACTTGGTGATCCCCGAAGGAGAGCACCTGGTGATCGTCGGCCCCAGCGGCATCGGGAAATCCACGCTGGCCGGGCTGCTGGCTGGTCTACTCACCCCCACCCGGGGCACGGTCACCCTCGGCGATGTGGCGGTCACGGCGCTGTCAGCGGCGGAACGGGCCCGGTGGCGGGTCCTCATCCCTCAGGAGGCGTACCTGTTCGCCGGCTCCCTCGCCGCCAACCTGACCTACCTGCGTCCGGACGCTCCCAAGGCCATGGTGGACGCCGCCGTGGAGGCCCTTGGGCTGTGGGACCTGGAGCGCCGGCTGGGTGGCCGCCACGTGGAGTTGAACAGTACGCTCCGCGCCACGCTCTCCCCCGGGGAACGGCAGCTGATCGCGCTGGCGCGCTGTTATCTGTCGCCCGCGCCGGTGGTGATTCTCGATGAGGCGACCTGCCACCTGGACCCGGTCGCCGAAGCACGAGTCGAGGAGGCGTTCGCCCGACGCCCCGGCACACTGATCGTGATCGCACACCGGATCAGTTCGGCGCGCCGGGCCGACCGGATCCTGGTGCTCGACGGCGCCTCGACGGCCGTGGGTACACACCACGATCTGGTCGCCACCTGCCCGTCCTACCGGGACCTGGTCAACCACTGGAACCCAGTCTCTCCCGGCGCGGCCCCGGCTCCCCTGCCCTGACTGCCCGGCTGGAGCAGCGGATTCCGCTCCGGCGAGGGGCGCGGAGGCGGTGAGGTGGCGGTCGGGTCAGCGCCCCGTCCCGCCCGATCCGCCGCGGTTCGGGCGGGCGCGCCGTGCCCCGCGCCCCGCATCACAGCGCCTGTCACTGACGCCCAGCGGGGTGCGTCGACGCGCCCGTGGCATGCCCTACACCGCCATACCGGATACGCTGCCGGCGCCTGAGCAGCGCGTGCCGCACGATCGTGTGGTCACGATCGTGCCTGCTCATCGATTCCTGACTTGGATCGATGTCCGCACCATGAGCTGATAAACATGGCCTGATCAATCAGTCAGAGCTGCCCAGCGGTACGGCGCTATCCCTCACGCAAGGGGACCGTATTCCAGATTCCGGAATCTATCCCGCCACTGCGTCCGACCGCCGATGACGCCACCAATCGCCACTGTTTCTCTATCAGAAATCCAATACCCCCAATATTCGGGAATGTCAGATCCAACCGGCGTTTTGGGCGATCCGGACCGCCTCGATACGGGTCCGACCGCCGGTTTTGCAGATAATGGTGGACAGATAATTACGGACCGTGCCCCGGGCCAGTGACAGCCGCTCGGCGATCTCGCCCACCGGGGCTCCCTCCGCCGCCAAGCGCAGCACGTCCAACTCCCGGTTGGTGAAGGGATTAGGGGCGGCGTCCAAAGCAGCCACCGCCAGTTCAGGATCGATCACCCGCTCACCGCGGGCGACGCGCCGAATGCTGTCGGCGAGCTGGGCGGGAGGTGCGTCTTTGACCACAAAACCCGCGACAGAGGCATCGAGGGCACGCCGCAGAGTCCCCGGCGCCCCCAACGCGGTCAGAATCAGGGTTCGACATTGAGGTAACTCGCGACGTAACAGACGGGCCGCCTCGATGCCATCCATCCCCGGTAGATCGATGTCGATGACCGCCACATCGGGCCGGTGCTCCAAAGCGGCCGCGACGATCTGATCGCCCCTGGCCAGCTCACTGACTACTTCAATGTCGTCCTCGTACGACAGCAGAGCCACCAGCGCACCGCGTACCAGTCCCATATCCTCGGCGAGAAGGATCCGAATCGCCTCGGCCCCCTCCCGCCGGCGCTCACCACGTCCCGTCCGAGCCCGAGGCGGCCAGATGTCCTCATCGGACAGTTCGGCGACGCGGGTCGACACTGATCCCACTCTTCTCATCGCGCAATACCTCACCGGTGACGGGAACCGCAGGAACGACCTGACGACAAATACGCATCATAATCAATGACTCACTGTGCGTAGCCTCAGATCTGACGTGCCCCATAACCAATGAGACCAAAGTGGACGCATGATCACTTATTGATCAGCGTCAACCCCAACAGACGCTCCGTTCCGATTCCCGACCCGGGCCGGCAGGTTGTCAGACTCGCGACATGGACATCAGCTGACCAGGTGCACCGGGAGCTCTGTCAATCCCCGGATGAAACTGGGGCGCCACGTCAACTGCTCCCACGGCACCGCCAGCTGGATGTCCTGAAAACGCCGCAGCAACCCACTGAGTGCGATCTCTGTCTCCATACGCGCCAGGGCCGCGCCGATACAAAAGTGCGTGCCGTGCCCGAAGCTCAGATGAGGATTAGGGGACCGGTCAGGTATCAGCTCCTCCGGCCGCGGGAAGACCTCGGGATCCCGGTTGGCCGACCCCACGGCCAACAACACGATGTCCCCCTTGGGGATCGGCGCCCCGGCGATCGTGGTGTCGGCCGCGACGAACTTCATGATGCCCGGCACGATCGGGCTGTCATAGCGCAGCATCTCCTCCACCATGGGCGCCACCAGGCCCGGATCGGCCCGCACCGCATCGAGCACCTGCGGGTGACGCAGCAGCGCCAACATCCCGTTGCCGATGAGATTCACCGTGGTCTCATGACCGGCGGTGAGCAGCAGACTCACCGTGGACAACAGCTCTATCTCGGTCAATCCACCGTGCTGATCCCGGGCCGCGATGAGTTCACTGACCACATCGTCGGCGGGCTGTCGGCGGCGCTGCGCGATGAGGTCGGTCAGATACTGATGGATCATCTCGCGGGCCCGCGCGGCGTTGGCCACGGTCGCCTCATCCACCCGGTACGCCAGGACCGCACCGGTCCACTCCCGCATCTGATCTCGGTCCTGCTCCGGGATCCCCAGCAGCTCACAAATTACGGTGATCGGTAACGGGAATGCCAAGCCGGCGATCAGGTCCACCGGTCCGGTGACGCACGCCATCTTCTCCAGCAGCGCGTCGGTCACCTGGATGATCCGGGGACGCAGCCGCTGCACGCGGCGAGCGGTGAAGGCGGATGCGGTGAGGCGACGCAGCCGGGTGTGCCGCGGCGGGTCGGTCCGCAGCATGTTGTGCAGATTCTCCGGCCGCCATCGCCCGTCGCCGGCGTCCTCCCCGGCTCCGAAGGCCGCGGTCGCGTACCGAGGATCATTGCTGAGGGCCGGGTTGGCCAGCGCCGCCCGGACATCCCGGTAGCGGGTGACCAGCCACACGGGCACACCGTCGGGCATCTCCACCCGGTGCACAGGACCGGCCTGGCGCAGGGCCTGGTAGGCCGGGTACGGGTCAGGTCCGTCCGGCAGGGAGATCACACCCTCATCTTCCGCTGTGTCCCCCGCTGAGCCAAGACGCGTACCCATGTGCGAATGTGGATCGGAAGCAGAATGGGTACGCGTCGCCCCACCGGTCAGGAATATCCCACTGCCCCGGGTGGACCAGGGAGGAGCGGCTCAGGCGTAGGTGACCAGTCCGAGCTCGGCAGGGCTGGTCAGCAACTCGTGCCGCGGCACCACCCGGACCGTGTAGCCGAAGGAGCCGGCGCGCGTCAGCGGGATATCCGCCTCGTAGTGGTAGACCCCGTCGCTGTCCCCGACGTACTCCATCGGCTGTACCGCCACGTCGATCAACGTGTCGTCGGTGCCGTCCACCCGACCCGAACAGGCCTGGACCTCGACCTCCTTCACCGACAGCTCCCCGAGCACCACTTCGGCGCGCAGGTGCAGTCGCGCTCCCAGCTGCGGGGTATCTCCGGCTCCGGAAGACTCCACGTGCACCACCCGAATGTCGCTCCAGGCGCGTCGCGCCCGGGAGCGGAACGCCGCCAGCGCGCGGGCGCCCGCGTACCCCTCCTCCCGCATCCGGCGCGAGGATTCGCTGGCCGGCTGGTACAGCCGCTCGACGTACTCCCGGACCATCCGGGAGGCCAGTACCTGCGGCCCCAGCGAGGTCAACGTGTGCCGCACCATCGCCACCCAGCGCGCCGGGATGCCCTGCTCGTCGCGGTCGTAAAACAGTGGCGCGACCTGAGTCTCGATCAAGTCGTAGAGCGCGGCCGCCTCCAGATCATCCCGTCGGTTGGGGTCAAGCACCCCTCGGGCGGTGGGGATCGACCAGCCGTTGCGGCCGTCGTACATCTCGTCCCACCAGCCGTCCCGGATGGACAGGTTCAGTCCGCCGTTGAGCGCGGCCTTCATGCCGGAGGTACCGCACGCCTCCAGGGGGCGCAGCGGATTGTTCAGCCAGACGTCACTGCCCGCGACGAGGTGCCGGGCCAACCCCATGTCGTAGTCGGGCAGGAACACGATCCGGTGCCGCACCGCGGGGTCATCGGTGAACCACACCATCTCCTGGATCAGCTTCTTGCCCCCGTCATCGGCCGGGTGCGCCTTCCCCGCGATGATGATCTGGATGGGCTGCCGGGGGTTGAGCAGCAGCCGCTTGAGCCGCTCGCGGTCCCGCAGCATCAGCGTCAGACGCTTGTAACTGGGGACCCGGCGTGCGAAGCCGATGGTGAGGATGTCGGGGTCCAGCGCTTCATCGATCCACCCCAGTTCGGCTTCGGTGGCGCCTCGCGCCAGGTGCGAAGCGCGCAGTCGACGCCGCGCCTCGGCGACCAGCTCCGCCCGCATCTGCCGGCGGATCCGCCAGATCTCGGCGTCGCTGAGCTCGTTCACGATGTCAAAGCCCGGGTCCCCGCCGTACGCGGCGGTGTCGATCCCTTCGCGGGTGATCAGTTCATGCCCGCTGCGTGACAGCCAGGTAGCGGCATGGACCCCGTTGGTGACCGAGGTGATCGGGATCTCGTCAAGATCGAATCCGGGCCACAGGGAGGCGAACATCTCCCGGCTGACGGCCTCATGCAACCGGGACACCCCGTTGCAGCGCTGCGCCAACCGCAGCCCCATGTGCGCCATGTTGAACACGTTGGGGTCGTGTTCGGCGCCCAGATCCAGGATCCGATCTACCGGCACCCCAGGACATACCGCGCCGTCGGCGAAGACTCGGGCGATGAGCTCTCGCGGGAAACGGTCGATACCAGCCGGTACCGGGGTGTGGGTGGTGAACACCGTCCCGGCGCGGACCGCTTGATGAGCGGCGTCAAAGTCCAGGCCCTCCGTCTCCATCAACTCCCGGATCCGCTCCAGGCCCATGAAGCCGGCGTGTCCCTCGTTGGTGTGGTAGACCTCCGGCTCCGGCTCGCCGGTCAGGGCACACCAGGCCCGCAGCGCCCGGACCCCTCCGACGCCCAGCAAGATCTCCTGGAGCAGTCGGTGCTCCACCCCGCCCCCGTACAGCCGGTCGGTGACTCCACGCTCCCCCGGCGCGTTCTCCTCGATGTCACTGTCGAGCAGCAACAGCCGGACCCGCCCGACCTGGGCCTGCCAAATCTGAGCCCTGAGAGTGCGTCCCTCTGGGAGCGACACCGCCACCTGCACCGGGGTGCCGTCCTTATCCCGCAGCAGGGTCAAGGGCAGACCGTGCGGATCGATCGAGGGGTAGTGTTCCTGCTGCCATCCGTCCGGCGTCAGGCTCTGGGTGAAGTAGCCCGAACGGTACAGCAGCCCCACCCCCACGATCGGGACCCCCAGGTCGCTGGCGGTCTTCAGGTGGTCACCGGCCAGGATCCCCAGGCCGCCGGAGTACTGCGGCAGCACCTCGGTAAGGCCGAACTCCGGAGAGAAGTAGGCGATGTTACGCGGCATATGGTCGCCGAGGCTCTGGTACCACCGCGGCTCGGACAGATAACGGGACAGGTCCTCATGCGCGGCGGCCAGACGAGCCCGGAACCCGCTGTCAGCAGCGAGCTCATTGAGCCGGTCGGCGGAGACCTCTCCGAGCAGACGCACCGGATCGTGGCCTACCCGCTCCCACAATCCCGGATCTATACTCGCAAAAAGATCCAATGTGGACGGATGCCAGGACCAGCGCAGGTTCATCACGAGCTCACCCAGGGGAGCGAGCTGGGGCGGCAGGGCGGCACGGACGGTAAACCGACGAAGCGCTCTCACGAACAGCACACCTTACCCGCGACGCCACGGACTACCCGGCAGATCGGCACCTTCTTACTGAAAGTTTCACCAAATCCGCCCTTAATCTGCCGTTGACTCGAAAATTTCTTCACGCGCCCTGTCCACCGCCGTCAACAAGGCTCCCCGCAGCACCGGGGCGTCCGGTACCTGCGTAGGGACCACCCGCGGCGCCACCGGCGCGATCGTGGCGACCTCGGTGGCCACCCGGTCGGCCAGCTGCTGACCGCCGGCCTGTCCAATGTCGCCTGCGAGCACCACCAGAGCGGGGTCGAGCACCACACACACCGCCGCCACACCGAGCGCGAGCCGCTGGGCCAACTCGTCCAGAGCCGCCGCGCCCTTCTCCCCCGCCGCCACCGCGTCGGCCACCGCCTGCGCCGCCGAGTCAGCCCGGAAGCCGTGCCGGCGCAGCAGCGACCGCACCGCATCCCCACCGGCCAGTCGGGCGAAGGAGGGCTTGGAGCGGCGGGAGACGTCGTGCGGCACCGTGGCCCCGGGGACCGGTAAATACCCGATCTCGCCGGCCCCACCGGTGGCGCCGCGGTGCAGCCTGCCTCCCAGTAGCACCGCCAGCCCCAGCCCACGCCCTACCCACACCAACACGAAGTCCTCAACCCCGACGGCGGCGCCGTCCCGGGACTCCGCGATGGCCGCCAGGTTCACGTCGTTTTCGATCACCACCTGGGCCGAGAACTCTTCCCGCAGGCGCGCCAGTACCCCACGGTCCCAACGGGGCAGCTCCCAGGAGAAAGACATCTCACCGGTGGTGGGGTCCACGACCCCGGGCGTGCCGAGCACCACCTGGCGTACCCCGTCGACGGATATGTTGGCCGCCTCGCAGGCCGCGGTCACCGCCTGCCGCACCGCGGCGCCCGGATCGGTCGATCCCCGCATGGCCACCTGGACCCGCTCGCCGGCGGCCCCGGTGATGTCGGCGGTGGCCGCGGTCACCCCATGCGGCCCCACATCGAGCCCGACCACGTACGCCGCCGAGGGCACCGCCGCGTACATCTGGGCGTTGGGGCCTCGCCCCCCGACCTGGACGCCGACCCGTTCCACCAAACCGCGCGCCTCCAGCCGCTCCACCAACTGGGAGGCGGTGACCTTGGACAGGCCCGTCATCTCTCCCAACTGGGCCCGGGTGAGCGGTCCGTGATTGAGCAGCAACTCCAAGGCCGCGCGATCGTTCAGGGCGCGCAGCAAAGTGGGTGTCCCGGGTCTGCGTCGAGTCATCCGACCCTCCGGCTCCGTCCCGAACCGTGATCGCCACGGCCGGTCTGTTCTGCGCGAACAGCTAGTCTTAAGGAAGGTTTACTATTATCTTCTCCCGAGGCACTAGCTTACGATCACCGCGGTCCCCGAAGGCGCAGTGGAACGCGGGGTAAGGGACTAAAAGCGCCGGTCATCCGGTGACGCCCTTCCCCTCCCGTTCACCCCCTTTCCCATCCTGTCCCACCCCATCCACGCCCTGATGCTGTGAGCCCGAGCGGCGACCGTCCTGACGCATGGCGCTTCGATCGCGATGTGCCGCTCATCGGGTGTCGGGCCGCGCCGTCACGGACGGAGCCGGCTTGTCCCCGGGGTGCTCAACCGATGACCCTGACCTGACTGTGGAGGAAGCGTGACCAACCCGCCGGATGGCGCACTGCGTGAACTCGCGCTGGGAACCCTGCTCGCGTCGTTCACCGGCCCCACCCCACCGACCTGGGCCTGCGATCTGCTCCGCGACGGGCTAGCCGGCTACGTGCTGTTCGGATATAACGTCGTCGATCCTCCGCAACTCGGTCGCCTGGTCGAATCGCTCCGGGAACACCGGGCGGACGTGGTGATCGGGATTGATGAGGAGGGCGGTGACGTCACCCGGCTCGCCCACGCCCAGGGCAGCCCGTATCCCGGCAACGCGGCCTTGGGCGCGGCGGACGATCCTGATTTGACCCGCGCTGTCTATCGCGCCATCGGCACCGAGTTGGCGGAGCTGGGCATCAACCTCAACCTCGCCCCAACCGTGGACGTCAACGTCGCCGACGAAAACCCAATCATCGGTACGCGCTCCTTCGGGGTTGACCCCGCCCGGGTAGCCGCGCACACCGCGGCGGCCGTGACCGGCCTGCAGGAGGCAGGGGTGGCGGCCTGCGCCAAACACTTCCCGGGGCACGGCGCCACCGTGGTCGACTCCCACCTCGAACTGCCGGTCGTGGACGTGCCCCCGCAGGTGCTCTGGGAGCGAGAGCTGCCACCGTTTAAAGCCGCCATCGCCGCCGGCACCCGCGCCATCATGAGCGCGCACATCCGGGTCCCCGTCCTGACCGGCGATGACCCCGCCACCCTCAGCCCGGCGGCGCTGACCACCCTGCTCCGCCAGGAACTGGGCTTCACCGGTGTAGTGATCACCGATGCCCTCGAGATGAAAGGCGCCAGCGCCAGCCTGGGAATCGCCGAGGCGGCGGTACGCGCCCTGGCGGCGGGGGCGGATCTGCTGTGCTTGGGCGCGCGGGTGGACGCCGCTTTGGTGGAGTCGGTGGTCACGGCGATCGTCGCGGCGCTACGGCAGGGCCGGCTGGAGGTGGCCCGACTGGAGGAGGCGGTCGCCCGGAACGCGTCGCTGGGAGGTATCC
Organism: Actinomycetales bacterium; assembly: GCA_002919305.1. Taxonomy (GTDB): domain Bacteria; phylum Actinomycetota; class Actinomycetes; order Mycobacteriales; family Micromonosporaceae; genus RSA1. The sequence continues at coordinate 51,503 of PKFB01000015.1, forward strand.
CCCGCCCTTCCGACACCGCGGGCGCCCGCGATGCCTCCGGCGCCTCCCTCGGACTGGAGGCCGCCCGGCGGGCGCTGCGGATGGAGGGGGATCTGCCGCCGCTGCGCAGCCCATTCATCGTGCAGTTGGAGTCCCCCGCCACCATCGCCGCCGGCGAGGTGCCGTGGGGGCTGGCCGCCCATCTGCGCGCCGCTGGCGCCACCCAGCAGGTACTGCGGGTAGGCCCCGACCACGTTGTCGACCCCGATGGTTTCGCGACCGACCTCGCGACCCGGGCGGCGGGCCAGGAGATCGTGGTGGTCGCACGCGACATCCGGCGGTATCCCTGGGCTCGTTCCCTGGTGGAGCGTCTGACCGTCCACCATCCCACGGTGGTGCTGGTGGAGATGGGGTGGCCGACGGCGTGGCGCCCGACCGGGCTGCGCGCCTACGTGACGACCTACGGAGCGGCGCAGGCGAACGCGCGAGCGGCGGCTGAGGCCCTCCTGGCCACGGGGTGATCTTGTCCTGATGAGGTGACGTGGTGGGCCGACGGGCTGATGAACCTTGTGAGGCGACCTGATGAACGCGGAAGTTGATCTGCGCGGCACGCTGCGCATCAGGCCACGGCCCACTACCGTGAACACCGATGAGCGGACGCATCCCGATTGAAGACATCTCGCCGGTGGTCGCGTGCGGACGTTACCCCGCCAAGGCCGTCGTCAGCGAGCAAGTCCCTATTACGGCCACAGTCTATCGAGAGGGGCATGAAGCCGTCGGATGCAACGTCGTCTGGCGGGGCCCCGACCGAAAGCGCAGGCCCTTCACCCGGATGTCGTTGGTCGCTCCGGGTACCGACCGGTGGCGGGCCGAGATCGTCCCCGACGCCGTTGGGCGCTGGACCTTCACCATCGAGGCCTGGAGCGATCCCTACCTGACCTGGAAAGACGCGATCGAGAAGAAGATCGAGGCGGGTCAGGAGGCCGAGGATCTCTACAACGACCTGGAGGAGGGGGCCCGGATACTCGTACGCGCCGCTTTGGCGGCGATCCGAGCCCAGGATCGAGAGCGCCGTGCCCGCCTGTTCGCCGCCGCGACGGCGTTGCGCGACGACAGCCTCGACTTGGCTCATCGGGTTGCGCCCGCGCTCGAGTTGGCCGATGTCATGTGGCAACACCCTGTCCGGGATCTGGTGACCCGCTCGGCCACCTACAGCATCTGGGTGGATCGCGAACGCGCGCTGTTCAGCGCCTGGTACGAGTTCTTCCCCCGCTCAGAAGGCGCGGTGGTGCCTGAACCCGGCAGTGAGGCCGTCGGCCCGCCGGTGCACGGCACGTTCCTCACCGCCGCCGAACGCCTGCCCGCCATCGCGGCCATGGGGTTCGACGTCGTCTACCTGCCCCCCATCCACCCGATCGGCAAGATCAACCGGAAGGGGCCCAACAATTCTCTGGTCGCGGGCCCGTACGACGTGGGCTCCCCCTGGGCCATCGGCTCCGATGAGGGGGGACACGACGCGATCCATCCGCAGCTGGGCACGCTGGAGGACTTCCGCGAGTTTGTGAACCGGGCCCGTCAGCTCGGGCTCGAGGTCGCGATGGACCTGGCGCTGCAGTGCGCCCCCGACCACCCCTGGGTGAAGGAGCACCCGGAGTGGTTCACCACCCGCGCCGACGGCAGCATCGCGTACGCCGAGAATCCCCCCAAGAAATATCAGGACATCTATCCGCTGAACTTCGACAACGACCCCGAGGGGATCTACGCCGAGGTACGGCGGATCGTCACCTACTGGATTCAGCAGGGGATCCAGATCTTCCGGGTGGACAACCCCCACACCAAACCGGTGTCCTTCTGGCACCGGTTGATCTGGGACATCAAATCCAAGCACCCCGATGTGCTGTTCCTGTCTGAGGCGTTCACCCGGCCCGCCATGCTCAAAGGGCTGGCCAAGATCGGCTTCACCCAGTCGTACACCTACTTCACGTGGCGGACCACCAAGGCCGAGCTGACCGACTACTGTACGGAGCTGGTCGACTGCCTGGACTTCCTCCGGCCCAACTTCTGGGTCAACACCCCTGACATCCTCCATGCCACCTTGCAGCACGGCGGACCGCCGATGTTCAAGATCCGAGCGGTGCTGGCGAGCATGCTCTCCTCCAATTGGGGCATGTACTCCGGTTATGAGCTCTATGAGCACGTGGCCCGGCCGGGTACGGAGGAATATCTCGACAGCGAGAAATATCAGCTGCGCCCCCGGGACTGGGCACGCGCAGCCGCCGAGCATCGGACCTTGGCTCCCTTCATCACCCGGCTCAACGAAATCCGACGCGCCAACCCAGCGCTCCACCGGATGCGTAATCTCCGCTTCCACTGGATCGACAACGACGCGATGTTGTGTTGGTCCAAGCGGGACGACCGAACCGGGAACGCCGTGCTCGTGGTGTGTCTGCTCGACCCACACAACGTGCACTGGGGCAACACCAGCCTGGACATGCCGGCGTTGGGTTTCGACTGGCACGAGCGGTTCCTCGTTCGTGACGAGCTCACTGGCGCGACGTATGAATGGGGGCAGCACAACGCCGTCCGGCTCGATCCCCACTATGAGCCCGCCCACATCTTCACGATTCATCCCCTCACGTAGGATGCGGACACTCGGCGTCTGCCCCTCACCGGCAATAGCAACAGATGTGGGCCCTGGTGTGCCCGTGGTACGCCGACCACTGGCTCCGGCAGGGTGTCCACCGGTGCAACGTGTGAGGTGAAATCGTGGAGTCAGGGCACAAGAACCCTCCCCGGAAAAAGCCCATTGAGGGCAGCCATGTCACCGATGAGGGTCTGGTGACGCACCCAAAGGCAGCCGAGTACCGTCACGCGTACGCCATGCCGGTGGAGCCGCTATGGTTCAAGCGAGCAGTCTTCTATGAGGTTCTCGTCCGCGCCTTCTACGACTCCAACGCTGACGGCTGCGGCGATCTGCGGGGCTTGATCGAGAAACTGGATTATCTGGAATGGCTCGGCGTTGACTGCCTGTGGCTGCCGCCTTTCTACGATTCCCCACTGCGGGATGGCGGCTATGACATCAGTGACTTCTACCGGATTCTTCCCGAATTCGGGGACATCGACGACTTCGTGGCGCTGTTGGACGCCGCTCACCGCCGCGGCATTCGGGTCATCACCGATCTGGTGATGAACCATACGTCTGACCAGCACCCCTGGTTTCAAGAATCACGCCGGGACCCCGACGGGCCGTACGGGGACTATTACGTGTGGCGGGACACCGACACCGGTTATCCCGATGCACGCATCATTTTCGTGGATACTGAAGAGTCCAACTGGACCTTCGACCCGGTGCGGCGCCAGTTTTATTGGCACCGATTCTTCAGCCACCAGCCGGACCTGAACTACGACAACCCTGCGGTGCAGGAGGAGATGCTGGGGGTGATCCGGTTCTGGCTGGATCTAGGGATCGACGGTTTCCGGCTTGACGCTGTCCCTTACCTGTTCGAACGCGAAGGCACCAACTGCGAGAACCTTCCGGAGACCCACAGCTTCCTCCGCCGCATCCGCAAGATCGTCGACGACGAGTACCCTGGCCGGGTCCTACTCGCCGAGGCCAACCAGTGGCCCAGCGACGTGGTTCAGTACTTCGGGGACCCCTCGGTCGGCGGCGACGAGTGCCACATGGCCTTCCACTTCCCGCTGATGCCGCGGATTTTCATGGCGGTACGCCGAGAATCCCGCTTCCCGATCTCGGAGATCCTGGCACAGACACCCGAGATCCCGTCCAGCAGCCAATGGGGGATCTTCCTGCGTAATCACGACGAGCTCACGTTGGAGATGGTCACCGACGAAGAGCGCGACTACATGTACGCGGAGTACGCGAAAGATCCTCGTATGCGCGCCAACATCGGGATCCGGCGCCGGCTGGCCCCGCTGCTGGAGAACGACCGCAACCAATTGGAACTGTTCACGGCGCTGCTGTTGTCCCTCCCTGGTTCCCCGGTGCTTTATTACGGGGACGAGATCGGCATGGGGGATAACATTTGGCTGGGTGACCGAGACGGCGTGCGTACCCCCATGCAATGGACGCCCGACCGCAACGCTGGTTTCTCCCAGGCCAACCCCGGCCGGTTGTATCTGCCGGTCATTATGGACCCCATCTACGGGTACCAGGCGGTCAACGTGGAGGCGCAGTTGAACAACTCGACCTCCCTCCTGCACTGGACCCGGCGCATGATCGAGATTCGGAAACGCCATCTCGCCTTCGCCTTGGGTTCCTTCCACGATCTGGGCGGCTCCAATCCCTGTGTGCTGTCCTACATCCGGGAATACAACCCACCGGACGGCGATAAGCCTGACATCGTGCTGTGCGTTAACAACCTGTCGCGTTTCCCGCAACCGATCGAACTCAATCTCCGCCAGTGGGAGGGGTATGTTCCCGTGGAATTGACCGGCCGGGTGCCCTTCCCTCCCATCGGTGAGCTTCCTTATCTGCTGACTCTGCCCGGCCACGGCTTCTACTGGTTCCAACTCAGCCCGCGGGAGGACGCGCAATGAGCGTAGGCGCCAGCGACGACAACCGGGCCCTCGTCTTCCAACTCACCGACGCCCTCGCCACCTGGCTACCGACACAGCGGTGGTTCGCGGCCAAAGACCGCCCGATCGCGCGGGTGGAGCCGGTCTCGGTGGCGGTCCTCCACCACCGGGAGGACGAGGATCCGGTGCGCCTGGAGCACACCATCCAGGCGGTGTCCTTCGCCGACAACGGAGAGGTACAGCTTTACCAGCTCTTCGTGGGGTACCGGCGGATCCTTCCAGAGCGGTTGCAGCACGTCAGGATCGCGGACGTCCAGGAGGACGGCCACTGGCTGATCGCCTTCGACGGATTGTGGGACGACGAACTGGCCTCCTCGCTGCTGCCTCTGATGGCCAGCGGGGAGACCCGCAACGGAGTCCAGTTCGCCACCGAGCCGGGGATGTCGATCCCGAAGGTCACCTCCAGCCGGGTCGTCGACACGGAACAGACCAACACCAGCGTGATCTACGACGACGCCGCCATCCTGAAGGTTTTCCGGCGGCTGGTTCTGGGGACCAACCCGGACCTGGAGCTGTGCCGCGCCCTGCGCCGGGTCGGGTGCCCCTACGTCCCCGGCCTACTGGGCAGCATTGAGGGCGGGTACGCGGGTGAGCAGGTCACCTACGCCATGCTCAGCGCGTACGCGGTGAACTCCGCCGATGGCTGGTCCATGGCCACCGCCAGCGTGCGGGACCTGATCGCCGAACAGGACCTGCGCGCCCACGAGGTGGGTGGGGACTTCGCCGCCGAGGCGTACCGGTTGGGGGAGGCGGTGGCGGCCGTCCATGGTGACCTCGCCACCGCGCTGGGCACCTCCAGCCTGAACAGCGACGGCCTTGTGGCGCTCAGCGGCGCGATGTCCAGCCGGCTCGACGCCGCCATCGCGGTGGTGCCGGCTCTGGCGCAATACGCGCCCGCGGTGCGGACCGCCTTCGAGGCGATCCATGACCTGACCCCACCGGTGCCGGTGCAGCGCGTCCACGGCGATTTGCACCTCGGCCAGGTGCTGCGGACCCCCACCGGCTGGCTGTTGATCGACTTTGAGGGAGAGCCGGCCAAGCCGCTTTCTGAGCGGCTTCGGCCGGACTCGGTCCTGCGGGACGTGGCGGGGATGCTGCGGTCGTTCGACTACGCCGCCCAGCACCTGCTCCTCACCGGTGACTCCGACCACCAGCGGGAGTACCGCGCGTTGGAGTGGACCGAGCGTAACCGGGCGGCGTTCTGCTCGGGGTACGCGGCGGTCTCCGACTTCAACCCGGCCGAACAGCGCACTCTTCTGCGGGCCTATGAGTTGGACAAGGCGGTCTACGAGGCCGTCTACGAACGTCAGCACCGGCCGGCCTGGGTGGAGATCCCGCTCCGCTCAATCGCGCGTCTCACCCAGCAGCTCACCTGATTTCCTGTTGTTCCGCGTTGTTCCGCGCCAGCCCACCCTCACCCGGCGAGTCAGCGTGCTGAGCAGGACGGATCATGGGGCCGCGGCGGCGTAGGCAGATCGAGTGTGCCGGCCTTCACCGCGGCCAGGAACGTGGCCCAGTCCTCAGCATTGATCACGAGCATCGGCCCGTCCTGGTCCTTGGAGTCGCGTAAGAAGACCCGTTCGGAGCTCACCGCGACCTCGACGCAGTTGCCGTCTCCGTCGGGCGACCGCGTACTTTTGCGCCACACCGTCGGGGGCAAATCCGGTTCCGCCATCATGGCTCCTCTCGGGGTCACCTCACGACCGACCGCGAACAGCGCTCCTGCGAGGAAGATTCAGGATCGGCGCCCCTGGGAGCTGCGGGTTAAGCCGGAGCACCGCCGGATACGTGAAGCGCTGTGCGTCGCCACGCTGCGAGCACTCCCATGTGTCATATGGCCATATGTGGGAGGATCGGGTCGTGGTCTGACTGTACCCGGAGAAATTGACTTAAGGCTATGAGTCGCCCACTCCGGCGGACCGCCCCGAGCCGGAGCCGTAGGGTATCGATGAATTGCCGACGGTGAATCAGGCCAGCTCGTCCTTCACCCTCTCCACCAACGCCAAGGAATCGGCGGGGTCCAGCGCCAACTGTTGAAGCTTCTGGAAGACGCGGTGGTAATAGTCCAGGTTGCTGGGCGCTTCCTTAATCATCGACTCGGCCATGGCGTCCAGGTACAGCACATCCCCCACGGCCGGGTCGGCGAACTCCAGAATCGTGAAGGCACCGTTCACCCCTGGGTGCGCGCCCCGCTCAAACGGCAGGATGCGCAACTCGATGGTGGGTCGGTTCGCCAGCGTGGCGAGGTAGTTCAACTGCTCGCGCATCACCGCGGGACCCCCCACCTGCCGCCGAATGGCCGCCTCGTCCAGGACCAGGTACAGCTCAGGCGGGTCGTCCCGGTTGAGGACCTCCTGCCCGCGCCGCATCCGGACCTCCAGCTGCCGCTCGGCGCGGCGGCGCGCCTCCCCTGTCAGCTCACCGGGCACGCTGTCGAAGATGACGGTCCGCGCGTACGCCTCGGTCTGCAGCAGTCCCGGCATCAGCGCGAAGTGGAACTGCCGCATCACCACCGCCTCGGCCTCGTAGCCGATGTAGGAGATCAGCTGCGGTGACACCGCGTCCTTGTAGGCGCTCCACCACATGCGTTGCCGGGACGCCTTGGCCAGCTCGACCATCGCGTCGATCTGATGGCGGTCCTTGACCCCGTACAGGTTCAGCAACGCTTTCAAGTCGTTGGTGGAGATTCCCACCGCACCAGACTCAATCCGGATCAGTTTGGACAACGACCAGTCCATGGCCTCGGCGACTTGTTCCTGAGTCATCTCGGCCGCTTCCCGCCGCTGCCGCAGCTCCGACCGGAGCCGTCGACGCCGGATCGACGGTCCCTGTCCGGTAGCGGTGGTCACTTTCTCCCCTCCGCCCTATGCCTTGTGTTCCGACCAGTCGTGGACACCATGCCCTTCGCCTGATCGAGGCGACGCCCACACACCACCTTACGGCGACATATCGAACAGATATCTAGCAGTTATCAACAATGCATTGAGGAACTCTGCAAACTGCCGGTTCTACGTCTGCAAGGTGGCTGTCGAAAACCTTAGCACCGGACAGGTTCGGGTTCTGGATGGGATCGGTCTGTCCCGGCAGGCGACCGGTCACGCCCCTTTTCCCTGTCCTTTTCTGCCCTGCCTTTTCCCTGCTCACCGCGCCGCCACACCCACGATCGTGAGGGCCGGCCCCACCGCCGCCGCGCATGACAAAGGCGGTGGCCGGTGAGCCCCTCACTCACCGGCCACCGCTCACGGACCCGGCTCTGGTGTGGTCCAGCTTTGGGCCGTCATTCACGGCGTGTCGTTGTTCATGGCGTGTCTCAATCCGTCGGCGGATCGGTCCACGCCTGGCGTACCAGGTCATAGATCTCACTGCCGACCGCCGCCACCAGCAGCACAACCCCGAGGCTCCGGACCGGCCAGGCCAGGGCCGTCAGCAGTACCCCGACCGCCGCCAGAAGCGTGAAAGCCGCGGCGAGCAGGGTCCGACACACCGCCTCACGGGCCTGAAGAGTCCGGTCAATGGCCTCGTCGGTCTGGGCGGTCGCCGGCACCATGGCCCGCGCCACCGGCCTGACCACGAAGGGGAGGATGACCACCAGCGGTAGGGCGACGATGAGAGCCTCGGCGGCGCTCCAGGCGATGAGCGCGATAGCGGCGGCGATCCAGTGCCGCACCGCCATGATCCGCTCGTCCAGATACTGCGGGATGTCGCGCAGCACGCCCGACTCGGATCGACCTTCCCGCTCACTCGTCACAGACGGAGCCAGCGACATGGGCGCGGCCTGCGGGGCGGTGGTTACCGGCCCCCGGTATCCGCAGTGGACACACGAGGCGTGCTGTTCCACCTCGGCCACCTGAGCGCAGCGTGGACAGTTCGTCGTGGAACTCGTCGCGGGCATCGCAAACCTCCCACGGCCGGTGGTTCGACGGGACGTGGCCTCCCAGCACCGCTGCCAGAAGCCAGGGAGTAGGGCGTCGGCTCCGCCGCGCGGGGTCACCGCGACCGGCGGCGCTCACCGTCACATGAGTGACTGATCGAGCGTTTAGCAGGTACTTCGATACTCATCCCGACAGGTAGCAGAAGTCAATAGACAATTTGCCACCTGTCACATTGGCACAGAGCTTTCGTCTAACGGCATTCGGAATATAGCACATAGCGACTGTCACATAGCGGACACGCAGCTTGCATGGTTACCCGGTTAAGCTCTAGCGACGCTCCTCTCGAACCGAGACGCCACCGCCTACACCGGCGCCCAATCCCCGGCACCCGCACGCCGCCGCTGCTGTCCCGGCGCCTACTCAGGCGCGTCTCTCAGATACGTCTCTCAGATGCGCCTCTCAGGCGCGTCGATGAGCGTCCAGCGCCACGCTGTGGTGCGATCTACCTTGTGTTTCGTTGCGCTGTTTAGGAAAAGTCAGCGCAGTAAAGCCTGTCGCCATACCCCGTGGCCCGGCTTTGAGCGATGCTGAGCGCAGCATCCCGGTTGATGATCCGGTTGATGAAGGGAGCCCACGGTGCCAGCCACGACCGTCAGCCGTGACGAGCTGGAGCGCCTCATATCCGGTGCGCATCACGACCCCCACGCGATCCTTGGCGCACATCCCACCGGCGACGGCACCGTGATTCGAGCCCTACGCCGAGGCGCGGAGTCGGTCACCGTCCTGTACCCGGACTCCACGCGGTACCCGATGCGACGGATCCACGATGTGGGCGTGTTCGAGGTCGAGGTACCCGGCTCACCGAATGACTACCGGCTTGAGATCACCGACGGCTTCGGCACCCGGGTGGTCGACGATCCCTACCGGTGGCTGCCCACCCTCGGCGAGATGGACCTACACCTGATCTCCGAGGGCCGACACGAAAAGCTGTGGCAGGTCCTCGGGGCTCACCTGCGGACCTACCAGACCCCTCAGGGGCCGGTGGCGGGTACCTCGTTCGCCGTGTGGGCTCCCAACGCCCGCGGGGTCCGGGTGATCGGCGACTTCATCGGCTGGGGCCCGTATGACGGATGGCCCATGCGCTCTATGGGGTCCTCCGGGATCTGGGAGATCTTCGTTCCCGAGGCCGGCCCCGGAGCCTGCTACAAATACCGCATTCTGGGCCCGGACGGTACGTGGCATGAGCGGGCCGATCCGCTCGCCCAAGCCACCGAGGTACCCCCGCGTACCGCCTCCCGCATCTACCAATCCCGCTATCAGTGGGGGGATGAGGAGTGGATGCGGCAGCGGGCGCGGACCCAGTGGCACAAGAGCCCCATGTCGATCTACGAGGTGCACCTCGGCTCGTGGCGGCCGGGCCTGACCTACCGTCAGCTCGCCGATGAGCTGGTCGCCTACGTCACGGACTTGGGTTTTACGCACGTCGAGCTGCTCCCGATCGCCGAGCACCCCTTCGGGGGCTCATGGGGCTATCAGGTCACTAGCTATTACGCGCCCACCGCGCGCTACGGGGAGCCCGATGACCTGCGGTACCTGATCGACCGGCTGCACCAGGCGGGCATCGGCGTGATCCTGGACTGGGTGCCGGCCCACTTCCCCCGGGACGACTGGGCCCTGGCCCGTTTCGACGGCACCCCCTGCTATGAGAACGCAGATCCACGCCGCAGCGAACACCCCGACTGGGGCACCTACGTGTTCGACTACGGCCGGCGTGAGGTTCGCAATTTCCTCGTCGCCAACGCCCTGTACTGGTGCGAGGAATTCCACGTCGACGGGCTACGGGTCGACGCTGTCGCCTCCATGCTCTACCTGGACTACTCCCGCAAACCCGGCGAGTGGGTTCCCAACGTCTACGGCGGCCGGGAGAACCTGGACGCCATCTCATTCCTGCAGGAGATGAACGCCACCGTCTACCGATACAACCCAGGCGTCATCACCATCGCCGAGGAATCCACCGCCTGGCCAGGGGTCACCAGGCCGACTCACCTTGGCGGTCTGGGCTTCGGCTTTAAGTGGAACATGGGCTGGATGCACGACACCCTGACCTACGTCTCCAAGGACCCCATCTATCGGCAGTACCACCACCATCAGATGACGTTCTCGATGATGTACGCCTGGAGCGAGAACTTCATCCTGCCGATCAGCCACGACGAGGTGGTTCACCTCAAGGGGTCGCTGTACGGCAAGATGCCCGGGGACCACTGGCAGAAGCTGGCTAACCTGCGGGCGCTGCTGGCGTACATGTGGGCGCACCCCGGCAAGCAGCTGCTGTTCTCCGGGTGCGAGTTCGCCCAGCCCTCCGAATGGAGCGAACAACATGGCCTGGAATGGTCGGCGCTGCAGGAGCCGGACCGGGCGGCCGTGCAGCAGCTCGTCCGCGATCTGAACCGGATCTACCGGGAATCTCCCGCGCTGTGGAGCCAGGACACCACCCCGGACGGCTTCCGATGGATCGACGCCAACGACGCCACCGGGAACGTCTTCTCCTTCCTGCGCTGGGGGTCGGACGGTTCGGTCCTGGCGTGCGTGGCAAACTTCGCCGGCATTCCACACGAGAACTACCGGTTGGGTCTGCCCTGGGCGGGCCGGTGGGAGGAGATCCTCAACACCGACGCCGAGGCCTACGGCGGCTCCGGGTGGGGGAACTACGGCGCCGTGGAGGCCGTGGAGGAGCCGATGCACGGCGAACCGTGCAGCGCCACCCTCCACCTGCCTCCACTCGGCACTCTCTGGCTGCGACCGGCCAAACCGGACCGTTCTCGGCGGCACCGCTAAGGACAACCCGGCACCTCCGGGTGAGACGGTGCCGCCGAGGAGCTGTCACGACCAGCCGATGGGCTTGCGACCGGTGGGCGCTCAGGCGCTTAACCGCTCAGGACGCCACAGAGGACTGCACCAGGGTGCGGATCTGCCGCAGCAGCACCGACAACGCCGCCAGATCCGCCCGGGAGTCCTCGAACTCTCCGATGGCGTTACGCACCCGCGTGATGCTGGAGGCGTTCTGCTGCTCCCACCGGTCCACTCGGGACTCGGCGGACTCGTCGGGCGGCGTCTCCGCCAGCACTTCGCTGGTGAGCGCCGCGAGCGCTGCGTACAGGTCATAGCGCAGCGCCATCCGCGCCAGGGTCTGCCACCGGTCCTCACGAGGCAAGGCCGCGACGCTCTCCAAAAGATCGTCCACCCGGAACCGGGCCGACAGCACGTAGTACACCCCGGCCACCTCGACGACGTCCCGGGCGGTGGAGTGCGCCACTCGCACGATGTCCAGCAAGCCGAACCCGTACATCAGGCGGGTGGTCCAGTCGGCGAGCTCCTCCGGTACGCCGACCGCGACCAGTCCCGCGGTGTGGCGGCGCAGCGCCTCGCGCTCCCGCCCCTGGAATAGGCTTCCAAGCTCGGGTAGCAACTTGGCCACCCCAGGCCGGAAGCGGGTGATCTCAGCCTCCACGTCCAAGGGGGTACGCCGGTTCTGGACCAACCACCGCACGGCGCGGTCCACCAGCCGCCGCACCTCCAGACGCACGGTGGTCTGAGCCGCGGCGGGGATCTGGTTATCCAGCGCCTCGACCGCCCGCCACAGGTCGGTCAGGCCGAACACCTCACGCACCACCATGTACGCCCGCAGCACATCGGTGGGGTCGGCGCCGGTCTCCTCCACCGCGCGGTAGACGAACGTGATACCGCACCGGTTGACCACTTCGTTGACCAGTTGTGTGGTGACGATCTCGCGGCGCAGCGGGTGCTCGGCCATCAGATCCGCGTACCGCTCCCGCAGCGGAGTGGGGAAGTACTCCTCCAACAGGCCGCGGGTCCACTCCTCATCCGGGAGCCCGGAGGCGATGACCTCGTCCTCCAGAGTGATCTTGACGTGGGCGATCAGCACCGCAAACTCGGGCGAGGTCAGCCCGACATCGGCGCGCTCATCCAGCTCTTCCTCGGTAGGCAGCGCCTCCAATTCCCGGTCGATCCGGCCGCTGCGCTCCAGATCGGTGATCAGGCGCCGGTGCACCGGCAGCAGCGCTGCCGCCTGGGCCCGGGAGTTGGCCAGCGCGGTCGCCTGCTCATAGTTGGTCCGCAGCACCAGGGCGGCGACCTCGTCGGTCATCTCGGCGAGCAGCTCATTGCGCTGGTCGGGATCCAGGTCCCCAGTGGCCATGGCGCGGCTGAGCAGGATCTTGATGTTGACCTCGTGGTCGGAGCAGTCCACGCCGGCCGAGTTGTCGATGAAGTCGGTGTTGATCCGGCCTCCCGCCAGCGCGTACTCGATCCGGCCGCGCTGTGTGAAGCCGAGGTTGCCGCCCTCACCGACCACCCGGCACCGCAACTGCCGCCCGTTGACCCGGACCGCGTCATTGGCCTTGTCGCCTACATCGGCGTGCGACTCGTCCGTGGCCTTGACGTAGGTCCCGATCCCGCCGTTCCACAACAGGTCGACGGGGGCCCGCAGAATCGCCTTGATCAACTCCGGGGGCGACAACTCGGTGACGGACGGCTCCAGGCCGAGCACAGTACGCGCCTGCGAAGAGATCGGGATCAATTTCGCGGTCCGGGGCCACACGCCACCGCCCGGGCTGATCAACGCTGGGTTGTAGTCGGCCCAGCTGGAGCGGGGCAGGTGGAACAGGCGTTGCCGCTCGGCGTACGACACCTCTGGATCCGGGTCGGGGTCGATGAAGATGTGCCGGTGGTCGAAAGCGGCCACCAGGCGGATGTGGCGGGAGCACAGCATCCCGTTCCCGAAGACATCGCCGGACATGTCGCCGATACCGACCACGGTGAAGTCGGTCGTCTGGACGTCATGCCCCAGCTCCCGGAAGTGCTCCTTGACCGACTCCCAGGCACCCCGCGCGGTGATGCCCATCTTCTTGTGGTCGTAGCCGGCCGAACCACCGGAGGCGAAGGCGTCCCCGAGCCAGAATCCGTACGACTGGGCCACCTCGTTGGCCAGATCGGAGAACGTGGCCGTTCCTTTGTCGGCCGCCACCACCAGGTACGGGTCGTCGCTGTCCCACCGGACCACATCCGCGGGAGGGATCACCCGCCCCGTGGTGGTGTCGATGTTGTCGGTGACGTCCAGCAGGGCCGAGATGAACATCCGGTAGCAGTCGACCGCCTCGGCCTGCAGGGCCTCCCGGTCGCTGAACGACCGCTTGAGCACAAAGCCACCCTTGGCGCCCACCGGAACGATGACGGCGTTCTTCACCATCTGAGCCTTGACCAGGCCCAGGATCTCGGTGCGGAAGTCCTCGCGGCGGTCCGACCACCGCAGGCCGCCACGCGCCACCGGCCCGAAACGGAGGTGTACCCCCTCGAACCGAGGCGAGTACACGAAGATCTCATAACGCGGCCGCGGCGCCGGCAGGTCAGGGATCAGACGGGGATCGAGTTTGAAGGCCACATAGGACTTCGGACGACCGTCGGCGCCCCGCTGGAAGAAGCTCGTCCGCAGCGTGGCCTGGATCAGCCGCAGGAAGCTGCGCATGATCCGGTCCTGGTCCAGGCTGGCGACCTGGTCCAGCTGGCTCTCCACGGCGGCGATCAGCTCATCCACTCGCTCCTGTCGATCACCGGTGAGCTGCGGATCGAACCGCGCCTCGAACAGCTCCACCAATGTGGCGGCGATCTGCGGATGGGTGGAGAACGCGGTCTCCATGTAGTCCTGGCTGTAGGGGGTTCCGGCCTGGCGCAGGTACTTGGCGTAGGCGCGCAGCACCACCACCTGCCGCCAGGTCAGGCCGGCACGTAGCACTAGCTCGTTGAACTCATCCACCTCCGACTCGCCCCGCCAGACGGCCGAGAAGGCGTTCTCCACCTTGGCCCGTACTTGGGAGATGTCCAGGCTGTTCTTCGGAGGCCGGATTCTGAAGTCGTACAGGTAGATGACGCCGTCCTCGCGGTGCACCTCATAGGGGCGTTCGTCGGTGACCTGGACCCCCAGGGAGTGCAGTACCGGCAGGACCGCCGACAACATCATGGGTTCGCCGTGCCGGAAAACCTTCAAATGCAGATCGTCGGGGTCTTTGCGGCGCCGGTAGAGGTGGATGGCCAGCTGACCGGGCTCTTCCAGCAGCTCCAGCTTGGCGATGTCCTGCACCGCCTCGTACGCGGTGTGCTCGTCCTTGTAGGTCTGGGGGTAGGCCTCGACGTACCGAGCGTACAGCGTCCGGGCCTGCGCCTCGCCAAGCCGGTGTTCCAGCGTGACCAGGAAGTCGTCCTCCCACTGCCGGGTCGCCTCGACCAGCTCCCGTTCGATGGCGGCGCTGTCGATGTGGCGCGGCGGGTTGGCGGGGTCAATACGCACGATGAAGTGGACCCGCGCCAATGGGTTCTCGCTGACCCGCGTGGTGTAGTCGACCCCGATCCCGTTGAGGCACTCCAGGAGGATGCGCTGGATCGCCAGGCGGTTGCGGGTGGTGAACCGGTCACGCGGCAGATAGACCAGACACGAAATGAAACGCCCGTACGCGTCGGTGCGGAGGAACAACCGCAGCTGACGCCGCCCCGCCAGCCGCAGCACCCCCATCACGGTGTGGAACAGCTCGTCGGTGCTGATCTGGAACAGCTCGTCGCGGGGGTAGGTCTCCAGAATCTCGATCAGGTCTCTGCCGGAGTGGCTCCGCGGGGACAGCCCGGAGCGGTCCAGCACCTCGGCCACCTTGCGTCGCACCACCGGGAGACGCCGGACCGAATGCAGGTACGCGGCGGAGGCGAACAGACCCAGGAAACGCCGTTCCCCCACCACGTTGCCGTCGGCGTCGAAGACCTTGAACCCGATGTAGTCCAGATAGGAGGGTCGGTACACGGTGGCGCGGGAGTTGGCCTTGGTGATGATCATCAGCCGCTTCTCGAAGGCCTTGGCGTAGGCCTCCGGCGCCATCGACGACAGCACCCGAGGTGCCCGCTGGTCCTGACGCAGAATGCCCAGGCCGGTCCCCATCACCGCCTGGAGCACCTGCTCACCGTCGTCGCGCGTCACCACCCGGTACTCGCGGTAGCCCAGGAAGGTGAAGTTGTCCGCCGCCAGCCATCGCAGCAGCTCGACCGCGTCGGTGATGTCCTTGTCGGGCACCGGCAGACTCGCCGCGGTGGCGGGAGAGCTCAGTTCATCTGCGAGCGCCAAAGCGCGATGCCGCATCTTCTGCCAGTCCTCGACGACCTCGCGTACGTCGGTGAGCACGCTGTAGATCGCGTTGCGCAGCTCCTCCAGTTGCTGAGGGTTGCGGATGCGATCTGTCTCGATGTGAATCCAGCTCTCCACCAGATCGTCGGGGCCGGCGTCGTCAGGCTCGATCTCGGGCCGAATCTGGACGAGGCGGCCCAGCACCTCCCGACGCACCACCATCTGCGGGTGCACCAGCATGCTGATCTGCAGACCCCGCGTGGTCAGAGCCGCCGTCACTGAGTCCACCAGGAAGGGCAGGTCATCCGTGATGATCTCGATGACCGTGTGTCCGTCGGCGTTCGGGCTTACCGTGAGTTTCACTTCGCCGGAGAGCCGCTGCTCGGCGAGGCGTAGATGGGACACCGTGGCGTGATAAAGGTCCTCGCCAGTCCGGCCGATCAGATCCTCATCGGGGACCAACCGCCAGTAGCGGTCTATCAAGGCCACCAGGTCCGGGTCATCGCTCGCTCGCGCGCGTGCCTCGGCGGCGAGCCGATCCCGGGCGTTTGGCAGTTCGGTCAATTCACTGATGGGATCGACATCGTTTTGGTCGTTCTCCTCGCCCTGAGCGTGATCTGCACTGCTGTGTGCCATCCGTGTTACTCCCCTCGCCCACACCTTTGTGGGTCCGTCGAGGAACACTATGCGCCCGCGGACCTGCTTCACAGCCGGGTGGCTCGGCGACACGCCAGGGGCCAGCCTTCCGGGTCATTCGGACCCCAGGCCACGGCTTCTTTCTCCTCTGCTCAGCCCTCCTCTGCTCAGCCTAGTCCGCCTCGACCTCACTCGCCGGCCAGCAGATCTGTGGGCTCTCAGGGCCCTGTGCAATGGTGGAGCCGGTACTGGACAGATTCGGGGACTGGACAGGGGGCCACCAATGTGGGTACGCCGGATGCTGGCCTTGGTGACCATGATGGCGTCGTTGGCGGCGTTGACCGGCTGCTCATCCGATAAGCCTGGCCCTGACGACGTGCTCGACGACTTTCTGGACAACTGGCAGGCTGGCACGTTGGCCGACAGCCGGTACACCGATGGCTCCGGGGAGCGGATCGCGACGGAGTACCGGAACCTGATCGGGGATCTCGGCGCGTACTCCCCTGAACTGACGGCCGACAAAATCACCGAAGAGGACGGGGAGGCGACAGCGACCGTCGACGTCGCCTGGACCCTCACCGATCAAGCCACGTGGTCCTACCGCACCACCGTGCGACTGGTCCAGCGCCAAGACACGTGGCTGGTGGACTGGTCCGCCCGAATCATCCACCCCGATCTGAAGCGGGGTGATCGCCTCACCGTGCGGTGGGAACAGGCCCCGCGCGCCCCGATCCTGGACGGCTCCGGTGATCCGATCGTGGAACCCCGCCCAGTGGTCCACATCGGGGTCGAGCCGCAACGGGTCACCGATCCGGCTCACCTCTCCGCCGAACTCGCGCGGATTCTGAACATCGACACCACAGATCTTCCCGAACGGATCATCCAGGCACAACCCGACGCGTTCGTCGAGGTGATGACGCTCCGCCGCGAGCAGTACGACCCGATTCGGGACCAGCTGCAGGCTCTCCCCGGCACGGTTTTCCGGGAAGACACCCTGCCGCTGGCGCCGACCCGCCAGTTCGCCCGTGCGCTGCTGGGGACGGTCGGTCCGGTCACCGCCGAGGTGCTCGAACGGGATCCCGACCGGTACCGGCCCGGTGACCTCGCCGGGTTGTCCGGCCTGCAGGAGCAGTATGACGAGCGGCTGGCCGGGACCCCCGGGGTCACCATCGAGGTGGTCCGCACCGGGCAACCGCCACGGCAGTTGATGCGCACCGAACCCCAGGCTGGCATTCCGCTACAGGTGTCCCTGGATCAGTCGGTTCAGCTCGCGGCCGACGCCGCCCTGGCTGGCGAGTCCCGCCAGACGGCGCTGGTCGCGCTGCGGATCTCCGACGGCGCGGTGCTGGCGGTCGCTAACGGCCCCGACGGGGACGGCCCCAATCTGGCGTTGGAGGCGACGGTGGCGCCGGGTTCGACCTTCAAGATGGTGACCGCGCTCGCTCTGTTGGAGGACGGTCTGCGTCCCGAGGACACCGTGCCCTGTCCCCGCTACCGGACGGTGGACGGCTTCCGGTTCTCCAACCATGACGACTTCGCGCTGGGACAGGTGCCGTTCTCCGAGGCCTTTGCGCAGTCCTGTAACACCACGTTCGTGGAGTTGGCTTCCCGCCTCGATCGCGGCACGCTCACCCAGACCGCGGCTGGGCTGGGGATCGGGGTGCCGTGGCAACTCGGGGTTGACGTGTTCACCGGCAGCGTGCCGGTCGCCTCTGACCCTGTGAGCGCGGCGGCCGCGACGTTCGGCCAAGGAGAGGTGACGGTGAGCCCGATCGCCATGGCCAGCGCGGTCGCCGCGGTGGCCGGCGGCCGGTGGCAGCAACCTCGGCTGTTGCTGGACCCGATGCCCCCGTCCACGTCACCGAACTCTGAGCTGCCCCGTTCCTCACTTGAGGCGCTCCGGTCGATGATGCGTCAGGTCGTCATCTCCGGCACCGCCACCGCGTTAGCTGACGTGCCCGGGGAGCCGGTCTACGGCAAGACCGGCTCCGCCGAGTACGGCGACCACAACCCTCCCGCCAGCCATGCCTGGTTCGTCGGCTGGCAGGGCGACTTGGCCTTCGCGGTCCTGGTGCTCGATGGCGGGTCCGGCTCACAGACCGCGGTCCCGATCGCCGAGCGCTTCCTGCGCGGCCTCGCCGCCTGATCCGGGCGTACCCGCGTACCCCAGGGGCCCGCCTGACGCCCGGTGGTACAGCGGTGAGGGCGGAGCCGGCGCGGGGACGGTCGTTACGGGGTGGACTCAGCGGATGAGGAGACGGTGCCCTCATCCGCGTGCCCCGACTCCTGCCCGCGCGGCTCCTGCGTCTCGGTGTTCTCTGGCGCGGTGTCCGCTCCCTCCGGCCCTGCAGGTTCCGCTCCACCGGATGACGCCGACGCGATGGCGACTTCCCATCCTGGGGTGAGGGTCAGCGGAGGGACCGGCGGCGCCGGTGGACCGGCCGGCACCGGAGGCGGTGGCTCGGTCTCGGTCGGTGTGGACTGCGTCGGCGCCGACGACACTGGGGCGTGTACGACGTTCTCCCAGATCGGCCGCAGGCCATTGACGAGCGTGTCGGCTATCTCCTTGGCGTACCGGCCGTCCGGGTCATAGTCAGGGTCAAAGACGGTGACCTCCATACCGAGGCATTCCGGCTGGCTCACCAGCTCAGCGATCAGGTGCTCCAGCTCGACGAATGCGATGCCGCCCGGATCCGGGGCGTCCACCGCTGGCATCGCTGCGGGATCGAGCACGTCCACGTCCACGTGGACCCAGAACCCGGCCACCTCCCCGAGCTGCTCCAAGGCCCATGCCGCGCTGCGTCCCGGCCCTTCTGAGCGCAGCAGCGGCACCGTCCGGTAGACGATCCCGGCCGTCCGGAGATCCATGCGGTACTCGTCGTGGTCCCGGATCCCCAGTACCACCACATCCTCTTCCCGCAGGTACGGACGTAGCCCTTCGATATTGGTCAGGTCACTCTGTCCCCGCCCGGTGGCCAGTGCCAACCCTTCTCCGGCGGCGGCGCCGATGTATTCGGCGTTCCCGGGGTGCCGGAAGTCGGAGTGCCCGTCGATGTAGATCATTCCGTAGCGACGGTGGTCCCGTTGCCGGAGCCGCCGCAGAGCCAGCGCCGAGCCCAGCATCAGCGAACAGTCGCCGCCCAGGACCAGGGGCAGCTCCCCCATGGCGATGATCTCGCCGATGCGGTTGGCGAGTTTGACGGTGTACTCAGCGATCTCTACGGCCTGACACACCCCGTCTCCTGGCCGCCAGCCGCCCGGGTCGTAACGCGGGGGCACCAGGTATCCCGCATCTCGAGCGGCCAGCCTGGCCACCAGCTGGTGGTCCCGCAACGCTCCGGGGCCTTTAGCGCAACCTGGGACCGAGCCCGGGGTGGGCGGGCGCAGTCCCAGGTTGGACGGGGCGTCAAGAACCGCGAGTCGGCGGGTCGGACGAACGTTCATGCTTGCTCCGGGGCCTCGAGCCGACTCTGTCCGGGCGAAACGTACGCACAAACGTACGTACAGATGTCAGTACAGCGCGTTGGCCAGCTGGCGACGGGCAGCCGCGACATCGGGGTCATCGGGACCCGCGATCGTAAACAGCGACACCAGGTGGCGCCGTACCCGATCCCGGTCCTCCCCGGAGGTGCGGCGCACCAGATCGATCAGCCGCTCGTACGCCCGTGGGGCCAGCCCGGACAGCAGTTCGACGTCGGCCGCCGTCAGTTGAGCATCGATGTTGGAGGGGTTCGCGTCCGCCGTAGCGATCGCCTGACGAGGGTCGACCCCAGCGACTCGGCGCAGCAACTCCACCTGGGCGATCCCCGCCTCCGCGACCGTGTCGTTGGGCTTCTCCGCCAGCACCTTCTTGTACAGCTCCTCGGCCCGGTCCAGGTTTCCGGTGGCGAGGGCCTCGGCGGCCGCCACGATCCGCTCGTCGGCCGGGGGCGGCGGCGCCTGCTGACCGGCGGCGTTAAGCAGGGCGGCGATCCACTGCCGCAGCTGGTTCTCCGGCTGTACGCCCATGAACGCGTCCACGGGCTGGCCACCGATGATGGCGAACACGGTGGGGATGCTCTGCACCCGGAACGCCTGGGCCAAACGTGGGTTGGTGTCCACGTTGACCTTCGCGAGTACCCACCGGCCTCCCCCTTCGGTGGCGAGCTTCTCCAGCACCGGTGACAGCTGCTTGCAGGGCCCGCACCATTCCGCCCAGAAGTCGACCACGACAGGTGTGGTACGGGAACGCTCTATGACCTCACTCTGAAAGGTGTTTTCCGTGACATCGATAATCGCGACGCCTCCCGGCGCCGGACCGCCGGCCGGCGCGGACGCTGACGTGGGCGCCGCCGCGGGGCGCGGTCTCGCCGGGACGCCGCCCCCGTTGGAGCCGGCGCTCGGGCTGCCTGGGCCGGCGCCTTGCTGAGTCCGAGCACGCAGCGCGGACAGATCCACCGCGCCGCGGGTGAAAACCGATGAGGTTAGACGGGGGTCCTGCTGGCTCATGCTCCCAGTCTCGCACCCTCCTGTCAGCCGTCGTCGCAGACTGTGCTCACTTGCACTGCTGTCCCTGGAACGCTCTGCTCGCCGCTGAGTCACTCGACGCAGCGGTAATCCTCAGAAGCGGGCAGGCTCCTGGTACTCGCCCCATTCTGCGCGAAGCGCGCCACAAATCTCCCCTAGGGTCGCCTCCGCCCGGACCGCCTCCAGGATCTCGGGGATGAGGTTGGCGTCGGTCCGCGCCGCCTCCACCATTCGGGACAACGCGGCGTGAACGGCCTGGTTGTCACGTTCCCGACGGCGCTGCTCCAGCAGACGTTTTTGCTCCAGCTCTACCTCATGGGACACCCGTAGGATCTCCAGGTCCTTGGTGACGGTGTCGGTGTAGCAGTTGACACCGACGATCCGTTTCACCCCTTTCTCCAGCTGCTGCTGGTACCGGAAGGCCGAGTCAGCGATCTCAGCGGTGAACCACCCCTCTTCGATCCCGCGCAGGATGCCGGCTGTCATGTCGCCAACCTGCACCGCGGTGTGGTCATCGCCCTGCTCCTCGGAGGCTCCCCGACCCAACGCCCGGATCTTGGCGAAGATCCGCTCCGCCTCTGCCTCGATGTCGTCGGTGAGCGCCTCGACGTACCAGGAACCCCCCAAGGGGTCGATCACGTTGGCGACCCCGGTCTCCTCGAGCAGGACCTGCTGGGTTCGCAACGCGATCTCGGCAGCCTGTTCGGTGGGTAGCGCGAGGGTTTCGTCCAAGGCGTTGGTGTGCAGGGAGTTGGTGCCGCCCAGGATGGCGGCCAACGCCTCCACCGTGGTGCGTACCACGTTGTTGTAGGGCTGTTGGGCGGTCAGCGACACCCCGGCGGTCTGGGTGTGGAACCGTAGCCACTGGGCGCGAGGATCGGTGGCGCCGTAGACATCGCGCATCCAGCGCGCCCAGATGCGCCGCGCCGCTCGGAACTTCGCGATCTCCTCGAAGAAGTCGATGTGCGCGTCGAAGAAAAAGCTCAGGCCCGGCGCGAACGTGTTGATGTCCAACCCACGGGACAGCCCCAGCTCCACGTATCCGAAGCCGTCGGCGAGCGTGAAGGCCAGCTCCTGACCGGCGGTGGCGCCCGCCTCCCGGATGTGGTAGCCGGAGACGCTCAACGGCTTATAACGCGGCATGTGCTGCGCGCAGTACTCCATCAGATCGCCGATCAACCGCAGGTGGGGACGCGGCGGGAACAGCCACTCCTTCTGCGCGATGTACTCCTTGAAGATGTCGGTCTGGAGCGTGCCGTCCAGCCGGGAGATGTCCACGCCTTGCCGTTCTGCAGCCACCAGGTACATGCAAAAAACCGGGATCGCCGGCCCGGAAATGGTCATAGACGTGGTGATCTGGTCCAGCGGGATGGAGTCGAACAGCACCTCCATGTCGGCGGCCGAGTCGATGGCGACGCCGCAGTGTCCGACCTCCCCTAGCGAGCGGGGGTCATCGGAGTCGCGCCCCATCAGGGTCGGCATGTCGAACGCGACCGACAGGCCGCCGCCTCCGGCCCGCAGCAGCATCCGGTACCGCTCGTTGGTTTGACGGGCGTTGCCGAATCCGGAGAACTGCCGGATCGTCCACGGCCGACCCCGGTACCCAGTCGGGTACAGACCGCGGGTGAAGGGAAACTCTCCGGGCCACCCGATCCGCTCAAAACCGGGGTAGTCCATCCCCTCTGGCGGACCGTAGACCGGCGCCACCTGCCGGCCCGACAACGTGGTGAAGTCGACTTCACGTACTCGGCTGGCGTCGTAGCGCGCCTGCCAGCGTGCCCGCCCCGCCGCGATCTCGTCAGCGTTGCCACCCATGGCTAGATACTAGGACGCCCAACTATTTTTGGCGCCCTAGCGACAATCCGGCTCACCCGGTGGGGTACGCGCGGTCAACGCTCGTTGTCGCGCCGGTTGCGGCGCGCCCCGTTACTCCGGGTTGAAGTCCCCCGCCGCCACTCGCACCCGCCGCAGCGTCTGAAACAGCGTCTCGGTCTCGGCGTCGTTTAGCATGTCCAGCCCAAAACCGGCCGCCATCAGGTCCTTCGTGGCCCGGTTGGTGACCTCCCGACCGACATCCGTGATCGCCGCCAGTACTCCGCGTCCGTCACGGGGGTTGCGACGCCGCGTCACGTAGCCCTGCCGGTCCAGCCGCTCCACGATGTTGGTGGCGCTGGTCGGATGGACCATCAGACGCTCGCCGATCACCCGCATCGGCAGCTCCCCCCGCCGGCTGAACGTGAGCAGCACCAGCGCCTCATAACGGGCGAAGGTCAGGTCATACGGGCGCAGGAGGTCGTCATAGCGGGCGAGCAAGATCTGCTGAACCCTCATGATCGAGGTCGCCAGTTTCATCGCTCGGCTGGGACCGAACCGGCGCTCCCAGTGATCGCCGGCCACCTCGATCGGGTCAAACGGCAGATTCAGCTTGCGCTCCGTCACGAGTGCACCCTAGCTCTCCAACGGGTGTGGAGCCGCGCCATCGCCACCCGTCCGGTGCCCCGGTTCGGCATCCCCGGCCAGCCCTCTAGGCCGTGACCGCCGACTCCAGCCCGGCCAGCAGCTCGTCAGCGGCGCGGTAGGGATCTTGTTCCCCAGCCACCACCTTGTCCGCCAAAGCCTCCAACACGGCGCCTCCCCGCAGGTCACCGATGCGGGCCCGCAGGGTCGCCAACGCGATCGCTTCGATCTCGGCGGCGGCTCGCGCCCGACGGCGCCGCGTCAGCTCACCGTGCTCAGACAGCCAGTCCTGGTGCCGGCGTACCGCCGCCATCAGCTCTTCGACACCCGTGCCGGCGTGAGCGACGGTCTTGACCACCGGAGGGCGCCACTGGCCGGGTTCTCGGGTCTGGAGCGCCAGCATCGCTCGCAGATCATGCACCGTGGCATCCGCGCCGTCCCGGTCGGCTTTGTTCACCACGAATATGTCGGCGACCTCCAAAATCCCAGCCTTGACCGCCTGAATCGCATCCCCCATCCCGGGGGCGAGCAGAACCAGAGTGGTGTCGGCGAGGCTGGCCACCTCCACCTCGGCCTGCCCGACGCCCACGGTCTCGACCAGGATGACGTCACACCCCGCGGCGTCCAGTACCCGGACCGCCTGGGGGGTGGCCGCGGCCAGTCCTCCCAGGTGCCCCCGAGATGACATCGACCGGATGTAGACCCCGGGATCGGTGGCGTGTTGCTGCATGCGGACCCGGTCCCCCAAGATCGCGCCACCGGTGAACGGGGAGGAGGGGTCGACCGCCAGGACCCCCACCCGCAGCCCATCGGCCCGCAGGGCGCTCACCAGCATCGAGGTCGAGGTGGACTTCCCCACCCCGGGGGCGCCGGTCAACCCGATGACCTGAGCACGTCCGGTGTGGGGGGCCAGCGCCGCGGCGATCTCCCGCAACGCGGGGTGGTCGTTCTCCACCAGGGTGATCAGGCGAGCCACCGCCCGCGCCTCACCGGCGCGGGCCCGCTCGATCAGCGTGGGGACATCCACAGTGCGTCGACTACTCACCGCTGGGAGGCCTCCGGTACCCGCAGGATCAGCGCGTCCCCTTGTCCGCCGCCGCCGCACAGCGCCGCGGCACCGGTACCACCGCCCCGTCGCCGCAGCTCCAGCGCCAGGTGCAGCGCCAGCCGGGTACCCGACATGCCGATCGGGTGTCCCAACGCGATCGCTCCACCATTGACGTTCACCCGATCCAGGTCGACCTTCAGGTCCCGTACGGAGGCCAACGCCACCGCGGCGAACGCCTCATTGATCTCGATCAGGTCAAGATCCTCAACGGACATCCCCGCCCGATCCACGGCGCGCTGGATGGCGTTGGCCGGCTGCGACAGCAACGAGTTGTCCGGACCGGCCACCCCCGCGTGGGTGACGATCTCGGCCCACCACTGCAGCCCGAGCGCCTCTGCGCGTTCCCGGCTGGTCACCACGACCGCCGCCGCCCCGTCGGAGATCTGGGAGGAGGTGCCCGCCGTGATCGTCCCATCGGGCGCGAAGGCCGGCCGCAGCCGCGCCAGGGTCTCCACGGTGGTGTCCGGGCGGATCCCCTCGTCGGCGCTCACCGTCACCGGTCCCCCCTTGGGGCGTGGCACCTCGACCGGGACGATCTCCTCGTCGAAGTACCCGGCCGCCGCGGCGGCCGCGGCCCGCTGGTGACTCCGTGCGGCGAAGGCGTCCTGCTCCTGGCGACCGATGCCGCGCGCCGCGCTGTGCTGGTCGGTCATCTCCCCCATGGAGCAGCAGTCATAGGCATCGGTCAATCCGTCATAGGCCATGTGGTCGAGGAGCTTCACGTCGCCGTACTTGTACCCCGCGCGTTGTCCGACCAGCAGGTGCGGTGCGTTGGTCATGGACTCCATCCCCCCGGCCACCACGATGTCGCACTCCCCGGCCCGGATCAGCTGATCGGCCAGGATGATCGCTGCCAGGCCCGACAGACAGACCTTGTTGATGGTCACCGACGGGGTGTTCATCGGGATCCCCGCCTTCACCGCCGCCTGACGGCTCGGGAGCTGCCCGGCGCCCGCCTGGAGCACCTGCCCCATGATGACCTGATCCACCTGATCCGGGCGGATTCCAGAGCGCTGCAGCGCCGCGCGAATCGCGACCGCCCCCAGGTCTGTGGCCGGCACGTCCTTCAGCGCACCCAACAGTCGCCCCATCGGGGTACGCGCGCCGCCCACGATCACCGAACCCGCCATGGCCCCGCCTCCTCCAGGTCAGATGCTTAGAGTCCACACTAGTGAGATGAACATCGACGACATTGGGCTGTTACGGATTGACCACGTCGGTATCGCGGTCGCCGACCTGGACGAGGCCATCGCTTTTCACGAACGTACCTTCGGCCTGCGCTGCGTACACCAGGAGGTGAACGAGGAGCAGGGGGTACGCGAGGCGATGCTCGCGGTCGGTCCGGCCGACGCCGACGCGCCCGCCAGCGCCCAGATCCAGCTGCTGGCGCCGTTGCGTCCGGACTCCCCGATCGGACGCTTCCTCGACCGCCGCGGACCAGGGTTGCAGCAGCTGGCGTACACCGTCGCCGACATCGATGCGGCGTGCGCCGCCCTGGCTCAGCGGGGCGTCCGGCTGCTCTACGACACGCCGCGCCGCGGTACCGGTGGTTCCCGCATCAATTTCGTCCACCCGGCCGACGCCGGCGGCGTGTTGATCGAACTCGTACAACCGGCGTCCTAAAGATCACTCTTTAGGATCATGTCCCAAGATTTCGCGCCATCCCTACCGAGACACCCGACCAGTTCTGGCTGAAATATCCGAAATGGAATCTTAGGCGAAGCTATAGGGACATAAAACTTCAAGTTCACCATGTGACGGAGTGTCCTTGAGGGATACCCGGTCTTGCGTACCGCCCTAGGGCGTCTGCGAATATGTGCCAATGCCCCAGCAGCAGCAGCCCTCCCTATCTTTCTTCGAGACAGCGAACACGCAACCTGACTTCACCGTCGTTCTTCGTGGTTACGACCGTGCTCAGGTCGATGACTTCATCCAGCGACTCAATTCCCTGATCGCTCAGAAGGAAGCTGAGCGCAGCGAGGCCGAACGCCGGATGACCGAGGCTCAGCGCCGGCTCCGGCAGGCTGAGCAGCGCACCGCCGCTCTAGAGCAGAAGCTCAAGGAGCAGAGCAAACAACTCGAGGAGAACGCCCGCCCGACCCTGTCGGGTCTGGGTACCAAGGTCGAGCACATCCTTCGGCTCGCCGAGGAACAGGCCAACGAGCACCGGGCCGAAGCCCGACGGGAGGCTGAGGGCATCCTGTCCGCCGCCCGGTTGGAGGCCCGAGAGATCACCGACAAGGCCCGCGCCGAGGCCGCTTCGCTCAAGGCCGCCGCCGAGCGCGAGGCCAGCAACCTGCGTACCGCCGCCGAGCGCGAGGCGGCGGAGCTGCGGGTGCAGGCTCGCCGGGAGGCCGAGACGCTGCGCGCCGACGCCGAGCGCGAGACCAAGCAGCTGCGTACCGCCACCGCTCACGAGATCGCCGAGAGCAAGGCGACCGCCGAGCGAGAGGTGGCCACCATGCGTGCCACTGCTGAGCGGGAGATCACGCAGCTGCGCGCCAAGGCGATGCGGGAGGCCGAGGAGCGCCGGGCCGAGGCCGCCAAGATCTACAACGAGGCCAAGGAGAAGCGCGACAAGGAGC
Source organism: Actinomycetales bacterium (assembly GCA_002919305.1). Taxonomy (GTDB): domain Bacteria; phylum Actinomycetota; class Actinomycetes; order Mycobacteriales; family Micromonosporaceae; genus RSA1. The sequence goes on from PKFB01000015.1 coordinate 78,422, forward strand.
TGCAGGCTCTGGCGCTAGAGCTGGCCGAGCGTCGCGAAACCGCCGAGCGGGAAGAGTCCGAGCGGCACGCCGCCGCGGTCGCCGCGACCCAGAAGCTGGTCAACGAGGCGGAGCAGCGTGCTCGCGCCGCCGAGGAACGGGCCAAGGAGATCGAGCAGCGGGCTGAGGCCCGTCGCATCGAGGCCGAGCAGACCGCGCAAGAGACCATTGAGAAGGCCAAGGCGCTGGCGGAGAAGACCCTCGCCGACGCCCGCGCCGAATCACAACGGCTCCTGTCCGACGCCCGTACCGAAGCGGAGATCACCACCACCACCGCTCGTCGGGAGGTGGAGGACCTGGAGCGCCAGCGGGACGCGATCACCGCTCAGCTCGGCCAGCTGCGGGAGATGCTCGGTGGCCTGGCCGGCATCATGCCGGGCTCGAGCCAGTCCTCTTCCTCGTCGTCCTCGTCCGCTTCTTCGTCCTCTTCGGAGGAAAAGAAGGAAGACGACAGCGACAAAGACAAGGACGATTCGTCCGCTGTGACCGCATCATCGCGGTAAGATTTGATCTCCTCGCAACATGGGCCTCCCTCGGAACACAACCCGAAGGGAGGCCCATGTTGTATGCGAGCATGGATCTAATGGCTTTTCACAACCGGATGCCTGCGTGTTTCCCACATCGATGCGGTGCATCCTGATAGACCAGAAGTTCACCGATTACTGATGGGTTCATGATGGCGCTGTGGCGCCGGTGACACCCGGTACCTGAGCCGGTGACGACGCGTCTCGTGTGAGGATTGATACATGGCGCACGGTGGGGACGAAGGTCTGTTCACGACGTTGACGAGCTCCAGTGAGGAACCCAACTTCGAGCTTCAGCTACGGGGCTACGACCGTAAACAGGTCGATCGCTATGTCGAGCAGATCTTGACCGAGCATCAAGCCTTGATGGCTGAACGGGACGCCGCGTTCAACCAGGCGCAGGCACTCGCGGTTCGCGTTCAAACCCTCCAAGCCGAACTCGCTGAACAGCGGCGGCGAATGGTACCGGAAGACCGCGCGAGCTACCGGCATCTCGGTGCTCGGGTGGAGCAGATCCTCACGTTGGCCGAGGAGGAGGCCCAAGCGATCAGGGCCAGCGCCGAGAACCTGGTCAGCGAACGGCAAGCCGAGGCTGACCGCATTCTCGCCGAAGCCCGGGCCGAGGCGGAAAAGGCCCGCGCCGACTTTGAGACCGCGCTGGCGGCGCGGCGTCAGGAGGAGGAAGCCGCCGACGCGCGGCGACGCGCCGCAGTCGAGGCCGAGCTGGAGGAGAAGACCGCGACCGCGCGCCGCATCGTGGGCGAGGCCGAACAGTACGCCAATCAGTTGCGGCAGACCGCCGACGCCGAGACCCGTCAGCTGCGGCAGACCGCGGAGGAGGAGAGCCGCAAGCTTCGTGAGGAAGCCGCCGCGTACGCCCACCAGCTGCGCAGTGACGCCGATCAACACGCCAAGACCCTCATCGCCGCCGCTGAACAAGAGGCGGCCGAGACCCGCACCGCCGCCGAAATCGAGGCCAAGCGGATGCTGGAGGAGGCGACCACCGAAAGTCACCGCCTGCGTTCGGCGGCTGAGCAGTACGCCGAACGGGTACGCGCCGAAGCCGAGGCCGAAGCGCAGCGGGTTCGCCAGGAGGCCGACGCGTACGCCGAACAGATCCGGACGGAGACCGAGAAGTGGAGCGCCGACGAGCGGGCGCGGCTGGAGCAGTACGCCGAGCAGCTACGCGCGGAGGCCGAGGAGCGGGCTCGTCAAGCGGTGGAGGAGTCACGCCGGGAGGCCGAAGACACCGTGGCGAAGGCTCGGGCCGAGGCCGAGCAGATCATCAGTGAGGCGCAGCGCAAGGTCAATGACCTCGACGCCCAGCGCCGTCAGATTCGCCGGGATCTCACCCAGCTGAGGGAGACCATCGCCCGGCTTACGGGTACCTCGGCGGCGCTGCTGGCCAGCGCGGAACTCGCCGAGGAGGACGAGCCGGACGACCTCGCCCCTGCTGCGGCGGCGCCTTCGGAGGTCGATTCCGCGGACACCCCCACCGCCGTCTCCCCCACACAGGAGCCCGCCGACGAAGAGCCCACCACGATCACTGAGGTCGCCAAGTCCTCATCCGGCGACGCCACGATGGTCCTGTCAGCGGCCGAGATCGTCGAGGGCGTCCGGGCTCAGCAGATCGACGGCGTCTCCGCGATCGACGAGAAGACGACCGTGGTTCCCGTGGCTCAGGCGTCGGTCGACGGTCATTCACCGAACGGTGAGGTCGACTCCCAGCCCGCGCTCGCGCAGCAAGCCTCCGGTCAGGCTCCGGCAGGCGCATCCCACGACTGACCGGGCAGCTTGCCCATTCACCGTCGGATCCAACCGGTCGCCGGCAGCCCGGCGTACCCTTCACACCGGTGCGGCCTGGTCACCAGGACGACAGACCGCGTACCTGCGGAGCCAGCACCCCACGGAACGGTCAGGTGGACGATGACGCAGAGCCCACCGGGATCCGGGGCCTCCTCGGGTCCGGAGAATCCCTCCGACGCTGTCCCGCCGGTCCAGGACGGGTCGGATCCGACTCCGCCACCTGGCCACCGCCCATCGCCGGACTCCCCGCGGCCCTCCGAGCCCCACGCGAGCGTTCCCGGGTCCCGGAGGGCCGCTCAAGCCGCCAAGGGGGGCGATTCCCAAGCCACCGGCTCCTACGGGATCCCGGGAGCGCCCTTCTCCCGCTCGCCGTTCCTGTTCGGCTTGTTGGCCGGGCTCGGATTCATGATCGCGTACACCGGTTACCGCGCCGTGCTCGCGGTCTGGTCCATCCTGGTCTTGATCCTGGTAGCCGCGTTCTTCGCGATCGCGCTCAACCCCGCCGTGGTCCGGTTGCAGCGGTTAGGGCTGCCCCGAGGAGTCGCGGTACTCGCGGTGATCATGACGACGTTGATCGTCCTATGTGGGGGCTTGTTCGCCGTCATCCCCCCGTTGATCACCGAGGCGACCCAGTTCGCTCATGACATCCCCGGCTACGTTGAACGGTTACAGGAAAGCCGCTGGGTCCAAGACCTCAACGAACGGTTTGATCTTTTAGAAGAGGTTCAGTCCACGATCACCGCGGGGAGCGCCGCCCGGGCGCTGAGCAACATCCTCAGCGGTATCTCCCTGGTCTTCGGCACCCTATTCAACATCCTCACCATCACGATCCTGACGATCTACTTCCTGGTCGCCTTCGAGCGTGTCAAGGAGGGTTTCTATCGGCTGATCCCCGCCTCCCGCCGGGAACGTGCCCGCCTGCTCGGTGACGCCATCCTCGCCCAGGTGGGGGGTTTCATGGTCGGCTCCCTGACGATCGCGACCCTGGCTGGCCTCACCTCACTGGCCTTCATGCTGATCGTGGACATCCCCTACGCCATCGCGCTGGCCGTGCTGGTCGCCCTCTTTGACCTGATCCCCCAGATCGGCGCGACGCTGAGCGCGGTGGTAGTCACGTTGGTCGCCCTGACGGTCTCCGTCCCCGTGGCGATCGCGACAGCGGTGTTCTTCATCCTGTACCAGCAGGTGGAGAACTGGCTGATCTATCCGCGTGTGATGCGCCGAGCCGTCCAGGTCTCCGATCTGACCGCGATCCTGAGCGTGCTGGTGGGTACCGCGCTGTTCGGTCTGATTGGAGTACTGATCTCGATCCCCCTCACCGCCGCGATCCAGCTGATCATCCGAGAGGTCGTCTATCCCCGTCAGGACACGCGGTGAGCGGGGTCAGGACGCGCGTGAGCGGGGCACGCCACGCCGCCTCCGCGTGGCGTGAACAACCACCGATCGTCAGCGCAGCCGGGTCAGGAAGTCCCGGACAGCGGCGTTGAACTCCTCTGGCGCCTCTACCGCGCTCAGGTGACCGGCACGGGGGATCTGGCGCAGCTCCGCCCGAGGCAGCACCTCCACCATGGTCCGCGCCTCGCCGATACCGGTGGTCTCATCCTCCTCCCCCACCAGAACCAGGGCGGGGACATCGGCCGCCGCGAGCGTCTCCAGGGAGTCGGGTCGGGCCGCCATCGCCCGCTGTGCCCAGGCCACGGCCGCTGGGGCGGCCCCGCGTATCTCTGTCGTCACCCAGTCCACCACGTCGGGACGCTCGTTTCGCGTGCTGGCGCCGAGCAGTCGAGGAAGCATGGTGGCGGCCAGGCTCTCCGTGTCTCCCTCCCGCTCGATGGCCTCGGCGATGCGGAGCCGATCGCGTGCCGCTTCGGGGGTGTCGGCCGTGGCCTTGGTGTCCGCGAGGATAAGGCCCCGGACCCGATCGGGATGCCGGCGCAGGAACGCCATGGCGACATAGCCACCCATCGACAGCCCGCCCAGCACCACCTGGTTAAGGCCCCGCTCGTCGAGATAGCCGGCGAGATCATCGGCCACCACGTCCAGGCTCGGGGTCACACCCTCAAGGGACACATCCCGGGCCGTGCCGAAGCCGCGCTGATCGACAGCAAACACCGGACACAGATCGGCCAGCCCACTGACCTGATGTCGCCACATGGCCGCCGAGAGCGGGAAAGCGTGCAGCAACACCAGAGGAACATCGATACTCGTGACGGACATGCGCTCATCATGGCCAACCCGCCCAGCGCGTGGTATTTCAACTCCCCGCCCCGGGCACCGGGGTTACCGGTCCGTTGAGGAACGCCGCGCCCGGCGCCTCGCTCCTGCCGCTTCTGACGTCTCCTGCCGTCCTTGACGGGCACCGCTGGTCTCTTACGTCACCGATGGCGCGACGGGCGGCCGCTGCTGTCATGAACAACTCAGTCAGGAATGCGTCAGTTCGCCCCTGACTATCACGGGAACACCTTAAAGTCGCTTGGCGGTCGGTCACCGCCGCCCCAAACCACCTTTCGAGGAGAGACACTGTGACCGAGACCGCTACTGTCGGTGCACACACATGGCCAGCTCTGGATACGCCCACCCCGGGCAGTCGGTTACCGCTCGATCCGACCCCCTGCCCCGGATGCGGCTCCTGCCGGGGCGCGCTCGTGTACGAGGTGTACGGGCTGCCGGTGTGCGGTGGACTGCTGACGGCCGATCCTGAATCCGCGCGTGAGGTGCCCCGCGGCGACATCCGTCTGGTGTTGTGCAGCGACTGCGGTTATCTCGCCAACCGCGCGTACGACCCGGAACGGATGGCCCTGGTGGACTGCCCTGACGGCTTCCCCAGCCAGTGGGATGTCCCTGGCCCGCCGGAGAATGACGTGGCGCTGCGGCACGTATTGGAGCGCTCCCCAGAGCCGTTGGCCTTCCTCCGGAGATTGCGTGCCGCCCTGGCCGACCGTCCGGGGGCCCGGATACGCGTTGAGCTCCCCGACGCCGACCGCATCCTGACTCGAGCCGCCTTTTGGGAAGTTTCGTACGAACACTGCGGATACTTCACATCGGACATTGTGGAGACGCTGTTCCGGGCGGCCGGGTTCACCGTCACCTCTCTCACCCGGTTCGAAGGGGAGCGGTTGCTGATCACCGCGCTCCCCGCCGACAACCACACATCCACGCCACCGGCGGTGGCCGAGAGCCGGATACGGGCGCTGGGTGACGCGGCAGCCCGGTTCCGCGCCGCCGTCGGCAACGGCATCGTCCGGTGGCGACGCGCGCTGACGAAGTTGGCCGACTCCGGTCGCGATGTTGTTTTGTGGGGTGCGACGCCTCGAGCGAGTTCGTTCCTGGGAGCGATGGGGCCTCGCGCCTGGGCCGTCAGCCGCGTCGTGGACGCTGCCCGGCGACGGGCGGGCAAGTATCTGGTGGGCACTGGCCATCCGGTGGTTACGCCGGAGGAGCTGTCACAGCAGCCGCCGGATGTGGTGATCGCGCTGGGATCCCCCGAACAGGCCGGGATTACGGCCGCTCTCCAGCGTCTGGCGATCCCTGCCACCGTTCTCGGCGCGTGAGCATCCTTGCGCGCGATCGACACTCACCCATACATCACTCTTCGTGACTAGATCGCACACCAAACGCGATCTTTCCTGCTCGCACGCTGTGCAATAAATCACATCCTCTCCGGTGCCGGCCCTGCCGGCACCGGCTCACTGTGGTAAGCCCGAACGCCCGGCACCCCTAAAAAGATTGATTCACCACGCCGGCGACCCATTAAAAACACCAGCACATCCTTCTTTGGCGCAATTCAACAAATCTTCTCGCGTTCTCGGACAGCTATTCCACGAATAAAACCATCGTTACCCTTCGCGATGCCGATCTCCGCCCCACCGGAGTTGACCATCATGATTCATTTTCCTTCCTCGTCCGTAATACCGATATCCGCCCCACCGTCAGGACACCAAAAACACGACGACTCGCTCTTGACAACACCGCCCAGCCTTCTCCCTCAACTCCGGGAGAGGTTACGAACCGTCTCCATCACGGCATGTCCGACACTGAGCTGCTCGACTCACACTTTCTCTCCTCCAGAAGACAGCGTAGTCATCCGAACACTCACGGTAATCACCTTCTTTCGCTCACCGAACGCACTGAAGGCGTATTCCCACGTCGATCGATAAGTTTGATCAGGAGCCGTCTATCCCCTCCTCCCCTCTCAGAGCGTGACGAACCCCGATTTCATCGACTTTCTATTTCCGGCGCGACGCACCTATTGTCACCTTCCTTTTCTTTTGCATAAACCGACATCCATGCCATCGGAGCTCGTGAAAAACATTGAAACTTCCAATTCGACTACACTGTATCTACCCAGAGTAACCCGCGATCATCGACAGATACACGCTTTTCCCTACAAAGCCACTCGCCTTCGACACGTCAAGCGTCACGTTTGTAAAGATGTCGACAACGTGATTTAATAAGAAACCGCTTGTTCTCTTCTTGTTAACGCCTCATTCTCTTCGGCGGGGGTATCGCTGAGCGGTGGCGTCTCCATGAGACCTACATAAAACGGACGCTGCCGCGTATCGGGGGCCATCGATTCCCCAATCACCATTAGCACCTCTCGTACGCGAGGAGGTTGATCTGTGACCGTCGAAGGCAGCACAGTCGCTGAACTGAGCCCCCACCCTGAAACCGGCGTCGCCTCCGCCCCACGCATCCACACCAAACGCGGCAGCAGACGTCTGCTCCGCCGTATCCCTCGCTATAGCGCCCGCCAGCTCATCGAGGCCATGGCCGCGCTCATTCTGCTTGTGCTGCTTCTTCCGCTGATGGCGGTCATCGCGATCGCTGTGAAGCTCTCCAGCCCGGGCCCGGTGCTGTTCCGGCAGGAAAGACTGGGCTTTCGCCGGCAGCCCTTCCAGATCATCAAGTTCCGCACCATGGTCGTCAACAACGACGACAGCATCCACCGGGACTATGTGCGGCGCCAGTTCCTGGAGGAGGTTCCGCCCGACGGTGGTGAGCCCGGCCTCTACAAGCTCGCCCACGATCCCCGCATCACCCGCGTCGGCGCCTTCCTGCGGCGTACCAGCCTGGATGAGCTGCCTCAACTGTGGAATGTGGTACGCGGCGAGCTCTCCTTCGTCGGCCCACGCCCCGTACTGGCCTGGGAGGCCGAACTGTTCCCTCAGGAGGCCAACCGCCGGTTCGACGTTCGCCCCGGCATCACCGGGTTATGGCAGGTCAGCGGGCGCAGTCGCGTCGACTTCCGCACCGCCCTCACCCTCGACGTCCGGTACGTTGAGACCAAATCCCTGCGGCTAGACCTGTGGATCCTGCTCAAGACCATTCGAGTCGTCTTCGACCGCTCAAGCGCCCGCTGAGACACCGGACCGCCGAACCACCGGATCAGGTGGCTTCCCGATCCCCGGGCTGCGGTACCGGCACGTCGGCGAACGCCGCCAGCGTCCGGTTGGCGTAGGCGCTGGAATCCCCCAGCCACATCGGCCCCGCCCACTGTCGCGGCAAGGGGTGAAAGGCTGGGGCCACCCGCTTGACGATCTCGTCCAAGACCACCTCAGAGTGCCCGACCCACAGATGCTTAGCGCCTGGTATTCCCACCACCTCGGCCTGCGGGAGCGGCGCGAACCGCTCCCGCGCCTGTGCGGGACGCAGGTAGTCGTCGAACTCGGGGATCAGTGCGGTGACCGGTTTGCCGGACTGCGCCCACTGCTGCAGGTGCTCCAGCTGTGCAAACCGCAGCGGCGGCGACAGCAGGATCGCGCCTTGTACCACCGGGTCACAGCCGTGCATCAGCACCAGATCGGTCCCGAATGACCATCCCAGCAGCCAGATGTTCGGCAGATCCGAGAACTCCGCGTACTCGATCGCGGCGATGACGTCGAAACGCTCACCACGGGCGTAATCGAACTGCCCCTCACTGGTGCCGCGCACACTGGAGGTACCGCGGGTGTTGAAGCGCAGCACCGCCAGGTCCGCCAACGCCGGGAGCCGCCAGGCCGCCTTCCGAAACAGATGGCTGTCCATCATGCCACCGTGGGTAGGCAGCGGATGCAGGCACACCAACGTCGCCACGGGATCCCGCTCCAAGGGAAGAGCCAGCTCACCAACCAGGGTCAGCCCATCGGCGGTGTGCAGCTCGATATCCTCCCGCCGCGCCGGCAGGATCGAGTTCCCTCGAATCGGCTGAAGTTGGGACGGGCCGGTGCTCGACGCTTCTCGGTCACTGGTCACAAGCCCACAGTCTGACACAACCGTTGACCAGGCCCGCGACGGCGATCTGACTCCTGACGTCCTCAGCCGCATCCGCCGCGATGCTCACGCCGCATGGCCCGTCAGGCCGGGTCGGGCCGGTGCCGACACCGCTTCAACGAAGCGGCCTCACCGCAACGAGGGCGGACGCCTGTGACCGGCATCTGTGGGTCAGTAGCGGGGAGCGCCCCGGAACCGCAGCGGCTGCGGCCCCCGACGGGTCCGCGCGCGCCAACAGGGGGTGTGCCAGTGGCGGCGCTCTTCCACTTCACCAATCGGCCAGCACACCAGGTGGGGCATACCTGGACGAATCAGTTGGTCACAACCGGGGCAGCGGTAGGACTTACCGGTGACTCGGGCCGTGTCGCCGGTGACACCGCGGACCACCCACTCCCCATCTGGCCACACTTCGGTTGTCGCGATACCCCACCGTGGCCGGTCCGGCTCGTCTTCTTCAGCCCTCCTCCGGTTGGTGGCGCCGCGACGACGATGATTACGGCGAGGACTCACGAACCGAGAGTAACTGGGGCGGTTTCGGCTGAGAACACCCACGTCCCCATCCACCCCGCCCACCAATACGAGATGTTCAAGATTTTCAAAACGCACCACTACTATCTGGACGTATCGGGCGCCCAGCGGTCACGAGACGGGCCAGCAGCGGCGCCGGCGCCAGGCTCGGCTCCCGCAGCTCACCGTAGAGCTCCTCCAGCCCACGCAGCACAACGGCCGGCCCAATACGGTCAAGCATCGTCAATGGCCCGATCGGGTACCCACAGCCAAGGGTCATCGCGTGATCAATGTCATCAGCGGTCGCGTACCCCGCCTCCAGCATGCGGACCGCGTCGTTCAGGTGTGGGAACAGCAGCGCCTGAACGATGCCGCCCACCCGGTCACCACAGTGGACGGCCGTCACCCCCAGTCGCTCCGCCACCCGACGCGCCATCTGTACTGTGGACTGTTCAGTGAGGACAGACCCGACAATCTCCACCAGTCGTCCGGATCCCGAAGTCTCGACCGGAGGCTCATGAAGCCGCATACCGACCACAGTGGATGGTCTAGCGGACGCGACGGCTGCTTCCACCACCGGACGTGAGGAGGTGACGGCCAAGACCGTCCGCTCCCCGACGGTGGTCGCTACGGTCGCCACCGACACCTGATCGTCGTTCACGATCACCACATCAGCGCCGGCCGGTTCCGCCGTCACGACCAGTGCCTCACCGCGCGTACCCTCGCTCTGCTCGATCAGACGCGCCCACCGGTCGTCCTCGACGACAGCGACCCGGATGGCTCCACCGGATCGGTCGGAGCCCGCACCCTGGGCGGTATCGCCGCTGGGCTCCGGCCGCGAGTCGGCGCTGTAGTCGTAGAACCCTCGCCCCGTCTTCCGCCCCAACAGCCCGGCCGTCACCATCCGAGTCAGCAGCGGCGCTGGCGCGTAGCGGCGGTCTCGGGTCCCTCGCTGGTACAGCGACTCCAGGATCTGGTACGCGGTGTCCAGGCCGATCAGGTCCAGCAGGGCCAGTGGCCCCATCGGCAGTCCGCACGCCACCGTCATGGCGGTATCGATGTCCTCCCGGGAGGCGTACCCGGACTCGTACATGGACACGGCCTGGTTGAGGTACCCGAACAGCAGGGCGTTGGCGACGAAGCCAGCCCGATCCCCGACCGCGACCGGGACCTTCCCGAGCCGGCCGCACAGATCGACCACATCGGCGACCACACCGGGCGCCGTCAGCGGGGTGTCGACCACCTCCACGAGGCGCATCACGGGTGCGGGGTTGAAAAAGTGCAGACCGATCACATGCTGGGGCCGCTGGGTGGCGACGGCGAGTTCGGTAACCGACAGTGAGCTGGTGTTGGTCGCCAGGATCGCGTCCGTGCGGCATACCCGGTCCAGTTCGACGAAAACTCGCTGTTTGAGGTCAAACCGTTCGGATACCGCCTCCACGACGAGATCAACATCGGCCAGATCCTGGTACGCGGTAGACAGCCGCACCCGTTCCAGCAACACCTGTTGTTCGGCCGCTGTCAGCCGCCCCCGTTTCACCGCCCGGTCGGTTGAGGCCCGCAGGGCCCCGTGGCCGCGTTCCAAGGCGGCGCGGTCCATGTCCAGGGCAACGACCTCCAGACCGTGACGTGCGAAGACCTCGACGATCCCGGCCCCCATGGTGCCGAGCCCGACCACACCCACGCTTCGGAACACTCGTGCCACGGCTCCTCCTCACCAGATCACCCGGGTCCGGTAGCGGCGAGTCTGCCACTTGCGGGAGCACGAGTGGGGGTGAGGGGGAGGGAAACGCTGGCCACCCCGACCCCGAGCGAGCCGGGGTGGCCGCTGCACGGCCGGATCCCCGACAGGCCGTCAGCTTTGCTGGTAGGTCACCGCCGCGAGTTGGCAGCGGGCGTCGAGGAACACGTAGTACGCGCCCTCGCCCCACCTGTCCAAGTCGCCCCCATGGATCAACGCCAGGAACGCCATGGGGACGTCGCATGAAGGGCAGTGGGGGTAGTCCGCGCCCTGGACCCAGTCCGGGTATCCCCCCAGAGTCGACCCACCGGCGTCCCAGGCGTCCGCCAGATACGGGGTCTCCCGCTGTTCCCCGATCGCCAGCCACCCGGTGGGCATCGCCCAGTCGCCGTCATCCAGGTACTCCGGGCGCCGGGTGTGAGGGGACCACTGGGCGGCCCCATCCGGGGTCACCTCGCAGAACACGTGCCCGTAGCAGGCGCACCGGTAGCAGGTCACCACCCGCAGCCGCCCCTGCCAGCCGGTGTGTGCCAGCGCTGCGTCCACCTTCGGGTCTTCGGTGTCGACGTTGAGCGCCAACCACAGCCGGTTACCGCATTGCGGGCAGTTCGTGGCCGCGGCCCCACCCACCACGGGGGTGTCCTTAGGCTCGGCGGGGACTAACGCGAACGCACGGGTGGAGCACAACCGCCGCCGCCCCTCCGAGGCGAGGGTCCATCCACCCTCGGTGGTGTATTCCCCCACCGGTACTCGCAGCGCGTGCGCTCCCGGGGGCGCCTGCACCCGCCACCGCCGGAACGCCGCCTCCGCGATCGGACCGCCCGCCTGCGCGATCATCCGCAACAAGTGGTCGAGCTCCTCGCGACTCGCACCGGCCTCCACCCGCTCGACGAGCATCCGCTGCACGTTGGCGTCGGCCCCCCGGTACAGCTCCGACGGTGAGAAAATGCCGGCTTCAGCCAACTCAGCCAGATACGGCGTGAGTGCTCCGGGATCGCGCCGACCGATCTTCACCAGGCGATACAGCGCACGGCCGTCGGGGTTGGGCGACGCGCACACCCGCGAAACCAGTTCCTCGACCTCGACCATCGAGGTGTCACCTCCTGGGCGTGGAGCATTCCATAGCGGAATAAGGCGCGGGGAACACGTGCCCGCTCCTGCGGTTCGTATCTACCGTCGAGTCCTTCACTAGACTCCACCGGGGCGTCGTCAACCCAACCCGACGGCGCGCAGCGTCGACAACGGTGAGGTCGCCATGGCCACCACACCCCCTTACGGGGTTCCGGTCGTCGAGGATGGCGTATTGGTGTCGACCAACCCCGCCTCGGGTGCAGAGGTTGGTCGTTTCCCGGTCGCCGACTCCGACGCCGTCGCCTCCGCCGTCTTGCGCGCCCGCGCAGCGGCGGCCTGGTGGAGTGGGCTGGGCTTCACCGGACGCCGGGAACGATTGTCGCGTTGGGGCAGTCTGCTGGCTCATCGGATGGGTGAGCTGGCGGCTCTGGTTCACAAAGAGGGCGGCAAACCGGTTGGTGACGCGATCTTGGAGATCGCCTGCGCGATCGACCATGTGGCCTGGGCGGCCCGGAACGCGCGCCGGGTCCTGGGGCCGCGCCGGGTGCGGGGCAACCTGTTGACCCCTGAGTACGCCGGCCACCTGGAGTACCAGCCCTATGGGGTGATCGGCGTGATCGGGCCGTGGAACTATCCGGTGCTCACGCCCCTCGGCTCGATCGCCTACGCGCTGGCCGCCGGCAACACCGTGGTCTACAAACCCAGTGAATACACCCCCGCCGTCGGCCAGTGGCTGGTCGACAGCTTCGCCGAGGCCGTCGGCGTGCGGGACGTGCTGACGTGTGTCCACGGGCTGGGTGAGACCGGGGCCGCGCTGTGTGAGTCCGGAGTGGACAAAATCGCCTTCACCGGCTCGACGGCCACCGCCAAGCGGGTGATGGCCACGTGCGCCCGCTCCCTCACACCGGTGGTGCTGGAGTGCGGAGGCAACGACGCGCTGATCGTCGACTCCGACGCGGACCTGGAGGCGGCCGCCGACGCCGCGGTCTGGGGTGGGATGAGCAACGCCGGCCAGACCTGCATCGGTATCGAGCGGGTCTACGTGGTCCAAGAGGTGGCCGACCAGTTTCTAGCCAAGCTCGTGGAGAAGGCGAGCGCCTTGACGGTCGGCACCGACCCGGACGCCGACATCGGACCGATCACCATGCCGGCCCAGCTTGAGATCATCTCTCGTCACATCACCGACGCCGTGGAGCGCGGCGCCCGAGCGGTGCTGGGCGGAGTGGACGCGGTACGCCCGCCCTTGGCGTACCCCACCGTCCTGGTTGACCCGCCGGCCGACGCGGCTGTCCTGCGGGAGGAGACGTTCGGGCCGGTACTACCGGTGATCCGAGTCGCCGACGCCGAGGAGGCCCTCCGGCTCGCCAACGACACCTCCTACGGGCTGGGCGGTGCGGTGTTCGGGCGTTCCCGCGCCATGGACCTGGCCCGACGCATGCGTACGGGCATGGTCTCGGTCAACTCGGTGTTGTCGTTTGTCACGCTGCCGCGGTTGCCGTTCGGCGGGGTGGGAGACTCGGGGTTCGGCCGGATCCACGGTGACGATGGCTTGCGGGAGTTCGCGCGGAGTAAAGCGATCGCGCGGCGGCGCGCCCCTTCCCCTGTCCCGTTGCTCACCTTCCGGCGCACCCCGTTCGGGGAACAGGTGGTACGCGGACTGATCAAGCTGATGCACGGCCGCCACGGCCGGTGACCAGTCCTTTACCGGACTGGGATACCCACGGTCGCCCTCCTTGGCCGGCTACGGTTGGATGGGCACGTGGCTGTGAGATTCGATGCCGAAACCCTCCGCGCCATTGTCGGTGACGATCGGTACCAGGCCGCCGAAAAGTACCTGGCTGATGACCGCGTCTTCGACGTCACCGCCGCCGAGGGTGGCGCCAGCGGTGCGGTGGAGGAAAACGGGTACGTCCTGGATGTCTGGGCCGGAATCGTCAACGGGGTGTTCACCGGCGAGTGTGACTCTGATGCGTGCCGGCCCGGTCGCCCCTGCCCGCACGCCATCGCGGTGGCGTTGGCCGGCCTTGAGGAGGGTGTGGTCTTCTCCTCGGTGTCCGCGTCGCCGGCCGCGCAGCCTGCCCTCAGCCCCGGCGCGGAGCAGCGGGAGTACGGGCGGCGGGAGTACGCGGGTTTCGCGGAGCGCCTGACGCGCCGGCAGCTGGTGGATCTGGTGGCGACGCAGGCCGCTGTCGATCGACACTTTGCCGCCACGCTCATGGCCCGGGCGCGGGTGCTGGCCGCCCCAGGCGCAGCAGAGATCGCGGCGGCGCGTCGAGTGATCGATGAGATCCAAAGCCTCACCGGCTCAGCCCAGTGGGGTCCTCAGGACATCATCGAGGTTGGACAGTCTCTTGTGGACGAGTTGAGTATGCTGGCGATCCGACCCCCGACCCGCCAGTCGTTGGACGTGGTGGAGGAGGCGATCGGTGCCTGGGCCGCCTTGACGGCGCGCCTTGAGGACGCCTGGCCGGACTCCTGGGCCTGGCCAGAGGAGACCGGCACCGCGTTGGCCGAGATCCATCTGGAGATGGCCGGGCGGTTGGCGTTGGCTCCACGGGAGCTCGCCGAACGACTGGCCAGGCTCACCAGTGACCCACTGTGTCAGATGCATATTGATCTGGAGTCCTACGCGCACCTGCTGGACGCTCAGACCCTGGCCACACTCCGCGGGTGACCTGACCGTCGGCTACCGCTGCACCTGGTGGAGCTGAGCCAACGAGGACAGGCCGGCGGCGCGCAGTCGGGCAGACAATCCAGCGTGGATTCTGCGAGGCCACAGCGGACCGCCGTAGATAAAACCGGTGTACGCCTGCACCAGGGTGGCGCCGGCCTGCAGCCGTTCCCAGGCGTCCTCCGCGGTCTCAATCCCTCCGACCGCGATCAATGTCAACCGGTCTCCGACCCGCTCCCGCAGCCGACGCAGCACCTGCAGGGAGCGTTGTTTGAGTGGTGCGCCCGACAGGCCGCCCGCGCCCACCCGCGCCACCTGGTCCGGATCGGTGGCGAGTCCGTCGCGGGAGATCGTGGTGTTGGTGGCGATGATCCCGTCCAGTCCGAGCTCCAGCGCCAGGTCGGCCACCGCGTCGATGTCGGGATCGGCCAGGTCCGGAGCGATCTTCACCAACAGCGGCACTCGACGGGTGCCGCTGGTCTCATCCAGGGCCTGGCGTACGCCGATCAGCAGCGGCCGCAGCCGCTCCACGGCTTGCAGGTCCCGCAGTCCCGGGGTGTTGGGGGAGCTGACGTTGACGACCATGTAGTCCGCGTACGGCGCCAGCTGCCGAGCGCTGGCCACGTAGTCGGCGACCGCCTCGGCCTCCGGCACCACCTTGCTCTTGCCGATATTGACGCCGACGATGATCTCCCGGCGCGCGCGCCGCCCGCTGAGGCGGCGGAGTCGGTCCGCGGCGCGCGCCGCCCCCTCATTGTTGAACCCCATCCGGTTGACCACCGCCCGGTCGGGGATGAGCCGGAACAGGCGGGGGCGGGGATTGCCCGGTTGTGGGCGCGCGGTCACCGTTCCCACCTCAACGAAGGCGAATCCCAGCGCGCCCAGGGCGGCGGGGCCCTTGGCGTCCTTATCGAACCCGGCGGCCAACCCTAGCGGGCCGGGGAAATCCATGCCGAGCGCGCGTACCCGTAACGCGGGGTCCCGGGGCGCCAGACAACGCCGCAGCACCCACCGGCCCCCGGGGAGAGCGGCCGCCGCGCGGATGAGCCCAAAACACACCTGATGCGCGGTCTCCGCGTCCATCCGCGCGAGCAGGGTCGAGAACAGAATCTTGTACATCGCCGCCCACTGTGTCGTCGTCGCCACGGTCGCCCGCCGTACCGGCGTCACCGCAGGTCACAGCCTACGCGGCGGGCAGCATGGCCGACGCGCTACCCGGCGGGTAACGCCAGCTGCCCCGGCCCACCGTGCCTGGGGCCGCCTTAAAACAGGGTCATCTCGTTGCGCGGAATGCCCCGCAGCTCGTCATAGTCCACGACCACGCAGCGGAAACCCCGGTCCTCCGCCAGGGTCCTCGCCTGAGGCGCGATGCTCTGAGCCGCGAGGACACCCCCCACCGGCGCCAGCAGGGGGTCCCGGTTAAGGAGCTCGACATACCGCGTGAGCTGCTCAACGGAATCGATCGTGGCGCGCCGCTTGACCTCGACGGCCCAGTGACGCGGACGGACTGCCCGGCCACCGGCCGGGGCCTCCTCCCCCTGCTCGGCCGCCTCCGCGGCGATCGCCACCCCGGCCGCGTCCCGGCACATCAGATCGACCGGGCCGATCGGGGTTGGGTACTCACGCCGAACCAGACTCAAGCCCTCGCCGAGTACCTCCAGACGCTCGGCGAGAAGCTGCTGTAGGTGCGCCTCCACCCCGTCCTTCTTCAGGCCGGGGTCCACGCCTAAGTCATAACGGAAATCGTGCAGGATCTCCTCGATCGTGATCCGCAGCTCCTCGCCCGCCTTGTTGACCACTCGCCACAGGTTGGGCCCTTCCTCCAGCCGGCACGGCGGCGACATCCAGTTCAACGGTTTGTACGACCCGCCGTCGGAGTGCACGAGCACCGAACCATCAGCCTTGATCATCAACAGTCGCGGCGCCATAGGCAGGTGGGCCGTCAGGCGGCCGACATAGTCCACTGAGCAGCGCGCAATCACCAACCGCACGGCCAGAGCCTAGCCGTCGCGGTACCCGGTGCGGTCCCGCACCCGGGAGGCGACGGATCCCGGTGGCGGGGCGAGGCTAACGTGGCGGCGAAGGAGGTACGCCCGCGATGCTGGAGACGCTCACTGGATCCGGTCTCGCCGTGGCCGCCGGCCTTAACGCCTACATCCCCCTGCTGACCGCGGGGTTGCTGGCCCGCTACACCGACTGGATCACGCTGCCCGCTGGCTGGAGCTGGCTGACCAACGGCTGGATGCTGGCCATTCTCGGGGTTCTGCTGGTGGTTGAGATCGTGGCCGACAAGGTCCCGGCGGTCGATCACGTGAACGATGTGCTGGCCACCGTGATCCGTCCCACCTCAGGTGGCCTGGTGTTCGGGGCGACCGCGTCGGCGCCGACCGTCGCTGTCTCCGACCCACAGGCCTTCGCCGACACCAACTGGGTACCGATCCTGGTGGGTGCGACCGTGGCGCTCAGCGTCCACTTACTCAAAGTCGCGACACGAGCTGTTCTCAACAGCGTCACTTTCGGTATTGCCGCCCCTGTGGTCAGTACGATCGAGGACACCGGATCGGTGACGGTGAGTGTATTGGCGATCATCGCTCCAATCGTGATCCTGGCCGTGTTCGCCATCCTGGGGTTCGTGGCGTGGCGGGTATGGCGTCGGTGGCGCAGGCGCCGGAACACCTCGGGCGGGCCACGACCCCGCTTGTGGTCGCTTTCCCGAGGCGCGTCTCAATCCGGCTGATTTCATCGATTTACATCGATTGATTACATCGATATCACACCGATGACGTGGGCCGATGGCGTGGATCACACCCCGGCCCACACAGTCAACCACTGTTGGTGACGTCGTGTGCCGCCCTCCCGGCCTCAACTCCGTCGGGTTCCGGGGTGGTTTCCCTGGAATACCTGGGCTAATCAGCGACGCTCAAAGCCGCCGCATCCCCCACAATCCCGCTACTCAGCGCTATGAAGAACACACGTCACGTTAAGTAGTTTAAAAGGGTTCCTAGCGAAGACAGACTGATCCTGGGACCATTGGTAATCAGCACCGGTGTGGTCGGTCATGCCCCAAAGACGCGCGGACCGCTCATACGGGCACATACAGCAGACGGCTCAAGCTGGGGAGGATGCAGTGGCGAGCGTGGCCGAAGTGAAATCCGCTATCGACGCCGCGCTTGAGCAGGTGCGTGAAAGTCAAGAGGCTGTCAAAGTCGCCAACGAAAAGCTCGCCGAGGCCCAAGAGAGCTTGGCCGTCGCGGTCGAGGGCTCCGGAAACGAGGCGGTGGAGTCCGCTCGGGCCGCCCTCGCCCAGGCAGCTCAGGAGTTGGAGGACTGCTTGGCGGCGACCATCGCCGCTACTGAACAGGCCGAGAGCTATGTCGCGACGCTCTGAGGGCGGCTCCCTGCTGTCCCAACTGTCAGCCCGGCTGCGCCAGACCGGGGAGTCTCTCCCTGTGATCGACGCGATCCGGGCCGGGGATCGGCTCGATGAGGCGATCGTCGCCCTGACCCGCACCTTGGAATCCTCTTCACACGAAGGGATTCTTCCCGCGCTGGTCCAGGCCCAGACCCATCTGGACCGCGCCATCGCCGCGATGAACACCGCCCTGGAGTCGCTGGACACCTACCTGATCGCCATCGGCGCGGATGGTGTGAACGCCGCCTCGCCGCCGCCTCGTCGGCGTTTCGCCACTCTGCGCGCCAGCGCCGAGGCCGCCCGGGAACGCCCCAGCGGGCTGGTGCGGTGGTGGGTCGATCGGGTCTGCGAGATCACCGAGGCGGAACCGCCGGCCACCCCGCCCAACCGACGCACCGGCCGGACGCCTCAACAGCTGCTTCGGGAGCTCACCTATCAATCCCGGGCCGCCGAGCGTGACGGCTACCGGGAGGTGCTCTTGCGCACCGATCCCGCCGAGGGCCTGCGCCTGCCGGCTCTGGCACAGCCCGCGCTGCGTCACTTCGCCACCGAACTGTTCGGGCGCCCTCCAGTCGCCTCTGACCTGGATCGTCTGATCGGAATCACCGACTCCCGTGTCCGTTCCCTGCTACCTCGACTTCCAGACACGGTCGTCCGCACGCTGTGTGGCCGGGCCTGCCACGCCCCGGGCACCGCGCGCCAAGAGCATCCGGTCGACACCGCCGTGACCTATCCCGTCCTGCTCGCCGAGATCCTGCGCGCGGTGGGACGGGACGCCTCCGCGTTGGCGGAGTCAGCCCGGGAACAGCCGTCCCGGGAACCCGTTCGGTCCCATGGACCCTGAAAGCACCGAGGGACACACATGACCGGATGGCGGCAGGCGCTCCAAGCGGACCTGTCCGGTCTGCTGGCCCAAGCCCGAGGCGCGGCCCGTGCGTACCGGGCCGCCGCTGAGCAGGCCGCGCTCCAGGCCGCGGAGTACGCCCGACGACTCACTGCGAACCTGCCCCACCACCTGAGCGCGCTGCGCCAGACGCGTGAGGAGGAGATCGCCCAGGTTCAACGACGCTGCCGGGCCATCGCCGACAGCGTCGCGCGCCGGCTTGAGGAATTGACCGGGTACGCCAGTCCCGGGCTGGCCAGTGCCCCATGGCGCCGCTGGCGTCCCCAATGGACGATTGAACGGACGCGGACCCCGGATCTGTTCCGGGTCGGTGTCCTGCGCCCCGATGTGCCCGACGTCCCCTCACTGCCGCTACTACTGCCCCTGTTGGATCAGGCGCATATCCACATAACCGGGGACACCACCTCGGATCCTGATCGGGTCCGCGGCCTCATCAACACCCTGCTGCTGCGCGTCCTGGGCACCACCCCCGCCGGCTCGGTCCGGATCATCGTGTATGACCCCGAACAGCTGGGGGGTGCACTGGCCGGCTTCGCGCCGCTGGCCTCGGCCGGTCTACTCCGCTTCGTGGGCCCCACCGGCCTGTCCGGCCTCCTCGACGATCTGACCGAGGAGGTGCGGCGGATCAACGAATCCGTTCTGTCAGGGGAGTACGCCTCGCTGTGGGCGCTCGCCGACGCCACCGGTCGCCGCCCCGAGCCGTGGCGGATCATCGTCCTGTTGGGCGGGGATTCCGACGCCGAACTGACCGGCGCGCAGCGCGCCCAACTGGCTCGGGTGGTGCGTACGGGAGTGCCCTGCGGGATTCACCTGATCGCCACCGGGCTGCAGTTGGAGCCGCACGAGTCCGTGGTCACGGTCGAGATGGCGGAGGTGATCCGCACCAGCGTCACCGGTGACCTACCGGTGGAGCTGGACCCGCCCCCACCGGCCGAACTGGTGACCGGCACCTGCCGTGCGCTGGCTGAGAAAGTCGCCGCCGGCCCCGACCCGACATCCTTCGATCAGCTGCTTCCAGACCGCTTCTGGCAGGAGTCCTCGGCGCGCGGCCTAACCGCTCCGGTCGGTGAAGGAAGCGACGGGCGCCTGGTCCACGCCCCCTTGGGCGACTCCCCGCCCCACGCCCTCATCGGTGGCCCGTCGGGCTCAGGTAAGACCAACTTCCTGTTCGCGTGGATCGGCGCGTTGGCCGCCCGCTACGACCCCGATGAGCTGGAGCTGTATCTGCTGGACTTCAAAGAGGGCGTGTCCTTTGCCCGGCTGGCGCCAGGGCGCAAGGATCCCAGCTGGCTGCCGCATGTGCGGTTGATCGGCGTCAACATCAACTCTGACCGTGAGTACGGTCTGGCCCTACTGCGTTACCTCCACGAACAGCTCCGGCACCGCGCTGAGGCGGCCAAACGCCACGAGGCGACCAAGCTGGAAGAGCTACGGGCGGAGGATCCCGGTGGCCGGTGGCCACGCATCATGGCGGTGATCGACGAGTTTCAGGTCCTACTGTCGGAGCGCGACGCGGTCACCGCCGAAGCGGTACGGCTGCTGGAGGACCTGGCGCGACGGGGCCGGTCCCAAGGGATCCACCTGGTCCTGGCCAGTCAGAGCGTGAGCGGGATCGACGCGTTGTGGGGACGCTCGTCCCTGGTGGCCCAGTTCACGCTCCGCATCGCGCTCCCCAAGGCGCGTCGCATCCTGGCCGACACCAACTCCGCCGCCGACCGGATCCCGCGATACCACGCCGTGGTCAACCCTGACTCCGGCGCCACCTCGGCCAACCAGATCGCCCGGATCCCCGACGCCACCTCCCGCGGCACCTTCGACGCGCTGCAGCGGCGGCTGTGGGAGCTGCGGCCAGGGCAGCCACCTCGGCTCTTTGACGGAGACAACATCCCGACCCTGGCTGACGCCCCGGATTTCCGCGAGCTGACCCTGTCGGTTCGGCGCGCCCCGGTGGTCCTGGTGGGGCAAACCATCGACGTCATCGAGCGATCGGCCACCATGAAGCTGTCTCGGGCGCCGGGGCGCAACCTCGCGGTGCTGGGGACGCGGCTGCGGGAGGCGTGCGAGATCCTGGCCTCGGTGGGGTTGTCGCTGGCCCGGCAGCATCCCCCGGATGGGGCCCGGTTCAGCGTGGTCTGCTGCGACGACGACGCGGTGGAGTACGCCGAAGCCCTGGTTGATCAACTCACCGCCCAAGGGCACCATCCCCGCTGGTTCGACGCCATAGGGGCGCGTGACCTGCTGGCCGAGGTCGCCGCGGAGCTCGCCACGGCGCGTGGGGAGACCCCGCACTACCTCCTGATGTACGCGGTGGACGCGGCGAGTGTGCCGTTGGAGGCTAAGGATCCCCGCACCCGGGTCAGCGGCTTGGATCACCTCCGTCAGGTGGTGGCCCGGGGGCCGGAGCTGCGTACCCATGTGCTGGGGTGGTGGCGGTCTGTTCCGCGCCTCCGGGAAACCCTGGGAGGCGTCAGCGCCAAGCTCGACGGGATCGGCGCCTGGGTGGCGTTGGACGTGCACGGCGGCGAGCTGGCTCCGCTGGTTCCCCAGGTCGGGGGACCGTCCTGGTATCCCCGGCCGTGGCGGGCGCTCTATTTTGACCGCTCCACCCACCGCACCCCCGAAGTGATCATTCCCTACCGGGCCGGGAAGGAGATGCCGTGAGGGATCTGGTACCGGTGAAGCCGCCGCAGGCGGCTCTCCTGCGCTATCAAGAGCTCGCGGCGGAGCTCGGGCGAGCGGTAGCCGAACGGGACGCCGCGATCACGCGCGCCCGACACTCCTGGCGGCTGGCGGCGCACTCGGCCCAGCGCGACACCGAGGCGGCTCAGCAGGCTTATCAGACCGCCCTCGAGACCGCGTCGGCGGCGGCTCAGGCAGTGGAGCGCACCGACGCGGAAGCGCGACGGTTGTGGCGAGACCTCGGAAGTCTCCTGGGGCGTCCGGCGCGGCTGGGCCCGATTCCGGAGCCTGTCCACGTGGCACAGGCACGCCCCACGGACGCCTCCACCTTGTTGCGACATGCTGAGCATCTGTTGGCCCGCGCCAGACGCGGTGAGTTGTCCACCACGCCTCCCCTGCCTACCAGCACGATGATGCTGTTGGCGGGGGCGATTGGCGCCTTGGTGCTGTTCCTGACGGCCCGGTCATTGCTGGCGTTGGAGAGCGCGGCGCAGGCGGATTCAGAACCCGCGGTGGTGCTCCGCGCCGTGGCACTGCTGCTCCTCTTCATCGCCCCGGTGGCGGGCGTACCCCTGGCCGCGTTCTGGCTGTCGTGGCGCTACCGAAAGCGGGCCGGCCCGGGGAACCTGGCGCTGTGTGCGCTGGCTGGGATCGTGGTTCTGACCCTGCTGGGGTTGATCGTCGGGCTGCGAAACGGTCCGTAAAACGCACCGAGGGCTGAAGACATCAGAGGAGCCACCGCGGACATCAGAGGAATCACCGCCCTGACGTCCTTGTGCGCCGATGTGGTGTACCACGGGGCATGTACCGGGGATGCTGACCGTCACGGCTCCGTCCCCGGTACATGATCACCATGAGCGAGGGGCCCGGATCCCTCAACGCCGTGTCATGAACCCGAGCTGTACACGATGTGCTTGGGCTGAATCCTGACGGTGATCCGCTTCTCACCGGGCTGGCGGAATGGGTAGCTTTCCGCCCCCAGATATTTCTTGGCGAGCCTGTCGATCATCGCGTCGGCGCCCTCCTCCTCCAGACGGGCATGTCCGGCGACGCTGACGAAGTGGTAGTTGTTGTCGGGGTCCAACACACTGATCGACACCCACGGGTTCTGGCGCAGGTGCTTTTCCTTCAGCCGACCCACCGCGGTGTTGAACACCACGTCGTCCCCGTCTACATCCACCCACACAACCGTGTTGTGGGGCGAGCCGTCGGCCCGCAGGGTGGTGGCCCAGCCCAGGATCGGCCGGGACAGCAGCTCACGGGCGCCAGGGCTCAATTCCGGCATGTCCCCCTCCTCGACAGATAGAAGTTCGATGATCATCCTGCCATCTGCCACGTGCCTCTGCCCAGAACTGGGCTATATGCCCTGATAACAGCCGCGCAGCTTTGTCCTGCCGGGTCGCCAGGAAGGTCCTGGAGTACGGCTTTCTTACTTCCTTAGGGCTGGCCTCCTTAAAGGGATATCAGGGTTATCCCCGAGGGGGTCACTGCACGGATTCGCTCCGAAGCACCCGCTCTAGTCGCGTAGCCCGCAACAGCCGGCTCAACCGTGGAGGAGTGTTACGCAGCACCATTTGCCGTCCGGCGCGTTCGGCCAGACGCCGGGTCCCCAGGAGCACCCCCAGACCGGCGGCGTCCACCGCTTCCACTCCGCTTAAGTCCACCACCAACAGACCGCTGCCATTGGCCACCGCCGCGTGCAGCTGTTCCCGGATCTGCGCGGTGTGCCGTACGTCGAGCCACCCTGTCAGCTGCACCACTTGTTCACAGGCCAGCGCTGACATGGCCTCTCCCCCCTCCAGGCGTCGCCCACCCCACGGCGCCACCTACACGCGTCCAGCTCCTTTTCACTTCACTGCACATGACGCTAGCGAGGGCGTGCAGGTTGCACACGCGGGTTATCACCCTGAAATCTGTCAGGGTGGCGACGCTGCTGCTTCATCAGCGACGACGACTTTCCCTCCGCCCTGAGAAGTAGCCGCCCCTGACCGTCCTCCCCCAGGAAGGAATAATGTGGACTTCACGCATCCTGCTCGAAGAAAGGCCAGGCGGTCACTGATCAGGCAGAAGGCACGGGTGGTCGCCTGTCACTGATCTTCTCCGGGCAGTCGGATACACAGGGTCGTCCCCTGCCCTGGCGCGGAGCTGACCGTCAGCTGACCGCCCGCAGCCTCCACTCGGTTACGCATCCCGCGCAGTCCGTATCCGCCGTCGCAGACGGACGGGTCGAACCCGACCCCGTCATCAGCGATCACCAATTCAAAATATCCGTCTTTATAGGACAGTCCTATCCGGACTTCGGTGGCGGAGGCGTGTTTACGGACATTGGTCAGTCCTTCCTGCGCCGCGCGCAGCAGGACGACCTCCACGTGTGACGCACGGGGCGGCAGGTTATCGGCCACCTCCACCCGGACCGTCGGGCCCGACTGCTCGATATGGCGGGCAGCCAGCCGGTGGAGCGCTTCCTCCACGGTCGTCTCCCGTAGGTCCGGAGGAGTCAACGCCTCCACCAGGGCACGGGCCTCGGCCAGATTCTCCCGTGCCGTCCGCTCGATCAACTCCAATGTGGTACGCGCCGGCGTACTCTCCTGAGGCAGCTGTCGTTGAGCGACTTGCGTCAGCAACACAATGCTCGCCAACCCTTGGGCCAGGGTGTCATGGATATCGGCTGCCAGCCGCTCCCGTTCCTGGCGTACCCCGGCCCGGTGCCGTTCGGCGGCGAGTGCTTCGCGCGTCCGCTGCAGCTCTTCGATCAGCCCGGCGCGCCGCTCACTTTGCGTGATGACTCCCGCGATAAACCCTCCGAGCAGCACGCTGCCAACCCACGGCAACGACACCGCGTTCAAGGTGCGCAGGAAGGTCTCCAGGGTCGGGTCGTGCAGGGTGATCGTGACCGGCACCGCGAGGAACAGAAGCGTGACCCCGATCGTCGCCTGCCAAAATGCCAGCACCACAAAGCAGTGGGTGACGAGCGCCACCAGCAAGGGCTGAACGTTTTGAGAGATCAACATCGCCCCGCTGAACAACGCGGTGACCCCGATGATGTAGGGCCAGCCGCGCAGGTGGGAAACGACTCCCTCGATACCGGCCACCAGATACCAGATCGCCATGGCGACCAGCAGGCTCAGCACCAGGAAGCGGCTATTCTGCGGCAGTCGGTCGTCAAGCGCGACGAAAACGCTGGTGGCGATGAGCACCACCACGGTGAGCACATGCCATGCCAGCGCGTTTCGCTCCCAGTAGTGAGGACCAGCCGTCGCCTCTTCGTCAACGACCGGGATCATCGCTCCCTTCTCGGCGTTCACCACCCCTGTCACCGGTCACCCTCCACACGACACCCTTCTCGGGTAGGAGCACGGCATACATATTTCGCCGCATTTACGTCAACAGTAACCACGCCACGATCATTCGCGTCTACGACGGCAGGCTACTGAAGACGACCAAATCCCAGGTCAGCCGCGGCATGATCCGTCAGCGACGCCCGCAACCAGCGCGACCGCTGCGTACTAAGACCAAGAACAGCGATCTTGCATAGGATACCGGCGACCGCGCTCGCCCCCTTTACCCAAGCGCGGTTGACCGAACGACCGAGTCGCCCATCGCCAAACCGGCGCGGAGCTGACCTGCGAGAATACAGGTAAAGCGCGCTTTTACACCACACCAGATCACCGCGTAACCAGATCACTGCGTGAACCCGCAGCGACGACCCTCTCTATTTCAGGGACACTCAGACCCATTTCAATGAAACCGACATAGAGATAAAGTGAGCAACCCATATTCAGATCGCCATCAAAATCTGGCGCACCCCATATAGGGCGGGCCGGCCCGCAAAGGCGCGACTCATCGCAGCGCACCGTTCTGACGCTCTTTACCTCGCAGGCCAACCCACCATAGGGCGATACCTAAAATATCCCAAAATCCCTGAAATCCCGGTCACTCAGGGCGTTCGTAGCTGTAGAAACCCCGACCGGTCTTGCGCCCCAGATCCCCGGCTGCCACCATCCGCAGCAGCGACTCGGGTGGGAAGAACTTCGGGTCAGCGGTGTCAGCGTAGATATTGCGGGTGGCGTTGACCAGGACATCCACACCGGTCAGGTCGGCGGTGGCCAGCGGCCCCATGGCGTGACCGAACCCGAGTCGGCACGCGGTGTCTATATCCTCAGCGCTGATCACCCCGTTCTCCACCAAGCGCGCCGCCTCCATCACCAACGCGCAGATCAACCGCGTGGTAGCGAATCCGGCCACATCTCGGTTGACCACCACGCAGGTTTTACCGATCCCCTCGGCGAAGGCCCGGGCCCGCTCCAACGTCTGGTCACTCGTCCGCAGACCGCGGACCAGTTCACAGAGCTTCATCATCGGAACCGGTGAGAAAAAGTGGGTACCGACCACCGACTCGGGGCGATCGGTGACCGCCGCGATTTGGGTGATCGGAATGGCCGAGGTGTTCGTGGCCAGCACCGCGTCGGCACGACAGATCCGGTCCAGCGCCCGGAAGACCTCGTGCTTGGTCGAGAGATCCTCGAAGACCGCCTCAACCACGATCTCTGCCCCGGCGGCGGCTTCCAGATCGGTGGTGACCTCGATCCGTCCCAGGATCACGTCGATGTCATCAGCGGGGATGACCTCCTTGGCGGCGAACCGCTCCAACGATTGCCGGATACGCGAGAGTCCGCGCTCCAACGCCTCGTCGGAGATATCCCGCATCACCACCTGCCAGCCGGCCTGGGCCGCCACCTGAGCGATCCCCGACCCCATCAGGCCGGCGCCGACCACCGCCAATCGACCCGCCATGAGTCCTCCTTGTTACTCATGTCACTCCCGTGATGGGATCCTGACCTCCTGTCGTCCCGGGAGTCAAAACGGGTCAGAGCGAGAAGCTGTCATCAGGAACGCGTACCCGCTCTACTTTGGCCCCCAAATCCGCCAGTTGGGTCACAAAGTCGGGATAACCGCGGTCGATATGGTGAATATGGCTAACCTCGGTCACCCCTTCGGCGCACAGTCCGGCCAACACCAATCCGGCACCGGCCCGGATGTCCGTCGCCGTCACCGGCGCCCCCGACAGCTGCTCCTTGCCCCGGACCACCGCGTGATGCCCGTCGGTCCGGATGTCCGCGCCCAGCCGGGACATTTCGTTGACGAACATGAAACGGCCGTCGAAGACGTTCTCGGTGATCAGAGAGACCCCGTCAGCCACCGCGGCGAACCCGACCGCCATGGGCAGCAGATCGGTCGCCAGCCCTGGGTACGGCAGCGTCACCATGTCCACGGCTTGAGGCCGCCGCTCACAGCGTACCCGGAAGCCGGATTCATACCGGGTGACATCGGCGCCCGCGGTGGTGAGCTTGTCGAGCGTGACCGCCAGGTGCTCCGGATTCACTCCGTGGACGGTGACGTCCCCTCGGGTCATCGCGGCCCCGAAGGCCCAGGTACCGGCGATGATCCGGTCCCCGATCACCCGGTGTGTCACCGGCCGGAGCCGATCGGTGCCCTCGATCTCCAGGGTGGAGGTGCCGGCCCCGTTGATGCGGGCCCCCATGGCGGTGAGCATCTGGCAGATATCCACGATCTCCGGCTCCCGCGCGGCGTTGTCGATCACGGTGGTGCCCTCGGCGAGCACCGCCGCCATCAGGATGTTCTCGGTAGCGCCGACGCTGGGAAAGTCCAGCCAGATCGTGGCCCCCTGCAGCCGCTCAGCATGGGCAACCACGTAGCCGTGCTCGTTGGTGATCTCCGCCCCCATCCGCTGCAGGCCCGCGATGTGCATGTCCAACCCACGGGAGCCGATCGCGTCACCCCCGGGGTGCGCCACCTTGGCATACCCGCGGCGGGCCAGCAGGGGGCCCAGCACGTTGATGGAGGCGCGCAGCCGGCGTACCAGGTCATAGTCGGCCTCGCCGCCGAGTTCGGCCGGGGTGTCGATCTCCACGCGGTCGTCGGTTACGTCCACCGCACAGCCGATCCGCCGCAGTACCTCAGCCATGATGACGATGTCGGTGATCCGCGGCATGTTGTGCAGAACCGTGCGCCCCTCCGCCAACAGGGCCGCCGCCATCAGTTTCAAGGCGCTGTTTTTCGCACCGACCACGGTCACGTCACCACGCAAGCGTGCACCGCCGGTTACTCGGATGACCTCCACGGCGCATCATCGTAGGCGGGGCGCCGTACGCTGACGGGCATGGCCGTACATCTGACCCGGATCTACACCAGAGTCGGTGACGACGGCACCACCGCTCTGGGTGACAACAGCCGGGTATCCAAGACGGACCCCCGGATCACCGCCTACGCTGACGTGGATGAGGCCAATGCCGCGATCGGGGTGGCGCTGGCCCTGGGACAGCTGGCCGACGAGGTACGGGAGGTGCTCGCCAGCGTCCAGAACGACCTGTTCGACGTCGGAGCCGATCTGTGTACGCCGATCGCCGAGGCCCCAAAACATCCACCCCTGCGGATCACTGAGGCGTACATCACGCGTCTGGAGGGCTGGTGCGATCAGTTCAACAGTCGCCTCAGCCCGTTGAACTCCTTCATCCTCCCAGGGGGTACGCCCGGGGCGGCGCTGCTGCACCAAGCCCGTACCGTCACCCGCCGCGCGGAGCGTAGCGTCTGGGCCTTGATCGCCGTGGACGCCGACCGCACCAGCACGCTGCCGGCGAAGTACCTCAACCGGCTGTCCGATCTGCTGTTCATCCTGGCGCGGGTAGCCAACGCCGGAAACGACGTGCTGTGGCGCCCCGGGGGCGACCGCTGAGGCCTCCACCGCCTCAGCCCCACCCGTGGGCCTCCGTCGCCGCCAGCCTCACCCGGCGCAACATGCCCCACTCCCCCGTCGTTTGTATGCGGCCGTTGCCCGGGAAACGCGGCCCGATGCCCTGGCTGCCCGTCCACGGACGCCGCTGTCGGTTTGGACGCCGGGCTCCTTGTCGCCCCCGCGAACGCCTCAAAGGTTTGGCACAAGAGTTTGACAAGCCTTCCTACCCTCAGCCCGAGGCCAGACTGGTTGGCCCGTCTCTGCAGGGATTGACCTTCGGCGTCGATAACGGGGAAACATGGTCCACTCTGCCGATATCCGGCCAGTGCGGCACCTCGGTGGCCTGTGGTCCGCTCTCGCCGTGAGGAGCCGGTGATGACCAGCGTCCATAAAGTGGCCCCCGATGGGGCCCGGGTCAGCATCGATGTTCCCGACGAGCTGACCGATCTGAGCTGGATAGGCTTCACCAAGATCTCCGGCCCCGGTTTTGTCCACACTTTCCGCGTGGGCGCCGTCGAGGAACTCGACATCATTGATCGTCGCCTGCTTCCCGGTGCCCGGGTTCAACGCTGGCAGCGCCCCGGCTATGAGCTGCGCCTGTACCAGGCCAGAGACGCCTCGAACAACGCCCTGGTCTGGGCCGGCCGGTACCACGGGATCACGCTGTGGCTGGGCGGCCCCGCTCCGACCGAACGCGTCATCGGCCGGATTGAGCGGGCGGTGCGGTTCCAGGACGATCCCGACGGCGCCGTTGTGGCCCCCCGCTCCCGCGCGCTGTACCGGCGGGAGAGCACCCTCTTGACCGCTGTCGGCTCCGAGGTGAGGCTGATCGCACGTCCGGTGGGTGACGGTGCCGCTCTGCCTCGGTGGCGGGGAGCCAGCCACCCGACGGGTGAGATGTGGCGGGCGCCGCTGGCGTTGGATGACGCCGAGAGACGTCGTCTGGGCGACACCCCGTACGCGTGGCGCTATCTGATCGCCAACCCTACGGCCATCGTCGACGTGGTCTTCCGACCGCCGTTCCCGCCCGCGGTACCGCAGGCCGATACCGCGCGGATGGAGCGGATCTTGACGGGTCTGGCCGTGTTCTGGCGGGAGCGTCCGGAGACGCGATGAGCGTATCGACGGCTCTGAGTCTGCTGGCCGTGGCCGGCTCGGTCGTCGCGTTATTGGCGACCCTCGGTCTGTATCACAGACTACGCGTTCTGGAAGACAGCATCACCGACCTGGCGTACTCCGGACCGGTCACCGCGGTGGCTCCGGAGCCGATCCGTCCCCGCGCCGGTCAGGCCGCCACACTGGCAGCCATTGTGGACACTGGCTGTCCTCTGTGTCATCAGGTGCTGGAGTGGTTGCCGCAGGCGGCGGCCACGATCCCCGGCGGGGTGCGGCTGGTCGCGGTCACGCCGCCCCGGGATGAGGCCTGGTCGCCCGCTGATCTCGCGCCCGAGATCGAGGTGCTCCGTGACACGGCGGTCTGGCGCGGCCTGTATGAGGGCTTCACCCCGATGGTCGCCGTCATCACGCCGACCGGCCAGATCACCGACCGGGTCTTCATCTACGCCGACACCGACCTGCAGGCGACGGCGGTCCGGGTTCGCCAGGCCATCGCCGACCTGCGGGGCCACGAGGACACCACCACACCCGACGGGAGAGAACCCCTGTGAGGCTCACCGACATCCCGCTCGCCACCCATCCTCCCGCTGACGCGGCCCCCAGCGACGTGGTACGCGCGATCACGCGTACCACCGCCCGCCGCCGCGGTGTCCTGCGTCTGTTGGTCGCCTCCGCCGCCGCCACGGTGCTGGCGAGCTTCGACTGGATCCTGGCCAAGGCCGCGTGGGCCACGCCGGGGGTCACCCACTCGGAGCCCTGTTCAAGATGGGACAACGGCCCGAATAACTGGGGTAAGCGGGATTGGGGAAGAAGTATCTGTAGCGGCGGCTGGCGACGGGGCTCATTCCCCTGTGAGTACCTCAAGGACGGGGATCCCCCAGGCCAGTACCACTTCGAGGGCACCCGCGTCGCTGCCGGGGAGCTCTATGAGTCCACCCGCCTCAACGACATATGTATGGGAGAGGGCTACAACGCCTGGCTGTGGTTGATGCGGGACGAAAACCGGTATTACCGGTGCTCGGACGCGATGACCACCGTCACCTTCCTGGACGCCGAGCACAACGCCGAGGACGACTACACGGACCTGACCATCGCCTCCTGCCCGGTCTCCAGGTTCGAGGTGCACCGGGAGCGCAGCTGATGTCAACCTCACGGTCCCTGTCCTGGCCCCTCCACCCCCTGTCGATGGCGTTCCTGGTGATCTCGGCGGGGATGGCGGCCGTGGCCGTCGCGGCCTGCGACCCGACCGGCTCCCCCGCCCGTCTGGCGCTGGCGAGCGGCTTAGCCGGGGCCGCGGCGGGATTCGCCAACTCCGGCTCCACTTGAACCCACAACTCCGCCTTTCTCCTCAGCGCGTCGGTCTGGCGTACCTGGGGAGCGCTGATGTGGTTCGGGATCGGCCTGCTGGTCGGTGCCCTCCTCGCGGGAGGCACCGCCGCCACGGTGGGGGTGCTGATCCAGGCGCTGCTCCCGGTGTGGCCACGGGTGGTCCTCGCGACCGGCGTCGCCGTGGCGGTCGCGGCGCGGGAGTTGCGGCTGGTGTCGTTCCCGATCCCTGAAAACCGCCGCCTGGTCCCCGAGACCGTGCTCCGCCGCGGCCCGATCGCGGGGGCGTTCCAGTTCGGCACTGAGATGGGCACCGGGATGCGTACCTACTCCCCCTCCGCCCTCCCGCATCTGATGTTGGTGATGATCGTGCTGGTCCTGCCCTTCGGGTGGGGAATGGCGGCGGCCATCGGTTTCGCGGTGGGACGGTGGGTGACCGCGCTCGCCGCCTCCCGCTTCCCGGCTGGTCCGACGGCTTGGGCGGCCCGGTGGGCGCGGTACAGCCGACTGGTGGTGGGGATGCTAGCCGTGGTGGTAGCCGGTTTTGTGGCGACCGCACTGCTTGAGGCGGTGTCATGACCGATACCCCGAAACCCACCCCACCGCCATTGATGTTGATTTATGACGCCCGATGCGGGGCCTGCACCCGGCTCACCGAGCGTCTGCGCCGGCTGGAGGTGCCGTTTACCGCCCGGCATTGCCGCGATCCTGATCTGGCCACCGTGGGGCTGCCTCCGCGTGAGCTGCTACGTCTGCGGGCCTGTCGCTCACCCGCCGTCATCGTCACGGGCCCGGACGGCCGCCCGCGTGTCCACCGCGGCGGCCGCGCCATCCTCACCTTCGGGCGTCGAGTCCCGCTGCGGCGCTCCCCGCGGGCCGGCTGGCTGCTCATCGAGGTCCTCATCCGCAGACTGGCGCGGCTGTGGCACGCTCCTGCCCCCGCGCGTGTCGTCTCCCCTAGCCGTTCAGCTGGGCGTGGACCGCGCGTACCGCATCAATGATCATGGAATCCTCTTCGGGGGTCACCGTTCGCAGATCCAACAGGCACTGTCCCCCGTGGACCCGCCCCAGCACCGCGGGGTCGGCGATGCGTAGCGGGCGGGCGTACCGCTCGGAGAGGGCGACCGCCGCGCTGTCCAGTGGTACGCCCGGGGCACCGCCCCCGCCGATCATCGCCTGACTGGCGACCGCCTCCGCCGCGATCCCCGCCTGTCGGAGCAGGGTCGCGATCCGTTCGGCCCGTGACCGCAGTGAGGCGACGTCAACATCCAACGCCTGACCGACCGGTGGCCGCGGCCCTGACACGGTGGCTTCCAGGGCGGCCAGCGTGAGCTTGTCGACCCGGAACGCACGCGCCAGGGGGTGCCGGCGGAGCTTCTCGACCAACGCCGCCCGTCCAAAGATAAGTCCGGCCTGCGGCCCTCCCAACAGCTTGTCGCCGCTCGCGGTCACCAACGCCGCACCGTCCCGCAGGGCGCTGGTCACGTCCGGCTCGTTGGGGAGCGTCGGCTCACGCCGCAGCAATCCTGACCCGATGTCATAGACCACTGGTGGCCCCAGTGTGGCCAGCGCCGCGACTGGAACCGACGAGGTGAATCCGGTCTGCAGGAAGTTGGAGGGGTGAAGTTTGAGGATCAGCGCGGTGTCCGGCCCGATCGCCGCGGCGTAATCCTCCTGACGCGTCCGGTTGGTCGTCCCCACTTCGCGCAGCCGCGCGCCCGCCGCCGTCAACAGCTCAGGGATCCGGAAGCCATCGCCGATCTCGATGAACTCGCCCCGACTGATCAGGATCTCGCGCCCGGCCGCCAAAGCCATCACCACCAGCGCCAGCGCCGCCGCGTTGTTGTTGACCACATGCACCGCCTCGGCACGGGGCACCGCCGCACGGAGAGCGGCGAGGGCGGCGGCGCCGCGGCGGGCACGCTTGCCGGTAGCGAGATCCAACTCCACATCGGTGTATCCCGCGGCGCGGAGTATCGCCTCCCGCGCCGCCGGAGACAGCGGGGCCCGGCCCAGATTCGTGTGCACCACCACACCGGTGGCGTTGATCACGGGGCGCAGGCGGGTGGGCGCAGGCGGCAGCATCGACACCACCGTCTCCACCGTCTCCCGGGGTGCCAGCTCGCCGCGCCGCACCCGCTGCAGTACCTCGTTCACCAGGGACTTCACGAACGGACGTCCAAGCCGGTCGACGGCCGCGCGTAACGCGGGATCACTCAGGACCGTGTCCACCGAGGGCGTCTGCCTCCGCGGATCATCCATGGGCCGCCTCCGGGTGATGACGGTGAGGACGGCGAGGTGATGACACCGGTGTCACGACCACCGGCTCAGGGTATGTCAGACCCCGCGTCCGGATTCGCCTTCCCCGTGATCTGCGGCTGACTTCGTGTCGCGCCGGTCATCCCGTCCCTGTTGTCCTCCCTGCGTCGGGAATCCCAGAAGTCACAAACCCAAACCGTGAGCGGTTACCACGTAGGCTGGAATGGACGCGCTGGCATGAAGATGGGCAAAGCTCATGACTGAGATCGCGGAGACGATACGACTCACCCAGTACGGTCGAGGTGGCGGCTGCGCCTGCAAGATCCCACCGGGTGAATTGGAGAGCATGGTGGCGGATCTGGGCGTCACGCCCAACGCGACGGCTCCATTGCTGGTCGGCCTGGACAACGGCGATGACGCGGCCGTGGTCGGGCTCGCCGACGGCACCGGTGTGGTGTCCACCGTGGACTTCTTCACTCCAGTGGTGGACGACCCTTACGACTGGGGACGGATCGCGGCCTGCAACGCGTTGTCGGACGTGTACGCGATGGGTGGGGTCCCGATCTTGGCGCTCAACCTGCTGTGCTGGCCGCGGGATCGGCTCCCGATGGAGGTGGCGCGTCAGGTGCTCCAGGGTGGGCGGGACATCGCCGCCGCGGCCGGGGTCCATGTCGCCGGCGGCCACAGTGTGGACGACGCCGAGCCGAAGTACGGCATGGCGGTCACTGGTGTGGTCGACCCGCAACGGGCCTTCCGGCTGGACGCCGGTGAGCCGGGAATGCCCTTGTCCCTGACGAAACCTTTGGGGATCGGCGTCCTCAACACACGACACAAGGCGACAGGCGAGGTGTTCCCGCAGGCGATCACGGCGATGACCACCCTCAACCGGGACGCCTCCGTGGCGGCCCGCGAGGCGGGGGTCCGCTGCGCCACCGATGTGACCGGCTTCGGTCTGCTGGGGCACCTGAACAAGCTGGCCCGCGCCAGTGGCGTCACGGCGGTTGTCCATGCGGACGCGGTGCCCTACCTGGAGGGTGCCCGCCAGGCGGTGGCGGAAGGCTTCGTCAGCGGAGGTACCCGCCGCAATCTGGCGTGGGTGGAGCCGGTGACCGACTTTGGGAATCTGCCCGAGTCGGAACGACTCCTGCTCGCCGACGCCCAGACATCCGGTGGCCTGTTGATCGCCGGTGAGATCCCCGGCGGGGTCGTCATTGGTGAGCTGCGTCCTTCGGGGAGTAGTCGAATCGTGGTGCGCTGACCTCACCGGATTCCGCAGGCGCTGTCTCCTCCTCGACGCTCCCCTTCTGCACGATCGGGGGCGGGGTCCGCAGCACCGCGTCCAACAACGCCTGCAGCCCCCAGGAAAACACCATGTCGGCCGCTTCTTGCTGGTCGTATCCGTGGGTGAAGGCGGACATCATCCACGTCACGGCCGGGTAGCGGTCGGGGTCGAACTTGGCGAGCGCGGCCTCGGGGGTCGTCGGGATGTAATCCGGGCCGTTCTCCTGCAGCCGTCGCCCCATGTAAGTGAGTACCAGGGTGCCGGTGAGGTACGCGTTGATCGCGGACACGATGAACGCCGCCTCCTCCGCGGTGCAGCCGTCGACGCGCAGCGAATCCGCGATGCGTTCGCTGATCCGCAGCACGGATGGGGAGAGCCAGTTGTGTGTTCCGAGCGCGGGGATCAGGTTCGGATGGCGGAGCAGCACTCGGTACATCGACTCTGCGATTGAGGTGATGACCCGTCGGGGGGGTGCCCCTTCAGGGCCGGTGTCCTCGATCTCGACCTCGTCGAGCACCATGTCAATAACGTCTTGAATCACCGCCGCCTTGTCAGGGACGTGGTGATACAGCGACATCGCCTGCACCCCGCAGGCGCGACCGAGCCGGCGCATGCTCAGCGCTTCCACGCCCTCAGCGTCAATGATCTTCAGGGCCGCCGTCAGTACCTGCTCCCGGGTGATCCGGGGAGTGCGTGACGAATGTGACATCGATGTGTTCACGACACCTCAATCGACTTGACCTAGCCTTACGGTGTAAGGTTAGCTCACCTTACAGCGTAAGAGCGACGGCGCTGTCATACCCGTCTGCCATCGTTCGTACGCCCCTCCCTCACCTACCTCTTCATAGATACGCCCCGCTACTAACAAGATTCAAAAAAGACGACGGGGGACCTTATGACAGACACCATCGTCGCCCGCGGTCTGGTGAAGGCCTACGGCGATGTACGAGCACTGGACGGGCTCGACCTCACCGTCCCCGAAGGCACCGTACTCGGCCTACTGGGCCCTAACGGAGCGGGCAAGACCACCACGGTGCGTATCCTCACCACCTTGCTGCGCCCCGACGCCGGCAGCTGCACGGTCGCCGGGGTGGACGTCCTGCGTGACCCGCAACGGGTACGCCAACTGATCGGCCTGTCCGGCCAGTACGCCGCGGTCGACGAACATCTCACGGGCTTTGAGAACCTGGAGATGATCGGCCGCCTCTACCACCTCGGTCGGCGCCGTGCCCGGGAACGGGCTCGGGAGCTGCTGGAACGCTTCAACCTCTCCGACGCCGCCGACCGCCCCGCCAAGACCTACTCCGGTGGTATGCGACGCCGCCTGGACTTGGCTGGCGCGTTGGTGGCGCAGCCCAAGGTGCTTTTCCTGGATGAGCCCACCACCGGTCTGGACCCCCGTAGCCGCTTGGCGATGTGGGAGGTCATCACCGAACTGGTCCGGGAAGGCACGACGCTGCTGCTGACCACCCAGTACCTGGAGGAGGCCGACCAACTCGCCCACGACATCGTGGTCATCGACCACGGTCGCGCCATCGCCCACGGCACGCCCGACGAGCTCAAACGCCAAATCGGCGGGGAACGGCTGGAGCTGACCGTCGGCGCCCAGGAGGAGATCACCACGGTCACCGCGATCTTGGAGGCGATCGGAACCGACCGCCCCACCGTCGACGAGGAGACGCTGCGCGTCACCGTGCCCGTCACCAACGGCCCGACGGCGCTGATCGAAGCCGTTCGCAAACTCGACGGCGCCGGGATCGCACCGACCGACATCGGGATTCGACGCCCCACCCTCGACGACGTCTTCCTCCAGCTCACCGGTCACCAGGCCGAGGACCACAGCACCGCGCCGCAACGGGAAGGAGCCCGGGCATGAGCATGTCGCCCCTGACCGCGATCAGCGATGGCTTCGTCGTCGCCAAACGCAACCTGATCAAGATCAAACGCATTCCGGACCTGATCATCTTCACCCTGGTGCAGCCGATCATGTTCGTGCTGCTGTTCGCGTACGTCTTCGGCGGCGCGATCAACGTGCCGGGGGTGAACTACCGCGAATACCTGATGGCCGGCATCTTCGTGCAGACCGTGGCGTTCGGTTCCGGCCTCACCGCCATCGGTCTGGCCGAGGACATGCAAAAGGGCATCATCGACCGGTTCCGTTCCCTGCCGATGTCCCGGGCGGCCGTCCTGCTGGGACGCACCAGCAGCGACCTGGTGAACAACGCGCTGGTCGTACTGGTCATGACGCTGTGTGGTCTGCTGGTGGGGTGGCGGATCCGTGACGGCTTCGTCGAGGCGGTGGCGGGTTTTGCTCTGCTGCTGTTCTTCGCGTACGCCATGAGCTGGATCGCCGCCACCATCGGTCTGTCGGTCCGCAGCGTCGAGGTCGCGCAGAGCGCCGGCTTGATCTGGTTGTTCCCGCTCACGTTCCTGTCCAACGCCTTCATCTCCACCGACACCCTGCCGGGCTGGCTGCAGCCGATCGCGGACTGGAACCCGGTCAGCTCGGTGATTCTGGCGGTGCGGGACCTGTTCGGTAACGCGCCGGCGGGCGCGGGGCGGGGCAGTGGTTTCCCGGCTGAGCACCCGATCCTGCTCGCGGTGCTGTGGTCGGTGGCGATCCTGGTGATCTTTATGCCGCTGGCGGTCAACCGCTACCGGCGCGCCGCCGCCCGCTGAGTCGGTTCCATGACGGTCAGCGCCGCCCGCCCCACGTCAAAGACGAGCGTTCGAGGGACGTGGTTCGTCTCAGCGCGGGCGGCGCGCTTCTCACGCAAAGAACGTACGGCCGTGATTGATCTCAGGCGCTGATACGGCGAGAGGCCGCCCCCGGAGGGGCGGCCTCAAGCCACGATAGAAAACCGGTGAGAGCGGATTCGTTCAACGCGATCTCTATTACGCCCTCACCCGTCATACAGCGCAAGATCACTGACCCGGACGGCAAGGCAAGCAGCTCTATGTCTCGGGGCGCCCGACGTGACTGGACCTCCAGGTCACGTCGGGACAGAACGCGGCGGGGCCGGAAGGCGGCGCTGAACATCCGGTACCACCGCAGGTCATCGCCTTTGAAACGCGCCAGCCCGGGTGCCCAACCTCGACCGTCGTAGCGTTGGGACAGCCGGACGCTCATCTCGATGGTGCCCCCACCCCACGAGATAAGCAGGCGCCGTACAAAGAGAAACACCAGTACGCCGCACAACGCGACGCCGACTATCCCCATGATCTGAAGGACATCGAGCATCATTCAGAACCTGCCCTGCCTGCTGGTGGGAGCGCGTCTTCCCAGTTGGGCCGTGGAAAAGGTTCACGCGGCTTCATCCGAATGAAGCCGCCTCATCGGCGTCGCGCCTGATGCGTCACCGACCGGTGGCCGAAGCCACGGATGCCCCCACCGGCTCACAGGACTCCGCCAGCACTGTGACACCGGCACCCGTGACCGACAAGAAACCACCGTTGACGACGTACTTCAGCTCACCGCCGCCCACCTGCTTGATGCGTACTTCTCCAGGGTCGGCGAGCTGTCCCAGGAGAGGCGCGTGCCCCGGCAGCACACCGAGCTCACCCTCGGTCGTGCGGGCGATGACCATCGCAGCCTCACCGGCCCAGACCTTCTCCTCGACCGCGACGAGCTCGACGTACAACTGGTTGGCCACCTGACACTCCAGTGGGTGAAGGACGCGGGGGTACGGATTGATCGCCAGTGTAGTGCACCCTCCCTGACCTTTACGGGGCGTGGTGGTCGCGCCGTCAAGGCGGGAGAAACGCGCCGGGGCCGGCACTCCTGGTAGAGCACCGACCCCGCACGCTGACACCGGCTACCGACCTCATCCACCCCGCCGCGTCCGGGACGGATGAGGTTACTCACAGTGACGCTCAGGAGTTCTTGGCGATCTCGTGGGCGTTGCGCAGCACATCCTCCAGGCCACCGCACATCAGGAAGGCCTGCTCCGGGATGTGGTCGAACTCGCCCGCGGCGATCCGCTTGAACGCGTCCACCGTCTCCTTGACCGGCACGAACGACCCGTCGATTCCGGTGAACACCTTCGCCACGAAGGTGTTCTGGGACAGGAACCGCTCGATCCGGCGGGCCCGGTTCACGGTGATGCGGTCCTCCTCGGACAACTCGTCCATACCGAGGATCGCGATGATGTCCTGCAGGTCCCGGTACCGCTGGAGGATCCGCTGCACCTCACGCGCGACCCGGTAGTGCTCCTCACCGATGAACTGCGGGTCGAGGATCCGGGAGGTCGACGCCAGCGGGTCCACCGCCGGGTAGATGCCCTTGGCGGCGATGGAACGCTCCAGGTTGGTGGTGGCGTCCAGGTGCGCGAAGGTGGTGTGCGGCGCAGGGTCGGTGTAGTCGTCGGCCGGCACGTAGATCGCCTGCATCGAGGTGATGGAGCGACCCCGCACCGAGGTGATCCGCTCCTGGAGCTGACCCATCTCATCGGCCAGCGTGGGCTGGTACCCCACGGCGGAGGGCATCCGGCCCAGCAGGGTCGATACCTCAGAACCGGCCTGGGTGAACCGGAAGATGTTGTCGATGAACAGCAGCACGTCCTGGCCCTGCACGTCGCGGAAGTACTCCGCCATGGTCAGGGCGGACAGCGCCACCCGCAGCCGGGTGCCGGGCGGCTCGTCCATCTGTCCGAAAACCAGCGCGGTCTTGGACAGCACGCCGGTCTCGGTCATCTCCAGGATCAGGCTGTTCCCCTCACGGGTCCGCTCACCCACACCGGCGAAGACCGACACACCGCTGAAGTTCTCGGCGACCCGGTAGATCATCTCCTGGATGAGCACCGTCTTACCCACGCCGGCGCCGCCGAACAGACCGATCTTGCCACCCTTCACGTACGGGGTGAGCAGGTCGATCACCTTGATGCCGGTCTCCAGCATCTCGCTCTTGGGCTCCAGGTCGGAGTACTCCGGAGCCGGGCGGTGAATCGGCCACCGCTCCTTGACCTCCAGGTGCTCTCCCTCGGCGAGGTTGAGGCACTCACCGGTCACGTTGAACACGCGCCCCTTGGTC
Source organism: Actinomycetales bacterium (assembly GCA_002919305.1). Classification (GTDB taxonomy): domain Bacteria; phylum Actinomycetota; class Actinomycetes; order Mycobacteriales; family Micromonosporaceae; genus RSA1. Next base: position 117,791 of record PKFB01000015.1, read on the forward strand.
ACGTCGCCCACCGGCACGGTGATCGGCCCACCGGTGTCGCGTACCTCCGCCCCGCGCACCATGCCGTCGCTGGGCTTCATGGAGATGGTCCGCACCATGTTGTCGCCCAGGTGCTGCGCCACCTCCAGGACCACGGTCTGGGTCCGCCCGCCGACCGTGACCTCCATCTCCAGGGCGTTGTTGATCTCCGGCAGGGCGTCGCGCGGGAACTCCACGTCGACGACCGGGCCGATCACCCGGACCACCCGGCCGATGCCGGTCGCCGATTTCGTCTCAAGAGAAGTCGCAGTCATCTCATTCTTCACTTCCTGCCGCAGCCAGCGCGTTGGCGCCGCCGACGATCTCGCTGATCTCCTGGGTGATCTCGGCCTGCCGAGCCTGGTTCGCCTCCCGGGTCAGGGTCCGGATCATCTCCTCGGCGTTGTCCGAGGCACTCTTCATGGCCCGTCGACGGGACGCCGACTCCGCTGCAGCGGCGTCCAGCAAGGCCGCGTAGATCCGAGTGTTGATGTATTTCGGGAGGAGTGCATCCAGCAACTCCTCGGCATTGGGTTCGAACTCGTACGCCGGGAGCAACCCTCTCTGCAGAGGCTGCTCCTCGACCTGCATCGGCGCCACCAGCCGCGCCACCGGTTCCTGGGACATCAGGGAGCGGAAGTGGGTGTAGACGATGTGCAGCTCGTCCACGCCCAACACGCCGTCCGGCCCCGGGTGCGTCCCAATGTCGTCCGCGCCTCGCTCGAAGGCGGTGATCAGGGTGGAGCCGACCTCCCGCGCGTCGCTGAACCGCGGCTGCTCAGAGAAGCCGGTCCAGCTCCCCGTGATCTCACGGTTGCGGAACCGGTAGAACGTCACGCCCTTGCGGCCGACGACGTACAGCACCGGCTGCTTGCCTTCCTGCCGCAACCGCTCGATCAACTGCTCGGCGGTGCGGAGCACGTTGGCGTTGTAGGCGCCGCACATCCCACGGTCCGAGGTCACCACGAGCACCCCGGCGCGGCGTACCTGGGGACGGGGCGTCAGCAGCGGGTGGTCCACCGACGTGTTGGAGGCCAGGGCCGTCAGCACCCGGGTGATCGCCTCCGCATACGGCAGCGAGGCCTCCACCCTGGCCTGCGCCTTGGCGATCCGGCTGGTGGCGATGAGCTCTTGCGCCTTGGTGATCTTCCGGATCGAGCGAGTCGAGTTGATCCGGCGACGAAGGGTACGTAGCTGCGCTGGCACAGGTCCCTACCTAACTGGTGAGTGTCCGGACGCTACTTGCGGACGTTGGCGTCCGGCTCCTGGGGGACGTACCGCGCGACGGTCTCCTGTCCTTCCCGACCGGCCTCCATCGGCTCAGCCGGAGGCTCATTGACCTGCGTGGGTCCCGCTTCGACCTGGAACACGTCCTTCTTGAAGTGGTTGATCGCCTCGGTCAGCGCAGCCACCCCGTCGTCGGTGAGCTCCCCGGAGGTCGCGATGTCGTTGAGCACTCCGGCGTGCGAGTGCCGCAGGTACTCCAGGAACTCACGCTCGAAGCGCCGGATCTCGCTGACCGGGATGTCGTCGAGCTGGCCGCTGGTACCGGCCCAGATGGAGACCACCTGCTCCTCAACCGGGTAGGGCGTGTACTGCCCCTGCTTGAGCAGCTCCACCAGACGGGCACCCCGCTCCAGCTGAGCCCGGGACGCCTTGTCCAGGTCGGAAGCGAAGGCCGCGAACGCCTCCAGGTCGCGGTACTGGGCCAGGTCCACCCGGAGCCGACCCGACACCCGCTTCATCGCCTTGATCTGCGCGTCACCACCGACCCGGGACACCGACTGACCGACGTTGATAGCCGGCCGCACACCCTGGTTGAACAGGTCGGTCTCCAGGAAGATCTGCCCGTCGGTGATGGAGATGACGTTGGTGGGGATGTAGGCGGAGATGTCGTTGGCCTTGGTCTCGATGATCGGCAGACCGGTCATCGAGCCGGCACCCATCTCGTCGGAGAGCTTGGCGCACCGCTCCAGCAGCCGGGAGTGCAGGTAGAACACGTCACCGGGGTACGCCTCACGGCCCGGAGGACGACGCAGCAGCAGCGAGATCGCACGGTACGCCTCGGCCTGCTTGGACAGGTCGTCGAACACGATCAGAACGTGCTTGCCGGAGTACATCCAGTGCTGGCCGATGGCGGAACCAGCATAGGGAGCGATGTACTTGTACCCGGCCGGGTCAGAGGCGGAGGACGCCACGATCGTGGTGTACTCCATCGCGCCGGCCTCCTCCAGCGTCTGCTGGACGGCGCGGATCGTGGAGCCCTTCTGACCGATCGCCACGTAGATGCAGCGCACCTGCTTGGCGGGGTCGCCGGACTCCCAGTTGGCGCGCTGGTTGATGATCGTGTCGATAGCGATCGTGGTCTTACCGGTCTTACGGTCACCGATGATCAACTGCCGCTGACCCCGACCGATGGGGGTCATGGAGTCGATGGCCTTGATACCGGTCTGCAACGGCTCGTGCACCGGCTTGCGCTGCACCACGCTGGGCGCCTGCAGCTCCAGCTCCCGGTAGGTCTCGGCCTTGATCTCCCCCAGCCCGTCGATCGGACGTCCCAGCGGGTCGACCACGCGTCCGAGGAAGGCGTCGCCCACCGGGACCGACAGCACCCGACCGGTGCGCCGGACTCGCTGGCCTTCTTCGATGCCCTCGAAGTTGCCCAGCACCACGACACCGATCTCGCGGACGTCGAGGTTCAGCGCGATGCCGAGCGTGCCGTCGGCGAACTCCAGCAGCTCGTTAGCCATGGTCGAGGGCAGGCCCTCGACGTGGGCGATGCCGTCACTGGCGTCAATGACGACCCCTACCTCCTCGCGGGAGACCTCCGGCGCGTAGGAGGAGACGTAGCGGTCGAGAGCACTCCGGATCTCCTCCGAGGAGATGGTCAGCTCGGCCATCGTCTTCAGTCCTCGTCCCTTGCTCGTTTATCGAAATATCCGAATATCGTATCCGGCCGGCCCTCAGGACCTGCCCGTCAGCGCGTTCCGGGCCTGAGACAGCCGATGCAGCACCGTTCCGTCGTACAGATCGTGCCCGACCTGCACCGACAGCCCGCCCAACACTCGAGGATCGATCGTGACCTGGACAGAGACCTGTCGACCATAGATGCGTCGCAGGCTCTCAGCCAGCTGTTGCTCCTCCTCGGGGGAGAGAGGCGCCGCGGCCGTCACATAGGCGACCTGACGGTCCCGACGGGCCGCCGCCAGCTCCACCAGGCGGGCCAATGAAGTATCGAAGTTCCGTCCACCCAAACCGTGCAGCGCCACAATGACCAGCTCCACGGTCGCCGGCCGCGCCTTGCCCTCCAGCAACTCGCGTACCAGCTGTGCCCGCTGGGTGGCCGATACCGAAGCATCGCGCAGCGCCGCGGCCAACTCCGGCTGACCGGCGACCAGCCGCCCGAACCGGAACAGCTGGTCCTCCACGTCGGCCAGGTCTCCGCCCCGCTCAGCGCTGGCCAGCAACGCTTCGACACCGAGCAACTCAGTGGCATCGAGCAGGTCCGTCGGTGATGACCAGTGGCCCTCAACCAGCGCTTGGAGCAAGTCCACCGCGGGCTCGGAGACCTTGCCGGTCAGCAGGTTCCGCACCAGCTCCTGCCGCTGCGCCGCTTCCCGGCTCGAGTCGGCCAGCGCACGCCGCAACCGCAGCTCGCGTTCCAGCAGCCGCGCCACCGCCAGCAGCTCATCGCCCACCTGGGCGATCTGGGACACCTCGGCTGTGGCGGCGTAGGCGTCCAGACGCTGAATGGCCGCGGCGAGCGCTTCGCGGCTACCTGCACGCAGCGTGTCGATGTGCGGAGTCCTGGCCGACATCAACGCCCTCCAGACCCTGCGGGTTGGGCGTCCAGCTCAGCCAGGAACCGATCAACGGTGCCGCGCCGCCGGGCCTCCTCCTCCAAGGACTCCCCGACGATGCGTCCGGCCAGCTCGACCGCCAGCGAACCGATCTCGGCCCGCAGTTCCCGAATCAGCGTCTGCCGCTCGGCGGCCAGCTGTTCCCGTCCCGCTGCGATGATGCGATCCCGTTCTTCAGCGGCCTTAGCGAGCATGTCGTCCCGGATCGCCGCGGCTTCGGCGCGCGCCTCATCGCGGATCCGGGCGGCCTCGGTACGCGCCTCCGCCAGCTGAGCCCGGTACTGCTCCAGCAGCCGGTTGGCCTCAGCCTGCGCCTCCTCGGCCCGCTTCAGGCCTCCCTCGATCGCCTCCACACGGGCTTGGAAGGTCTGCTCCATCCGTGGGAAGACGAACTTCATCAGGACAAAGCAGACCAGCCCGAAGGCCACGAGTCCGACGATGATCTCAGCCAGAGGCGGGAGCAGGATGTGCCCGCCTCCCTCTTCTGCTGCGTACGTACGCATTCATGCTCCCGTTCGGTCGCGGGACGCTGGCTCAGCCGCCGAGCGCGAAGGCGAGCACCAGGCCGAACAGCGCGAGCGCCTCGACCACAGCGAAGCCCATGAACATGTAGACCCGGGTCAGGCCAGCCGACTCCGGCTGCCGGGCGGTGGCCTGGATGTACGCGGCGAAGACCAGGCCCACCCCGATGCCCGGGCCGATGGCAGCGATGCCGTAGCCGATCGTGTTGACGCTTCCTTCAACCGCGGCGAGGGTCGACATTCCAGTTTTCTCCTTGGTACTCGGCGTGTGACTCTCCACACGCACGGGTCAGGTTTTCCGGCCCCAGCCTCGGGGCTGGTGGGTCAGTGCTCCTCAGCGATGGAGCTTTGGATATAGGTAGCGGTCAGCAAGGTGAACACGTAAGCCTGCAGGATCTGGACGACCAACTCGAAGAAGGTCATCGCGATCGCGGTCGCCCACGACAGCAGTGAGACCGGCCTGAGCAGGAAGTTCTCAGCCTCGAATAGCGCCACCCCACCGAGGATGAACACCAGCAGCACCATGTGGCCGGCGAACATGTTCGCGAAGAGCCGCACCGCCAGGGTGACCGGGCGCATGATCAAGTTCTGGATGAACTCGATCGGGATCATGATCGGCAACAGCAAGATCGGCGTACCCGGTGGAATCGTGCTCATCTTCAGGTAGCCGAAGAAGCCGTGCTTCTTGATCCCCAGCCAGATGTAGACCACATAGGTGATAACGGCCAGCACCGCGGGGAACGCGATGTGCGAGTTCGGTGAGATCTGCGCGAAGGGGATGATGCCGAACAGGTTGGTCAGCAGAATGAAGCAGAACAGGGTGGTCAGATAGGGAGCGAACCGCACTCCCTCTCGACCAATGACCTCCCGGCATACCCCGTCCCGGATCGCGCCGTACAACGACTCCGCCATCCACTGGGCACGGGTAGGCACGATCTTCGGGTCACGGTAGGCGACCAGGAAGAAGATGATGAGGGCCGCGACCGCGATCCACACCAATAGGGTGATCTTGGTGACCAAGGTGGCGGCGGCGGTATCCCGCAGAGCCGGGATGAGACTGTCGAATTCGAAGCTGTCGGTGCCCGGCGGGAACTCCGCAGCGAAGACTGTCGGCTGTCCGCTCACCCGCATCCTCCGTCAGGCGTCATCACGTGCTCTGCGTGCCTTCACGTACCAGCCCGCCGGCTCACCCCGACGGGTCCCTCAACCCACCTTTTTGGCGATCAGATAGATCGCCCCGGCTGACCCGACGAGCATGCCCACTAGGAGCCCGATGTTCGGAAGCCCTAGCCAGCGGTCGATGAGCCAGCCCACGCCACCCCACACGACGATTCCGCCGAGGAGATAGCTCAGGACCGACCAGCCAACCTCCGCACCGTCCGGGGGGTTGGGCCGTGGCGACTGGTCACTGGTCATGACGGCGCTGACGATATCAGCCGTATTAGGGTGCGCTTGCATTGACCCCCGGCTAACCTTCTCGGATTGCTCGCCGGCGGCCTGGGCCGACCCTTGTTGACGTGATTGACGCGACGTTGTTCGCGCGAAGAAGGAGGCGATGTCGGCCTCCCGTTACCTTAAATCCATCTGATCGTACGCACTGTCCAACCCCGGGATTTTTCTGTCACCTTGACGACACCTCGCGGGATATTCCCTCGGCACCAGGGCATTTACCACCCACCAGTCCTTCGACCAGCGTCAGCACTCCCTGCCTCATTCAGGAAAATGTGATTCCTATCTCGCTAAGGGCGCGTACCAGATCCACCGCCAAGGGAGCTAACAGCGCGTGGGCAGTGTACTCGGAGCCCAACTCCAGCCCTCGCGGCGATGGCGTCACGCGAGACGTTGTCCACCCGTGCTGGCCGAACAGGCGTTCAGCGGCGGCCAGGACCCGGCTGCGGTTACGGACGGCGGCGCGGGCGTACCACGTCTTATCTCCGGTTGGTCAAGTGGCTGGTCGTGTCTTGAGGCCGACTCAGCGGCTCGGTGTCGACGGGCCGGAAGATTCGGCGGGATCCACGTACAAGATCTTGGCGTTCCAGGTCCACCAACTCAGCGCCACGATCCAGACCAACGCCGACCCCACGATCGCCCACCCCATAGGGGCGAGCCCGGCCCAGTCGGTCCGGGCGATCGCGGCCATCACCACCCCGAAGACGATGACCTTGCCGACGTACGCGGTCAGCCCCACCGGCATAACGAGGTTGGGCGCGATGCTGTCCGCCCACGCCACCACCAGGCTGGAGAGCACATAACCGACCGAGACCAAGGCCACACCGGCGGCCACGCCAGCCGCACCCGCCGGGCCACGCAGCGCTCCCCCGATGATCACGCCCACCACGAGCGCCCCGGCGCTTCCGATCAGCCCAGAGGGGAGATGACGCAGCCGACTGCGTAGGGGGTTTCGCACCGGACCACGATACCCAGCAGCGCGCTCCTCGCCGACCAGCGTCAACGGGGGTACGCCGGGTGAGCGGCCGCTAACTCCCTGGCCTGCTGCGCCGTTTGCCGCAGCGCCGCCTCGCCCGCCGCGGTGTTCGGGTCCGCGGTGACCGCGCGTACCACCAGGTCCGCCACCTGTACCATGTCCGCCTCGGTCATCCCCTGGGTGGTCACCACCGGGGTGCCCACCCGGATTCCGCTGGCGACCAGCGGTGGTTCAGGGTCGTAGGGGATGGCGTTTTTGTTGAGGATGATCCGCGCGGCTTCGCACCGCCGCTCCGCTTCGGCGCCGGTCACCCCCAGCGGCCGCAGATCAATCAGCGCCAGATGCGTATCGGTGCCGCCGGTGCACGGCCGCATACCGGCGGCGGCCAACCGGGCGGCGAGCTGTCGCGCATTGGCGATCACCTGCGCGGTGTAGCGGGCGTATTCCGCGGTCGCTGCCTCCCGCAGGGCCACCGCCTTGGCGGCTATCACATGCATCAGCGGCCCTCCCTGCAGAAACGGAAACACGGCCGTGTCGATCCGTTTCGCCAGGTGCCCGCGGCACAGGATCATGCCGCCCCGTGGCCCGCGCAGCACTTTGTGCGTACTGCAGGTGACGACGTCCGCGTACGGCACCGGGGAGGGGATCGCCCCTCCCGCGACCAACCCGATCAGGTGGGCGGCGTCGACCATTAGCGAGGCCCCCACCTCATCGGCGATCTCGCGGAACGCCGCGAAATCGATCAGACGGGGGTACGCGGTCGCGCCGCAGACGATCAGCTTCGGGCGGTGCTCGTGCGCCAGGTCGCGTACCTCGTCATAGTCGATCATCTCGGTGTCGGGTCGGACCCGATACCCGATGGTGTCGAACCACCGGCCCGAGAAGTTGACATGACTGCCGTGCGTGAGGTGGCCGCCGTGCTTAAGATCCATCGCCAGGATCCGGTCCCCGGGAACCAGCAAGGCGGCGTAGGCCGCCAGATTGGCGCTGGCCCCCGAGTGCGGTTGCAGGTTGGCGTGCTCGGCGCCGAACAGTTCCCGAGCCCGATCCACGGCGATCTGCTCGACCTGGTCGACCCACTCACAGCCGCCGTAATAGCGGCGCCCTGGATACCCTTCGGCGTATTTATTGGTCAGGGTCGAACCGAGCGCGGCGAGTACCGCCGGTGAGGCGAGGTTCTCGCTGGCGATCAGCCCAATGACGCCCCGTAACCGTTCCAGCTCCCCCAGCACGATCCGGGCGATCTGTGGGTCACCCGCGGCGAGGGCCTCGAAATCCGGCCCCCAGAATGTGCCCCCCACCGGTCCGAGTGTATGACCGATAACGGTGACACACCTGTCGTACCAGGTGGTCTACTAGGTGATAGGAGCACTGGACCGCCCACGCCACTCCCCAGCCGGAGTCGAGTCGCCGACACCGCTGTCAGGCCGATGTCAGGCCGACACCAGCAGCTTCACGAACGGCACCAGAGTGCTCTCGATCTCGTCCGCCACCCGCGCGAAGAACCGGTCTCCCAATCCCCAGGGATCGTCCAGGTCATCGTCGGGGCGAGGCGGTCGTCCCGCCCGCAGCTTGTCTACCTCAGCCACCAGCGCCACGCCCCGATTCAGCACCGCCTCGGCGGTCGGCTCGAACGGCGGCAGCGCGGTCCCATCGACAGCCGGCAACAACCGGCCGAACTCCCCCAGCACGAAGACCCTGCCCGTGGCGTCCGGCCGCAGTGCCCGGACATACTCGGCCTGTTCCCCGGTGGCGGTCAGGATCAGATCGGAGGAGTCAACAAACGCCCCGGTCAACCGACGCGCCATGAACCCGTCGGCGCTGGCGCCCCGCTGCTGCAGCTGGCGGGCGGCGGGAGGATTCATCGGCTCCCCTTCGTGCCAGCCTCCAGTACCGGCGCTGTGGCTGTACACCAGCTCATCCGCGGCATCGCCGAGAACGTCCCGCAGCCGCGCCGCGAGTAACCGCTCGGCCATGGGTGAACGGCAGATGTTCCCCAGACAGACATGGAGCACCGAGAACGGCGGTATCCGGTTCGTCGGCACGGCGTCACTCCCCTCCCGGCCTTGATTCCTCAGTATCCTCAGCCGGCCCTGACGAATCGACACTCACCGGAGTGGCGTGGGAACCGGCTGAGACCCCATCGGGCTCATCGATGTCTTGGATGTCGGGGACGACCTCCCGCAGCTGCTCGATCGTGATCGCTCCGCGCCGCAGCACCCGAGGGATATCGCGGGAGAGATCCACGATCGTGCTCGGGACGGAGTCCCGCAGTGGCCCGGACTCCAGATATACCCGCACCGCGTACTTCAGCTGCTCCCGGGCTTCGGCGGCGGTGGACGCCGGAGGGCTGCCGGTCTGGTTGGCGCTGGAGACCGCCATCGGCCCGGTCTGAGCCAGCACCTCCAGAGCCACCGGGTGCATCGGCATCCGGACCGCCACCGTGTCCCCGGTGTCGCCCAGATCCCAGGACAGGCTAGGCGCGTGCGGAACGACGATCGTCAACGCTCCGGGCCAGAAGGCCGCGATCAAGTCGCGAGCCTGAGGGGACAGCTTACGCGCCAGTCCATCCAAGGTACGCCGGGAGCCAACCAAGATCGGCGGCGGTTTGTCTCGACCGCGCCGTTTGGCGCGTTGCAGGGAGTCCACGGCGTACGCGGTGAACGCGTCGGCACCGATCCCGTACAGGGTGTCGGTGGGCATAACGATCAGCTCGCCCCGTTTGACGGCCGCGACCGCCGCCTTGATGCCCTGATCCCGCTCACTGAGCGTACGACAGTCGTAGAGCTTCACGGTTGAAGAGTCTGTCAGCCCAACCACAGCGCAGTGAAACCTGGTCCAGCCCTTCAGCACTGACCGCGGGCTTCACGACCGGAACCGCCGAGATGGCCGAGGCGATGATCTGACAGCTTCACCGGCCTCAGCTCGCCGGCGTACCGACGGAACCCTCTCCCGCGCCGCGCCGATCGACCGGCGGTTTCCACGGCCTCTGGCCGGCGGCCTCAAGTCCGACACGTCCAAATGACACATCCAAATTAGGTAACGATCGCTCCCGTACGGCGTCCCTCCGAAAGCGCGGGGTACCCAAGGAGCACCCCCGGACCGAACGGGAGGTGACACCATGCTGAGCGGCATACCGAGCGGACGATCCTCACATTTTCCTCATCCGGGACGCTTGGCCCTCACCGGTGGCCTCCTCCTCAGTCTCGTCCTGCCCACCGGCTGCGGCCCCCAACCCTTGGAGGAGGAGTCCGGCGTCACCGGATTCCCCACCGTGGCCGGGGATGTCTTCATCCATGACTTATACGTGGCCGATCCCCCCGGAGGCGCCTACGCCCCTGGGACCGACCCGATCGTGCACCTCACGCTCGTCAATCAGGGAACCCAGCCCGAAATCCTCACCGCAGCCCAGTCCCCGCTCGCCCGGGAAGTCCATATTCATTGGGATCGCTCCTGTGACGGGGAGGCGGAAGCGGTAGACGCGTTACCTCTGATCCCCCAAGAAGGGGGCGTGCCCGCCGCACCGGCGGCTCACCCCTTCGACGCTTACCACCTGCAGATCATCGATCTGAACGAGACGGTACGCAGCGGCACTCACATCCCGCTCGTTCTCACCTTCCACCGCAGCGGAGAGCTGCAGGTTCAGGCACCGGTGGAGCCTCGTGAGGCCTACTGGCGCGACCGGGACCGGTTGTGCCACCCCGTCCCCGAAACCACGCCGATGGTGTAAAACACACCTTCGTCGTTATCCGCCCCCTCCACGGGGCGCCCCGATACGGGTCGGGATCAGGGCTGCGGGGGAAGCCCTGATCCCGACGTCACACCGGCCCGTCCTCCCCGCGGAGACCGCGGACCGGAGCCTGTGAGCTCCTCAGTACCCCTCGGGCCACGGCGGGCGTGAGGGTTGCTCGACCTCATGACCCAAGACACCCCCACCCCTTTGGGGCATACGACTCAATCGGAGCTATTTTCGCGAATATCCCCATGACACCCGGTATGGCACAGATACTTTTAGAAATCGAAAGACAAACCCGTTCACGGAACCATCCACAGACTTGGCGCTACATCTACTGTCGCATGCGCTTTAAAGCGTGACCATGCCCACATGGACAGCGCACTTGGCTCGTATCGGCAGCCACCACAGGCCAGTCAGGCAGCACGCCTCGCTGACCGGAGAATAAATCGCTTGATCACGGACGCCCCCGCCTCCGCGCTAGGTTCTGCTGGGTTCTCAGATCGTGTCGTGCGCGGCACTCCGTGGATTCACGCTTCGTCAACTTTGACGCTTCTAATCGCGACCTAGAGTATCGCGCCGAGTACCTCAGGATCAACGCAGTGATATCACCACGTGAGACAAAAACGCGGCGATCACGTCTTTTCCCTGCCGCGCCACTCCTTGCTCGCCCTTCCGCTGAGCACATATCCACCCCGGGGACAGCCTGACGCCGCCGTCGGTCAGCATTGGATGTCCCCGGCACATTGGATGTCTTCCGGCAAGCACGTTCTGATCGTGTTCGACGACCGACCGAGGCGCACCGTGCGATCTCGCTGCCGCCGCCTCGTTTCCTGGGCCATACGGCGTACCGCCTCGCACCACGCCGTTAGCGCCGTCTAGCCCCGAATAGCGGTGGCGAAGCGTGGACGACCGGCGAGGTCCCGGTGGTCGTGTACCTCACTCCAGCCGAGGGCGGCCCGCAGCAACTCCGGCACCGCCTCCCCGTGAGAGTCGTCATGCTCCACCGCGAACGCTCCACCCGGGCGCAGTAAACGAGCGGCGGTGACGATCAAGGGCCGGATCACCTCCAACCCGTCCGGACCGGCGTACAGCGCTTCTGCGGGGTCATGAGCGACCTCGTCCGACAACGCCGTCGTGACAGGTACGTACGGTGGGTTAGACAACACAAGATCCACCTTGCCCGCCAGTCCCGGCAGGACATTCGGATCCGTGGCGTCCCCCACGACGACCGAGACCGCCGCTCCCCCGCTCCCCGCCTCGGCGGCGTTGCGGTGCAGCCAGGTGAGGGCGGAAGGGGCCTGCTCCACCGCGTACACGACCGCTCCGGGCCACTCCGTCGCCACCGCGATGCCCACAGCGCCTGTCCCGGCACACAGATCCACCACCACGGGGGCGGACACCTGGTGGGACCGTAGCCACGACAGTCCCCACTCCACCAACAGCTCCGTTTCGGGTCGGGGAATGAACACCCCCGGCCCGACAGCGAGTTCGATGTGCCGGAATGGGGCGTGTCCGGTCAGGTGCTGGAGCGGTTCACGGCGCTCCCGCCGTGCGATCAGATCGGCATACCGAGCCGCCTGCTGCGGGGTGAACCCCTCCACCAACGCCAGACGCCCCCGGTTGACCCCCAGCACGTGCGCCGCGAGAATCTCCGCGTCGACGCGGGGAGAGGCGACCCCAGCCGCCGCCAGACGAGCGGTCGCCCGCGTCACTATCCGACGCAGCGGCTCATCTACTCCAACCTCAACATCCGACCACGTGCGGTGAGATGCGGTGACCTCGGACAGTGGGGTCTCTGATGCCCCCGGTACTTGTGGGTTACCCCCAGAACGCGCGTACACCCCATAATCTTGCGTGACGCAACCTCTAAAGGAGGACGACGGCGTGACAAGGCCGGGTCCCGAAGTTGGCGCCACGGTGACGGTCGGTGGCGGTATCGAGGATGTCAGGCGCCTGATCGTCAGTGGCAAGTCCTCGGCCGCCCTGGAACTGATTGACTATCTCGTCACCCAGTCATCCGATCCACACACCGTGGCCCGGGCTGAGACGCGGCGCCTGGCCGCGTTGCTGAATCTGGACCGGATAGCCGAACTGCCGCCCGCCGTCGACCGGGCCTTCACCGCTGTCCAGGCGGCTCCGGCCCCGGCCACGATGGGGCTGTTCCACGCATTGGCCGGCATGGTGGCCCATCTGCGGGGCTCTCTGGAGCGCTGCGTCACCCATCTGGTCCGTGGGGCTCGCATGCTGGAGAAAGCTGACACCGCCTCCCTGGACGCCGCCGATGGCTGGCGGAATCTCGCCATCGCCTACTCGATCATCGGTTTCCACGGCCAGGCTCTGGACACGGCCGAACGGTCCCGACAGGTGGCGGCCGCGGCAGGGCTGCCCGCATCGGAGTACGGCACGCCTGAGATCCGGATCAGGTTAGCGCTCAGCCTGGATCACCGCGGAGATACCGACGGCTGCCTGCGGGTGCTGCGAGACGTCGTCGCCGATCTTCGTCGGCAGGCCGGCCGACACCCCACCCCGGACAGTGGCCTGCCCGGCGTCCCCCCGTGTGACCACGCCTACCTGGGGTACGCGGTGGCGCGGCTGCACGCGCTCGGCGAACCGACCGGGTTAGACCCGGCGGCGTTATTCATGGTGGCGGGACACGACGCCTCCGCTAGTGATCTGCGGCAACTCGGCGCGATCTGCACTGCGATCGCCCAAGGACGGCCCGACAAGGCGCTGGAGGAGATCCGGACGTGCGTGATATCGCCGTCCACCCTCGGCCAGGCGGAGATCGCCCGTTTAAAGTCGCTGGCGTTCAGTGCCGCCGGCGACCCGGTGGCGGCTCACGCGGCAGACCGACAAGCCTTCCGCCTCACCGGACAGCCGACCGACCGGCTCCGAGACCTGTTCGTGGAAGGAGTCGCCGCCCGGATCGACCATGAGGATCTGCGGCGCACCGTCGCCCGGTACGCCGACGAGGCCCTGACCGACCCGCTGACTGGCCTGCCTAACCGGCGTCACCTGGAACAACACGTGGAGATGATGAGCCGGCAGGGGGTACGCGGGGTGCTCGGGGTGGTGGATCTAGACGCGTTCAAGGCGGTCAACACCGTCCACGGCCACCTGTCGGGAGACCTGGTGCTCCAACGCGTCGCTGGGATCTTGGCCCGCATGGTACGCCGAGGCGACTTCGTCGCCCGCTTTGGGGGCGACGAGTTCGTCGTGGTGCTGCCGGGCACGACGTTGACCGAGGCACATGAGATCGGGCGCCGGCTGGCGCTGGCGGTCAGTAGTGAAGACTGGGACGCCCTCGTACCGGGCACCCCGGTGGGGGTGAGTGTCGGTTGGGCGGAGCTGGACGGACGGGCGGGCCTGACGACCGCCTTCGAACTGGCCGACCGCGCGATGCTTGACGCTAAGCGCGCCCTACGCGCCTCCTGACCGTCGCGCGGCGCGTAGGGCGAGCCGACGTCACAGGTGTCAAAGGTTTCTCACCGCCGGGTCAACTGCTCCTGACCAGCCAACCGGGCGGCCCGGTCGGCCTCTGCGAGCGCGTCGAGTACCGCGTCCAACTCCCCGGCCAGCACCTGGTCAAGGTTGTAGGCGGTGTACCCGATCCGGTGATCGGTGATCCGGTTCTGGGGGAAGTTATAGGTGCGGATGCGTTCCGAACGGTCAACGGTCCGGACCTGAGAGCGCCGGGCGTCGCTCGCCGCCGCCTCGGCCTCCTGCTGGGCGAGCGCCAGCAGTCGGGCCCGCAGAATCCGCATCGCCTGTTCCCGGTTCTGCAGCTGGCTTTTCTCGTTCTGACAGGAGACCGTGATCCCGGTGGGGAGGTGGGTGATCCGCACCGCGGAGTCGGTGGTGTTCACACTCTGACCACCCGGGCCGGACGAGCGGAACACATCGATCCGCAGGTCAGAGGGGTCGATCTTGACCTCGACCTCCTCGGCTTCGGGCATCACCAGGACGCCCACCGCGGAGGTGTGGATCCGCCCCTGCGACTCGGTCACCGGGACCCGCTGCACCCGGTGCACGCCGCCCTCAAACTTCAAGCGGGCCCAAACCCCATTCCCGTCGGACGGCATGCCCTTGAGCTTGATCGCGACGGCCACGTCCTTATAGCCGCCCAGGTCGGTCTCTGTGGCGGAGAGTATCTCCGCCTGCCAGCCGCGCCGCTCGGCGTACCGCAGGTACATCCGTAATAGGTCGCCGGCGAACAGCGCCGACTCCTCGCCACCCTCGCCGGCCTTGATCTCCAAGATCACGTCCTTGAGGTCGTTGGGGTCGCGTGGCAGGAGTAACTCGGCCAGCCGTTCCTCCAAGCGAGGAAGCCGTTTTGCGATCTCCTCGGCCTCGGCGGCGAAGGCGGGATCCTCGGCCGCCAGCTCCTGGGCCACGGTCAGATCCGCGCGCGCCTGCTCCAGCTCCCGAGCCGTGGTCACCACCGGAGTCAGCGCGGCGTACCGCCGACCGACCCGCCGGGCTGCCGCGGCGTCTGTGTGCAGCGAGGGGTCGGTGAGCTTCCGTTCGAGTTCGGCGTACTCCTGAAGGAGCTCATCCAGACGAACAGCCTGCGTAGTCATGTCTTCCTACTTTGATGCGATGAGGTGCCGGATGGGGACGGTCGGGCCGGTAGGTGAGCCCCGGCCGAAACGGTCAAGCCGCGGAACAACCGGGTAGTGAGTGCCGGATCTCGGGTGCCACAGGTCCGGATACAGGGAACCAGGCACAGGGAACCGGACACATGGCAACGGCGCCCGTCCCACGACCGTATCCGCGGCCATGGGACGGGCGCCGTCGAAATGCTAGGAAGACTTCTTGCCGGCCTGAGCGACCTTGGCGTACTTGCGCTGGAACCGAGCGACTCGACCGCCGGTGTCCAGGATCCGCTGCTTACCGGTGTAGAACGGGTGGCACTCCGAGCAGGTTTCGGCGTGAATCACCCCGTTCGGTGCGGTGCTGCGGGTGACGAACGTGTTCCCGCAGGAGCACGTGACTACGGTCCGCTGATATGGGGGGTGGATGCCTGACTTCATGTTCCTCTTCTTTCTGGTCGCCGGGTCGCCCGCGTTCACTGGGCGTGAACCGGAACCATCGTCGTCTCGCGTACCCACATAGTTTGCCACGGCGCTGAGTGCCATCCCGCGCCCTAGCCCCGCTTTGCAACAACCCCTACCGCTCTGTTATGCCCGCTGGGGCACACAGGTGGCGCAGCGGGTAGCGTCAGCGACCCGTGCCACCGTCAACGGGTAACGGTGATGGTGGCCTGGTGGGTGACGCCGTTGACCGTGACCGAGAGGATGATCGTGCCGGGGCGGAACGCGTGGAGTTCCCCGGTGACCGGATCGAACGCCGCCACGTGCCGGTGCCGCGCCGCCGACGCCGGCCCGATGATCAGATTCGCCGACCCTTCCCACTGTGCGCTCACCGGGTAGGCCACCGGCACCTGGCGTTCGTGCTGAAGCACCGTGGCGGTGAGCTGGACGGTGGTCCCGGCCGTCACCCGAGGCGGCGCCTCCAGGCGCAGGGTGTCCACATGTGGCCGCACCTCCACGGCGACCCAGTCGGCACAGCCGGCGTAGGGATCGCGGCGGCAGGAGCGCGCCTGACGCTCGGTGAGCTCATCCACCCCGATCAGACTCCAGCCGGTAAAGCCTCCCTGGTCGGCAGGGGTAGCGGGGTTCTTCCCCGCGTTGCCGTTGATCAGATAAGGGACGCCGTCGACGTGGGAGGCCGCGAACGTCCCCACGTGTGAGTTGATCACCAAGACACCCTTGCCGGTGGTACGCCGGAAGTCAGCCAGCCACTGTTCGATCAGCGCCGCTTCGTACCGGTCACCCAGCTGACTGGCCTGAGCGGGCGTGGGGTCCCGGGGCGGGTGGTGGAACATCACCACGACCGACCCGATCTCCCGAGAGGAGGCGGCGTCGTCAAGCGCTTCCCGCAGCATGTGCACCTGCGCGAAGCCACCGCCCCGCAGCGTCCCGGTGGAGGAGTCCAAGAGGATGAACCGCGTCCCCCGGTGGTCGAAGGTGCGGTAGGTGTCTCCGAACTCCTGCCGGAAATTGCTGGTGTCGCCAGGGCCGTAGATCTCGTGGTTGCCCGGTATGTAGTACCAGGGCACCTGGTCCCCCAGCTCTTCCTCCAGCAGGCGACGTGCCAGGTCGAAGTCCGCCGGATAACCGGTGTCGACAAAGTCACCGTTGATGACCACGAAGTCCGGGTTTGCCGCCCGGATCTCCCGTAGGGTGCGGCGGGCCTGGGCGACAAATTCGCTGTCCGGGTCGGCGGCGATGAACTGCGCGTCAGACAGCACCGCAAACCGCCAGTCACGGCCGGCCACGTCCTCCGGGGTCGACACCACCGGGTCGACCACCACCGGCTCAGGGGGTGTCTGCACCGAGGGTGGTACGCGCGCGATGAGCTCATCGATGCGGACCTCACCGTGGTAGCTCGCGCTGGCCGCGGTCTCCGCTACGTAGAACCGCCGTATCCGCACCGGGTAGGCGACCCCGGTCGGGACCGTCAGCTCCACCTGGCGCCAGCCTTCCCAGGTGACGTACGGGCCCCGTAGCACGATGTCCTGATCGAGCGCGTCCACCAGGTGCAGGGACGGCCACTCACCGTTTCCCGCGCCGTGGATCCACAGACTGAAGCTCTGCGGTTGACCGGGCACCTCAATCCACTGCGCCGGGTTGGCGTACGCGGCCCGGGTGGCGGTGGACTGCGTGAAGTCATAACTGAGCCGCAGTCCTTCCCCGTGGTACCCGGACGGGTCGGTCTCCACCGTGGCGGTGCAGCGGGCGCAGCTGGCGGTCCAGGTTTCGGAGTCCTCGAAGTCCGCGATCACCACCTCCTGTAACCCGATCGTCACCGGCACCACGGTGGTGTGCTCTCCCACGTGGACAGTGATCAGCCCGGAGCCGATCTCCTGCCGCGCGCTCACCTGGAAGGAGCCGTCTGGCTGAGCGGTGATCGTCAGGAGAGAGTCGTCGTACTCCAGCCGCACGTCCGCCGGTTCGATCGGCGCGGTGGTACCGGTCGCGTCGTATCCCACGACCCCGAAGCTCGCGGCGGCACCGGCGCCCGCCAGACTCAACCGTTCCGTGGTGGCGTCGATCCGCGCCAGCGGTCCGAGCACGGTCAGGTCGATGGAGCCCACCGCGTTCCCCCGATACGCGGTGACCGTGACCTCACCTGACCGGCGGGCGCGGAACACCCCTGAGTTATCGACGTTTCCTGCGGCTCCGTTATTGGTACGCCACCGGGGCGTTCCCTCCGCGGGGCCGTAGGTTTCGTCATAACCGCTGGCGGTCAGCCGTCGGGACAGTCCGGGGAAGACCCGGTCGGGACGCCCACCGGGCACCGGCGCGTCCGTGGCCGCGGTCAGGGGATCGATCGCGGTCTCCACCCAGAATCCGGTCAGCCGGCCCGATCCTTCAGGCGCGAGGATGGCCAGGCCGTTGGGGACCGGACGCTCTCCGCCGTCGGATGGGCTGTTGGCAATCTCCAACTGCTCCGATCCCGGCTCCCGGGCGACCAGGGTAGAGGAGCCACCCCCGTCGAGGTTGAGGGCGTTGTAGGCCCCTAGCTCGACCATCATGTCGGCCAACTCATCGAGGGTGACGCCCCGACTGGCCGCCTGCCGACCGTCCACTGTGAGCAGAAACATCCGGGTCCCGTCCGCTGAGAACCCCACCGCTGTGCGGGGGTGGACCGCGGTATCGGTGAAGTGCTGCGCCTGCCCGTTGACGACCAGGATGTGGTTCCCACCTAGTGCGGTCTGCAGCGCCACATTCTCAGTGGTGCGAGGGCGGTACTCGACGGTGACCCGGTCCCCGGGACGGAGCGTCGCCAAGGCCCGCGCTCCGGCCTCCCGCCCCAGCAGGATCAGAGAGTCCGAGGGGATCGGACCACTACCGGCGGTCGATGTGACCGATGTCACCACTCCGTCGGTGAGAACCACTTCGGTCACCTCGGTCGCGCCGGCCACGGCCTGTGCCCGGGGATAGTCACCCCACAGGGAGGTGAACACCCCCACCCCCTCCGGCTGGATGGCGTAGGTGTTGAACTGGGTCAACGGCACGGTGCCGTCGGGCAATGTGGCGGTGCCTTCGAAAAAGACCTGAAGCACCCGGCCGAGCCCATCCGGGGTGATTCCGATGGCGTTGTGGTGCCCGTTCACCGGCGCCTGGATCAGTTCCCCGTCTTGAATCCCCACACCTCGCGCGGCACCAGAGTTGTTGATGTCGAAGAAGTCTCCGTTGATCGCCGCCACCGCGCCGATCCGGGTCGCCTGGGTGGAGACCGGTTCGGTGGCCGCCACGTGGCCTGGGAACAGGTACTCCACTGTGGACCCGCCGGTGAGATCGACACTAAGGACGTCGGCCCGCAGCCATCCGAGACTGTCCAGCCGGTCAAAGGAGATCAGCTCCACCCCGGGCGCCACCGGACGGGTGACCCGAGCCGTGTCGATGCTCTCGGCGTCCGTGGCGGTTGCGGTCGCCGGGACGGTGGTGAACGGCGCCGTCCTTACCGCGGGCGCGACATGGACCACCGGGGCGGCGACGGCCGGTTCGACCTGCGCCGGGACCCCCGTCAGAGTTAACGCGAGGATCCCAGCGGCGGTGAGCCCGCGGTGACCGTACCGGTCAGCGTGACGGCGACGAGAGCGGAGCACGACTGCCTCCCGCGAACCGAGTCGAGGTTAGTCAGCAGTCAACCCGAGTACGGCCAGTATTTTCAAGAGCTGGCGTTAAACTGGAGAAAAATTCCAGATGACCATCGCGGGATGCACCCCGGCGGCCACCCTCCATGATGGGAATATGCCGCGTCCCACCCGTCTCATCGTCGCTGTCTTAACAGCGCTGTTCCTGGCGGGCTGCGACATCTCCATCTCCTTCGGCCCACCCTCCGATGAGGATGTCGGTACGCCCGCACCGCTACCTTCGGGTGTGCTCCCTCCCACCGAAGCCCGCTTCGTGCTGGAGTCCTTGACCATCGCCGAAGCCGGCCCCATGGACGGCTACGAGCGTTCCTGCGCTGAAGGGGACGCTTGTGTGTTCGGTCCGGCCTGGGCCGATGTGGATCGCAACGGCTGCGATACCCGCAACGACATCCTCAGACGGGACCTCATCGGCGACGTCGCCCGGGAAGGCACCCACGGCTGCGTCATTGAGTACGGAATCCTGTACGACCCTTACACCGGGCAAATGGTGGAATTCGAACGAGGCCCAGACAGTGACGAGGTCCAGATCGATCACGTGGTGGCACTGGCTGACGCCTGGCGCTCCGGCGCCGCCTCCTGGCCCCAAGAACAACGCCAGTGGTTCGCCAACGACCCGCGCAATCTGCGCGCCACGATCGGCGAGATCAATCAGGAGAAGGGGGATTCCGGGCCGGCCGAATGGCGGCCACCGAACGAGGAGTACTGGTGCGAGTACGCGGCCACGTACGTCACCGTCAAATTTGAGTACCGGCTCACCGTCACCCCCGAGGACGCTGACGCCCTCGCCGACATGCTCGCCGACTGCGCTTGAACGGCGCGTCTTTCGCTTGAACCTGAGCGACGCGCCGACCTGCGTCGACTTCAGCGGTGGGACAGCCGGCGCGCCATCGCGGTAGGACCTGATAGTGGTACGCGGAGCGGAGCCGCGTTACTCCTCGGCCCCGCTCCGCGTACTGTGTGAGTCAGATGAACCGCACGCGACGTCATCACGCGCTGACAGGCTTGCGAAGACGTGACGCCCCGACACAGCCCGTTGACTGTGATCCGGAGCAGCTTGCCGCTCGGTCAGGCGCTCCACGGTCGGTTCCGCATGAGGGCCTTGCCGGGCCCAATCTCCTTCAGTGCTCCGACCGGCTGTGAACAAGCCCGCGGGCTCATTCCCCCGGCGTGGACTTCTGAATCTGCATCAGGAATTCCACGTTGGTCTTGGTCTTCTTGAGGCGATCCAGAAGCAGGTCGAGCGCCTGCTGCGAGTCCAGCGAGGAGAGAACCCGCCGGAGCTTGTGGACGATCTGGAGCTCCTCGGGCGCGAGCAGGATCTCCTCCCGCCGCGTGCTGGACGCATCCACGTCGACGGCGGGGAACATCCGCTTGTCGGCGAGCTTGCGGTCCAGCTTGATCTCGCAGTTACCGGTGCCCTTGAACTCCTCGAAGATCACCGTGTCCATCACCGAGCCGGTCTCCACCAGCGCGGTGGCGATGATCGTCAGGGAGCCACCGTTTTCGATGTTGCGGGCCGCACCCAGGAAGCGCTTGGGCGGGTACAGCGCCGTGGAGTCAATACCACCGGACATGATCCGCCCGCTGGCCGGCGCTGCCAGGTTGTAGGACCGACCCAGGCGGGTGATCGAGTCCAGGAGCACGACCACGTCGTGGCCCAGCTCAACCAGCCGCTTAGCCCGCTCGATCGACAGCTCGGCGACCGTGGTGTGGTCCGACGGCGGACGGTCGAAGGTGGAGGCGATGACCTCACCCTTCACCGACCGCTGCATGTCGGTGACCTCTTCGGGCCGCTCATCGACGAGCACCACCATCAGGTGGCACTCGGGGCTGTTGCGGGTGATGCCGTTGGCGATCGCCTGCAGCACCATCGTCTTCCCCGCCTTGGGCGGGCTGACGATCAGCGCCCGCTGACCCTTACCGATCGGGGCTATCAGGTCGATAACCCGCGTGGTCAGGATGTGCGGCTCGGTCTCCAACCGCAGCCGCTCCTGAGGATACAGCGGGGTCAGCTTGTAGAACTCCGGACGGTGCTTAGCCTCCTCCGGGTCCATGCCGTTGATCGTGTCCAGCCGCACCAGCGGGTTGTACTTGTCACGGCGCTGCTCACCCTCGCGGTTCTGCCGAACCGCTCCGGTCACGACGTCACCCCGCCGCAGACCGTACTTACGGACCTGCCCCATCGACACGTACACGTCGTGCGGACCGGCCAGGTATCCAGAGGTCCGGATGAATGCGTAGTTGTCCAGGACGTCGACGATGCCGGCTATCGGGACAAGAACGTCGTCTTCGTTGATCGTCGGTTCGCCATCGGCGCTGCCGCGGTCGCGGGCACGGGCACGACGGTCCCGGAACCGGCCCCGACGGCGACGACCGCTGCTCTCGCCTTCCTCCTCGTCACGGTCCCGATCAGCGGCCGCCCGCTCGGTCCGCTCCCCGCGTTCCGAACGGTCGGTCCGCTCAGCGCGGTCCCGGCCACGCGTGGGGCGGCCCTCACCGCGCCCTTCGTCATCGCGGGCACCTTCGGCGCGGCCGCCGGATTCCTCGGCCTCTTCCCGTGGGACCGGATGCTGTTCTTCGACCCCATCGGTGGGTGTCCGCTCGGGGGCCGTGGTCTGTGTCACCGGCTCCGCGGCTTGTCCTTCGGCCGGGGCCTGGCTCTCGGCCTGGACCTGACCGTCAGCCGTGGCAACGGTCGTGGTGTCGGTCTCGGCCGACACTCGTTCGCCACTGGAGGTGCGGCGCTGCTCCGGCGGTCCTGCCGGCCGAGTAGCGCGTCGGGTGGTCCGCCGCTCGGTCCGTTCCGCGACCGGCGTGTCCGTACCCGGCAATGTCTGCTGCTCGGCTCGGGTGGGAGCCTCCTGCTCAGCCTTACCGCTATCCACGACACCGCGGCCGTTGCTTTCCGCCACGGTGGCGGTCGCGGCGGCCGGCTCGGAGGTACCGGCACCCGTCGTAGACTCGCCCGCAGCCCGCTGCCGGACCTGGATGGCGGCGATTAGTTCGCCCTTGCGCATACGCGCCGTCCCGGAAATGCCGAGCGACGCGGCGAGGGCCTGCAGCTCCGATAGGAGCATCGCCTGGAGTCCGGTGCCGGTACGCCGACGTCGGGTGGTGCCGGCCTGCGCCGGAGCCCTCGCTGGTGACCCGGCAGCGGAGTCGGTGACATCCGACTTCAGGTCGGTGGTGTCGCTCAATGGATTCCTTCCCTCGAAGAGCCGGGGCTGTCCGTGGCGTGATGACGATCGGACGACCCGCGGATACACCCGCGGCGATGTCGCGGGACCTGAGACCAGCCGGGTGGTGGATGGTGCAGGGACACCGTGTCAGATCTTCGGTAAAGACCCTGTGAACACCGTGCCAGAGCACATCCCACCGCCAGCGAGCGATCGGTTCGGGTGCGGAGCGGATGCCACGGAGGCAGGAGGTACCACAGGAAATTGGGGTCGCTGCCCCACGAACATCGCACGCCCTTGGCGGCTGCTCTCGTGCAAAGCGTAGTCAACGCTAGCTACCAGCGGCAACACCTACCCCCTCCGGCGTGTTCCCGCCAGGGAGGTTACGTGGGCAAAACCACGGCCCCGCTTGAGTCCACTGACAAAGAACATACCGCGAATCCCGTCGTCGCGAATCCCCGGAGGTCCTGGTCAGGAGCGCCGAAGGCGAGAACGGTAGGTCCTGCCCCGCTGATCACGGCGGGTACGCCCGCCGCCCGGAGATGCCGCAACAAAGCCGCGCTGTGCGGAAATGCCGGCGCGCGGTACTCCTGATGCAACCGGTCCTCGGTGGCCGCCAATAGCAAGTCCGGTTGGCGAGTCAGGGCGTGAGTGAGCAACGCCGCACGACCGGCGTTAAGGGCCGCGTCGACATGGGGCACCCGTTCCGGGAGGAGTCCCCGAGCCTGCTCGGTCAAACTCTGCTGTTGTGGAATGAACACCACCGGCCGAATGTGTTCCGCCGGTTCCAGCCGGACCGCGTGGGCCCCTCCAGGCCCAGTCCAGGCGATAGTGAAGCCGCCCAGCAGGCAGGGGGCCACGTTATCGGGGTGCCCCTCCAGGCTGGCGGCAAGGCGCAGCAGGGCCGCGGCGTCCAGCATCCGGTCCCCGTCAACGACGAGCGCGCGAGCCGCGAGCAGGCCGGCGACGATCGCAGCCGAGGAGGAGCCCAACCCCCGCGCTTGAGGGATCCGGTTGTGACAGACGACCTCCAAACCCGGCGGTCGACCCCCGAGGAGGTCAAAACAGGCGTACATCGCCCGTACCACCAGGTGTTGTTCATCTAGTGGGAGGGTGCCCGCGCCCTCCCCCTTGACCGTGACCGACACCCCGGCGGGTACGACTCGCGCCTCCACTTCGTCATGGAGCGCCAACGCCAAACCCAACGCGTCGAAACCAGGACCGAGGTTGGCGCTGGTAGCCGGTACCCGTACCCGCACCGCGTCGGGCCGGAAGGTGCTGCTGGTCATCGCGCTCCTTCACACCAGGAGATCCGAAGCATTATCTCGGTTACCTCGGTCACGGTGGGGCGCGGGCTAGAGCGTTTCATCTGGTGACAGTTTTCCCTCAGAACCCGCTCGGCCGGCACCGGTCACGGCAGAATGGTTCCTCCCGACATGGCGCCTGTGTCCTCAGTCTTGACGCGCGAAGATCAATGTCACCCAGCGTGCCCTCGGCCGCCCCTGCTCCACATACCGAACCTGGTGTTGCCGCATGCGCTCCAACAGCCGTTCTCGCTCCGGCCGGTCCGGATACCGCAGACCCCACTCGTACGCAGCCCGCCACTGCGCTGAGTAGTAGGCATCCCATTCGTCATCGCTGCCGTGGATCATCCCTATGAGGTCAAGTCCGTTCTCCGCGCCGGCACGGACCCGTTTCGCGAGATCTTGATCGTTCTGGTAGGCGTCACCCACCAGGATGCGCCCGTGAGGCCGCGTCGCCTTAGCCATCTGCACGATCGCGGAGAAGAATCCCCCCATTGCGTCTGAGGCGCCCACACACGTGACAATGTCGTATTGGGCCACAGGGGGAACGTAGGAGGCCAGATCCGCGATGACGAAATCTAAAAGCCCACCCACCCCTCGTGCGTCGGCGTCCTGTCGGGCGAGGGCGATGAAGTCCTGGTTGATGTCCACGCCGGTGCCCTGAACGCGGAACCGCTCGGCCCAGTCACACAGCAGGCGTCCTCTGCCGCACCCCAGATCGAGGACACGCTCCGCGTCGTCGACCCTGAGGTAGTCGGCGGCACGGCGCAGCTTCTCCTCGGACATCGGATTCCAGATCATGGGGTCCTGGCTGCCCGCCAGCACCTCGTACAACACCTGCGTGTCCTGGGAATCGCTCATGTCACACCCCGGTGGTCGATGTCTCGGAAACCGGTTGGGCTTGAGGCAGGGACGCTACGGGCGTGTACAGCTCCTCCACAGGGATCCCCGTGGACACCACGACCCCATCCACGGTCACCCAATACAGGTAGTCAGCCGCTGCTGTAGGCGCCGTCCGCCGCCCTACCACGACGGCGGCGTCGTGGCCGAGAGTGAGTAGGGCCGCGGTCAAAAAGAGCGCTTCATCCCGCACGGGGCGTGCGGCGCCCCCGGAGAGCCGCCAGCACAGCCGCAGCCACCGCAGATCGGTATCCAGGCGTCGAGCGCGCGGCCGCGCGGACCGAGCGAGCGTGTTCAGCGCCTGCTGCAGGTCACCGGCTCCTGGCCTGCGGCGCGTACCGACCACCCTGCGTCCGGCGCGGACGGCCTTAAACAGCGGGAAGAGCAACATTCAGACCTCCGTGGCGGCGAGTGACGTGACGGCCCCCGGGTGAGACACGTCAGCGAGGGGTGGGGTGGCCGGTCCGGCCCATCGGTGTAGCCACGACAGCTCCTCCCGAGCCGCTGTCAACAGCCCTTCGCGGGTATGCAGGATGTGCCCTTCGTTGTGGAGGACGACCAGCCGAGCCGGGGTCCCGGCGACCCGCAGCGCCTCGTAGAACGACCGCGCCTGCTCCACCGTGGTGGCGCTGTTCGGATCGGCCGCCCCTTGGATCAGCAGAACCGGAGTAGTGATCCGATCCGCCCGGTAGGCGAGGGTGAACCCGTCATAAACATCCCTTGCTTGCCACAAGGTCCGGCGTTCGTGTTGGAAACCGCCGGGGGTCAGGGTGCGGTTATAGGCGCCGTTGCGCAGGACGGCGCCCCGGAACAGATGGCCCACCCGCGAAAGCAGCATCGCCGCCGCGGCGGCTCCGAAGCTGTGGCCTCCCACCAGCAGCCGCCGGGTGTCCACGTCGGGTGTCTCCGATAGCACCCCCACCATCTCCCGCAGCGCGCGGTCCAGCTCGTCCTCCAGCTGGGCGAAGCGGGTGTCGTCTTCCCACCGCACCGGACACGTCAGGATGGCCACGGCGGCGTGGGGCAGGTACGTCCACGCCGGCGTTCCTGGGCGTACCTGGACCGGGCTGAACATGGGTTCTTTCTTCGTCGCCTCACCAGGGCCAGCGATACTCCTTACTGGGGAAAACCACACCACCGCCGGCATCGACTGCGAACCGGATGAAGCGGGACGGATGATCTGGTAAGTGGCCCCCTGGGGCAACTGCCCGTGCGTGACCTGGAGGGCTGGTGCCGTGGGAGCGGTTCGCGTTTCGTGAATCGTGCGGGTCGCCTTCCCGGCGCTGTACTCCAGCCTGGCGTACCCCTCCTGCTGCCGCTCGATCAATCGCGTGGCACCGGCGACCAGCACAAGCCGGACCCCGGCCGGTTGCCCTTCTATCGCCGAATCGGTGGAGGCGTCTGTGTTTATTACATACTGTCGCTTTCCCTGGTCGATAGTTCGCACCGTTACCGCGACCAGCGCCGCGTCCGGGGCACCGGCCGTCGCCAGCTCCTCCACCGACCCTGGGAGCCGACGGGAAGCGGTACGCCCGGTTCGGGTATCGATGAGGACCACGTGGTCGGGTGCGGATCGCGGAACGACGACCAACGTGTTGGAGGCGACAGGTACCCACCGAAGCACCCCATCGGGCAGCGCGGCGATCTGGTGTGGATCTTCTCCAAGGCGGGCGGACCAGAACTCGGTGTGCCGGCCGGTGTCATCGCAGAAGATCAGCGTCGCGGGCTCATCGACCGCCCAGGCCAGGCTGCCACACCGCAGTGTCCCTAGGTCTTGGACCGCATGCGTCGACGTCGCCAGCTGGTACACCCGGTAAGGCACCACGTCGTGGGTCAACAGCCGGCGTAGGCCGTCGAGGTCGGACACTCCCCCGACGAGCACGTGCTGGCCGTCCGGTGCCACAGCAAACTCCTGACACACCTGTCGGGGGGTCAGCACAGTCACCGTTCCGTCTGGATTCAGGAGCGTCATCTCGGCGGCTGCGGCCGTGAACAGGTCGGTCAGCACGGGAGAGGGCCATAGTTTCTCGTCGCTGTCGAAGATCAGGTCCCGTGCCTCGTCGTCGATGGCAGCCCGGACCACCAATAACCGCCCCCCGGCCAGCCAACCCAGGGGGACTTGGACGCGACCACGCAGTCCAAGCAAGGAGTGACTGACAGGGATCTGGGAGTACCGATTGAACGGAGAGCCGGACGCTCTGGCGCTCCAGGGCACGATGCGGTCGTCGAGATGGACAAGTCCGGCCAGCCACTCCCCGGCGGCGTCCCAGACCACCGGGCCCGCGGAGGGGCGTGGCCACCCGGATCCCGCCGGCGCCCCGCTGGGGACCTGGCGCACGGTCACCTCGTCGGCCAGCGGAAATATTTCGGGCAGTACGCGGTACGTGAGGTCATAGGCGAAGCGGCCGTGTCGTAATAGGCGGCGGGGCCGTCGCGGTCGAGTGGGGTATCCCTCACCGACACGTACCGCGATCCGATGACCGGTAGGAGCGGGGTGGTACGCCACCCGAAATCGGGCATCGAGATCGGAAGCGAGTTCCTCAATGGCCTGGCTAAACGCCTGCGACACGACTGTCCTTTCGCGACAGTTGACCGTTCATTAATGACCTCTAAACCGCCATGATCATGACCTATGGCCATTGATCGTCGTCAACACTATGTTACGGGCGTATTACTTGACAACCCTCTATAGCGTGCTACGTTCAGCACTAGTCGACATATGTCGACTGCGCAGAAAGGAGGTCCCATGCCCGGTTTCATTCACCGGAGCGATGCGGCGCATCACACCGATGACGCCCTCGTCAGCGCCCACCTGGCCCAGGAAACCGCCCCTCCGCTGGAGTGCTGCGGCTGCCCGGATGACAACGCCTGCCGGCAGTACTGCGTAGCGAACTACGGCGCTCGTGGCGGTTACTGCGAAGGGTTCCTGGACCTGCGTTGCGTCTGCGTCTACTGACGCGACGCAGGCCTTGCCTGTGAGATGACACCCGCGAGGGTGGCATCTCGGGCTGGCGGGTAATGATCAAGAATCTCCGTGGAGGTGCCCCTGACCCGCCTCCACGGAGCCCTTCTTTGCGAGCGCGTACTTCAGTTAACTTTTTAAAGAAGCTTTAAACGCGAGGCGCCAGACGGGCTGGCGCCGGCTTCTTGTTAACGCGCGCTACCCCATCCTGCTGCCCGAGTCCCATCGCGGCATATCACACCCGACTATCGTCGGGTCTTTCTATGGACACCCTGGGGCCCGGCGAGCTTTTAACTCGCCCTCTTTTCTCACTTAATTGAGTGGGAATTCTCACTCCCATGGGATATAAGCATGCTTTCATATAGCTCCGCTTTGTCCTATGTAGACGGACCGGAAATCTGGCGGGAAAGAGCTTCCCATTGAGGCTACGGAGGATCTACCGTGAGCCGCGGAATCAGGATCGACACGCCTTATCTCATCCGCGTCGATCTCACCCAGGGTGAGCTGTCAACCGACGGTGGTCCCCCGTCGCCATTGACCGAAGAGGTGAGATTGCCGGGCCAGCGCTCCCGCGGCACGCTCCGGTTCGCCTCCGGCTGGCTCGTGGTGGACCGCTCCCGGTCAACCCAGGGCGACCTGTTCCTGCGATACCACGCCGGCACGGTCGAGATCAGCGACAGCCTGAGCCTGCTGTGCCCCCAGCCGACAGCCGACGACGTCGCCGCCCTCACCCTGCTCAGCTCCTGCCTGGGCCTCCGCCCCGGGCCCGACCGGACCCACCTGCGTGACATCCGCCGGCTGCCCTGTCTGTCGGTGGCCCGGATAGCGGCCGACGGCTCCAGCGTGGTGCGTCAGGACCTGTCCATTCTCACGGCCGACGGACGGAAGCGGGGTTCCTCCCGGACAGTCGGAGTCGATGAGCTGCTGCGGCGCCTCCTCGCCGACATTCCGTCCCCAACGCTGGTCGCCGCCAGCGGTGGCCTGGCCTCTCGGGCGTTACGCACCCTCCTGGGCGCGGATGCGCTCGTCGGGTCAGCTCAGCTGACGGGCCCGGTGTCCATCCGGATCCCGGAGCCCACCGGTGTGGTCCCCCAGCCCATACCTGTCTACTTCGATCAGCTGCGTACCACCCGGGTATGGCCGCCCCTCGGCAACCGGCACCTGGGCACCGCCGCCATCCTCAGCGTCTCCTCGCTCACCGGAGCCAACGCGGTGGTGGCCGGGCATCATCTGCGCCTGTTGCTGGGCACCGGCCCGGAGGAGTGCCAGGGCGTGGCGGGACCGTTGACCAGACTGACCAGCGAGCGCCTCGGCACCCGGACCGAGTGGCGCCTTCCGTGGCGCCGTCGGGAACACAACCACGACCACGGCTCATCGCCGGCCGAGCGAGGCCAGCTCCCGCCGTGGCTCAGCGACGACGGGCGCCGGGAGATCCACACCCTGAATCTCGCGAACCGGGCAGCATGGGCGGATTGGTTCAGGGACGTCCCACCCCGGACCGCACGCGTGCTGTGGGCCCTGACCGATCCTGCGCTCGCCTGGCTATGGGACCTCTCCCACGAGATGGCGGTACCGCTACATCTCCCCGGCGGGACCCCGGAAGCCCTCTCGGCCCTGCTGCACCTACCCGTACGGGCGCGGGGCCAGGTGGTGGGCGGACGCTTCCTCGACGCGCCGATCCTGCGTCGCCTCGCTCCCGACGCGCTGTACTACGCCGATGGCGCCCACCGCCACCGCATCGCCGCGGCGACATGGGTGACCCAGGCGGCGCAGACGATCCGGGAAGTGGCCCATGACGGCAGCTTCGCCCGGCTCGGGCTGATCAAGCCGGCCGAGGTCACGCGGATCCTGGACAACCCCTTCCTCCGCGTGGAGTACGCGCCTGCCCTACGGCAGATGACCGAAGCCGATCAGTGGCTGACCAATCTGGGAGGGCGCCGGTGACCGCCTCGACACCGAAACACCCCAACGCGTCTCAACCGCTGACGGGCAGGGTCACCTGGGCCCTGAGCCCGTCGGTCCGGCTCACCCCGCTGCCGTTCGGTGGGCAGGTCCTGGTGGAGTTACCCACCCTGACCTGTCACGAACTGTTGGACGAGGCCGCCCGCCTGCTCACCCTGCCCGTGGGCACCCCGGTGTCTCTCGGCGCTCCCGAGCGGGAATTCCTCACCATCGCGGCGTCCGCGGGCTGGATCGTCGACGTGTCGTACGCCACAGACCCCGTAGTGGCGCTCGCAGACCGACGCTGATCGGAGTCCTCATGCTGTGGTATCCGCTCCTTGTACCGGCCGGCGTCCTGCTCGGCTCCGCCGCCGCCAAACTGATCGCCTCGCTTCGGGGCGAGCTGTCTTGGCCCCGTGGTCCCGTCCTACTGTGGTGGGCGATTCCGGCGTGGGTCGTTATTACCCTGGAGGCCACGGCGGCCCTGACCGGGGCCCTGCTCCCGGCGCCGTGGTTACTCGGGTCCCTCCTCGCCATGGCCTACGGTCTACTTACCGTCGGCGCGGTGACGATGCGGGGCCGCTCCTGCGCCTGCTTCGGCGTCACCGGCCGCAAGATCGGCGGCGGACACATCGCCGCCAACGCCGGCGTGGCCGTGATCTCACTCACCCTGGGTCTGCTCCCCCAGAGCGCTTCCCAACCCGGGGTGTGGACCCGTCTGGCGATCGTCGCGCTGGTTGGGTTGGCGGTGGCCGGCGGCTCGTTCGTGGCGATGCTGCGGCGCGCCGCCACCGGGGCCAGCAAGGACGCGGCCTGTGTCCGCGACGCCGACTCGATCCTGATCCTGACCATGCAAGGGTGCCCGGCCTGCTCGGCGCTGCACATGCTGCTCGACGGGGTCAGCGGGCAGGCGATCCGCTGGCACATGGTGTCGGGTCAGGAGGACCCGTACGCCGTGCTTGCAGACGGTCAGTACCCGTGCGCCGTCCCCCTTGATGCCGGCGACACCCCGACCTGCTCGCCGCGCTGGGGGCTGTCCGATATCAAGCGGTTGGTCGACACCTTCCTCGACCGTGACTTGGTTCGCGTGGCCCCATGACCATCGCCATCCCCATCGACGCGACACAGCCACAGCCGCCTCTCCGGGCGGGCACGATCAGACGCATTCTGCGGTACGCCCGCCCGCACACGCCGGCCCTGTGCGCCCTGCTCGGCATCATCATCGTCGAAGGCCTGTTAGGGATCATTCCGCCCCTGTTGTTCCAGCGCATCGTCGACCAGGGCGTCCTGGCCGGGAACGGCGCCCTCATCACCACGCTCTCCCTGTTGGCGATCGCCGTGCTCATCCTGAGCAGCGCCGCCACGCTCGGCATGCGCTGGTTGAGCGCGCAGATCGGCCAGAATCTGATCTTCCGGCTCCGCGCCGACGTGTTCGCGCATCTGCAACGGCTCCCGATCGCCTTCTTCACCCATAACCCGGGCGGAGCCCTCATCTCCCGGCTCAGCACTGACGTGACCGGCGCCCAAGGCGCCATCAGCGGGGTCCTGCCCCAGGTGGTGTCCAACCTCACCGGGCTGGCCTTCGTGATCGGCACCATGCTGTACCTGTCATGGCCGGTCGCCCTCCTGGCCCTGTCCCTGCCGCCACTGTTGCTGCTGCCCGCCCGACAGATGGGGCGCCGGATGCGCCGCATCTCCCATCAACGCCTGGAGGCGGTCTCCGATCTGACGGCCTTCATGACTGAGCGGCTTAACGTGGCCGGTGCCCTCCTGGTCCGGCTCTACGGTCATCGCGACCGGGAGCATGCGGCGTTCACCACCTACAGCGCCCGTGACCGGGACCTCGGGGTTCGGATCGTCCTCACGGGAGGGATCTACTCGACGGTGCTGATGGCGGTCAGCTCCCTGTCGGTCGTGCTGGTGTACTGGGTGGGCGGCCACTTGGCGCTGTCCGGGACGCTCTCGGTGGGCACCCTCATCGCGTTCACGGCGCTGCTGGCGCGGCTCTACGGTCCGGTCACCTCCCTGTCCACTGCCCGGGTGGAGGTGATGACCTCCATCGCGAGTTTCGAACGCATCTTTGAGGTTCTGGACGAACCGGTCACCGTGGTGGAGAAGCCGGGCGCCCCGCCCCTCCCCCGCGACGCCGCCGACATCGAGTTCGACCAGGTCAGCTTCAGCTACCCCCCTCGGCGTACCCTCGGCACCGATCCCTCCGCCTCCTCTTCGGCCCCGACACCGGTGCTGCGGCACGTCAGCTTCCGAGTACGCCCGGGCCAGAAGGTGGCGATCGTCGGGCCTTCCGGCGCGGGGAAAAGCACCATCGCTGGCCTGGTGGCGCGGCTGCACGACGTCGACGAGGGTGCCGTCCGGATCGCCGGGCGCGACGTGCGGGAGGTGAGCCTGGAATCGCTACGCGCCACCGTCGGGGTGCTGACCCAGGACGCCCACCTGTTCCACGACACCATCGCCGCCAACCTGCGCCTGGCGGCGCCTGACGCCACCGATGAGGAGCTGATCCAGGCCTGCCGCGCGGCTCAGATCTGGCCGTTGATCGAGAGCCTGCCTGAGGGTTTGCAGACCGTCGTCGGTGACCGTGGCTATCGGCTGTCGGGTGGGGAGAAACAGCGCCTGGCGATCGCGCGCCTGCTGCTGAAGGCCCCCACCATCGTCGTGCTCGATGAGGCCACCGCGCACCTGGACACCGAAAGCGAGGCCGCGGTCCAGCACGCGCTCACCCACGCCTTGCGCGGGCGAACCATGCTCGTCATCGCCCACCGGCTGTCAACGGTGCGGGACGCCGACCTGATCCTGGTCCTCGATCAGGGCCGCATCGTCGAACGCGGCACCCACGAGGAGCTCCTCACCGCCGGTGGCCTGTATGCCCTGCTGTGCCGCACCCAGCTGGCGACGGATGAGGATCTGGCGCCCCGCTGACCGTTCTTCCGGCCCGCACCCCA
This sequence comes from Actinomycetales bacterium, assembly GCA_002919305.1. Classification (GTDB taxonomy): domain Bacteria; phylum Actinomycetota; class Actinomycetes; order Mycobacteriales; family Micromonosporaceae; genus RSA1. Next base: position 150,319 of record PKFB01000015.1, read on the forward strand.
CAGGGCCGGTCCGACTCCTGTTCCTAGGGTGGGTCAGGCTCTTGGGGTGGGTCAGGTCAACTCCAGCGCTTTGGCGGCCGCGGTCACGTCGACCTCGATCGTGGTGGGCGCCGGCGCGATCGACACCGCCCAGTCGGGGTCCTTCAAGCCGTGTCCGGTGACGGTGCACACCACCGTCTCCCCCGGCTGCACCAACCCGTTCTGGGCCGCCTGGAGCAGGCCCGCCACGCTCGCCGCGCTCGCCAGCTCCACGAAGACCCCTTCGGTCCGGGCCAGCAGCTTGTACGCGGCCAGGATCTCCCGGTCCGTCACCGCCTGAATGGCGCCCCCGGACTCATCGCGGGCCGCCACCGCCTTCGTCCAGCTCGCCGGATCACCGATCCGGATAGCGGTAGCGATCGTGGTCGGTTCCCGCACCGCCTCACCGCGCACGATCGGGGCCGCACCCGAGGCCTGGAAGCCCAACATTCGCGGGCGGCGGGTGGCCCGCCCCACCTCGTAGTCCTCCTTGTACCCCTTCCAGTACGCCGTGATGTTGCCGGCGTTGCCCACCGGAATGCAGTGAACATGCGGCGCGTCACCCAGGGCGTTGACAATCTCGAAAGCGGCGGTCTTCTGCCCCTCGATGCGGTCGGGGTTGATGGAGTTGACCAGCGACACCGGGTATTCCTGGGCCAGCTTGCTGGCCAGGTTCAGACAGTCGTCGAAGTTGCCGTCCACCTGCAACAGCCGGGCTCCGTGGACCAGCGCCTGGGCGAGCTTCCCCAGAGCGATCTTGCCCCGCGGCACCAGGACCGCACAGGTCAGGCCGGCCCGCACCGCGTACGCCGCCGCACTGGCCGAGGTGTTGCCGGTGGAGGCACAGATCACCGCCTTGCTGCCCGCCTCGACCGCCTTGGAGATCGCCACGGTCATCCCCCGGTCCTTGAACGAACCGGTGGGATTGGCCCCCTCGACCTTCAGATACACCTCGCACCCGGTCCGCTCTGACAGCCCGGGCGCGGGCAGCAGCGGGGTTCCCCCCTCGTACAGCGTGATCACAGGGGTGTGTTCAGTGACCGGCAGCCGGTCGGCGAACTCATGGATGATCCCTCGCCACATGTTCGTGTCCCATTCGCGCAGATGTCTCTACTGCTCGCCTTCGACCCGCATCACTCCGGCGACCTGACGCACGGTATCGAGTTCCGCCAAAGCCTGCACCGTCGCCCTCAACGCAGCGTCGGTGGCCTGGTGCGTCACGATCACCAGAAGGGCGTCCTCACCCCTACCCTCCTGGCGTACCGCCTGGATGCTCACCCCGTGATCGGCGAAGACATGGGCCACGGTGGCCAGCACGCCGGCACGGTCGTCGACGTCGAGTGAGATGTGGTAGCGAGTCCGCACCTCGCCCATGGGGCGAATCCGCAGCGCCGCGTAGTTGGACTCGCTGGCCGCCCGGGCACCGGCGAGCCGGTTGCGGGCCACCGCCACCAGATCCCCCAGCACGGCGCTGGCGGTCGGGGCGCCACCGGCGCCAGGGCCGTAGAACATCAACCGACCGGCGGCCTCGGCCTCCACAAAGACCGCGTTGAACGCTTCACCGACACCGGCCAAAGGATGGGTACGCGGGATCATCGCCGGGTGTACCCGCACCGAGACGCTCTCGGGCTCGTCCGGATCGGTATGGCGCTCGGCGACACACAGCAGCTTGACCACACACCCCATCGCCTCGGCGCTGGCCACGTCCGCCGCTGAGACCTCGGTGATGCCCTCCCGGTAGACGTCCGCCACCGTGACCCGGGTATGGAACGCCAACGACGCCAGAATCGCCGCCTTCGCCGCGGCGTCGAATCCTTCGATGTCAGCGGTTGGGTCCGCCTCCGCGTACCCCAGGGCGGTGGCCTCCTCCAACGCCTCGGTGAAGCCAGCGCCGGTCGCGTGCATCCGCGACAGGATGTAGTTGGTGGTGCCGTTGACGATGCCGATCACACGGGTGATCCGGTCCCCGTGCAAAGACTCCCGCAATGGGCGCAGCAGCGGGATCGCACCAGCCACCGACGCCTCATAGAACAGGTCGGCGTTCCCTTCGGCAGCCGCCTCGTGCAGGGTCGCCCCGTCCTCCGCGAGCAGCGCCTTGTTGGCGGTCACCACGCTCTTGCCCGACTTCAACGCCGTCGTCAACCAGGTCCGGGCCGGTTCGATACCGCCGACCACCTCGACGACCACGTCGACGTCGTCGCGTTCCACCAGCCCCATGGCGTCATCGGTGAGCAGCTCCGAGGGCACGACCCCGGCGCGGCGGTGCCGGTCCAAGCGGCGTACCGCGACACCGACCAGTTCCAACGGCGCCCCCACCCGGGCTGTGAGGTCGGCCGCTTGGGTACGCAGCAGACGCACCACCTCGGTGCCGACCGTTCCACACCCCAATAGGGCAACTTTGACGGATTTACCGCTTCTCATGCTCAACCCAACAGTTCATGGTCCACTCTCAGCCGACGTCCAGACGGAGCAGATCGTCCTCGGTCTCCCGACGCACGATCAACCGCGCACCGCCGTCCCGCACCGCTACCACCGGCGGCCGTGGCACGTGGTTGTAATTGCTCGCCAGACTCCGGCAGTACGCGCCCGTCCCCGGCACCGCGAGAAGATCTCCGGGTGCGATGTCCGCTGGCAGGAATTCATCCTTCACGAGAACGTCCCCGGCCTCGCAATGCTTTCCCACAACGCGGGCCAGGATCGCCCTCGCTGACGATCTTCGGGAGGCGAGCGTCGCTGAGTAGGACGCGTCGTACAGCGCGGTCCGGATGTTGTCGCTCATCCCGCCGTCAACCGACACATAGTGCCGGGTGGCGCCGGCGTCGAGCGTGATCTCCTTGACCGTGCCGACCTCATAAAGCGTGAACATGCTGGGTCCGACGATGGCCCGTCCCGGCTCCACCGACAACCTCGGCAACGGCAGGTCGTACGCGGCGCATTCGTGCGCCACGATCTTCTCCAGCTGTTCGGCGATCTCGTACGGGGACGCCGGATCGTCCTGGGAGGTGTAGGCGATTCCGAAGCCGCCTCCCAGGTCCAGCTCCGGCAATTCGATGTCGTGTTCGTCACGGATCCGGGCCGCCAAGCCCAACACGCGCCGGGCCGCCACCTCGAAGGCGGAGGTATCGAAGATCTGGGACCCGATGTGCGAATGCAGCCCCAGGAGGTGGAAACACCCAGCGCGCAGAATTCGGCGTACCGCCTCCTCCGCCGCGCCCGAGGCGAGAGAGAAGCCGAACTTCTGATCTTCGTGAGCCGTGGCGATGTACTCGTGGGTGTGTGCCTCCACCCCCACAGTCACCCGCACCATGACCCGGGGTGTCACGTCCAAATCGCTGGCCAACGCCACCAACCGGTCGATCTCGTCGAAGGAGTCGACGATGATGCGCCCCACCCCGGCCTGTAGGGCGCGGGTCAGTTCCGACAACGACTTGTTGTTGCCGTGGAGGCCGATCCGCTCCGGCGGGAACCCCGCCGCCAACGCCACCGCCAGCTCACCGCCGGTGCACACGTCCAGCGACAGCCCTTCCTCAGCCACGATTTGGGCCACCGCCCGACACAGGAAGGCCTTACCGGCGTAGAAGACGTCGGCGTTGTCGAAGGCGTCCCGGTACTGCCGGCACCGCGTACGGAAGTCGTCTTCGTCGAAGATGTACGCAGGAGTGCCGTACTCCGCCGCCAACGTGACAACGTCGACCCCGGCGACCTGGAGTACTCCGTCGGCTCCCCGGGACACGTTCCGTGGCCACAGTTGGGGCAGGAGCTGATTGACATCCGCGGGTTCCCGCAGCCACGCCGGGCCGGGGTGCCCGATGTCGGCGTGCAGAGCTCCCGCCTCATGAGCGCGCATCGTGCTTCCTACATCCTGTCTGGTGCGGAGACACCCAACAGTTCCAGGCCGCTGGCCAACACGATCCGGGAGGCCTCGACCAGCCACAGCCGTGCCCGGTGCAGGTCAGTGGTGGCCTCGTCCCCTCGGGGCAGGATCCGGCACGCGTCGTAGAAGCGGTGATAGGTGCCGGCCAGCTCCTCCAGGTACCGCGCTATCCGGTGCGGCTCCCGCAGCTCCGCCGCGGTCTGGACCACCTCCGGGAACTCCCCCAGCGCCTTGAGCAGGTCACTCTCCCGCGGGTGATCCAGCAGCGCGGGGTTGAACGGCTCCCGGTCGACCCCCAGCTCGGCGGCGTTACGCAGCAGAGACGCGATCCGGGCGTGCGCGTACTGCACGTAGTAGACCGGGTTGTCGTTGGTGGTACGCGTCCACAGGTCGATATCCAGGTCAATCGGCGAGTCGAGGGAGTAACGCGCCAGGGCGTACCGCGCGGCGTCAACCCCGATGGCCTCCACCAGGTCCTCGAGGGTGATGATCGTGCCGGCGCGCTTGCTCGACCGGACTGGTTCCCCGTCACGGAGCAGATTGACGAACTGCCCGATCCTGACCTCCAAGGTCTGGTCGGGATCATCGCCGAAGCAGGCCGCCATCGCCCGCAGCCGGCCGACGTAGCCGTGGTGGTCAGCGCCCAACAGAAGCACGACCCGGTCAAATCCACGCTGCCGCTTATCCAGGTAGTACGCGCAGTCGGCCGCGAAATAAGTCCATGATCCATTACTGCGGACCAGCACCCGGTCTCGGTCATCTCCGAAATCTGTAGTCCGCAGCCAGACCGCGCCGTCGGCCTCATATACGTGCCCCTCGGCCCGCAGCCGGTCCAGCGCCGCCTGCAACTCACCCCGCCGGTGCAGGTCCGACTCGCTGAAGAACACATCGAAGTGGACCCCGAAATCGGCCAGCGAGGTCTCAATCTCCTCCAGCATCAGGCGCAGCCCCTCGGCCCGGAAGATCGCCTGAGGGTCGGGGGACGACAACGCGTCGGGGCGGGCCTTCAGGACGGCCTGGGCGACATCCTCGATGTACTGGCCCTTGTAACCGTCCTCCGGGACCGGTTCTCCACGGGCAGCGGCGAGCAGGGAGGCCGCAAACCGGTCAACCTGGCTCCCCGCGTCATTGACGTAGTATTCGGCGGTCACATCCGCGCCGACCGCCCGCAACAGGCGGACCAGAGCATCCCCCACGGCGGCCCACCGCGCCCCACCGATGTGAATCGGGCCGGTCGGGTTGGCCGAAACGAATTCCAGATTCACACGTTGCTTGGCGTGTCGGTCAGAACGCCCGTACGCGCGTCCCGCAGTCACGATCGTCCGCGCGAGCTCACCGGCGGCCGCGGCCTGCAAGCGGATATTCAGAAAACCCGGCCCGGCGACCTCGACATCGGCGATTCCTGGTTCCTCGCGGAGCCGTTCGGCAACCCAGCCAGCCAATTCCCTTGGCGCCACCCCGGCCCGCTTGGCGACCTGCAGGACCAACGTGGAGGCGTAATCACCGTGGGCAGGATTGCGGGGACGCTCCACGGTGGTATTTTCGGGCAGGACCGAAGTATCCAACCCACGTGCGGTGAAGACCGACACGACGGCGGAGAGAACGGCATCAGCAAGCTTGGCGGGAGTCACCGCGCCATGCTAACGAGGGTAGAGTCGAAGTCCTTGCGGTATCCCAGGGTTTGAGCGCCCTGGACTCCCCGTCCCGACCCCGGAGCGTGGAAAGCCCCATGAGCACGAACACGACATCGAGTGGCCGTCCGCGACGCAACTCGGGCAAGTCCGCCTCACGGTCGGCGGCCAAGGCCGGCTCCTCGAAGACTCGCTCGGCGAAGGAGAGCCCGAGCAAGGCCAACAAGTCGACCGTGGCCACTGTAGAGGAGCCTGTCGAGACCACGCCGGTAGAGAACGAGGAATCCACCGAGCAGAAGGCTACCGGGGCCACGGAGAAGGAGCCCGCAGGGAAGCGTAATAGCGCCGACACCAAGTCGGAGCGTACCTCGCCGTCGAAGACGGCTTCCCGGCCCGGTGGTTCCGCCGGGAAGCGCCCTGCCGCCCGGACCACCCCAGGCGCGCGGAAGAACACCGGACGCCGCCCGATCGCGCCGGTGAAGGTCTCCGCTGGACGCCCATGGGGCATGATCGCGCTGTTCACTTCGGTCGGACTCCTCGCCGCCGCGATCATCGGTTGGACCGCCTACACCGCCTGGTTCGACAGCTTGAGCTGGGAGGAGCAGGCCGCTCGAATCCCCGGAATCATCAACTACCGCGAGGAAAACCCTGACATTCTGACCCGTACCCACGTCGCCGATGACCTCACCTACTCGGTGACGCCGCCGGTGGGTGGTGACCACAACAGCTACTGGCAGAACTGCATGGGCGACGTCTACGACGAGCCCATCGCCGATGAGCACGCCGTCCACAGCCTGGAGCACGGCGCGGTGTGGATCACCTACGACCCCGAACGGGTCTCCGAAGCCGACATCGAGCTGCTCGCCGACCGCGTCGAAGGCACCGACTACATGCTGCTAAGCCCGTACCCCGGCCAGGAATCCCCCATCTCCCTCCAGGCCTGGGGCTACCAGCTACGCATCGACTCCGCCTCCGACGAGCGCATCGACGACTTCATCCAGGCGCTCCGCCTCAACGCCTCCGTGGAGCCCGGTGCCGCCTGCTCCGGCGGTATCACGGTCACCGGCACTCAGCCACGGAACCTCGATGGCGGGGGCATGTGACACAACCGTGATCCTTCACCGGTGAACGGACGAGGTCGCAGGGATGGCCATGACGAGTGAATCCGGCAACCAGAACCTGGTGATGGACCCCGACCACGCTGATCCCGACCCTGTCGAGGCCGACCTCGACGCGAGGGCCGCGGCCTCCCCGGACCCATCGTCCGCAACCAGTCGGCGGCGCAGCCTCCTGACGGCCCTGGCCGCCAGCCTGCTGGCGTTGATCATTGGCTTCGGGGTCGGTGTCCTGGTAGGTCGACCGGACTACCCGGACGCCGACTCCCCCGAGGCGGGTTTCCTCCGCGACATGTCTGTCCACCACGGTCAGGCCGTCACCATGGGGATGACGGCCTACCAGCGCGCGGCGACCCAAGAGGTACGCCAGGTGGGCTACGACATCGCCACCACTCAACAGGCCCAGATCGGCATCATGCGCGCCTGGCTGGACACCTGGGAGGTGCCGCTGACCGGGGATGAGCCGGCGATGTCGTGGATGCCGGAGGGGATGAACGAGCTGCTCCCCGACGGCCGGATGCCGGGCATGGCTTCCAACGAGGAACTCGCCGAACTCAGCGCCGCCGAGGGGACCGACGTCGACATCCTCTTCTGCCAGCTCATGATCACCCACCACATCGCGGGCGTTCACATGGCCCAGGAAATCCTGAGGATTTCGGACCAGCCGGATGTGATCTGGCTTGCCGAACAGATCGTGAGCGGTCAGCAAAGCGAGATCGACCTGCTGACCCGCCTCCTCAACGGCCTCGGCGCCTCCCCACGCTGACGCCCGTTCCCTCAGGCCTACCTGTGATTTTTGGAACAATATCGGCCCACGACCAGTCTTGAGCCCATCTCTCAGATTCGGGCGATACGGTGACTTTTTGCCGATAAGCGACAGGATGGTGCGGTGTCCGATTCGCAGCAGTCTCCTCATCCCTGGGCGCGTCCGGAGTCCGGTTCCTCACCGGGGTATCCGGCGGCCCCTCTGACCGAAAGCGCAGCCTCACCCTCATGGAACCCCACCCTCGGCTGGGAGGCCGGAACACCACCGAACCCCACCTGGGATGCCCCACCGAATCCTTCCCTGGACGCACCCTCACCTGATCCCGCGTGGTCTTCCTCACAAGATCCCGCGTGGAACCAGCCGCAGGACCCTGCGTGGACTAACCCACCCGGCCCTGCCTGGAACCCCCCGATGCCCCCTGGGCCCACGACGGGCACCCCACCGACCGACGCGTCGTGGCCCACGCCACCCGCCCCCAACGTCCTGATCCCACCCCGCCCCACCAGCCGCTCGCCCAAGGCGCTCATCATCTCGCTGATCGTCCTCGGGCTGCTGGGCATGCTGGGCGTGGGAGGGTTCATCCTCTACTCCCGGCCCAACCCCGGGTATGGGGACGCCCTTGTTAATTACCGCGAGACACGCCCGGAGATCCTGACCCGTGAGCATGTAATGGGGGACATCAACTACCCGGTCACGCCACCGGTGGGCGGTAACCACCACCCCATGTGGCAAAGCTGCATGGGCGACGTCTACGACGAGCGGATTCCCGACGAGCACGCCGTCCACAGCCTGGAGCACGGCGCGGTGTGGATCACCTACGACCCCGAACGGGTCACGGCAGACGACATCAGACTGCTCGCCGAGCGTGTCGAAGGTATCGACTTCATGATGCTGAGCCCGTACCCCGGCCAGGAATCCCCCATCTCCCTCCAGGCCTGGGGCTACCAGCTACGCGTCGCCACCGCCACCGACGAACGCATCGACAGATTCATCCAGGACTACCGGATAACCGCCTCGATTGAGGCCGGCGCGGCGTGCTCAGCAGGGGTCAACATCACCGGTACCACCCCGCTGGACCTCTACTGACCTCGGTGACGTATCCATCGCGGTACATCCAGGACGCCCCCGCCAGCACCCTGCCCGGTCGACCTGATATCGTTCAGAAGGCGCCAGCCCCCGTAGCTCAGGGGATAGAGCACCGCCCTCCGGAGGCGGGTGCGCAGGTTCGAATCCTGCCGGGGGCACCCACTCTGACCAGTTCGAATGCTCGGCACAACGCCGAGCATTTGGCTTTTTGACCTCATGTGTGACACCAGTTACGGGTCTCGGTTTCCCCACTGGTTGTCGTCTACTCCATGTGGCTTTCAGGGCCCGGGGTACGCCGCGGCGTACCCGTACAGCGTCAGACGCTCAGTCGACCGCATAGCTGCCTCGGATCGCTCGGTCATGGGGTGACCAGCGCGATCGCGGCGCTGGCCTCATAGGGCTGTCGGACACGGGATTGCCACCACGTAGTGGTACTTGATACGCCTCCCCCGTGTCCGAACAGGATCAATCAACCAGGCGATGGCGAAAGCTGCGTCAATCACAGCGTAGTGCGCTAAAGCGCCTCGTATCTGCCCGAAAGGGCGACCGCGGAGTGGCTGCGATCCCCGTCAGGGATGTTCTGCGAAATCGCTCTGGGGTAGTCGCTGGGGTAGCCCTGGCGTTGCTTGTGGGATATGTGCTACTGCTGTTGCTCGGCAGCCCGGATTTCACCCCCGTCAATAAGACTCTCGATCCTAGGTACACACTCGATCTCGTCAGGCTCAGTTTCGGAATCGTCGCTGGTGTCGGCGGTGTCGCCGCCCTGGTGCTGACCATGCGCCGGCAGCGTGTCAACGAAGCCGAACATCGCCTCAACCAATCCAGCCAAGAGCGCGAAAACACCAAGCTTTACAACGAGCGCTTTACCCGAGCCTCAGAACAGCTCGACTCCGATAAAGCCGCGGTCCGACTCGCCGGGGTGTATGCGATGGCCAGCCTCGCCGACGACTGGAAAGCGGGCCGGCAACAATGCATCGACATGCTCTGCGCATACCTGCGTATGCCCTACACCCCACCCACCGATCCCAACGACGACGAAGCACGAGAAGCCGCCGACGTCGACGACAAGGAGAAACGGCGGGAGCTACAAGAACAGCACACTCAAGAACGCCAAGTACGGCACACCATCATCCGGGTTATCCGCGACCGCCTGCGCCTGCCCACGACCAACTCTTGTTCCTAGCAGGGGCACGATTTCGACTTCACCGGCGCTGTCTTCGATGGCGGTGACTTCAGCGACACGGTATTCGCCGACGTCACAATCGGCTTCACCAACGCAACGTTCTCCGCAGGCACAGTGAACTTCAGCCACGTGACGTTCGCTAGCGGCGCCATGCGTTTTTTAACGCGACGTTCTCCGGTAGCACGGTGAACTTCAACAACGCACGTTCCCCGGCGGCACAGTAAACTTCAACCATACGGCTTTATATGGCAGTAAGCTGGACTTCAGCGACGCGAAGTTCTCCGGCGGGATTGTTGACTTGTCCCGCGTAAGTCACTGCAGCGTTCCCCGATCTTCGACAAAGAGGTCCTCGCCAACCCCCAGACGGACTCCGTCTCCCGGAACAGCATTCTCGAAATAGATAAAATGCCTCATCCGTACCTGGACCAACAATCGAGACACCATCAACACCAAGCCCTCAATAAGCGCGGCACCGTTGAAGGCTCAAATAGGCAATGAATACCCAGAGCCCGCCCCTGCGCCCGCCTTGAGCGTGTTCGTGCGTTTGCAGTTTCCCTTCGTGACTGGCAACCAGCGGGTCGACACACCACGTCGACCCGCTGACGGAAAGGTGGGGTGTGTAGTGGACGCTGGTTGGCCTGGAGGTAGCCATCCCACGGCCGGTACACAGGTTTGGGTCTTGTCGGGACACCCTTCCTACAGCCGCGAGGAGCCCGTGACGAGCGGTACGCGGTCAGGGGTACACCATCAGACACATCACATCGAACTTTATCTATCAAATCACTCTGCCCCATCACCGCGGCGCTGATCATCACCGCAGGTCAGAAGGGCTCTCGCCCCGCCACCTCCGTAATGCGGATCACCCCAAAGCGCAGGTAAAAAGCGCTTGACTTAAAGTTCGGTTGAAGATTGAGGCTGTGGGCATGACGACCGCGCAGCCCACTACTCACACCACATCGGCCAGGCCTAAGCCTGGCCTGCTCAACGCCCGCTACCGTGCCTTCACGGTGGGATCCATCGCGTTGACCTCTCTGTCAGCGTTTGAGGCGCTCGCGGTGGCGACCGCGATGCCCACGGTGGCTGAGGCGCTTCATGGTTTGGCCCTGTATGCCCTCGCCTTTGGTATGCCGATGGCCGCCAGCGTCGTCGGCATGGTGACCTCCGGGGTCTGGAGCGACGCTCGGGGTCCTGTGGCTCCGATGCTGCATGGCATCGGCTGGTTCGCTCTTGGCCTGCTGATCGCGGGGACCGCACCAGCCATGGAGATGGTGGTTGTGGGACGCGCGGTGCAGGGTTTCGGTACAGGCATGTTCTCTGTCGCGCTGTACGTCGTCGTCGCCCGCCTGTATCCCTCAGAACTCCATCCGAAGATCTTCGGGACATTCGCCGCGGCCTGGGTAGTGCCTTCCCTCATCGGTCCCGCCATCGCCGGCGGAATCGTGGAGTATCTGCACTGGCGCTTGATCTTCCTGGCGGCTCCCGCGCTGATCGTCGTGGCGGCGCTGCTGATGTGGCCCGGACTGCGGAACCTTCCTCCGACCACTCCCACCAGCCTGGCATCCGGTTCTCTGCAACGGATCGGCTGGGCGGCCGGTGCGGCTGTCAGCGCGGCGCTGCTGCACTACGCGGGGCAGCAGCGCAACCTGATGGCCGGTGTGCTCCTAGTCGTGGCGCTGATCGGGCTCACCATCTGCGCACCCCGGTTGCTCCCCGCCGGCTTCCTGCGTGCCCGCCGGGGCATCCCCGCGGTGGTGTTGCTGCGTGCCCTGACCGCCTCCGCTTTCTTCGGCGCCGAGGTCTTCATCCCCTTGATGCTGTCGCGCGAACGCGGGCTGCCTCCCGCCCTGGCCGGGTTGGCGTTGACGATGGCTTCGTTGGCCTGGGCGGCGGGGTCCTGGCTGCAGGGCTGGTCACGGCAACCCCTGTCCCGTACGGCTCTGCTGCGGCTGGGCCTCCTGCTGATCGCGTCGGGTATCGGGGTGGCCGCTTTGACCGTGACTGAGCTGGTGCCGGTGTTCGTCGGCATTCTGGGTTGGGGTGTCGCTGGGCTTGGAATGGGGGTGTTCTACCCGATCCTGTCGGTGCTCATCCTCGAGCTGTCCTCCCCTGAGGAGCAGGGCCGCAACAGTTCCGCGCTGCAGCTTGGGGAGTCTTTGTGGGCCGCCGTCACGCTTGCGCTGGTGGGCACTTTGTTCGCGGCGTCCGCCGACCCCGGCCTGGGCACGTACCTGACGGGCTTCGCCTTGACGGGTGCGCTCGCGCTGTTCGCCGCCACGCTGACTTCACGGGTACGCCCGGCCTGAGCGTTCCCGGTGCTGTGGGGCCGGCCTGGCCAGCCCCACAGTCACGCGTCAGCTCGTTCCGACGAAGTCACGCAGATCACGGCGTTCAATCGCGGCAGCCATCAGGTCCGGAAACCGATCCGGGGTGCAGGCGAAGGTCGGCACCCCGGAGGCCGCCAAGGCCGCGGCGTTGGCGCGGTGGTACGCCTGCCGCCCGTCATCGGACAGGGCGAGCAGCACCACAACCTGAACCCCGGCGGTCATCAGCGCCGCGATCCGGCGCAGCAGCTCCTCGCGTACCCCACCCTCATACAGGTCGCTGATCAGGACGAAGATGGTGTCCCGAGGGCGGGTGATCAAGCCCTGGCAGTACGCGACGGCGCGGTTGATGTTCGTGCCGCCTCCCAGCTGGGTGCCGAAGAGAGTCTCAACCGGATCCCGCAGCTCCGGGGTCAGGTCGACCACCTCGGTGTCGAACACCACCAGGAAGGTGCGTAGAGCGCGCATCGAGGCGAGGACCGCACCGAACACGCTGGCGTAGACCACCGACTCCGCCATCGAGCCGGACTGATCCACGCACAACACCACGTCCCGCTGCACCGCGGTGACGCGGCGTCCATGACCGATCAGCCGTTCCGGTATGACGGTGCGGTACTCCGGCTGGTAGTGCTTCAAGTTCGCCCGGATCGTACGGTTCCAGTCGATGTCGTGGTGTCGGGGCCGGCTGATCCTGGCAGCCCGGTTGAGGGCTCCGGTGACGGCGGCGCGTGTCTGCTGTGCGATCCGCTGCTCCAGCTCCTCAACGACCTTCCGGACCACGATGCGGGCGGTCTGCTTGGTCCGCTCCGGCATCACCTGGTTGAGCGAGAGCAGTGTGCTCACAAGGTGGATGTCCGGCTCGACCGCCTCCAGCAGCTCCGGCTCCATCAGCAGCCGGTTGAGGTTGAGGCGTTCAAGGGCGTCGCGTTGCATCACTTGAACCACGCTGGTAGGGAAGTAGGTCCGGATGTCCCCCAACCAGCGGGCGACCCTGGGGGCCGACGCCCTCAGACTGCCCTGTCGCCGGCCCCCGGTCGCCTCCTCCTCAGGGGAGCGGTACAGCGCCGCGAGAACGTTATCGATCGCGGCGTCGTCCCCGGTGAGCTGGCAGCCGGTACCCTCTCCAGCCGGATCCCCGCCGAGTACCAGCCGCCACCGCCGCAGCCGCTCCTGGTCACTGGTCAGGTCGCTGGTCATGCCACCTCCGCTGAGCTGGTCACCCCATCGGGGGTGGGGGTCGGGCTGGTCGCTTCGTCGAGGATCGCGGTGAGGGTGGGCAGCACCCAGGCCACGCGCTCCGAATCGAGCTTCTCCTCCGCGTCGCTGTCGAGGCGCGGCCCGCTACCCCGGCGGATCCGTTCGCCGATCAGGCGCCGCTCCGGGGCGGTGAAGGTGGCGAAAGCGCGCCGTAACAGCGGGAGCACCTTGATGAAGGTGTCCGGTGGGACCGCGGTGAGCCAACCGTCCACGAGCGACAGCAGCTTCTCGTCGTGCACCAGCAGCAGTCCGCTGCCTGACAGGAAACCCTCGATCCAGGCGACAGCGTGTGCCGGCGGCACCCCTACCGTGAGGATGCGCGCCATGCGTCGCTCCACCGTCGGGGAGTCCAGCCACCTGTCGTCGTGGAGCAGCCGGTTGATACGCCCCACGACCAGGCCGTGCAGGTCGGACCGGTCCGCCAGCCCGGCGAGCATGTCCAGCCAGCGGTCCCGGACCGGGACAATGTCGGCGACCAGGTTCAGGGCTGCCTGCACCGCCTCCACCCGCTGGCACATCGCCGCGGCGGCCGTGTCGTCGAGGTTCGTCAGGGCCGGTGGGAGCCCGACGGTGATCCGCACCGCCATACCGGTGACCACGTCCGTCAACGCGGTGGTGTCCGTGCCCCGTACGTCGCCGTACCGCAGGGTCCGGGCCAGCGCCGGCAGGCTGTCCATCAGACGTACGACGTCCACGTCGACCGCCATCCGGTCCCGGAGGGCGGTCAGTACCGGCCCGAGAGCCTCCGGCAGATCCGCCATCAGGCAGCTCTCCACCAGGCTGGTGATCTCCGCAAGATCGCTGGCCTGGTCGGCGGCCTCCCGCGCCTTCCGGGTGGCGGCGCTGGCGACGGTGGTGCCGTACGCGCTGGCGGCGATGAGGTCCACTGTGTACTTCGGACGCCATTCCAGGCGCCATGTCTCCCGGAAGGTGCCTCTCCCGCGTCGGCTCTGGATCGGCGTACCCCAGGTAACCCCGAGCAGCCGGAGCCGGTGCAGCAGTCGGCTACGGGCCAGATCGGTCTGCTCCCGCAGGTCCAGGTTCAGCTCCCGGACCTGGGCCTCCGGCTTCAGCCTGAGCCGTCGCTGCGCGGCGGCGAGATCCCGCATCAGCGGCACCGACGGGGTCTCCTCGGGAACCCTCCCCAGCTGCTCCCCGACCACCAGCCGCTCAAAGACCAGCTTCAGCCGCGTCTCGTCGCCCTCGCACAGCACCGCGCGGGTGGCCTCGGTCATCTCGGCGAGGCCGGGCAGCGGCCGTCCCCGCAGCGTCGCCAGCGCCTCGGCGAGCCGAACGGCCTCGATGACGTGGGCGGTGGAGACCGGCAGGTCCTCATCCCGCAACAGCTCGGCCACCTGCACCAACCACCGCTCCACCACCCGGTCGGGCGTGGTGAACAGATGGTGGTACCAGCCGGGGGAGGCCACCCCCGCGCCGTACCCTCGCCAGGACGCCAGGCGGCCGTGGGTCCACGGCACCCAGGTGGCCGTCACCGGGATCTTCTTCGGCAGCCGCCCCAGTAGGGCGGCATCCTGCGCGGCGGGCGGCATCGGATCGGTGAGGGCGGGCACGTGCCACGCGCCGCAGACCACCGCGATGACGCGGTACCCCTCTTTACAGGCGGCCCGCAGCACCGACCGCATGTACGCCTCACGGACCTCATCGGTCACCACCGGCCGACCAGTCTCCGGCTCCGGTTGTACGGTGTCGGCCGCCGGTGTCGTCTGGGTGCGCTGGACGGTGGCCCTGACGGCCGCCATCGCCTCGGCGATCGCGGCGAACGGGGGTACGCCGTCACGGCGGTGCTCGATGATGTCTTCCCACCACCGCTCGGCGTCGTCGTACCCGGCCACCGCGGCCAGTTCGGCGATCGGGTCAACCCGCAGCCCGTCTAGCTCCAGTTCGGCCATTCCGAACCGGTACGCGGCGGGCAGGTCGCAGAACCGCAGCGGGATGTGGTTGTCCACCGCGTACCGGATCGCCTGCCATTCGGGGGAGAACACCGCGAAGGGCCAGAACGCGGACCGGATCTGGGGTCCGCCGGTGGTGTCCGCCGCGGCAGATCGGAGCTGAGGTTCGTCGGTGTACACCAGCAGCGCCACCGGGGGGACCAGGTCGCGGGACGCCGCCAGCGGAACCAGGTCATCGGCCTCCGGGGGCCCTTCCACCAGGATCAGATCGGGGCGCAGCTCGGCTAACGCGCGCGTCACCGCCCGGGCCGACCCTGGTCCGTGGTGCCGAACCCCGAGAATGTGGATCTGTGAGGTCGCGGTCATTCCGCTTCCCGAGCCGCACGGTAGAAGTCCTGCCAGCCTTCCCGTTCCCGGACCACGGCCTCCAGGTACTCCTCCCAGATCACCTCATCCGATTCCGAATCTCGAACCACGGCGCCACGGATCCCGGCGGCGACGTCGGAGGCCCGCAGAACGCCGTCGCCGAAGTGCGCGGCGAGCGCCATGCCGTTGGTCACCACTGAGATCGCTTCAGCGGTGGACAGAGTGCCGCTGGGGGTTTTGAGTTTGGTACGGCCGTCGATGGTGACGCCGTCACGCAGCTCCCGGAAGATGGTGACGACCCGCCGGATCTCCTCGGTCGCCGCCGACACCTCAGGCAGCTCCAGGGCTCTCCCCAGCGCGTTGACCCGCTGGGAGACGATGTCCACCTCCTCCTCCACTGAGGCAGGCACCGGCAACACCACGGTGTTGAAGCGCCGCCGCAGCGCCGCTGAGAGCTCGTTGACGCCCCGATCCCGGTCGTTGGCGGTGGCGATGATGTTGAAGCCTTTGACGGCCTGCACCTCCTGCCCCAGCTCGGGGATCGGCATCGTCTTCTCCGACAGGATCGTGATCAGGGTGTCCTGGATGTCGGAGGGGATCCGGGTGAGTTCCTCGATCCGGGCGATCGCGCCGATTTGCATCGCCCGCATCACCGGGCTCGGTACCAGGGCGGCCGGCGACGGGCCCTCCGCGAGCAGGCGGGCGTAGTTCCAGCCGTAGCGGATGGCCTCCTCCGGGGTTCCGGCGGTGCCCTGCACCAGCAGGGTGGAGTCACCGCTGATCGCGGCCGCTAAGTGCTCAGAGACCCAGGTCTTCGCGGTGCCCGGTACCCCGATGAGCAGCAGCGCCCGGTCGGTCGCCAGGGTCGCGACCGCCACCTCGATCAGGCGGCGCGGGCCGATGTACTTCGGGGTGATCCCCGCCTCGACGTCCCCGAGCAGATAGGTCACGACCGCGTGCGGCGACAGCCGCCACCCGGGTGGGCGCGGCCGGTCATCGGCCTTTGCGAGCGCCACGAGTTCGGCGACGAACTGATCCTCAGCATGGGCGCGTAGAACTGGGGAAGACGCAACGGCAGTGGTCACGCCAGCTCCTTGTGTATCTGGAACCGAATGCTCAAGGTGGTGACAACATTCCGGTAGATGGCGGATACCGGCCCGTCAGGACGGATCGCGGTGGTGGCGTCCAGGCGCCGCTTCGCCTCATCCGCGAGGGCGGGATCAAGCCCCATGGCGACGTAGGGCAACGTGTTCCAGCTGATGGCGGCAGCGCCCAGGGCCGTGAGCGCGGCCTCCGCGAGCTTCGCCGGCCACGGTGTCGGGCAATGCTCCAGCACGGCAATGATCTGGGACGAGCCACCTTTGAAATTCGCCGCCGCGTACTCGACGAGTTGGTCCTGAGGCACCAGACGCAACAGCTGGACCGGAGCCTCCGGAGGGGCGAACGTCCTGCCTTGACTGATCCAGTAGTCAAAGAACGCGCTGGCCCAGACCGAGTCGTTTTGGCGATCGATAGCCTCCGCCCACCCCGCTTCCAGGACCTCAGCCCCGCTTCCGTACCTTTCCCGCCTCAGCAGGCTGGACGGATCGGGGTCGAGGGTCTCCCAGGCAGCCAGCGGAGTGTGAGCCACCACCTGCCTGAGCCACCAGACCGGCTTGCTGGAGCGATCAGGAGGCTCGGGCAGCACACCATCACGAATCATGTCCTGGTCGCAGGTCGTGGGTGGTGTCACCACGATCTGCCCCACCGCGTCGCGGCGGACGCAGGCTAAGGCACGCGCGGTCATGCGTTCGCGGTACGCCGAGCCGGGGAGCAGCGCGAGTAGGGCGGCGGCCTGCGTACGCAGTTTCCAAAGCCGGCTGTCCAGGGCGCGTTCGCACAGCTCCTCGTCCTCAGGGCCGAGGTTCACAGCCAATGCGCTCAGCAGGGCCGCGCGGTGTGCCGGATGCTCAGCAGACCACGCTTTCATGAGCCGCTCCCGGGCGGCGGCGGGATCCCGACGGCGCAGCGCTTTCAGATACGCGACCCGCTCCGGGAGGGGACCGTCACGCCACACCGCCTCGTCGAGGATGTCGGTCTCCTGCTTGAGCAGCCAGCCCCATTCGGCGCGTTGCGAGGCGAGCCAACGCGCCCGCTCACCGCCGACCGCGCCGACCAGGGGCCGCAGGTGTTGCTTCCGGGTGGCGAGGTCGAGGAGAGCCGGCAACAAGCTGGGCGGCACCCGGTAGCCCCGACGACTGGCGAGCGTGAGCGTCTCCTGGATCAGCGTGAACGTCCTTATCCACACGGCGTCCTTGCATTCAGGAGACAGCAGCTGCGCCAGCCACCTGGCCGCGATCGGCGGCATCACAGGCCGGGTGTCCGGGGGCGCGGGGTCCGGGGTTGCCTGTCGGTGAGGGAGCACGCCGGCCCGTCGAGCCACGGTGACCGCCCCCGCGGCCTCCAGGACTCCCGACACCGGGAGCGTATCCAGGGGAGGCGCCAAAGTCGGCAGCGCGCTCTGGTACCGGTCAGTGCCGACCAGGGCGACCGAAAGCAGCTGCGTCCAGACGTCACCGCTCACGGCAGGAACACCTCACCATCGGCGAAGTAGGTGAGCGGCCGCACCCCCTCGGGGCCGTACTCGACGGCGATCGTCACCGGGTGTCCCCCAGAAGCCGCGAGGAGACGCCACGGCTCGCCCGCCTCGGGATGCAGCGCCAGAGCGTCCCCGGCGGGGTCGACCAGGTGCCACCGCTGCCCCGGCACCACCGTCCCGGCGATCAGGGCGGGCCACTCGGTCAGCCACGGATCAGCGGCCAGCGCCCGGGCGTACCCCTCCAACAGGGTTCGGATCCCAACGACGGGTGACGGCTCAGGGACAACCGTCGGCGCGCCGTGCCGGGCCGCCACGAGCGCGCGCAGCGGCACTAAGCCCGGGTAGAAGCAAAGATCAGCGTCGATCTGGGTGCCGACGACGAGGTCCGTGGCCGCCACCCGGACAGTGCTCCCGAAGGAGAGCACCAACGCATAACGCCCGCTGGTCCGGCCGACCAGCCAGACCCGACGGGTCCTCAGATTGTTTTCGATGGTCTCCCGTACCCCGATCACCTGCCACAGGTCCCGCACCGATGGCGTGGCGAGCACCTCCTCGGTCGCGACCGGGAACCCGACCCTGGTGCGGACGGTCGCCGCCAGGGTCTCCGGCAGGGTGTCGATGCGGCGGTACGCCCTGGTCAGCAGCTGCAGTAGCCCCAGCTCGCTCAGCAGCCGTCCTTCCCGGTCGGCACCGCCGATGTCCGCGAGCCGCCGCACCGCTTCCGCGAGCGCCGGTGCCTGGTTGTCCACCAGCCGGGCCGCCATGGTGTCCCAAGGCGCGTCACCGCCCCGGTCCATCCCGGCGATGCCGTGCTGGATCTGGTTCTCCAACCACTGTTCCAGCTCGGTGATCCCGGCCGCTACCCGGTTGGCCCGCTGTGTCGCGCGCCGCTGAGCGGCCTTTGCCTTGGCGGGCTCAGGCTTCTCACCGGCCCGCCGGGCGATCCGTGCCGCTTCGGCCGCGGCACGGATCTGCCGACTGGCGTGCCACTCAGTGACCCAGTCCGGCGGTGTGCCTCCTTGCGTCACCGCTTTGGAGGACCACATCAGCAGAAGCGCGAGGATGTGTTTGCACGGGAACTTCCGACTCGGGCAGGAGCACTGGTAGGCGGGTTCAGCCACATCCACGCAGGTCTGGCGAGGCGTGGCGCCTCTGGTGTCGACCTTCCATGAGCACCACAGCACGGTGGAAGGCAGCTCCGCGGCCCCCAGTTCTCGCCACTGCGCCCTCATAACAAGGTTGTAGGCGGCGTTCAAGGAGGCGGCGTCGGGAGCGAGCGTGTGGATCTGATCGACGCTCCAAGGCTCCGGCATGCCCGCACGGTAGCCTTCCGGTACGACATCACCGCTTCAGTCGCCTCAGTGAGCTCTGACATGAATGGCCCACTGCGGTGTCGTATAGGCGACAGATCAGATACGAGGGCGAGAATCCAAACCCGGGTCAGACCCGTCGGGTTAGGCCTGTCGGTTCAGGCCTGTTGTCAGGCCTGCGCAGCCATCCACTCCCGCGCCGCCGCCGCGATCTCCTGGTACGGGATGTCCCGGTCGTGCCGCCCAATCCCCCAGCGCACCCCGAACGGACACCGCACCACCCCCATACGGTCGCCGGAGAACACATCGGCCAGTGGGGACAGCACGGTCGCGCCGTGCTCCACCGCCTTGGCGAAGACAGCGTCCACGTCCGACGTCCAGATCATGATCGTGAAGTTGTTGCCTTCGGCCGGCGGTGGCGTAATCCCATGCGCGGGATCCGGATCACTGAGCTCCACCATCGAATCGCCGATACGCATCTCGGCGTGCAGCACGGTCCCGTCGGGCTCGTCCATCCGGTTCACCACCTGCGCGCCGAAGACCCGCTGGTAGAACTCCAGCGCCTTGGCGCAGTTGTTGACGGCGAAGTAGAGAGCCACGTTGTGGTAGCCGGGACGGGCCGGGCTGGGCTTGCGCTCGAATGTGTCGGTCATGGCATTCATCCTGGGAGCGTGAACGCGATTCGCCTTGGACAAACGCGACAGGCTCGCTCCCGCTGGGCGACGACGAGCGAGTACGGCCTGTTGCGGACCGGCGCCGTCGATACGGTTGACTATCGACTGGAGCGGCTCCCCGCCGCCGACGACCTGTCCGAGCTCATCGAACGGCACTGGCTGGTCCGGTGGGATCTGCCGTCGGGGCATCGCCGCAGGATCACCCTGCTACCCCATCCGTGTGTCAATCTCGTCTTCGACCGGGGCCGCCTCACCGTCGCCGGGGTGGGACGTGAGCGGTTCACGTACGAGTACACGGGGCGCGGCTACGTCTTCGGAGTGAAGTTTCGCCCTGGTGCTTTCCGGCCGTTTGTGGGTGGCTCCGTGAAGGCCTTGACGGACCGCACCATTCCGTTGTCGGTGTGGTGGGGCGAGTCGGAGACCGAGCGGATGGCGCGTGACCTCGCCCAAGCCACCAGCTTCCCAGCGATGGTCGAGGTCGCCGAGCGGTATCTGCGCGCCCACTGGCCTCCGCCCGATCCCGACGTCTCCTTGATCGGGTGGATTGTCCATGCGCTGCTGTACGACCGGTCGGTCACCCGTGTGGACCAGGTCGCCGAACGGTTCGGGCTGTCCACGCGCTCCCTGCAGCGGCTCTTTGAGCGATACGTGGGGGTGAGCCCGAAGTGGGTGCTCAAGCGTTACCGCTTGCACGAGGCGGCGGCCCGGCTCGCTCAGGGTGGGAGTGGCACCTGGGCTGATGTGGCGGCCGAGTTGGGCTACTTCGACCAGTCCCACTTCATCCGGGACTTCACGCGTGCTGTCGGTCTAACCCCGGTGGAGTACGCGCGGGCGTGCCAGCGTCATAAGGCCCCGGTCAGTGCCTGAGCCGGCCCAATACGGGGTGTGATACCGGCGACCGGTAGCACAATCCACCTTTTCCAGCGGAGATCAACCGCTTGAGTGATGTCGTGCTCCTGCGGACAACACCGCTCCAGCAGATACGCCAATGTGAAGGCGATGTTCTAGTGGTTCCGGCTTAGGGATGGCGACACGTACAGGACCCCGTCGAGGATCTCCCGACGAACCCCGTCGTCCGGGAGAACCTCGAGGCCAGCAATGGTCCACTGCCCCTGAACCGGCGGATGCCAGGCGCTCACGGTGGTCATTGCCGCTCCTCGTGGGGTCGTTGGCGCGCCATCCCGGACATTACGCAGCACAACTTGCCCTTGTCAGCCGGTATCCGGGAAACATATCGGTATGACCGATATACCCGCCCTCGCTTACACCCACCCCGTCACTATCGGGGTCACCAGCCGGCGGCACGGCGAACGGCCAGCCATTGAGTGAATGAGCGGCTCATTCGCCGATCGGGATCACCGCCTGGAACTCGCTCAGCCACTTTCCGGTGACGCAGTCTCGTCCTCGGATCACCACCGCGGTGTCGTACACGTCAACGACCACCCCCTGTGACCAGTCAGGCCGAAAGACCAGCCCGAACCGGTCGCTGGATTGGCGTACTACTTCATTGACGTATGTGGTCGCGCTGGTGTGGATCCGCCAGTACCCCTCCTCATTCCCCAACAGACGCCGGTCCGGCACGGTGGTGGCCGCGCGCAGGTCCCGATGCCAATGCCCAAAGAAAAGGAACAGATTGGGTACGCCCGCCAGCAGCTGTCGCAGCGCCGCGGTGCGGTCGGTGTCCTCGGGAGGCTGGTGCAGGAACACCAGGGTGGGCCGGTCCACCCGTGCCACCCTTGAGAGGGTGTCCTCCAACCAGGCGAGCTGAGCGTCGGTGATTAAAGCGGTGGAGGTGTGAGGGCTCTCCTCTCCAGGGACGATCCCCTCCGACCCTAAAAACACCAGCGGGTATCCCCGGACCTCCTTGTAGTAGTAGACCGTGGAGCGTCCGATGTGTTCCAGGAAGCGGTCACGCATGACCGCGGGGTCCTCGACGGCGTGATACTCGTGGTTGCCGATACACAGCAGCACCCGATCGGGATGCGGGCTGGTGGCGAGTGCCACCTCGAACAGCCGGTAATCCTGTGCCCGACCGTACTCGGTGAGGTCTCCTGTGATCACCAATGCGTCGGGCTGGGGTGCGGAACGAATGAGATCCCACAGCGCCACCCTCATGTCCCGCATCGTCATGGGGTACACGTCGCTGATGTGGGTGTCGCTGAGTACGTGGAGGCGCAACCGACGCCGCTGACCGGGAAGATCAACAATGGCCGATGCACTGGGAGCCATGCTCCACAGCGTGACCGCGGCCGCCCCCGCACTCAACAGCGTTCGTCGGCGTGCTCCAATCATGACCCCACCGTCCGGGTAATCCGATCCAGCGTCGGCAGCGGCACGACCTGGTATCTGCCCAGGTACGCGGCCAGCAGGTCCAGGTGTTGGCCGGTCAATGGGGCGCTGGGGATCGGCGTCCCGTTGGAGAAAGCCCGAAATCCATCCCCGCCGGCCCACAGGAAAGTGCTGATGGTGACGCGGTAGTCGGTCGTCGCCACGACCGGTGTGCCATTGATCGTGACGGATGCCGGGTCGACCCGACGCCCCGGCGGCGCGGTCGGATCCCACCGGTAACGCAGTCCATGCGAGACCTGCAGGATGGTGTGCCTGCCGGGGTGTGGATTGTCGAACTGCTGCTCCAAAGCGGCGCACAGATCGGCGCCTGTCAGGCTGATGGTGATCAGGCTCTGCCGCAGCGGGAGCGCGCGCAGCGCGTCCTCCAAGGTGATCTCGACCGGACCCGGCGCCGGGTTCGGGCATGGGAACGGCGGCAGATCGTAATGCAGCTCGGTGGGGCTGATCAGCGCGGCGACGTTTCCGCCCCAGGTCTCGGTGCCGACCTGGATGGCGTCGGCGACGACATCGCCGAGTGTTGACTCACCGGCGTCGTTCGGGCGACGCGTCAGTGGACCGGCCACGCGACCGATCACACGGGCGGTCCATGGTCGGACCGAAACAACATCCACGTTGTGTAAGCGTTACATAACACAGTGACACCGAAGTGATCAATCCCTGAACGTCTCATTCGCCGGTTGGACACACCCTCGTGACGTTCGTCGCGGCTCCACTCGCTGAAGATCACCACGCTGGCCGAGGTACGGCACACTGGAACCTCGCCATGATCAACATCGAGGCCGATGTTGCAGGAGAGGAGTGTCATGTCAGAGGAAGCGCCGGTCAGTGAGCTGCGCCTGGTGGTGACGGTGGAGGACTATGACGAGGCGCTGCGGTTCTACCGGGATGTGCTGGGTCTGCGGGAACGCGCGGCGTTCTCCTCCCCCGGGGGTCGGGTCACGATCCTGGAGGCGGGGCGCGCCACGCTGGAGCTGACCGATCCGACCCACGCGGCTTTCATCGATCAGGTGGAAGTGGGGCGCCGGGTAGCCGGGCACATCCGGGTGGCTTTCCAGGTTCCCGATTCATCGGCCGCGACGGCGAAGCTCGCCGAGGCTGGTGCCACGGTTATCGCCGAGCCCACCCGCACTCCCTGGAACTCGCTGAACTCCCGGTTGAACGCGCCAGGGGGTCTGCAGCTAACGCTGTTTGAAGAGTTGTCTGAAGTCTCTGACTCCACGGCCACCGACTCCGACCAGTAACTGGTTCTGGCGTCGGCCCATGCCGCGGCCATGGCGGCCGTAATGGTGTCATCCGCACGGCTACAGACACGGGTATCGCTCCCACTACGAGTGGTTGCCTCCGCGCCCACAATACGGGAATATTGTTTTTGGAAGCCGGAAGTGGGATTCAACGAACTGATTCCGGATGTTTCCTGTTTCGTTTTCCAGATTCGGCGCACTACCTCCGTTCCCTCCTTTTAAGGAGAGGATCGTGCTTCGACGTCTGGCTCTCCCGGTGGTCACCGCCTTCGCCATGCTGCTGGCTTCCATGGCCGTGGCCGCTGGCCCAGCCCACGCCGCGTCGTCTTCCCTCGCCGTCGCCTCCCCCGCCCGGCTCGCCTGCACCATAGTGGCGAAGTGGGACAACGGTTATGTCCTGTCGTGCGACGTCTACAACTCGGGTGCGCCTCAGCGTTGGGTTCTGGAGTTCGCTCTCCCGGTCGGCACACAGGTGATCGGCAGCTGGAATGTCAGCGTGTCCCAGGCCGGGCAGCACTACACGGTCCGCCCGTCGGCCTCGACGTCCCCTGTCCCCGTCCCTGAGGATCCTTATTCCTTCGGTCTGGTCTTCCACGGCACGGGCCTGCCGTACCGTTGCTTGTTCAACGGTGAGCCCTGTCGGCTCGTCTGAGGTCTCTGACGCCGGCGCTTCGCACCACCGGTCCGACACAGTCATGTCCTGAACGGTGAAGCGGGGCGTGGGGTGAACCCCCACCCTCTCCCCACGCCCCGCGACGTGCCCGGAGCATGATCCGACTCCGGGGTTGCCCGTCGATGGACGGCCTCAGAAGTCCTCATCCAAGGTCACGTTTCCAGTTACGGCGACCTGGTACGCGGTGGGGCGCCGCTCAAAGAAGTTGGTCAGTTCCTGTACGTCCTGAAGCGCCATGAAGCTAAACGGATTGGTCGCCCCGAACCGGGTCGGCATTCTCAGTCTGGCCAGGCGTTGATCGGCGACATAGCACAGGTAGGAGTGCATGTCCGCCACGGTCATCCCGGGCAGCCCGTCCCCACACAGGTCCCGAGCGAACTGGGTTTCGGCCTCGACCGCCTCCTCCAGCATCGCGGTGACCTGACGGGTCAATTCCGCGTCGAACAGCTCAGGTTCCTCGTGGCGTACCGTGTCCACCACGCTGAAGGCGAAGGCCATGTGCGCTGATTCATCCCGGAAAACCCAGTTGGTTCCAGTGGCCAGGCCGTCGAGAAACCCACGGGACCGCAGCCAGTAGACGTAGGCGAAAGCGCCGTAGAAGAACAGTCCTTCGATGCAGGACGCGAAACAGATGAGATTGAGCAGGAAGGCGCGCCGCTCCTCCCGGGTCCGCAGCGTCGTCAATTCCTGGATGGAGTCGATCCACCGGAAGCAGAATTCCGCCTTATCGCGGATCGAGGGGATGTTTTCGACCGCGGCGAAGGCCTGGGTCCGGTCCTCGGGATCCGGAAGATAGGTGTCCAGCAGCGTCAGATAGAACTGGACGTGCACAGCCTCCTCAAATAGTTGGCGGGACAGATACAGCCGTGCCTCCGGCGCGTTGATGTGCCGGTACAGGTTGAGCACCAGGTTGTTGGCGACGATGGTGTCGCCGGTGGCGAAGAAGGCCACGAGCCGGTTGACCAGATGCCGTTCCCCGGGGGCCAGACGCTCCAGGTCGGGCAGGTCGGAGGCGAGGTCCACCTCCTCGACGGTCCAAGTGTTGCGGATCGCGGCGCGGTACTGCTCGTAGAAGTGCGGGTAGCGCATCGGACGCAGGGTCAGGCTCATCCCTGGATCGAGCAGCATGGTTCGGTCGGTCACTGGCACGCCTCACAGATCTCGGGGTTTTCCAGGGAGCAGGCCTCCACAGAGGACAGTGATGACTGAGGGGACGACGAGGTCACGTCGACGGCGGAGACCGTGGTCTGAGCGATTCGGGTGGCCGGTCGGGAGCGCAGGTAATAGGTGGTCTTCAGGCCTTTGCGCCAGGCGTACATGTACATCGACGACAACTTGCCGATGGTCGGGGTGGCCATAAACAGATTCAGCGATTGAGACTGGTCGATGTACGGGGCCCGGGCCGCGGCCAGGTCGATCAAAGCCCGCTGCGGCAATTCCCATGCCGTGCGGTACAGCCGCCGCAGGTCATCCGGGATCTGGGGAATGTCGGCCACCGACCCTTCGGCACGCAGAATGGCCTGCCTGATCTGCTCCGTCCACAGGCCACGCGCTTTCAGGTCCGCCACCAGGTACCGGTTCACCTGGAGGAACTCGCCCGACAGCGTCTCCCGTTTGTACACATTGGACACAATGGGCTCGATACATTCGGCGCAGCCGGCGATGGAGGCGACGGTGGCGGTCGGCGCGATCGCGATCATCAGGGAGTTCCGCAGCCCGACCCGCGCGATCCGTTCCCGAAGCGCCTGCCACTCCTCGGGCTGGGTGGGGCGGGCGTCCGGCCAGTGATCAATGTGGAGCGTCCCCTGGGCGGTACGGGTCTCGGGGTACGCCGGATGCGGCCCGTACCGCTCCGCCAGGTCCGCGGAGGTCCGGTAGGCGGCCAACGCGATGTGCTCGGCGATCCGGGTAGACAGCTCCAGCGCCTCCGGGGAGTCGAACGGCAACCGCAGCCGGAAGAACACATCGGCCAGACCCATCACGCCCAGGCCGACCGGGCGCCATCGGCGGTTGGCCGCGGCCGCCTCAGGGGTCGGGTAGTAGGTCAGGTCGATGGAGCGGTCCAGCAACGTCAGTGCGCTCCGGACCGTCCGGGCCAGCGCGGCGAAGTCGATCCCGGTATCGGTGCAGTGGGCGGCGAGGTTGATCGAGCCGAGGTTGCACACCGCCACCTCGCTGTCGGAGGTGACCTCCAGGATCTCGGTGCACAGGTTGGACAGATGGACCACGTTCTCCGGCCGGGCGGTCTGGTTGCAGGTCCGGTTGGCGGCGTCCTTGAACGTCATCCAGCCGTTGCCGGTCTGAGCGAGGGTCCGCATCATGCGGCCGTAGAGCGTCCGCGCCGGCAGGGTGCGGACCGCCTTACCGGCCGCCTCTGCGGCGGCGTACGCGGCGTCGAAACGCTCTCCCCACAGGTCCACCAACTCCGGGGTGTCCTTCGGGTCGAACAGGGACCACTGGGCGTCAGCCTCCACGCGTCGCATGAACTCGTCCGGCACCCACACCGCCAGATTGAGGTTGTGGGTACGCCGGGTCTCATCCCCGGTGTTGTCGCGAAGTTCGAGAAATTCCTCGATGTCGGCGTGCCAGGGTTCCAGGTAGACGCACGCGGCGCCTTTGCGCCTGCCTCCCTGGTTGACCGCCGCCACACTGGCGTCCAGGGTCCTCAGCCACGGCACAATGCCGTTGGACAGCCCATTGGTGCCTCGGATCAGCGACCCCCGCGACCGGATCCGAGTCCAGGAGATCCCGATTCCCCCGGCGTACTTGGACAGTTTGGCCACCTGCGCGTACCGCTCGTATATGGACTCCAGTTCGTCGCGAGGTGAGTCCAACAGGAAACACGAGGACAGTTGTGGGCGTCGGGTCCCGGCGTTGAATAGCGTGGGTGAGCTGGGCAGATACTCCAGGTGGCTCATCATGCGGTAGGCGCGCGCCACCTCATCGACCGTTGCGGACAGTCCACACGCGACTCTGAGCCAGAAGTGCTGGGGCCGCTCCAGAACCCGGCGGGTGGTCGGATGCCGCAGCAGGTAGCGGTCGTAGACCGTGCGCAAGCCGAAGTACTCAAACCGGTCGTCGGCGCTTTCGTCGACGAGGGCATCCAGCTCGGTGGCGTGCGCGGTGACGAAGGCGTACAGCGTGTCGGAGACCAAGCCAGCCTTATGGCAGGCCGCCACCGAGTCGCTGAACGAGGCGACGCCGGCCTCCTCCGCGATGTGGCTGGCGAGTAGCCGGGCGGCGAGGCGACTGTACGCCGGGTCGACGGTCACCAGCGCGGCCGCCGTCTCCATCGCGCGCTGCCGCAGGTCGGCCCGCGTCGCTCCTGGCCAGACCCCAGCGATGACCGGTCTGGTCACCGTGTCGGGGTCCACCCCCTCCAAACCGACGGCCCGAGCCTGAACCTCCTCGACGATCGAGTTCAGTGTGGCGGCGTCAGGCGGCGCCAATGACAAAGTCACGGCATCTCCCCTTTATGTGGACATGGCAGCCCGTGGCCTCGTCGGGACGGTCAGGACGGCGGAGGCCACGGCAGGGCAGGGCGAGGCGGCGGGTACATGAGCACCCGCTTGTGGAGTGGCCACCGCACGTGCGCCTTGGTGGGTACGCGTCTGCACGACAGCCACGGCTCAGGGAGCATACATCTAGTGGCTCCTAAGGCAAGTACCCCCTACAAGTTGTGGTTGCGTGACATCGTCGGCTCGGCGTGTCTCCCCGCCGCCGAGCCCAATCGGTGGTACTGCCCGCCGGATCCACCCAGCGCGCCCCGTTCTCGCTTCCGCCTCGCCCCTATCCGCACCCTCCACTCATCGGCTCGCCTCCCCCTGACGCCACACGGGGCAGAAGCGGCCCGTCAGCCCGCTCTATCCATGGAGACAAAAAATCCGTTGACCATGAGTTTTCGGGCGTATCTTCCGGAGTAATACGCGGCAAAACCCCATGATCAACGGAGGTGTAACGCGCTGTACGAAACGCGTCTTAATACCCGATCCCCACGGCGACACCGATGCTGTCCGGGTCATTCAGGCACTCCAGCGCGCAGTGCGCTAAATCCGCACGGGATATGCTGAACCCACCACGGACATTACGGTTGAAAGCCCGCCGGTAATGGCCGGTCAACGCCCCGTTGGTCAGCCTCGGGGGACGCAGAATGGTCCATTCCAGCCCGCTGTCCCGCACCTGGCTTTCCATTCTCACCACATCCGCGAACGGATGGCGGAGGATCCACTGCACAATCGGCTTAATCAACACCTTAGTGAAGAATCCGTCCCCCTCAGAGAACGGCCCATTAGCGCTGACCACAATGAAACGGCGGACCCCCACCGCCCGCATCGCGGTGATGATGCTGCGTGCGCTGTCCGTACACACGGTTGTCGGTTTTAAATCCCGAGGACCGATCGCCGATATCACGGCGTCCCGCCCCACGATGGCGGACTCGACCGCGCTGGGGTCCATGACGTTGGCGCGGACCACCGTCAGGTGAGGGTCAGTCCCTAACCCGGTGGCCTCGCCGCGTACCACGGCGGTCACCTCATGCCCGGCCGCCAAGGCCTGGCGCACCAGTTGCCGACCCGTCCCCCCAGTGGCTCC
Organism: Actinomycetales bacterium; assembly: GCA_002919305.1. Taxonomy (GTDB): domain Bacteria; phylum Actinomycetota; class Actinomycetes; order Mycobacteriales; family Micromonosporaceae; genus RSA1. The sequence goes on from PKFB01000015.1 coordinate 179,261, forward strand.
GAAGATTGTGAGCTTCACGCGCGTACCCCTCTCTAACGCGAAACCGGCGAGCCGCGGCGGGTGGCCACCCAGCTGCCCTGTGACAGGGCCGGTGCCGCCACGGGGCCGTGGCGGCGCGACGGCATACGTGCCCGGGCACCCTGACAGTAAACGTTCACCACAGAAACCGTCAACCATTGAAACCATCAACAGCGATAACTATTGAGGGGAGGAACGACTGGTACGCTGGGTGCCGGAGGTGGGAGTGCTCAGCGAAGGCGTGACGGAAAACGCGACCATCCCGGCGTCGCTCGCCGGCTACACCGGTTTTCTGCTGCGTCGCGTCTTCGTCTACGCCACCCAGGTCATCCAGGAGCTCATGCCAGCGGGAACGCATCTCCGGGATGTCACGATCCTGAACGCGCTCGCCAACGGCGTGCCCCGGTCACAGCAGGAGCTGGCCTCCGCTTTAGGGATCAACCGGACGATCATGGTGAAGCTCATCGACCGGTTGGAGGGCGCTGGGTACGTCGAACGGCGCCGCAACCCTCAGGATCGCCGCTCCTACCTGCTGTCGGTGACCCCGGCCGGGCACCGGGCGCGTCAAGAGTTGACGCCGCTGGTGCTGGAAGGACAGCGGCGCGTCACCGCCCCCTTGGCACCTGCGGATATCGCTCGCCTCAGCACCCTGCTCGAGCGGCTCTTCCCGGAGTTCACATGGCCGATGCCGGAAGCGCCCAACTGGCGCTGCGTCGCCCTGGTGGCCTGCGGCTACCAGCAGTTGCGGAGCCGCACCGATGAGGCGTTGGCGGACACCGGTCTGCAGGTTCGTCACCTCGGCGTGCTGATCGTCCTTGCGGACCTGGAGCCATGTACCCAACAGCGACTGGCAGCGGAGCTTGGCCTCACCGAGCCGGTCATGGTGCAGCTGATCGACTACTTAGAACGCGGCGGGTTGGTCGACCGGCGCCGCCACCCTGAGGACCGACGTCGCTACGCGCTCACCCTCACCGCATCGGGGCGCGACCGGCTCCAGCGGGCACGCGCCGTCATCGACGAGATCCAGGCGTGGATCCGCCACACCCTAGGTGAGCAGGAGCTGAAGGAGCTGCATCACCTGCTCCTCCAGCTCCTTCCTGAAACAACCGCGCCCGTCAGGCGGTGACGGTCAAAACGAGCTTGCCGCGGACCCGCCCGGACTCGCTGAGTTCGTGCAGCTTGGCCACCTCCGCCAGCGGCGCCGTGGCCGCGACCTCCACACGCAGCCTGCCGGCCTCCACAAGGGAAACCAGTTCCCGCAGCCCGATGGGATCCGGCTCAACCAGCACGAATCCGGCCCACACCCCGCGCTCCTCGGCCTCGGCGGCCGACACCCCGGGCCCGGTGAGCTGAATGAGATACCCGCCGCGGCGCAGCGTCCGCAGCGAGCGGGTCGCGTAATCCCCGCCGATCGTGTCCAGCACCACGTCGACGTCGCTCACCACCTCGGCGAAGTCCACCTCGGTGTAGTCGATCACGTCATCGGCGCCGAGCGCGCGGACGAAGTCGTGGTTGACCCGACGCGCCGTGCCGATCACGTACGCGCCCCAGGCCTTGGCGATCTGCACGGCCAGGTGCCCCACGCCTCCGGCGGCGGCGTGCACCAGGACCCGCTGTCCCGGTTGGATATTGGCGGTGTCGACCAGCGCCTGCCACGCGGTGAGGCCGGCCAGTGGCAACCCGGCGGCCTGAACGTGATCCAGTGACGCCGGCTTGCGGACGAACTGGCGCGCCGGCGCGGTCACATACTCCGCGTACGCGCCCGCCGGGCGTGGGAACCACGGCATCCCGAATACCTCATCGCCCGGCTTGAAGATCGTGACTCCGGCCCCCACCTTCTCGACCACTCCTGAGACGTCGTGCCCCAGGATGAACGGCGGCTCCCCCAAGGTGCCCAGGCCACCGGTGCGGCGGGTCTTCCAGTCGATTGGGTTGATGCCGGCCGCATGCACCCGCACCTGGATCTCGGTGGGGAGCGGTTCGGGCCGCTCCACTTCCTGTTCGACGAGGACTTCCGGTCCCCCCAGGGCCGTCGCCACTACTGCACGCATGCGCACGGACATCGCGTACTCCCTTTTCCATGACCAGTCAGGGCAGCCACATCACTATTTATCCGACTATCACAGAGTATGGCGAGAACCTCGGTTCCTATTGGAAAGAAAGATCAGGCGAAAACCACTCTTGTCCGACGGGCAGACGTTTTGTGAATTCCCGCCTTCTCAACGCCGACCGAACCGGACACCACGACGGTTACCTGCGAATATGCCCGGCTCGCGGGACCGCTCACGCATCACGCTGCCTGGCTTTCTGGTTGTGGTACTCCAACACCCGGGTCAGCAACCGGATCAGGAGCTGACGCTCCTCCGGAGACAGCGGAGCGAGCAGCTCATCCTGGATCCGTTCCAGCTGCTTATCCAATCTGCGCAGGTACCGCCGCCCCGCCGGCGTGATGGTGATGATGTTGCGCCGTCGATCGGACGGATCAGGGGCGCGTCGCACCAGTTCCCGCTCGACGAGCTCGTTGATCGTCTCCACGATGTCGCTGAAGTGGATACCGCTGCGCCGCCCCAGCGTGGCCTGGCTGGCCGGCCCGACCTCTTCCAGGGTCGCCAACAGGCGGTAGTGGTAACGACGGGCATCGACGGCCGCCAACCCGTCGTTCACCAAGCGGGTGGCGTACGCGGCGGATTGATTCAGTAACCAGCTCGGCTGGCTCGTCAACCTGGTGGGAGCCGCGTCCTCGGTCGACACCTCCATGTGAGGAGTCTAACAAGTTCGTTGGTGCCGCTAATGTTCTCAGAAATCATTAGAGCCACTAACGTTAGTGGCACCAACGTTAGTTGGACTAATGATATGAGCGGTCACCGAACCGCTCCCTCCGCGATGAGTGTCCGCACGAATCAGCGAAGCGGTGGCTTGAACCCCACCGCTGAACACCACCGGCTAGGAGAAGCCATGACCAGCAGACCCTTCCGTCTGAACATGGGCATGATGTACGCCGTCCACGACGCCTTCCGGCGTGACCTGGAGCAGCTCGCGCGTATCGCGGCCCGCACCGACGACGATCCCCGCCGCATTTTGCGCACCGCCGCCGGGTGGGAGATGTTCAAGACCTACCTAATCACGCACCATGTAACCGAGGACGAGGCGCTGTGGCCCGTCACGCGCCACATCGTGACCGACCAGGATCGCCCCGACGATCTCGCTCTGTTGGACGCCATGGAGGCTGAGCACGCCGCCATCGATCCGATGCTGGAGGCGGTGGATGCGGCGTTAGCCGATCGAGAGTCCGGACCGCAGCGGCTCGGCGATCTAATCGACGCCTTACACAGCGAGCTCACCAAGCACCTTCAACACGAAGAGGAGCAGGCGTTACCGCTGCTCGACGACGTCCTGACCGAGGAGCAGTGGCGCCATTTCGGTGATCGACACCGGGAACGGATCGGCACCCACGCCCCGCGCTACCTGCCCTGGGTCCTCGACGGCCTGTCCCCGGACCGGGCCGCCCCCATCCTCGCCGGGCTCCCGGCGCCTATCCGCACCGCCTACCAGGACGAATGGCTCCCCGCGTACACCCGCCTGAACCGTTGGGAGCCCGCTGACTGAGGGTCGCAAAGATAAAGTCGCGCAGCTCATCAGCGAATTCGACGAGTCACATCGTCGTTCATTACGTTCTCCATGATCACCCTAATCATCATGGAGAATTGTCGTGATAGGCGTAGGCTTCACCATCAGGTTCGACGCGCTGGAGGGTGAGGATGACGATGCCTTATGGAACCTCACCCAACAGCTAGCCGATGACTTAGCCGACGTATGCGAAGTTGACTACCTCAGCTCCGCAGCGCCGCTCAGTAAAAGCAGCATTGGAGAGTTCATCCTGGGCGCTCTGACGGTGTTCACCTCGTTGGAGCTGACTCAACTTCAGGACGTCATGCAGACCATCGTGGCGTTCCTCAGCCGTCACCAGGGACGACGGGCCACCCTGGAAGTGGGAGACCTGAAGTTCGAACTGACGCAGCCGACTCAAGAGGAGGTCGCTCGGCTCATCGAGATCGTGCGAGCCGCGGTTGAGGAGGAGACCCGCCACTGACCGGATGGTACGCCCACGCCTGACCCGCGCCGTGGTGCTGCCCGGCCGAGCCGGACCAGCCAACCTGCCACCGGCCAACCGCCCACGGTCAGCCCGTGCCCCGGCCGTGCAGCACCAACCCCCACGTCAACAGCCCGAACCCGATCGTGCTGGTCACGGCGCGGATAAGGTTCCACCGCACCCAGGTCGCCTCGAACCGTTCCCGAATCGCCGCCAGATCCGTGATCTGATCAACGCCTCCAGCCGCGGCCAGCTGATCATTCAGCGGCACATTCACCATGCCGGTGATAAGAAACGTGGCCAGGTAAAGGACGAACGCGGCCCCGATCCACACCAACGCCGACCGATCAGGGCCCCGCAGGTGCACCACGCCGGCCACGGCGGTCAACAGCAGCGCCCCGATGAAGATGGTCATGAACCAGCCGTTGAGAATCGCGCTGTTGATGTTCTGCATCGTGGTGACGAAGGTACGGTCATCGGTCCTGGCGAGCCCGGGCATGACCGAGTAGCTGAAGCCGGCGAACAGGCCGGCCGCCAGCCCCATGGCCACGGTCGCCGCGATCAGCGACGCCGTACGGGCGAAATCGAACATCGCTTATTCCTCACCCCGCTCACATGCGGACATCGAGCGGTGTCCCTCCGGTATGGGCGTCATCAGCCCGCCCAGATCCCGGTAGCGGCGACCCGCCGGGCATAGTCGCTGAAGTCGCGGGGCTGCCGCCCCAGCGCACGCTGCACCCCGTCGCCCAGATAGGCGTTGCGCCCATCGAGCACCACCGTGAACAGCTCACATAGCAGATCCACCACATCCTTGGGCACCTGGTGCTGGGCGAGCAGCGCCGCGTACTCCGTGAGGGATACCCGCTGCAGCCGCACCGGACGCCCTGCCGCCTGCGCGATCTCCGCGAGGGCATCGGTGAAGGTCAGCAGCCTCGGGCCGGTCACCTCATACACCTGTCCGGCGTGCCGGTCCTCGGTCAACGCCGCCGTCACCACCTCAGCGATGTCATCGGCGTCGATGAATGGCTCCGGCACGTCCTGGACCGGAAGCGCCACCTGCCCACTGCGCACCGCGTCGAGCAGGACCCCTTCATCGAAGTTCTGCATAAACCAGCTGGCCCGTACGACCGTCCACTCTGGAATCCCGGACTGCTGGAGCTTCAGTTCGCTGCGCTGCGCCTCCGGTTCTCCCCGCCCCGACAGCAGCACCAGCCGCCGCACTCCACTGTCCACCGCGATCCGGCTGAGCTGTTCGATCGCCTCGGCAGCGCCCGGCACCGCCAGGTCAGGGGCGTAGGTCAGGTACGCCGCGTCCGCACCGCGCAGCGCCGCCTCCCATGTGGTGGGGTCCTCCCAGTCGAATCGAGGCTGTCCAAACCGTGATCCCATCCGCACGGTCAGGCCACGTTCCGCCAGCAGCCGCCCCACCCGGCGCCCCGTCTTGCCAGTACCACCTGTGACCAGAATCTGCTGTATCCGCTCTCCCATGTCAGCCAGTGAACCGCCTGCACAGTCACTCTGACCATGGTTGAGACGCTCGGGGGCATAAGTGTGCGTCTACGATGGGCGGATGGACGCACTCTCCGGGTTGATGGAGGGCACCAGAGCCAGAGGGGCTTTCCTGCTACGTTCCGTAATGTCGTCACCCTGGTCGATCCGGGTCCAGGACCAGGCACCCCTCACCATCATGATCATGACGCGGGGACAGGGGTGGCTCATCCCCGACTCCGGTGCCCCCTTACGGTTCGGGACCGGGGATGTGGCGGTGGCCCGCGGTCCAGACCCGTACACGGTCGCCGACGACCCGACCACTCCGCCTCAGGTGGTGATCCATCCCGGGGAACGCAGCGCCACCCTCGACGGTCAGGCGCTCTGTGACGTGATGGATCTGGGGGTACGCACCTGGGGCAACGACCCTACCGGCGACTGTGAGTTCCTCGTCGGCACCTATCAGATGCGGGGCGAGGTGAGCGGTCGTCTGCTGCGGGCCCTGCCTCCCATGCTGGTGCTGTCGGCCGACACCTGGAGCTGTCCCCTTCTTCCGCTGTTGCACGAAGAGATCAATAAAGACGAACCAGGCCAGGCTGTGATCTTGGATCGGCTGCTGGATCTGGTGCTGCTCGCCACCTTGCGCGCCTGGTTCTCCCGCCCCGAAGCCGAGGCACCGGCTTGGTACCGGGCCTACGGCGATGCGGTGGTGGGCACGGCGCTGCGCCTGCTGCACACCACCCCGGCGGCGCCCTGGACGGTGGCTGAACTGGCCACCCGGGTGGGGGTATCCCGGGCCGCGCTGGCACGCCGGTTCACCGCGCTGGTCGGAGAACCGCCCATGGCTTATCTGACCAGCTGGCGGCTCGCCCTGGCCGCTGACCTCCTCCACGATCCGGACCTCACGCTCGGCGCGGTCGCCCGCCAGGTCGGCTACGGCAGCCCGTTCGCCCTCAGCGCCGCGTTCAAACGGCGGTACGGGGTCAGTCCGCAGGAGTACCGCCGGCGTGCCTTAAGCCCTGACCATCCCCTCGGTGAGGCCAGCTAGGCGCGCCTCCGATCACCCATCGGCGAATCACACCGCCGCTCCCACCTCAAAACAGGTGATCAGGAGAGGAGCTCAAGGCAGGGATCAGGCCGCTTCCAGCAGGTAGGCGGGCGCCCACCAGTAGTCGTACAGCAACCGCGGCTCGGCCAGCCGCGTAAAACCTGCGGCCCGCAGATCGGCCTGCCACGCGCTGACAGCCTGCTCGTATGTGGTACGGGTCCCCTCCCCCATGGGTGACTCGAAGTACCCCAACATCACCGGGATCAGAAAACCCTGCGCGACGAGCCCACCGTCCCCGGCGTACTCGGCCAGGCCCTGCTCCATGCGACGCAGGCACCGGGCGTACCAGTCGGGTTCGAAGGGAGATTCCGCACCGGGCACGTCGAACTCGACCAGCAGCAGCCGGTCGGTACGTGCCCGCAGCCAGGCCAGCGCTTCCCGGCGCTGGTGGTACGGCAGGGAATGCAGCGCGAAAGTTGACTGCGCCAACGCCCAGCGCCGCTGTGGATACGCGGCGGCGAACTCGGCAAAGGTGCCTCGGAAAGCGCGGTGAGCGACGCCCCGCTCCCGCAAAGCCGCGACCAGCCGGTCCACCAGCTGATCCATCGGCTCGACCACCTCGACCTCGCCGACGTCCTCCGTCAGTGCCGGCAGCAGCGCCATCCCCTCACCGGTGCCGATGTCCAGGAGGGTCCGCGGCCTCAGACGCCGGTAACACTCACGTAGCGCCGCCGTGGTCGCCTCATAGAGCGCGACATTGCTCCCGCCCTGCACGAAGGCGGTGAACGCCTCGGGTGCCCGATACACATTGCCCACCTGTCCGGCGCGGAGAAAACGGGCCGTCTCGGTGAACACCCGGCGTTCGGGTTCAAGCGCGGCGGCGCGTTCGGCGTACCGGGTGGCGGCCGTCCGGTCCTGCCCCGCCCACGCCATAACGGCGAGGTAGAACACGGAATCGGCGTCCTCCGCCGCGCTTTCCCAGTCGGACAGGGGCGCCGGTAACGGCTGTCCGGCGCCCTGCCAGGTCTTCCACAGCTGATCCACGCTCACCGTTGTCTTCCCCCCTTTACGTGCCCTGTCCCTGTCAACGTGTGTTCCCCGCCGTGGACTGGGCCCCGGGGGAAACGGTGCGCTCAGTACCGGTAGTGGTCGGGCTTGTAGGGCCCCTCCACCGGAACCCCGAGGTAGTCGGCCTGCTCCTTGGTCAGCTCGGTGAGCTTGACGCCGAGCGCGTCCAGGTGCAGACGGGCGACCTTCTCGTCCAGGTGCTTGGGGAGGGTGTAGACGCCGACGGGGTACTGATCGGTGTTGTTGAACAGCTCGATTTGAGCGATCACCTGGTTGCTGAAGGAGTTGGACATCACAAAGCTCGGGTGTCCGGTGGCGTTGCCGAGGTTCAGCAGCCGCCCCTCGGACAGCACGATGATCGAGTGGCCGTCGGGGAAGCGCCACTCGTCCACCTGCGGCTTGATGTTGATCTTCTGGATGCCCGGGTACTGCGCCAGACCGGCCATGTCGATCTCGTTGTCGAAGTGGCCGATGTTGCCCACGATCGCCTGGTGCTTCATGCGGGCCATGTGGTCGACGGTGATGACCTTGGTGCAGCCGGTCGCGGTGATGAAGATGTCCGCGGTCTCCACCACGTCCTCCAGGGTGGTGACCTGGTAGCCGTCCATGGCCGCCTGCAGGGCGCAGATCGGGTCGATCTCGGTGACGATCACGCGGGCGCCCTGACCCCGCAGGGACTCGGCGCAGCCCTTCCCCACGTCACCGTAGCCGCACACCACCGCGACCTTGCCGCCGATGAGCACGTCGGTGGCGCGGTTGATGCCGTCGATGAGGGAGTGCCGGCAGCCGTACTTGTTGTCGAACTTGCTCTTGGTCACCGAGTCATTGACGTTGATCGCGGGGAACAGCAGCGTTCCGTTGCGGTTCCTCTCGTACAGCCGGTGCACCCCGGTGGTGGTCTCCTCGGTGACGCCCTTGATACCGGCCGCGATCCGGGTCCAGCGGTTGGGGTCCTCCCGCAAGGAGCGCTGCAGCAGTCGCAGGATGGTCGCGTATTCCTCGTTGTCGGCGCCCTCCGGGTCCGGCACCGCGCCGGCCCGCTCAAACTCCACACCCTTGTGGACCAGCAGGGTGGCGTCCCCACCGTCGTCGAGGATCATGTTCGGCCCTTGTCCGTCGGGCCAGCTCAGCGCCTGCTCGGTGCACCACCAGTACTCCTCCAGGGTCTCGCCCTTCCAGGCGAAGACCGGTACGCCCTTCGGGTTGTCGGGGGTCCCGTCGGGGCCCACCACAACCGCGGCGGCCGCGTGGTCCTGGGTGGAGAAGATGTTGCAGGACGCCCAGCGTACTTGCGCACCCAGCTCGACCAGGGTTTCGATCAAAACGGCGGTCTGAACCGTCATGTGCAGCGATCCGCTGATCCGGGCCCCCGCCAGCGGCTTGGAGTCGGCGTACTCCTTCCGAAGCGCCATCAGGCCCGGCATCTCATGCTCGGCCAGTCGGATCTCTTTGCGTCCGAACTCGGCGAGCGACAGGTCAGCCACCTTGAACGGAACCCGACTGCTGCTCATTTCCACTCCTCGATCGTCAACATTGCGAAGGAGTCTACGGGACCATCCGGGATATTGGTACGCTGGCGCGATTTTCTTAACAGCACAATGTTAGATTTATGGAATGCGAATTACGGAAGCCGCCCGACGACTCGGTACCTCGCCCCGGATGCTGCGCTATCGGGAGGCTCTCGGGTTACTGCCGCCGGCTCGCGACCCCCACGGCAAAGCCAGGCACCGTCAGTACGCGGAGGAGGACTTAGAAGCGGTCCGGCTCGCCCTGGAGCTAGAGACGCGCTACGACGTCACCCCCGCCGCCCTAGCGTTCGGGCTGCGGGTGCTCACCGAGCCGGAGGTGGCCACCCGACTGCGTGAACTTGGCCGACGGATCGGTCGACTTCCTGGCCCTTCGCGCTCCGACCGCGCGACGGACCCGATCGGTGATGGGCGTACGCCCGATGGCCAGCCGGTGAACGGGGTACGGTCAACGGTTCCAGCCAGCCGTGCCCAGGACTTTGAGAAGGCGCGGGCGCTGCGTTGGCTCCAGTCGACCCGCCGCGATCTTTAACCCTCTATTCGTGGACAGGCGCTCTGGTGAGCCGTTCCCCACACCGAGGGTTTCCGGGTGCAGCGCCCCAGACCAGGCCACGCGGGAAAGTGATGGGCAAGGCCACAGCCCACGCTCTCCCGTGTGGCCTTTTCGGCGCCCGTCGGTGCCCGCCTTTCAGCCGACCAGCGGCGCCCGGCACCGCACGCGCTCAGCGATGAGGCTCAGCTGTGGGTGAAGTGCCCGAGGGAGCGCAGGTGAGATCCTCAAGCGATGCGGGAAGTGGCTTGGTTAAGCCACTGAGCAGCTCGACCACCCAGGGCTCGGCCGGCACCGCGTCCGGCCCCACCACCCGCATCGTCGCCAACACCGTCAGCAGCATCCCGGACGCCATGAACTGACAGACCTCTTCGGCGCTCGCCCCGGTAATCTCGCGAACGACGTGGTAGATCCGCCCAAAGCACCGCCGGGCGACCGGCCCGATCTCCGAGTCTGGACCAACGGCGAACCCGTGCAGCAGCACCACGAGCATGTCCCGCTCGGCGAGCATCTTGTTGTAGGCATCGGCGAGGCTCCCCAGGTTCGGCCGCACCGCCGCCGCCTCCCGGAATCTCTGCTCGATCTGGGCGGTCACGTGCTCAACCGCGGCGATGAACAGTCGCTGCTTCCCCCCGAACAGCCGCACCACGTATGGCTGGGACACCCCCGCGATCCGCGCCACATCGTCGGTAGTGGTGCCGGCGTACCCCTTTTCAGCGAATGCCTTCACGGCCGCCGCCAGTAACTGCTCGCTCCGCTCCGTCGCGGTCAGTCGTGTCCTCGCCATCGCGTCTCCCCGGCCATGAAAAGGCCTTGTTACCTGCCCTATTGCATGTTATCAGCCGATGACTTACTTTCCTAGTTATCAGTTGATGACAAGAAAGGCTGCGGCATGGCCCTTTCGCTTGCTCAAGAACCTGAAACACGTCCCACCCCGCCCCGGTCCGCCCGACCCGGACTGGCCGCTGTGCTGGCGGCGGTCGGAATCCCGATGTTCATGGTCACGCTCGATAACCTGGTGGTCACCACCGCGCTCCCCGTCATCCGGGTCGAGCTTGACGCCTCCCTCACCGACCTGCAGTGGTTCGTCAACGCGTACACACTCCCGTTCGCCGCGTTGCTGCTCACCGCCGCCACGCTCGGCGACCGGCTCGGCCGGCGCCGGGTTTTCCTGGCCGGCATCGCGGTGTTCAGCGCCGCCTCCGCCGCCTGCGCCCTGGCCACCGAGCCGTGGATGCTGATCGCTGCCCGCGCCGTTCAAGGCAGCGCCGGAGCGGCCGTCATGCCGCTGTCGCTGACCCTGCTCGCCGCCGCTGTCCCACCGCAGATGCGGAACGCCGCGATCGGTATCTGGAGCGGCATCAGCGGCCTTGGGGTCGCGGTGGGTCCGGTCGTGGGCGGCGCCGTCGCCGATGGCCTGGACTGGAACTGGATCTTCTGGATGAACGTCCCGATCGGAGTGATCGCCTTAGCGCTGGCCTGCTTCGTGCTGTCAGAGTCCCGGGGCGGGGCTGGGCGGCTGGACCCGCTGGGCCTTGCGCTGTGCTCCAGCGGGGTCCTGCTCGCGGTATGGGGCGTGGTGGAGGGCCCCGAGCACGGGTGGACGTCGACGCGGTCGCTCGTCGGCATCGGCCTCGGCTTGTTCTTGCTCGCCCTGTTCGTAGCGTGGGAGCGGCGCGCCACGGCCCCGATACTTCCGCTCGGCCTGTTCCGGTCCCTGGGCTTTTCTGTGGTGAACGCTGTGGCGTTCCTGTTCTCCGTCGGGGTGTTCGGTTCGGTCTTCCTGCTCGCCCAGTACTTCCAGGTCGTCCAAGGGTTAAGTCCGCTGGAGGCCGGGGTCCGCACCCTGCCCTGGACCATGGCGCCGATGGTTGTCGCCCCGCTGGCCGGACTGGTGATCGGTCGCCTCGGACCTCGGGTCCTGGTGGTCTCCGGTCAGGCGATGCTCGCCGCTGCCCTGGCCTGGATCGCGTCGATCACCACGGTCGACCTCGCCTACATCGACCTGGTCGCTCCGTTCGTGCTCGCCGGAGTCGGCATGGGCCTGACCTTCGCACCGGTAAGTACCGTGGCGCTCGGCAGCGTTGAGCCCACGCAGCACGGGGTCGCCTCTGGCGCCAACAACACGATCCGCGAGCTCGGCGTCGCCGTCGGGGTGGCGGTGCTCGCCTCGATCTTCGCCTCGCAAGGCGGCTACACCAGCGGTCAGGAGTTCATCGACGGGCTGATCCCGGCGGTCGGGGTCGGGGCGGTGATCGTGGCGGTCGGCACGTTCCTCGCGCTACTGCTTCCCGGTCGGCGTGGTCTCCGTTAGCCCGCCTCATCTGTCTGGCGCTCCCCGTCGCGACATGTGCGGCCATCGCGGCGGGGAGCGCCACGTACGTCCTTCACGGCACAGAAGCTTTAGGACACAGCAGCGTTCTTACTGCGTGCCGAGCCGCCAGGACCGCAGGTACTCCTCCTGCGCCGGAGTAGGGGTATCGATCTTGATCTTCATTGAGTCCAGCTTCAGGCGCGCCACCTCGGTGTCGATCTCGGTCGGAACCGGATGCACCCTCGGCTCCAGCTCAGGCCGCTCTTGTGCTCCGCTGCCGTGGTCGTTTTTCAGGGGGAGTCGCTCAGCGAGCCACGCCACGGTCAGAGCCTGGTTGGCGCACGCCATGTCCATCACCGCGGCGGGATGCCCATCGGCCACTCCTAAATTCACCAGGCGCCCCTCCGCAAGCAGGATCAGACGGCGCCCATCGGGGAGGACGTATTCATCCACCTGGTGCCGTATCCAGGTACGCCGCTCCACCGCCATCGACGCCAACGCCGCGACATCGATCTCCACGTCGAAGTGTCCCGAGTTAGCCAGGAGCGCCCCGTCCTTCATCACCGCGAAGTGTTCGGCGCGCAACACATCCCGACTGCCGGTCACCGTAATGAAAACGTCCCCGATCGCCGCAGCCTCGGACATCGGCATGACGCGGTAGCCCTGCAGGGTCGCGTCGAGCGCCTTCACCGGGTCGATCTCGGTGATCACCACCTGGGCTCCCATGCCCCGGGCCCGCTCAGCCAATCCGGTCCCGCACGCACCGTATCCCGCGATCACGATGGTGCGGCCGGCCAGCATGATGTTGGTCGCCCGCATCAATCCATCCAAAGTGGACTGACCGGTGCCGTAGCGATTGTCGAACATCCGCTTGGTGGGGGTGTCGTTGACCGCCACCATCGGAAACCGCAGCACCCTCTCACGGGCCATCTGGTGCAGCCGGATAACCCCCGTCGTCGTGGCCTCGGTGCCGCCCCGCACCTGATCCAACAGTTCGGTACGCGAGGTGTGCAACGTGTTGACCAGGTCGCACCCCTCATCCAGCACCAGATCTGGACCGATATCCAACGCGGCGTTGATGTGCTGGTAGTAGGTATCTAGGCTCACGCCGGCCCGTGCGAAGACCCCCACCCCGTACTCCTCCACCAAGGCCGCCGCGGTGTCGTCCTGAGTGGACAGTGGGTTCGAGGCCGCCAGGGTGACCTCGGCACCTCCGGCGACCAGGGTGGCGATCAGCCCCGCGGTCTCGGCGGTGACCTGTAGGCAGGCAGCCACCCGCCGTCCCTGCAGCGGACGGGTGGCCGTGAAGCGTTCCCGGATAGCCCGCAACACCGGCATTGACCGCTCGGCCCACTCCATACGGGCTATCCCGGACGCAACCAGTCCAGGGTCGGCGATGTCGTACCTCACGGATGCATCATGCGTGACGCACCGCACGCCTCACGCATCCGGTACCCGACAAATCCCGCCCCTAACCAGATCGAATACCCCTCAACCGGGCCACGCATCCACCCGTGACCGGTATCCCGAGGCGTTGCTCGCCCACGGCGCCACCCCTGGCCGCTACACCTTCTGGACGGTGCTGCCCTCCCGGCTCTGTCCGCCCACGGCCTTAACCGATGGCTGACATAGGTCACGCCGCAGCGGACGCCTGTCCTGTGCTTTCCGACTGAGCGGCTGCCCGCAGCTCCGCGACCCGCCGCTCACGCGCGGGTCCGGTCACCAGCTGTGCCCCCGCGACCAGCAGCCCTAGCGTCAGGCAGCCCAGCCACAGCGTCGCCTCACCGAAATGCTGCAGCACCAGCCCACCCACAAACGGAGACAGGAAACTGGCGCTCGTGAAGCTGAGCGTCAACACGCCCTGGTAGCGGCCCCGCAGATCAGTCGGTGACAGATCGGCGATCAGGGCTGAGTTGGTGGGCACCACCAGCATCTCGCCCAATGTCCAGATCATCACGGTCACGGCGTAGAACACCACCGAATCCGCCACCGTGATCATGCCGACACCCGTGCCGAGCAAGACCGCGGCCAGCGCGAGCACCCTGGTGCGGGAACGCCGCGCGATCAGTCGAGGCACGAACAGCTGACCTGCCACGATCAGCACCCCGTTGACCGCGATCACCGTCCCGTACGCGGAGGTGGGCAGGCCGTCCCGTTGCATGGCCAGCGGCATCAACGGCACCATCTCGATGATCATCCAGGCGAAGAGGTTAAGAGCGACGAAGATCAGAAAGATGCGGTCGGCGAGAACCGTCCCCAGACCGACGCGTTCTCGTTTTCCTCCCTCCCGGGTACTCGGTGCGGTCGCGATCACCGGCCGGCTTTCCCGAACCGTCACCGCCAACAGCAGACCTGCCAGGAAGGTGGACGCCGCCTCCAGAACGAACAGCAGCAGGTAGTCCACGGTGGCTAGGAACCCGGCGATCAGCGCGGCGGCGGAGAAGCCCAGATTGACCGCCCAGTAGTTCAACGTGAGGGCGCGGAGCCGATCATCCTCCGGCACCACATCGATGACCGTGGCGTTGAACGCCGGTCTGGACATCCCCATACAAACCCCGAACGCCACGGTGAGGAGCGCGATGGCGATCGGCCCGCTGACCATCCCCAGACTCAACGCTGCCGCGGAAGCCCCGAAATGCCCCAGCAGGAGGGTCGGTCGCCGCCCCCAACGGTCGGCGAGCACCCCACCGATCACGGCCCCGACCGCACCGCCGGCACCGTGTAACCCCACGACCATCCCCACGAACCCGGCGGGAAAGTCCCGAACAACGGTCAGGTACACCGCCAGATAGATCACAACAAACCCGCCAGCGCGGTTGATGAGGGTGCCGACCCACAGGTACCAGAAGGTCCGCGGTAAACCCCCCACCGTCTCCGCCCACCAGGTACGCATCCGTTCAAACTCCAGAGCCACACCGGAAATGTAAGGATCGCTACCCAATCCAGCGGTTACGACCCTAGAGCTGACGCCAGAATCCCCCAACCGATTTCCACCGGGTTCTCCCTCACCTGGCGCACCCACGCAAGGCCCTTCACCGCCCCGACGTACGATCGTCGAATCCGACGGGTCTGCTCGCTCCAACGATTTGGATCCTCACCCCATGAGCCGTTACGCGTTACTGATCCTGCCGGCGATGAACAAGGTGTACGCCGAGGCCGCGGTGTCGCTGTCCATCGCCGAACTAGAGGTCATGAACACCGCTGTGCTCGGCGGTCGGCTCTCCCAGATCGAGCGGACCACGCTGGGCGGCGTACCGTATCTGACCTTTGAGGCCGACGGCGGCTTAAGCGAGGCCGACCTGGGGTTCCTGGCCAACCTGTCCTCGCGGTACGCCCTGTTCGAACGGGCCGGTGACCTGCTCCGTCCGCTGCCGCTCACCCCGCTCGACCAGTTCGACGACGACTTGATCACTATTCAGAAGTACGCGGGGAAGACCAACGAACACTTCACCAAACTGCTGCTGAACGTCACCGTGCTGTCCTCCGGGTGGGCTTCGGCCATGACCACCCGACGCTTCCGGATAATCGACCCGCTCTGCGGCCGCGGCACCACACTCAACCAGGCCCTGATGTATGGCTACGACTCTGCCGGCATCGAATTGGATCTGCGTGATTTCGAGGCGTACTCGGCCTTCATCCGAACCTGGCTGCGCCGGAAACGCATCAAACATCATGCGGAGACGAGCCGGGTACGCCGCGACCGTGCCGTGGTTGGTCGCCGCCTGGATGTGGAGGTCGGCGTCACCCGGGAAAGCTACCGGGCCGGTGACCGGTTGACGGTGACCATGGTGCAGGGAGACACCCGTCGGGCCCGCGAATTCTTCTCCGCCCGCTCCTTCGACCTGCTGGTCACCGACGCACCGTACGGGGTGCGGCACGGCAGCACGACCGGCGCCAAACTCACCCGGGATCCGCTGGGCTTACTGGGTGCCGCGCTCCCCGGTTGGATAGAGCTGATCCGCCCAGGCGGGGCCGTGGGTATCGCTTTCAATGAGTACGTCTCACCCCGCGCCGACATGGTGTCGCTCCTGGCCGACCACGGATTGCAGGTCTACAACGACGGCCCGTACCGGAACTTCTCCCACTGGGTGGATCAGGCGATCGTGCGGGACATCGTGGTCGCTCGCAAACCCGACCGGTAAACCCGGCTCGCTCCTCCGGCCCTCCCACGCCGCCAGCGTCACCGCACGGCCCCGAGGCTTTATCCCCGTCACGACACCGACGCGTCATCACCAGCGGCGGAAGACGCCTGGGCAGCGTCGAGGAACCGGAGCGTCCGGGCGTACTTGGCGCGTAACCGGGTGGCGGTCGCCTCATCCAGCCGCGCCAGACGGGCCGGGCTGGCGTTGTGGGTGACGTCGGCCCGCTTGACCAAGATCGCCTCAGGGGTGCGGATCAGCCGAGCCAAGTACTGCTCGTGGGACTCCTCGGGACGCCGACTCAACGCGTCCACCATCCGCACTACCTGTGGCGGGACACCGCGTTCAGCCAAATACTCCAGGGTCACCGGTGTGTCCTCCACCACGTCATGCAGCAGCCCCGCCATCTGTTGTTCCACGGTGCCGCCCCACTGCCGTACCAACGCGGCGACGGCCCGGGGGTGCTCGATGTAGGGCACACCGCTTTTGTCGACCTGTCCTCGGTGCGCCTCCTCGGCGAGCTGATCGATCGCCTGTAATAAATCCACGGCGGCCGTTTCCCTTCTGCCTCTCCCGCTTCGGGTACCGGTAGGGGACGCCTCATGATCCCTGCCGGTTTCACCACAACAGCCGCTCGATCACTCCGCTGTCAATCCCAACTCCTGGGCTAGCACGGCGGCCTGGACCCGGCTTCGCAGCCCGAGCTTTCCCAGAATTCGACTGACGTGGGTCTTGGTGGTGGTCTCGGTGATCCCTAACCGCTCGGCGATCTCCTGATTGGATAGTCCTGTCCCCAGGCAGGCCAGCACCTCCCGCTCTCGGGGTGTCAGATCCGCCAGCCCTTGAGGCGGCGACATCGCCTGGCCCGCCGGACGTCGCGCGAACGCCGCGATCAGCCGCCGGGTCACCGCCGGCGCGATCATTCCGTCTCCGCGCGCGATCACCCGAACCGCCTCAACCAGGCTCTCGGCGTCGGTGTCTTTCAGCAGGAAGCCGGCGGCACCGGCCTGCAAGGCGCCGAACACGTACTCATCCAGATCGAAGGTCGTCAACACCAGGACATCGGCGACCCCCGCCAGCGCCCGGGTAGCGGAGATCCCGTCCAGCCGAGGCATGCGGACATCCATCACCACCACGTCAGGGCGCAGCTGGGTGGCCAACGCCACCGCTTGTTCCCCATCGGTGGCCTGCCCGATCACCTCGATATCGGGGGCGTTGTTCAGGATCATCACCAGACCGGCCCGCACCGCGGCCTGGTCCTCGGCCACCAGTACCCGGATCACGCCGCCTCCCCTCCCAGCGGCAACTCAGCGGTGACCACCCATTGGTCCACCTGCGGGCCCGCGCGGAAGTGGCCTCCCAGAAGCGATACCCGTTCAGCCATCCCGTGCAGTCCCGCGCCCGCGCCCCACTCTCCGGCGGCGGTGTCCCCGTCCGCCAGCGGATTGGTGACCGTGATGGTCAGGTGCGTCGGTCGATAGCCGATCGTGACCTGTACACGCCCCCCACCACCGTGTTTGAGGGCGTTGGTGAGGGACTCCTGCACGATCCGGTACGCGGCCAGATCCACAGCGGCCGGCAACGGCACCGCGTCGCCCTCCTGCTGCAACTCCACATCGAGACCAGCGTGTCGAGCGTTCTCCATCAATCGACCTATCTCGTCCAGGCGAGGCGGGGCGGTCAACGGGTCAGGCTGCTCCTCATCCCGCAGCAACGCGATCATCCGCCGCATCTCCGCCAGCCCACGCAGGCTACTCTCCCGGATAACCTGGAGGACCTCCTCCATGGCATGGGGATTCTTCATGCTCAGGGCACCGGCGGACTGCAGCGCGATCGCGCTCAAGTGATTGGCGATGACGTCGTGCAGCTCCCGCGCCATCCGGGCTCGTTCGGCGTCCACCGCGTGCCGCCGGTCCAACTCGGCCATCCGCGCCACCTGCGCGGCGTGTCGCCGCTCCGCCTCGGCCTGTTCCCTATGCAACCGGATCGTGTTGGCGGTCATCACCGGCATCACCAGCACCGCGGCGATGAACAGTCCGAACAGCATGGTCTGCACATCCCGTGTGATCACCGGGGTGACCACCGCGACGATGACGCAGAAAGCGACGGTGATCCGCAACAACCACCGCGACAGGTACTTCGGCCCGTACATGGCGGCCGAGGAGAGCACCTCGGTGTAGATCAAGATGGTGCTCAGGGACTGCCCCACGACATAGTTGGCGATCAACCCGACGGTGCCGACGATGAGCGTGACCCACGGAGCGATACGCCGAAACGCTAAAGAGCCGGAGACCACCACCATGGGCGGCAGCAACCACAGCAAGGACAGCCCGCCGTACGTGGAGCGCGTCATCGGGAAAGCGAACAGCACCAGCCCGATCCCCAACGCCGCAGCGGCGACCATCAGATCCCGGCGCAGTAGGGCACGTGGTGGCGCGTCCGGCTCCAGCCTCGCCGGCACCAAGGCGGCGAGCCGGGCGCTGACCGTCTTCACACGGGCCGACAGCCCACTCATCGCCGCCCCGTGTTTACCCTCGTCACAGCCCCATTCTGCGTCGTCTTCCTCCTCTGTCACCCCGCGGGCGGGGGCATCCGAGGGGCGTACAACCTTCGTGCCATAGCGATATCGGCTCCAGCGACGAGGCCGACGGCCTCACCCAGCCGCATGCTGGACTCATGTTGATCGCGTTCATCATCGGGTGCGAGATCGCGTTCTGGATATTCGTGGCCGCCGGCCTGATCGCCCGCTATCCGCTGCGGCTACGGCGGACCGGGATGGCCCTGCTGGCATGCACACCGATAGTGGACGTGGTCCTGCTGATCGCGACCGTGATCCATCTGCGCAGCGGCGGCGAGGCCCACGCCACCCACGGTCTTGCGGCGGCCTATATCGGGTTCAGCGTGGCATTCGGGCACGACATGATCCGGTGGGCCGATCAGCGGTTCGCTCACCGCTTCGCTGGCGGCCCGCCGCCGTGGAAACCGCCGAAGTACGGTCGGGAGCGCGCCCGCTACGAATGGCGCCTGTGGTTCAAGGCGCTCCTCGGGGCCGCCATCGCGTGTGTCGTCCTGCTCGGCTGCGCACTGTTCGTCGGCGACTTTGAGCGAAGCGAACCACTTTTTGCATGGATGTCCCGCATGGGAGGCATAGTCACGATCTGGTTCTTTATCGCGCTCAGTTACACGATCTGGCCGAAGCAGCCTCCCGCCCGCGAGCAGGCACGGACCGATGCGGCTTGACCGGCAGGCTAGCGCGAGACCACCCCTGGTCAGGCCCGATGCCGGGGCACCTATGTGCACCCCGGTCATGGGCTGTCAGGCACCACAATCGGCTCCCAGTCCGGACGCAACGGCATCCCAGAGCTGCGGTCGGCGTGGGGTTTGACCGCCAAAACCTGATGCAGCTGGATCCAGTTCTGCTCAAAACCCAACCGGGAACCGGCCAGGTACAGTCGCCACACCCGCGCTGTCCCCGGCCCGACCTCCGCCACCGCCTCCTGCCAGTGCCGCTCCAGATTGGCCGACCAGGCGGCGAGGGTGAGGGCGTAATGCTCCCGCAGGTTCTCCTCATGCCGGATGTCGAACCCGACATCAGAGGCCACCGAAATCAGGTGCCCCACCCCGACCAATTCCCCGTCCGGGAAGACATACCGGTTGATAAAACCCCGCCGGTAATAGGCCCGCTCGGTATACCGGGGGCGGGTAATGCAGTGATTGAGCAGCCGTCCCCCCGGCCGCAGCCGGTCATACAGGAAACGGAAGTACCGCGGAAGCTGCGCCTTGCCGATGTGCTCGGTCAACCCGATGGAGCTGATCGCGTCAAAACCGCTTTCGCGGATGTCCCGGTAGTCGGCGTGGCGTACCTCGGCGAGTTCCCCCAGGCCCTCCTTCTCGATCGCCTCCTGCGCCCACTCCGCCTGCCGCCGGGACAACGTCACCCCCAGGGCCTTCACCCCGTAGTGACGGGCCGCGTGCATCACCATGCCACCCCACCCGCAGCCCACATCCAGCAGCCGCATCCCCTCCCGAAGCCCGAGCTTGCGCGCCACCAGATCGTGCTTGGCGTACTGGGCCTGCTCCAACGTGACATCCGCCGTCGGGTAAAGCGCACAGGTGTAGGTCATCGACGGTCCAAGCAGCCACTCGTAAAACCGGTTAGAGACGTCGTAGTGGTGGGAGATGGCCTGCTGGTCCCGGCGCCGCGAGTGCCGCCGCCCCCGCAACCGCACCTCCTGGGCGACCGGCGGGACCCGACGGAGCAGCTTCATGCCGCCCAGCCCGCGGAAAATCCGCACCTTCTCCGCCAAGGGCGGGGAGACCCCCTTAAGCCCGACCAGCAACCGCAGCGCGGTGTACATATCGCCGGTCACTTCAATATCCCCGGCGACGTACGCTCGAGCCAGCCCAAGGTCATTGGGGGCGGTGGCCAGATAAGACAAAGCGCGTGGTGACCGCACCTCGATCTTCACACCGGCCCCCGCCCGGCCGGCGCGGCTGCCGTCATACGCCTCGAACTCCACGGGCGCGTCCGGTCCGACGATCCGCTCGAACGCCTCAGCCAGCTTCATCCCACGCCTCCGTCCCTGGCTCTGGTTTCCTCTGTGGTCGACAGCTCGGTGCTCTTGTCGGCGCGGCCCACTCAGCGGCTGCGGACACACTTGGTGTACAGGTCCGCCAGACGCCCGGCGGGGTCGTATGCCCGCTTCACCGGCGCGTACGCCGCGCCGTTATACAGCCGCCAGAACTCCTCGGCGTCGTAGTACGCGGTCGAGTACAGCGATTTGTGCCCACCCAACCGCGTCACCTCACGTTCAATCAGACGGTTGTGATAGCCGTCGCTCTGACCGGGAGCCAACGGCACGGTGGCCCAGAACCCCACGTTGACGTAGAGCACCCCGGGCTGCAGCGGATACAACGGCCACGGTCGATCCCGCCGCAGCCGCAACGGGCACAGCCACACCGGAGAGATCCCCACCTCACGCTGGAAGAAGGAGAGGAAGTCCACCACCCGTTCGATCGGGACTTCGACGTCCTGGATCACCGCCTCCCGGGGCGGCAGACCCCGCAGTCGGCCTACCTTCGCCGACAGGCCATACCGGCGATCCCACGCCACCAACCGTCGGTAGACATCCGAACGTCGATAGCGGCGCGGCCACAACCGGCGTACCACCGGATGCTGCACCCCCAAGGCCCGGGAACACCAGAACCAGTCGGTGTCCCATCGCCACAGATAGTCACGGATGGTCAGATAGTCCTCCCGCCGCAGCCGCAGCGACTGGTAATAGATCCCATCACCGGTGTAGTCACTCACCCCCGGCGCACGGTCCGTCATGGACGCCACCGTCAGGTAGATCTCGTGCGGGGAGAAGACAACCCCGTCGACGAAATCCACCCTCTGCCCCGCGTACTGCCGCCTGTGGCAGATATCAGCGAGCGTGGTCATCGCGGCCGCGGCGTCGTCGAACCGCAGATGCTGAAGCCGGACGAAGGGACGCACCGGTTCCAGTTCGATCTCCAACCGCACCGCGTACCCCAACGAGCCATAGGAATTGGGGAACACCTCGAACAGATCGGCGTGCTCGTTGTCGGGCCGCGCCGTCACGACCCGCCCGTCACCGGTGAGGATGTCCATCTCCCGCACTGACTCATGTGGCAGGCCGTTGCGGAACGAGGAGGACTCGATGCCCAACCCGCTGACCGCGCCTCCCAGGGTGATGGTCTTCAACTGCGGCACCACCAGCGGCATCAGGCCATACCGCAAGGTGGCGTCCACCAACCGCTCATAGGTCGCCATCCCCTGCACCTGAGCGGTCCGGGCCTCCGGATCGACCTCGATCACCCTGTCGAGTTGGCTGACGTCCAGGCCTGCCTGACCGGCGGAGCGGAACCGAAACAGGTTCGAGGTCCGTTTAGCCAGCCGCACATCAACCCCGTCAGGGAGTCGGGAGTACGCGGCGCGCAGCGCGTCGACCGCCCGTTGATGGTGTTCACGCGAGGTGAGCTGTACCCGATCCACATCAGAACGCTAACCCGACCACCGCGTCGAGTAGCGGAGATTTTCCATGTGATGCGGTCTCGCCCCGATCCGCCCGGATCCGCCGCCTCCTCTTCCGTGGCTTCCGTGGACCGGGGTACCGCGCGGACGTGGTGTTCTAACCGGCGATTTCGACGCGGCCGCTGTCGGTGGCGGAGGCGTCCGGCACCGGCGCTCGCAGGCACCGCCACACGGAGACCAGGACGCCGCCCGAGACCACTGTCGACACTCCTGAAAGGACAGCGATCAGGGGCCACCCCGCCGGTCCCGCCTCGCCTTCCAAGCCCATCAAAGTCATACAGAACACCGCCGTGGCGGCCAGAACGGCCAGCCCGAACCGGCCGACCCAACGGGTCAACGACACCGGCACTGGCAGCATCCGAGACCCCGGTCCGGTCAGCAGCAGCGTGATCGCCCCGATCGCACTGGCCAATATCGCCACAACGTCGATGGAGCTCTCCACCATCGCGGCCGACGGAGGCAGCGTCGTCAACCGTTCCTCAGGTAACAACCACCACGCCGCGTCCCACATCAAAAGCTGCGCCGGCATCGCCACCCCCATCAACACCGCGGTCCGGCGCCCCTGGGCCAGCGTCAACTCCTGTTGGTACGCCGCGCGGACGGTCTCCACATCGCCGAACTCGGCGATGGCGCGCCGCCGCGCCTCCTGTTCGTCCAGACCGGCCTGGCGGTACGCCTCATACGCGTCGATCAAGCTGTCCCGTGCTTCCGCCATCAGATCGGCCTTTAACCTGGCCGGTCCCCGCAGTGCACGCTCTAATGCCGCGATATAGGCCTCCACCGTCATCGCCCCCAGTTACGCGCGCCGACGCCGACTTCGGCGGTTCTCTGACCTGCGAACGCCACACCCACCGGTGTCGCGTCGTCGGGCCACCGACCCTAGCTCTCCAACACCGGATCCGGTAGCGGATACCAAGGATCTTGATCGCCGCATTCGATCGATATGGGGTGTCGCTACCCTCCCTCACCCTACAACCGCAGTGGTATGAGCGGAGTCGGCCAATGGCCGCATGCCCCACAGGGTGGAGCCGAGATGAGAAACGAGTTAAAACTCATCGGTCGTGCCACTATGAGCGGATGTCGGATGGCATAGTGGCTTTCGTCCTCGGTGGTGGCGGGGTACTCGGCGCGGTCGAGGTGGGCATGCTTAAAGCTCTCTTCGCGGCGGGTCTACGTCCCGATCTGGTCCTGGGCACCTCGATCGGAGCCATCAATGGAGTCATGGTCGCCGCTGATCCCACTCCCAACGCGCCGGAACGCCTGACTGATCTGTGGACCTCAACGGCGGCTCGCGAGGTCTTCAGCGCCTCCCCACCTCGGCAGCTGGCCACCCTTGCCCGTACCCGCACCCATCTCCACTCGCCGGAACCGCTCCGTCGCCTGCTGGAGGCTGAGATCGGCCCGAAAACCTTCGATGACCTGCCGGTCCACTTCGAATGCTGTGCCGCGAACATCGAACGAGCGGCCGAGCATTGGTTCACTACCGGCCCTGTCATTCAGGCCGTGCTGGCCTCCTCCGCCGTCCCGGGTCTCCTCCCCCCGGTCGTGGTGGATGGCTACCACTACATCGACGGCGGCATCGTCAACAGCATCCCCGTGGGGCGTGCCCTCGAACTGGGTGCCCGGCGCATCTTCGTCCTTCAGGTCGGACGCGTCGACCATCCCCTCCAGGTGCCGCGTCGCCCCTGGGAGGTCGCCAGTGTGGCGTTTGAGATCGCTCGACGCCACAGATTCGCCCGAGATATGGCGAACCTGCCCACCGGGGTTGAGGTGCATGTCCTTCCCACCGGCGCGGAGAACGCCCCACCGGTGGGCCTGTGGGCCCCCTTGGCGTACCGGGATTTCAGCCGGATCCGCTCCATGATCCATAAGGCCGATCAGGCCAGCCGCGCCTACCTGCGTGACCGCCTGGGACTGCTGGTATGAGTGTGCCGCCCCGTTGGATACGACGCCCCATCCTGATCCCCGCAGTTATTACGGCCGCGGTCCTGTGCGTCACCACGCTACCGATGTGGGTGCTGGTGTCCGCAGCGCTGTCTCCGATGGTCCCTGGCCGGCTTCGCCCACTGCGGGTGCTGTGGTTAGCGACCGCTTATCTCATCCTGGAATCTCTCGCCCTGATCATCCTCGGCGGACTGTGGATCGCCAGCGGATTCGGATGGAAGATCCGCGCTCCCTGGTGTCAGACCGCGCACTACCGCCTGGTGCGCTGGTACCTGTGGATCCTGTTCGGGGAGGTACGCCGAGTCCTGCGCCTCAGGATCGAGGTCGCCGGCCCGGAGCCTGACGCCTACCCGGGACATCCCCTTATCGTCTGCTGCCGCCACGCCGGCCCTGGGGATTCGCTCATCCTGATACACGCCCTGATCAACTGGTACCGGCGGGAGCCGCGCATTGTCCTGAAGGACAGCCTCCAGTGGGATCCCGGGATCGATGTGGTTCTCAACCGCCTCCCCAATCGTTTCCTCTCCCCCAATTGGGGGCGGACCACCACACCACGACGAGCGCACTCCCGCGATCCGGAACAGGAGATCGCGGCGTTGGCTTCCCAGCTGGACGACAACGACGCCTTGGTCATCTTTCCGGAGGGAGGAAACTTCACACTACGACGTCGCTGGTACGCCATCACCCGGTTGCGTTCCCTGGGCTTGACCCACATGGCACAGCGGGCGGAGCGGATGCGCCACGTGTTGGCACCGCGCCCCGGTGGCCTAGCGGCCGCGCTCACCGCCGCTCCGGAGGCCGACGTCATGGTCGTCGCTCACACCGGTCTGGATCACCTGACCACGGTGGCCGATATCTGGCGGGAACTACCCATGGATAAAACGATCACGATGAGGTGGTGGCGTATCCCGGCCGCCGACATCCCCCGAGATCCGGAAGCGCAGATCAGTTGGCTGTACGACTGGTGGGAACACATCGATACATGGATCGATGAACATCGACACCGCTGAGAGGCTGCGTCACCGCGGTTGACCCGAAACCGGTGACGGTAAGTGACTTAACCGGCACCCCAAGCTGGGGTACGCGGCAAACCCACGTGATGCAGTCGAACGTATGTCGGAGTGGCCTGATAGAAAGGCACTGTCAACACCCCTGATGCATCCCGGGTCACGCCACACCACCCCGGACCCGTTGGGAGGGAGAACACCATGGCACCCGCGACGTCCCGCTCTAAAGGCGGGTTGTCCGCTGAAGACATCGAAATGCTCCGCAGCACACTGGAGGCCGGACGTAAGCCGAAGGTGATGTTCACCGAATCAGCCGGTCAGATGGCGGGTCAGATAGGTCAGCTGGTCCATATGGAGGACCCCACGGTCTCCGACGAGTGGCTCGTGGTGCGGTTCGGCCGGGACGAACTCCCATTCGCTCCCCAGGACCTGCAGATCCCTCCGAAGGCCCCCTCTAAGCGAACCCAGTCGTCGGAATCAGGATCCACCGCGTCATCGCAAGCTAACACCGGTCAGACCGGCGAGGATTCATCCAGCTCCTCAGCGCCGCCCGGTCCGCCGCTGGCCCCCTCGTTCGAAGAACAGGCAAACCAACGCTCTAGCTCACGTCGTATGTCCAGCAATACAGGAACCCCGTCCGAATCACGGGGACGCGCAACCACCGAAACCTCATCCAGCAGCAAGCGCAGCCCCAAGAAAGGAAAGGCCCCCTCGGAGCTGACCATCACCCTCGCCTGGCATGAAGGGGAGTGGGAAGTCTCCGCTACCCGAGGAAGCCGAGTCATTACCAAACCAACCCCGGTTCGGGCTCATGACGCCCTGAAGATGGTGCAAGTGATCGGGGAGCCGACCATACGCGCGGCGGTTGACGAAATCGTGGCGACCGCGCGGAGCGAAGCCGAAGAAACCGCTGAACGGCTACGCCGAGAACTGGCCGAGGTAGAGGCGCGTCTGGCCGAACTGGACAGCCTCGGCTGACAAAGCCCAGCTGACTACGCTGGTCTGACCGGTCATCGGTTCACAGGGGTGGCGGGCGCTCATCGGTCAACACATCGATATCAACCGGTGAGCGCCCGAGGCGAAAACACGGAACCGGCAGGATCGAATACACACATGGGGCCATCCACAATGGATGACCCCGTATGACAGCTTAAAAAGGGAAAATATTATGGGGGTCTACCCGAATGGGTAGACCCCCATGTAATGTGCTTCGGCGGCGTCCTACTCTCCCACACCCTCGCGAGTGCAGTACCATCGGCGCTGGAGGCCTTAGCTTCCGGGTTCGGAATGGGACCGGGCGTTTCCCCTCCGCTATCACCACCGAAACTCTCACCCACACACCAGGGCGCACACCCACACCACAACGGGGGCCGCAACATCCTGCGTGTGTGCCAGGAACCGTACAGTGAACGCGACAATCTTCGTGGTCAAGCCCTCGGCCTATTAGTACCGGTCAGCTCAACACGTTACCGTGCTTACACACCCGGCCTATCAACCCAGTCATCACCTGGGGGCCTTACCCGGTCAAGCCGGTGGGAGACCTCATCTTGAGGCAGGCTTCCCGCTTAGATGCTTTCAGCGGTTATCCCTTCCGAACGTAGCCAACCAGCCATGCCCCTGGCGGGACAACTGGCACACCAGAGGTTCGTCCGTCCCGGTCCTCTCGTACTAGGGACAGCCCCTCTCAAGTCTCCTACGCGCGCAGCGGATAG